>NZ_CCBB010000001.1:0-1200000 GCF_000613185.1 Mycolicibacterium cosmeticum
CGGGATCCGGACACCAACTTCGCCCACGAGTTGCACACCTACGGCATCTACGGGCAAAAGGACTACAACGCCTGGATCGGCAAACTGGTCTGCAAACGGCTCTACAACAACGTCGACCACGACGCGTTCGCCTCGGCCAAGTTCATCGGCGACAACCTCGACCGGCACAACACCACCCAACAGAACTGGCAGTTCCTCGGCGCCGCCCTGAACTACTACTGCCCGGAAAAACGCGTCATCCTCGACCAGGCCGCCGCCGCCCAGCACTGAACCGGAGAAACACCATGGCATCCACCGCAATCCGCTTCGGCATCGCAGGACTGGCCCTGGCCGGCGCCCTGACCACCTCGGGTATCGCGTCAGCCGACGCCACCGATGACTACCCCATCCCCAACCGCATCCTCAAAACCCCCTGCACCGCCGAACAGATCATGGCCGCCGCCCGCGACGTCGAACCCGTCTACTACGAGCGCTACATGATCGACTACAACAACAAACCCGCCGCCGACCAACAAGGCGCCCAAGACCGCATCCACTGGTTCTTCTCCCTGGACTACGCCGGCCGACGCCAATACTCCGAAGACACCGCCACCAACGCCTTCTACGAACAAATGTCCTGGCGCTGGCCCAACTGGGCAAAACTGTTCTTCAACAACAAAGGTGTGGCCGCCCACACCACCGACATCTGCCAGAACTACCCGCCCAATGACATGTCGGTCTGGGACTGGCACTAGGCCACCTCACCCGCCGCTCAGTGCGCGGCGGCGGTCACCGAGGGCTCGGCCGGTTCGATCGTCCCGGCCGCCTCGGACCGGCGACCGCGGGTGAAGACGACCAGGGCCAGGGCGGCCAGCACCGCGGCGGCGAACATGGCAATGCCCATGGGCACCGCGCTGTGCTCGCCGGCGAGCCCGACCAGGGGTGAGGCACCGGCGCCGAGCGCGTATTGCAGGAAACCCAGCACCGCGGACCCGGTGCCGGCCGCATGGCGCACCTCGGCGGTGGCCAGCGCCATGGCGTTGGCCACGACGAAGCCCATGCTGGCCATGAAGCCGGCCATCAGCGCGATCGTCGACACCGGTGCGACACCACCGGCGGTGACGGTGAGCAGCAGCAAGCCGGTCACCACCACCATTGCCGTGATGCCGACCAGCATCAGCCGGCGCGGCGCGATCCGCACCACCAGCCGGGCTGACAGCGCGCTCATCGCGGCCATCACCACCGCGCAGCCGCCGAACGTCAACGAGTACGCCTGCGGCGACAAGCCGACGATGTTCTGCAGGACGAACGGTGAGGCAGAGATATAGGAGAACAGAGCGGTGAACACAAAGGCCAGTGCCAGCGCGTAACCGACAAACCGGCGATTGGACAGCACGGTGGCGCTGCTCGACCGCAGCGCCGCCAGTCCCCCGGGCCTGCGCCGGTCGCGGGGTAACGACTCCGGGGTGAAGAACACGACGCCGAGCAACATCAAGGCGTTCAGGGCGGCCAGCGCGACGAACACGACCCGCCACCCGAAGTCGGCGACGATGAACCCGCCCAGCACCGGCGCGAGGACCGGGGCCAATGCCCCGATGACCATCAGCACGCCGAACAACCGGGCGGCCTCGGCCCCGGCGGTGCGGTCGGTCACGATGGCGCGGGAGATCACCACTCCGGCCGCCCCGGCGAAACCCTGCGCGAAGCGCAATGCGATCAGGATCTGGACCGAGGGGCTGACGATGCACAACAGGCTGGCCAGCAGGCACACCAGGGTGCCGATGAGCAATGGCGTGCGCCGGCCGTAGCGGTCGGACAACGGCCCGATCACCAGTTGACCGGCGGCGAGCCCGATCAACAGTGCGGTCAGTGTCAGTTGGATCATCGGCGCCGACGTCCCGAACTCGGCGGCCATCTCGGGAAACGCCGACAGGTACATGTCGATGGACAGTGGCGTCACCGCGGACAGCAGGGCCAGGACGGCGATCAGCGTCGCCGGCACCGCGTTGCGGGTCGGTGTGGTCACGTGGGTACCTCGCCTCAGTTGATTATGGATTCATATATATTTGAGCATATGTATCTGCCGATAGGTAATCTGTGGTGATGGACACCACACCGACGGTCGACACAGCGATCCGCGAGTTGGCGCTCGCCCTACATGAGCTGTCCTGGCGCCTGACGCGGTTGGGCCCCGCCCGCGCCGGCCTCGACCCCCTCCCCGCATCCGAACTCGCGGTGCTGCGCGCCATCGTGGACGAGCCGGGACTGAGCGTGTCGGATGTCGCGGCGGTGGTGGCGATGCAGTCGAGCAACGTGAGCGCCGCCATCCGGGCCCTCGTCGAGCGGGGGTTGGTCTCGAAGACACCACGAGAAGATGACCGCCGGGTATCGGTATTGCACCCAACCCGCAAGGCCCGCAACGACAAACGCGCCATCGATGACGCGCTGGCCGACGGCATCGCCGAAGTGCTCGCGGTATTGCCACCCGAATCCGTTGCCACGCTGCTCACCGCGACGCCGGCCATGCGCGGCCTGGCCGGCGCACTGGCGCGACCTTCCAAGCCAGTCGTTGCCAGAATCGGCGAACCCGGACGCGAATCATGAATTAGGTTGGGCGACAGATCATTTCATATGATTCTCGTAGTGAGCTCAGCAGCAACATGTTTCACGATCATCGTCGGCTACGTCCGCGTGATCAAGCGTTGAATCACTGCCCTGCAACACCTTTGCAAGAACATCACCAAGCCGCCCACAAACATCGAATTACGGCCTGCATCAACACCCTTCACCTGCGCTTTTGCGAGTCCAGCAATTGAATTCATGAATTGTGAAGGGAATCACAGAATTTTGCTCGCCCACAAAACGCTCTGTTACTGTCCGTCCGCATGTTTGCTCTTGCGTCGCTCTTGGCGCTCGTCAACCAGGTTTCGGGCACGCCGTACATCCCGGGTGGAGACTCTCCGGCGGGGACGGACTGCTCGGGCCTGGCATCCTGGGTCAGCAACGCCGCGACCAACCGGCCCGTGTTCGGTGACCGCTTCCACACCGGAAACGAGGAGCGGGCACTGCTGGCCCGCGGCTTCAAGTACGGCACCGCGCCGAACGCCCTGGTGATCGGCTGGAACCGCGGCCATACCGCGGTGACACTGCCCGACGGCACGGCCGTCTCCTCGGGCGAGGGCGGTGGCGTCCGCGTCGGCGGCGGTGGCGCGTATCAGCCGCAGTTCACCCATCACATGTACCTGCCGATACCCACCGACGCGCCGGATCCCAACGCTCCCGTCGATGCTCCGCCGGCGGCTCCCGTCGAGTTCCTGCCCCCGGCGCCCGCCGACGTACCGGCGCCCGTCCCCGTGGACTTCGTTCCGCCGGCCCCGGCCGACGTACCCCCGCCGCCTGCCGACATGCCGCCGCCGGTCGCCGACGTGCCCCCGCCCCCGGCTGACGTGGCCGTCTGACCGGTTACACGTAACGGTTGCGGCCGGCCAGCGCGCCGGTCACCATCTGGATCGCATAGACCGCCAGAACCAGGCCCCAGGACACCCTCCAGCCACCCGTGGCCTCGTGCAACAGACCGAACAGGAACGGTCCGACCCCGGCCAGCAGGTAGCCGATGCCCTGGACCATGCCCGACAGCCGCGCGGTGTCGGCGGCGTCGCGCGAGCGCAGCGCGATGACCGTGAGGGCCAGCGAGAACACGCTCATCCCGAGGCCGAGCAAGACGCTCCACACCAAGGGAGCGGCGTCGGGTGCCACGGCCAGGCCGATCACCCCGGCGACGCCGAGCACCCCGAGGCCGACGATCCAGCCACTCTGACTGGGCCTGCGGGCGGCCGCCGGCGCGATCACGATGCTCACCGGCACGGCCAGCACGGAAACCAGCCCGAGCAGCAGCCCGGCGGCACCCTTGCTCATGCCGCCGTCGATGAACACCACGGGCAGCCAGCCCATCGCCACATAAGCGAGAAACGCCTGGCAGCCGAAGAACAGGGTGATGGTCCACGCCAGCGGATTGCGCAGCATGGATCGACGCGGTGGCACGGCATCGCTGTCGACCTCGGGTCGGGCCACCGAGGTCGCCCCGCGGCGGCCGGTCGCCGCCAGCCAGGCCGCCAGGGCGAGTGCGGCCAGCGCCGCCCACGCACCGAGCGCGGTGCGCCACCCGGAGAGCGCGTCGATCGCCGGTGTCAGGGCCGAGCCGAGGGCACCGCCGCCCTGCAAGGCCGCGGTGTACACGCCCGTCATCACGCCGATCCGGGCCGGGAACGACCGCTTGATGACGACGGGGATGAGCACGTTGATCAATGCGATCCCGGCGGTCGCGACGAGCGTGCCGCCGATGACGACCAACGGCCCGTCGACCACGCGCAGCACCAGCCCGACGCTGAGCACGACGAGGGCCACCGTGATGGCGCGGTCGACGCCGACCCTGGCCGCCAGCCGCGGTGCGGCCAGGCCGGCCGCGGCGAAACACAGGCCGGGCAACGTCGTCAACACCCCGGCCCAGATGGCGGAGGCGCCCATCGAATCGCGCATATCGCCCAACAACGGGCCCACACTGGTGATCGCCGGGCGAAGATTGAGGGCAGTGAGTACGACAGCCACCGTCAACAACAGGCCGCCGGCCGCCGGTCGCGCCGCAAGGGTGCCCGCGACGGGCGGAAGGTCGATGGTGTTGCTGTGGCGAGAGTCGGTCACCGGAGTTAGCATGCCATACATCCCATGATTGGATGAAAGGGGTCTCGTGTGCCTTTAGCCACGACACGTCGAACCGGACTCGTCGATCAGGTCATCGACCAGCTCCGCGCGTCGGTGACGGCCGGGGAGTACCCGATCGGCACGAAGATCCCCACCGAGCCGGCCCTGGCCGAGACGCTGGGCGTCGGCCGCAACACGGTGCGGGAAGCGGTCCGCGCCCTGGCGCACGGCGGCATCTTGGAGGTCAGGCAGGGCGACGGCACCTATGTCCGCGCCACCAGCGAGGTGTCCGGGGCGGTGCGCCGGCTCTGCGGATCCGAACTACGCGAGGTGCTGCAGGTCCGCCGGTGCCTGGAGGTCGAGGGTGCACGACTCGCCGCCACCGCCCGCACCGACGCCGATCTCGCCGAGCTCTGGCAGTTGTTGCGGCGCCGCGACGAACTCCAACTCGAGCATGACCGGGAGGATTTCGCGCGCGCCGATGCCGAGCTGCATTTCGCGGTGGTACGCAGTTCCCACAACACGGTGCTGACCGAGCTCTATCGCGGCCTGACCGAGGTGGTGCTGGCCAGCGTGGCCACCGCCACCCATGAGACCGCGACGGCCGCGCACATCAGACACCGGGGCCTGGTCGAAGCGATCGACGCGCGGGATGTCGACCGTGCCGGCCGGGAGGCCGGCGGGTTCCTGGACGAGCTGCTGGGCGAGCTGCCCGACCGCGCCTGATCGGTTATTCGGGGCGCAGATCGGCGCTGTCGACGAACGTCAGCCAACCGCTGTCCAGTTGGACCGCCCAGCGGCGGGCCGGATCGGCGATGTGATTGTCGCCGACGGATACCGCGTAACCGGCCGCATCGCCGAAGTCGTCGACGACGACGCCGCGGGCCTCCTCAGCGGTGTCCGGATGGACCAGCACCCGCACGTTGACGGCGAGTCCCCCGTCACGGTCGTTGTCGTCGCCGCCGGTGTCGGCATCCACGATTTCCTGAGCGGTCACCAGAGTTCACCTGTCATTCCTGGCGGTTGATCAATGTCAGCCGCGGGTCTGTGTGCCTTTCCCCGAATCGGATATTGCGGTGTTGCGATGCTCCCCACCGGTATGCGCAGCAGTTAACGATTGAAATACCTTATCCCTCGACATCCCCCGACCGGTACCCGATGCACACCGCCGATTCCTCCGATTCCACCCGACGCCCGGTCCACCCGCCGACACCTGACTCCTGCGGGCCTCGATCAAGCCCCTCGACCTGATCGAAACCCGTCCCCCACGTCGATCTTTGGACATCCGACCGGTTGGTGTCAACCTCGGTTGCGACCGTCACATTCCATGGTGTGGCGGCACCCGGAAATCCGAACGAGATCCCGAATCGTGACGGCGGCGGCCGCACAGCAAAAGCGAAAAGTGGGCCGCGGAGATGTTTGAAAATGCACTCAGAAGCAGAGCGCGGCTAACCATTTCGGTGCTTGCAAATGTTTATCAAATGCGTGCTCGCGTCCGCGCAATGATGACAGTTACCGATCCTCGTGCAGCGGATGCCCGTCGCCGGCGTCGGCATGGCGGGTCAGCCAGCACCGCGTCGAGCATGTCGCGGACGTCGCCGATGGCGCCGGATCACGATGCAGAACCGATGGTCGGCTCGGCTACCCTCTGTGCGGTGATCGTGCTGTTGCCGCCGTCGGAGACCAAACGCGCCGGTGGCGACGGCCCGCCGCTGAAGCTGGAGGCACTGCACTCCCCCGAATTGAATCCGCTGCGCGGTGACCTGGTCGACGAACTCGTCGCCCTGTCCTCGGCCGATCGGGCGGCCTGCCGCCGGGCGCTCGGGATCACCGCCGCCCAGGACGGCGAGATCGACCGCAACGCAGCACTTTTGACATCGGCGACGCTTCCGGCCATCCACCGCTACACCGGTGTGCTGTATGACGCACTGGACGTCGGCTCACTCCGCGGGACGGCAGCGGCGCGGGCCACCGCGCGCCTGGCGGTGGGATCGGCCCTGTTCGGCCTGCTGCGCGCCGACGACCCGATACCCGCCTACCGGCTGTCCGCCGGTTCCAAACTGCCCGGCCGGCCCACCCTGGCCGCCCGCTGGCGCCCGGTGCTGGAACCGGTGTTGGCGCGCATCGCCGCCGGCGAACTCGTGGTCGACCTACGCTCCGGATCGTATGCCGCGCTGGGCCGGCTGCCCGGCGCGGTCACCGTCGACGTGGTGTCGGAGAACGCTGCGGGCAAGCGCACCGTGGTGAGCCACTTCAACAAGGCGCACAAGGGCAGGCTGGCCCGGGCCCTGGTCTCCAGCCGGGCCGAACCCGACGACGCCGGCAAGGTCGCGGCCATCGCCCGCCGGGCCGGCATGCAGGTGGAACGCTCGGGTGACGATCTCACCATCGTGGTTACGGCCTGAGTTAAACCGTTACATCACAACGTGATCACGGCCCGTGTGGGTACGGCGCCGCGCGCCGCTCGGCTGCTAGCTTGCGGTACATGCCCGTGCTCCGCCGCGTCCTGGGACTGCTGGCCACCGCAGTGCTGCTGGCTGGATTCGTCACCGTCGGCGCGCCGAACGCCGCCGCATTCTCCAGCGGTGGCGGTCCCGTCGAGCTGCTCCAGGTCCCGTCACCGTCCATGGGCCGCAACATTCCGGTGGGTTTCCAGGGCGGCGGCCCGCACGCGGTGTACCTGCTCGACGGTCTGCGGGCCCAGGACGACTTCAGCGGCTGGGACATCAACACGCCGGTGTTCGACTGGTTCAACCGTTCGGGACTGTCGCTCGTGGTTCCGGTCGGCGGGCAGTCGAGTTTCTACACCGACTGGTATCAGCCCGCCAAGGGCAGCGCCGGCACCACCACCTACAAGTGGGAGACGTTCCTGACCCAGGAGTTGCCCACCTGGCTGGCCGCCAACCGCGGTATCAGCCCCGTCGGCAACGCGGTGGTCGGGTTGTCCATGTCGGGCGGTTCGGCGCTGACGCTGGCGATCTGGCATCCCGCCCAGTTCATCTTCGCCGGCTCGCTGTCCGGCTTCGTCAATCCCTCACTGGGACTGTGGCCCACGCTGATCGGCGTCGCCATGCGCGACGCCGGTGGGTACCGCGCCACCGACATGTGGGGCCAGAGCACCGATCCGGCCTGGCGGCGCAACGACCCGATGGTCAACGTCGCCACCCTGGCGGCCAACGGCACCGCCGTGTGGGTGTACTGCGGTAACGGCGCCCCGTCGGACCTCGACACCGGCTCCGATTTCGGCGGCCTGTACAGCGCGCAGTTCCTGGAGAACATCACCTTGAGCACCAACAAGGAGTTCCAGAAACGCTATGTCGCCGCCGGCGGCCGCAACGGGGTGTTCAACTTTCCCGCCGACGGAACCCACAGCTGGGGGTACTGGGGCGCGCAACTGCAGGCCATGAAACCCGATCTGCAGCGGGTGTTGGGCGCCGTCCCGGCCGCCTGAGCAAACCGCGTCGGACCCCGGGCCCGGATGGGTAGCGTCTACCGGTATGAAGCTCATCTCGCCGACCGATGCGATGTTCCTGCTGGGCGAGTCGCGTGAGCATCCGATGCATGTCGCCGGGCTGCAGTTGTACCGGCCACCGGAGGGCGCGGGACCGGAGTTCGTCACCGACCTCTACGAATCGATCGCCAAATGCGACGAATTCCAGCCCACCTTCCGCAAGCACCCCGCCAGCGTGCTCGGCGGAATCTCCAATGTCAGTTGGGCTTTCGACGACGAAGTGGATATCGACTACCACCTGCGCCGGTCGGCACTACCGCGCCCGGGCCGGGTGCGTGAGCTGCTGGAACTGACCTCGCGCCTGCACGGCACGCTGCTGGACCGGCACCGTCCGCTGTGGGAGGCCTACCTCGTCGAAGGCCTGCACGACGGGCGCTTCGGCGTGTACACCAAGATCCATCACTCCCTGCTGGACGGGGTTTCGGCCCAGCGGCTGATGATCCGCACCCTGTCGGCCGATCCCGACGACCGGGAGGTCCGGGTGCCCTGGGCGCTGCCGCCGCGCCAGCGGACCGGCACGGCTCCGAACCCGGCATCGGCCTTGCTGCGCACGGTGACCGGCACCGCGGGCGCGGTCGCCGGCATCGCGCCGTCGGTGGTGTCGCTGGCCAAGGCCGCCCTCATCGAACAGCAACTCACCCTGCCGTTCGGAGCCCCGAAGACGATGTTCAACGTTCCGATCGGCGGAGCGCGCCGATGCGCAGCCCAGTCCTGGCCGCTGGAGCGGATCAGGGCCGTCAAGGCCGCCCTCGACGGTGCCACCGTCAACGACGTCGTGCTGGCGATGTCGGCCGGGGCCTTGCGCGCCTACCTGCTGGAGCAGCAGGCATTACCCGAAAACCCATTGGTGGCAATGGTTCCGGTGAGCCTGCGCGGCGAGCACGAACAAGACGCCGGCGGAAACATGGTGGGCACCATCCTGTGCAACCTGGCGACCGACGTCGCCGACCCGATCACCCGCCTGGAGACCATCAGCGCGTCGACACGCGACAACAAGAAGGTGTTCGCCGAGTTGCCGCGGCTGCAGGCGCTGGCACTGTCCGGATTCCTGATGTCCGGGATGGCGCTGAGCGTCGTTCCGGGCTTGGTGTCCTCGACACCGCCCCCGTTCAACATCGTCATCTCGAATGTGCCCGGTGCCCGCGAGCCCATGTATTGGCAGGGCGCCCGGCTGGACGGCAACTACCCGTTGTCGATCGCCCTGGACGGCCAGGCGCTGAACATCACGCTGACCAACAATGCGGACAATCTCGACTTCGGCCTGGTGGGTTGCCGGCGCAGCGTGCCGCATCTGCAGCGTCTGCTGGGCCACCTGGAGGACTCGCTGGCCGCGCTGGAGAAGGCCGTCGGCGGGTAGCACCGGGGCGCACCCGCCGCGGCCATACGTGGCACGTATATGCCATGCACAATTGCACTTTTACAGGCCAGCGCGTGGTGCCTAGCGTGGGCGATATGACACTGCACACTCGATTGACCGACATGTTCGGCATCGCCCATCCGGTGGTGCTCGCCCCGATGGACGAGGTCGCAGACTGGCGGCTCGCCGCCGCCGTCGCGGATGCCGGCGGGCTGGGCCTGCTCGGTGCCGGTTACGGCGACAAGGCTTGGCTCGACGAACAATTCCGGCACCTACCGGCCCGACGGGTAGGCGTCGGATTCATCACCTGGTCCATGGCCGCTCAACCCGGACTGCTCGACGCGGCGATCGCGCACCGGCCGAGGGCGATCTTCCTGTCGTTCGGTGATCCGGCGCCGCACGCCCCGGCGATTCACGCCGCGGGGATTCCGCTGATCTGCCAGGTCCACGATATTGCGCAGGCCCGCAGGGCGATTGCGGCCGGAGCCGATGTGATCGCCGCACAGGGCGGCGAGGCCGGCGGCCACGGCACCGCGGCGCGGTCGACGTTCACCCTGGTGCCGGAGATCGCCGACCTGCTGCGGTCGACGGCCCCCGAGGTTCTGCTGCTGGCCGCCGGCGGCGTCGTCGACGGTCGCGGTCTGGCGGCCGCGCTGGCACTGGGCGCGGACGGGGCACTGGTCGGCACCCGGTTCTGGGCCGCGACGGAGGCGGCCGTGCCGCACACCGCCCAGCTGCAGGGCCTGCGCGCGAACGGGGACGCCACCGTGCGCCAATCCGCCTTCGACATCGTCCGCGGAAAGTCCTGGCCCACTCCCTACACCGGCCGTGTGCTGCGCAATGCGTTCGTCACGCGCTGGCACGGGCGCGAGCCCGAGCTGCGCACCGATATCGCCGCTCAGGCCGACCTGTTCGACGCCGCCGTGCTGGCGCAGGACTACACCGTGGCCAATGCGATCGCCGGTGAGGCGATCGGTCAGATCACCGAAATCCGTTCGGCCGCCGACATCATGGACGACATGGTGAGCACGGCGACCACCATCTTGAGTCCGGCCGGCACCGCCGCCGTGACCGCCTGCTGAAGGAGTACACCATGCCCTTGGTTCGCATCGACCTCGCCGACCACCACAGCCCCGAACAGATCCGCGCCATCGCCGACCGCGTTCATCAAGCCATCGTGGACGTGCTCGGCATTCCGGAGCGGGACCGCTTCCAGATCATCACCGCCCACCGGCCCGGCGAGATCGTGGCCCTGGACGCCGGTCTGGGCTTCGACCGCTCGGCCGATGTGGTGATGGTCCACATCTTCACGCAGGCGGGCCGCTCGGACACCACCAAACAGGAACTGTTCGCCCGGATCGCCGAGCGCCTCGCGGGGGCCGGTGTCGACGGGCGCGACATCTTCGTCGGGATCACCGAGAACGGGCCGCAGGACTGGTCGTTCGGCTTCGGCAAGGCCCAATATCTGACCGGGGAACTCGCCATCCCGTCGGCCGCCCGCTGACATGGCGGGCACCCGGTACGGCGCGATCGCCTTCTCCCCCGGCGTCGCCGCCCGCCAGCGGGCCGCGGGCAGCATCACCGATTACGGCCGGCTGCGTCCGCCGCCCGGTGACGACGGCGACCCCGACACCCTGAGCGGACGGCTCACCCGGCTGATCGAAGCCACGGATTCGTTCTTCGTCGCCACGGTCCCCCCGGATGGATGGCCGTACCTGCAACACCGCGGTGGGCCGGCGGGATTCGTCCGTGTCCCCGACCCGTCCACCATCGTCTTTCCCGACTACCCGGGCAACCAGCAGTACGTCACGCTCGGCAACCTCGATGCCAATCCCAGGATCGCGTTGTTCTTCATCGACTACCCGACCCGCACCAGGGCCAAGGTTTTCGGCCGCGCCCGCATCGACGACGAGCACGTGCAACGGCGCATCGTCGTCGCCGTCGAGGCGGTGGACATCAACTGCCGCAGGAACATCCCGGTGAAGTACGGCGAGGAGTCCATCCGCGAACGGGTGCGCCTGGCCCGGGAGGATCGCGCTACCCCATAGCGGCACGGCCGAGCGCGATGGCCGTGTCCAGGAAGGCGCGGGTGACGCGCGACGGCGGCGGGGTCGAGCGCCACGCCAGCCCCACCTGCGTGGCCGGCGCATCGGGGATCGGGATGTAGCGGATCTCGGGGTGCACCACCCGGTGCATACAGATCTCGGGCACGATGCCGATGCCCGATCCGGCGGCTACCAGTTCGAGCCACTCGTCGAAGTTGCGGCATTCCACCACGGCACGCCGGGTATCCGAGCGTGGCAGCGAGTCCGCGGTGGTGGAACCGGACATCGTGTTCACCACCACCGGCCGGTCCGGGATCTTGGCCCAGTGCACCGAACGCCGTTTGGCCAGTTCGGGATCGAGCCGGCTGACCGCCAGCACCCGGCGTTCGTGCGCGATCACCCTGGTGCTGACGCCGCTGGGTGGCTTGCGCAGGACGTTGCGGTGCAGCGCGGCGTCGACGTCGCCGTTGACCACGGCAGCCAGCGGGTCGTCGAGCCGGCGGATCTGCACGCTGACGTCGCGGTCGCCCATCGCGTTGCGCACCCGGCGGAACCACTCGTCGGGCAACAACCAGGCGAAACCCAGTTGCACCGAACCGTGGGAAGTGAGATCGCGGTCCAGCGCGGCCAACTCGGCCAGGATGCGCCGCGCCCGCTCGACGACGGCCAGCCCGTCATCGGTGAATTCGGAGCTGCCGCCGAGGACCAAGCGCCGGCCGTAGCGGTATTCCAGTTGCCGCACGGTCCTGGACAACGTGGGCTGGGTGACGCCCAGAGCGGCCGCGGCGGCGGTGTGGGTGCCATGGTCGGCGAGCGCGACCATGGCCCGCAGATGACGCACCTCCACGTCCATCCCCGCAGCGTATACCCGGCCGACCGGACCGGGGGCGCCCCGACGAGGCCGGTGGAACCGATTGCCGCATCACAAGTTTGACACTGCTGCATATCGGATCGGTATCCGCCAAATTGGCCGCTTGTGCAAATTCGGTTTCACGATAGGTTCTCCCTTGTCGCCGTCTCAAGGAGAACCGGGAGTCCATGACGCACGCCACGAATCGCATTGCGTTGACCGCGGTGGCGACGGCCGGTCTGTACTGGGCGGTGCTGATCGGTAGCCCGGCCGCGATCGCCGATGTGGAACCCAGCCCCGGCGTTCCGTGCCTGGATATGGTGCAACAACTGGCGGCCTCGCCCGAGATCATCCCCGAGGCGTTGGGCGCCACGGCCCCGCCGCCGGAGGCGGTCCCGCTGCCGCCGCCGGCACCGGTCACACCGCCTGCGCCGGTGATCGAACCGGCCATCGAAACCGCTTCGATGACAACGGAAAGCGCGGTTGCCGCGGCGGCCCCGGCCCCGGAGGTCGGGCCGGTCGCGGCCGCACCGATCGAAGCGGCCGCGATCACGGCACCGGCCGAAGCCGCGCCTGCCGTCGTCCCGGCCGCCGATGTGATCGCCGTCGAGGCGGCTCCGGTGGCCGCCGCGGCCGCACCCGCCGCGGGGCCCGTGGCGGCCCCGGTCGCAGCGCCCGCGATACCGGCAGCCGTACCGCCCGTTCCCCTCGGCGTACCGTTACCGCTTGCGGCACAGTCTGTTCCGATGTCCG
This sequence comes from Mycolicibacterium cosmeticum, assembly GCF_000613185.1. Taxonomy (NCBI): domain Bacteria; kingdom Bacillati; phylum Actinomycetota; class Actinomycetes; order Mycobacteriales; family Mycobacteriaceae; genus Mycobacterium; species Mycolicibacterium cosmeticum. The sequence goes on from NZ_CCBB010000001.1 coordinate 13,194, forward strand.
CACCACTGGTCGAGGCGGCCGCCCCGGTCGCCGACGCGGTCCCGGTCGCGCCGACCCTCGATGCGGTCCCGACCGCCGAAGCGCTCCCGGTGGCCAACGTCGCGGCGGTGACCCCGGCGCCACCGGTCGCCGACGCCGCTCCCCCGGCGCCGCCCGTGGAAGCCGCGCCGATGGTGTCGGCTCCCGTCGAACCGGCCCCGCCGGCCGCTCCGCCACCGGCGCCGCTGGAGGCCCCGGTCGCCGCACCCGTGGAGGCGGTGGAGGCCGCAGCGCCCGCAGCGCCGGCCGAAGCACTTGCGCCGGCGCCCGTGGAAGCTGTGGATGCCGCCGTCGCGGTGCCGGCGGGCGTGGCACCGCCGGTCGCCGTCGGGCTGCCAATCGACGCCGCCAGCAGCGTGATTCCCATGCTGGCGTCGGCGCCGGCGATGGTGGCGGCAACCCCGCCACCGCCGATCGCGATACCGTCGGTGCCCGGCCTGCCGGTCTTGCCGACCGAATTGGCGTTGCCGCACGATCTGGTGTGTGCGGGCACGGCGTGGTCGGCGGGCGCCGACGGCACCCGCCACAAGGTCACCCCGGTTCGCGCGGGGTGGGATGACGGCCGACCCGAAGACGGCTGAGCGTCAGGCCCCCGGGGCGCGGACCACGACGGGAACCGCCGGGAAGTAGATCGCCATCTCCGATCGCGACTTGCGAAGGGCCGCAGTGCCGTAACCCTTCTTGCGATGCTCGGGATGGATCCAGATCCGCACCTCGACCTCGTGCCCCTTGAGCTCGCCGAACACCAGGCCGACCTTCTGCTCACCCTCGATCGCGACGAACCACGCGGCGTCCTCGGCATCCACCCGGCCCAGCGCCGCGGCGATCTCGTCGTCGAGGTTGCCCGCCGGCGCGCCGGAACCGTCACCGGCCGCGCCCTGATCCTGCAGCCGTGCTGCGAAGATGTCCCGGTCGTCGCTACCCGAAAAGGCGCGCAGCGACAGGGTTTCCGCCGACGACGCCGGGCGCTCCTTGAGGGTGAAGGTGAGTTGGCTGTTGAGGTCGTCGAGTTCCTCGGCGATGATCCGGCGGGACTCCTTGGTGACCTGGTCGAAGGACAACCCGATCACGGCCTCACCACCGGCGTGGGTGGTGCCCAGCAGGGCGGCGATGGCGTCGACCGCGGCGTCGCGGTTCTCGGCGTCGACGATGATGTCGAGCACCTCGTGCCGGCGATCGAGCGCCTTCACCAGGGCATCGGCGATGTCACGACGGGCTGCGGCTCGATCCATATCGGTCATGCCGGCAAGCCTAGTCCAGCATCACGCCTTGGCTGGCTGCTTCTGCTCGTACAGCCGCGCCCACTCCGCGCGGGGCCGGATCGAGACGTCGACGTCGGTGGCCTTGGCCCGCAGCGCCCCCGCGGTCGCCTGCTCGCGGGGCGTGAGCTCGAACGGATCCCAGCCGAAGAACCGGCAGGAGTTCTGCCAGGTGATCTTGTCGATATCGGAGTCGGACGCCCCCGCGGCATTCAGTTCGGCGAGCACCTGTTCGGGCGCGTCGGGCCAGAAGCAGTCCGAATGCGGGTAGTCGCACTCCCACGCGATGATGTCGATCCCGATCTCGTGGCGCAGCTTCAGGGAGGTCTTGTCGGTGACGTAGCAGGCCAGCGAGTGCTCGCGGAACACGTCGCTGGGCAGCTTGTCGCCGAAGTCGCGGCGCAACCACTTCTGGTTGGTGTAGTGCCGGTCGCTGCGGTCCAGGTAGAACGGAATCCAACCGATACCGCCCTCGGAGAAGGCGAATTTCAGGTCCGGGTAGTCGCGCATCGCCGGACCCCACAGCAGGTCCTGGGCGCACATCGCCGAGACCTGGGTGGCCAGGATGATCAGGTTGTCGATCGGGGCGTTGGGCGCCATGCTGATCGCCCCGAAGCCGGTGCCGATGTGCAGGCACATCACCACGTTCTGCTCGGAGAGCGTGCGGAACACCGGACCCCAGTAGTCGTTGTCGTGGTAACTGGGCAGGCCTTCCAGGTGCGGCAGCTCCGGCATGGTCACCGCCCGGCATCCCTTGGCCGCGACCCGGCGGATCTCCTTGCACATCGCCTCGGGATTCCAGGTCGGCAGGATCGCGATCGGGATGAACCGGTCCGGATACGAACCCGCCCATTCGTCGATATGCCAGTCGTTGTACGCCGACACCATCACCAGGGTCGCCTCTTCCCGGTGCATGTTGAGGTGCCGGGCGGAGAAACCGGTGAAGGTCGGGAAGCACATCGAGGCGAGGATGCCGTTGCGGTTCATGTCCCGCACCCGCTCGTGCACGTCGTAGACGCCGGGGCGCATCTCGGCGAAGCCCGCGGGATCGCGCCCCCATTCCTCGGCAGGCCAGGACACCACGGCGTTGAGCCCGCTGACGCCCTGCGGGCGCCCCTGATACATCCACTGGTCGACACCCTTGTCGTCGGTCACCACGATCGGTGCCTCGTCCTTGTACTTGGCCGGGACGTGCCGCAGGAACATGTCGGGCGGTTCCACGACGTGGTCGTCGATGCTCACCAGGATCAGGTCGTCGGTCTGCATAGGAAAACTAGTACCCTCGATTTTCGTGACCGGCTCTGCGCTATCGGACAGAGGTTTGACCCGTTCGGCCAAACCTGCCGCGCATCCCGCCGCCCGGCGTCCCGTCATCGAGTTGCGCCGGGGCGGGCGGGCGCCGGCGGGCAGCTATCTCTACGAGGGCCAGGGCCTGATCACCGGATGGCACTCCCACGAGGTGCACCAGATCGAGTACGCGGTGGCCGGGGTGGTCGAAGTGGAGACCGACACGGCGCACTATCTGCTGCCGCCGCAGCAGGCGGCCTGGATCCCGGCCGGTCTGGAGCATCAGGCCGTGATGAACCCGGACGTGAAAACCGTTGCGGTGATGTTCGATCCGGCGATGATCACCGAACCCGGTGACCGCGCCCGGATCATCGCGGTGTCCCCGCTGATCCGGGAGATGATGATCTACGCGCTGCGCTGGCCGATCGAGCGCAGTCACGGTGACCGGGTATCGGACGGCTTCTTCGCCACGCTGGCCAACCTGGTCGTCGACGCGCTGGACCACGAGGCGCCGTTGAGCCTGCCGACATCGGAGCATCCGATCGTCGCCGCCGCCCTGGCCTACACCAAGGAACACCTGGACTCGGTGACGGTCGAGGACGTCAGTCGGACCGTGGCGGTGTCGGAGCGGACGCTGCGCCGGCTGTTCGCCGACACCCTGGGGATGTCCTGGCGAACGTATCTGCTACACGCCCGGATGCTGCGCGCGATGGCGTTGCTGGCCGCCCCCGGACAGTCCGTCCAGGCGACCTCGAGCGCGGTCGGGTTCGACAACCTGAGTTCCTTCACCCGCAGCTTCACCCAGTTCTGCGGGGAGACCCCGTCGGCCTACCGGCGCCGGGTGGCCGGCGTCCCCCTGTAACGGTCGTCCGGGCGCGCCATTCATGTTTCAGGCAGGTAAACGCTAAAGTCAGGGCATGCGAGACAAAGTGGTCTGCGCCGAAGTCGAGACCTTGCGCGCCCGCCCGGACGGCGCCCACATCACCCGCGCGGCCCTGCGCCTGCACGTGCTGGCGGTGGCGCACAGCGTGCACACCCGGCATCCGGAATTCATCGCCGATATCGCGCTGGAACGCATCGCGCCCGACGCGACCGAGGCCGCGATCGAACTGTGGCTGGCCGGCCTCTGGGAGCGCATCGACGGCGGCTACGCCCTGCTCGATTCCGAGTTCGTCCACCACATGGGCGACCAGGCGGCCGGGCACCACATCAAGTCGGCGCAATGGCGGCTGCGCACGCGGGCCATCGGCATGTGCCGGCGGTCCTGGCGGGCCCTCAACAGTGAGAGCGTCATCCCCTTCTAGGACTGCACCGGCACGCCGGCGGTGTCGGGGTCGACCTGCACCGCGTACGACGTGATGGCCGAGATCTGGTTGCCGGTGAACTCGAAGACGTCACAGCCCGCCACGGCGGTCACCCCGTCGGGCCCGCGGTAGCGCGACAGCATGTCCACCGCCACCACGTCACCCTGACCGGCCACCACACACCGGTCGACCTCGGTGACGGTGTCGGCCAGTCCTTCCCGCGTTTCGCGACAGGTGCGGATGACGGCATCCGCGCCGTCGAGCACCAGATACCCGACGATCGTCCAGCGCACATCGGCGGCCAGATGACCGAGCGCGTCCTCGAACCGGTGCGTGGAGAACGCCAGAGCGACGGCACGCGCATCGATGGGCTCGGCCATGAGGTCCTCTCCTTGGACGTGATGGGTCGAACCTATCCCACGGTCGGGTTGCCGCCCGGTAATCGGCGCCTCAGGATGGACGGCCATGGATGCACACACCGCGCGGGAACTGGCCGCGATCGACGCCGTCGGTCAGGCGGCGCTCGTCGCGGCCGGTGAGCTGTCGGCCACCGACCTGCTCGACGCGGCGATCCTGCGGCTGGAGTCGGTCCGCGAACTGAACGCCGTGATCGCCGACCTGTTCGAGCGGGGCCGCAGCCAGGCCGCGGCACTGGACGCCGCCGGGGTGCTCCGCGGCGGCGACGCCGGTCCCGTGGCGGGAGTTCCGTTCCTGCTCAAGGATCTCGGCGCGTCGCTGGCCGGTGCGCCGGAGGCGATGGGCTCACGCGCCCTGCGCACGCACGTCGCCGCGGAATCGGCGTGGATCGTGCAGCGCTACCTGGCGGCCGGGCTGGTGGTGTTCGGCAAGACCAACACACCCGAGTGGGGGAACCACTGCACCACCGAACCGTCGCTGTTCGGGCGCACCGCCAATCCATGGGCGCCGGATGTCACGCCGGGCGGATCGAGCGGCGGATCGGCGGCCGCGGTGGCCGCCGGGGTGGTCCCCGCGGCATCCGGCGGTGACGGCACCGGGTCCATCCGGGTGCCGGCCGCCTGCTGCGGTCTGGTGGGGTTGAAACCGCGGCGCGGCCGAACCTCGTTCGCGCCGGCGGCCGGGCACGGGTTGGAGGGCCTGGTCAACGAGCATGCGCTGACCCGTACCGTCCGGGACAGCGCCGCGCTACTGGACGTGGTGGCCGGCGGGGCGCCGGGGGATCCCTACGCCGCCCCGCCCCCGGCGCAGCCCTACCTGCAGGCCATCGCCCAGCCGCCGGCACCGCAGCGCATCATGGTCGCCACCGCGTCGCCGTTTCCGGGACCGCAGACCGATCCGGAGGTCGTCGCGGCGGTCCAGTCCGCCGCGGCCGAACTGGCCGGCCTGGGGCACCGCGTCGAATCGGGTTCGCCCACCATCGATTCCGACGCCGTGGCGGATGCCATCGCGGTGCTGCACACGGTCAGCAACGCGCAACTGCACGCGCTGGCCAGCGCGCATCTGGGCCGCGCCCCGCGCGAGGACGAGTTCGAGCCGAGCACCTGGGTGATGGTCCGGGAAGGCTTCACCACCACCGGGGTGGACTACGCGGGCGCGATCGCCACCGTGCACGCCCAGACCCGCCGGTTCGTGGCGGGCCTGGGCGATCACGACGTGCTGTTGGTCCCGACGCTGCTGACCGGACCGCCGCCGTACGGCCTGCTGGACCAGCCGCGCGGCACGACACGGGCATTCTTCGACGTCGAATTCGCCACCACCGGCTGGACGGCACTGGCCAACGTGACCGGCTGGGCCGCGCTGTCGCTCCCCCTGGCCACCACCTCGGCCGGCCTGCCGATCGGCGTCCAGCTGATGGCGCCCGACGAGACCGTCCTGCTCCAGCTGGCCGCCCAGCTCGAGACGGCCGCCCCGTGGGCCGGCCGCCGTCCACCGGTGTGGGCCGGTCAGTGACCGCCGCCCCGGGTCACAGCGGGATCCACATGCCGAGGAACCAGAAACCCCAACCGTGGTGGTTGTCGTCCCACACCGGGTTCACCCGCTGACCGTTCCAGTTGAACGGCTGGTGGTCCTGCCTGCCCTGATCGATACCGCGGTGCCCCCAGTCGTCCTGCGGCGCGCCGCCGGGTCCGCGATCGTCGTGGTTGTCGCACGCGGCCGGCTGTGGGCCGCACGGCCCGGGACCGGGATCGGCCGCGGCGGTGCCCAGGCCCAGCCCCAGCAATCCGGTCAGTCCGACACCCACGGTCAACGCCGAGGCGCCGGCGATTCGTTTGAGATTCATCGTCACTCCTGCTCGCTCCTGTTCGGGGCGGCCCGCCGTCGGGACGCCCGGGAAACGAGTGTCGAAGCGGCACATTGTTTTTTGCTGTGCCGCCGGTATGTCCCACGTATAAAACGGTTGGGCCACCGATTCGGTAACGGGATGGGCACCTGGTGGCGCGTCGGGTTGACCTGTCGCACCGCCACCACGCGCCCTCCCGCACCGGGCCTCGCCAGCGGTGACGGCGAAGGGCTTTGGGTGCGGCGGATGACGCATGACACACTCGGCGGATGGTTCCTCCCATTGCGCGCCCGAAACTCGAGGGCAACATCGCGGTCAGCGCCGACCGTCAGATCGGGTTTGCCGAATTCGGCGATCCCCAAGGCCGCGCCGTCTTCTGGCTGCACGGCACACCCGGGGCGCGCAGGCAGATTCCCGCCGAGGCCCGCGCCTACGCCGAACTGGAACGAATCAGGCTGATCGGCGTGGACCGGCCGGGCATCGGCTCGTCCACGCCGCACCAGTACCCCAACGTCCTCGCGTTCGCCGCGGACCTGCGCGTCATCGCCGACACCCTGGGGATCGACCATTTCGCGGTCATCGGGCTGTCCGGCGGCGGCCCCTACACCCTGGCGACCGCGGCGGCGATGCCCGAGCGGGTGGTGGCCGCCGGTGTGCTGGGTGGCGTGGCACCGTACGTGGGCCCGGACGCGATCGGCAGCGGGCTGATGGATCTGGGGTCCCGGGTGGCGCCGGTGCTCGAAGTGGCCGGGCTGCCCATTCGGTTGGTGGCCGGCACCCTGATCAAATTCCTCGGCCCGGTGGCCTCCCCCGCACTCGAGATCTACGCGCGGCTCTCCCCGGAAGGCGACCGACGGCTGCTCAGCCGCCCGGAATTCAAGGCGATGTTCCTCGACGACCTGCTCAACGGCAGCCGCAAGCAACTCGCCGCACCGTTCGCCGACGTCATCGCGTTCGTCCGGGACTGGGGGTTCCGACTCGACGAGGTGAAGGTCCCGGTGCGCTGGTGGCACGGCGACAAGGACCACATCGTGCCGTTCGACCACGGCCGGCACGCGGTGAGCCTGCTGCCCGATGCCACCATGACCGTGCTGCCCGGCGAAAGCCACCTGGGTGGCCTCGGCCGCGCCGAGGAGATACTGCGTACGATGCTGGAGATCTGGGACCGCGACGGTCATCGCTGATCGAAGGGATTGCGCCGATGGAACTTTCGGGGATCGGTATCTGGAGCGCCCAACTGCGTTACAGCGACCCGGCACAGGCCGCCGACGCCGCCGCCGAGCTCGACGAGCTGGGCTACCCGGCGCTGTGGATCCCCGACGTGGGCGGCGCGTTGTTCGACTCGGTGACCAATCTGCTGGCCGCGACCGAGAACGCCGTCATCGCGACCGGCATCCTCAACCTGTGGATGCACGAACCGGCCGATGTCGCCGCCGCGCACGCCCGGTTGACGGCCGAGTACGGACCACGGCTGCTGCTCGGGATCGGCGTCAGTCACGCACCCCTGATCGACTCGAAAAAGCCTGGGACGTACCGTAAACCACTGGCCGCCACCGCGGCCTTCCTGGACGCGCTGGACACCGCGGAGCAGCCGGTACCCGTCGGGCAGCGAGCGCTGGCGGCGTTGGGTCCCAAGATGCTCGAGCTGGCCGCCACCCGGTCCCGTGGCGCGCACCCCTACCTGGTGACACCGGACCACACCGCGAGCGCCCGCGCCACGCTGGGGGCCGGTCCACTGCTGCTGCCCGAGCAGACCGCGATCCTCACCGAGGACCGCGACGAGGCGCGCCGGATCGGCACCGACTGGTTGCGGTCCTATCTCGCGATGCCGAACTACGCGAACAACCTGCGCCGGTCCGGCTTCACCGAGGACGACCTCGCTCAGGTCAGCGACCGGCTGTTCGACGCGATCATCGTGTGGGGCGACGAGGAGAAGGTGCTGGCCCGGGTGGCCGAGCACCGCGACGCGGGCGCCGACCACGTCTGCCTGCAGCTGCTCGACGCCGACCCGAGCGCGTTCCCGCGGGAGCAGTGGCGCCGGCTGGCGGCCGCGATCCGCGGATGACCGCCCTGGACATCGGGGTCTATGTCCCACAGATGGGCATGTCCTATTCCGATGTGCTGCACCGCGCGCAGCGGTGTGAGGAACTCGGCATCGGGTCGCTGTGGCTCTATGACCATCTGTACGGGCCCGGGATGCCCGAGATCGACTCGCTGGAGGCCTGGACCCTGGCCACCGCGCTGCTGAGCCGCACCGAGCGGCTCCGCGTGGGACACCTGGTGCTGTGCAATCAGTTTCGTCATCCCGCGGTGCTCGCCAAGATGGCGACGACGCTGGACCAGATCTCGGCCGGCCGGCTGCAGCTGGGGCTGGGCAGCGGCTCGATCGAGGACGAGCACGTCCGCACCGGGCTGGACTGGGAAACCTTCGCGCACCGCTCGCGGCGGCTCGGCGAGGCACTGGAGATCCTCACCCAGGCCTTCGGGACCGGCCGGGTGGACTTCGCCGGGGAGCACTACCGGGTGCGGGACATGCCGATCAGGCCGGGGCCGGTGCAGCTACCACGGCCGCCCATCGTGGTCGGCGGTGTCGGCGAGAAGTACACGCTGCCGCTGGTCGCCCGGTACGCCGACGTCTGGAACGTGCCGACCTATGCCCTCGGCGAGCTCGAGCACAAGATGGCGGTACTGCGCGATCTGTGTGCCGACATCGGCCGGGACCCGGCGACGATCGTGATGTCGGTGGAGGCCGTGCTGGCGCTGGCACCCGACGAGGCGTCCCTGCCCGAGGTCCGCCGGATCGCCGAGAAACGGTTCGGCGGACCGGGTTTCGGCCTGCACGAAGGTGGGTTGATCGGGACCGCGCCGATGATCGTGGAACGGTTGCGGCACTGGCAGCGGCTGGGTTTCGGGCAGGTGGTGCTGTTCACCCACGACCGCGCCGCCGACCGCACGCTGGAATTGCTGGCCACACAGGTGATCGGCGAGGTCACGCGGTAGCGGAGCACGCCAGCAGTTCCCGGCGCAGCAGGTGCATCGCCACGGTGGTGGCGCGTTCCCGGACGTCGCTGCGGTTGCCGGGCAGCCGCAGCGTGCGGACCAACGGTTCGCGCCCGGCCAACGCCACGCTGAAACACACCGTGCCGACCGGTTTCTCGGCGGATCCGCCACCGGGCCCGGCGATACCGGTGATGCCCACCGCGGTATCGGCCTCGAACCGCTGCAGCGCACCGCGCGCCATCGCGATCGCCACCGGTTCGGACACCGCGCCGTGCGTGGCGATGAGCGTTGCATCCACCCCGAGCATCTCGACCTTGGCCTCGTTGGAGTAGGACACCACGCCCCCGGCCAGATACGCCGACGAGCCGGCCCGGTCGGCCAGCCGCGCGGCCAGCATCCCCGCCGTGCACGATTCCGCGGTGGCGATGGTGCGCCCGGTCAGCAGCGTCGCGATCTGCTCGTCGATCAGGGAGCCGTCGGCGGAGAACAGCTCCTGCGGGTATCGCTCGGCCAGGAAATCGACCAGGGCGCGGTAGGTGTCGTCGTCCTCGGGCTCGTAGCGGGTGACGATCTCCAGCTCACCGCGGCGCAGGCAGGTCGTGATCTCCAGCGCGTCGAATCCGGCGATGCGGGTCTGGGCGTCCCGCAAGGCGTCGGCGAGGCCGGACTCGGCCAGGCCGAACATCCGCACGGTGGCCTGCCGGTATTCGGTGCGCCCGGCGATGGCGCGCTGGGCGGCCGCGGTCGCGATGGCGCGCGACCACATGGGCTGCAATTCGCGCGGCGGACCGGGCAGCACAATGACGACGGGTGTGCCGTCGGCGGGCCCGTCCACCACGACACCGGGTGCGGTGCCCTCCGGTTCCAGGATCTCGGCTCCCGCCGGCACCAGCGCCTGCTTGCGATTGGCGGCCAGCACCGCGTCGAAGTCCTCGTCCGCGACGGGACGCCGGGACATCAGCGTGCGCAGGATCGCCGCGATCCGGGCCTCCAGCTCGGTGTCGAGCACCAGCTCGACACCGCAGAACCGGGCCACGGTGGCGACCGTCAGGTCGTCGGCGGTCGGCCCCAGGCCGCCGGTGGTGATGATCAGGTCGACGCCCTCGGCCGCCAGGAAGCGCAGCTGGGCCTCGACGTCGTCGGCGCGGTCGCCGCAGATGGTGATGTGCGCCAGTTCGACCCCGAGCTCCAGCAGCCGGTCGGCCAGCCACGGGCCGTTGAGATCCTGGATCCGCCCGGTCAGCACCTCGGTGCCGGTGACGACGATGCCGGCGCGCACGCTCACCGGGTGAGCCAGCCCTGGACCGTGGCGGCCTCGCGCGAGTACTGCTCCATGAGGTCGTCCTGGTAGCGCGATCCGCCGGTGAGATCATCGCCGGCCCAGATCACCCGGATCCTCGTCGCGCCGCGGATGTACACGTCGACCCGGTCGGCCACGTGCCGCGACCACCCGTGCTGCGCGGTCAGCTCGGCGAGTTGCTCGCGCTGGTTACCGTCGGTGTTGACCTCAGACATGTATTGATCTCCTCTTCCTGCGTGCTGCCGTCAATCCTGCCCCACCCGCCCGGCTCAGCCGACCGGCACCACCACCGCAGCGGTGTTGTACCCGCTGACCCGCACATAATTGCCCCGCTCACCGGGTGCGAGCACGGTGCCGCTCAGGTCCACGGTCTCACCGGGGAACACCGTCACGTAGTTGTCGGTGTACTGCACCGGCAGGGTCTCGTCCCCGTCCGGGGCGCCGGTGATCTCGGCGCGTTCGAAGAACGCGATCTGCTTGCCGGGGTTGTGCAGCCTGATGGCGACCTCGCGGTCGCCGGTCCGTTTGGCGCTCACCTGCAGCGGCGCCTTGGCCAGATAGTTCAGCGGTGTCATATCGGCCCAGCTGACCTGCCTGAGTTCGAAGGCCGTGTCGTTGGCCGGGTCCCCCACATCATCGGGTTGCTGGGACTGCCAGTACACGTTCTGGGACACCACTTTGCCTGCGCCGTCGAGCAATTCGGCCCTGACGAAGAACACCCGGGAGTCACGGGCCTCGCGCGGGAGCGTGAGCACGGTGTGCGCCCCGCCGGAGCTCACGGCGACATCGTCGACGGTGCGGTCGTCGCGCACCCGGCCGGCCAGGTCGTAAACCCGCACCCGGGCCCGCAGGCCCGACACGTCGCGCGGGGTCTGGTTGACCACCTTGATCTCGGCCGTGCCGTGGTTGCCGCCGGCGTAGGCATCGAACACCAGCGACAGCGGGCGCAGTCCGGCCTTGGCCCCGTAATAGGCCCCGCCCGGGCGCAGGTAGTAGTCGAAGATGTTGCCGAAGAACGACGGCCAGTGACTGTTGAGCATCCAGTAGATGGTCATCTTGTGGTTGGCCCACCCGTTGGCCGCGAACGCCTCGAACTGCGCGCGGGTCGATTCGTAATGGGCCAGTTGGGCTTTGCGGGTGAACTCTTCGGCGCCCGAGGACGGACCGTAGCGACGGTTGATGGCGCGCTGGATGCTGGTCAGCGACGCGTTGCCGGGGTTCGATCCGGCGTGGAAGGACCAGGTGTCGTTGATGGGCCACAGCTTGTCGGGCGGGATGAACTCCTTGAGGCTGGCCAGCGGCGGGATGTGTTCGTTGTCGCCTTGCTCGGCGTTGGCGCCGCGGGTGGCGCCGTACCGGCCGCTGAACCAGTAGCTCGGCGGGCGCCAGCTGTACGGCCCGGCCATGTGGATACCGTCCCACTGCGGTTGGCCCTGATCGTCGTCGTGCCCGAACGACGAGACGGTGTCGACGACCGCGTTCTGCCAGTGCAGGTCACGCAGCACCGCGTGGTACTGGCCGCGCAACGGTTCCGGTGGCAGCCCGTCGCTGCCGTTGGCCCAGATCGCGACCGACGCGTGCGAGCGCAGCATCAGGATCTGTGAGCGCAGGCTGTCCAGCGCCACCGCGCGGTCCTCGTCATCCCACTGTTCCCACTTCTCCCACTGGTTGCAGCACATCCACCCGACCATCAGCGGGATGCCCAGCTCGTCGGCACGTTCCACCAGCCGCTCCCCCGGGATCTTGGACTCCAGCCGAAGCATGTTCAGGCCCAGATCCTTGGCGTACCGCAGGATCGCGTCCTCCCGGTCCGGGTCGTCGTCGAACAGCAGGTCCGGGGTGTACACCGCGCCGCGGATCAGGTAGTCCCTGCCGTTGACGGTGAGGTAGAAACTGCCGCCGGAGCCCAGTTCGGGGAACTGCTCGTCGGTGTCGCGATGCTGGGTGATGGTGCGGATGCCGAACCGCTGGGTGCTGGTGTCGATCACCCGGTTGTATTGGCGGAAGTCCAGTTTCAGGTCGTAGAGACTGGGATCGCCCATGGTGTAGGGCCACCACAGGTCGGGATGTTCGACGGTCAGCTCGGTGAAGCGGGCCGGGCTGAAGGTCAGTTCGCGACGTTCCCCGGGAGACAGGGTGACCGGCTGCTCGACGGCCACCGACGGCTTGCCGGGCCGGCTGATGGTGGCCCGCAGCACGCCGTTGACCCGCCGGTCCGACGAGTTGTGCACGTTGGCGTACACCGTCAGCCGCGCGGAATCCGTTCTCGGCAGCGGGAGTTCGGTGTTGACCGTGGCATCACCGATCTCCACGGCACCCGCGGTGCGCAGGTAGACGGGTTTGAAGATGCCCGCATTGCGATCCGGGACGAACGAATTGCCGTTGGCGGGGTTCTTGCCCGGGCCCTGGTAACCCAGGTAGCGCCAGTTGATCCAGTCGTACCAGCTGTCGGCCAGCTCTACACCGTCGACGTCCTGCAGCGCGCGTTCCGGGATCACTTTCACCGCAAGGACATTCGGGCCGCTGCGGATCCACCGGGTGACGTCGAGCTGGTGTGCGGTGTACATACCCACGATCTGGCTGCTGTCGGCGATCAGGTGGCCGTTGAGCCAGATCTCGGCCCGGTAGTTGATCCCGAGGAACTGCAGCTGATAGTTGCTGTGGCCGGCCGGGGCGTCGAACGTGGTGCGGTACCACCAGTCCTGCTGGTAGAGATCCTGCGGGACCTCGTCGGCCAGGTTGGTCCCGTAGTACAGGTCCGGATAGGTGCCGTCCCGTTGCAGCGCGTCGAGCACGGTGGCCGGCATGTGCGCCACGGTGTGCCAGCCGTCATCCCGGTAGCCGGGTGTCGAGATGGCGCGGCCGTCGGCGGGTAGGCCGCGGGCCGACACCAGTTTCCAGCCCTGGGCCAGTTCGGTGGTGGTGGCGGCCGGCTCGGGCCGCGCGAAGGAGGCGAAATCGGCGGCACCGAGCAGCAGCACGAGCAACAGAAGGGCGACGCTGAACAGGGCGGTACGACGCTTCAAAGCCCCGATGGTGCCGCTCCCTTCGGTGCTTGATGTGGCGCCGGCCGATCGGCCGACACCACATTGTGCCTGGCGGCCGGGTCAGCGGGCGGCCCGGGGAGCGACCCTCAGCGCGTCAGAAGACGTTGTCCTTGTGGTTCACGTCGGTGACCAGTCCGCCGTCGACCACGAACTCGGCCCCGGTGGCGAACGACGACTCGTCGCTGATCAGGAACACCACGAAGGCGGCAACTTCCTCGGACTGGCCCGGGCGGCCCAGCGGCGCGGTCACCATGTCCTCGGGGAAGTGTTCGGTCATGGGCGTGCGGATGAAGCCGGGATGCACGGAGTTGACCCGGATGTTGTGCCTGCCGAGTTCCAGCGCGGCGGACTTGGCCAGCCCGCGGACCGCCCACTTGGACGCCACATAGGGATGGACCATCGGCGCACCGCGTAATCCCTCGACCGAGGACACGTTGATGATCGAACCGCTGCCTGCCGCCTTCATCGAGCCGACGGCGGCCTGCATGCCCAGGAAGGTACCCGTGAGGTTGACGTCGATGACCTTCTGCCACTGCGTCATGTCGAATTTGCCGATCTTGCCCAGCGCGACGATGCCGGCGTTGTTCACCAACCCGGTCAGCCCGCCGAAGGCCTCGTTGGCCGCGCCGACGGCGGCGTCCCAATGGTCGGCCTGGGTGACGTCGAGGTGCACGTAACGCGCGGCGGCACCGAGTTCTTCGGCCAGCGCCTGTCCCGGCTCGTCGAGGATGTCGCCGATGACCACCTTGCCGCCCTCGGCCACCAGCGCCCTGGCGTGGGCGGCGCCCATGCCCTGGGCACCGCCGCTGATCAGTACAACCTTGCCGTCCACGCGTCCCATGGGGCGTGAGGCTACCCCACTTCGGGCCGGAATTAGAACCTGTTCCAATTTGCGCGCGGACCGCTCATACTGCGATCAGACCACACATCTTGAGGAGATTTGGATGGCCATTCGCGTGGCACTCGTCGGCACCGGAAACTGCGGCAGGCTCGCCCTCCTCCAGCTCATCGAGGATCCCCGGTTCGAACTGGTCGCGATCGGCACGTCGAGCGCGGACAAGGTGGGCAGGGATGCCGGCGAATTGGCCGGTCTGGACGTGGCCACCGGCATCACCGCGACCGAAGGGCTCGACGCCGTGCTCGCATCGCGGCCGGATTGCCTGGTCTACTGCGCCATGGGCGATACCCGTCCGGTCGAGGCCACCCGCGATGTCACCCGCGCGCTGTCGGCCGGTGTCAACGTGGTCGGCTCGGCGCCCGGCGGGCTGCAATACCCGTGGGGCGCCATGCCGGAGAAGGCCATCGCCCGGGTGGAAGAGGCCGCCCGGCAAGGTAATGCGAGCGTCTTCATCACCGGGGTGGACCCCGGTTTCGCCACCGATCTGGTGCCGTTCGCCATTGCCAGCACCTGCCAGCGCATCGACCAGATCAAGACGATGGAGATCGCCGACTACGCCACCTACGACGGTGCCGAGGTGATGTCGGTGGTCATGGGCTTCGGCAATCCGATGGATCAGCCCGGCTTGCTGTTCTACCCCGGCATCCTGAGCGCCGCGTGGGGCACCGCGATCACCATGCTGGCCGCGGGCCTGGGCGTGCAGGTCGACGAGATCACCGAGAGCTACGAGTTGGCTCCGGCACCCGAGGATATCGAGGTTGCCACCGGCGTGATCGCCGCAGGCACGGTGGCGGCGATGCGATTCCAGATCAACGGCATGGTCGGCGGCCGGCCGGTGATCGTCGTCGAACATGTCACCCGGGTCCGCGAGGACCTGCGGCCGGACTGGGCCCAGCCCGCGCAGCCGGGTGGGTCCTATCGGGTGGAGATCACCGGGGAACCGTCCTATGTCGTCGACATCTGCCCGACCAGCAGCCGCGGCGACCACAACTACGCGGCGATCCTCGCCGCGGCCGGCCGGATCGTCAACGCCATCCCCGAGGTGGTGGCCGCGCCACCGGGCATCCGCACCACACTCGACCTGCCACTGGGCACGGGCCGGGGCTTGCTCTACGGGCACCACACGCCCCAACCCGCACAATAGGAGGCGTGCCCGCCGACCCGATTGCCCAGATTCGCAGCACACCGGCAGGACCGTCGGTCGGCGCCTTCTTCGATCTGGACGGCACCCTGGTCCGCGGCTTCACCGCGACCGTGCATGCCGGGCACCGGTTCCGCAACCGGCAGGCCAAGTTCGGCGAGCTGACCGGCATCATCGAGGCCTCGGTGCGCTACAAGCTGGGCCGGATGGAGTTCGAGCGCCTGCTGCAGCGCGCCGCGGGTTATCTGATGGGTGACTCGTTGACCGAGCTCGAGGAACTCGGCGAGGAGCTGTTCCAGCGGCACACCGTCGCGCGCTTGTTCCCGGTCATGCGCGAGGTGGTCGCGGCCCATCAGGAACGCGGTCACACCGTGGTGATGAGTTCGTCGGCGCTGACCATGCACGCCGAGCCGGTGGCCCGGCACCTGGGCATCACCGATGTGCTGTGCAATCACTTCGCCACCGACGACGACGGGCGGCTGACCGGACAGATCGTGCGGCCGATCATCTGGGGCCGCAACAAGGCTCGCGCGGTGCTGGCGTTCAGCGCCGCGCACGACATCGACCTGAGCCGGAGTTTCGGCTATTCCGACGGCACCGAGGATCTGCCCGTTCTGGAGGCCGTCGGCCATCCGCACGCGGTCAATCCCCGGGCAGGCCTGGCCACCGCCGCCGCGCAACGCGGCTGGCCGATCCTGCGGGTCAGTTCCGACGAGGGCCGCCGCTGGGCCGCGCTGCGGCGCCGCGGCGCGACTCGATGATGGCGCGCACCGTGCGCCGGCAGCGGCCGCAGTCGGCACCCGCACCGCACGCCGCCGCCACCTCGTTGGTGGTCGACGCGCCGGCATCCACCGCGTCGGCCACCGCATGGCTGGTGATGCCGTTGCACAGACAGACGAACATCAGATCCGCATCATGTGTGCGAACGTCCCGATGAACACCGGCGGGTAGGCGCCGACGCCCGCCTCGGTCAGCCAGTCGGCTGCGGCGTCGGAGTCGTGCAGCCAGCGGCGCGCCTCGGATTCGTCGTCGACTTGCTGCAGGATGAGCACCTCGTGCGGGTCGTCGAAGGCCTTGAAACTCCAGAGGCGGCGCACGCCGGCGGCCCGGAACGCCGCTGCCGATGCCCGTACCCGCGCGCTCAACGCCGACACGTCGGCCTCCGGCGTCACCATCGCCACGATGACCGCGGGCGTACCCGCCGGTGGTGTCCCCTCCAGGTCGATGCGGTCGAACAGTCCCCCGGCGAACACCGCGGGCAGATCTTCGACGCCCACCGCGTCGAACCATTCGAAGAACACTCGGGACCGGAGCAGCTCGAGCACCGGTTCTTGGGCGTCGATGACGAGGATGACCAGAACCCGGTCCGGATCGGTCGTCGAGGTGTAGATCAGTACGTGATGGGCGCCCAGATCCCGCAGCGCATCCACGCGGCGCTGTAGCAGCGGCCACACCTGCGCCGGGTCGGGGACCCGGTAATCGGTCACCAGCACCAGCGAGCCGGTGAGCCAGTCCGTCATGGCCGGGAGCACCCCCAGACTTCGCGAGCTGTTAATGCCACTTCCCGAAAACGGTAATGTCATTCTTGGCATCTGTCGAGGCCCGAGCCGATTCCGGATGACGTGGGGCATTGCCTGACACCCGGGGGCATCCCCTAAACTAGAACACGTTTCAGTCGTCTGCCCGCGCTCGTTCCTCAAGGAGAAGGCATGCATACCGCCCTCTGTGACCAACTCGGCATCGACGTGCCGATCTTCGCCTTCACGCACTGCCGAGACGTGGTCGTCGCGGTCAGCAGGGCCGGCGGCTTCGGCGTGCTGGGCGCCGTCGGGTTCACCCCCGAACAGCTCGAGATCGAGCTCAACTGGATCGACGAACACATCGGTGATCACCCCTACGGCGTGGACATCGTGATCCCGAACAAGTACGAGGGCATGGACGCCAACATGTCGGCCGACGAGCTGAAGTCGACGCTGAACGCGCTGGTCCCCCAGGAGCATCTCGACTTCGCCAAGAAGCTGCTCGCCGACCACGGCGTCCCCACCGGAGACCTCGACGACAACGCGCTGCAGCTGCTCGGCTGGACCGAGGCGACGGCCACCCCTCAGGTGGAGATCGCTCTGCAACACCCGAAGGTCACCTTGATCGCCAACGCGCTGGGGACCCCGCCGGCCGACATGATCAAGCACATCCACGAATCCGGGCGTAAGGTCGCGGCGCTGTGCGGCTCGCCCGCCCAGGCCCGTAAGCACGCCGAGGCCGACGTCGACATCATCATCGCCCAGGGCGGCGAGGGCGGCGGACACTGCGGCGAGGTCGGCTCGATCGTGTTGTGGCCGCAGGTGGTCAAGGAGGTCGCGCCGCGCCCGGTGCTGGCGGCCGGCGGTATCGGCAGCGGCTACCAGATCGCGGCGGCACTGGCCATGGGCGCGCAGGGCGCCTGGACCGGATCGCAGTGGCTGATGGTCGAAGAAGCCGAGAACACCCCCGTGCAACAGGCGACGTACGCCAAGGCGACGAGCCGCGACACCGTGCGCAGCCGCTCGTTCACCGGCAAGCCGTGCCGGATGCTGCGCAACGATTGGACCGATGCCTGGCAGACCGCCGGCAACCCCGAGCCGCTCGGCATGCCCCTGCAGTACATGGTGTCGGGCATGGCCGTGGCCGCCACGCACAAGTACCCCGACCAGACCATCGACGTAGCCTTCAACCCCATCGGCCAGGTGGTGGGCCAGTTCACCAAGGTCGAGAAGACCTCCGCCGTCATCGAACGCTGGGTGCAGGAATATCTCGAGGCGACCAGCACGCTGAATCAGATCAACGAGGCCGCCTCGGTGTGACGAGGTAGCCCCCAGACCGCGAATCCCGTCGGCCTCCGTTCTCCCGGACCGGCGGGATTCGTGTATTCACGGCCGCTTTCACGCATCTCTTCTCGGCGGACCGGAGGCTATGTATGATGCTCTACATAATCGGTCGGCCGAAAGGACACCGGCGTCATGGCCAGCCCACGTGACCGCATGATCGTCTCGGCGGCATTGTTGATCCGGGAGCGCGGCGCACACGCGACCGCGATCTCCGATGTGCTCGAACACAGCGGCGCGCCGCGCGGCTCGGCCTACCATCACTTCCCCGGTGGTCGCACCCAGCTCCTGTGCGAGGCGATCGATTTCGCCGGTGATTACGTCGCCCGCCGGATCTCCTCGGCGGCGTCGGCACTCGACGCGCTGGACGTCATCGTCGAGCACTTCCGCAATCAGCTGTCCGACAGCGGATTCCGGGCCGGTTGCCCGGTGGTGGCGGTGGCCGTCGAAGCAGACAACACCGAGGTGATGGCGCGCGCCGCCGCCGCGTTCACCCGGTGGATCACGCAGATCGAAGACCTGATGCGCGCCGACGGCATCGCTCCGGGCCGGGCCGCCGAACTGGCGATGCTGGCCACCACGTCGATCGAGGGCGCGGTCCTGGTGGCGCGCACCGCCGGTGACGACACCGCGCTGACTCTCGTCCACCGGCAGCTGCGCGCCCTCGTGGCTGCCGAAACCGGGGAACGAAAGGCGTGATATGACAACACCATCCGCACCGTGGCAGCCCACCGCCTGCATCCTCTGCGAGTGCAACTGCGGCATCGTGGTGCAACTGGACGGCCGCAGTCTGGCCAAGATCCGGGGCGACAAGGACCATCCCGCGTCGCAGGGGTACACCTGCAACAAGGCGCTGCGCCTGGACCATTATCAGAACAACCCGACTCGGCTGACAGCACCGATGCGCCGCCGGCCCGACGGCGGCTACGACGAGATCGACTGGGACACCGCGATCGCCGAGATCGCCGAGGGGTTCACCCGCATCCGCGACAGCTACGGCGGGGACAAGATCTTCTACTACGGCGGGGGCGGCCAGGGCAATCACGTCGGCGGCGCCTACAGCGGGGCATTCCTCAAGGCGCTCGGGGCCCGCTACCGCTCGAATGCCTTGGCGCAGGAGAAGACCGGCGAGTTCTGGGTGGATAGCCAACTCTACGGCGGCCACACCCGCGGCGAGTTCGAGCACGCCGAGGTGTCGGTGTTCGTCGGGAAGAACCCGTGGATGTCGCAGAGCTTCCCGCGGGCCCGCACGGTGTTGCAGGACATCGCCAAGGATCCGCACCGCTCGATGATCGTCATCGACCCGGTGATCACCGACACCGCCAAGCTCGCCGATTTCCACCTGCGGGTGCGCCCCGGCACCGACGCGTGGTGCCTGGCCGCCATGGCCGCCGTCCTGGTGCAGGAAAACCTCTGCGACGAAGCGTTTCTGGCCGAGCACGTCACCGGCGCCGAGCCCGTGCGCGATGCCCTGGCGGCGGTGAACGTCGACGGCTACGCCGCGCGCTGCGGTGTCGACGCCGACCTGCTGCGCGCGGCGGCACGCCGGATCGCCGCCGCGTCCAGCGTCTCGGTGTTCGAGGACCTCGGCATCCAGCAGGCGCCCAACAGCACGCTGAGCTCCTATCTCAACAAGATGCTGTGGATCCTCACCGGCAATTTCGCCAAACGTGGTGGGCAGCATCTGCATTCGTCGTTCGCGCCGCTGTTCGGCGCCGGCGGGGTGGGCCGCACCCCGGTCACCGGAGCGCCTGTCATCGCCGGACTGGTGCCGTCGAACGTGGTGGCCGAGGAGATCAACACCGATCACCCCGACCGGTTCCGCGCGATGATCGTGGAGAGCAGCAACCCCGCGCATTCGCTCGCCGACTCGGCCGCGGTGCGCGAGGCGCTCGCCGCCCTCGAGCTGCTCGTCGTCGTCGACGTCGCGATGACCGAGACCGCACGTCTGGCGCACTACGTGCTACCGGCGGCCAGTCAGTTCGAGAAGGCCGAGGCCACCTTCTTCAATCTGGAGTTCCCGCACAACACCTTTCACCTGCGACACCCGCTGATGGACCCGGCGCCGGGCACGCTGCCCGAACCCGAGATCTGGGCCCGGCTGGTGCGCGCCCTCGGTGTGGTCGACGATGCCGAACTGCAACCACTGCGCCGGGCGGCGGCCGACGGACTGGATGCCTACGCGCAGGCGTTCTTTGCCGCGGTCGGCGCGAACCCCGCCCTGGGCCGCGTGCTGCCGTATGTCCTGTACGAGACGCTCGGCCCGGTGCTGCCGCAGGGTTTGGCCGGCGCCGCCGCGTTGTGGGGCCTGGCCCAGAAGGCCGCCATGACCTACCCCGACGCAGTGCGCCGGGCCGGCCATGCCGACGGCAACGCGCTGTTCACCGCGATCCTGTCGAGCCCGTCCGGGGTGACGTTCACCGAGCACGAATACGCCGACGACTGGGGGCTGATCAGCCACGCCGACGGCAAGATCGCGCTGGCCATCCCGGAGCTGCTCGCCGATCTCGGCGCGCTGGCCGCCGGTCCGGCGCAACTGACCAGCGCCGAGTTCCCCATCGTGCTCTCGGCCGGGGAGCGCCGGGCCTTCACCGCCAACGACATCTTCCGCGACCCCGCCTGGCGCAAGCGCGATGCCGACGGTGCGCTGCGCGTCAGCGTGCAGGATGCGCAGGCGCTGGGCCTGGTGGACGGCGGCCGGGCCAGGATCAGCACGGCCGCCGGCAGCGCGGAGGCGACCGTCGAGATCAGCGCGGCGATGCTGCCCGGGCATGCGGCCCTGCCCAACGGCTTCGGTCTGGATTTCGTCGGCGCCGACGGCATCTCGACGGTGCCGGGGGTCGCGCCGAACGCATTGACGTCGGCCGACTGGCGCGACGCCTACGCGGGCACTCCGTGGCACAAACACGTGCCGGCCCGGATCAGCGCCGTCGCACCGGTCACGGTATAGCCGGCGGCACGACCGGCGCCGGGGCTGCCGGCGGCGCCAAGGGTGCCGGCGGTGCCAGGGGTGCCGGATTGGGGGTGTCCATGCCGCGCTGCGCGAGGCCCAGCACCAGGGCCTCCTTACCGCTGATCTCACGGTTCTGCACCGCGTTCCACAGGTCCCGCAGATAGCTGACCCGCGGCGATTCGGCGCCCGCCATCACGGTGGGATCCATCGTCGATCCCGGCGGCGGCGCGTCCGGGCTGGACAGATGGGGCACCCCGTCCGGCGGCGCGGCGACGGCAGCGGGGTCGGCGGCGACCGGCAGCACCGGCGGCGGCGGGGCATCCGTGGGATCGGCCGCGGCGGGTGCGGCCAGTGCCAGTGCCGTCACCCCGCCGGCCAGCGCCAGCAGTACTTTCGACGTGACGTCGATCGCCATGGACAGATCCCCTTCCCACCGTCTAAACGCGGTCTACAGGTAGTTCAACTCGGGCCCGGAAATTGTTACACCTGAGCCCGGTGGGACGCACGCGAATCGGTATCTGTCAGGTTCGGCCACCTTCCCCGACTTCGGGACGCGAGTGCGTGCAGTGGTGTAGCAATGCCCAGAGGGACCAATTACACACCGTCGTCTTGGGAGTGCAACGATGCCGACCCCGAACCTTCCGCCCGGTTTCGACTTCACCGATCCCGATATCTACGCCCAACGGCTGCCCATCGAGGAACTCGCCGAGATGCGCAAGGTGGCACCGATCTGGTGGAACGAACAACCCGAGGGCGTCGGAGGTTTCGACGACGGCGGATTCTGGGTGGTGACCAAGCACCGCGACGTCAAAGAGGTGTCGCGGCGCAGCGACGTGTTCTCCAGCCTGGCCAAGACGGCGCTGCCGCGCTATAAGGACGGCACCGTTCCCGCGCAGATCGAGACCGGCAAGTTCGTCCTGCTGAACATGGACGCGCCGCATCACACCCACCTGCGCAAGATCGTCTCCCGGGCGTTCACCCCGCGCGCGGTCGAACAACTGCGTGCCGACCTCGCCGAGCGGGCCCGCCAGATCGTCGCCGCCGCAGCGGCCGAAGGCCGGGGCGACTTCGTCGAGCAGGTGTCCTGTGAG
Source organism: Mycolicibacterium cosmeticum (assembly GCF_000613185.1). Taxonomy (NCBI): domain Bacteria; kingdom Bacillati; phylum Actinomycetota; class Actinomycetes; order Mycobacteriales; family Mycobacteriaceae; genus Mycobacterium; species Mycolicibacterium cosmeticum. The sequence continues at coordinate 35,634 of NZ_CCBB010000001.1, forward strand.
CTACCGCTACAGGCCATCGCCGGGTTGATGGGGGTACCGCAGGAGGATCGGATGAAGTTGTTCCACTGGTCCAATCAGATGGTCGGCGACATGGATCCGGAATTCGCGAACAACGACGCGATCAGCGCGTCGGTGGAACTCATCACCTACGGCATGCAGATGGCGGCCGAGAAGTCCGCCAACCCCACCGATGATCTGGTCACCAAACTGGTACAGGCCGACGTCGAGGGCCACAAGCTCTCCGACGACGAGTTCGGGTTCTTCGTCATCCTGCTCGCCGTGGCGGGCAACGAGACCACCCGCAACTCGATCACCCAGGGCATGATGGCGTTCACCGATTTCCCGGATCAATGGGAACTGTTCAAGCGGGAACGTCCCGGCACCGCCGCCGACGAGATCGTGCGCTGGGCAACCCCGGTCACCTCGTTCCAGCGCACGGCCCTGGCCGATACCGAACTGGGCGGCGTGTCGATCAAGAAGGGGCAGCGCGTCGTGATGTTCTACCGCTCGGCCAATTTCGACGAGGAGGTCTTCGAGGATCCGTTCCGGTTCGACATCCTGCGCGACCCCAACCCGCACGTCGGCTTCGGCGGCACCGGCGCGCACTACTGCATCGGCGCCAACCTGGCGCGGATGACCATCGACCTGATGTTCAACGCGATCGCCGACGCCATGCCCGACCTGACGCCGCTGGCCGCACCCGAACGCTTGCGCTCGGGGTGGCTCAACGGCATCAAACACTGGCACGTCGACTATGTGGGCTCGGCGAAGCGGGCGGAACCCGCGGGTAGTCGATGATCGAACGCCAGTAGTCCTCACCGATCTCGGTATTGGACCGCAGCACCACCGACAGCCCGACCGCCATCGCGATACCGAGCAGCCCGAGCCACAGGCCGGCCAGCGCGATGACGGCCCACAGCACGGTGGTCAGCGTGGGCCACGGCGACAGCAGCGCCAGCACCGGAGCGAAGAAGAATCCGGTACCGATGTACCAGGACGATCCGGCCCGGTCGCACCGCAGGACGAACCGGAGCCATCGGGGGATGTCGGTCTGGGTCATGCCCCCAGGGTCGGCCGTCCGGGTAGGCAAGGCAATTACCACCGAGGTAATGGCGCCGGGTCCACCGGTATCCGACACTGGCTGACGTGACGACCGTGGACACCCAGAATTCGACCTTCGGCGCGCTGATGCGCACCTGGCGGCAGCGGCGCCGGCTCAGCCAGCTCGACCTGGCCCTGGAGGCCGAGGTGTCGGCCCGGCATGTGAGTTTCATCGAGACCGGCCGGTCGGCGCCCAGCCGGTCCATGGTGCTCAAACTGGCGGCGGCGCTGGACGTACCGGCGCGGGAACAGAATCAGCTGCTGCTCGCGGCCGGGCTGGCACCGATGTACGGCGAGCGCGCCCTCGACGATCCGGGCATGGCGGCGGTGCGGGCGGGCATCGATCGGGTTCTTGCCGCCTACGATCCCTTCCCCTGCCTCGCGGTGGACCGTGGCTGGAATGTGTTGCAGGTCAACGCCGGAACGGCGGTGTTACTCGACGGCGTGGCCCCTCATCTGATGGAACACCCCAACGCCCTGCGCATCTCGTTGCATCCCGACGGTCTGGCGCCGCGCATCCGCAATCTGGCGCAATGGCGCCACCACGTCATCGGACGGTTGCGCCGGGAGGCGGCCGTGAGCGGATCGCCGGAATCGGCGGCGCTGCTGGCCGAGATCGAGTCCTATCCCGGCGGGCAGTCCGATACCGCCGAACTCGGCGGCGTGGTGGTGCCGCTGGAGATCGACGGCGGTGACGACACGGTGCTGCGGTTCCTGAGCACCGTCACCACCTTCGGCACCGCGCTGGACCTGACGGCCGCCGAGCTGAGCCTGGAAGCGTTTCTGCCGGCCGACGAGGCCACCGCCGAGGCACTCCGGAACTGACTGGTCTTACCACTTGACCTCTAGCCAGTGCCATGTGATGCTCGGGGCATGGCGCTTCAACCCATCAACCGCCGGTCGGTCTCCGAGGATGTGTTCGACCAGATCGTGGCCGACGTCCTCAGCGGTGAGATGCAGCCGGGTGATCCGCTCCCCAGCGAACGTCGGCTGGCCGAGGTGCTTGGCGTGTCCCGGCCGGCCGTGCGGGAGGCGCTCAAACAGCTGACGGCGGCCGGGCTGGTCGAGATCCGCCAGGGTGATGCCACCACCGTGCGCGATTTCCGCAGGCACGCCGGGCTGGACCTGCTGCCCCGACTGCTGATGCGCGACGGCGAGCTCGACCCGGCAGTGGTGCGGTCCATCCTGGAGACCCGGCTGCACAACGGGCCCAAGGTCGCCGAACTCGCGGCGCAGCGGCGCCGGCCGGAGTTGGGCGGCCTGCTCGAGCAGGCCATCACGGCGCTGACCACGGAGTCCGATCCGGTCGCGCAGCAGCGGCACGCGCTGGCGTTCTGGGACCACCTCGTCGACGGCGCGGACTCGATCGCGCTGCGGCTGATGTACAACACGTTGCGCGCCACCTACGAGCCCGCCCTACCGGCACTGGCCACCCTGATGGCCGCCGAGGTCGGCAGGCCGCAGGCCTACCGCGCGGTGGCCGACGCCGTCACCGCCGGCGATCCCGCCGCCGCGGCAGCGGCCGCCCGCGCCCTTCTCGAACCGGCCACCACCGCACTGCTGGAGGCGCTGGCGGCCCTGCAAGCACAGGAGGACCGAGCATGACCGTCTCCCCCACCCGGCGCGGGCTCACGCTCACCGCGGCCGCCCGCGAGTTCATCAGGCATCCCTCGCCATGGCTGATCGGTGCAACCCTGGTGGCCGCGCTGTCAGCGCGAATTCTGCACGGCCACTGGGAAATCGGGGACGCGATCGTTGCGCTGGCGATGCTGGCGGTGTTCCCGTTCCTGGAATGGACCATCCACGTGGTCATCCTGCACTGGCGGCCGCGCCGGATCGCCGGAGTCACCGTCGATCCGCTACTGGCCCGCAAGCACCGCGAGCATCACGTCGAACCACGCGATATCCCATTGGTTTTCATCCCCTGGCAGTCCCTAGTGTGGGTGCTGCCGCTGGCGGTGGCGATCGGCGTGCTGCTGTTCCCTGCCACCGGCGCCGGCCTCGGCCGGGGTCTCACCTTCCTGGCGTGGCTGTCGGTGCTCGGCCTGGGCTACGAATGGTGCCATTACCTGGTGCACACCGACTACAAGCCGAAAACCGCTCTGTACCGGTCGATCTGGCGCAACCACCGGCAGCATCACTTCAAGAACGAGCACTACTGGTTCACGGTCACCAGCAGCGGCACGGCCGACCGGGTACTGGGCACCTATCCCGACCCGGCCACCGTGGCCACCTCACCCACCGCCAAGAACCTGCACGGCGCCGCGGGTTAGGCCGGGGTCAGGCCTGGATGATGATCGGGTCGCCGATGCTGACGTTGTTGTAGTACCACTGGGCGTTGTCCGGGCTGAGGTTGATGCAGCCGTGGCTGACATTCGCGTAGCCCTGCGAGCCCACCGACCACGGCGCGGAATGCACGTACACACCGCCCCAGGTGACGCGCACCGCGTAGTTCACCGTCAGCTTGTAGCCTTCCGGATCGCTGAGCGGGATGCCGATGGTCCGAGAATCCATGATGACCGGGTTCTGCTTCTCCAGTGCGGTGAACGAACCGATCGGGGTCGGGTGCTTGGGCTTACCCATCGACGCCGGCATCTCACGGACCACCTGGCCGTCGATGCTGACCGTGAACGTGTGCGCGTCGATATCGGCGACACCGACCACCTGGGAGCCGGTCTCGAACGTCGTCTTGAATCCGCCCACCGACAACGCGATGGTCGAATGCGCGGGCCAGTAACCGCTGGGCGTGAACCGCACCGTCGAATCATCAAGCCAGACAAAGGTTCCCCCGGGCGCCTTGGCGTCGGCAACACGATGACCGGACACCGAGAACTCGAAGTCGTGTTCGGCCGCCGCCCGGTCGGAGACCGGACCGGCGAAACCGACCGTCACGGGATAGGCCACCCCGACGACTTCGCCGGCTTTGGGCGACACGGACACCACCGCGGTGGGTGTGCCGGTCAGCGCGGCGCCGGCGACGCCGGCCGACGTCGTGGCCAGCATGGCGATCCCAGCGATGACAAGCACATACCGAAATGCTCTGCGCAAGCTTTCAATCCTCTCTGGGACACCCAGACGGCGGTGGTGAACTACATGGTAGTTCGTCCGCGGCGCGATGATTGTTAGCCAGAGCCGCGGGTCAGCCCTGCGGCGCGGGCAGCACCGGGGTCGGATAGTCGTCGTCCGCGCCCGGGTGCAACCGGTCGCGGATCCGGTCCAGCAGCGATTTCTTGACCGGCGGGGCGACCGGCGGCAGGGCCTGCGGCACGATCGCCGGCGGCGGAACGGCGGCCGCGACGCCCCCGTCGAAGCTCAGCGGCGGCGGCGTGGTGTCGACCGGGGCCGCCGGGAGCTCGGGAGACGCCTCGGCGGGCGGTGCCGTGTCGGCGATGTCCGTGGGTGCCGCGGCGGGCGGCTCGGTGGCCGCCTCGACCGGTGCCTGCGGCACGTCGACGGCCGGGACGGCCTCGGGTGCCGGTGGCGCGGCCGGCGGCGGTGCGATCACCGGCGCCGCCTCGGGGACGGCCACCTCGGGGAGCGCCGCCGATGCGGCAACCGGGCGGGGTGCCGCGACCGCCTGTTCCGGCGAGAGCGCCACCGCAACGGCCGCCGATGCGGAGACCACGAAGGTGACCACCCCGGCGGCCAGCACGCCGGTCAGCGCCCCGGCCGGCGACACCCGGCGGGCGGCGGCATGGCGTCCGGCCCCGGCCGACATCAACGCGGTCTCGTCGAACGGCATGTCGAGGCTGTGTGTGGAGGCCAGCGCCGCGCCGCGGGCCAGCGCCAGGGGTGCCTCGTCGGGGGCGAACACCGGCACCGACAGCGCGTCCTCCAGCCGGGGCAGCACCGCGCCGAAATCGCCGGCCGAACCCACCACGACCAACGCCTCCGGCTGCCAGTCGGCCCTGGTGAAGACTGTGCTCAGCCAGCCGATCAGGCTCTCGTCGCTGTCGATGCCGTGGTTGATCGCGGTCTGCACACCGCCGTAGCCGCGATGCACGATCAGGGCGATCACGGTATCGGGTTCGATCACGCAGACGGCCGTGGCGCGATAGCCGATCACGTCGGCCATCCCGCGGGCCAGCGCCTCGGTCGCCTCCGGCAGCCGGATCGGCACGACATTGCCGAACCCGGACGCGCTCAGCGAGTCCATCAGCATCGCCGCCTCGGCGCCGGCATCCTCGCTCCAGGTCACGCCGATCGATTTGAGCCGGCGGGCCGCCGAGATCGCCTCGACCGCCGCGGTGACCTGCTGGGCGGCTGCCCTGACATCCGTGCCGTCGTCCACCGGCAGCGCAAAGGCGTCACCGGCGGAATCACCGTCGGCCTCGTCGGCACCGCCCACCACCACCAGGCCGAGCGACGTGGGTGTCATCGACAATCCGAGCACCGCGTCCACATGTACCCCTTCGGACCACGCCGGCCACAGTGGAAGCGCGACCGCGTCGAGGCGATACCGTCACCGCCTCGTTATCGGCCTGAGACTACCGGGGCGGGTCCCCTTCGGCCCAGTCCGCCGGTGCCCTCGGCCCGAACCGCACCGAAAACCACGGCCAACACACCGCGGGAACGGCGATGCCGCCCCCGGCTGTCGTGGCAGGGTAACCGGCATGAGCGAGTTACGGGGGCCGCAGGAGTCACACCTGCCGCAGGAGTCGCAGGGGGATGCGACGCGAACCATCTTCGGGCATCCGATCGGCCTGACGAACCTTTTCGGCGTCGAGTTGTGGGAGCGCTTCTCCTTCTACGGGATGCTCACCATCCTCGGTTATTACCTCTACTATTCGGCGACCGACGGCGGCCTGGAGTTGTCGAAGGCCACCGCCACCGGCATCGTCGGCGCATACGGCGGTCTGGTCTATCTGTCGACGGTGCTGGGCGGCTGGATCGCCGACCGGCTGCTCGGCATGGAGCGCACCGTCTTCTACGGCGGTGTCGTGGTGATGCTGGGGCATATCGCGCTGGCGGTGCTGCCCGGCCTGTCGGGTGTCGGCGCGGGCCTGGTGCTGGTCGCGCTGGGCTCCGGGGCGCTCAAGGCGAACGCCTCTTCGCTGCTGGGCACGCTGTACGCCAAGGGCGACGCCCGCGCCGACGGCGGGTTCACGTTGTTCTACCTCGGTATCAACCTCGGCGCCTTCATCGGGCCACTCATCACCGGTCTGCTGCAGACCCGGGTCGGCTTCCATTACGGGTTCGGTGCCGCCGCGATCGGCATGGCGCTGGGGCTCGCGCAGTACGTGGCCTTCCGCCGTAATCTCGGGGACCACGGCCGACATGTCCCGAATCCGTTGCCCCGCACTGCGATCGGCAAGACGGCCGGGGTCTTTGTGGCCGTCGTCGTGGTCATCGCGGTGGCCGTCGCGCTGAAGCTGGTGACGCTGAGCAACCTGTCACAGGTCACCACCGGTGTCATCGTCGTGGCGTCGATCGCGTATTTCGCCGTCATGCTGGGCAGCGCCAAGGTGACCGATCCCGAGAAGGTGCGGGTCCGGTCGTTCATCCCGCTGTTCATCGCCAACGCGGTGTTCTGGTCGCTGTTCCAGCAGATCTTCACGGTGCTCGCGGTGTACTCCGACGAGCGGATGAACTGGTCGATCTTCGGCTGGACGGCCCCGTCGAACTGGATCGGCTCGATCGAGCCGGTGTGGATCATCGTGCTGTCACCACTGTTCGCGGTGCTGTGGACCAGATTGGGCAACCGAGCTCCCACCACCCCACGCAAGTTCAGCTACGGCGTCATCGGCATGGGTCTGGCGTTCCTCTGCTTCGTACCGCTGGCCCGTGTCGAAGCGGTGCCGGCGTTGCTCATCGCGGTCATCCTCGCGGTGTTCGCGGTGTCGGAACTGCTGCTCTCGCCGATCGGGCTGTCGGTCACCACCAAGCTCGCCCCGGAAGCGTTCCGCGCCCAGATGATGGCGCTGTACTTCTTCTCGGTGGGCCTGGGCACGTCGATGTCGGGCGTACTGGCCAAGTATTACGAACCGTCCCGGGAGGTGGCCTACTTCGGCATCCTGGGCGCGGTCGCGGTGCTCGTCGGCATCGTGGTGTTCGTGGTGTCGCCGTGGATCAGCCGGCAGATGGAGGGGGTGCACTGACCGGGCCCCGACGGTTATGGGCGCTCCACCCGATCTGTGCGAAGTCGTGACCTCGCGCCGCCCGGAATCGGCTGCGCGGTGCGGGAGAATCGAGGTCAGGACCCCGGCGAAGGAGTGCCCATGAGCGCCCCGATACTCGATGACCTGACCGCCGATTGCGCGGCGCACGGACTGGCCTCGGTCTACAGCCGCGGGATCGGGCACTCCACCGCCAGCTGTACCTGTGGCTGGCACGGCCCCCGTCGCCGATTGAGAGCCGTTGCGGCACAAGACGCCTGGACGCACTGCATCCAGCAGCGCTGCGAGGTGTCAGTGCCCCTGGTGTTCCGCGCCGGCTGACGGGCCGGCCAGGATCTCGCGCAACAACTCCGGTTCCACGTTCCCGCCGGAGAGGATCATCACGGTGGGGCCGGGCGGTAACGCGTGCCGCCGATACGCGGCCAATGCCACGGCGCCGCTGGGCTCGCTGACCAGATGCGCCTTGAAAGCCAATTCGCGCACCGCAGCCCGGATCTCGTCCTCGGAGACGGTGAGGACGTCGGTCAGCACCCGCTGCAGATGCGCGAACGTCAACGCCGACGGTTCGGACCGCAGCCCGTCGGCGATGGTGCGGTTGCGCTCGGCGACCGGCATGGGCACCCGATGCCCGGCGCGCAGCCCGGCGGCGGTGTCGGCGGCCAGTTCGGGCTCGACACCGAAGATCTGAGCCTGCGGGCACAACGCCTTGACGGCCGTGCCGATGCCGGACGCCAGCCCTCCCCCGCTGACCGGGATCAGCACATTGGCCACCTCGGGCATGTCCTCGGCGATCTCCAGGCCGGCCGTGCCCTGCCCGGCGATGACATCGGGATGGTCGAACGGCGGGACCAGTGTGGCACCGGTCTGCTCGACGAGCTCGGCGGCCACCGCCTCGCGCTGTCCGGCGCCGCACAACACCACCCGGGCTCCGTGCGCGCGGGTCTTGCGCACCTTGATGTCCGGCGTCTCCTGCGGCATCACGATATGCGCGTCGATACCGAAAGTGGCTGCGGCATAGGCGACGGCCTGCGCGTGGTTGCCGCTGGAGTAGGCCACCACGCCGCGGGACCGGACCGCCGGGTCGATGCGGCCCACGGCGTTGAGCGCACCGCGGACCTTGAACGCGCCGATCACCTGCAGGCTCTCCGGTTTGATCCACAGTGGCCGAGCGGGATCCGACCACTCGGCGGGGATCAGCGGGGTGCGTACGACGGCGCCGCGCAGCCGGTGCGCCGCCGCGCGGATGTCGTCGAGCGTCACGAGGGAAGCGGTGGTCATCGGCGCCCACGCTTTCATGGCGGCGCCCCGTCGGGCAAGGTGACTTCGGTGAGCGCACCGACCGACCAACCGTTCTCGTTCCCGATCGTGCCGCGCTACGCCGAGATCGACCAGCAGGGAGTGGTGTTCAACGGCCACTACCTGACCTGGTTCGACGAGGCGTGCACCGCGTTCCTGGACCGGTTGACGGTGGATTATGCGGGACTGATCGATCTGGGCTTCGATTTCAAGGTCGTGCACAGCGAGATCGACTATCTGGCGTCAGTGCGGTGGCGCGACGCCGTCCGCGTCGCGGTGGTCTGCGAGCAGATCGGGACCACCAGTTTCACCGTGGCGTTCACCGTGCTGCGCACCGGAGCAGGCGACGGCGAGCAGATTGCCGTGCGGGGCCGCAACACCTACGTCGTGGTGTCCACCGCCGACTGGGCCAAACGTGCGATCCCGGACCCGTTCCGCGCCGCGCTCGCCTCTTGTGTGCGGCCTGCCGGGCGCTCACAGTGAAGAGATGACCGAACAATGGATCAGGGGGCACGTCCTGCAGCGGATCATGTTCCGCGACGGTCTGGTGCTCAACCTGGATGATTACAACGAGCTCGTCATCTCCGCCCCATTGGAGCTGACGGTGCCGCCGATCGCCGGCGCAACCGGCGAGGTGTTCACGATCGATCCGCTGGCCGTGCGCCGAGAACAGAAGCCGCTGTTCGACTTTGCCGGGGCCACCTGCACGCACGCCGACTGGGATGCCGACGGCAGCCTGCATCTGCGCTTCTCCGGCGGTCAGGCTATCGACGTGCCCAGCGACGATCAGCACACGTCATGGGAGCTGTACGGCAAGTACCACGGCTATGCCGCATGCCTGCCGCACGGCCATGTCCGCGTCGTCCGTCACGACCTGCCGGAACCGGAGGCGGCCGGGGCCTGAAGGTCAGGCCCGCTCAGTTGACGCCGACGCCGAAGATGGGAATCCACAGCCCGAACAGCCAGATGCCCCACTGCCGGAACCCGTCGTCCCACACCGGGTTCGCGTTGTAGCCCCAATAGTTGATCGACGGTGGCAGCGGGCCGCCGGTCCACTGGAACGGGGGCGGCGGGCCCCAGCCCCACGGCGGCGGACCCTGGCGGTCATCCCACCAGTCGTGGCGGTTGTTGGCCCACCACACGCCCTTGTCCCAGTGCTTGTCGAACCCGGGTCCACCCGGGCCGCCGGGGCCCGGGCACCACGGCCGGCAGTCGTTGCCCCGCCCGTGCCCGTTCCCGTGGCCGTTCCCCGGGTCCGCTGACGCCACCGCGCCGCCGAGGGTTGCGCCACCGAATCCCAGACTGCTGACGATCATGGCGCTCGCCACGATCTTGGCCGGCTTCATCGTGTTCTCCCCACCATGTTGCGTGCGTTCTCTTCAGGAAGAACGCGGCGACAGGCAGTACGAAGGCGGACGAGGTCGTCGATACCTCAGAACTGCCGGTCGGCCGCCATTCCTACCTGAAGTATCGACCGTCGCACCGGCCGCGTTACGGCCGGGTCACGACGAGGCCAGATACCGAGACCGATCCCAGTCGCTGACCTGCTGTGAATAGGCCAGCCACTCGCTGTGCGCGATCGCGGCGAAGTCGGCGCGGCAGTTCGCGCGCCGCGGGCGTGTCCACGGTGGCGACGGTCACGACGGCCGGGCCCCCCTCGCGTCTCCGACGCGGTGCCTCGACGACGCGTCTCCGACGCGGTAACCGATCACCGCGCCCACGATGAACGACACCACCAGCAGCCCGACGATGCCCCAGCCCAGGGCGTTCGAGGTGGCCAGCCCCTCCAGATTGGTCAGGATCAGCACCAGGGTGAACCCCAGTCCGACCAGGCCGAGCGCCGGTGCGATACGCACCCGCCACTGCGAGTAGCCACGACGGTCCCTGGCGAAGAACACCAGCACCGCCACGCTGGTCGCGATCAGCAGCACCACGAAACCGACCGTGGTGGCCGCCGCGAACCACGTGTAGAACTGCGCGACGGGATCGAGTCGGAACAGCACGGCGGCCGCGATGCTGATCGCCACCACGCCCGAGATCCACAGCGACGCCTTGTGCGGCGACCCGTGAGCGGCGTGCGCGACACCAAGGGACTCCGGCACCACGCGGTGCTGGGACAGCGCGAACACGTAGCGCGACGCCACGTTGTGGAACGCCAGGATGCAGGCGAACAAGCTGGTGAAGTACAGCACCGTGATGATGTCGTTGCCCGCGGTGCGGATGTAGTTCTGCGCGATGTCAGACAGGAACGTGCCACCGGACTCCGTCGCCTTGGCGACGGCCCGGTCATCCCCCCAGGCCGAGATCAGCGCCCAACTGGTGACCGCGTAGAACGCTCCGATGAGGATCAGCGCGGCGTAGGTGGCGCGCGGGATGGTGCGTTCGGGGTCCTTGGCCTCGTCGCGGAAGATGGCCGTGGCCTCGAAACCGATGTAGCTCAGCATGGCGAACAGCAGTCCGATGCCCAGGGACCCGGAGAACACCGTGGCGGGGGTGACGACGCCGGTGGACAACCCGTGCTCGCCTCCGCCGCGCACCACGATGACCAGATCCAGGATCAGAATCACCGCGATCTCGGCGGTGAGCAGGATGCCCAGCACCCGGCTGGACAACTCGATGTTGCGATAACCCAGGAACGTCGTCACCGCGAAGGCGATGGCCGCGATCACCCACCAGGGCAGCGCGGGCCCGCCGAACAGGGTGACGACGCCGACCCCGGCGGGCCCGAGCAGGCCGTACACCCCCGCCTCCAGCGCGACGTAGCTGACGAGCGCGACGAAGCCGAATCCGATACCCACCGAGAAACCAAGGGAGTGGCGGACATACGAGAAGAAGGCGCCCGCCTCCTCGACGAACGGGGTCAGGGCGGTGAAGCCGACCGCGAACAGCAGCAGGATGACCGTGGAGACGATGAAGGTCGCCGGGAAGCCCGCGCCGTTGCCGTTGGCGATGCCCAGCGGGAAGACACCGCCGACGACACCGAGTGGCGCGGCCGCGGCCACCACCATGAACACGATGGCGGCCACCCCGAGGTTGCCGCGCAGTTTCCGCTCGCCGGGCGCGGTGAGATCGTCGGGTACCGCAGTGATTTCGGACATGCGCGAGACCGTAAGGGTCCGCGGGCACCGCGGCCACGGCTGCGGTCAGCGTGCGTCAAAGGCCGTAACAATCCGACACAAACGCCCGCCCGGGTGCCGCGTTGCCGATCCGGGCGGCGGCAGTAGTGTTGCCCGACATGTCGACCAGTTCGGTGCGGGCGTTCGCCACCAGGGGTCTGCGGCCGCTGCGGGTGGGTGCCACCCCGGTGCCACACGCCGAGATCCTGGAGAACGTGCGCGGCCCGCTCGCCGGACACGGCATCGACCTGCAGATCACCGTGTTCGACTCGTTCGACGAACCCAACGACTGGCTCGCGGCCGGACGGTTGCACGCCAACTACTTTCAATACCTGCCGTTCCTGTCGGAGTTCAACCGGCGCACCGGCAACGCGCTGGAACCGGTGGTGCCGGTGCACATCGAACCGTTCGGCTTGTATTCGACACGATTCGACCGGCTCGCCGAGGTGAGCGAGTATGCCGAGGTCGCGCTGCCCGCCGATCCGGTGAACGCCGACCGGTCGCTGCGGATGCTGGACGGGCTGGGGCTGATCGAGTGCGCCGCCGAGCCGGGAACGCTGGCCCGCGTCGGTGACGTGCGCGCCAACCCGCGGCGGCTGGTGTTCAAGGAGCTGACCAGCTGGATGCTGCCCTCGGCACGCGACGATTTCGACGTGGTGTTCCTGTTCGGCAATCAGGCGATGGAGGCCGATGTCGACACCACGACGGCGCTGCACTGCGACCGGGCCAATCCCGCCTATGCCGAATACCTGGTGGCGGCCGCCGGCGGTGCCGACCATCCGGACATCCGGCTGCTGGCCGCGGCCCTGAACGGCCCGGCCACCCGGGAATTCATCGCCACCGCCTACGCCGGACAGGTGGTCGCGGCGTTCTGAGTTGCGAACAGGGTGAGGCAAACCCTGGCAGGATCGCCTCCGCAACGGTCACATTGGCGGGATGTACCAGGCCGCCTCCCCACCGCCGGCCGAGCGCACCGGCACGGTCCGGGTGCTGCTGACCTTCGAGGTACCCGCCGGATTCGTCGAACTACCTTCGCGGACGGCGCAATTGGCGGAAGAGTACGGCCAGATCATCGCGCGATCGGTGCCGGGGGTGCGGGTGCGCCCCGTCGAGATCGACACGGCCCGGCCCGCGCGCCCGCGCCCCGCCCCGCCGGCCCCCGGCCTGGTCATCGGGCGCAACGACGCCTGGGTGGACGGCACCGCGCTGCGCCTGACCCGCCGCGAATTCGACCTGCTGCGACACCTTGCCGAGCGGCACGGGCGGCCGGTGTCGCGGACCCAGCTCATGGCACAGGTGTGGCGGGACCCGGCGGTGTCGCCGCGCACGGTGGACACCCACGTGCGGCGGCTGCGCGCGAAACTGGGCGGCTACGCGCACGCGTTGCGGACCGTCCGGGGATCCGGATACCGGTGGGACCCGGCGGATCTGCCCGAACCGGGCCGTCACAACGTGACGGTGACCGGTCCCACCGAGTGGCACACCGACACGGTCGGGCTGCCGGCCACGGCGCATCCCCGTCCGCTGGCGACGTAGGTCGCGCCCGGCCGGTACGGCGCGAAGAACACCTGCGCGGCGGTCGGGCCCTCCTTCGACACGCACAGCGGGGCGGCGCCGGCGCCCTGTATCTCCAGACAGGCCACCTGCAGCATCGAATTGGACCGGTTGCACGCCGCGGTGGTCACGGTGGTGGTCACCATCGGAGTTCCCGACACCTGGGTCACCACCGGCGCCGACAGCGTATAGGCGCAGCCCGGTTGGTCGGGTGCGGCGATGGCCGCACCGGCGAACAACGAGCCCGCGCCGGCCAGGCCGGCGCCCACTAGCACCGGCAACAGCACGGCGACGCGACGTCTCATAGTCGGATGGTAGTTCACGGCCCCGCGCCGGGATCGACGATGAACAGCACCAGCGTGACGGCCAGGATCCCGGCGGCCACCCAGATGGCGTGCACATCCCAGGCCCGGCTGAGCACCGCCCCCAGCACCGCACCGGCGGCGAACGCGCCGATGAGGGTGGCGTACACACCCCATGCGCGCAGCGCGCCGGGCTTGCGGTCCACCACACCGTCGTAGCCCGCCTCGACGAAGCGCATCAGGTTGCCGGTGGTGGCCACCGGCAGATACGCCAGATCACCGATGTTGCGGAACAACCCGATCTGCACCGCCGCGAGGAACGAGATGGGCACCGTCACATAACTGTGCGGGACCGAGGACGGCACGAAACCGATGACCGCCAGCGCGATCACCTGGATGCCCATGGTCCAGCGCAGCGGGTGGCGCAGGTGGCGTTCGACCCGGCCGGATTTGATGTGCGAGGCCAGCGAGACACCGGCGATGAACGCCAGGATCGGCCACACGTGGGCCAGGGCCGCGGCGACCTCGCGCTCTGAGATGTCCAGCGCGAAGAAGATGACGTTGCCGGTCTGCACATTGGCGAAGACGTGGCCGCGGGTGTAGTAGGTGTGCGCGTCCAGGAATCCGTTGGTGATCGTGAGCAGCAACGCGAACCACAGGGTGCGGGTGCGCGCGGTGTCATCGACCCCGCCGGCCGCTACGGACATGCCGTCAAACTACCCGGCGGCCGCTCCCAGCGCGTCGAGCATGCCCGCCGCCGAACGCGGCCAGGTGAACTGTTCGGCGCGACGCCGGGCGCTGCGCCGGCGCAGCGACTCGGGCCGGCCGATGACGCCGGTGACCGCGTCGGCGATGGCATGCGGATCGTTGTCGGCCGTGGCACCGCTGTCCTCGGTGAGGATCTCGGCCAATGCCGAGGTGCGCGAGACCACCGCCGGCGTCCCACATGCCAACGCCTCCAGTGCGGCCAGGCCGAACGTCTCGTGCGGCCCGGGCGCCAACGCGACATCGGCCGATGCCAGGATGGCCGCCACCGTGTCGCGGCAGCCGATGTACCCGGTGAAGTCGACCGGCAGCCCGGCGGCCTGGCGTTCCAGCCGGGCTCGCATGGGGCCCTCCCCGACCACCACCAAGCGGGCGTCCAACCCCGAATCGCGCAGGGCGGCAACGGTGTCGATGCTGCGGTGGGCGTGCTTCTCCACGGACAGCCGGCCGCAGTGCACCAACAAGGTCTGCTCCGGCGCCGCCCACCGGCCCCGCACCTCAGCGCTGCGCCGGCTCGGATGGAACTGCTCGAGGTCGACGCCGAGCGGGACGGTCTGCACGTTGCGGGCACCGATCCGGTCGAACTCCGCCCGCGCGAACGCGGTGGTACACACCACCGCGTCGTAGTTCGACGCCGTGCGCCGATTGGCGAAATCGGCCACCCCACGCGCCATCCGCCACGGAAGAACCTGTCCGACAAGGCGATCCAGCCGCTCGTGCGAGATCATCACCGTCGCCGCCCCGTGCCTGCGGCCCCACTGCCCGAGTGAACGCAGGGTGAGCCGGTCGGACACCTCCAGCGCGTCGGGCTCCAGGCGTTCCAACAGCGCGGTCACCGGGCCGGGCAGCACCGCACGGTATCCGCCGGTGCCCGGGATGAGGGCGGCGGGCAACTCCAGCCGCACCACCCCCGACGGCAACAACTGGCGGTTCCGATGCGGGCCGGGGACCACCAGGAACACCTCGTGACCGGCCGCGCAGTACTCCGCGCCGAGCCGGTCCACCGCGGTCCGCAGGCCACCCGACCGTGGACCGTAGAAGTTCGCGACCTGGACAACGCGCATGCCACCATCAGATCGGCACCCCGTGTGCTGACGAACACCAACGGTCGACGCGTCCCTGAACGGACCGTGAACTCACACGGTCAGGACAGGTACTTGCCGAACCAGTCCTGCACCCGCTGCCACGCGTCGGCGGCCGCCGCCGCGTGGTAGCGCTCACCGGTGTCGTTGAAGAACGCGTGATTGGCATCGGGTTCGGTGACCAGCTCGTGCACCAACCCCGCCTTCTCCAGCGCCGCCTTGGCCACCGGCTCGGTGGCGTTCACCCGATCGTCGAGCGCCCCGTAGAAGCCAAGCACCGCAACACCTTTCGATCCAGCGAAGTCGGCATTCTCGGGTGCCGGACCGTAGAACGGCACCGCAGCGGCCAGCCGCGGTTCGCCGGCGGCCAGCAACTGCCACACCAGGCCGCCGCCCATGCAGAAGCCCACCGCCGCCAATTTCTGCCCCGGTGCCAGCCGGCCCAGTTCGTCGACACCCGATTTCAGGTTGGCCACCAGGTCGGCGGCCGGGATCTTGGCCAGTGCCGCGGTGGCCGCGGCCGGGTCGGTGAAGCTGCCGGTCCCGCCTTGCGGCGAGAGCAGGTCGATCGCCAGCGCCGAATACCCGCTGCCGGCGAACCGGCCGGCGACCGAGCGGACCCAGTCGTTGAGCCCCTTGTTCTCGTGCACGATCAGCACGGCACCCAACGGGGCGACCGCCTGACTGTAAGCCGCTTCGAGTTCCCCCTGCGGCCCCGCCCAGTTCACCGGCGCGGTGGGCAGGGTGTGCTCGGAGCCCGGCGGCGGGGCGACCACCGGGGCCGTACCCGAGGGCGCGGCCGTGGTGCCGGTGCCCGCGCCCGGCGCGGCGGCCTTCTTGTCGCTGCACGCGGCGATGAGCGCACTGGCCGCGCCGGCACCGATCCCCAGCAACGCCAGCCGGCGCAGCGCCTCGCGGCGGGACAGCAACCCGTCGACGTGGTCGGTGGCGATCTCTTCGGCGATATAGCGCTGCATGGGAGTCACGTTCGCGAGTATGCCCTGGATCGATGAAAGCTCCCTGCCGTATTTCTGGACGCGCGATACTCAGACGATGACCGCTGGGTCGTTGCGTGGCCGGATTGCGGTCGTCGCGGGTGCGACCCGTGGCGCCGGCCGCGGCATCGCGGCCGGGCTCGGCGAGGCGGGGGCCACCGTGATCTGCACCGGCCGCAGCAGCGTGGCCGGCAACGGCGGTTCCGACTATGACCGGCCCGAGACCATCGAGGAGACCGCCGACCTGGTGACCAGCCTGGGCGGCACGGGGGTGGCCATTCGGGTGGACCATCTCGACCCGGCCCAGGTGCAACGGCTGGCACGCCGCATCGACGACGAGTTCGGGACCATCGACATCCTGGTCAACGACATCTGGGGCGCCGAGGTGCTCAAGGGGCCGCCGTCGACGTGGGGCCGGCCGATGTGGGATCACGACCTGGACGACGGCTTGCGCATCCTGCGGTTGGGCATCGACACCCATCTGATCACCTCGCACTGCCTGCTTCCGCTGCTGGTGCGACGCCCCGGCGGGATCGTCGTCGAAATCACGGACGGCACAACCGAATACAACGCAGCCAATTATCGGCTCTCGGTGTTCTACGACTTGGCCAAGGTGGCCGTGAACCGGCTCGCCTTCAGCCAGGGCCACGAGCTGAAAACCGTGGGCGCCACCGCGGTGGCCGTCACCCCGGGGTGGCTGCGTTCGGAGATGATGCTCGACGCCTACGGCGTCTGCGAGGCCGACTGGCACCGCGCGCTGGACATCGACCGCGACGACGGCTATCCGTGCGCCCCGCCGGGTTTCGCCCAGTCCGAGTCACCCCGCTATGTGGGGCGCGGGGTGGCGGCGATCGCCGCGGACCCGGACCGGCAGCGCTGGAATCAGCGATCGGTCACCTCGGCCGCATTGGCCGCCGAATACGGCTTCACCGATATCGACGGGCGCCGGCCCGACGGCTGGGTGTAGACAACTTCCGAAATCTGTTCACAATTTTCGTTGACACCCGTCCGGCCGCGCTGTTCTGATGACGGGGTGAGCGCGAACGTGACCCACAGCACTTTTGACACCGTCATCCGCCGCGGCCGCTGGTTCGACGGCACCGGCGCCCCCTCGGCGGTGCGCGATCTGGGCATCCGCGCGGGTCACGTCGTCGCCGTCAGCACCGGCGAGCTGGACACCACCGGATGCCCGCAGGTGATCGACGCCGCCGGGAAATGGGTGCTGCCCGGCATGCTGGACATCCACACCCACTACGACGTCGAGATCCTCGGCGGCCCCGCACTCGCCGAGTCACTGCGCCATGGCGTGACGACCGTGCTGCTCGGCTCGTGCTCGCTGTCGACGGTGCACGTCGGCGGCGAGGACGCCGGTGACCTGTTCGGCCGGGTCGAGGCCATCCCGCGCGAACACGTCATCGCCGCGGTCGACCGCCACAAGAGCTGGGACAGCGCCGACGGCTACGTCGACGCGCTGGAGAAATTGCCGCTGGGCCCGAACGTGGCGGCCTTCATCGGCCACTCCGACATCCGCACGGCGGTCATGGGTCTGGACCGGGCCACCCGCGGCTCGCAGCGTCCGACCCGCGGCGAACAGGCCGAGATGGAGCGCATGCTGGCGGCGGCGCTGGAGGCCGGCTTTGTCGGGTTGTCCTCGCAGCAATTGCTTTTCGACAAGATCGACGGCGAGGTGTGCCGGTCGCGCACACTGCCGTCCACCTATGCCAAACCGCGTGAACTGCGCAGGCTCAAGGCCCAGCTGCGCCGCACCGGGCGGGTGCTGCAGTCCGGTCCGGACATCGCCAACCCGCTGAACCTGCTGTCGCAGCTGGCGCAGTCACTCGGCGTGTTCCGCAACCCACTCAAGACCAGCCTGCTCTCGGCCGCCGACGTGAAGTCCAATCCCCACGCGGTCAAGATCCTGGGCCCACTGGCCCGGCTGGTGAACGCGCTCGGCGGCAACTTCCGCTGGCAGCACCTGCCGGTGCCGTTCGAGGTGTACGCCGACGGCATCGACCTGGTGGTGTTCGAGGAATTCGGTACCGGCGCCGCGGCCCTGCACCTGCGCGACGAGGTGGAACGCAACGAGCTGTTGCGAGACCCGCAGTACCGCAAGCAGTTCCGCAAGGACTACGAGAACAAGTTCGGGGTGCGGGTGTGGCAGCGGGACTTCTTCGACGCCGATATCGTCGACTGCCCGGACCCCTCGGTGATCGGCCGGTCGTTCGGTCAGGTGGCGCTGCACCGCGGAATACATCCCGTCGACGCGTTCCTGGACCTGGTGTGCGAGCACGGCCGGGCACTGCGCTGGCGTACCACCATCTCCAATCACCGCCCCGCCGTACTGAAAAAGCTGGCCCGCGAACCCGGAATCCAGATGGGCTTCTCCGACGCCGGTGCACACCTGCGCAACATGGCCTTCTACAACATGGGCCTGCGGTTGCTGCGGCACGTGTACGACGCCGAGAAGGCCGGCCGGCCGTTCATGTCGGTCGAGCACGCCGTGCACCGGCTCACCGGTGAACTGGCCGACTGGTACCGCCTGGACGCCGGCCACCTGCGGATCGGGGACCGCGCCGACGTGGTGATCGTCGACCCGGCCCGGCTCGACGCCACGTTGGAGACCTACGCCGAAGAGCCCGTCGACCAGTACGGCGGCTTGTCACGGATGGTCAACCGCAACGACGACGCCGTGTGCGCCGTGCTGGTCGGCGGCCGGCTGGTGTTCGCCGCGGGCTCCCCCACCGACCTGGTCGGCCGACGGCGCACCGGCCGCTTCCTGCGCGCGGCGCACCGGGCGCCCGCGCTGCCCATCGACCGCGACGAAGCAAGAGGTGAACTGTCCAGTGTCAGCTGAAGATACGGTACGGCGGATGTGGAAGGCGCTGTCGGACCGGAACTGGGAGGCGGTCAAGGCCGAACTGGCCGACGACTGCATCTACGCCGATATGCCGGTCGGGCCGGCGGCGTCCGCGCGCGGGCCCGAGGACATCGTCAAACGGCTCAAGATCGGGCTGGAACCGCTGGCCTCCTACGTGAACCACGACGGAACGCTGGTCGCCGACGGGGACACCGTCATGTACGAGCATTCCGAGACATGGGAGTGGCGCTCCGGGGAGACGGCCGTGCTGCGCTTCGTCAGCGTGCACGAGGTCCGCGACGACCGGATCACGTTGTGGAAGGACTACTGGGACATGGGGGCGTTGGTGAACTTCGCGCCGTCGACGTGGATGGACGACCTGGCCCGCTCCGACATGTCCTGGATCTACGACGCCACCGGGCAGATCTGAGACTGAACCGGACGGCAGTCGGGTACGTGCACGGGTTATGAACACTCGAATCCGCCGCCTCTGCGTCGTCGCCGTGACGGCCTTGGTCCTGCTCGGCCTCACCGCCCCCACGGCCCTGGCCGACGACCGCCTGCAATTCACCGGCACCACCCTCTCGGGCGCCCCGTTCAACGGCGCCACTCTGCAGGGCCGGCCCGCCGTGCTGTGGTTCTGGACGCCGTGGTGTCCGTTCTGCAACCAGGAAGCGCCCAGCGTCAGCCATGTCGCCGCGGCCAACCCCGGTGTCACGTTCGTCGGCGTGGCCGCCCGTTCGGACGTGGCCGCCATGCAGGGCTTCGTGTCCAGATACAACCTGGGTTTCACCAACCTCAACGACGCCGACGGCTCCATCTGGGCACGGTTCAACGTCCCGTGGCAGCCGGCCTATCTGTTCGTGAAGCGCGACGGCACCTCGTCGTTCGTGAACAACCCCACCTCCGCGATGTCCGAACAGGAATTGTCCGACCGCGTGGCTGCCCTGGCCTGAGGTGGCCACCGAGCTGGTCGGATTGGCGTTCAGTGCCGGACTGGTCGCCGCGCTGAATCCGTGTGGGTTCGCCATGCTGCCGGCGTATCTGGCGCTGGTGGTGCAGCGGGACGGCCGGCCCGCCCGCGCACTGGGCCGGGCCCTGGCGGCCACAGCCGCGATGACGGTCGGCGTCATGGCGGTGTTCGCCGGGTTCGGCACGCTGGCGGTCTCGGTGGCCTCCACCATTCAGCGCTATCTGCCGTACGTGACGGTGGGCATCGGCGTGCTGCTGGTGGTGCTCGGCGGGTGGCTGCTGGCCGGACGGCGGGTGGGGGTACCGCTGTCGGCCGGCGCGCGCTGGGCGCCCACCGCCCGGCTGGGCTCGATGTTGGGGTACGGCGCCGGTTTCGCGTTGGCGTCGCTGTCCTGCACGGTGGGGCCTTTTCTCGCGGTGACGGCCGGGGCGGCCCGGGCGGGCACGCTGCGCGACGCCGTCGGGGTGTACCTGGCCTACGCCGCGGGCTTCGCGCTGATCGTCGGGACGCTGGCGGTCTCGGTGGCCGTCGCGAGCTCCGCGCTGCTCGACCGGTTGCGCCGAATCCTGCCCTACGTCAACAGGATCGGCGGGCTGCTGCTGGTTCTGGTCGGCGCGTACGTGACCTATTACGGCGTCTACGAGATCCGGTTGTTCAGCGGCGACGCGGGGGTGGTCGACCCGGTGATCACCGCCGCCGGCCACCTGCAGGCGGCCCTTGCCGGGTGGGTGCACCAGCACGGCGCGCTGCCCTGGCTGGTGGCGCTGATCGCCCTCTGTGGGCTCACCGCGACAGCAGTGCGACACCGGCGACGATCAGGGCGCCGACCTTGACCACCTCGAGCCCGACGTAGGCGTAATGGGCGCGCGATCGCGGGGCGTCCGAGCCGGCCAGCACCGCGTCGGAGCGGCGGGTGAGCCCGGGGCGCACCGCCAGCAACTGCACGACCAGTGCGCCGACCGCCGTGGTGGCCGCGGCAATCGCCAGCGTCGGGAACCGCGCCCACACAACGGAAGTGAGCAGGACGATCGCCAGCACCGCTTCGACGCCGTTCAGCGCGCGGAACACCAGCCGTCCGATGCCCAGACCGATCGGCAGCGTGACACCGGGTGCGCGGAATTTCAGCGGCGCCTCGATGAACGAGATGGCCAGCACCATGCCGAGCCAGACGAAATTCGCGGCAACCGCGGTCGCGGCGGCAGCACCCATGACATTGCCCAGGGGATGTCAGAGGGTGATCTTGCAGCTCTGGCCGATGTCCAGGGTGCGCAGCATCCGCCCCATGCCCAGCCACATGGCACAGGACAACGCGAGGTCGGTCAGGAGTTCGTCGTCGAACTCGGCCGAGCACCGCGCCCAGAATTCTTCGTCGTCGCGCAGCCCGGTGTGGTCGCGGGCGAATCGCTCGGCGAATTCCGCTGCCACCCGCTCCTGCGCGCTGTAGCCGGGCCAGGTCCGCCACTCGTGGGCATGGTCGTAGAGGTCTTCGTCGACGCCGGCGGCGATCCCGTCCGAATCCCGGGTGTTCTGGCACACCACGCATTCGTTGTCCAGGGCGATCACCATCCGGGCCAACTCCCGGACCCGCATCGGCAGCCGGTTCTTGGTGTAGACCGCATTGGTGAAACCGGCCATGGCGACCCCGATATCGGGTGACTTGAGCACCCAGGCGGCGGCGTCATCGTCGGGGAAATCTCCGATTCGGCTCATGCTGCGAAGAGTACGCCCGATGGCCGCGAATTGGAACGCGTTCTAGTTTTTCACCGGGCGGCCGCCAGGGCCGGCCGGTCGTCGATCCATTCGCGCTGCACCAGCATGCGGTGTGCGATGCGCTCCAGCGCGGCTTCGACCTGCAGCCGGTCCGGGCGGCCCTGATAGTCGGCCGACACCGCCAGCTTGTCGACGATCCGGCCGACCAGTGCGGCGGTCACCGCGTTGACCTGGGCGGCGCCCGGCTGGGTCAGCCAGAGCCGATCCCCGGTGCGCAGTGCGTAGCCGGTGTCGACCAGCCGGTCGAAGACCGGCTCCAGCACCTCGGGCGGCACCCGCCGGCGTTCGGCGATCTCCGGCAGGGTTGCCGAGCCGAAAGACTGGCTGTGCCGGTAGATCTGGACCAGCGCCCACAACCGGGCGACGTCGAGGTCGCAGCCCTGGCTGCCGGCCAGGTTGCGCAGCCGGATCTCCGGTGAATCCCGGAACATCCGGGCCACCGCCCGTTCCAGGATGTCGTCCGGGGATTCCGTGCCGGGCATCCCGAAGCCGTCACCGAGGTCACCCGCCGAGACCGCCTCGATCTCGCGCAGCGGGATCTCCTTGAGGAACAGGGCCACCACGAACCCGACCACCGCGACGGGCGCCGCGCAGAGGAAGACCAGACCGAGCGCGTCGGCGTACGCGTCGACGATCGGCGCGGCCACCTCGGCGGGCAACTCGTGCAAGGCTTTCGGTGACTGCGCCGCGGTCGCGGGCAGCCCGCCGGCCGCCAGAGCCTGGGCGAGCCGGCCGGACAGGAAATTGGTGAACAGCGAGCCGAAGATGGCCGCCCCGAACGAGCTGCCGATGGTCCGGAAGAAGGTCACCCCCGAGGTGGCGACGCCGAGATCGTCGAACCGTGCCGTGTTCTGCACCACCAGCACCAGCACCTGCATGCACAGGCCGATACCGGTGCCGAGCAGGAACAGGTAGGCCGATTGCAGCCAGACCGACGTCGCGGCGTCCATCCGGGACAGCAGGACGAAGGCGACCGCCATGACGGCCGTGCCGGCGACCGGGAACATCTTGTACCGGCCGGTGCGGCCGACCAGCGCACCGCTGCCGATCGAGGTGAGCAGCATGCCCGCCACCATCGGCAGCGTGCGCAGACCCGAGGTCGTTGCCGATACGCCGTCGACGAACTGCATGAAGGTGGGCAGGAAGGTCATCGCGCCCAGCATCGCGAAGCCCACGATGAAGGCCAGCACGCAGCACACCGCGAAGACCGGGCTGGCGAACAACCTGATCGGCAGGATCGGTTCGGCCGCACGGATTTCCGCCCAAACGAAGGCGGCCAGGATGACCGCCGCCCCGGCGAACAGCCCGATGATGACCGGCGACGACCACGCATACTCGGCGCCGCCCCAGCTGGTGGCCAGGGTCAGGCCGGCCGCCCCGAGGCCCACCAGGACGATGCCCAGATAGTCGATCACCGGCTTGGTGCGGCCGGCCAGCGCCGGGATGGCCACGGCGGCCACCGCGAACACGACGACGGCCACCGGCACGTTGATCCAGAACGCCCAGCGCCAGGACAGATGGTCGGTGAAGAAGCCACCCAACAGCGGTCCGATCACGGTCGTCACGCCGAACACGGCCCCGAGCGCTCCCTGGTATCGCCCTCGATCGCGCAGCGGGATCACCTCGCCGATGACGGCGGTCGCGGTGACCATGATGGCGCCACCGCCGATGCCCTGCAGCGCCCGCGCCGCGACCAACATCGTCATCGATTGCGCGAGCCCGCAGAGCACCGATCCGGCCAGGAAGAACACGATCGAGACCTGGAAGACGGTTTTGCGGCCGAACAGGTCGCCGAGCTTGCCGACGATGGCCGTGGCGATGGTGGAGGCGAGCAGATAGCTTGTCACCACCCAGGATTGGTGGCCGGCGCCGCCCAGGTCGGCCACCACGGTGGGCAGCGCGGTGGCGACGATGGTCTGGTCGAGGGCCGCCAGCAGCATGCCCAGCAGCACGGCGACGAAGACGATGTTGCGTCGTTGCGATCCGATTGCCCCGGCGGCGTCGGTGTCCGGCCGTGCGGGTGCCTCGGTCATGGCGTCCTCCCCTGTTCACCCCGACCGCGCGATTATTAGCTTGGCTACCAATATACGCGACCGCCGACCGCCGACGGATGTGGTCGGCGGCCGGCGGGCGGCGTGTCGAGACGGGCTACTTGGGCGGACGCGAAACGCACTGCGCGGAGTACAGCGCCTCGCCGAGCTTGTCCATCAGCTCCAGCTGCGTCTCCAGGTAGTCGATGTGCTTCTCCTCGTCACCGAGGATCTGCTCGAACAGGTTCGCCGACACGGCATCCTGCTTCTCGCGGCACATGATGATGCCGGGCTTGAGCCGGGCCACCACCTCGTATTCGATCGCCAGGTCGGCCTCGAACTGCTCGCGCAGCGTCTGGCCGACCCGCAAGGAGAACAGCCGCTGATAGTTCGGCAGCCCGTCGAGCAGCAGGATGCGGTCGGTGATCCATTCCGCGTGATGCATTTCCTCGATGGATTCCTCGCGCGTGTGTTGCGCCAATTCGGTGAATCCCCAATTGTCTTGCATCTTCGAATGCAGGAAATATTGGTTGATCGCCGTGAGTTCACTGGTCAACTGCTCGTTGAGCAGCTTCAGAACTTCCGGATCGCCTTGCATTTCGCTCCTAAGCACCTTGAGGGCTGGTCAAGTGTTGCTCTTGCCGTGCACGTCTGAATCTAGTCCAGGCCGGACCCGGCGGCGAGCGCTTCGGCGGCGATTCGGCTCCGCGCGGTGGCGCGTCCACACACTCCATAGGTGATGCTAACCCCAGTCAGCGGGGCTGAGATGGACTGCCTGCCCTAACTAAGGTTACACTTCCCTTACCTTGAGAGGCGGTGCCGCCGGCGCCGCGGTCCGGCGGCGACGGAGGTGATGGCCAGTGGGCGAATACCATTTACATTCGCTCATCCTGGCCGCCGATTATCGCGTCGACAATCCGGAATCGATGTGGAATGCGCTGAAAGCCCGCCAGGACTCCCTGGCGAATATCGATGCCCATCACGTCGTGCTTTACACGTCGATCTGGGAACCGGGGCGAATTCTGGTGACGATCGGCATTTCACATCCGAATTCCGTGCGTGAAGTGCTGCGGTCGCCGGCCATCTTCGACCTTTTCGATATTTCCGGTGTCGAGGACATCCCGGCGATCTTCGCCGGCGAGGTCGTGGAGAAGATCGATCTCTACGACAGCGCCCCCGGCCCCGCCGAGAACGCCGTCGCCGGGGTGATCGTCGGCGTGGTCGCCACCGTCGACAGCGTCGACGACCTGATGGTGAAGGTGCACGGGGCGCTGGACCGGTTCCGGCAGTCCGGCGTCCGCAAGATCTGGGTCTACCACGCGTTCGACGACGGACACGAGGTGCTGATCCTGCAGGAGATCGAGAACGAGGCCCGCGCCCGGCGCTGGATCGACCACCCCGACGCCGCGGCCGAGTGGATGGCGCAGGCCGGGTTCGGCGCCTACCCGTCCCTGTTCGTCGGCAAGTTCGCCCACCTGATGACGGTGGGGGGCTGAGCCGTGTTCGTCTGCCTGTGCACCGGTGCCACCACCCAGGCCGTCAGCGAGGCCGTCGCGGCGGGCGCCACCACGTCCAAGCAGATCGCCGAGGCCTGCGGGGCCGGCTCCGACTGCGGCCGGTGCCGCCGCACCTTGCGCGCCATCCTGGCGGCATCGCGCGAATGCCCGGTGCATGCCGCCGGTTAGGTCCTCTTCTCGACGAACGACGCCAGCGCGTCGACGTTGGCGGCCTGGCCCAGCAGTTCGGCGAACAACGCGTTCTCCCGTTCGCTGGCCGCGGCGATCCCCGGCCGCACCGGTTCGAGCATCGTCTTCTTCACTGCCAGCAGGCTGTTCAGCGGGCGGGAGGCGAGCACATCGGCATGCCGGCGAGCCTCGGCCAGCAGGTCCTCGGGCTCACACACCTTGAACACCAGACCCATCCGCAGCGCCTCGGCGGCGTCGATCCACTCCGAGGACATCAGCAGCCAGGCGGCGTTCTGCCGGCCGATCAACCGCGGTAACAGATAGGACGACGCGGCCTCCGGCGGCACACCCAGACTGGTGAACGGACATTTCAGCCGCGCCGTGCTGGACATGAAGGCCAGGTCGGCATAGCCCAAGATGGTCGCCCCGATCCCCAGGCCCACCCCGTTGACCGCGCAGATGAACGGTTTGGGGAACGCGGCCAGCGCCTCGATCATGCCGCGGAAACCGTGCTTGCCCGGTTGGTAGTCGGGGTCCGTGACCAGCTTCTGCATCTCCACCAGATCATTGCCCGCGCTGAACGCGCGGCCGGCGCCGGTGAGCAGCACGACGGACACCTCGGGGTCGTCGGCGGCGGCCAGCAGCGCCTCGGTGGTCGCGTCGTACAGCGCCTCGCTGAAGGCGTTCAGCGCCTCGGGACGGTTCAGGGTGAGGGTGCGTACGCGGTTGTCATCCGCGATCAGAAGTGTCACGGCGCTAGCGTATGCGCCGGGCTCCACAACGGGTACCGACTGGTCGGCACCGTGTCGATGTCGCGGTCCGCGCCGAACCTCGCCACACTGGCGGCCATCCGGCCCATCCGGTCGGCCAGATCCGCCTCGTCGGCCGCCCCGAAGAACGCGTACAGATCCGAGACGGCCTCGATCGGGAAGAGCTCTTCGACGATGGCGTCGATGCGCGGCGCCCCGTCGGTGAGCGCCCGCACCACCGTGTTCTGGGTGTACCCGAACGTGGCCTGGGTGTCGATCGCCACCGGCGTGTGGTCCAGATGCCAGCGGCTCAGCCAGGTGGCCTGGTCCAGGTCGGCCGGTCGGCGCAGCAGCGCCACATTGGCCAAGCCAGGGGTGCGGGCGCCCGGCGGCCCGTCCGGGGCCGGCATCGGCACCGACTCGGTGACCAGATACGCCGCCAAACAATCACATTCGGCCGACAGCAGGTCGAGCGCCGCCGTCACGGCCGTCCCGTAGTACTGCTGGGTCCAGATGCTGATCACCGCGACCGCCGGCGGGTCCAGGGTGGTCAGCGTCATCAGCGAGGCGCGCACCGCGTCGTCGCGCACGTTGACCGTCAGGCCGGGCAGGCCCAACTCGGCCAACGCCGACGCGACCGGGGTGCGCAACCGCCGGCACCACTGCTCGTCCGCCTCGGCGCGGCGCAGCACCACCATCACCTTTTCCATCCACCGAAAATAACAACACCGGACACGTTCACCCGGGCGGCTCGGTAACGCCGAGCAGAACGCGAAGAGGACCACAATGAAGAGGTGAGTGAGGCCGCAGGGTGAGCAGAGCCAGAGCCCTCGGGTTGACGCTGTACGAATTCGGTGCGGTGGCGCGCAGCCTGCTCGGTGTGCTGGCGGTCGCGGCGATCGCGCTGTACCTCGGGACGCCCGGCGCGGCCGTCGCCGCCGGCGGCGCCGCCGCCCTGGCCGGTGCCACCGCCCTGCAGGACAGCCCGCGCAGCCGGATCCCCGTCGTCGTCACGGTTTCGGTCGAGATGGCAGTGGCAGTCGCCGTCGGCGGGCTCACCGGCGGGTGGACTCCCCTGTTCCTGGTCGCGGTGGCGGCGTGGTGTTTCCTGGCCGGGATGCAGTGGGCGCTGAGCGCCAACGCCGGCATGCTGGCCTCCGGTGCGGCGGTGCTGCTGGTCACCGCCTCACCGACGGCGGGCAGCGGCACCGCGGCGCTGACGTCGGCCGGTCTGGCGTTGCTGGGCGGGCTGACGCAGGCGGTGCTGATCGCGGTGTGGCCACAACACCGCTGGCGCGACCAGAGCGAGGCCCTCACCCAGGCCTACCGCGCCCTCGGCGCGGATGCCCACCGGCTCGCGACCGAGCCCGGCGCGCAGATCGACCGGATGCCGCTGATCCGGCTGCGTGAGGCCTTCACCCTCAGCGAAGCTCAGGCGCGGCGGCGGCCACCGGCCTACCGCGGTTGGTACGGACTGCCGGAACGGATCGCGGTGACACTGACCGCGCTGGGCCGCGAAGGCCCGCGGGACCCGGCCGCCGCGGACACCCTGCGCGCCACCGGGGACCTGCTCGAGCTGATCGCCCGGCGCGCGCATCGCCGCGAGGTCGGTCCGGCGCTGGCCCGCCTGGACGCGGCGGCGGACGCCACCGGCGGCACCACCGGTGTGGTGGCCCAGCGGCTGTACGATCAGCTGTCCGAGGCGGTCGAGTTGCGGTTCGGGCAGTTCGAGCCAGAACAGGTAGCCCAGTTGCGGCGACCGGGACTACCGCATTCCTGGGCGGCGGCCGTCGATCTGATGCGCGCGCAACTGCATTGGCGGTCACCGATCCTGCGGCATGCCGTCCGATTGGTGATCGCGGTGACCGTCGGGGTGGCGATGGCCCGCGCCAGCGGAGCCGAGCACGCGTACTGGATCGCGGTGACGGTTCTCATGGTGCTGCGCCCCGAGACGGCACACACCTACACCCGGTGCGTCGGGCGGATCACCGGCAATGCGATCGGTGTGGTCGTGGCGTCCACCGTCACCGCACTGCTGCACCCGGGTGGCCTCGTCTCGGCGGCACTGGCCGTGGCGTGCCTGGGAATCGCCTATCTCGGAGCCGAATTCGGGTATTTCGCGGTGAGCGCGGCGTTGGCGGCCGCGATCATCTTCTTGCTGGACGTGGGCGGGTCCGTCGACGCCGCCACCGTGGAACAACGCTGGCTGGCCACCATCATCGGCGGGGCCCTGGCGGTGATCGTGCACGTCGGACTTCCCGACAATGCCCTGGTGCGGCTGCGGCAACGGGCCGGCGAACTGCTGAAGACCGAGATCGACTACGCCGCGACGGTGATCAAGGCCTTCGTGCACGATGTCGACCATCCCGCCGAAACGCTGTCGACCGCCTGGCAGCGAGCGGCCAGCGCGCGGACCGCATTCGAGGCGGCGGTCGGGGCCACCCGAACCGAGAATCCCGCGATACGCCGGTGGTTGCGCCCCTACCGCGCCTCACTGAACGCCGTCACCACCAGTTGCGCCACGCTGGAGTCCACCTTGCCCGCGCACCCGTCGCCCACCTTGAACCGCGAATTCACCAGCGCCATCGACGGTTACGTCAAGGCACTGATGGGCAATCCGGCCACCCCCGCCGCCCCGTGGCGGGTGGACACCGAGCAACTCAACGCCGCCTCGGTCGCGGTCCGCGACGCCGCGCCGTTGCTGGGCCCCGACGACGGCCCGGCCCGGGTGCTCGTCGGCGAGCTCGCCACCATCACCCGGGTGCTCGTCGAGGTCGCCAACACCAGCCCGGCAACCCCGGCCGCCGGTTAGCCCCTGGCCCACTTCGGCCGGATGAACACCCCCTCGGCCTGCACCGTGGGACCGTCCGCATCGGCGATCAGCCCGGCCGCGAACGTCTTGACCCCTTCGGTGCGCACGACCGCCGCCTCGATGTGCAACGCGCCCAGTGGGGTCGGCCGCAGATAGCGGACGCTGATGGTGCCGGTGAGCCTGGGACTGGTGGCCGGGCTGGCCGATTCACCGAGCACGTGATCCAGCAGCAGTGCGGCCACGCCGCCGTGCACATGTCCCGGCGGGCCCTCGTACGCCGCACCGAGTACGAAATCGGCGAACACCGATCCGTCGGCGTTGCGCTGCACGGCCAGTGGCGGCGCGATCGGGTTGCGCAGCCCGATCACCGCGTTGCCCCACGGCATCCGGTCCCCCTCGGCGGTGAACCGGACACCGAACGGGCCGTCGAGCTGTTGCCGGCGCAGGATCGTCGTCGCCGCGTCGATGTGCGCCTTGGCCGTGGCCACCGCGTCGGCGCCGGCCTCCGAGCGGATGGTGGCATCGATCAGCGCGCGCACCGACTCGGTCAGCGGCCGGTAGACGGTGCGCAAGCGCTCGACGTCCTCGGCGCTGAGGTCCTCGAGGGTGAAGTCCAGCATGCAAGAACTAGAACATGTTCCAAGTGGCGTGTCGAGCCCCGCAAACGGCACGCGGCCGCAAAAGTTCCTACGATGGCGTGGCATGGCGGCACCACGGACAGACGGCTCGCGGCAAGAACTACCCGCGACGCTCGTCGACGTCGCCGGAAACCGGGTACGCGACGCGATCCTGAGTGGGGCGTTGAGCCCCGGCGAGAAGATCGTCGAGGAACAACTGTGCGCGGATCTCGGCATCAGCCGGGCACCGCTGCGCGAGGCCTTGCGGCTGCTGACGCAGCAGGGTCTGGTGGAGCATCTCCCCCGGCGCGGGTCACGGGTCACCGACTGGTCCCCGTCGGACATCCTGCAGCTGTTCGACCTCCGGCAGGTCCTGGAGCGGCATGCCGTCGAACTCGCGATGCCGCTGCTCGACCCGGACTCCGCGCTGGCACCGGTCCGGTTGGCGCTCGATGACATGGCCTGTGCGACAGACGCTCTGGACCGCGACGACGCGCACCGCCGCTTCCACGCCGCGGTGGTCGGCCTGGCCGGCAACCGCCAGCTGGATCTGGTGCTGGAACCGATCCTGCTCAAACTGCAGCTGCCGATGGCGATGAACCTGCGCGAAGAAGCACGCCATCACCACGCCAGCGACGGCGTCGAGCGGCACCGGGCGATCCTGACCGCGCTGGAGTCCAATGACGCCGACACGGTCATCGCGGCGCTGGAACAGCACGGCCACCTGCGGTATCTGGACCTGACCACCCGGGGCACGCGCTAACACGATCGACACACAGTCGTACCGCGATCGCCATGAATCTGTCGACAATCGACAGACATGGGAACAGCCACCAACGGGCCGTCGATCGGACCGTCGATCGCCGAGATCCTCGACTCGCACGCCGGCGGCACCGGCTCGCCGGTCAAGACCGCGGCCCGGGTCGCCGACGCCATCGCCGCCCGGGGTGACGACGGGACCTGGTTGTCCACCGTTCGCCGTGACGAATTGCTGGCCGCCGCCACCGAGATCGAGAACCGCCCCGGGGCACGGACTTTGCCGTTGTACGGTGTGCCGTTCGGGGTCAAGGACAGTATCGACGTCGCCGGCGTCCCCACCACGCTGTCCTGTCCCGACTACGCCTACATCGCCGAGCACACCGCACCGGCGGTGCAGCGACTGCTGGACGCGGGCGCGCTCTACGTCGGCAAGACCAACCTCGACCAGTTCGCCACCGGACTCAACGGCACGCGCACCCCGTACACGGTGCCGCGCAGCGTGTTCGGTGCCGAACTCATCTCCGGTGGGTCCAGCTCCGGCTCGGCCCTGGCGGTGGCACTGGGCCAGGTGCCGTTCGCCGTCGCCACCGACACCGCGGGATCCGGGCGCGTCCCGGCGGCCCTCAACGGGGTGGTCGGTTTCAAGCCCTCCCGCGGACTGATCAGCACCGTCGGGTTGGTGCCGGCCTGCAAGTCGCTGGACTGCCTCAGCGTGATGGCCGGCTGCATCGACGATGTCGACCGGGTTTTCGACGTCCTGGCCGGGCGCGACGACGGCGACCCGTGGTCGCGGGATCGCGGCCCACGGTACGACGGGGCGCCGATCCGGGTCGGGCTGCCCCCGGTCGCCGAACTCGAGTTCTTCGGTGACGACGCGATGCGCGCCGCCCACCTCGGATTCCGAGAACACCTGGAACGGCAGGCCGTCACCGTCGAGGTGTCGCTGGCACCGTTCCTGGCCGCGGGGACGCTGCTCTATCAAGGGCCGTGGGTGGCCGAACGCCTGGTCGAGTTCGGCGATTTCCTTGCCGAACACCCGGATTCGATCCATCCGGTGGTCCGCGACATCTTTCGCAGCGGCCTGAACTACACCGCGGTGGACGCGTTCGCCGCCCTGCAGAAGCTGCAGGATCTCAAGGCCGAGGTCGGCCGGCTGTGGCAGTCCATGGACGTGTTGGTGGTGCCCACCATCGGCACCACCTTCACCGTCGAGCAGGTGCTCGCGCGGCCCATCGACTGCAACACGATGCTGGGCCACTACACGCATTTCGGCAATCTGCTCGACCTGCTCGGCGTCGCGGTGCCGCTCGGGGTGACCAGCGACGGGCGGCCCTACAGCGCGATGCTGCTGGGCGATGCGCTCTCCGACGACACGGTGCTGACGCTGGCCGCGCAGATCCTCGACGAACCCCGGACCGCCACCGTGGCAGCCGGAGCCGCCACCGAATCGACCGTCAAGGAGCAGATATGACAGCCCAGCGCGCAGCCGAAGGCGGATCGCCCATGTCTGTGTCCGTCCCCGCCGAACCGTCGGCGTTCACGCTGGAGCCGGGCCGGACGGCGTTGATCGTCATCGACATGCAGCGCGATTTCCTGCTGCCCGGGGGTTTCGGCGAGAGCCTGGGCAACGACGTGGACCAATTGCTCAAGGTGGTCCCGCCGCTGGCGGCGCTGATCGCCGCCGCCCGCGAGGCCGGAATCCTGGTCGTCCACACCAGAGAAGGTCACGTCGCCGACCTCTCGGACTGCCCGCCCGCCAAACTCCATCGCGGTGCCCCGTCGAAGCGGATCGGCGACCCGGGCAAGTACGGGCGCATCCTGATCCGCGGCGAGTACGGTCACGACATCGTCGACGAACTCGCCCCGATCGACGGGGAGGTGGTCATCGACAAGCCCGGCAAGGGCGCGTTCTACGCCACCGAACTGCAGGACGTGCTGACCGGTGCGGGCATCACCCAGCTGCTCGTCACCGGCGTCACCACGGAGGTGTGCGTGCACACCACGACGCGGGAGGCCAACGATCGCGGCTACGAATGCCTGGTCGTATCCGACTGCGTCGGTTCGTATTTCCCGGAGTTCCAGCGGGTGGGGCTGGAGATGATCAAGGCCCAGGGGGGCATTTTCGGGTGGGTCGCCGACACCGCGGCGGTCATTCCCGCGTTGCAACAACTCACCACGAACGCCGCCTGAGCGTCCGCCCGAAAGGATCCAGCCATGTCCACCGACGTCACCGATCCCCCCGCCAGCTCCGATCCCCCGGCCGAGAAGGCCGCACCGGGGTTGTCCATTCCCTGGTGGACCCGAGGCGACACCAACGCGTTCTTCGGACTCGGCTTCAACATCCTGGTCAACGTCCTCACCTTGACCGGGTTGATGATCGGCGTGGTCAACGTGCCACCGGGTGACGTACTGGGCACCATCCTGCCCGCGCTTGGCGTGGCGCTGATCCTCGGCAATCTGTACTACACGTTCCTGGCCCGCCGGCTGGCCCGGCGCGAGAACCGCACAGACGTCACGGCTTTGCCGTACGGCCCGAGCGTGCCGCACATGTTCATCGTGGTGTTCGTCGTCATGCTGCCGGTGTACCTGAACACCAAGGACGCGATGGCGGCCTGGCAGGCCGGGCTGGCCTGGGCGTTCATGATCGGCGTCATCGTGATGATCGGCGCCTTCGTCGGACCGTATATTCGCAAACTGACCCCGCGTGCGGCGATGCTGGGCACTCTGGCCGGCATCTCGATCACCTTCATCTCCATGCGGCCGGCCGCCCAGATGTGGGAGGCCGCCTGGATCGGCCTGCCGGTGCTCGCGATCATCTTGATCGGGTTCTTCACCGATATGAAGCTGCCGTTCGGCATCCCGGTCGGGCTGGCCGCCCTGCTGGTCGGCACGGCCATCGGGTGGATCGGCGGGTTCATGTCGGCACCCGATGTGGGACAGGCCGTTTCGGATATCGCGATCGGCATCCCCGACCTGCGGGTGGACATGCTGTTCTCCGGACTGTCGCATCTGGCCCCGCTGTTGGGCACCGCGATACCGCTGGGCGTCTACAACTTCACCGAGGCGATGAGCAACGTGGAGAGCGCGGCCGCCGCGGGTGACAACTACAACCTGCGCAGTGTGCTGCTGGCCGACGGTGCCGGCGCGGTGATCGGTTCGGCGTTCGGCTCGCCGTTCCCACCCGCGGTGTACATCGGCCACCCCGGCTGGAAGGACGCCGGCGGCCGGGCCGGCTACTCGCTGGCCAGTGGTGTGGTCATCGGCATCTTCTGCTTCCTCGGCCTGTTCGGCGTGTTGGATGCGCTGTTGCCGGTGCCCGCGATCGTGCCGATCCTGCTCTACATCGGTCTGCTGATCGGGGCGCAGGCGTTCCAGGCGGTGCCGCGGCTGCACGCCGTCGCCGTCGTCGCCGCCCTGCTGCCCAACCTGGCGCAGTGGGCCAGCGGGCTGGTCGACAACGCGCTGAACGCGGCCGGGACCTCGGCCTCGGCGGTCGGACTGGACAAACTCAACGGCGCCGGCGTGGTCTACGAGGGCCTGCAGACCCTGGGCGAGGGCGCGGTGCTGGTCGGCCTGATCCTGGGCACCATGGTGACGTTCATCCTGGAGAAGAAGTTTCTCTATGCGGCACTCGCCTCGGTGGTCGGTGCGGCCCTGTCCTTCATCGGCCTGATCCACGCCCCCGAGGTGGCCTGGGCCGCCAATCCGCAAGTCGCCCTGGGCTATCTGTTCTTCGGGATCATCTGTGCGGCCTACTCGCTGCTGCCGGGCTCGAAGGACCCGGTCACCGTCGACGAGTCCGATATCGTCGCCGGCCATTAGCGATTTGTGCACGTTCGGTCACGCTGACCGTTACCGAACGTGCACAAATCACACAGGGACGAACGGGACCTCGGCGCCGGGCGCGAGCACGACGTACATCCGGCGCCACGGGTCGGCGCCGACGAGTTCCCATTGGTGGCCCGTCCCGGTGGTGTCCTCGGCCAACAGCACGTCACCGGGGTGCAGCAGGAACGTCTCCTCGTCGCGGGTGCAGAACCGCAGCGTGCCGGCCAGGGTCACCACCAGCTGACGCACCGGCGCGGTGTGCCAGGCCAGCGATCCGCCGCCCGCGGTCTCCTCCACCGTGACATGGGCGGCCGCCATCGCCGCCGACACCAGATCCGCGTTGCGGCCGGGTGTCATGTCCAGCGTGCCCACGTCCACATGCGAGCCACCGTCAGCACCGGTCCACAACCGCACACATCGGATCATGGCGCTCACGGTAGTCGCCGGCCCGTCGTTCGGCTCACGCATCTGCACAACGCTTCTCGCCGCGGCCGCCGCTGAATTAACGTGCGTGCGGTGAGCACAGCAACCGAGCCCTACTACGATTTGGGTTCCTACCACCGGCCCGTCGAGACACCCGAGCCGCAGGCCCAGGTGTGGTTCGACCGGGGCATGGTCTGGGCGTACGCCTTCAATCACGAAGAAGCGGTGCACTGTTTCGAGCGTGCGCTCGCCCTCGATCCCGATCTGGCCATCGCCCGCTGGGGCATCGCGTACGCGGTCGGCCCGAACTACAACAAGGCCTGGGAGGCGTTCGATCCGGTGGACCTGGCCGCGTCCCTGGCCCGGGCCCGCACCGAACTGGCCCTGGCGGCGACCGGGCGCGCCTCGGTGGTGGAGCGGGAACTGATCGACGCGCTCACCGTCCGCTTCCCGACCGACGATCCCGGTGACGCGGCGGCGCTGGAGGCCGGGCACGGCGCCTACGCCGACGCGATGGCCCGGGTTGCCGCGGAGCACCCCGGCGATGTCGACGTCGCCGCGCTGGCGGCCGACGCGCTGCTCAACGTCACCGCGTGGGCACTGTGGGACAGCGCGACCGGCGCGCCCGCCCCCGGTTCCCGGGTGCTGGCGGCCGTGCGCATCCTGGACGACGCGCTGGGCACCGAAACCGGGCGCGCGCATCCGGGTGTGCTGCATCTGTATCTGCACGCGCTGGAAATGTCGGCGCACCCCGAGGACGCGCTGCCGGCGGCCGATCTGCTGCGCGGCCTGGTGCCCGATGCCGGCCACCTGCAGCACATGCCCAGCCATATCGACGTGCTGTGCGGCGACTACCGGTCCTCGATCCTGGCCAACCAGGCCGCGGTGCACGCCGACCGCCGATTCGTGCGGCGCGAGGGCCCGCTGAACTTCTATTCGCTGTACCGGGCGCACGATCTGCACTTCGTGGTGTATTCGGCGATGTTCGAGGGGCGGTCGCGGGTGGCACTCGACGCCGCCGACGAGTTGTCCGCTCAGCTGACCCCCGAGCTGCTGGCGATCGAATCCCCGCCGATGGCCGACTGGCTGGAGGCGTTCGTGCCGCTGCGGGTGCACGTGCTGGTGCGGTTCGGGCGCTGGGACGAACTGATCGCCACCCCGCTGCCGGATGACCAGCAGCTGTACTGCACCACCACCGCCACCGTCCACTACGGCCGGGGTGTCGCGCACGCCGCCAAGGCGCAACTCCCCCAAGCCCATGCCGAGCGGGCCGCGCTGGCGGCCGCCTACGACCGCATCCCGGACACCCGGTACCTGTTCAACAACACCAGCCGCGACATCCTGGCGATCGCGGTGGCCATGCTGGACGGTGAAATCGCCTACCGCGAACAACGTTTCGACGACGCGTTCACCCATCTGCGGGCGGCCATCGCGCTCGACGACGCGCTGCCCTACGACGAGCCGTGGGGCTGGATGCAGCCCACCCGGCACGCCTACGGGGCGCTGCTGCTGGAGCAGGGCCACGTCGAGGAGGCCGCCGCGGTGTACGCCGCCGACCTGGGCCTGGACGGCACGCTGCGCCGGTCCTGCCAGCATCCCGGCAACGTGTGGAGCCTGCACGGCTACCACGAGTGCCTGCAGCGCCTGGGCCGCGACGCCGAGGCGGCGATCATCGGTCAGCAACTCACCCTGGCCACCGCCCGCGCCGACGTACCGGTGCTGGCATCGTGCGCGTGCCGTCTCGATGTGGTCACGACCGCGAAAGGCTGCTGTCACTGAAGGCGCGCCTGCCGCGCGAACACCGGGCACAAGGACTAAGGTGTTGGGCAGGCAGCGGTTTCGCGTCTCGCAACGGGGCGACACGCGAGGGCCCCTGCCGTTGGGGGAACAGTGACCATGTCCACTACGCACCGACCGGACGCACCGTTGTCGGCGCTCGTCGACATCATCAAGTTCGCGGTCGCGGAGTCGGTCCGGTCGGCCGGCGGGAACCAGCTCGACATCGATCGGGTGGCGGTCGCCGCCGCCTACGCGGCGTGGTGTTGGGGTTCGGCGTCGGCATTCGAGACCGTCCCCCAGGTATGCCATCAGACCTAGCGGGTGCCCTCGCCGGCGGTGAGTAGGCTCGCCAGGGTGTCCATCAGTGCGCAAGACCTCGAATATCTGCGCCGCTGCGTCGAACTGGCCGGGTCGGCACTCGACGACGGCGACGAGCCGTTCGGTTCCCTGCTGGTCGACGCGACCGGTCGGACCCGCTTCGAGGACCGCAACAGGGTGGCCGGCGGCGATGCCACCCGGCACCCCGAATTCGCCATCGCCCGGTGGGCCGTCGAGCACCTGACGCCCGAGGAGCGGCGCGCGGCCACGGTGTACACCTCGGGCGAGCACTGCCCGATGTGCGCGGCGGCCCACGCCTGGGTGGGGCTCGGGCGCATCGTGTACGCGGCGTCCTCGGCGCAACTGAGCCGGTGGTGCACCGAGTGGGGTACCCCGCCGGCGCCCGTGGCACCGCTGCCCATCGGCACCGTCGCGCCCGGCATCCACACCGACGGTCCGGCCGACGAACTCACCGAGCGGATGCGCGCCCTGTACGAAGCGAAGTTCCGGCCATGACGGATCCGGATTGGGTGGCCCACGCCATCTGGTGGCAGATCTATCCGCTCGGGTTCGTCGGCGCCTTCCCGGCCGATCCACCGCCGCGCCCGGATGAGCACCGGCTGTTGCGCATCGCGGACTGGCTGGACCACGCCGTACAGCTCGGCTGCTCGGGAATCGCGCTCGGACCGATCTTCGCCTCGCGCACGCACGGGTACGACACCACCGACCACTACCGGATCGACCCCCGCCTCGGCGACGACGCGGACTTCGACCGGCTCGTCGACGAAGCCCGCCGGCGTGGTCTGCGGATCCTGCTCGACGGTGTCTTCAACCACGTCGGCACCGACTTCCCGCGCTACCGCCAGGCCCTGGACCAACCAGAGGGCGGTGACACCCGGTGGTTCCGCCGATCGCGGGACGGGTTCGCCACCTTCGAGGGCCACGGTGAGCTGATCGCGCTCAACCACGGCAATCCCGAGGTGGTGGACTACACCGTCGACGTGATGACGCACTGGCTGGACCGGGGCGCCGACGGCTGGCGGCTGGACGCGGCATATGCGGTACCGGAACGGTTCTGGGCCGCCGTGCTCCCGGCCGTCCGGGAACGCCATCCGCGGGCCTGGTTCGTCGGCGAGGTGATCCACGGTGACTACCCGGCGCAGGTGCAGGCGGCGGGCTTCGACTCGGTGACGCAATACGAACTGTGGAAGGCCGTCTGGAGCAGCCTCAACGACGGCAACTTCCACGAACTGGACTGGGCGTTGCGCCGCCACGACGAATTCCTGGACACCTTCGTTCCGCTCACCTTCGTCGGCAACCACGACGTCACGCGGATCGCCAGCCGTCTCGACGACCCGCGCCACCTGGAACACGCCCTGGTGCTGTTGCTCACCACCGGCGGCACGCCCAGCATCTACGCCGGCGACGAATGGGGGTGGCAGGCCGTCAAAGAGGAGCGAGCCGGCGGCGACGACGCCATCCGCCCCGAATTCGGCCCGCGCCCAACGGATCACAGCGACACCTTGCAGTTGCACCAATACCTCATCGGCTTGCGGCGCCGGCACCCGTGGTTGCACACCGCCCGCACGGAAGCCATCGCGGTCAGCAACACCGGTTACGTGTACCGCACCGCCGCCGACGGTGGCGAGCTGACCGTCGCGCTCAACGTCGGCGCCGAGCCGTTGCGGGCCACCCTGCCCCGGCCGGGACAGATCGTCGCCGGGTCGGGTGCGCCGCCGCCGGATCACGTTTCCGACGTCGTGGTGCCGCCACACGGCTGGGTGATCGTCGCGTCCCGCTGAACGGCACGGGTGAATATCGGGCAACAACAACAATGGAATGGTCGAGCGCTTAAGCTCTCGAACCGATGACCACGACAATGGAAAGCCCGACGGATTCCGATTCGGGTGATGCAGCGGCACCGCCGAAGTTGAGCCGCCGTTTCCTTTCCCGCGTGAGCATCCAATCCAAACTTCTGGTGATGCTGCTGGCCACGAGCATCCTGTCGGCGGCCGTGGTCGGGGCCATCGGTTATCAGTCCGGCCGGGAATCGCTGCGCAATTCGGTATTCGACCGGTTGACCGAAATCCGGCAATCGCAGAGCAGGCAACTGAGCACCCAGATTTCCGATCTGAAGAATTCACTGGTCATCTACACCCGCGGGGCGACCACCACGCAGGCCTTGCAGGCGTTCACCGCGGGATTCGACCAGCTGGCCGATGCGACCATCACCCCGCAACAGCAGCAGGCGATCACGAATTACTACAACAACCAATTCGCCAGGGTGGAGGACAACCAGACCGGCGACGAGGTCGACGTGTCGGCGCTGCTGCCGACATCGAACGCGCAGAAATACCTGCAGGCCAATTACACGACACCATTCACGGATTGGGACAAGTCGATCCGATTCGACGATGCCCGCGACGGCAGCCCCTGGTCGGCGGCAAACGCCAGGTACAACGACTTCTTCCGCGAGATCGTCACCCGGTTCGAGTTCGAGGACGCCCTGCTGCTGGACACCCGGGGCAACGTCGTGTATTCGGCGTACAAAGGCGTCGACCTGGGCACCAACATCCTCAACGGCCCGTACCGCACCGGCAATCTCACCGAGGCCTACCTCAAGGCCATGGCGTCCAACGCCGTCGACTACGTCACCGTCACCGATTTCGGTGACTACCAACCGGCACCGTCACCCACCGCATGGCTGGTCTCCCCCGTCGGTGACCTCGGACACGTAGCGGGCGTGCTGGCCCTGCAGTTCCCGATCTCCAAGATCAACCGGCTGATGACGATGGACAAGCGCTGGGAAGAATCCGGCATGGGCAAGACCGGCGAAACCTACATCGTCGGGCCGGACGATCTGATGCGCTCGGATTCCCGGCTGTTCGTCGAGGATCCGGAGAAATTCAAGCGCGAGGTGATCGACGCCGGCACCCCGCCCGACGTCGCGCAGAACTCCATCCGCCAGGGCGGCACCACGCTGGTGCAACCGGTGGGCAGTGAAGCCACCAAGTTGGCGCAGCGCGGCCAACGCGGCACCCTCATCGCCCGTGACTATCTCGGCAAGGAGACCCTGCAGGCCTATGCTCCCGTCGACGTCGAGGGCCTGCACTGGGCGATGATCGCCAAGATCGACACCGCCGAGGCCTTCGCCCCGGTGTCCGCGTTCACCCGCAATCTCGTGCTGTCCACGGCCGGGATCATCTTCGTGGTGTCCATCGCGGCGATGCTGCTCGCCCGGTTCTTCATCCGGCCGATCAGGCGCTTGGAGGCCGGCGCCCAGCAGATCAGCTCCGGTGACTACGGGGTGACCGTGCCGGTGCAGTCCAAGGACGAGTTCGGCGATCTGACAGTGGCTTTCAACGGGATGAGCCGGAACCTGGCGATCAAGGAGGACCTGCTCAACGAGCAGCGCAGGGAGAACGACCGGCTGTTGCTGTCGCTGATGCCCGAGCCGGTGGCGGCCCGCTACCGGGAGGGCGAGGAGACCATCGCCCAGGATCACCAGGATGTCACGGTGATCTTCGCCGATATCGCCGGACTCGACGAGTTGTCGGCGCAGATGAGCTCGGACGCGGCACTGGCCATCGTCAACCGTCTGGTGCGCCAGTTCGACGCGGCGGCCGAGAGCCTGGGCGTGGAACGGGTGCGCACCCTGCACAACGGTTACCTGGCCAGCTGCGGACTCAACGTTCCCCGCCTCGACAATGTGCGCCGCACAGTCGATTTCGCCTTGGAAATGCAGCGCATCGTGGACCGCTACAACGGCGAGACGGGCAACAACCTGCAGCTGCGGGCCGGCATCGACACCGGGACCGTCACCAGCGGCCTGGTCGGCCGGTCCAGCCTGGCCTACGACATGTGGGGCGCCACGGTCGATCTGGCCAACCAGGTGCAGAGCGGCTCGGCGCAGCCGGGCGTCTACGTGACGGCACGAGTGCGGGATGCGGTGAGCGAGCCGAACCTGTTCGTGCCCGCAGGTGAGATCGCGGTCCCTG
Source organism: Mycolicibacterium cosmeticum (assembly GCF_000613185.1). NCBI lineage: Bacteria > Bacillati > Actinomycetota > Actinomycetes > Mycobacteriales > Mycobacteriaceae > Mycobacterium > Mycolicibacterium cosmeticum. The sequence goes on from NZ_CCBB010000001.1 coordinate 76,559, forward strand.
ACGGGGCGGAGCCGGTGTGGCGGCTCACGGAGCGCCGGCCGTGACCGATCTGCTCGACGCGCCGTGGTTCTTCTGGGCCGTCGGCGTGTCCGTCGGATTACCGGTCACCCTGGTCATCCTGACCGAGGTGCGCAACGCCCTGGCCCGCCGCGGCAGCGCGCTCACCCGTGCGGTGAGCCTGCTGAGGAATTACATCCTGCCGCTCGGCGCCTTGCTGCTGCTGCTGACGAAGGCCAACGAGGTCGACGCGGACGCCACGCCGGTGCGCATCATCGCGACCGTCTTCGGCTTCGTCATCCTGATCCTGCTGCTGTCGGGTTTCAACGCCACGCTGTTCCAGGGCGCCCCGGAAGGCAGCTGGCGCAAGCGGATTCCGTCGATCTTCCTCGACGTCGCGCGCTTCGCGGTGATCGCGGTGGGGCTGGCGCTGATCTTCTCCTACGTGTGGGGCGCCAACGTCGGCGGTCTGTTCACCGCGCTGGGCATCACCTCGATCGTGCTGGGTTTGGCACTGCAGAACTCGGTGGGCCAGATCGTCTCCGGTCTGCTGCTGCTGTTCGAGCAGCCGTTCCAGCTGGGCGACTGGCTGGACACCCCGTCGGCCCGCGGCCGGGTGGTCGAAGTGAACTGGCGCGCAACACATATCGACACCGGTAGTGGCATGCAGATCATGCCGAACTCGGTGTTGGCCGGGGCGTCGTTCACCAACCAGAGCCGCCCGGCCGGTGACCACTCGATCTCTGTGGTGAGCGTGTTCGCCCTGGAGGACGCTCCCGACGAGGTCTGCGCGATGCTGACCCGGGTGGCGGCCAACCTGCCCCAACTGCGGCCCGGCGCGCGGCCGAAAGCCGTTGCCATGGGCGGTTTGCAGTACAAGACGACGATCCCGCTGCGCACCCCGGCCGACGACGGCTCGGCCAGGGCGACGTTCCTGCGTTGGATCTGGTATGCCGCCCGGCGTGCGGATCTGCACCTGGACGAGGCCGAGGACGATTTCGCCACGCCGGACCGGATCGCCGGTTCGTTGCACGTCGTGGCCTCCACCCTGCGCCTCACCGAAGCCGAGTTCGGTGACCTGCTGCCGTATCTGCGGTTGGCCCGGTACGGGGCCGAGGAAACCCTGCAGTTCTCCGGCCAGGTTCCGGATCGGATGACGTTCATCGTCAAGGGCCTGGTGCGGCTGACGGCGGTGCGCCCGGACGGCTCGATCGTCACCGTCCGGACCGCCGAGCCCGGGGATTTCCTGGGCCAGACCGCCCTGACCCGCGAACCGGTGTCCGCCGGCGCACACGCCCTGGACGAGGTCACGGTGCTCCAGATCGGCCGCACCCACGTCGAGGAGCTGGTGGCGCGAAAGCCGTTGCTCCTGCAGGAGATCGGGCGCGCCATCGAGGAACGCCGCAGCGCGGTGCGTGAGGCGCTGGCCGGCTAGTCCCCGGCCGATCCCCGCTGAACCCTGACGTCGGCGCCGCCGGGTCACGACGCGGTCACGTGTGGGTCTCCGCGACGAGTCCCAATCGTTGCCCAACCGCGACTGCACCGCACGGCCGTGTTACACGTGTGGCATTTGGGGCGCGTGATTCACTTTCGGCGAAGAAAGAGCAACGGCAATTGCTTGGATCTCTTACGAAAGGTGGGTTGGTTGCCGTTATGAAGTTCATCAGGAAGATTCGTGGTCAGTGGCTCCGTCGGGCGGCGGTGGTCGCCGCGACCGTCGCCGCACTGCCCGGGCTGATCGGCTTCGCGGGGGGTTCGGCGACCGCAGGGGCGTTCTCGCGGCCGGGCCTGCCCGTGGAATACCTGGATGTGCCCTCGGCGTCGATGGGCCGCGACATCCGCATCCAATTCCAGGGCGGCGGCCCGCACGCGCTGTACCTGCTCGACGGTCTGCGCGCCCAGGACGACTACAACGGCTGGGATATCAACACCCCGGCGTTCGAGTGGTACTACCAGTCCGGCCTGTCCACGATCATGCCGGTCGGCGGTCAGTCCAGCTTCTACACCGACTGGTACCAGCCGTCCAAGGGCAACGGGCAGAACTACACCTACAAGTGGGAGACGTTCCTGACCCAGGAGCTGCCGGCCTGGCTGGAAGCCAACAAGGGCGTGTCGCGCACCGGCAACGCCGTGGTCGGTCTGTCGATGGCGGGCAGCGCCGCTTTGACCTACGCGATCTACCACCCGGACCAGTTCATCTACGCGGGCACCCTGTCGGGCTTCCTGAACCCCTCCGAGGGCTGGTGGCCGATGCTGATCGGGCTGGCCATGAACGACGCGGGTGGCTTCAACGCCGAAAGCATGTGGGGCCCTTCCTCGGACCCGGCGTGGCGGCGTAACGACCCGATGGTCAACATCAACCAGCTGGTGGCCAACAACACCCGCATCTGGATCTACTGCGGCACCGGCACGCCGTCCGAACTGGACACCTCCGGAGGCGGCGGCAACCTGATGGCGGCCCAGTTCCTGGAAGGGTTCACGCTGCGCACCAACATCACCTTCCGTGATCGTTACATCGCGGCCGGTGGCAACAACGGCGTGTTCAACTTCCCGCCGAACGGCACGCACAGCTGGGGCTACTGGGGACAGCAGCTGCAGATGATGAAGCCGGACATCCAGCGGGTGCTGGGAGCGCAAGCCGCCGCCTAACCCGCAATGACCACAGGGAGCCTGCCGCAACCCCCCGAGCGGCAGGCTCCCTGCTTTTCACGGTTTGACGGCAGGCATCAGGGTGGAGATGGTCCACAGCCGGTTGCGCCGCGCGGACAACGACGACACCAGCAGGCCGAGCGCGCCGATGACCACCAGGACCACGACGGCCTGCCACAGCCTGCCGTCCACCCCGCCCAGCACCAGCTGGCGTAACCCGTTGACGCCGAAGGTCATCGGATCGTAGCGGTGGATGAACTGGAACGGTTTGGACGTCGTCTCCACCGGATACAGCCCGCCCGCGCTCACCAGCTGCACCATCAGCAGCGCCATCAGCAGGACCCGGCCCAGGGTGGGGCCGACCAGTGCGTTGACCGCCTGGGCGGCGGCCACGAAGGCACAGGCGATCAGCACCATGAACCCCAGCATCGCGACCGGGTGCTCGGCGTGCATGCCGAGGGCGAAGCGCACCACCGCATACAGGATGACGGCCTGGCACGCCCCGATCGCGGCGGCGGGCAGATAACTCGCCAGCGCCACCCGCAGCGGGTGCACCTCCGCCGCGACCGCACGGGACTGCAACGGCCGCAAAACCATCCACAGCATCAACGCGCCGAAGAACAGGGCCAGCGTAAGGAAGAACGGGGCCATGCCGGTGCCGAAGTTCGGCGCGCCGTTCTCGTGGGAGGCCTGCAGGTGGACCGGCCCGCCGATGGTGTCGGCGATGGCGTCCTTCTGCTGATCGGTCCACTGCGGCACCTGCTGGGCCCCCTCGGCCAGCTTGCCGGCCAATTCCGAGGTACCGTCGCGCAGTTGCGCGGTGCCCGACTTCAGTTGGTGCGCACCGTCGTCCAACCGGGTGATGCCGCGGTTCAGTTCGGCGCTGCCGGTCGCGACGCGGTCGGCGCCGTCCCGCAACTGGGTGAGCTTGTCGGTCAGATCCCGGCCGTCGCGGCCCAGGTCGTCGAGTGAGCGGCTCAGGGCGCTGTCCGGCGCCCGCAGCACCGATGTCATGGCGATCGCGGAATCCTCGGCACTGGACAGCTGTTGGCGGATCTGCGGGCTGAACTGATGTGCCTGCAGCTGGTTCTGGATGTCGCGCAACGAGTTCGCCGCGCCGGCGGCCAGCGGATCCGCGCTGGCGGAGAGCTGGTCGATGACCGGGCCCAGGCCCCTGGCCGCCCGGTCCTGCGCGTCGGCGATCGTGTCGAGTTGATCGGTGGCCTGCCGCAGGGCGGTCACCCCGGTGCGCAACTGCTCGTCGCTGCCGCCCAACTGCGACAGGGCCTTGCTGACCGTGATCATCGGGTCGGTCGCCTTGTTGATCGCCGCGGACAGCTGACGGGCCCCGGTGGCCAGCTCGGCCGAACCGGTCTTGGCACTGTCCAGGCCGGTGGCGAGTTGACCGGCGCCGTCGTCGGCCCGCACGGTTCCGTCGGCGAGCTGCTGGGCGCCGTGCGCCGCCTCCTTGATGCCCGAGCCGGAGGAAACCACCACCGAGAGCACCTGGTTCACCGACTGCCCGGCGATCCGCGAGGACACGGCGTTGAGCACCTGTTCGATCGCGGTGTGCCCGATGCTGCCCGAGATGTAGTTGTTGGCGTCGTTGTAGACCGCGATCAGATCGGCCTTCTTCGGGTTCCCGGTCACCGGCGAGGCGACCGCCTCGCTGAAGTCGGGCGGCAATTCCAGCATGAAGTAGTACTTGCCGTGTTCCACCCCGCTGCGCGCCTCGTCGGGATCGACCACGTGCCAATCCAATCCACCATCGTCCAGCAGACTCTTGGCGACCTGCGCGCCCGCGTCGATGTGCTGCCCCGAGACTTCGGTTCCCCGATCGGAATTGACCAGTGCCACCGGCATCTTGTCGACATGTCCGAAGGGGTCCCAGTACGCCCACAGGTACAGCGCGCCGTACACCAGGGGCATGAGCATCAACACCGCGATGCCGATGCGCCCCAGGCGGCTGCGGCCGAATCGTTTGGCTTCCGAACCGAAGGCGAACACGGCCGCCATCACAGGCCTCCCATCGAAGCGCGAACATCGTGCAGTTGGTGCGCGGCAGCGGTGCTGCCCAGCGGGTCGGCAGCGGTGCTGCCCAGCGGGTCGGCAGCGGTGCTGCCCAGCGGGTCGGCAGCGGTGCCGCCCAGCGGATTGGTGACGCCGACGACCACGGTGCGCCGCGCGGCGAGCGCGGCGAGCCGGTCGACGGCCAGGGCACGCTGCCCCTGGTCGCGCACCTGTTCCAGATCGCCGACGATCAGCACCTCGCGATCGCTCATCAGGGCCAGGGTGACGCGCAACAGGAACAGCTCGAGATCGGTCAGGTCGCCGATATAGGCGTCCAGCGCTGGTGCGGTGAGGTCACCGGACACTTCGACCAGGAGGTCGTATCCGGCGCCCGCGCCGACCTTGCGGTACCACGGGGACAGCCAGCGTCGCTGCTCGGCCAGCACCGTCGCGACCGTGACGGCGTCCTCGAGTTCGTCGATATCGCCGAACGCGGCGATGGCGCAGTGCCGCCGGATGCGGGGCGCGGTGGTGTCGCCACACACCGACACCGCGCCGGCGCTCGGGGCCAGCCGCCCGGCCAGTGTCAGCAGCAGCGCGCTCTGCGGGTGACCGCCCGGCATCTGGATCGCGTGGAATCCCGCGCCCAGGGAAAGGTCGATCCCGGCGAACAGCGGACCGTGTTCGCCGTCCACTCCCAGCCCGTGTGCGGTGATGACGGGCGTGCCGTCGGTATCGGGGGCCGGCCCGTCGGCCGGCGTGGTGTCGGAAAGGGTGTCGCTCAAGACCGTCTCTTTCGATACTCATGAGTATCCATTGGATACTGACGAGTATGCTGTTGCTCATGAGGGCTGTCAAACGACGCGTTCGGCCCCGACGTGAAGACGTTCGGGACCGCATCCTGGACGCCGCGCTGGAGGTGTTCGCCGCGGCCGGGTTCGCCGGGGCGACCATCGACGCGATCGGCCAGGCCGCCGGCTTCACCAAGGGCGCGGTGTACTCCAACTTCGGGTCCAAGGACGAACTGTTCCTGGCCCTACTGGATCGGCAGTTCGAGCAACGCGGCGCGGTGATCGCCGGTGCCTTCGGCAGCGGCGGCGGCGATCTGGCCGCGACCACCCAGGCGGTGAGTCGGTCGATGCTCGACTCGATCCACGCCCAGCGGGCGTATCACCTGGTGTATTTCGAGTACTGGCTGCGCGCGGTGCGCGACCCGCAACTGCGCGACCAGCTGGTCGAACGCAGCCGGGCGGCCGCCGAACAAGCCGTGCAGGTCGTCGCGCAGGCCGACCCCACCCTGTCCGAACACCAACTGGCCGGGCTGGCAAAGCTTTTCGTGGCGATGACCACCGGCATCGCGATGGAGGAGATCCTACAGCCGGGCGGTATCACGGTCGCCGATCTGGAGCGGTTGCTCACCGCACTGCTGGTCGCCACGCCGGCGCAGTAGCCGCTCAGCCCTGCACGGTGGGGCGGATGGTCAGGTCGCCGATCTCGACGTCGCGGGGCTGCTCGATGGCGAAGGCCACCGCACGCGCCACCGCGTCCGGGGCGATGGCGATGGCGTCCATCGTGGAACGGGTCTCGGCCGAACCACCGAGTTCGGTGCGCACATAGCCCGGGGAAATACTGGTGGTGCGGATCACCCCGTCGGTGGACTCCTGCCGCAACGCCTCCATGACCGTGCGGACCGCATTCTTGGTGGCCGCGTACACGCCCATGTTCGGCACGATCTTCAGACCCGCGGTCGACACCGTGGTGACGAAGTCGCCGTGCCCCTGACGTAGGAACACCGGCATCGCGGCGGCGATCCCGTTGAGCACCCCACGCAGGTTGACGTCGATCATGTCGCTCCACTCGGCCAGGGCGCCGTCGGCCAGCGGCCCGAGTGTGGCGATACCGGCGTTGCCGACCAAGACGTCCAGCCCGCCATACGTGTCGACCGCCGTTGCCACCAACCGCTGCGCGTCCTCGGGCCGGGTGATGTCGATGACCGCGTGGGCCACCTCCGCCCCGCCGGCGCGCAGCGAATCCCCCAGTTGCACCAGCCGATCGGCGCGCCGAGCGCCCAACACCACCCGTGCGCCGCGGTGCGCGAGCAGCCGGGCGGTCGCCGCGCCGATCCCGCTGCTGGCACCGGTGATCGCGACCACTTTGCCTGCCAACGGATCCGTCATGGCCGCAGCACCAGCTTGCCGCGGGTGTGCCGCTGCTCCAGATCTCGGTACGCCGCGCGCACCTGGTCCAGGGGGTACACCTTCGCGATGGGGACCTCCAGTTCGCCGGCCGCGACCAAGCCGGCCAGTTCGGCCACGACCGCCGCGGTGCTGGCCTCGGCGCTGCCCACACCCAGAACCCCGTACTGCTCGATCGCGGCGAAATCGATAACGGTGTCGACCCGTTCGGCGGCGACCCCCAATTCGTCGACCGCGAGGGCGACGTACCCGCCGCCGAAGAAGTCCAGGAACGCGTCGACGGCGCCGCCCGGCGCTGCCGCCTTCAGCCGGCCGGCCAGCCCGTCACCGTGGTTCACCGGGACCGCCCCGTGTTCACGCAACCATGCGTCGTTTCCCGGCCCGGCAATGCCCAGCACCGTCGCGCCCGTCCGGGCCGCCAGCTGTACGGCGATGGAGCCCACGCCACCGGCCGCTCCCGCGATCGCCACGGTGTCACCGGTTTTGAGCCCGACCGACCGCACGGCCGCGTATGCGGTGGAACCGGCGATGTAGAGCGATCCGGCCACCTCCCAGGACACGCCGGCGGGTTTGGTCGCGAGCTGGTCGGCGGGTACCGCCACGAACTCGGCATGACTGGAGCGGGCGAGCGAGAAGCCGAGCACCTCGTCACCGACCGCGAAGTCGGCGGCACTGGTCTCACCCAATGCGACGACGACACCGGCCAGGTCACTGCCCTCGCCGGACGGGAACGTCGCCGGCCAGCGGTCGTGCAGGAACCCTTGGCGGATCATCGCCTCACCGGGGTTGATGCCGGCCGCCTTCACCTCGACGAGCACCTCCCCCGGCGCCGGGACGGGCCGCGGCACGTCGCGTACCTCCAGCACGTCGATGTCCCCGTACCGGTCGAATTGCACTGCTTTGGCCATGAGGGTTACGACGAGGTGAGCCGCGCAGGTATTCCGGCCGCGCGGCGCGGGACAAGTCCTGACAGCAACCTCCCAGTTTCCCGACCTACCGTCGGCCCGTGACCCCGGTTCTACGCGGCATGCTGTTGGACATCGCCCCGCCGCTGGTCGGCTATTACGGATTGCGCGCCCTCGGCGTCTCCGAATACCTCGCCCTGCTGACCGCGACGGTGCAGGCCGGTATCAAGGTGGGCTACGACGCGATCAGGGCGCGCCGGCTGGACCCCTTCGCCGGCTATCTGATGCTGAATTTCGGACTGAGCCTCGCGGTCGGGTTGGCGACCCACGACGCCCGAATGCTGATGGTGGGCGACACCCTGGTCGGCGGCATCGGCGCGCTGGTGTTCCTGGGCAGCTGTGTGATCGGGAAACCGCTGACCCAGGTGGTCGCCGAACGCGTGCAGGGTTCTGACGAGCGCTCGCGCGAGGAGCCGACCGGCACCGACGGCTCGCCCGAACCGGGCGAGGCGGCGTTCAAGCACCGGGTGCATGTTCTGCTCTCGGCGATATGGGGAGTCGGTCTGCTGATCGGCATGTTCGTCAGTCTGGGCATCATCTTCTCCTTCTCCGTCGACGTCGGGAAGGGTGTGAACACCGCCGTGTCCCTGGCCGTGACCGGGGTGCTGATCCTGGTGACGATCGTCGTCGCGAAGCGGGCGCGAGCACGGTGGGAACAAAGGAGCACCACCCAGAGTTGAGCCCATCAGGTTCAACTTTCTGGAGGATTGATGCCTGAAGCCATCGCAGTCCCGGTGTTGTTTGTCAGCGAGCCGATCGTGCTGCCCGGCATGGTCGTGCCCATCGAGCTCGACGAGGCCGCCCGCGCCGCTGTCGACGCCGCCCAAGCAAGCGAATCCGGGAAACTGCTCATCGCGCCACGGTTGGACGATCGCTACCCCACGTACGGGGTGATCGCGTCCATCGTGCAGGTCGGCCGGGTCCCCGGTGGCGGCGCCGCCGCCGTCGTGCGCGGTGAGCACCGTGCCCACATCGGTTCCGGCACCACCGGACCCGGCGCGGCCCTGTGGGTCGAGGTCACCGAGGTGACCGCCACCGACACCACCGACGAGACGAAAACACTTGCGGCCGAATACAAGAAGCTGCTGCTGGCGATGCTGCAGCGCCGCGAGGCGTGGCAGATCGTCGACGTGGTCAACAAGATCACCGATCCGTCGCAGCTGGCCGACACCGCCGGGTACGCGTCGTACCTGACCGACGTGCAGAAGCGCGAGTTGTTGGAGACCGAGGACGTCGCGGCCCGGCTGCGGCTGCTGATCGAACTGACCGGGGAACACCTGGCCGAGGTCGAGGTCAACGACAAGATAGCCGAGGACGTCCGCGCCGGAATGGACAAGCAGCAGAAGGAATTCCTGCTGCGTCAACAACTGGCCGCCATCCGCAAGGAGCTGGGCGAGTTGGGTCCCGACGGCCAGGAGGGTGAAGCCGACTACCGAGCCCGCGTCCAAGCGGCGGACCTGCCCGAAAAGGTCCGCGAGGCGGCGCTGCGCGAGGTCGGCAAGCTGGAACGCGCCAGTGACCAGAGCCCGGAGGGCGGCTGGATCCGCACCTGGCTGGACACCGTCCTGGACCTGCCCTGGAATGTCACCACCGAGGACTCGACCGACCTGAAGTCGGCTCGCGAGATCCTGGATGCCGACCACCACGGTCTGGAGGACATCAAGGACCGCATCGTGGAGTACCTGGCGGTGCGCGCCCGGCGCGCCCAACGCGGCATGGCCGTCGTGGGCGGTCGCGGCTCCGGCGCCGTCCTGGTGCTGGCCGGCCCGCCCGGGGTGGGTAAGACCTCGCTGGGCGAATCCGTGGCCCGGGCGTTGGGCCGCAAGTTCGTTCGTGTCGCCCTGGGCGGCGTGCGCGACGAGGCCGAGATCCGCGGGCACCGGCGCACCTACGTCGGCGCGCTGCCGGGCCGCATCGTGCGGGCCATCGGCGAGGCGGGGTCGATGAATCCCGTCGTGCTGCTCGACGAGATCGACAAGGTGGGCTCGGACTACCGCGGCGACCCGTCTTCGGCGCTGCTCGAGGTGCTGGATCCGGCGCAGAACCACACGTTCCGCGACCACTATCTGGAGCTGGATCTGGACCTGAGCGATGTCGTGTTCCTGGCGACCGCCAACGTCATCGAAAACATCCCGTCGGCGCTGCTGGACCGGATGGAGTTGATCCAGATCGACGGCTACACCGAGGACGACAAGGTGGCCATCGCCCGGGATTACCTGCTGCCCCGGCAGGCCGAGCGGGCGGCGCTGACGTCCGACGACGTCACGCTCAGCGACGCGGCGCTGCGCAAGATCGCCGCGGATTACACCCGCGAACCGGGCGTGCGGCAATTCGAGCGGCTGTTGGCCAAGGCGTTACGCAAGGTCACCACCAAGCTGGATGCCACCGACGCCCCGATCGTGATCGACGAGCCGGATCTCGTCGACTACCTGGGTCGTCCGCGGTTCACCCCGGAGTCCGACGAGCGCACCGCGGTGCCGGGTGTGGCCACCGGGCTGGCCGTGACCGGGCTGGGTGGTGATGTGCTCTACATCGAGGCCGGATCGGTCGACGCCGAACCGGGGCTGAAGCTGACCGGTCAGCTGGGCGATGTCATGAAGGAGTCGGCGCAGATCGCGCTGTCCTACGTGCGGGCCCACGCCGAGCAGCTGGGTGTCGACCCGAAGGCGCTGGACCGGCAGATCCACGTGCACGTGCCCGCCGGCGCGGTGCCCAAGGACGGCCCGTCGGCCGGCGTCACGATGGTGACCGCACTGGTGTCGATGGCCACCGGGCGCCAGGTGCGCGGTGATGTCGGTATGACCGGTGAGGTGACGCTGAACGGCCGGGTGCTGCCCATCGGCGGCGTCAAGCAGAAACTGCTTGCGGCGCAACGGGCCGGGCTGAAGACCGTCTTCATCCCGCAGCGCAACGAGCCCGACCTGGACGACGTCCCGGCCGAGGTGCTGGCGGCGCTGGAGGTCAAGCCGATGGTCGACGTGGCCGAGATCGTCGCGCAGGCCCTGGAGCCCGCCGGCGTCCCGGCCGCCGAGGTCGGCGCCGCCGCCTGAGTCCGGCCCGACGCCCGCCCCCGAACCGGGGGCGGGCGTCGGGAAGGTCACGGCTGCTTCTGGCCCGGGATGCCCTCGAAGGCGATATCGCCGGTCTCCAGATTCTTGTTGATCAGGTCGCCCAGCCCGTCCAGGAACTTCTGCCGTTGGGTCACCACGTGCTCGATGGCCACCTCGACGTTCTGTGCGGTGATGGCCGGCATGGTGTAGACGAGGTTGGTCTCGGTGTGCTCACCCTTGGCCAGCTTGTTGGCCACGGCCAGGCCGGTGGCCAGTTCCACCGAGCCGTTCTGCAGGGACGTGCCGATGAACTCACCGCTCTTGACCGCGTTGAGGCCGTCCTCGATACCGTCGATGCCGACGACCGGGACACCGGTGCGGCCGGACTCCTTGAGCGCCTGCAGGGCACCCAGGCCCATATCGTCGTTCTGTGCGACCACGCCGTCGATCTGGGTTCCGAAACTGGAGATCCAGTTCTTCATCTTGTTCACGGCCTCATCGCGTTTCCAGTTCGCGGTGTCCTTGGCCAGCACCCTGATACCGGGGTACTTCGCCAGTATCTGATCGATTCCCTTGCCGCGGTTGATCTCCCCCGAACCCCCGAGCGGACCCTGCAGCACGACGATGTTGCCCTTGCCGCCGAGCTTGTCGGCCATCATCTGCATCTCCTGCGCGCCGGCCGCGACATCGTCGGGCTGCACGTTGCCGGCCAGGTCCTTGCTGTCGAGGGCGGCGTTGACCGCCAGCAGCGGGATGTTCTTCGACTTGGCCGAGGCCACCTGCGGCCCGAGCGAATCGGCCTGCACCGGAACCACGATGATCGCGTCGACGCCCTGGTTGATCAACGAATCGACCTGGCTGGCCTGCGTCGAGACGTCGTTGTTGGCCGAGTTCCACAGCAACTCGATGTTGTTGGCCTTGGCGTAGGCCTCCATACCCTCCTTGCCGGCGGTGATGAACGAACTCATGTCGTAGACGGTGACACCGACGCGTTTGGCGCCCTTGTTCGCAGAGGTGTCCCCGGCACCGCAGGCCGACAAGCCCAGCCCGAGCGCGCCGGCTGCGGTGACGGCCGCGATCTTGGTGAGGAATCGCATGACTGTTCTCTCATTTCTCTCGGTGTGAAGCGGTGATTCGGATGAAGGTGAATCGGTGGACTGCGGACCCGGTCAGGTCCGGCGGCGCGAGGACCATACGTCGACGGCGACGGCCGCGACGATGAGGACACCCTTGATCACGTCCTGCCAGTAGGCCGGGACGACGAGGATGTCCAGACCGTTGTTCAGCGTCATGATCATCAGCAGCCCGAGCGCGGTGCCCCAGATGGTCCCGCGCCCACCCATCAGGCTGGCTCCGCCGATCACGACCGCCGCGATGGCGTCGAGCTCGTAACCCTGCCCGAGGTTCGGTGGCCCGGAGATGACACGGGATGCCAGCATCACCCCGGACAGCCCGGCCAGCAGACCGGACAGGGCGTACACGCTGAAAAGCACGTTGCGGGTGTTGATCCCGGCGATCTCGGCGGCCGCGCGATTGCCACCGACGGCGTACACCCGCATCCCGTAGGTGGTGCGTTTCATGATGACGGCCAGGGCGATGATGCCCACGATCATCAGCAGCACCGGGATCTGCAGCCCGAGCACCTTGGTGTTGGCGATGGAGCCGAACTCCGCGGGCAGGCCGTTGATCGGGGCGCCGTGACCGACGACGTAAGCCAGCCCGGACCCGGCCGTCAGCGTGCCCAGGGTCGCGATGAAAGGCGGAACGTTGATGCGCGACACCAGAATTCCGTTGATGGCTCCCACCACCAGCCCGACCAGTATCGCAACCAGCACGGTGAGCCACACCTGACCGGGATGGGCCTTGGCCGTCGCCGCCGAGGCCATCGCGGTGACCGCGATGACGCTGCCCACGGACAGGTCGATACCGCCGGTGAGGATCACCAGGGTCTGCCCCAGCGCGATCAGCGCGAACGGCGCGGCGGCGACCAGGATGGTGGCCAGATTCTCGGGTGTGGCGAATCGTGCACTGCGGTAACTGAAGTAGGCGATCACCAGCAGCATGACGATGACCATCGAGTACCGCAGCGCGACCGCGCCGAGCCAGCTGCTCGACAGCCGACGTGCCGGTTCCACGGTGGTGGGCTCGGTCGCGTTGTCCGGGCTGAGTTGGGTGGTCATGACGATGCCCCTGATTCTTCGAAGGTCCCGACAGGTGTGGATTGGTCCATGGCCGCGGCCATCCGGAACACCGATTCCTGGACCGCGGGGTGGTCGAGGGCCGCGCGGTCCAGCTCGCCGACGACGGCGCCGCCACGCATCACGAAGGCGCGGTGCGACAATCCGACGATCTCGGGCATGTCGGAGGACGCCATCACCACCGCCATCCCCTGCGCGGCGAACTCGGTGATGATCCGGTAGATCTCCGAGCGCGCCCCGACGTCGACACCACGGGTGGGTTCGTCGAGCAGCAGGACGTTGACCTCACCGGTGAGCCAGCGGGCCAACACCACCTTCTGCTGGTTGCCACCGGACAGGGTGCCGACCTCCTGCCCAAGGCCACGGCTGCGCAGCCGGACCGATGACATCACGTCGGAGACCGCCTTCTGCCGTGTTTTCGAGCGCAGCCAACCGGCCAGGCTGAACGACGACAGCCGCGGCAGTGAGCCGTTGTCGAGCACACTCATCGACAGCACGACACCGTTGAGCTTGCGGTCCTCGGGCACCATCGCCATCCCGCCGGCAATGGCGGCCGCCGGGCTGTTGCGCTTGACCGGTGCACCGCCGACCCGGATCTCACCGGCGGTGGACTGGCGCGCACCGAAGAGCGCCTCCAGCAGTTCGGTCCGTCCGGCGCCGACCAGTCCGGCCAGGCCGAGGATTTCGCCGGCCTTGACGGTGAACGAGACGGGCTCCCCGGCCCCGGCGACCTGGAGGCCGCGAACCTCAAGGACGGTCCTCTCCGCGGGCTGCGGACGGTCCGGGAACAGCGCGTCGAGTTCGCGACCGATCATCGCGGTCACGATCTCGTCGTCGGTGATCTCTCCGATCGGCGAATCCACGATGAGGTTGCCGTCGCGCAGCACCACGACGCGGTCGGCGATCGCCCGGATCTCGGCCATCTTGTGGGTGGTGTACACCATGGCCACGCCCTGGTCACGCAACCGCCGCACGATCTTGTAGAGGCCCTCCACCTCCCGCTCGGAGATCGCCGAGGTGGGCTCGTCGAGCATGACGACCTGGGCCCCCGCCCTGGCCGCCTTGACGATCTCGACGATCTGGCGCAGGCCGACCGGCAGATCACCCATCCGCGCCGTCGGTGAGATTCCGACGTCGAACACCGCCAACGTCTCCCGGGCCTCGTTGATCATCGCCCGCCGGTTGAGGAACGGCCCGCGGGTCAGTTCGCGCCCGACGAAGAGGTTTTCGTAGACGGTCATGTCCTCGATGGAGGCGAGTTCCTGCGGGACGATGGCGACGCCACGCTTGACCGCCTCGCGGGTGTTGCCCGGTGCCAACTGCTCACCACGCACCGCCACCACACCCTCATCGGCGCTGTACTGGCCGCTGATGATCTTCATCAGGGTGGACTTGCCTGCGCCGTTCTCACCCGCCAACGCGGTCACGGTGCCGGGCTGCAGGCGCAATCCCACCCCTTTGAGCACCGGAACCCCGCCGAATCCCTTTGCGATACCCGTGCATTCCAGAATCGCGGTACTCACGGCCGGTCCTTCGCCACGACTGTCGCCACGGTGGTCATCACGATGGGATGACGATGGACTTGAGGCTGGCCGGGTCGGTATCGCTGTCCAGCGCCTCGCCGACATGCTCGAGATCGAAGCGCCCGGTGACCATCGCGTCCAGGTCGACGGCGCCGGAGGCCACCAAATGGATTGCGGCGGGCCAGGTATCGGTGTAGCGGAACACCCCGGTGACATTGATTTCCATGTTCTGGATGTGACCGATGGGCAACGCGACATCGCCCGAGCCCATCCCGACCAGCACTACGTGGCCGGCCGGCCCGACGGCACGGATACCGCTGACCACCGCGGGCGCGGCTCCGCTCGCGTCGACGAATGCGTCCACCTGGGGGTCCAGCGCGGCGATGTCCACGGCGGTCGGATCGAGCACCTCGGTGGCGCCGAATCGCAGCGCACTCTCCCGCCGCGACGCGACCGGGTCGGTCACCACGATCCGCGCCGCGCCGAACGCCCGTGCCGTCTGCGCGCAGATGATGCCGATGGGTCCGGCGCCGGCGATCAGGATCGACGTGCCCGGTGCGACGTGGGCCTTGCGCATCGTGGCCACCGCGACCGACAGCGGCTCCAGTAATGCGGCGGCCTCGTCGGAGACCGAATCCGGGACGGGGTGGGCCATGTCGGCGTCGATGGTGACGTAGCGGCAGAACGCGCCGTCCACTGGCGGGGTGGCGTAGAACCTCATCTCGGGGCACAGGTTGTACCGGCCGGCCCGGCACTGCCGGCAGCGCCGACACGGGAACTGCGGCTCCACCGCGACCCGCTGCCCGATGCGGGCCGGGTCGACACCGTCGCCGACGGCGGTGATCCGCCCGGAGAGCTCGTGGCCCAGGATCATCGGGTCTTCGACCACGAAATCGCCGATGCGGCCGTGCCGGTAGTAGTGCACGTCGGAGCCGCAGACGCCGACCGCGGCGACCTCGACCAGCACCTGGCGGGCAGCCGGCACGGGCACCGGCCGGTCCTCGATGCGCAGGATCCCGACCTCGGCCAGCACGCTGGCGCGCATGGTCGGACTCGCGGTGGGGTCGACGGTCGTCGTCATGGATTCCTCTCACTTCGGGCGGGTCGGCGTGAACCGAGATGCACGGCAGTCCGTGACGGCTCTGCTCATCTGAGAGTGCATCCGCTCATCTGCTCCCGTGGTGATGTGGATCATGCGATGATGTTTCTCAGATGTCAACGGCCCTGCACATATGAGCACCCCGGAGGTGGAGAGTGGGACCCGACGAGCTGTTCCAGCGGGCGCTGGTCGCGCGCCGCTATTTCCTCGACGGTCGAACGCGGATTCAGATCGCCGAGGAACTCGGCATCTCCCGGTTCAAGGTCGCCCGCATGCTCGACGAGGCGCTGACCTCTGGAATGGTGGAAATCACCATCCACGATCCCGGTTCGCTGAACGTCGAACTGTCGTCGGCGCTCAGGGATCGCTACGGCCTGGAACACGTCTATGTGGTGATGACGGGCAGCACCGAGCTCGCCGACCGGGTGGAGGCGGTCGCCCGGGCCACCTCGGAACTGATGACCTCGATCCTGCGCGAGGGCGACATCATCGGCGTCGACTCCGGGCGCACCCTGTCCCGGATCGCGGGTCACCTTTCGACACTGCCGCGGTGCGAGGTGGTCCAGCTCACCGGCATGGCCGGCGCCATCACCTCCAACGGCGCCGACCTGGTGCGACGGCTGAGCGAACTGACCGGGGGGCCCTCCTGGCCGCTGTATGTTCCCCTGGTGGTGCCCGACGCGCGCACCGCAGCCAGCCTCACCGGCAACCGGCACGTCCAGGCCACTCTCGAGCAGCAGCGCAAGGTCAGCTGCGCCGTCGTCTCCGTCGGCGCATGGGTCGACGGCCAGTCCCAGGTGTTCGAAGCGCTGACCGCCGAAGAGACCGAGCACCTGCGCGCCGCCGGGGTGTGCGCCGAGACCTGTGCGCTGCTGCTGGACGCCGACGGGCACCGCATCCCGGGACTCGACGACCGGCGGATGGGCGTCGCCGAAACGACGCTGCGCGCCATCCCGACGGTGATCGCGGTGTCCTGCGGCCCGGACAAGATCGACGCGACCCGCGCCGTGCTCCGATCCGGGCTGGTGTCATCGCTGGTGACCGACAACGAAATCGCCACGGCCATACTGGATCGCAGGGAGTCCGACCCGCTGCCGCCGATGCGGAGAAAGCAGCCATGACACGACACCGGCAACGCCTGCGCAAGCTCGGGTTCCTGACCATCGGCCGGTTCGACGTGGCCGACCCCGGCCCGGGTATCGAAGAGACCCTGCAGATCATCGAGCGCGCCGAGGCGCTCGGGTTCGACAGCGTGTGGTTGCGCTGCAGGCACTTCCAGCCCGGCATCTCCTCCCCGGTGGCGATCCTGGCCGCCGCGACCCAGCGCACCTCGCGGATCGAGCTGGGCACCGCCGTCATCCCGCTGGGACTGGAGAACCCGGTGCGGCTCGCCGAGGACCTGGCCACTGTCGACATCCTGTCCGGCGGCCGGATCAACCCCGGCGTTTCGGTGGGCACCCCGATGAACTACGACCACTTCAAGACCGCCCTCTACCCGGAATCGCATGCGCTGCAGGATTTCTCGAAGGAACGGGTGCTGCGCCTGCTGCGCGCCCTGCGCGGCGAGCCGGTCAGCGACTTCGCGGGCACGGCCGGGATCGAGCAGTTCGTCCGCGAGGTGCAGCCGCACTCCCCCGGCTTGGCCGGCCGGGTCTGGTACGGCGGCGGCCGTGAGTCGGCGATCTGGGCCGGGCTGCAGGGCATCAACTTCCTGACCAGCTCGGTGGTCAGCACCGAGGGAACGGAGTCACGCGACTTCGCCACCATCCAGGCCGAGCACATCGACGCCTACCGCGCCCACCATCCCGAACCCGGGAACGCGCGAGTATCGCAGGGCTTGGTGGTCATTCCCACCGACTCGGCCACCGACGACCAGATCCGCCGCTACCGTGAGTACGCCGCAAGCCGGTTCGAGCGCACCAAGACCCCGCAGGGCCCCCGAGAGATGCTGTTCTCCCCCGACTACGTCGGCACCTCCGACGAACTCGCCGACCAGTTGTCCGCCCACGCCGGGTTCGTCCGCGCCGACGAGGTGACGTTCGCCTTGCCGTTCACCTTCGCCCCCGAGGACTACGCCCAGATCATCGAGGACATGGCCCAGAGGTTAGGACCACGGCTGGGCTGGGAACCACATACGGCATGACCGTGCGGATCGGCACCTCCGGTTGGTCCTATGACCACTGGACCTCGGTGCTGTATCCGCCGGGCACCCCGGTGGCCAAGCGGTTGGCCTACTACGTCGAGGAGTTCGACACCGTCGAACTCAACGCCAGCTTCTACCGCTGGCCCCGCGACGCCGTCTTCGAGGGCTGGCAGCGCCGCCTGCCGCCCGGTTTCACCATGACCGTCAAGGCGCATCGCGGCTTGACCCACTTCCGCCGGCTGCGCAACCCGGAGCCGTGGGTGGAACGCTTCGAGCGGTGCTGGCGCGCGCTCGGGGCGCGCCGCGAAGTGTTGCTGGTCCAGTTGCATCCCGAATTGTCCCGCGACGACGCGTTACTCGATCATTTCCTGACGGTGATGCCGGACTGGATCCCGCTGGCCGTCGAGTTCCGCCACGCTTCCTGGGACGCCGACGAGGTATACACCCTGCTGGAGCGCCACGGCGGCGCCTACGTGGTGACCAGCGGCGCCGGACTGCCCTGCGTCCCGCGCGCGACCAGTCGACTGGTGTATCTGCGCATGCACGGCCCCGACGACGAAAAACTCTATGTGGGTTCGTATTCCGACGATGCCTTGCAGTGGTGGGCAGAACGGATCGAGGACTGGCGCCGGGACGGCCGCGATGTCGTGGTGTATTTCAACAACGACGGCGAGGGCAACGCGGTGTACAACGCCCGTACGCTCAAACGGCTGGTCGGCGGGTAGGGCCGCCCTTAAACTCGACCGCATGGTGGCCAACACCCTCAAACGCCGCATCGTGCACACCGCCCAGCGCTACCTGGTGAACCCCGTGGGCCGCAAACTCCCGGTCACCATGCTGGAGACCACCGGTCGCGCCTCCGGACAACCCCGGCACACCGCCGTCGGTGGCCGCCTGGTCGACAACGCGTTCTGGTTGGTCTCCGAGCACGGCACGCAGTCGGACTACGTGAAGAACATCAAGGCGAATCCGGCGGTCCGCATCCGGCTCAACGGGCGCTGGCGCTCCGGCACGGCGCACCTGCTGCCCGACGACGACGCCGCCGCGCGGCTGGCACAGCTTCCCGCACTCAACAGCGCGGTCGTCCGCGTGATGGGCAGCGACCTGCTCACCATCCGCATCGATCTGGACTGAGATGGCCCACGACGAAGATCTGGCCAACCGGGTCCGCGAGATCCTGGCCGGTACCGGCGATGTCGACGAGAAGCGGATGTTCGGCGGCCTGGCGTTCCTGGTGCGGGGAAACATGGCGGTGGCCGTCAGCGGCCAGGGCGGCCTGATGGTGCGGGTGCCACCCGAGGACACCGCGGCATTGCTGACCCGCGAGCATGTCGAGCCCATGGTGATGGCCGGCCGCGAAACCCGCGGGTGGCTGCGCGTCGGCGCGGATGGTGTCCGCACCCGGCGCCAGCTCCGGCCATGGGTGGTCCGCGGGCTGGATTACGCGGCCGGGCTGCCCGCCAAGAAGCGCCGTTAGCCGGGCGGCGAGAACGGGTATGCCTGCCTCATGTCCGGTGTCACCGACCTGGCAGCGCGGCTGCTCCGGCAAGCCGGTACCACCTTCGCCGATGAAGCGGGTATCACGCTGCGTGACAAACCCAAACCGCTGTTCCAGTTGCTGACGCTGGCCATGCTGGCCAGTAAGCCCATCGGCGCCGAGGTCGCGATGTCCGCCGCCGCCGAGGTGTTCCGCGCCGGGCTGCGCACGCCCGAGGCGGTGCGCCGGGCCGACCGCGCCACGATGATCGACGCGTTCGGCCGGGCCGGCTATGCCCGCTACGACGAGAGTTCGGCGACGCGACTCACTGCGTTGGCCACCCGGGTGCGCGAGCGCTACGGGGGTGATCTGCGCATGCTGGCCGAGGAATCCGAGGGTGATGCCGGGAGGGCCGCGCGGGCATTACAGGAGTTCGACGGCATCGGTCCCACCGGCGCCGACATCTACCTGCGTGAAGCGCAGGACGTATGGCCTTGGGCGCAGCCCTATTTCGACGACCGAGCGGTCGCCGGCGCGCAGCAGGTCGGCCTGCCCACCGATCCGGCACGACTGCTGGAGTTGTCCGACGGGCACCCCGCCCGATTGGCCGCCGCGCTGGTCCGCGTCGCACTCGACGACGATCTGCGGGAACGGGTCAGCGCCTAGCCCGTTCGCACGTATCCTCCACACGGATAAGGAGAACACCATGGCCACCCTTCCCACATTCGTCATCATCGGCGCCGGACTGGCCGGCGCCAAGGCGGCAGAAGCCTTGCGTGGCAACGACTTCGGTGGTCAGATCATCCTGTTCGGCACCGAGCCGCGGCTGCCCTACGAGCGACCACCGTTGTCCAAGGAGTACCTGGCCGGCAAAAAGGAACTCGACGAGTTCACGGTGCAGCCGGAAAGCTGGTACCGGGAACACGATGTCGACCTGCGGCTGAACACCACCGTCGCAACCATCGACCGCTCCGCCCATGCCGTCGGCCATTCCGAGGGCAAACACGAGCATTACGACAAACTGCTGCTGGCCACCGGATCGTCGGCGCGCCGGCCGCCCATCCCGGGATCCGACGCCGACGGGGTGCACGTGCTACGGACCGTCGAGGACGCCGCGGCGCTGCGATCCCGGCTCACCGACGGCACCCGGCTGGCCATCATCGGCGCGGGGTGGATCGGCTTGGAGGTCGCCGCAGGGGCACGCCAAGCCGGGGCCGAGGTGACCGTGGTGGAGTCCGCGGATCTGCCGCTCGCCGCGTTGGGGCGCGATATCGCGCAGGTGTTCGCCGACCTGCATCGCGAGCACGGCGTCGACCTGCGACTGGGCGCGCAGGTCGAGCGGATCAGCACCGAGGGCGGCCGCGCGACCGGAGTGCGGCTGGCCGACGGGTCCGGCGTGGACGCCGACCTGGTGCTCGTCGCCGTGGGCGCCCGACCCCGGATCGAACTGGCCGAGGCAGCGGGTCTGGCGCTGGCCGACGGCGGCGTGGCCGTCGACGCCGCGTTGCGCACCAGCGATCCCGACATCTTCGCCGTGGGCGATATCGCCGCGGCCGAACATCCGCTGCTGCACACCCGGATCCGGACCGAGCACTGGGCCAACGCGCTCAAACAGCCCGCCGTCGCGGTCGCCGGCATGCTCGACGCCCCCGGCAGCTACGACGAGTTGCCCTACTTCTTCACCGACCAGTACGACCTGGGCATGGAATATGTCGGCCACGCACCGCCGGACGCCAAGGTGGTGTTCCGCGGCGACGTCGCCGGCCGCGAGTTCACCGCATTCTGGGTGGACGACGACGACCGCGTGCTGGCCGGCATGAACGTCAACATCTGGGAGGGCCTGGACGACATCAAGGCGATGGTGCGCGGCCGGCAACCGCTCGGCGACGCAGGTTAGTCACTCCAAGACCGCGACGCCGTCCGCGCCGACCGTCGCCTTGGCGCCCGCGATGTCCTCGGTGACGGTCGCCGCGGCTTGGCTGGGGTCGGTGATCACGGCCAGCGCCCGGCTACCCGTGGGCGTGCGCACCGCCAGGAACGTCTTTTCCGCGGTGCCCTCACGCGTGAACGGCGTGGTCCAGGTTTCCACCGTGCCGACCCCGGCCCACCCGTCCTCGGCCACCACGGTCGGTTCCGCGTCGACGGCCGACTGCACATCCTCCCAACGGAATCCGCCGGTTGGCGGCTCGGTGCCGTACACACCGAAGCTGTGCTTGGTCAGGTAACCACCGTTGGCGCTGACCAGCCCGACGGCGCCGGGCTGCGCGGTGAGCCGTTCGGCCATGGTGGCAATCGAGTGGGAGACGTAGTTGTTCCACGGTCCGCCGGCGAACGTCAGCCCGCCGGTGACCGTCAGCGGACGGCGGGCGTCGTCGGTGGGCAGCCCGAGTTCGTCGGCCGCGACCTGTACCGCGCACGGGAAACAGGAGTACAGGTCGACCAGATCGACGTCGTCGATCCCGCGGCCGGCCAGTTCCAGCACCCGCCGTCCGGCCAGCCGGATGGCCGGTGAGCCGTCGAAGCGGGCCCGCTCCCCGATCAGATACGTGTCGTGCGCGTCGGTGCCCGCGTACGGGAACACCCAGCGCTCGCGCGGAATACCAAGGGCAGCAGCCTTTTCCGCCGAGGTGAGGATCAGGGCAGCGCCTTGGTCGACCATGTTGTTGGAGTTCATCAACTTGGTGTACGGCCAGCTGATCATCCGGTTGTCCGGTCCGGGCTGCCAGATCTGCTCGGCGGTGCAGGCCGTGCGGCTCCAGGCGTGCGGATTGTCGCGGGCCACCTCGCTGAACCGGGCCCACAGCTGCCCGATCCGGCGGCGATGCTCCAGCGCCGGCTCCCCCGACGCGATGCGCAACGCCTGTTCGAACATCGGATAGACGTAGGCCGGGCGGTCCAACTTGATCCGGATCTCGGTGGGCCCGGCCATCAGGAACTCGTCGTCGGCGCCCGGGGGTGGCGGCACCGACTCGTCCTGGACCGTGCCGACCAATTTTTCGCCTCGCGCCCGCAACCTGGTACGGCTGCGCCAGGTTTCGCCGCCGGCGATGAGCACCACGTCGTTGCGGCCCTGCTGGATGTCCATACAGGCCTGGTTCACCAGTGACTGCGGGACATTGCCGCCGATGGCGGTATACCGGGTGAGCGCGCCGGGCGCGCCGATCCGCTGCGCCAACAGGAGCCCGGGGTCGCGGTAGCGCCAGGACAGCAGGTTGACGATGCGCACCGCGTCGACCGCTGCCAGGACGCCAGGGTCGGCCGCGACCCGGGCCGCCCGCTCCATCAGGTCGACCGGTTCGGTGGTGGCGCTCTCCTCGCGCTGGTTGATCTGGCCGTAACCGACGAGGACCGGAGTGCGTGGATCAAGGGACATAGTTCTATAACTTAGATAGACAACCCCGGCACGTACACTGAGGGGCGATGTCTGACCTCGCCGCGGTGGCCGTACCGGAGTCCCCGCCAGCCCATCCGCTGGTGGGCACCCTCGCGGCGCTGCACCACTTCCGCGTCTACGCCGATGTCGCGATCGTCGTCGTGGTGCTGGTCGCCACCAACCTCATCGCCCACTTCACCACCCCGTGGGCCAATATCGCGACGGTGCCCGCCGCGGCCATCGGATTGGTCGCGCTCGTCCGTGCCCGCGGGCTGGGCTGGTCCGAACTGGGGCTGGGCCGCGAGCATTGGCGCTCCGGCGCCGGGTACGCCGCCGCGGCCGTCGGCATCGTGTTGGCCGTGATCGCCGTCGGGGTGTTGTTGCCCTGGACGCGCCCACTGTTCATGAACAACCACTACGCCACCTTGTCGGGTGCGCTGATCGCCTCGATGATCATCATCCCGCTGCAGACCGTCATCCCCGAAGAGCTGGCGTTCCGCGGGGTGCTGCACGGTGCGCTGGACCGGGCCTGGGGCTTTCGGGGGGTCGCCGCGGCCGGCTCACTGTTGTTCGGACTGTGGCACATCGCCAGCTCGCTCGGACTCACAAGCGGTAACGCCGGTTTCACCCACATTCTGGGCGGTGGCGTGTTCGGCATGGTCGCGGGCGTGGTCGGGGCGGTGCTGGCCACGACGGCGGCGGGTTTCGTGTTCACCTGGTTACGACGCCGCAGCGGCAGTCTGCTCGCGCCCATCGCCCTGCACTGGTCGCTGAACGGGATGGGCGCGCTGGCCGCGGCCCTGGTCTGGCACGCGACGTTCTAACTCCGGCGCCGGGCCCGGAAGTCCCGGTTCTTCAGCTTGTTCCCGCAGGTGGCCATGTCGCACCAGGTGCCGCCGTGGTTGCGAGACCGGTCATAGAACACCCAGCGGCAGTCCTCGTTGGCGCACGCCTTCAGATGCGCCCAGCTGCCGTCGCACTGGGCGTCCTTGACGGCGAGAAGCAGGCCCAGCAGCCGGTCCGACACCGAACTTCCGACGGGGGCCACCCGGACGTCGCCGGCGCCGCCGACCTCAACCCTGGCCGGCGCGCTGGCCGTCAGCCGGTGCAGCGGTTCCAGCGCGCGGGCATCCGGCGCGGGCCCGCCACTGTTGTGGATCACCAACGCCCGCAAGCCTTCTCGCACGGCGACCAGGGTGTCGAGGTCGGCGTCGGTCAGCACCGCGCCCGCGGGCAGCAGGCCGTGCCGGGCCAACCACTGGGCGTTGCCTGCCGCATCGGCCAGCCGGTCCCGCGCGCTCTCCCGGTCCAGCGTGTTGATGAATGCCTGCACCCGACGTAGCGGCTCGGGCGCCGGTTTCGCCTCGTCGTCTCCGTAATCCGGCATGGCGACGACCCTACCGGCGATGACCGGTGAAATCCATTGACTGGTCACTCGTGACCGGTATAGGCTTTTGATAGGTCACGAATGAAGGGGTGGTGACCATGGCGCTGTCGATGACGCCACGCAGACATCAGTCCGTAGGAGCCCGGATCCGGGTCAGGATGTTGGCCGCCCGCCTGGACCGGCAGATCGAGGCCGGCACGTGCGCCGTCGTGACCCCCGCGCTCGCGGCGCACGTCCAGCGGATCACCTCCCGCGCCGAACGCGAGAAGCTGGCCGGCGCGCTGCGGGTCACCCGGTGCGCGCCGTCGGGCACGGTGGTGTTCCAGGTCCCGGTGCACGCGGCGGCCGTCTGCGGCGCCGCCGAGTGGATCGACGAACTGATCGCCCGGCTGAGCGGGCCGTCTGCCGTCGCGGCCCGTGGGATGGCCCGGCTGCGCATCCTGCTCGCCGACGGCAGCGGGCCGCTCTACCGGCCGGGCCCCGGCACGCTGACCGCCGCGCTGCGCGGCGTGCTGGCCGCGCTGTGAGAAGGGGCTAGTCCCGGCGGACCAGTCCCACGATCCACAGCAGGATCACCGAACCGAGAACCGCGGTGAAGAGGGTGAACCACCAACCGCCGGCGGCCGTGTCGAGGAAGAAACTCAACAGGAATCCGCCGATCAGGGCGCCGACGATCCCGATCACGATGTTCATCAGGATCCCGGAACCACCACCCTTGACGAGCTTGCCGGCAATCCAGCCGGCAATCGCCCCGATGATGATGTAGCCGATCCATCCCACGCTGGTCAGCGTGGTCGAACGGGCCAGAAACTCAGTCGCAGCAACGACGTCCATGCGCAGGCCTCCTGCCTACCACCGGTAGACCCGGCCCGATTGCCGGGTCACCCCTCCGGTGTACCCGCCGCAGATAACGATCGGACCCGCGAAACGGCCACAGATATCAGCCTTGCGGCATCATTTCCGGCGGTGCGTCGGTCACCGGCACGGGCACACCGACACCCGGGCGGGCCGGCGGGGCATTCGGGTCCGCCGGCGGCGGGGGCGGGGCGTTGGGGTCCGGCGCCGGCGGCGGGGGCGGGCTCCACGGGCGGATCGACTGCGCCAAGGTGACGGCGGCCGCCTTGTCCACCGGGTGGTTGGCAGTGCCCAGCCACACCACGAACCAACGCGACGGCGCCCGCTGGCCGCGGGGCACACCGGCCGGCGTCGGCGCTCCGATCACCCCGGCCCAGATCTGGCCGGTGGGCTTGGTGGTGTCGGTGAACTTCACCTCGTAGTACGACGCGGAGCCGGTCAGGTCGCCGGCGGCCAGCGGCGTGGTCTCCTGGCCGACGCGGGTGCCCGGGAAGGGCATGAAGAACTCACCCATGTCCGAGGCGAGCCGAGCGGCCGCCTTGGCGTTGTCGGACTCGGCTCCGGCGAACAGCTTCAGGTCCAGCCGGCCGAGCAACACACTGGTGTCATTGGGCGGCTGCTGGGCGGTGGTGCCTGGCGCCGGGGTCGGCTCGGCGGACGCGCCGGGCTGGATCTTGGTCAGCAGCGCCTGGCCGTAGGACAGCTGGGTGGCGTCGGCGACCTTCCAGCCGGCGGGCACCACATAGCTGAACCCGCCGGCCGCGTTGTCCACCCGGCCGGGCTCGGGTGCCGGCGGTGGCGGGGGCGCCGGCGCGTTCGGATCGGCCGGCGGCGCGTTCGGATCCGGTGGCGGCGCATTGGGATCGACGGGAGCCGGCGGCGCGGGTGCCGGGGCCGGCGCGGGAGCCGGGGGCGCCGGAACCGGGTCGGCATGAGAAACCGCGATCGGGAGCGTCAGGGCGGCCGCAGCCGCAATCGCCATTGCGGTGGAGAGGCGCTTGCGGTGCGGCGGGCGCACGTCCGGCTGATCCATGGGGAAGAAAATACCGTGTTACGGCCGTGACGCAAGTGTGAGTTGCTCATAAAGTGCTCAGCTGGGAAGTAGCTGCACACAACGAAATTCGTGTATAGGCACCTGCGAGCGCATTGCTGACCGCGCGGGCCCACGACGGCGCCCACCCCGCGGCCCGGGGTGGCTGTCATCCGGTATTTCGCCTGCGCCGCACCGCGTGTTACGACGCCGGCGAGATGGTGAGTTCCTGCGCCTTCACGGTGAAGAAGACCCGTTCCCCCGGCGCCAGGCGCAGATCGGCGGCCGCCTCGGCGGTGATGTCGGCGGCCAGGCCCGGCGCGCCGTCGGGTTGCGGTTCGGCGCGCACCCGGATGGCCGGCCCGCGGCTGTCCAACTCGGCCACCGTCA
Organism: Mycolicibacterium cosmeticum; assembly: GCF_000613185.1. Classification (NCBI taxonomy): domain Bacteria; kingdom Bacillati; phylum Actinomycetota; class Actinomycetes; order Mycobacteriales; family Mycobacteriaceae; genus Mycobacterium; species Mycolicibacterium cosmeticum. The sequence continues at coordinate 102,900 of NZ_CCBB010000001.1, forward strand.
CCTCGACCGCATTGCGCGGACTGCCGTGGGGCGCGTCCCGGTACACCGCCACCGCCGCCGGCGCGAACACCGCCACCGCCGGATCGCCGACGGCGACACCCGCCACCGAACCGGCATGCCACACAGTTCCCCAGTCGGTGTGCAGCGCGCCGTCGGCGCCCAACCGGCCGCCGACCAGATTCACGCCGGCGAATCGGGCGCCGAACCGACTGCGCGGCGCGGCCAGGATCTGCGCCGCCGGGCCGCTTTCCACGACGCGCCCCGACTCGAGCACCGCCACCCGGTCGGCCAGGGTCACCACATCGAGCAGGTCATGGGTGACCAGGATCGCCGCGCGCCCGTCACGGGTGAGCACCCGCCGCAGCAGGGCCCGCATCGCGGTCGCGACCGCCACATCCAGACCGGTCATCGGCTCGTCGAGCAGCAGCACATCGGGGTCGGCGGCCAGCGCGCGGGCCAGCGCCACCCGCTGCGCCTGCCCACCGGAGAGCTGGGCGGGCGTCCGGTCGGCCAGTTCGGCCGCGTCCACCTCGGCCAGCCAGCGCCGCGCAATATCGCGGGAGCCCTTGCGGCTCAAGCGTTTTCCACTGCGCGGGCCGAACGCCACGTTGTCCAGCACGTTCAGGTGCGGGAACAGCAACGGCTCTTGCATCAGCAGGCCCACCCGGCGGTCGTGGGTGGCGATGTGCAGGCCTGCCTCCGCGTCGGCCACCGTGCGGTCGCCCACCCGCACCCTTCCCCGGTCGGGGCGGACGGTGCCGGCCAGCACGTGCAAGAGCGTCGATTTTCCGGCGCCGTTGGGGCCCAGGACGGCGAGCACCTGACCGGGGGCCAGCTCGAGGTCGACGTGCACCTCCCGCTCGGCCACCTCGACGCCGATCCGCAGCCCGGTCACGCCGCCTGCCAGGATGCGGTCCGCAGCCGCCGCGCGCCCAGCCCGAGCACCACGACCGCGGCGACGATCACCAACAGGATCGACAGGGCGACCGCGGCGTCGGCATCGCTTTCGCGCTGCAGATAGATCTCCAGGGGCAGGGTGCGGGTGACGCCTTCCCGGGAGCCCGCGAAGGTCAGCGTCGCGCCGAACTCCCCCAGCGACCGCGCGAAGGCCAGCACCGCGCCCGACACCAGCCCGGGCGCCAGCAGCGGCAGCGTCACCCGGCGCCACACGGTGGTCGGGCGGGCCCCCAGCGTCGCCGCCACCACCTCGTGGTCGGCGCCCGCGGTGCGCACCGCCCCCTCCAAAGCGATCACCAGGAACGGCAAGGAGACGAAGGTCTGCGCCAGCACCACGGCCACGGTGGTGAACGCGATCTGGATACCGGCGCCCTCCAGATAGCGCCCGAGCAACCCGAGCCTGCCGAACGCGTACAGCAGGGCGATGCCGCCCACCACCGGTGGCAGCACCAGCGGCAGCAGGATCAGCGGGCGCAGCGCCGCGATCACGCGCGACCGGCTGCGGGCCAGCACCAGCGCCATGGGTACCCCGAGGGCGATGCACAACACGGTGCTCGCGACCGAGGTGCGCAGGCTCAGTCCCAGCGCGGTCAGCGCGGCAGGACTGGTGATCAACGACCCGAACCGCATCCAGTCGACCCTGACCGCCATGGCCAGCAGCGGCAGGACCACGAACAGGGTTCCCAGTGCCGCGGGCAGGTAGATCCAGCGGGGCAGCCGCATGGCGAAACCCTAGAACACCGACGGCCACCCGAATCGGCCCGCAACGGCCCGGTCACCGCGGCGCGCCTGATTTCACCGCGTAGCTACCGTCCAGTAACATGATTTCGATCGGCTGTGTCGCGATCGGCCGTGTTCAGTGCTGAACAAGGAGGTAATCACATGGAGGTGCTGCTCACCGGCGGCGATACCGAGCTGGGCCGTGTGGTCGCCACCGGTTTCCGCGACGAGGGCCACACCGTGGTGCTCGCGGGCGCCCGCCGCGACGACCTCGAAGTGATCGCCAAGGAGCTCGACGTCGACTACGTCGTCGTCGACAACACCGACGCCGCCGGCCTCGAAGCCGCCCGCGCCTCGCTGCCGTCGCACCTCGACGCGATCGTCAACGTGCCCGCCCCCCGGGCGCAGGCACGCGATCCGCGCACCTTCACGCTCGCCGATCACGCCGACGCCTGGCGCCAGGCGCTGGACACTACGCTGCTGTCGGCGGTGCTGACCGTGCAGATCCTGGGTGACCAGTTGAGTTCCGGCGGCGCCATCATCAACGTCGTTCCCGGCCACCCGGCCGAGGGCAGCGTCGACGCCGCCATCAAGGCCGCCCTGTCCAACTGGACGGCGGGCCAGGCCACCCACTTCGGCATCCGGGGCATCACCGTGAACGCGATCGCCACCGGCAAGGGCGCCGAACCCGGCTACGCGGGCGCGGCCAACCCTGCCCCCTCGGTGGCCGACGAGATCACCCGGCTGGCGTTGTTCCTCACCACCCAGTCCGCGCGGCACATCACCGGCCAGACCCTGCACGTCAGTCAGGGTGCGCTCGCCGACTTCGGCTGATATTCCCGCGTTCGCTCGAAGCTAAACGGGGTGCATACTCCGTTTCGGTGTGGTTACGTGAGTCCCGTGACAATTCGACTCGGACTCCAGATCCCCAACTTCTCCTACGGCACAAGCGTTTCCGAACTCTTCCCGACCGTCATCGCGCAGGCGCGCGAGGCCGAACAGGCGGGATTCGACTCCGTCTTCGTGATGGACCACCTCTACCAACTCCCCGGCCTCGGTGCGCCCGAGGAACCGATGCTGGAGGCGTACACCGCGCTGGGCGCGCTGGCCGCCGCGACCGAGAAGGTGCAACTGGGCACCCTGGTCACCGGCAACACCTACCGCAACCCCACCCTGCTGGCCAAGGAGATCACCACCCTGGACGTGATCAGCCAGGGCCGCGCCATCCTGGGCATCGGCACCGGCTGGTTCGAACTCGAGCACGACAGCCTCGGCTACGAGTTCGGCACCTTCACCGAGCGATTCAAGAAGCTCGACGAGGCGCTCGAGATCATCCTGCCGATGCTCAAGGGCGACCGGGTCACCTTCGACGGCGAGTACTACCGCACCAAGGAAGCCTTCGCCAATCCCCGCTTCCGCGACCACATTCCACTGATGATCGGCGGCAGCGGCGAGAAGAAGACCATCCCGCTGGCGGCCCGGCACTTCGACCACCTCAACATCATCGCCGGCTTCGACGAGCTGGCCCGCAAGGTGGCCGTGGTCAAGGAGAACTGCGAGAAGATCGACCGCGACCCGGCCACGCTGGAGACCAGCGTGCTGGCCATCGCGCTCATCGGCGAGCAGTACACCGCGGACGCCATTCCCGACGACTTCAAGCAGCAGGCCGTGTACGGCTCGCCGCAGCAGATCGCCGAGCAGCTCAAGGAGAAGGTCTACGACGCCGGCGTCGACGGTGTCATCCTCAGCGCGTTCACCATCGGCGGGTACACCCCGGGCGGCGTGGCCGCGGTGGGTGAGGCCCTCCGGCCGCTGATCGCCGGGTAAACAATCGGTGAGGTGCGCCATCTCACCGCACTGGTGAGATGGCCACCGACTACCCTAGAGGTTGTATTGACAAAGTACGTCCGCTAGGAGCAGCAATGAGCCACCCCGGAGCTACGGCAACGGATCGGCATAAGGTCGTCATCATCGGTTCGGGCTTCGGCGGATTGAACGCCGCCCAGGCGCTCAAGCACGCCGATGTCGACATCAAGCTGATCGCACGTACGACGCATCACCTTTTCCAGCCGCTGCTGTATCAGGTGGCCACCGGCATCATCTCCGAGGGCGAGATCGCCCCGCCCACCCGGCTGATCCTGCGCAAGCAGCACAACGCCCAGGTGCTGCTCGGCGATGTCACCCATGTCGACCTGGAAACCCAGACCGTGGACTCGGTGCTGCTCGGCCACACCTACCGCACGCCGTACGACACGCTGATCCTCGCGGCCGGCGCCGGGCAGTCCTACTTCGGCAACGACCACTTCGCCGAGTGGGCACCGGGCATGAAGACCATCGACGACGCCCTGGAACTGCGCGGCCGCATCCTGGGTGCTTTCGAGCAGGCCGAGCGGTCCAGCGATCCCGAGCGCCGCAAGAAGCTGCTCACCTTCGTCGTCGTCGGCGCCGGGCCCACCGGTGTCGAGATGGCCGGCCAGATCCAGGAGCTCTCCGACCAGACCCTCAAGGGCAGCTTCCGGCACATCGATCCGACCGAGGCGCACGTCATCCTGCTCGACGCCGCGCCGGCGGTGCTGCCGCCGATGGGTGAGAAGCTCGGCCTCAAGGCCAAGGAGCGGCTGGAGAAGATGGGCGTCGAGATCCAGCTCAACGCCATGGTCACCGATGTCGACCGCAACGGCATCACGGTGAAGGACAAGGACGGCAGCATCCGCCGCATCGAGTCGTCGTGCAAGGTGTGGTCGGCCGGGGTGCAGGCCAGCCCGCTCGGCAAGGACCTCGCCGCGCAATCGGACACCGAGATCGACCGCGCCGGCCGCGTGATCGTCAACCCCGACCTGTCGATCCCCGGACACCCCAACGTGTTCGTGATCGGTGACATGGCCTTCGTTCCCGGCGTGCCGGGCATGGCGCAGGGCGCGATCCAGGGCGGCAAGTACGTCGCCGCGATCATCAAGAACGAGGACAAGGCGCGCCAGCACGGCACCAAGCCGAAGCCGCGGGAGCCGTTCAAGTACTTCGACAAGGGTTCGATGGCGACGGTGTCCAAGTGGAACGCCGTGGCCCAGATCCCGCTCGGCGAGAAGACCAAGTTCGAGTTCGGCGGGTTCTTCGCCTGGCTGGCGTGGCTGGGGCTGCACCTGATCTACCTGGTCGGCTTCAAGACCAAGGTGGCCACGCTGCTGTCCTGGGCGGTGACGTTCCTGAGCCGGCAGCGCGGCCAGCTGACCATCACCGAACAGCAGGCCTACGCCAGGACCAGGATCGAGGAACTCCAGGAGATCGCCGCGGCGGTGCAGGAGGAGCGGGCGAGTTAGCCGACTCGTCAGAGTCGCTCGCCCTGCCACGTCGCCAGACAGCCACCCGCGGCGAGTTCGAGGACCGCGCCCGGGGCCTCGAAACTCGTCTGCGGGTACCGCAATTCGCTGATGCAGGCGCGCGGGCTGCCGAGTTCGTCGTCGGCCACCGTCCCGCCGCCGAGTTCGACGCGGTGCCGCAGCAACGGTGTGCCACCGACATCGGCGTGCAGGGTGCCCGACCAGTAGCCCTGCGACTCGCCCGTTCGGCCGATCTGCACGCTTTCCCGCACCCTGGCCCGGCCGTCGCGGCCCAACCGCAGCCGGGTGCCCGCCACGTGGTGGGAGCCGCCGGCGACCACGGTCGGTTCGACGTCCAGGTCCAGTTCGCCGTCGACCTCCAGGTCCCAGGAACTGTGCGATTGCGTGGTGGTCGCACCGGGCAGCACCACGGTGGCCGCCGCCGAGCGCACCCGCAGCCGGGCCCCGGCCTCGACCACGATCCGGATGGCGATGGCATCCCCGCCGAGCGGGGTGGCCGCCGCCGAGATCAGGTGCACGGTGTCGGGCCGGGTGCGCCGGGCCGCCAGTCCCCCGCTGCATTCGATGCGGGGGCCGCGGCCGGGCGATGCCACCAGCAGGACGTCGGAACGCACGATGTCAGCCCGAGACCGGCACCCGCAGCTGCTCGTGCACCCACTGCAGCACCGGCCCCGCCGTCGGATCCTCGGTCAGCGAGATGAGCACGAACGGCCGATCGTCGCGCACCTTGGCCGAGTCGCGACGCATGACGTCCAGGTCGGCACCGACCAGCGGGGCCAGGTCGGTCTTGTTGATCACCAACAGATCCGAGAACGTCACCCCGGGCCCACCCTTGCGCGGCACCTTGTCGCCACCGGCCACGTCGACGACGAAGATCTGCACGTCGATCAGCCCGGACGAGAAGGTGGCGGTCAGGTTGTCACCGCCGGACTCCACCAGGATCAGATCGAGACCCGGATTGGCTTCGATCAGATCGTCGATCGCATCGAGGTTGGCGGTGATGTCATCGCGGATGGCGGTGTGCGGGCAGCCGCCGGTCTGCACCGCGGCGATCCGTTCGTCGGGCAGCACCGCGTGCCGGCGCAGGAAGTCGGCGTCCTCGGTGGTGTAGATGTCGTTGGTCAGCACGGCCAGCGACAGTTCGTCACGGAGCTGCCGGCACAGCGCGGCGGTCAGTGCGGTCTTGCCCGACCCGACCGGCCCGCCGATACCGATGCGCAGCGGCTCCCCCGGCCGCCGGACCCGCTTGGGCCGGTCGGTGTGGGTGTGCGGCTGACCGTCGATGAAATGTGGTGGCATGGTGGTCCTTATCAACTCTGGTACATCAGGAGACAAACAGCGGCCGCTCACGCGCGACGTGCTGTTGGGCCAGTACGTCGAGCAACGGGTCGGACAGGTCGGCGAGTTCCTTGACCGCCGCCGCAGCGGTCTGCTCGCACAGCGGGGACAGCTCGAAGGTGAGGGCCGCGACGTCGGCGGGATCCAGCGCCAGCAGCCGCTGCGCGGCCGTGGCCGAACCGGTCATCGTGGTGTACACCATCGACAGCGCGGTGTGCTCGGGCGCCACCGCGCTGGCGACCCCGACCGCGCCGGCGGCCACCGCGAGATGCGGTTTGAGGCCGAGCGGAGCCCAATCGTGTTCTGGCCAGACCCGTTTGGCCAGCCGGAGGAGTCCGCGGCCCTGAGCCCGCGAGGCCGCCCTGGCGGCCGGCGCCGGGGTGCGGGCGTCGGTCTCGGCGTCGGCCACCGCGACCGAAAGTGTGCCGGTGTGCGCCGCGGCCGCCAGCGACGCGGTCACCAGGCCCTGAGTTCGGATCCGGCGGCGCAAGAAGGCCCGCAGGGTCGCCAGGTCGGTCACCAGCCCGGCGGTGATCGCCTCCTCCATGCCACCGGAGTGCACGTGCCCGCCGGTCGGGAGCCGCGAATCCGCGAGGGCCAGCAGCGTGGTAAGTGAGCTCATCAGAACAGGAAGTAGCGCTGCGCCATCGGGAGTTCGGCTGCGGGTTGCTCGGCCCAGACCTCGCCGTCGATGCGCACGGTGAAGGTGTCGGGATCCACTTCGATGCGCGGCAGCGCGTCATTGAGAGGCATATCCGCTTTGCCGATCTGACGAACGTTCTTGACCGCCACCAGTTTGCGCCGGATGTCCAGGCGGTCGGCCAACCCGTCCTCCAGCGCCGCCGGCGCCACGAAGTGAACGGAGGTAGCCGCGGCGGCCGCCGGGGTGGCACCGAACATCGGGCGCGGCAGCACCGGCTGCGGGGTGGGGATCGAGGCGTTGGCATCACCCATCGCCGCCCAGGCGATCATGCCGCCCTTGAGCACCGCGTGCGGGCGCACCCCGAAGAACGCCGGCTCCCACAACACCAGGTCGGCCAGCTTGCCGACCTCGACCGAGCCGATCTCGTGGTCGAGACCGTGGGCGACCGCGGGGCAGATCGTGTATTTGGCGACATAGCGCTGGGCGCGGTTGTTGTCGGCGCCGGTGTCACCCGGCAAGAATCCGCGGCGTTTCTTCATCACGTGCGCGGTCTGCCAGGTACGCAGCACCACCTCGCCGATCCGGCCCATCGCCTGCGCATCGCTGCCGATCATCGAGATCGCGCCGATATCGTGCAGCAGGTCCTCGGCGGCGATCGTCGACGGGCGAATGCGGCTCTCGGCGAAGGCCAGATCCTCGGGAATGCTCGGATTCAGGTGGTGGCACACCATGAGCATGTCGAGGTGCTCGTCGAGCGTGTTGACCGTGTGCGGGCGGGTCGGATTGGTGGAACTGGGCAGCACGTTCGGGTGCGAGGCGACGGTGATGATGTCGGGTGCGTGGCCGCCGCCGGCGCCTTCGGTGTGATAGGCGTGGATACCGCGGCCCTTGATGGCGGCCAGCGTGTCCTCGACGAATCCGGCCTCGTTGAGCGTGTCGGTGTGGATGTTGGCCTGCACGCCGGCGGCCTCGGACACCGTCAGGCACGCGTCGATGGCCGCCGGGGTGGTTCCCCAGTCCTCGTGCAGTTTGAATCCCGCTGCGCCTCCCCGTAATTGCTCCCACATGGCCTCGGCGCTGACGGTATTACCCTTACCGAGCAGGGCGACGTTGAGCGGCCAGGAGTCCAGCGACTCCAGCATGCGGGCCAGATGCCAGGAGCCGGGGGTCACGGTGGTGGCCTTGCTGCCCTCCGCCGGTCCGGTGCCGCCGGCGACGATGGTGGTGATGCCTCCACCGAGGGCTTCTTCCATGATCTGCGGGCAGATCAGGTGCACGTGGCAGTCGATGGCACCGGCGGTGACGATGCGGCCGTTCCCGGCGATGATCTCGGTGGACGGGCCGACGACGAGGTCGGGATGCACCCCGGACATGATGTCGGGATTGCCGGCCTTGCCGATCGCGACGATGCGCCCGTCGCGGATGCCGATGTCGGCCTTGATGATTCCCCAGTAGTCGAGGATGACGGCGCCGGTGATGACGGTGTCGGGGGCGCCGTCGGCCCTGGTGGCCCGGGATTGCCCCATCGATTCGCGCAGCACCTTGCCGCCACCGAAGACGGCCTCGTTACCGGCCAGGCCCGGCCCGCCGCTGCGATCCTCGGTGATCTCGACGAGCAGGTCGGTGTCGGCCAACCGGATGCGGTCGCCGGTGGTGGGGCCGAACAGCGCCGCGTAGCGGTCACGGGACAGGGAGGTCACTGGGGCGGGTCCAATCTGCCGGGCGGATTCAGCGACAACCCGTGGACCTCACGGGTGCCGCTCAGCGGGACCAGTGAGACCCGCTGGGCGATACCGGGTTCGAAGCGCACGGCGGTGCCCGCCGGGATGTCGAGGCGATGCCCGTGCGCGGCGGCGCGGTCGAAGTCGAGCGCGGCGTTGGCCTGCGGCAGGTGCACGTGACTACCCACCTGCACCGGACGGTCGCCGGTGTTCACCACATCCAACACCAGGCGCGGGGCACCGGCGTTGAGCGCGATCTCGCCCTCGCCGTAGTGGATTTCACCAGGGATCACGGGTCAGCCCTCTGCTCTTCGCGCAAGCGCTCATCTCAAGCCCTCTGCTCTTCGCGCAAGCGCTCATCGGCCCTCACGGGATCGGGTGGTGGACGGTGACGAGCTTGGTGCCGTCCGGGAAGGTGGCCTCGACCTGGACGTCGTGCAGCATCTCGGGCACACCGGCCATCACCTGGTCGCGGGTCAGCACATCGCGACCGCTGACCATCAGCTCGGCGACCGAGCGCCCGTCACGGGCGCCCTCCAGGATGTGATCGGTGATGAGCGCGACGGCCTCGGGATGGTTGAGTTTCAACCCGCGGGCCTGGCGGCGGCGAGCAAGGTCCGCGGCATAGGAGACCAGCAACCGCTCTTGTTCATGCGGCGTTAAACGCATAGTGCGCGATATTGCCACGGCCCGCTGCATTAGGCAGCGCGTACGTCTGCCCGCCGTGTCGAGCCTTCGCCGTTTCTAGCTTTCGATGTTCTGCAACCGGACCTGGCCGCGCGCGACGAGCCGACCGTCCTCGTCGGTGATGGTGATGAGCCACAGCTGCTGACGGCGGCCGCGGTGGATCGGTTCGGAGACGGCCGTCACCGTGCCGCTCTTGATGGCCCGCAGGAAGTCGGTGTTGTTGTTCACCCCGACGACGGTGCCGCCGCCGTGCTCGCTGAGCCAGACGTGGCCGGACACACTGGCCAGGCTCTCCACGATGGCGCAGTACACCCCGCCGTGCACGATCCCCCAAGGCTGCAACACCTTGTCGGTGATGGTCAGCTGGGCCCGTCCGCCGTCCGGCGTGACGTCCAGATACTTCAGTCCCAGTTCGGCGTCGAAGCCCTTGCCGATATCGGCGAGTTCAGGTGCGGTCACGGCACTGATGTTTGCACGCGGGTTCACCCAAAAAAGCGGGCGGGCCCCGCGCTGTTGCGCGGGACCCGCCCTTCGAGTGGACCGGGGGTCTCTGCAGCCCTCAGGACTCCGGCTCGGTCCGTTAGCCTCGCACCTAGAGAATAGGCAAGCCTTGCCTAATTTAGCAAGACCTTCCCCATCGGGAGCCGGCCCGTACCGCGAACCGGCAGCCCGAATCCCACCAGCGCATCGAGGATCGCCTGGCTGCGGCGCATGCTCGTCAGCTCGCTGGAGCCGGCCAGCAGCGGCACCTGTGTGGCGGCGCCGACCACGGCCGCCCCCACCACGTTCCACATCGCGGCGACCGACATCACGCCGTCGGTGACCTCGAAGAGTTTGGCGAACAACGGGGCCAATGCGCGATGACTGCGATGGGCCACCCACGTCGTCAGCGCCGCCTCACTCGGCAGCGCGACGATCCCGTCGCGGGTGGTGCGCACGGTGCCCACGCTGGTGCGGGTGGCCAGGTGCGGATCGTCGGGCAGCGCCCGCAGCGTCGGATCCACCACGCCGACCCAGTCGATGGCGCCCTCGGAATCGACGTGCACCCAGAGGTTTTCCAGCCCGGTGTCCCAGGCCCGGCCTTCCAGCACGATCAGCGGCACCACCCGGCCGACCACGACGTGCGCCAGCGTGGCGGCCAATTGCTGGGCCACGGCGGCGTGACTGTCGGTTTCGGCGATCGCGATGTCGAACATGGTGCGCAGCCGGTCGGTGGTGAGCACCTCGGCCAGCGGCCACCAGCGCCGCCGGGACAGATCACCCATCACCGCGACGCCGTACACGCGCGGACATTCGGGATACAACTCGCGCAGCCGCCGGCTCGACTCATGCAGCGGCAGGGCCCGCCGAATCGACATCCGAGCAATCAGCGGGTCGTCGATCACGACCGTCATCCGCACCTCCTCGATCAGTTAGGTTAGCCTTACTATAGTCACAGGGGCCACGGCGGCCAAAACCTGTGACTCGACTCACAGACAATCCAGAAAGGCGCGTTGACCGGGAACGAAGGGTGCGCACTCGCGCGTTGGACCGGTCACGGAAATTCGATACGACGCACGGTAGTAAGCCCGTGTACGCTCTATTTATCGCTCAGGAGATGAACGGGATATGGCCAAGTTGACGCGGCTCGGGGAACTCGAGCGTGAGGTGATGGATCACCTCTGGACCTCGCGTGAGCCGCAGACGGTGCGGCAGGTACACGAGGCATTGGCGGCACGCCGGGATCTCGCCTACACGACGATCATGACCGTGCTGCAACGGCTCGCGAAGAAAAATCTGGTGGTTCAGCACCGCGACGACCGGGCGCACCGCTATGCGCCCACCCACGGTCGCGACGAGCTGGTGGCCGGCCTCATGGTCGACGCCTTGGACCAGGCCGCCGACTCCGGTAGCCGGGAGGCCGCGCTGGTGCACTTCGTCGAGCGCGTCGGCGCCGACGAGGCCGCCGCGCTGCGCCGCGCGCTGGCCGAGTTGGAGGCCAAGCACCAGATCGCGCCGCCCGCTGGTAATTCGGCCACCAGCTGAGAGACACTAGCGGCGTGTCCGCGCTGGCCTTCTCCATCGTCGCGTTGCTGCTCGTCGGCCCCGTGCCGGCGCTGCTCGCGCGTGCGACCTGGCCGCAGCGCGCCCCCCGCGCCGCCATCGTGCTCTGGCAGGCCATCGCACTGGCGGCCGTGTTGTCGGCGTTCTCCGCCGGGATCGCGATCGCCAGCAGGTTGCTGGTGCCCGGCCCGGACGGGAAACCCACCGCGACCCTGACCAGTGAGATCGGCGTACTGGGCTGGCCCCTGTGGCTGCTCTACGTCTGCGTGTTCGCCGTGACCCTGATGATCGGCGGCCGGCTCATCGTGTCGGTCCTGGCGGTGGCCGTTGCCACCCGGCGCCGGCGCGCCCATCACCGCATGCTGGTCGACCTGCTGGGCATGTCGCGCGACGCGGTGCCCGCCCCGGCGCGCCGGCGCAACGGCCTGCGGGTGCTCGATATCGCCCAGCCGATGGCGTACTGCCTGCCGGGCGTGCGCAGCCGCGTCGTCGTCAGCGAGGGCACCCTGACCACCCTTTCCGCCCCCGAGATCGAGGCGATCCTCAGCCACGAACGCGCCCACCTGCGTGCCCGCCATGACCTGGTTCTGGAGATGTTCACGGCGGTGCACGCCGCGTTCCCGCGGTTCGTCCGCAGCGGCAGCGCCCTGGACGCGGTCCGGCTGTTGATCGAGCTGCTCGCCGACGACGCCGCCGTCCGCGTCACCGGCCCTACTCCCCTGGCCCGTGCGCTGGTGGCGTGCGCGGCCGGCCGTCCCCCGTCGGGTGCGCTGGCCGCCGGCGGCCCGACCACGGTGCTGCGCGTGCGGCGCCTCGGCGGTGAGGGCAATAGTCTGGTCCTCGCGGTGGGCGCGTACCTGACGGCCGCGGCCATCCTGGTGCTGCCCACACTCGCGTTGGCCATCCCATGGCTCACCGAGTTGCACCGGTTGTTCGCCAACTAGGCATGAAATCTGGCACGCACGGCGCTGTACAAGGCGACCGACAACAAAACAACGAAAGGCGTCTGCATGACCGAAACCGGCACCGCCCAGATCGGAGTCACCGGCCTCGCCGTGATGGGCTCCAATCTCGCCCGTAACTTCGCCAGGCACGGGTACACCGTGGCCCTGCACAACCGGTCGATCGCCAAGACCGATGCGCTGCTGGCCGAGCACGGTTCCGAGGGCAAGTTCGTGCGCAGCGAGACGATCGCGGAATTCCTTGACGCACTGGAGAAGCCACGCCGGGTGATCATCATGGTGAAGGCCGGTGACCCGACCGACGCCGTCATCAACGAGCTGGCCGACGCCATGGAGCCGGGCGACATCATCATCGACGGCGGCAACGCGCTCTACACCGACACCATCCGGCGCGAGAAGGCGATCCGCGAACGCGGCCTGCACTTCGTCGGCGCCGGCATCTCCGGCGGCGAGGAGGGCGCACTCAACGGCCCGTCGATCATGCCCGGCGGCCCGGCCGAGTCCTACAAGAGCCTCGGTCCCCTGCTCGAAGAGATCTCGGCGCACGTCGACGGGGTGCCCTGCTGCACCCACGTCGGCCCCGACGGTGCCGGCCACTTCGTCAAGATGGTGCACAACGGTATCGAGTACTCCGACATGCAGCTCATCGGCGAGGCCTACCAGCTGCTGCGCGACGGGCTGGGCAAGACCGCCCCCGAGATCGCCGACGTGTTCGCCGAATGGAACAAGGGCGACCTGGACAGCTTCCTGATCGAGATCACCGCCGAGGTGCTGCGCCAGACCGACGCCACCACCGGCAAGCCGTTGGTCGACGTGATCGTCGACGAGGCCGAGCAGAAGGGCACCGGCCGCTGGACGGTGAAGTCCGCGCTCGACCTCGGCGTCCCGGTGACCGGTATCGCCGAGGCCGTCTTCGCCCGCGCCCTGTCCGGATCGGTGGCCCAGCGCAAAGCGACCACGGGCCTGGCTTCCGGCGATCTTGGCGACAAGCCTAGTGACGCAACGCAATTCATCGACGACGTCGCCAAGGCGCTGTACGCGTCGAAGATCATCGCCTACGCCCAGGGTTTCAACCAGATCCAGGCGGGCAGCGCCGAGTACAACTGGGGCATCGCGCCGGGCGACATGGCGCGGATCTGGCGCGGCGGCTGCATCATCCGGGCCAAGTTCCTCAACCGGATCACCGAAGCCTTCGACGAGAACCCGGACCTGCCGACGCTGATCGCGGCACCGTACTTCCGCGACGCGATCGAATCGGGCATCGACAGCTGGCGCCGCGTGGTGGTCACCGCCACCCAGCTGGGCATCCCGATTCCCGGGTTCTCCTCGGCGCTGTCGTACTACGACGCGCTGCGCACCGAACGGCTCCCGGCCGCCCTCACCCAGGGCCTGCGCGACTTCTTCGGCGCCCACACCTACGGTCGCACCGACGCCCCCGAGGGCAAGAAGTTCCACACCCTGTGGAGCGGGGACCGCAGCGAGGTGCCGGCCTGACCGCGGGGAAACCTAGACTGACGTTGTGAGGTTTCTTGACGGGCACACCCCGCCCTATGACTTGACCTACAACGACGTCTTCGTGGTGCCCGGCCGTTCGGAGGTGGCGTCCCGGTTCGACGTCGACCTGTCCACGGTGGACGGCTCGGGCACCACCATCCCGGTGGTGGTGGCCAACATGACGGCGGTGGCCGGGCGCCGGATGGCCGAGACGGTGGCCCGCCGCGGCGGCATCGTGGTGCTCCCGCAGGACCTGCCGCTGACCGCGGTCGCCGAGACCGTCGACTTCGTCAAGAGCCGTGACCTGGTCGCCGACACCCCCGTGACGCTGGCGCCCGACAGCGCCGTCTCCGATGCTCTGGCGCTGATCAACAAGCGCGCGCACGGTGCGGCGGTCATCACTCGCGAGGGTCGTCCCGTCGGGATCATCACCGAGGCCGCCTGCGCCGGGGTGGACCGGTTCGCCAGGGTGCGCGACGTCGCGCTCACCGATTTCGTCACCGCCCCGGCCGGCACCGACCCGCGCAAGGTGTTCGACCTGCTCGAGCACGCTCCCGTCGGTGTCGCGGTGCTCACCGGGCCCGACGGTGAGCTGGCCGGGGTGCTGACCCGCACCGGCAGCATCCGGGCCGGGCTCTACACCCCCGCGGTCGACGCCCAGGGGCGGTTGCGCATCGCCGCCGCCGTCGGCATCAACGGGGACGTCGGCGCCAAGGCCCGCGGGCTGGTCGAGGCCGGCGCCGACCTGCTGGTCATCGACACCGCCCACGGGCACCAGGCCAAGATGCTCGACGCGATCGCCACGGTGGCCGCCCTCGAGCTGGGCGTGCCGATCGCGGCGGGCAACGTGGTGTCCGCGGCGGGCACCCGGGATCTGATCGCCGCCGGGGCCACCATCGTCAAGGTGGGAGTCGGCCCCGGCGCCATGTGCACCACCCGGATGATGACCGGCGTCGGCCGCCCGCAGTTCTCGGCCGTGGTCGAATGTGCCGCGGCGGCAAAGGAACTCGGGGCGCACGTGTGGGCCGACGGCGGGGTGCGACACCCCCGCGACGTGGCGCTCGCCCTGGCCGCCGGCGCGTCGAACGTGATGATCGGGTCCTGGTTCGCCGGCACCTACGAGTCGCCGGGTGACCTGCTGCGCGACCGCGACGGCCTGCCCTACAAGGAGAGCTACGGCATGGCCTCCAAGCGCGCAGTGGCGGCCCGCACCGCCGCCGACAGCGCCTTCGACCGGGCCCGCAAAGCGCTGTTCGAGGAGGGCATCTCGACATCACGGATGGCGCTCGACCCGGCCCGCGGCGGTGTCGAGGACCTGCTCGACCACATCACCTCCGGGGTGCGCAGCACCTGCACCTACGTGGGCGCGACCACCCTGCCCGAGCTGCACGAGAAGGTGATCCTCGGGGTCCAGTCGGCCGCCGGGTTCGCCGAGGGGCATCCGCTGCCCAGCGGTTGGTGAGGCCACCCGCCCGGCGGCGCAAGCTACCATTGAGGCTTCCCGGCGTCCTGCACCGTGCAACGCCGATCTAGCGAAAGGGATCCCGTGCCACAGGCACCCGTGGAAAACCACGGTGAGTCCGGCGACGCCGACCCCTCCACTAGTCGGCCGGGCTCGCGGCCCGGCATCCATGTGGTGAGTGCGCGATGAGCCTCACCATGACACTTTTGAGCCTGCTGGCGTTTGTCGCGCTGACCGCCGGTACCGCCCTGTTCGTGGCGGCCGAATTCTCGCTGACGGCGCTGGAGCGCAGCACCGTCGAGGCCAACGCCCGCACCGGCGGCAAACGCGACGAGTTCATCCGCAAGGCGCACCGAACCCTGTCGTTCCAGCTCTCCGGTGCCCAGCTCGGCATCTCGATCACCACCCTGGCCACCGGTTACCTGGCCGAACCGGTGGTGGCCCGGCTGCTGCACGCCCCGCTGGCCGCGATCCGCGTCCCGGCGACCATGATCGACGGCATCGCGCTGGTGCTGGCCCTGCTGATCGCCACGTCGGTGTCGATGATCTTCGGCGAGCTGGTGCCCAAGAACCTCGCCGTCGCCAAGCCGCTGCCCACCGCCCGGGTGGCCGCGGCCCCGCAGTGGTACTTCGCCAAGCTGCTCACCCCGGTCATCAACGCGACCAACGGCACCGCCAACTGGATCCTGCGCCGGCTGGGCATCGAACCGGCCGAGGAGTTGCGCTCGGCGCGCTCCCCGCAGGAACTGGTGTCCCTGGTGCGCAATTCCGCGCGCAGCGGGTCGCTGGACCAGGCCACCGCGGTGCTGGTCGACCGGTCCCTGCAGTTCGGCGAACGCTCGGCCGAGGAGTTGATGACGCCGCGGTCCCTGATCGAGACGCTGGAGGCCGACGACACCGTGGCCGACCTGATCGAGGCGGCCATGCGCAGCGGGCACTCCCGCTTCCCGATCGTCGAGGGCGACCTCGACGAGACCATCGGCATGGTGCATGTCAAGCAGGTGTTCGAGGTGCCGCCCGCCGAACGGTCCCGCACGAGGCTGGCCACGCTGGCGCTGCCGGTCCCGAAGGTGCCGTCCACCCTGGACGGGGACTCCGTGATGACGCAGATCCGCGCCAACGGCCTGCAGACCGCGATGGTCGTCGACGAATACGGTGGCACCGCGGGAATGGTCACCGTGGAGGACCTCATCGAGGAGATCGTCGGCGACGTCCGCGACGAACACGATGACGCCACCCCCGATGTGGTGCATGTCCGCACCGGCTGGCAGGTCTCCGGGCTGCTGCGCATCGACGAGGTCGACTCCGAGACGCCGTTCCGCGCCCCCGACGGTGATTACGAGACCATCGGCGGCCTGGTGCTGCAGGAGCTCGGCCACATCCCCGAGGTCGGCGAGACGGTGGAGCTGCGCGCCTTCGACCCCGACAGCGTCGACGACCCGGTGCGCTGGCAGGCCACCGTGCTGCGGATGGACGGCCGGCGTATCGACTTGCTGGAGCTGACCGAGCTGAGCCACGACCAGGAGCGCCACGATGGGTGATCTGCTCGCCGTCGCGCTCACCGTGCTGCTGCTGGGCGCCAACGCGTTCTTCGTCGGTGCCGAGTTCGCGCTCATCTCGGCGCGCCGGGACCGTCTGGAAGCGCTCGCCGAACAGGGCAAGAAGCGCGCCGTCACGGTGATGCACGCGGCGGAGAACCTGTCGCTGATGCTGGCCGGTGCCCAGCTGGGCATCACGATCTGCTCGATCCTGCTGGGCCGGGTGGGTGAGCCCGCCGTCGCGCACTTGCTGGAGAAGCCGTTCGCGCTGCTCGGTGTCGACGAGGCGGTGCTGCACACCGTCTCGTTCGTGGTGGCGCTGGCGGTGGTGGTGACCCTGCACGTGCTGCTCGGCGAGATGGTGCCGAAGAACATCGCGATCGCCGGCCCCGAGACCGCGGCCATGCTGTTGGTGCCGCCATACCTGGCCTACATCCGGCTAGCCAAGCCGTTCATCGCGTTCTACAACTGGGCGGCCAACACCACCCTGCGCATGCTGCGGGTGGAGCCCAAGGACGAGCTCGACGTCGCGGTGTCGACCGTCGAACTGTCGGAGATGATCGCCGAATCCCGCTCCGAGGGCCTGCTCGACCACGAGGAGCACACCCGGCTGACCCGCGCCCTGCAGATCCGGGACCGCGTCGTTGCCGATGTCGCCATCCCGCTCAGCCGGATCCACGCGATACCCGTGGCCCAGCCCGGTGCCGGGCCGACCGTCGGCGCCGTGCAGAGCGCGCTGGCCGAGACGGGTTATTCGCGCTTCCCGGTCACCGATCCCGACGGCGCCATGCTGGGTTACCTGCACATCAAGGATGTGCTGGCCCTGGTCGACGACCCGGACGCGGTGCTCAACGCCACCATGGTGCGCCCGCTGATCAAGGTGCCCGCCGCGCTGCCGGTGCCCGACGCGCTGTCCCGGATGCGCCGCAACAACAGCCACCTGGCCCTGGTCACCACCGACGACAAGATCACGGCGATGGTCGCGCTGGAGGATCTGGTCGAGGACCTCGTCGGTACCGTGCGCGACGGAACGCACCGTGTCTGAGGTTGCCGTCCTGGCCGAGGCGCAGTGGTCCGAACGGGAGCGCCGGCACACCGAACGGGTCGAGCGGGTGCTCGGCCCGCACCGGGTCCGGGCGCAGGCCGGCCAGACACATCCGGTGTGGGACTTCCTGTTCACCTACTACAGCTTCAAGCCGCGCCAGCTGGCCCAGTGGCACCCGGGGTTCGGGGTAGCGCTGGAGGGCGCGGCGGCCGAGAAGTTCCTGCGGCGCACCGGTTACCGGCGCCGCGGGCCGGCCGTCACGGTGGACCCGGACCATCTGGCGTCGCGGCTGGACACCGTCGGTTTCATCGCCGAGCTGCTGTCGGCCACCGCTGCCCGGCCCGCCCGGCTGAACTGCTTCGGCATGCACGAATGGGCCATGGTGTACCGGGCCCGCGAGATACGCCACCGCGGCGTGCCACTGCGCCTGGGCCCGGCCGGCACCGACGCGGTGCTGGAGTCGATGCCGCTGCGCTGCAGCCATTTCGACGCCTATCGGTTCTTCACCGATGCCGCCGTCGGGCGCAACGCCGAGGCGTTGAGCCGGGACGCCCAGGTACGCCACGAGCAGCCCGGCTGCGTGCACGCCAACATGGATCTGTACAAGTGGTGCTACAAGCTCGGCCCGCTGGTGGCCTCCGAACTGCTGATGGACTGTCTCGACCTGGCCCTGACCGCCCGACTGCTGGACATGCAGGCCAGTCCGTACGACCTGAGCGAGTTCGGCATCGCGCCCATCGAGGTCGAGACCGCGCCCGGGCGCACCACCTACGTCCGGCAGCAGCAGGAGGTGGCGCGGCGTGCGAGCGAGCTCAGGTCGGCGCTGCGCGAGCACTGCCGGCAGCTGCTGGCCGCGAAGGCGGTTCGGTGAGACGCACACTCGCCGCGGTGGCCGTGCTGGCCTCGGTGGCCGGGCTACTGGGGGGCTGCGCCGACCGGCCCGCGGCCACCCCGGCACCACCGACCTTCGGCCCCGCGCTGCCCGGTGATTTCGGCGGATCCGGGCCGGGCACCTTGGTATCGGCCAACGCCCTGGAGCACCTCGATCCCGGCCTGGCGGGCAAGACGTCCGTCGCCGCCCGCGTCGTCTACCTGTCGACGTCGGGTATCAGCGACACCCAGGTCAAGGTCAGCGGCACCGTCTTCGTCCCCAAGGGGAACCCACCCCCGGGCGGCTGGCTGCTGGTCGTGCTGGGGCACCCCAACACCGGCAGCGAAACACCTTGCGCGCCTTCGCTGTCCCCCACCCTGCGCGGGCTGGCGCCGACGGTCGAGACCTTCCTCGACGCCGGGTACGTCGTCGCCGTCCCCGACTACCAGGGCCTGGGGCTCGACGACGCCCCGCATCCGTTCCTGGATTCCACCACCGCCGGCTACAACGTGCTGGACGCGGTGCGCGCCACCGGGAAACTGGTGCCCGGCCTGGCCGGCCGGTGGGCCGGCTACGGCACCGGGCAGGGCGGCCAGGCGGTGTGGGCGGCCAACGAACTGGCGGCCGACTACGGCGGCACCACGCAGCCGGCCGGTGTGGTGGCGGCCGCGCCGACCGCCGCCGTCGAAGGGCTGGCCGACGCCGCGGCCACCGGCACCCTGACCGACGAGCAGATGCTGACCCTGCATCAGTACCTGTCCGCGCTGGCCAACGAGTACACCGATTTCCGGATCGACGACTACCGGCATGGAGTGGTGAAGGCCAACTGGGACGCGCTGAGCGGCTGCATCGGCGGGTCCTCGGCGGAGCGTACCGCGGTGCTGGCCGAGATGACACCCGCGGATCTGCGGCCGTCGACCCCCGAAGCGGCCGACACGCTGCGCGGCTACCTCAAGAAGACCGCCTTGCCGCAGGGTCCCACCGCGGCGCCGATGCTGGTGACCGCCGACCGCCCGGGCGGGCTGATACCCCAGGTGTGGACCGACCGCGCGGTGGCGAGGGCATGTGGCCTCGGCGACATTGTGGCGTTCGGCACACAGGCCGAAGGCAACCCTGACAAGGCCGTTGGCTGGATCACCGACCGATTCAATTCGATTGCCGCCCACAACGATTGCCCGCGGTAGTCCGGAGCCGCCGAGAGTGCAGGCTATGTTGGGAACGTGACCGGGTGGGCGTTGACGCATGGCTGGCTACCGATCGCCATCCAGGCGATCACGGTGGCGGTCATCATCGTCGTGCTGTGCCGGGCATCGAGCCGGTTCTGGTTGCGCTGGGTCCCGCTGGGGCTGGCCTGTGGCGCCCTGGCGGCCGGACTGGCGTACTGGTACATCGAATTCCAGGCCCTTGCCGACGAACCGGCGGGGCCGGCGTTGTGGCTGTGGATCACCGCCTCCGGGCTGACGGTGGTCTTGGCGATCGCCGGCTGGCGCGCGTCGGGCTGGGCCCGGCGCGGCGCCGCACTGGCCGCCGTCCCACTGAGCGTGCTGTGCGTGGTGATCACCGTCAACGCCTGGACCGACTACCTGCCGACGGTGGGCGCGGTGTCGGACCGGGTGACCGGCGCCGAGCTGGAACATCAGGTCGACGAGGCCACGCTGCGTGACATGGTGCACCGCGGCGAACGGCCGGCGCACGGCGTCGTGGTGTCGGTCACCATCCCTGGCGACGGACCGGGTGGGTCCGGGTTCCGGCATCGCGACGAACTGATCTATCTGCCGCCGGCCTGGTTCGCCAGCGACCCGCCCCCGCCGCTACCGGCGGTGGTGATGGCCGGTGGCGAGTTCGGCACCCCGCGCGACTGGCCCAGCACCGGCAACGCCCGCGCCACCGCCGACACGTTCGCCGCGGCGCACGGTGGTAACGCCCCCATTCTGGTATTCATCGACACCAGCGGTGATTTCACCAACGACACCGAATGCGTCAACGGTCCGCGCGGTAACGCGGCCGACCACATCACCAAGGACGTCGTGCCGTATGTCATCACTCATTTCGGTGCCGGCGCCCAACCCGCACAGTGGGGTTTCGCCGGCTGGTCGGCCGGCGGCACCTGCGCGCTCACCACGACGCTGATGCACCCCGAACTGTTCACCACGTTCCTCGATATCGACGGGCAGATCGGGCCCAACGCGGGCTCCAAGAACCAGACCGTGGCGCGGTTGTTCGGCGGCGACATGGACGCCTACCTGGCCTTCGATCCCCAGACCGTGATGGCCAGGCACGGCCGCTACGACGGCGTCGCCGCCTGGTTCGCGGTATCGGGACCCGGCCAGCCGACCTACCGTGCCCCCGACCCCACCGACACACCACCGGTCGCGGTCGACCCCGACTCGCTGGACCCCGAACACGGCGCGGTGGCCCAGCACCTGTGCGCGATGGCCAGCGGTTACGGCATCGAGTGCGCCGTCGTCCCGGACAACGGCGATCACGGATTCGCCACCGCGGCGCGGGTATTCGCCGAGGCGTTGCCGTGGCTGGCCGGACGGTTGGGGACGCCGCAGGCGCCCGCCGTTCCGCTGCCCGGTGCGACAGCGTGACACCACCGATCTGAGTGCAGTTACCCACGGGTAAACTCGGTCGACGTTCAAGGGAGGAAATATGACCGAGCGCGTGACCGTCGGGAATCTTCGGGTCGCCAAGGTGCTGCACGACTTCATCACCAACGAGGCGCTGCCCGGTACCGGCGTAGACGCCGACAGCTTCTGGGCGGGTGTGGACAAGGTCGTCACCGACCTGGCCCCGCAGAATGAGGACCTGCTGGCCCGCCGCGACGATCTGCAGGCCCAGATCGACAAGTGGCACCGGGCCCGGGTGATCGGCGAATTCGACGCCGCCGGATACAAGGCCTTCCTCACCGAAATCGGTTATCTGCAGCCCGAACCCGCGGAGTTCACCATCACCACCTCGGGGGTGGACGCCGAGATCACCAGCACCGCGGGCCCGCAGCTGGTGGTGCCGATCCTCAACGCGCGCTTCGCGCTCAACGCCGCCAACGCCCGCTGGGGCTCGCTGTACGACGCGCTGTACGGCACCGATGTGATCAGCGAGGACGACGGCGCCGAGAAAGGCACTGGTTACAATCGGGTGCGCGGTGACAAGGTGATCGCCTACGCCCGCAACTTCCTCGACGAGGCCGCACCGCTGGCGTCAGGGTCCTGGTCGGAGATCACCGGTCTGCGCATCGACGACGAGCACCGGCTGGTGGCCACGTTGGGCGACGGGCTCGAGGCCGGGCTGGCCGACGCCGACCAGTTCGTCGGCTACACCGGCGAACTCGGCTCCCCCTCCTGGTCGGTGCTGCTGGTCAACCACGGGCTGCACATCGAGATCCTCGTCGACCCGCAGTCCCCCGTCGGCGCCACCGACAAGGCCGGCATCAAGGATGTCGTGCTGGAGTCGGCGATCACCACCATCATGGATTTCGAGGATTCCGTGGCAGCCGTCGACGCCGAGGACAAGGTGCTCGGCTACCGCAACTGGCTCGGCCTGAACAGGGGCGACCTGGCCGAAGAGGTCAGCAAGGGCGGCAAGTCCTTCACCCGGGTGCTCAACCCCGACCGCGTCTTCACCACCCCGGACGGCGAGGGTGAGCTCACCCTGCCCGGTCGCAGCCTGCTGTTCGTCCGCAACGTCGGGCACCTGATGACCAACGACGCCATCGTGGACGCCGAAGGCAAAGAGATCCCTGAGGGTATCCAGGACGCGTTGTTCACCAGCCTGATCGCCATGCACGGCTTGAAGACCGGTGACGAGAACGGCCCGTACCAGAACAGCCGCACCGGTTCGGTGTACATCGTCAAGCCCAAGATGCACGGTCCCGAGGAGGTGGCGTTCACCTGTGAGCTGTTCAGCCGCGTCGAGGACGTGCTCGGCCTGCCGGAGGCCACCCTCAAGGTCGGCATCATGGACGAGGAGCGGCGCACCACGCTGAACCTCAAGGCGTGCATCAAGGCCGCCGCCGACCGGGTGGTGTTCATCAACACCGGCTTCCTGGACCGCACCGGCGACGAGATCCACACGTCGATGGAGGCCGGGCCGATGATCCGCAAGGGTGCGATGAAGTCGCAGCCGTGGATCAAGGCCTACGAGGACAACAACGTCGACGTCGGCCTGGCGACCGGGCTGTCCGGCCGCGCCCAGATCGGCAAGGGCATGTGGGCGATGACCGATCTGATGGCCGACATGGTCGAGCAGAAGATCGGCCAGCCCAAGGCGGGCGCCACCACCGCGTGGGTGCCGTCGCCGACCGCGGCCACGCTGCACGCCATGCACTACCACCAGGTGGACGTGTACGCCGTGCAGGCCGAGCTGCAGGGCAAGACCCGCGCCACCGTCGACGAGCTGCTCACCATCCCGCTGTCCGGCGAGTTGGCCTGGGCTCCGGAGGAGATCCGCGAGGAGGTGGACAACAACTGCCAGTCCATCCTCGGCTACGTGGTGCGCTGGATCGACGCCGGCGTGGGCTGCTCGAAGGTGCCCGACATCCACAACGTCGCCTTGATGGAGGACCGCGCCACGCTGCGCATCTCCAGCCAGCTGCTGGCCAACTGGTTGCGGCACGCGGTGATCACCGAGGAGGACGTGAAGGCCAGCCTGCGGCGGATGGCCGCCGTGGTCGACGCGCAGAACGCCGGCGACCCCGACTACCTGCCGATGGCTCCGGACCCGGAGGCCAGCATCGCTTTCCAGGCCGCGCAGGAACTCATCCTGTCCGGCGGCCAGCAGCCCAACGGCTACACCGAGCCGATCCTGCACCGGCGCCGCCGGGAGTTCAAAGCCCGCGCCGCCGCCCAGTAACCTGATCCGGCGGGGCCGACCGACACGACGACCACGAAGGTGAGGGATGGGCAGGCACAGCATTCCCGGACCGGACGATCCCGCCGACGACGATGCACTGCGTCGTTTCGGGTACGGGGCCGAGCCCCCCGAAGCCGAGGAACCGGCCGACGACGAGCCGCCCACCCGCGCGTTGCCGACCACGGGATCCCAGCGCACCTGGGATTCCGGCGAGTGGACCGGTAGCCACCGGGCGATCACACCGGGCCGGCGCAAGGTCAGCCCGGCGGTGATCGCCGCCCTGGTCACCGTCGTCGTGGTGGTCGGGGCGTTCATCCTGTGGCGCTTCTTCGGCGACGCCCTGTCCAGCCGCAGCCACGAGGCCGCGGCCCGCTGCGTCGAGGGTGAGGTCACCGTCGCCGTCCTGGCCGACCCGAGCATCGCCGACCAGGTCCGCACGCTGGCCGACAGCTACAGCAAGACCGCCGCCCCCGTCGGAGACAAGTGCGTGAAAGTGGCTGTGCGCCCCGCCGATTCGGATGCCGTGGTGAACGGATTCGTCGGGCAGTGGCCTGGCGAGCTGGGCGACCGGCCGGCATTGTGGATCCCGGCCAGCACCGTCTCCGAGGCCCGGCTGGAAAGCGCGGCAGGCGCCAAGACGGTGAGCAACAGCCGGCCGCTGGTCACCTCCCCGGTGTTGCTGGCCATCCGCCCCGAGTTGAAAGCGGCGCTGTCCCAGCAGAACTGGTCGACTCTGCCCACGCTGCAGAACAACCCGGCCGGACTGGACGAGCTGAACCTGCCGGGCTGGGGCTCGCTGAAACTGTCCCTGCCGCTGGGCGGTAACGCGGATGCGACCTATCTGGCCGCCGAAGCGGTGGCGGCCGCGTCCGCCCCGCAGGGTGCCCCGGCCACCGCCGGGGTCAACGCGGTGCAATCGCTGTTGGCCGGTCAGCCCAAACTCGCCGACACCAATGCCGCCACGGCCCTGGACGCGCTCGTCAACGCCGGCGATCCGGCGGCCGCCCCGGTGCACGCCGTGGTGACCACCGAACAGCAGCTGTTCAAGCGCGGCGCCGACCTGGCCGATGCCGCGCAGAAGCTGACCTCGTGGACTCCGCCGGGCCCGGTGGCCATCGCCGACTATCCGGCCGTGCTGCTCAGCGGTGACTGGTTGTCGCAGGAACAGGTCGGCGCCGCCAGCGAGTTCGACCGGTTCATGCGCAAACCCGAGCAGCTGGCCGAATTCGCCAAGGCCGGTTTCCGCGCCGACGGCGCGCCGGCGCCGCAGAGCCCGGTGACCGACTTCGCACCGCTGGGGCAACCGCTGTCGGTGGGCGACAACGAGACCAGGGCCACCATGGCGGCCGGGCTGACCGCACCGGCGCAGGGCCAGACCGTCACCATCATGCTGGACCAGTCGATGACCACCGACGAGGGCGGCAAGAGCCGACTGGCCAACGTCGTCACCGCCCTCAACGCCCGGCTGCAGGCGCTTCCGCCGACGGCGGCGGTGGGCCTGTGGACGTTCGACGGGGTGGCGGGCCGGTCGGAGGTCAGCACCGGGCCGCTCGGCGATCCCGTGGCCGGGCAGCCCCGATCGGCGGTGCTCAAGTCCAGCCTGGACGCCCAGTCCGCGTCCGGCGGCGGCGCGGTGTCGTTCACCACGCTGCGGCTGGTCTACGGCGACGCGTTGACGGCTTTCCGTGACGGACAGACCAATTCGGTACTGGTGATCACCGCGGGCCCGCACACCGACCAGAGCCTGGACGGACCGGGGCTGGTGGATTACATCAAGGGCGCGGCGAACCCGGCCAAGCCGGTGGCGGTCAATGTCATCGATTTCGGCGCCGACCCCGACCGGGCCACCTGGGAGTCGGTCGCGCAGACCAGCGGCGGCCAGTACCAGAACGTGGCCAACTCGGCCGGCCCGGAGCTGGCGGCCGCGCTGGCCGCACTACTGGGTTAGGCGGTCACCCGACCCCAGCCCGCGAACGTTGATTACCGCGCTATGAAAGCGCCCGCGAAAAATCGAGCGGTAATCAACGTTCGCGGGAGGAGGGTTAGGCGAAGGCCTCCACGGGCGGGCAGGAGCAGACCAGGTTGCGGTCGCCGTAGGCGGCGTCGATCCGCCGCACCGGCGGCCACACCTTGGGCCGGAAGTCCTTGCCCAGCGGGTAGGCGGCCTGCTCACGGGTGTACGGATGCGACCAGTCGTCGACCAGCAGGCTCTCGGCGGTGTGCGGGGCGCCGCGCAGCGGGTTGTCGTCCGCCGGCCACGCCCCGGAACCGACCTTGTCGATCTCGGCGCGGATGGCGATCATGGCGTCGCAGAACGCGTCCACCTCGTCCAGGTTCTCGCTCTCGGTGGGTTCCACCATCAGCGTGCCGGCCACCGGGAAGCTCATCGTCGGGGCGTGGAAGCCGAAGTCCGCCAATCGTTTCGCCACATCGTCGACGGTGACGCCGGTGGTCTTGGTGATCGTGGTCAGGTCCAGGATGCACTCGTGGGCCACCATGCCGTTCTCCCCGGTGTAGAGCACCGGGTAGTACTCGTCGAGCCGGCGGGCCACATAATTGGCCGACGCGATCGCGGTGAGCGAGGCCCTGCGCAGACCGACCCCACCCATCATCCGGATGTAGGCCCAGGTGATCGGCAGGATGGACGCCGAGCCGTACGGCGCCGCCGACACGGTCAGCGCATCCCCGAGTTCCTCGGCCAGCGGATGCCCGGGCAGGTACGGGGCCAGGTGCGAGCGCACCGCCACCGGGCCCACCCCGGGACCGCCACCGCCGTGCGGGATGCAGAACGTCTTGTGCAGGTTCAGGTGGCTGACGTCGCCGCCGAACCGGCCCGGCCGGGCCAGCCCGACCAGCGCGTTGAGGTTGGCCCCGTCGATGTACACCTGGCCGCCGGCGTCATGGACCGCGGCGCAGATCTCGGCGACGTCGTGCTCGTACACCCCGTGCGTGGACGGGTACGTGATCATCAGCGCGGCAAGGTTTTCCGCGTGCTGGGCGATCTTGGCCCGCAGGTCGTCGAGGTCGACGTCGCCGTTGGGACGGCAGGCCACCACCACGACGCGCATCCCGGCCAGGGCGGCCGACGCGGCGTTGGTGCCGTGCGCGCTGGACGGGATCAGGCAGACATCGCGCTGCCCCTGGCCGCGGTCGGCGTGGTAGGCCTGGATGGCCAGCAGCCCGGCGTACTCGCCCTGCGATCCGGCGTTGGGCTGCAACGAGATCCGGTCATAACCGGTGACCGCCGTCAGCCAGTCCTGCAGGTCGGCGATCAGCTTGCGCAGTCCCGGGGTGTCCGACGCCGGCGCGAACGGGTGCTGGCGGGCGAACTCGGGCCAGGTGATCGGCTCCATCTCCGCGGCCGCGTTCAGCTTCATGGTGCACGACCCCAACGGGATCATCGTCCGGTCCAGGGCCAGATCCTTGTCCGCCAGCGCACGCAGGTACCGCATCATGGCGGTCTCGGTGCGGTAGCGGGTGAAGGCGGGGTGGGTGAGGAACGCGCTGGCGCGGTCGGCGATATCGACGTCCGTCGGTTCGGCAGCCGCCACCCCGAACGACTCCAGCACCGCGGCGACGTGCGCCTCGGTGGTGGCCTCGTCGCAGGCCACCGACACGTGGTCGGCGTCCACCCGCCACAGGTTGATACCGCGGGCCTGGGCCGCCCCCACGATCTCGTCGGCGCGGCCGGGCACCCGGGCCAGCACGGTGTCGAAGAACCGATCGTGCACCACCGCGTCACCGAGTGCGGCGGCGATCGCGGCGGCGCGGCCGTGCACCCGGCGCGCGATGGCGGTCAGCCCGTCGGCGCCGTGGTAGCTGGCATACATCGCGGCCATAACCGCGAGCAGCACCTGGGCGGTGCAGATGTTGCTGGTCGCCTTGTCCCGGCGGATGTGCTGTTCGCGGGTCTGCAGGCTCAACCGGTAGGCGGGGTTGCCATCGGCATCCTGGGACACGCCGACCAGCCGGCCGGGCAGCTGCCGGGCATGCTTGGTGTGCACCGCCAGGTAGCCGGCGTGCGGGCCGCCGAAGCCCATCGGCACGCCGAACCGTTGGGTGGTGCCGAAGGCGACGTCGGCGCCGATATCCCCGGGCGGGGACACCAGCGTGAGCGCCAACAGGTCGGCACCGATGGCCACCAGGGCTCCGCGGTCGTGCGCCTGCCCGATCAGGTCGGTCCAGTCGACCAACGCGCCGCTGGCCCCGGGCTGCTGCACCACGACACCGAAGAAATCACCGTCGGGCAGGCCGGCGCGCAGGTCGGCGGTGACGATCTCGATGCCCAGCGGTTCGGCCCGAGTGGCCAGCACCGCCGCGGTCTGCGCGTACACGTCGGCGTCGACGGCCAGCCGGTTCGACGGACCCTTCACCGCGCGGTGCATCAGCGTCATCGCCTCCGCGGCGGCGGTGCCCTCGTCGAGCATGGAGGCGTTCGCCACGTCGAGCCCGGTCAGATCGCTGACCATGGTCTGGAAGTTGAGCAGCGCCTCCAGCCGGCCCTGGCTGATCTCCGGCTGATATGGGGTGTAGGCGGTGTACCAGGCGGGGTTCTCCAGGATGTTGCGGCGCAACACCGGCGGGGTCAGCGTGTCGTAGTAACCCTGCCCGATCATCGAGACGGCGACGGTGTTGGAGTCGGCCAGCGCGCGCAGCTCGGCGAGCGACTCCTCCTCGGTGGCCGGCGGGGGCAGGAGATCGAGCCCGGGCGCCAGGCCGGCACCGGAGGCGGCGTCGAGGATGCCCGCGGGCAGCGCCTTCTCGGCCAGTTCGTCGAGCGAGTCGACGCCGATGACCTCGAGCATCCTGGTGATCGCGGCGGCGTCGGGACCGATGTGGCGATCGGCGAAACCGGAATGGACAGACACGAGAACCTCTCCCCTGCGGCGCGGGACGCGCGCGAAAGAACGCGTCCTCTCCCTCTGTCGGGGCGCCTGAGAGATTCGGCCCGAAGACCTTTCCCCATGGGCGGACGCGCGGAACGCGTCACTTTCCAGAGGCATCGGGGCCGTGCGCGGTCCGGGGTGCCTGAGAGGTTGACGGAGAGGTGTTGCTCCTTCGGCGCCCGTGACTGGCCGTCACGGAACTCTCCCGCGCAAGGGCGATGCGGAAGTCAGTCTACCGACCGGTTGCACCAGGTGCGCGGCGGTGGGTCAGCCGATCTTGCGGTCGCGGCTCTTGCGGCGAGAGGCCAGCTCGTCCTCGGGCGCGGGGATCGACTCGCCACCGTCGGCCCGCTCACCCGGGAAGTCGGCGATCGCGCCGGTGAGTTCGCGCATGGCGCCGGAGACGGCGATGCCGAACACGCCCTGGCCGCCCTGCAACAGGTCGACGACCTCTTCGGCCGAGGTGCACTCGTAGACGGTGGTGCCGTCGGAGAACAGGGTGATGTTCGCCAGGTCCTGCACCCCGCGCTGGCGCAGGTGATCGACCGCGACGCGGATGTTGTGCAGCGAGATGCCGGTGTCCAGCAAACGCTTGACGATCTTGAGGACCAGGATGTCCTTGAAGGAGTACAGCCGCTGGCTGCCGGAACCGGCCGCACCGCGGATGGAGGGCACCACCAGCGAGGTGCGCGCCCAGTAGTCGAGCTGACGGTAGGTGATGCCGGCGATCTGGCAGGCGCTCGGTCCGCGGTAGCCGACCAGCTCGTCGGGCACCGAGTCGTCGGGGAACAGGCCTGCCTGCACGGGCTCGCCGACGCTGCCGTTCACCACGGGTACTTGACCGGCCGCGGGGCCGCTGGTGGTGGACAGATCCAACTCCCCCTGATGTGGCGTGCGTGGCATGTCGCCCACAATCCATCCTCTCCGCCGATCGATTCCGGCTGCATGACCTGCGCGGCGGCCTGCTCCCACGCCCGATCTGCCCAGTTTCGAATGTGTCGAGCATACGCCCAACACTGTCCGGTTACTGCTCGTCGTCGTTGAAAAGTATGGCTGCCCGTTTCACAGTCATCCCACACACGGCCCGCGTGTCGGAGTCACGAGACGTATCCGTGACCTCCATCGCGGAGCGATGCGGGTGGCCCCGCCCCGGGGGAAGCTAGGTGGCCTTGAAATCGTCCGGTGACACGCTGTCGAGGAACTCCTTGAACTTCTCGACCTCGTCCTCGCGCACCGGGCCCGAGGGCTCGTCGTCGGTCTCGTCCGGGATCAGCAGTCCGGCCTCGGCCAGCACCGCCTCCTCGACGTAGATCGGCACACCGACGCGCAGCGCGATGGCCACCGAATCCGAGGGCCGAGCCGACACCTTGATATCGCGATCGAAGATCAGGTCGGCGTAGAAAGTGCCTTCCTGCAGATCGACGATCCGCACCTCTTTCAGCGAATGCCCAAGCGCAGCAATCAGATCCCGGATCAGATCATGGGTCAACGGCCGCGACGGCTCGACGCCCTGCTGTTCCAGGGCGATGGCGGCGGCCTCCGACTGGCCGATCCAGATCGGCAGGTAGCGGTCGCCATCGGACTCACGCAGCAGCAGCACAGGCTGATTCTGAGGCTGCTCAACGCGAATACCGACTACCCGAACCTCACCCATCTGCGTCTGCCCTCCATGACGATGCCGTCACCGAAAAGTCTAGTCCTCAGCGATCCAGAACGTCGCGCACGGCCGATTTGATCAGCGACGTGTGCAACGTGATCGCCAGCGCGGCCACCTCGCGGGCCAGGTCATCGGCCCGGTCCCGGGCGCCCGCATTACCCGCGGCGGCCACCGGACCGGCGATCTGGGCGATCAGATCGGACTGCCGGTCGGCGGCGGACCGGAAGGCGCGCAGATGCCGCGGCTCGACCCCGTAATCGGCCAGCGCCCGCGCGCACTGGGCGATCAGCACCGAATGCTCGTCGAAGAAACCCGCTGGCCCGGGCCGGATGATGCCCGCGGTGACCAGCGCGGCCAGCAGCGCGGCGTCGACCCCGGACCGTTCCAGCAGGTCCTCCCTGCTCAGCCGGACCTGCGCCGGGGCGACGGCGGCGGCCGCCTCGTGCTGGTCGGCGGCCGTCGGCGTCACCGGCACCAAACGCGGTACCGCATAAGCGCTTCCGCCGGCCGGCAGCTCACCGTCGGGCAGGGCGTCCAATTGCGCCTTGATCACCTTCAGCGGCAGATACTGGTCGCGCTGCGCGGTCAGGATGAACCGCAGGCGTGCGCAGTCGTACGCGGTGAACCGCCGGTACCCGGCCGCCGAGCGTTCCGGCGTGACCAGCCCCTCGGCCTCCAGGAACCGGATCTTCGAGATGGTCACGTCGGGGAAGTCGGGGCGCAGCAGATCCAGCACCGCTCCGATCGACATCCCGGTGAATCCCGGGTCCGGTTGGGTCATCCCGGGATCGCGTCAGGCGTCGTCGGACTTGGGCCCGGTGAGGAACACCAGCCGGAACTTACCGATCTGCACCTCGTCACCGTTGGCCAGCACCGCCGAGTCGACGGGCTCACGGTTGACGTAGGTGCCGTTGAGGCTGCCGACGTCGACAACCTGGAATTCGCCGGTTTCCAGCCGGAACTCGGCGTGCCGCCGGCTGACGGTCACGTCGTCGAGAAAGATGTCGCTGTCGGGATGCCGGCCCGCCGAGGTGGTGGGCTGGTCGAGCAGGAAGCGCGAACCCGCGTTCGGGCCGCGCTTGACGACCAGCAGCGCCGAGCCGGCCGGCAGGCCCTCGACCCCCGACACCGAGGTGTCGCTGCTCGTCGCGGCCGGGGCGTCCAGTTCGTTGAGGAAATCAGCGCGGAATACCGATGTCGTCTCCACGGTGACTTCGTCGGACGTCTGGTCGGCCCCGGTGTTGCTGTTCTCCGTCACCCGCTGCTCCTCTGCTGGCTGCTGTGGCGTGTTGCCCGGTGGCCGGGCATCGAACTCCCAGCCGTCATACGTCGATATCGACCGTACCGCGCCGTGGGTCCCGTTGGGTCCACCACGGCCGGATCCGGTCACGCCCGTCGGTCATCTGAACCGATGGGCAAAACCCTAACAACTCGTTACTCGGATACCACGCCTCGGTAGGCGTCCGCGTCGAGCAATTCGGCCAAACCGCTGGCCAGGGCCGCGGCATCCAGCTCGAGTTCGATCAGCCAGCCGTCGCCGTACGGATCGGAGTTGACCAGCTCCGGGCTGCCCTCCAGCTCGCCGTTCACCGCAACGACTTTCGCGGTCAGCGGGGCGTAGAGGTCCGACAGCGATTTGGTCGACTCCACCTCACCGAAAGACTCCCCCGCGGTCACCTCGGCGCCGACGTCGGGCAGCTGCACGAACACGACATCGCCGAGTGCCGCTTGGGCGTAGTCGGTGATCCCGACCCGCACGGTGGTGTCACCCGTGCGCTGCACCCACTCGTGCTCGGAGGTGTACTGCAGGTCGGCTGGGATTTCGCTCACGGCGCTCCTTTGGCTGCGAACTGGGGGCGGGCACTGCTCATTTGACTGGCTGAGCGTATTGGCGAGGTTTCGGTTGCCGCAAGGCGGTCACCTCGATGCGTTCGGACTGGGTGACGGTCATGCCGCCGCCGACCCGCTCGACGCTGTCGATCGCGCCGCCGGGAATGTTCATCGCCGCCGCCAGTGTCGGTGGATCACCAATGGCCAGAACCGAATACGGCGGGCCCAGGGTTTTGCCGTCGATGGTCAGCGCGCCGGGGGCCCCGACCACCCAGGTGTCCACCCCGACCCGGACGTCACCGACCTGCATGGCCTCGGCCCCGGCCGCCCGCAGTTCGTTGATCACGTCCAGCAGGGTTTCCGGGGACACGCCGCGGGCCGCGTCGTCGATCGCGATGCTCACCCCGGGCCCGGTCGCGGCGACCGTGCCGATCAGGATGGACAGCGCGGCCAGCCGGGCTTGGGCGTTCTCGATGGCCGCCTGATCGCTGCTGCCGGAGGCCTGCAGCGACGACAGCGTCCGCTGCAGCTCGGCCACCTCGGTGTTCAGCGCGGCCTCGCGTTGTTGCAGGGAGTCCAGCAGCACCAGCAGGTCCGCCGGGCGGGCCGTCTCCAGTGAGTCGCCGGACTCGGTCTGGCGCACCTGGGTGACGATCGCCACACCGAGCAACAGGATCAGCACCGCGGCCAGCGCCCCGAACACCCGCTGCGAGCGGGTGCGACGTTTCACCGGCTCGCTGCCGGGCTCACGTTCGTGGCGGCCGTGGTGCGGCTCTTCGGCGTGTTGCGGTGCGGCGTGCTCGTCGGACACGGTCAAGCCCCGAACAACCGGCGCCGCAGCGCGGCCGCGTTGCCGAAGATGCGGATACCGAGCACGACGATGATCGCGGTGGACAGTTGGGTGCCGACGCCGAGCTGGTCGCCCACGTAGACGATGAGCGCGGCCACCAGCACGTTGAAGACGAAGGACACCACGAACACCTTGGCGTCGAAGATCCGCTCCAGGTAGGCCCGCAACCCGCCGAACACCGCGTCGAGTGCGGCCACCACCGCGATCGGCAGGTACGGCTGGATGGCCTCGGGCACGCTGGGGTGGAACACCAGGCCCAACACGATGCCGACGACCAGTGCAGCGATTCCGATCATGACTGTCTCACAGCTTTCTAGGGCCCAATCTGCTTGGCGAAGCGGAGGTCTCGTACCGAACTGGCCGGCACGGTGAGGGCGTCTCCGGTGCTGACCGTGACGCCGACGCCGTAGGACTTCTCCAGCAGGGCCAGCCGCTGCCGGCCGGCACTGTGACCGAAGGCCTCCCGCATGGCATGCGGAGGCCCGATGACGGTGACGGCGTAGGGGCTGCTGATGGGCTGATTATCGACCAGGATGCCGCCGCCGGCCTGCCGGATGGTGACGTTGGGCCCGATGCGCACGCCGCCCACGGCGATCGCCTCGGCGCCGCTGACCCACAGTGAGTTGACGACCAGTTGCAGATCGCGATCCAGGATCACCTGCCGGCTGCCGGCGACGCGCTGCTTGGACACATCGGTGAGATCGCGCGATACGCCCGGATCGGTGATCACCACCGTCAGCCCGGGCCCGATCACCGGGGTGGCGGCTGCCGCGAACGCCGCCCGGTCGAGGTCGGCCAGCAGCGCCCGCCCGCGCTCGTCACCGGCCAGCCGGCCGCGCCGCTCGCCCTCCACCCGGGTGCTCAGCGCGTTCCGGCTCGCGGTCAACGCGTCGGTGCGGGCTTCGGCGGCGCGAACGCTGCCGGAGAGCACCTGCTGGGACTCCCGGTTGGCCGGCGCCACCGACTGCGCCTGGGACACCGCGGCGGCGAACACCGTCGCCACGCTCAGTCCGGCGACCAGATGCCACACCCAGCCCAGCCGCCGGGGCCGCCCCTCGGCGCGGGCCCGGGCCGCGGCGGCGTAGCCGGGGTCGAGGTGGTCGGTGAGCAGCGACCGCAGCAGCGACGGCACCGGAATGCGTTGCGGCGCACCCGCTTCGTGCGCGTTGAGCCCGACGTGAGGCTCGAACCCGCCCAGCGAGCGCGACGGGTCAACCACGCCGGATCACCAGCCCGACCTGCACCAGGTACAGCACGGCCGACCACAGGTACAGCACGATCCCCCAGATCAGGAAGGCCCAGCCGATGGCCAGCACCACCCGGCTCCACAACGCGTCGAACTGGCCGAGCAGCACCAGCGGGAAACCGGACATCAGCGCGAACGTGGCGGCCTTGCCGATATAGGTGACCGGTAGCGCGGTCAGCCCGTATCGGCGCAGTACCGGCAGGGTGGCGGCCAGCAGCAGGTCGCGCGCGATGAGCACCGCGACGAACCACCAGGGCACCACCCCAGCGGCCGCCAGGGCCAGCGGGATCACCACCATGTAGATGCGGTCCACCGCCGGGTCGAGCAGCTCCCCCAGCCGCGACGACTGGTTGTCGACGAGCCGGGCGATCTTGCCGTCGGCCCAGTCGGAGAACCCGCTGAACATCAGTACCGCGACGGCGAATCCCTTGGCGTGCAGCACCAGAAGCAGGTAGAGGAACACCGGCACCAGCGCCAGGCGCAGCACGCTCAGGGCGTTGGGGATGGTCAGCACCCGGTCGGCAGGCTCATTTCCCGTCGCTCCGCACGCCCCGGGCCCATTTCCCGTCGCTCCGCTCGCCCGGGGTTGTTCTCCCGTCGCTCCGCTCGCCCCGGTCCCCACGGGCTTAACCTAGCGGAACACGCCCGGCAGGCTCAGCGCCGACATGGAATCGTCGGCCATCGGATCGTCGTGGATCATGTAGGTCCACGTCGAGGTCGGCCGGGCCAGCCGGGAAAGGTCCAATCCCACTTCACCATCGACGATATTGGCCGTCTCGAAGGTCTGCTGCGCGGCCTCGATGGCGTCGGCGGCCAGCGAGGCGAACGCATCCACGGCCATCCGGTGGAACTCGTCGAGCGGGTTCTGCCTGCCCAGTGCCCGCAGGCTGATGCTCTCCCGGATGTCGGCCAGGTAGGCCAGGTGGTCGGCCCAGCCGCGGTCCAGGTGGTACAGCATGATCAGCCGGGCGATCTCGGTCAGCCGCTCCTCCGAAACCTGCTCGGCGATCTGCTCGTAACGCTTGGGCGAACGCTCGGCCAGTTCCTCGCGGGCCGCGTCGGTGGTCAGCAGCGTGTTGCGCCGGTCCACCAGGATAGCCCGTTGCTGCGCCGTCAACTGGTTGTACCGCCACGTATTGGCATGCAGGTCAAGCAGTTTGCCCTCGGCCACCCGTTGCGCGTGGTCGAGCAGGGCGGCGGCCTTGGGGCTGGTGATCCGGCCGTCCTCGTCGACCTGCAGGGGCAGCTTGTTGGGTTCCAGATGGGCGACCACCACGTCGTCCTCCCAGCTGGAGAAGAACACCGAGGACCCCGGGTCGCCCTGACGCCCGGCCCGGCCGCGCAGCTGGTTGTCCAGCCGCTCGGTGAAGTGCCGTCCGGTGCCGATGACATGCAGCCCACCCAGCTCGGCCACGGCATCATGATCAGATTCGTCCGATCCACCCAGCCGGATATCCGTACCACGACCGGCCATCTGGGTCGACACGGTCACCCGGTTCAGGGTGCCCGCCTCGGCGATCACGGCCGCCTCCTCGGCGTCGTTCTTGGCGTTCAGCACGACGGCGGGAATGCCGGCCTTGAGCAGCCGCTCGTGCAGCTCCTCGGATTCGGCGACGTCGCGGGTGCCGACCAGGATGGGCTGTCCGGTGCGGTGCACCTCGGCGATGTGCTCCACGATGGCGGCGTTCTTGGCGGCGGCGGTGATGTACACCCGGTCCGGCTCGTCCTCGCGGACGTTCGGGGTGTTCGGCGGAATGGGCGACACCCCCAGCTTGTAGAACTGGCGCAACTGCTCGCCGGCCGCCAGTGCGGTACCGGTCATCCCGCACACCGTCGGATACCGGTTGATCAGCGCCTGCACCGTGATGGTGTCCAGCACCTCGCCGGTCTCGGTGATGTCGATGCCCTCCTTGGCCTCCACCGCTGCCTGCAGGCCGTCGGGCCAGCGCTGCAGGGAGGCGATCCGCCCGCGGGAGGCGTTGATCAGGTGCACGGCGTCGTCGCGCACGATGTAGTGCACGTCGCGCTCGAGCAGCACATGCGCGTGCAGCGCCACGTTCACCTCGGTCAGCGTGGTGCTGACGTTCTCCTCGGAGTAGATGTCGATGCCGCCGAGCGCCTTCTCCAGCTTGCGGGCGCCGGTGTCGGTGAGTTGAACGTTGCGCCGTTCGGCGTCGGTTTCGTAGTCGGTTCCCGGCTGCAGCTCGCCGACCAGCCGGATGATCTCCAGCCGCGGACTCTCCCGGTGCGAGGTGCCGGCCAGCACCAGCGGCACCAACGCCTCGTCGACCAGCACGGAGTCGGCTTCGTCGATGAGGGCCACGTCGGGCCTGGGCGACACCAGATCGTCGACGGAGGTGACCAGCTGATCGCGCAGCACGTCGAAGCCGATCTCGTTGACCGAGCCGTAGACGACGTCGCAGGCGTAGGCGTCGCGGCGTTGCGCCGGGGTGGAGTCGGCGGTGATCCAGCCGACCGTCAGGCCCATCGCCGCCAGCAGCGGACCCATCCATTCGGCGTCGCGGCGGGCCAGGTAGTCGTTGACCGAGATGACGTGCACCTTGCGGCCGCCGATGGCGTAGCCGGCGGCGGCGATCGCGCCGGCCAGCGTCTTGCCCTCACCGGTGGCCATCTCCACCACGTCGCCGGCCAGCATCCGCAGGGCCCCGAGCAACTGCACGTCGAACGGGCGCAGCGTGATGGCGCGGTCGGCAGCCTCCCTGGCGATGGCCAGGAACTGCGGGATGTCGGCGGACTCGGCCAGCTCGTCCAGGTTCAGCAGCCCGGCGGCCTTGCGCAGCTGCTCGTCGTCGAGATCCGCGGCCTTCGCGTCGAAGTTCTCCGAGTCGCGGACCAGCGTCATCGACTTGGCCTGGTCCTTGTCGGTGCTGGCGCCGAGCAGCTTCCAGAACCGATTGCTCAAGCGGCCCTGCTTGGCCGCCTTGGGGGTCTTCGAGGGTTTGGAACTCACAGCCACAGTCATACGGTACGCGGCGGCCGGGCCGGCACGGACGGGCTGACCACCCATAAGCCGCCCTTGCCGGGTTGGAGCGGTACCTTGCCGTGATGGATATGTTCACCCCCACGCTGGATTGGGGCGCCGAGCTACCGAAATCGCTGTGGTGGATCGCCACGGTCTGGCTCTATACGGCGATACCGACCCTGGTCATCCTCACCCTGCTCGCGCGGTTCACCACCTGGGGGCGGCAGTTCTGGCGGATCACCGGTGGCTACTTCACGGGCCGCGACAGCATCGTGGTGTGGTTGTGGCTGGCGGGCATCCTGCTGTCGGTGATCATCGGGGTCCGCCTCGACGTGTTGCTGAGTTACCAGGGCAACGACATGATGACCGCGGCCCAGACCGCCTTCGAGGGCATCGGCAGCGACAACCAGGCC
This sequence comes from Mycolicibacterium cosmeticum, assembly GCF_000613185.1. Lineage (NCBI taxonomy): Bacteria > Bacillati > Actinomycetota > Actinomycetes > Mycobacteriales > Mycobacteriaceae > Mycobacterium > Mycolicibacterium cosmeticum. Next base: position 140,438 of record NZ_CCBB010000001.1, read on the forward strand.
CTCAAGGACTCCGGTGTCAGTGGCTTCTGGTGGGCGTGGGCGCATTTCGCGGTCCTGGCGACGGTGCACGTCGCCCGTGTCATGTTGGACCTCTTCGTCACGCAGCGGTTCCTGATTCGCTGGCGCGCGTGGCTCACCGGTCATCTGACCGGTGACTGGCTGGACGGCAAGGCCTACTATCGCGCCCGGTTCATCGACGACACCATCGACAACCCGGACCAGCGCATCCAGTCCGATATCGACGTCTTCACCAATGGAGCGGGCCCGCTGCCGGCCAACCCCAACACGCTGAGCGCCAACATGCTGCTGTTCGGCGCGATCGAGGCGATCGTGAGCGTCGGCTCGTTCGCCGTCATCCTGTGGAACCTGTCCGGTGACCTCTCCTTGTTCGGGGCCACGCTGCCCAGGGCGATGTTCTGGATCGGCATCGTCTACGTCGTGGTGGCCACCATCATCGCGTTCTGGATCGGCCGCCCGATCATCGAATTGAGCTTCCGGAACGAGAAGTTCAACGCCGCCTTCCGGTACGCCCTGGTGCGTTTGCGGGACGCCGCCGAAGCGGTGGCCTTCTACCGCGGTGAACGAGCCGAGCGGGTGCAGCTGCGGGAACGCTTCGCCCCGGTCGTCGACAACTACAAACGCTTCATCAACCGGTCCGTGAAGTTCTACGGCTGGAACCTTTCGATCAGCCAGATCATTGTTCCGTTGCCGTGGGTGATCCAGGCGCCGCGGATGTTCGCCGGGCAGATCAAGCTCGGTGACATCTCACAGACGTCGTCGGCGTTCAGCCAGATCCAGGGCGGACTGTCGTACTTCCGCAACACCTACGACCAGTTCGCCGGCTGGCGGGCGTCCATCATCCGTCTGCACGGCCTGGTGGTCGCCAACGAGAAGGGCCGGGCGCTGCCCGAGCTGACCTGCGAACCCAGCCGGAACTGCCTGGTCGAACTCGACGGTGTCGAGGTGCGCACCCCGTTGGGGGAACCGCTGATCGAGGATCTGAACCTGCAGCTGGAAAGCGGTGACACCCTGATCGTCACCGGCCGGTCGGGGGCGGGCAAGACGACCCTGCTGCGCAGCCTGGCGCAGTTGTGGCCGTTCACCTCGGGGACCTTCCGTTACCCGCAGGCCGAGAACGAGACGATGTTCCTGTCGCAGATGCCGTATGTGCCGCTGGGCGATCTACGGGCGGTGGTGTCCTATCCGCAGGAGCCGGGCAGCATCCCCGACGAGCGGCTGCACTGGGCACTGCAGAAGGTGTCCCTGCCGCAATGCTCCAAGCGGTTGGCCGAGGTGGCCGACTGGGCCAAGGTGCTCTCCCCCGGCGAGCAGCAGCGCATCGCGTTCGCGCGGGTGCTGCTGACGCGACCGCGGGCGGTGTTCATGGACGAGGCCACCTCCGCGCTCGACGAGGGCCTGGAGTACACCATGTACGCGTTGATCCGGGAGGAGCTGCCGGAAACCATCCTGGTCAGCGTCACCCACCGCAGCACCGTGGGCCAGCACCACGAGAAGCATCTGCACCTGCACGGCGCCGGGCGCTGGTCGATCGGCGACGTGGGCCGCGAAGTCGAGGACCAAGTCACCCCCGTGTGAGCGCCTGCGCCGGGTAGCTTCCCGGCATGGAGATGTTCAGCCAGTCGCTGGACTGGGGAAACGAGATCCTCGCGTCGCTGTGGTGGATCGCCAAGGCATGGACGATCAGTGCGGTCGTCATGGTGGCGGTCACCGCGTTCCTCGCCAGGTGCACCGGCTGGGGCCGGCAGTTCTGGCATGTCACCGGCGGGTATTTCGTTGGGCGCCAGAGCATTCCGGTGTGGACACTGCTGGGCGTGCTGCTGCTGTCGGTGATGGTCTCGGTCCGGATGGACGTGCTGTTCAGCTACTACGCCAACGACCAGTCCACCGCTCTGCAGGTCGCCTTCGAGGGCGCCAGCTCCGGCAACGCGGCGGTGCGCGACTCCGGGATCGACGGGTTCTGGAAGTCGATCCTGATCTTCGTGGCGCTGGTCGCCGCCGATATCACCCGCACCCTGGTGGACCTGTACCTCATGCAGTACTTCATCATCCGGTGGCGGGTTTGGCTGACCGACCACCTCACCGGTGACTGGCTCGAGGACCGGGCCTACTACCGCGGGCGGTTCCTCGGCGCGTTCGGCGGCGAACCGGTCGACAACCCCGACCAGCGCATCCAGCAGGACATCGACGTGTTCACCACCGGCACCGGGCCCGAGACCAACACCCCGACGGTGGGAACGGCGCAGACGCTGGCGTTCGGCACCGTCAACGCGGTGCTGTCCGTCGTCGCGTTCACGCCGATCCTGTGGAACCTGGCCGGGCCGCTGACCATCCTGGGGGTGACGATTCCCAAGGCGCTGTTCTGGTTGGCTCTGCTCTGGGTGGCGGTGACGACGGTGGTCGCGTTCTGGATCGGCCGCCCGATCATCGGGCTGACCTTCCGCAACGAACGGACCAATGCGGCGTTCCGCTATGCGCTGGTGCGTATCCGGGATGCCGCCGAGGCGGTCAGCCTGTACCGCGGCGAGGACGCCGAGCGGCGCGCCCTGGGCGGCCGGTTCGCGGCGATCATCGCCAACTACCGCCGACTGGTGCTGCGCGGGGTGGCGTTCCTGGGCTGGAACCGGTCCATCAGCCAGGTCATCTCGCCCCTGCCGCTGGTGGTGCAGGCGCCCCGCCTGTTCGCCGGTGAGCTCAAGTTCGGTGACGTCATGCAGTCGGCCGGGGCGTTCGGTTCGGTGCAGAGCTCGTTGAGCTTCTTCCGCGCCGTGTACGACGCGTTCGCCGGCTACCGCGCTGCCATCATCCGGCTGGACGGCTTGGTCACCGCCAATGAACAGGCCAGGGCGCTACCACGATTGACCGCGACGGACAGCGACGACGGCGGGGTCACGATCGCCGATGTGCGGGTGTGCTCGCCGCTGGGCGAGCAACTCGTCAACGCGCTGGACGTGCGGCTGGGCCCCGGCGACACCTTGGTGATCACCGGCCCGTCGGGCACCGGCAAGACGACCCTGCTGCGCAGTGTGGCCCAAATGTGGCCCTACGCATCGGGTTCGGCGAGCCACCCGGCCGACGCGATGTTCCTGTCCCAGCTGCCCTACGCCCCGCTCGGTGACCTGCGCGCCGTCGTCGGCTACCCGGCCCCGCCCGGCACCTACCCCGACGATGCCATCCGCGCCGCGCTGGACGCCGTCACACTGGGGCATCTGACCGCCCGGCTGGACGAGGAAACCGACTGGGGCAAACAGCTTTCACCCGGTGAGCAGCAGCGCATCGCGTTCGCCAGGGTGCTGCTGGCCCGGCCGGCGGCGGTGTTCCTGGACGAGGCGACCTCGGCGCTGGACCCGGGGCAGGAATTCGCGATGTACCGCACCTTGCGTGAGGCGTTGCCCGACACCATCGTGGTCAGCGTCAGCCACCGCGACAGTGTCGACCGCCACCACCGCCAGCGGCTGGAACTGCTCGGTGCGGGACGGTGGCGGCTGGCGCCGGTATAGCGGCGTGGTCAGGCGGGCTGCGCCGCGTGAGCTCCGGCCCGCCGCGCCGCATGCTCGCCCGCCCGCCGCCCGAAGAACGAGCCTTCACCCAATTGCGTTCCACTGGCGTAGCCCTCGCCGTCCTGGGCGATGTTCGACGCACACGCGCCGGCGGCGTACAACCCCGGCACCGCGCTGCCGTCCTCGCGCAGCACCTCCCCGTCCAGTGACACGGCCAGCCCACCCATGGTGAATCCCGAATACATGGCCACCCCGAGGGACAGGTCGAACGCCGCGTACGGTCCGGTGTCCTGCGCGGCGATGTAGTCGGGCTGCTTGTGGAAGTCCGGGTCCTCGCCGTTGGCCGCGGCCGCGTTGTAGCGCTCCAGGGTGGCGGCCAGATTACCGGCCGGAATGCCCAGGGCCGCTTCGATTTCGGCGATGGTCTCGTATCCGTCGATGAACTTGATCAGCGGCATCTCGGGCATCTGCATGTGTGCCTCGTCGACGATCAGGTACGCCTGCTGATCGGGTTGGCGCAGCACGAACGCCGACGTGCGCGAGTGGTAGGAATCCTCGGCCACGAAACGCCGGCCCTGGTTGTTGACGATCACGCCGGTCAGCAGGATCTCCGGCGGGTAGGCAGCCGCGGTGATGAACAGCCCGTCGAGGTTCTTGGCCACGCCACCGGCCGACACCCCGAGCCGGATGCCGAGGCCGTCATCGTGGGGGTTTCCCAGGATGTAGGGCTCGACTTCGCCGTGATGCTTGGTCTTGCGCTTCTTGCCCAGCGCCGGTGTGTATTCGGCGACCATCTCGGGGTTCATCGCGAACCCTCCCGCGGCGATGACGACGGCTTTTGCCTTGACCGCACCGGTATTGCCGAAGTTCTTCCAGCTCACCCCGACCACGGCACCGTCGTCGACCACCAGGTTGGTGGCACCTGTCTCGTAACGGATTTCGACGCCGAGTTCGGCAGCCCGCTTCAGCAGCAACTGGATCACCATATCGGCGCCGCCCAGCTCGCCTGGCACCGGAACCGAGTGCCCGCGCGGTGCCGGCTTGGCCTGCTCGCAGAACGGCCACACCTTTTCGTTGCCGGTGTAGCTCAGCCCCTCGGTGCCCGGCGGCACCACCACCTTGCCGGGGTAGAAGCTGCGCTCGAACTGGAAACCGAGGCCCTCAAGCCAATTGAAGTGCTCGACGCTGCCTTCGCAGTAGGCACGGATCTTGTCCAGTTCCGGGTCCTTGGACACCGCGACCAGATATTTGTACATCTCCTCGGCGGAATCCTCATGGCCGGTGGCCTGCTGCACCGCGGTGCCGCCGCCGAGGTAGAAATGTCCGCCCGCCATGGAGGTGGTGCCACCCGCGGCCGCGGCGCGTTCCAGCACCAGCACCCGGGCACCGGCCGCCGCGGCACTGACGGCGGCACTGCCGCCGGCGATACCGAATCCGACGACGACGACGTCGAATTCGCCGGACCAGTCGGTGACATCCTTGGCATCGACGGTGTCGGGGGTGGTGATGCTCACGTGCTGCTCTCCTGTTTCACATGGTCGAAGAAGGCCTGGATCTCGGGCGGGATGTAGGCATATTCGAGGTACGGGACGCCGGCATCGGCGGCGCTGACATAGCCGAACCGCATGCCGCCGGGCATGACGCCGCGCTGGACCACCGGGGCACCCCGGGCGTGCGCCTCATCGAGGGCGGCTTCGAAGGCGTCGGCATCCGGGGCCGCCACGCAGATGTGGTGCAGACCGGGGCCGTTGGAGTCGAGGAATTCGGTGTAGATGCTGGCCCCCTGCACCGGGGCGATCAGTTCCAGCTGGGTGTCCCCGGCGTAGCTGAGCGAGATGTCGGCGGTGAAATCCGCGGGCGCACCGCGGTAGGTGCAGCCGTCGGGCCCGAAGTGCACCGCCGGCATGCGCACCCAGCGACGGGCACCGAGCAGCGCCGACAGGGTCGCTTCGGTGGCGTCCAGGTCGCGCGTCACCCAGGCTATCTGGACAGGTGTCTGGCTCAGCATCGATCTGAGGATATCCCGCCCCACCCACCGTGGCTAGAACGTGTTCTAGTTTCCTTTCAGGGCGTTGATCGCGAGCCGGATCTGGCCGTCGAAAACCGGCCGGGCGTCGGTCAGGGTGTCGGGACCGTACTGACCGAAGACCTCCAGGCTGATCGCCCCCACCAGGGTGGCCCACAGCATGAAGCACTTGAGCAGCGCGCGATCACCGCCGGGGAATCCGTACTCGCCGCGCACCGCCTGGAAATCACGCGACAGGGGTTGGGGCAGCGGATCTTTCGGATCCGGTATATCGCCGGCGGCAATGCCGTCGGCGATGGCGGCGATCAGCGCCGCGATCACCCTGGTGCCCGGCTCGACGGTGATCTCGGCGGGCGCGCGGTAGCCGGGCACCGGGCTGCCGTAGAGCAGGGCCCACCGCGCCGGCTGGTCGACCGCCCACGCCCTCGCGGCATGGGCCATCGCGACCACCCGCTCGGCCCAGGAACCGCCTCCGGCGGTAGCACCGGCGGCGGTACCTGGATTGCCGCCTCCGGCGGCGTCGACCGCGTCCGCGAGTTCCCCGTACGCGTCCACCAGCAGCAGCGTCAGCAGGTCGTCCCGACTGGCCACATAGCGGTACACCGCCGAGGACACCATCCCGAGCTCCCTGGCAACGGCGCGCAGCGACAGGCCGGCGGCACCGTCGGTGACCAGGTGTCGCCGGCCGACCTCGATGATCTGCGCCTCGATCCGGTCGCGCGCGTCCTGTCGTTTCCCCATGCGCCCAGTCTGCCACGAAACGAGAACACTGCTCTTGATTTGTCGAGCGCCGCGTGGCACGCTCAAAACAAGAGCATCGCTCTCGAAACAAAGTGGAGGAATCTCATGACCCTGCGTTACGACGAACCGAGCCGGACCGCCAAGGCGGGCAATCGACTGATCCGCTGGCTCGCCGAGGCCGGCATCAGCATCGCGGGCACCCGGGCGCTGCGCGTCCGCGGCCGGCGCACCGGGCAGTGGCAGGCCGTGGTGGTCAACGTTCTCACCGTGGACGGCCGCGACTACCTGGTCTCACCGCGCGGCAACACCCAGTGGGCCCGTAACGCGCGGGCCGCGGGTTCGGTCCAGGTGGGACCGTGGTGGCACCGCCGGCAGGTCCGGGCCGTCGAAGTGCCCGACGCCGCCAAACCGGAATTGGTGAAGCGCTACCTCGACCGCTGGTTCTGGGAGGTCAAGGGTCACATCGGCGGCTTGACGCCGGGTGCCACCGACGCCGAGCTGCGGGTGAAGACGGTCTCGATCCCGGTGTTCGAATTGGTCGGCTGAATCGCGGTGGCCTCGATGATCTGCTGACCGGTGGACTCGAACGAGACGGCGGCGGGCAGTTGGCCCCAGGTGCTGTTGAACAGCCCGATGATCACCGCGCGGCCGTCGGCCGTCGGCACGTACACCGGGCCACCCGAATCGCCCTTCTGGCTGACCACGCCGTTGGTCATGGTGAACCAGCCGTTGTTCACGGCGTTGATGGTGCCGCAGGTCTCGCCGGTGACGATGCCGAAGTGGCACACCGGCTGGCCCGGCTTCTGCACCGCCAGCTCCGGATCGGACACCAGCGCGCGGCCACCCGGCAGCACATCGACCAGCTGCACGTCGGGGGCCAGCGCGATGGCCTCCCAGTCGGTGATCTGGTAATCGGCGGTGATGGTCGCGCCGTCGGGGGTGTTGTCCCTGGACAGGGTCACCGCGCCGATGACATTGCCGTCCCGGTCGGTGACCGGTCCGTCGCCGCGGCAGTGGCCCGCCGTCAGCGCCGAGCGCGACGCCATGTCGACGTAACCGAGGGTGCACATGGTGGTGCCCTGCCGGATCTCCATGCCGGGATACACGGTGGGCCCGGGAGTGACCGCCGGACTGGCCGCCGCCGGGGTGGCGGCCACCGGCGCGCCGGCCGCGAGAACGGCGACGAGGATGCTCAACAGACGTGCGCGCACGAATCCCTCCGATCCCTTCACCCGCGGTGAGTCCGACGCTACCGGGATGCTGAGGTGTAGATCGGGTAACGGACCGATCCCGTTACAACAACGCCGGCCCGGACAGCAAGAATCCGGGCCGGCGTGTCGCGAGGGAAATTACGGGATGGTCAGAACCTGGCCCGGGTGGATCAGATCGGGGTTCGGTACCCCGCTCGCATCGGCGATCCGCTGGTACTGGTTGCCGTCACCGTAGAACCGTTCGGCGATGGCCCACACCGTGTCGCCCGCCACGACGGTGTAGGTGCGCGGCGCCGGCGGCGCCGCGGGCGCGGGTGCGGGCGGTTCCGGCACGGGGGCGGGTTCGGCCGGCACCTCCTGGGCGGCCGGCTGGACCTCGGGTTCGGCCGGTGCGGCCTCGGCGACAGGCGCGGCCTCATCGGCAGCCGGCGCGGGCGGGGCCTCGTCGGTGTTCGTCCCCGACGCCCAGGCCACCCCGTCGAATCCGTACAGCACGAGATTGCGGTCGTTCTGCAGGATCAGCCGCACATCCTTGGCGCCCTTGGTGTCGCTGTGCCACACCGGCTTGTCCGGGGTGTACAGGACGAAGTTGCCGTCCTCCTGCACCTCGGCACGCACCACGTTCTGGCCGTCGGTCTCGGTGGACCAGACGGCGGTGTCACCGCTGTACAGCACGAAATTGCCGTCATCCTGCAACGTCGCCCGGTAGGCGCCGTTCTCGGACGTCAGCGACTGCCCCCGCTCCAGCTTCTCCCCGTTGTGCAGCCTGTCTCCCATGTCGCTCTCCCCTTTGTCTCGACGGTTGACGGGGCCTGAGCCTACTGAGAAAAAGCGGCCGCGGGGCCGGTTGCGCTCGGCACAAGCCGAACACTTGGCGAACTTTGTGTGCGGTCAGGAATCGAATCCCAGACCCAGCCGGTCCAGGGTGCGCAACAGCAGGTTGCGCCGTCCCGCCGAGTGGTCGGCCCGGTCCAGCGACCAACGCGTGGCCTGGATGCCGGCACTGGCCAGCGGTTCCGGCGGGAACGGCAGCGGCTTACGCCGAACCATCTCCAATTCGGTTCGGGGCGTGGGTTTCCCGTCCAGCAGGTCCAGACATACGTCGGCCGCGAATCGGGTCGCACCCACCCCGAGGCCGGTGAATCCGTTGACGTAGGCTACCCGGCCGCCGTGCGCGGTGCCCCAATGGGCGCAGAACCGGGTGTTGGTGTCGATGGCGCCGGCCCAACGATGGGTGAACCGGACATCATCGAGCTGGGGGAAGGTGAGGAAGAAGTGCGCGGCCAGCCTGCGGTAGGTCTGCGGACGGTCCTCATAGGCCGGATCGACGCGGCGACCGAAATGGTAGACGGCGTCGTAGCCACCCCACACGATGCGGTTGTCCGCCGTCCGGCGATAGTAGTGAAATTGGTTGGCGCAGTCGCCGATTCCCTGCCGGTTTCGCCAGCCGATCCGGTCGAGCTGGGCATCGGACAGCGGCTCGGTGGCCAGCACGTAATCGTAGACCGGCACGGTGTACCACCGGTTCCGGCGCAGCAGGCTGCGAAACACATTGGTGGCCAACACCACCCGCTGGGCCGTGATCATGCCCGCCCCGGTGTCCACCCGTGCCCCCGCTGCCGTCGCCTGCAGCGACAACGCCCGGGTGTGCTCGTGGATCTGCACCCCGGCCTCGGCAGCGGCACGGGCCAATTCCAATGCCAGCTTGGCCGGATGCACGATCGCCACGCTGTCGGCCTCGAACAGACCGGCCAGATACGTCGGCGACGCCACTTCCGCGCGCACCTGCGCCTGATCCAGGAACGTCCCCGTGTCGGCGGTGGCCAACTCGCTCACCTGGTGCGGTTCGGTGGCCACCGTCAGCATGCCGGTGCGCTCCCACTCCACGTCCAGGCCCAGCCGCTCGATGTCGGCCGCCATCCCGTCCAGGTTCTCCATGCCCATCGCCTCGAGCACGTCGATCTCGCCCGGCCAGCGCGACTTTCCGTTGTCATGGCCGTGCGTCAGGCTGGCCTCGACGAATCCGCCGTTGCGCCCCGAGGCCGCCCAGCCGATCCGCTCCCCCTCGATCAGCACGATGCGCTGCCCGGGGTTGCGCCGGGCGGCCTGGACCGCCGTCCACAACCCGGTGTAGCCACCGCCGACGACCAACAGGTCGCACGCGATGGCGCCGGACAGCGCCGCGTGATGCGGGCGGGGAATGTCGAGCCACATCGACCCGAAAGCGCTGGCGTCCAACGACCGCGCGATCAACGCGGGGTCGACGTGAGCGTCGAAGGCGGTTTTCACCCCGCCACACTACGGGGCGCCCCGACGAACCTCGTCAGCACCGGCCCGACGATGGCCAGCACGAACACGTACGGGGTGGCGACCGCCTCGACCGCGGGCAGGGTGGCGCCGACCAGGCCGATGATGACGAGCGAGAACTCGCCGCGCACGATCAAGGCCGTCCCGGCGCGCAGCTGGCCGGGGCGGGCCACGTCGTCGCGGCGGGCGGCGAACATCCCCGTCGCCACCTTGGTGCCCGCGGTGACGGCGGCCAGCGCCAGCGCGGCCGGCAGCATCGGAATCAGGTCGGCCGGGTTCACCGACAGCCCGATCGCCAGGAAGAAGATGGCGGCGAACAGGTCCCGCAGCGGGCCGAGCACCGTGCGGGCCCGGTGCGCCGCCTCACCGGTCAGGGTCAACCCCACCAGGAAGGCGCCGACGGCCGCCGAGGCGTGGATCAGTTCGGCAAGCGCGGCGACGATCAGCGTCAATCCCATGATCCGCAGCAGCAGTTGTTCGTTGTCCGGGTGTGCGACCAGCCGGCCCACCAGGTGACCCCACCGGTAGGAGGCCACGAAAGCCAGCACCAGTGCCGACACCGCGATGCCCATCCCGAACACGGCGTGCCCCCAGCTGCCACCGGCCGCGAGCACCGCCAGCAGCGGCAGGTAGGCCGCCATCGCGAAATCCTCGAGCACCAGGATGGACAGCACCGCGGGTGTCTCCCGGTTACCGAGCCGGCGTAGGTCATCGAGCAGCCGGGCGATCACCCCCGACGAGGAGATGTAGGTGACCCCGGCCAGGGCCAGGATGCCGACGCCGCCGACACCCAGCAGCCAACCGGCGATCGCGCCGGGAGTGGCGTTGAGGATCAGATCCACCCACGCCGAGGGCAGATGGCGGCGCAGGCTGGCGGCGAACTCGCCGATGGAGAACTCCAGACCCAGGGTGAGCAGCAGCAGCACCACGCCGATCGTCGCCCCGGTGGTGACGAACTCGTCGGCGGCCGGGATGTGTGCCACCCCGCCCTCCCCGAGCGCCAGCCCGGCGGCCAGGTACAGCGGGATCGGCGACAAGGCGAACCGGCGCGCGGCGGTGCCGAGGACGGTGAGCACGGCCAGGATGATGCCGAGCTCGAGGAGCAGCGCCGCCGACACCTGCACGGATCAGCCCCGGCTCAGCCGTCGACGACGATGTTGCCGACGCCGGAAATACCGTCCTCGGTGCCGATCACCACCAACACGTCACCGGCGCGCAGCGGCTCGGCCGGGCCCGGCGAGGCCAGCACCTCTTCATCGCGCACGATGGCGACGATCGACGCACCGGTGCGGGTCCGAGCCCGAGTGTCACCCAGGGGCCGGCCGACGAACGGGCTGCCCTCCCGGATGTGCACCTGACCGGCGTCCAGCCCGGGCACCTCGCGGGTCAGATCGGCGAACCGTTCGGCGATCCGCGGCGCACCCAGGATCTGGGCCAGCGCCTCGGCTTCCTCGTCGGTGAGCCGAAACACCTCCCTGGCCTGGTCCGGGTCCTCCTTGGGATACACCACCAACTCGAATTCGCCGGTGCGCCGGGCCACCACCCCGATGCGGTCCCCGGTGCGGGTGTCGAATTCGAACCGCAGCCCGACGCCGGGAAGCAGGACTTCCTTGACATCCATGCGCCCATCCTGGCCGAATGCGGCTGTGCCCGCCGCTACTTCGGTGAAACCGCGGCTTCGCGCGGCACCCAGCCGGGCGGCCCGAACGCGTAACCGAGCCGGTCGCGCCACCGGTGCGCCGACCGGACGTCGCGCGCGATCGCCAGATATTCGTGGGTCTGCAGCGTCCAGATGTTGTAGGTGTCGACCTGTTTGGTCAGCCCGTAGTGCGGCCGGAACTCCTCGGCCTGGAAGGTGCCGAACAGCCGGTCCCACAGGATGAAGATGCCGCCGTAGTTGCGGTCCAGGTACAGCTGGTCCATGCCGTGGTGCACCCGGTGGTGCGACGGCGTGTTGAACACGAACTCGATGGGCCGCCACAGTTTGTCGATGCGTTCGGTGTGCACCCAGAACTGATAGATCAGGTTCACCGAGAAGCTGGCGAACACCATCCACGGCGGAACACCCAACAGCGGCAACGGGATCCACATCAGGATCTCGCCGCTGTTGTTCCACTTCTGGCGCAGTGCGGTGGCGAAGTTGAAGTACTGGCTGGAGTGATGGGCCTGATGGGTGGCCCAGATCAGCCGCACCCGGTGTGCGATGCGGTGATAGGTGTAGAACAACAGGTCGACGCCGACCAGCGCGATCACCCAGGTGTACCACCGGGTGGCCGACAGGTGCCAGGGCGCGAGGTAGGCGTAGATGGCCGAATAGCCCAGCAGCGCAGCGCTTTTCCAGGCGGCGGTGGTGGCCACCGAGACCAGTCCCATCGACAGGCTGGCCCACGCGTCGCGACGCTGGTAGGCGCCGGCGGCCGGCCGGTCGCCGGCACTGGCACCGGCAAGGGACTCCAGCTTCCGCGCCGCCGTCCACTCCAGCACCAGCAACAGCAGGAAGAACGGGATGGCGAACAGCACCGGGTCGCGCATCGGCGCCGGCAGCGCGTCCAGCAACGTGCGGACCCCGTCCATGACGGTCAGCCTAGGCGGCTCACCGGAAACTCAACACCTCGGCACCCCAGGTCACCCGTTGGGCCCGGTCCGGGTCGGCGACCACCTCGTCCTCGCGGCCGATGATCAGGGTGGCGCGCTCGTCGGGCCGGTACTCCGGCCAGGCCGGATGTTGCGGGCCGGCATCAGGCCCGGCACCCGAGGCAAACCGGGTCCACCGTGCCCGCATGCGCTCCGACACCGCAGCACCGGCCGCCAGGCCGCCGAGTTTGAAGGTCGGGTCCTTCGGCCCCATCACCAGATTGCCCCACACATAAGGCAATTCGGTGGCATGGGCGGCATCCAGCCGCAGCAGCTTGAGCATCGGGGTGGCCCAGTCGAACCGGTACATGTACACCGGCGCGACGGCGCTGTGCCCTTCGGCGAACCAGATGGACGGCATCCGGAAGCCGACGTCACGAGCCACCCCCAGCGCGGGTTTGCGGCCCCGACCGCGGTAGACGGCGGTGATCTCCTCCTCGGTGGGGATCTGCACACCGGGCTGTTCGGTGGCGATCGCGGCGAACATGTCGCGCAGCGTGTGCGGGGCGATCGGCATCAACGGCGAGCGCATCCAACGGAACAGGGCGGCCTCGTGCCGGTTGGTCCCGATGATCAGCGGCACCGGGTGGGTGCGGCCGGCGCGGGCGGCCTGTGCGGGGTAATCCGGGACCAGGTCGCCGTCGACGATCGGGACGAACGCCAGGGTCCCGGGGAACCGCCGGGGCACGTCGTTGTAGAGCCGCTTCGATGCGGCGATGACCCGTTCCACGGGGATGTCGCGCAGTCGGTCGGTCTCGCCTGGCCGCACGCCGAGGCGGTCGAGGAACTGCTCGGCGATCCGGCGGGAACGGTCCCGGTCGTAGACGGAGGTGACGGGCGCACTCTGCGCGATGGCGCGGTGGAACAACCCGGCGGCAGCGGGACTGGCCATCAACGTGGTGAGGATGCCCGCCCCGGCGGATTCACCGAACAACGTGACATTGTCCGGGTCGCCGCCGAACGCGGCGATATTGTCCTGCACCCACTGCAGGGCCGAAAGGACGTCGCGCACACCGATATTGGTGTCGAATCCGGAGCCGAAGGAAGACAGGTCCAGGAAGCCCAGCGCCCCGAGCCGGTAGTTCATGGTCACCACCACGACATCCCCGCCGACGGCGAGTTCGCGGCCGCGGTACAGCGGCTGGGCCGACGATCCGAGCGCGTAGGCACCGCCGTGCACCCACACCATGACGGGCTTGGCGCCGCCGGATGTCGACGGCGCCCACACGTTCAGCGTCAGGCAGTCACCGCCCTGCGGCGCGCCCAGGTCCAGCGGGATGTGCGGGTCGGTCTGCTGCGGGCACACCGGTCCGAACCGGGTGGCGTCGGCCGGTTCGGTCCAGCGTTGCGGCGGCACGGGTGCCCGCCAGCGCAGGTCGCCCACCGGCGGCGCGGCATAGCGGATGCCCAGCCACTGCCGGACGATGCCGTCATCGGTTCCGCGGACGGGGCCGTACCCGGTGATGGTGTCGGTATCGGGGATCACAGCTGCCTCCCATCGGTTCGATGCCCAACCACACCACGGTAGCGGCGATGGTCCCCCGGTGGCCCGCAGAGAGATTCATTCGCCATGGACGCAACCCTGTCGGAGCCGTCACACGCGCCCTAACCTCGCCGCTCATGGCCGTAGACATCACCGAGAAGACCTCCGCCGTCCCGCTACTGGAATCCGCCGAGGCCGCACTGGCGGCCGCCGACGCGGTGGCCACCCAGGTCCAGGCGGACAGCGCCGAACGGGAGCGGTCCGGGGCGTCGCTGCTGCCGCAGTTACGGGCGGTCGCCACGGCCGGTCTGCTCGCCGTGCCGGTGCCCGCCGAGCACGGCGGTCCCGGCTTCCCGGCCTCGGTCCAGATCGAGGTGCTGCGCAGGCTGTCCCGCGGCGACGCGGCGCTGGGGCAGTTGCTGCTGGCCCATTTCGTGGTGTCGCAGGCGATTTCGGCGCTGCCGCCCGACGCGCCGCAGGCGGCGCGGATCTACCGCGACATCCTGGCCGGCGCTCAGCTCGGCAACGCCACCGCCGAACGCGGGACCGCGTCACCGCTGCACCGCAACACCACCGTGCGGCGTCGCGATGACGGCAGATGGGAACTCGACGGCACGAAGTACTACGCGACCGGCGCGCTCGGCGCGGCGTGGATCGCGGTGGCCGCCGGTATCGCCGGCACCGACGGGGAGACCGCAACGGTGTTCATCCGGCCCGATCAAGACGGCGTGACGCTGAATCTGCAGAAGTGGTCGGCGTTCGGCCAGCGCGGCACCCTCAGCGGTGAGATCCGATTGGACGGCGTCGTCGTCGACGCCGAACTGGTGATCGAGGAGGGCGCCCCGCCGCACCCGGTCGACGGCCCGCCGACCGTGCTCGGCGCCTATGACCAGGCGCTGCACGCCGCCATCGACATCGGGATCGCCCGCGCCGCGCTGGAGGACGGCGCGGAGTTCGTGCGCACCAGGTCCCGGCCGTGGAAGGAGGCGCTGGACGCGGGTTTCGAGCGGGCCGACCGAGAACCGCACATCGTGCGCCGGTTCGGTGAGTTGACCGCACGGTTGTACGCGCTGGAGGCCCTGCTGGCCGCCGGTGCCGCCCTGGTCGATGTGGGCCAGGCGCAACAGGAGCTGTCCCGGGACACCGCGGCCGCGGCGTCGCTCAAGGTCGCCGCGGCCAAGGCCCTGGCGCAGGAGTTCGCCGTCGAGATCGCCGGCGGCATCTTCGAGCTCACCGGCACCTCGGGCACCGACGGCGCCGCCAACCTGGACCGGCATTGGCGCAACGTACGCACCCATTCCCTGCACGACCCGGCCCGGTGGAAGTACGTGCACCTGGGCAACCACACCCTGCACGGCACCCGGCCACCGCGGCTGGGCCTCGCGCTCTGAGCGTCGGCGCGGCCCGCTACGTTGTCGACGTGCGGAAGTGGCTACTGCTGGGCGGCGCGATAGCGGTCGAGGTTGCGGCGACGTTGTCGTTGCGGGCATCCCAGGAGCACGCCGCCTGGCTCGTGGTGGTGGTCGCCGGGTACACCGGGGCGTTCGCGTTGATGGCCGCCGTGCTGCGCACGGGCATGCCCGTGGGGGTGGCGTACGGCATCTGGGGTGCGGTGGGCACCGCGGTGACCGCCACCGTCGCCGCGGTGCTCTTCGGTGAGCCGTTCACCTGGCCCGTCGTGCTCGGGATCGGGCTCATCATCGCCGGCGTGCTGCTCGTCGAATTCGGTTCACATGCCGGGTCTTCCACATGATGTGGTGGGCGCTGGCCGGCGCCATCGGGGTCGAGGTGCTGGCCACCCTCGCGCTGCGCGCCTCCGACGGATTCCGGCGCAAGGCGTGGCTGGTGCCGGTGGCCGCCGGTTACATCCTGTCGTTCACCCTGCTGTGGCTGACGCTGTCCCTGGGCATGCCGGTGGGTATCGCCTACGGCGTGTGGACGGCGTGCGGGGTGGCACTGGTGGCGGTGGTGGCCCGGGCGGTCTTCGGTGATCCGTTGACGTGGCGGATGATGCTGGGCATCGGGCTCATCATGGCGGGGGTGCTGACGATCGAGCTGGGTGCCGCCCCGCACTGAGCACGCCGGCGGTGAGGGCGGCGACCAACCCGGCCGCCGGCACCAACAGCAGACCCGCCCGCAAACCGGCGGCATCGGAGATCAGCCCGACCACCGGCGGCGCGGTGACGAACCCGATCCGCATCAGCCATGCCACCACCGTCAGCCCGGTGCCGGGCCGCAGCCCGGGCAGCCGATCGGCGGCGTGCATGGCCGCCGGCACCGCGGTGGCCATCCCGAGGCCGGCGGCGGCGAACCCGGCGATGCCCGAGGCGACGGACGGGTAGGCCAGCGCCGCGCCCATCCCGACGGACACGATCACGCCGCCGCCGCGCACCACGGCCCGTTCGCCGAATCGGTCCACCAGGCGGTCACCAGCCAGCCTGCCGACGAACAGCGCGCCGGCCAGCGCGATATAGCCGGTCACCGCGATCGCGCCGGTGGCTCCGAGGCTGCGCAGATACAGTGCCGCCCAAGAACTTCCCGCGTCCTCGACCACCGCCCCGGCGATGATCATCGCCACCAGGGCTGCCAGGACGGCGTACACCGCGACGCCGGCCCGGGCACCACCGGCGGCGCGGGCCGCGGCATGGTCGTCGTGCTCGGCACCCGGCAGCAGGAACGGCCACGCGATCAGCGCCACCGCCGCGAACAGCACGGCCGACAGCCCCAGATGCAGACTCCGGCTCATCCCGACGGCCAGCGATCCCGCGCCGAGCAACCCACCGAGCACCGCGCCGGCCGCCCACACCGCGTGCAGTGAGTTGATGATCGACCGGCCGTAGCGGCGCTGCACCCGCAGCCCGTGCGCGTTCTGCCCCACATCGGCCATCGCGTCACAACAACCGCCGGCGAAGAGCACCACCGACACCAGGATGGCGCTGTGCGCCGGTCCGACCAGGCCCACCAGGATCGCCAGCGCCGCCGAGGCCAGCACCGCCACCCGGGCCGAGCCGAGCCGGCGGATCGCCGCCCCGGCGGCCAGCCCGGCCACCAGCGCACCGGCCGGGAATGCCGCCACCATCACGCCGTAGGCCGAATTGCTCAGCGCCAGATCGGCCTTGATCTCCGGGAAGCGTGGCAACAGGTTGGCGAAGGTGGCGCCGTTGACCAGGAACAGGGCGGCCACCGCGACCCTGGCGCGCTGAACCTGCCGTGCCGACCCCACGGACGCCGACGATACTGGGCTGCCGTCGCGCCGACGTCCGGGGCTTGCGGGGGCTTGCGGGGCTTGCGGTCATGCGGGCCGCGCCGCCGGGGCCGGCTTCCGGCAAGATTGCGGACATGACTGAGCTTGCCGACCTGGCAGCGCGCTACAAGGTGTCGACGGAATTCCAGGACTGGACCGGACGGCGGGTGCCGGTGCCCGAGGCGACGCTGGTGTCGGTGCTGGGCGCCCTCGGCGTGCCGGCCGCCACGCAGGACGAGCGCCGGGCCGCGCTGGCAGCCCACGAACGCGAGTACTGGGAGCGGCCACTGCCGCCGACGGTGGTCGCACGGGCCGGCAGCGCGGCGTCGTTCTGGGTGCACGTCACGCACGGCGACCCGGTCGGGTTGTGGCTGCGCCTGGAGGACGGTTCGGTACGCACCGGTCTGCGCCAACTCGAGAACAACCGGCCGCCATACGATCTGGACGGCCGGCTGGTCGGCGAGGCGACATTCGAGGTGCCCGCCGACCTGCCGCCCGGATATCACCGGTTGCACGCCCAAGCCGGCGGCACCGACAGCAGCACCCTGCTCATCGTCTCCCCCGCCACGCTCAGCCCGCCGCCGGGACGGCACTGGGGTCTGGCCACCCAGCTCTACAGCGTCACGTCGGAACATTCCTGGGGCATCGGCGATCTGACCGATCTCACCGATCTCGCGGTGTGGTCGGCGGCCCGGCACGGCGCCGGGTTCGTCCTGGTGAACCCGTTGCACGCGGCCGCACCGGTGGCGCCGATGGAGCCCTCGCCGTATCTGCCCACCTCGCGGCGCTTCGTCAATCCCATCTACCTGCGCATCGAGGCGATCCCGGAGTACGCGTTCCTACGCAAGCGGGCACCGCTGGGCAAGGCACGCGCGGAACTGGCCGCCAGAGCCCACCGGAAGAAGCGCATCGACCGGGACGCGGTGTGGAAGACCAAACGTGCTGCGCTCCAACAGGTTTACCGGGTCAAGCGGTCAGCGGGGCGCGAACTGACGTATGCGGCCTATCTCGCCAGGGAGGGCCGCAGCCTCGACGATTTCGCCACCTGGTGCGTGCTGGCGCAGGAGTACGGCCCCGACTGGCACCACTGGCCGGCACCGCTGCAGCACCCCGGCAACGCGGCCGTTGCCGAGTTCGCCGCCGCGCACGCCGCCGATATCGATTTCCACCGCTGGCTGCAATGGCTGCTCGACGAGCAGCTGACCGGCGCGCAGGCCACCGCCGAGCAAGCCGGGATGGCGCTGGGCATCATGCACGACCTGGCCGTCGGCGTCGATCCCAACGGTGCCGACGCCTGGGCGTTGCAGGATGTGCTGGCCCTCGGTGTCAGCGCCGGCGCGCCGCCGGACGAGTTCAACCAGCTGGGCCAGGACTGGTCGCAGCCGCCGTGGCGGCCCGACCAGCTGGAGCGGGCGGGTTATGCACCGTTCCGGGCCCTGGTGCACGCCGTGCTGCGGCACGCCGGCGGCGTGCGCATCGACCACATCATCGGGCTGTTCCGGTTGTGGTGGATCCCGGAGGGGGCCGCCCCGACCGAGGGCACCTATGTCCGCTACGACCACGAGGCGATGATCGGCATCGTGGCGCTGGAGGCCCAGCGGGCCGGCGCGGTGGTGGTCGGTGAGGATTTGGGCACGGTGGAACCGTGGGTGCGCGACTATCTCCGCGAGCGCGGGCTGTTCGGGACCTCGATCCTGTGGTTCGAACTGGACCGCGAAGACGCCCACCACCCGCCGTTGCCCGCCGAACGCTGGCGGGAGTACTGCCTGGCCTCGGTGACCACCCACGACCTACCGCCGACGGCCGGCTACCTGGCCGGCGAGCACGTCCGGCTGCGTGCCGAGCTGGGGCTGCTGACCCGGCCCGTGGACGAGGAACTGGCCGACGACCGCGCCGAGCAGGCCGCCTGGCTCGCCGAGCTGCAGCGGCTGGGGCTGGTCGGTGCCGATGCCGACACCGAGGAGATCATCCGCGGGCTCTATGCCTATCTCGGCCGCACACCCTCACGGCTGCTGGCGCTGGCGCTGCCGGACGCCGTCGGAGATCTGCGCACCCAGAATCAGCCCGGTACGACCGACGAGTATCCCAACTGGCGCGTCCCGCTGACCGGCCCCGACGGTCGGCGCCTGCTGCTGGAGGACGTGTTCACCGATCCCCGCGCCGCCGCGCTGGCGGATGTAATGAATGCGCAGGTGCGGGCGATGAACCCGTGACTGGAGTTTCTCAGGGTGTGTATCTGCGATATCTTCGCAGCGCACCGCGATAACCCGGAGGTCACGTGAAGAAGTTTGTTGTGCTCGGCATCGGTGGGTTCGCCGTGCTTGCTTCAGGGGGCTCCGCGGCCCTGGTCAGCGCCGGTATCGCGAGTTCGGATCCGGCCGGCGGGGCCAACCCGTACAGCGTGCTCGGCGAGCCGTACGGCAAGGCGGTGGCCATCCTGCGCAGCCAGGGTGTGCGGTCCAGCTTCGGCGGCTCGGTGGGCAGCGACCTGCCCCAGGCACAGTGCATCGTGAGCGGCCAGAAGGCCACCTCCGCCGGGAAGATGATCCTCAACCTGGACTGCACCAAGAAGGCGTACGACGACGCCCAGGCCAGCACCCCGTCCTCCGGCGGCGGCGTCGCCGCCGTGCCCGGCGGCCCGACCGTCGGCTCCAACGGCGTCACCACGGTCACCCCGACCCCGGTCGGCCCGCAGCCCGGAATGACGATTCCGGGGGCCTGAGCCTGACGGTGGGCCTCGATCCGGCGGACCGGTTGGCGCTGTCCGACCTGGTCCACCTGTACGCCGCCGGTGTCGACGATCGCCGGTTCGACGATGTCGTCGAATTGTTCACCGACACAGCCGAATTCCGGCTTCCGTCACCTCCGCACCAGTTGACGCCCGCGCGGACCGAACATGGCCATTCGGGTGTTCGCACTGCCATGACCGCCCTCGCCGCGGTCGACCGCACCGAGCACGCCATCGTCGGTGAGGTCTATGCGCCCGGCCCGCAACCCGGATACGCGCTGGGCCGGATCACCTGTATTGCCCATCATTGGAGCCACCGCGGCGCCGAGATCGACGATGTGGTGTGGCACCTGCGCTACGACGACGAATACCTGCGCACCCCGGCGGGTTGGCGCATCCACGGCCGGGCGCTCACCATCAACGCGCTCGAGACCCGCCAGGCCCGCCGGCTCCGCGCCCATCGCGCTCATGCAGGGCCTGAATCAACCAATCCAACAGCGGCTGTTGACCTTTCAGAATCTTCGACCGCGCCGACGGCACGTCGAACCAGCCGACCCGGTCCAGCTCCGGATACTCGGTGAACTTCCCGGAACCGCGCGGCCATTCCAGCAGGAAGGTGTTGCTGACCGCCGCGGCGACGTCGAGGTCACCTTCGACGGCGTAAGCGGCGACGATCTTGCCGCCGGGTTGTTTCAGCGGCGGGAAGGCGATATGCGGCCCGTCGGGCAGCAGGACGCCGGTCTCTTCGGCGAACTCGCGGCGCGCCGCGGCCCACGGTTGCTCGCCCTCGACGTACTCCCCTTTCGGGATGGACCACGCCCCGTCGTCCTTGCGAGCCCAGAACGGTCCACCGGGATGCCCCAGCAGCACCTCGAGGACACCGCGGGTGGTGCGGTACAGCAGCAGACCGGCGCTCTGGCGAGGCATCGCCCCACTGTAGGCACCGCCCGGGCGGCCACTACAGTCACCACCGTGGCCGACACCCACCACTACACCCGGTATGTCGCCCTTGGCGACAGCCAGACCGAGGGCCTTTGGGATACCGACGCCGGCGGCGCTCTCATCGGCTTCGCCGACCGGCTGGCCCTGCGGCTCGACACGCATTGCCCCGGTGTCGAATACGCCAATCTCGCTGTGCGCGGCAAACGTATCCGCGACGTGCTGGACGCGCAGCTTCCGGCGGCGCTGGCCATGCAGCCGGACCTGGTCACCGTGTGCGTCGGCATGAACGACGTGACGCGGCCGGGCCGCAAGTTCGACCAGGCGCTGCTGGATCTGGACACCCTGCACGACCGGCTGGCCGACACCGGCGCGACGGTGGTCACCACCACCTTCCCCGATCTGGCCAGGGTGTTGCCGGCCGGCCGGGTCCTGGTGCCGCGCGTGTTGCGGATCAACGACGCCATCCGCGCGGCCGCCGACCGGCACGGCTTCCGGCTGATCGACCTGTACACCGCGGATTCGATGACCGATCCCGACACCTGGAGTGCCGACCGCGTGCACGGCAGCACCAAGGGTCATCAACTGTTCGCCGCCGCGGCCGCCGAAGCGCTGGGATTACCTGGCAGCAATCATGATTGGGCTCATGCGGCAGCGTCCGTCACCGAGCAGTCGGCGCTGTCGCGGTGGTATTCGCAAGCCATGTGGACGCGCAACATGCTGATGCCGTGGATCTGGCGGCACCTGCGCGGCCGCTCGGCGAGCATCGGCGGCGGGCCCAGGCACCCGCAGCTGGCGCCGGTGACGGCGCGGTCGGACGCTCGGTAGCGGGCGGAGTTCAGATCCCGGTCCAGGTGGATTCGATCATCTCGGCGATGTTGATCACCTTGGCCTGCTGGGCCGCCGGGTTGTCGATCTCCCCGCTGACGTGGGCCGCGATGAACCGCTTGATCTCGGCGTCGATCCCGGCCATCACCCGCAGCACCTCGGCACGCAGCGTTTTCGACGTGACGTGAATGGTGATGTCCCTGGACTGCGGTTTCTGGACGTCCAGCATGAGGGCCAGCGGCTCGGCGGCCCGCGCCACGGCCTGCAGCGCGATCTCGCCGAACACGATGAACTGGGGCCGGTCGATCTTGAGGTCGATGACCATGTTGATCTCCAGCGGAATCCGGATGTCGAACCTGAAGTTCGGCCCGGCATACCGGGTGACCCGCGGCGTCTGGATGCGGACCTTGGCCGTGACCTTGGCGATCCCGCCGGGCCCTTGCCCGATGGGTCCCATCTGGAACTCGTCGCCGGCGATCGAACCGATCGCGTCGCCGACCCGCTGCTCGCTGACGGCGACTTCGAAAAACTTGCGACCGAACTCTTCATAGGTCATGTACCCGACCGGGTACTCAATCTCAGACATGGTGGACCTACCGTCTCATGCCCGCCCTATTCGGCGAACACCCGCAGCCGGTGCAGGGCGGTCGGCCGGCTGCCGAACTGTCCGATCAGCACGACGTCGCGCTCCCCGCGCACACGGGCGGCCACGCTGCGTCCCGCGGCCAGCAGGGTGTGGGTCCGCGCACCGGCGAGCAGCCCGACCAGTTCGGCCTGCGGCAGCGGGGCGCCGTCGCCCGCGGTCACCTGCAGCCCGGCGCCGATGCGCCGTTTCAGCGCGACCTCGTCGCCGGCGGCGGCGTCGGCCAGGAAGTCGGACAGCAGCCGTTTGCCGCGCGCGCCGGCACCCGGCAGCCCCGCGGCGAATCCCAGGGCGCCGGCCGGGCCCTGGTTGCGCAGCAGCGCAGCCGTCAGCCGCAGCCCGGCCGGTACCGCGGGCACCCCGCTGCGGGCGAACTGCAGCGCCATCGCCGGCAGTTCCCAATAGGCGCGCAGCGCGGCGATCCGCAACTCGCCGTCCTGCTCCCGCACGTCATACCGCAGGATCGCCGGGATGTGCATGGTGACCGCAGGACCCATCGCGACCTCGAGGACCAGATCCCGCAGCACCGTGTTGCCCACGACGATGTCGGCGTCGCGGTGGAAGGTGATGGTGCGCGGACCGATGAAGGTGTCGTAAAACCGCCGCAGCCGGTCGCGGCCGATGTGGGGGCGCGAGCCGACCGGATCCTCCACCCGTCCATCGGCGGTGAACAGGCCGACCCAGCCGGCGCGGTCATGTGCGGCGGCCGCGGCCGGGGACCGTTCGACCGTCGTCAGGACCGCCAGTCGTGTTGTCGACATATCCTTTCGTTTACCACCGCTGTGTGAAGGAGGACGGCAATGAGCCAGAACGGGCCGTT
Source organism: Mycolicibacterium cosmeticum (assembly GCF_000613185.1). Classification (NCBI taxonomy): domain Bacteria; kingdom Bacillati; phylum Actinomycetota; class Actinomycetes; order Mycobacteriales; family Mycobacteriaceae; genus Mycobacterium; species Mycolicibacterium cosmeticum. The sequence continues at coordinate 163,560 of NZ_CCBB010000001.1, forward strand.
CGGCATAGACCCCGAAGACTTCGACCGCCTGGCCCGCGAGGCGGGCGAGGGGCTGCGCGACGCGCTCGACCGGTTCGGCAAACGCGCCGGCTGGTCGACGCTGATCGACCAGTTCACCGCCCAGTCGCGCCCGGCCCGGCCGGAGACCACCGGCGACACCGGTGACGGTGTGTGGGCCATCTACACCGTCGACGACAAGGGCGGAGCCCATATCGAGGAGGTGTACCCCAGCGAACTCGAGGCGCTGCGGGCCAACAAGAACAACACCGACCCGGCCCGACGGGTGCGGTTCCTGCCGTACGGCATCGCGGTGAGCGTCCTCGACGCTCCCGAATAACCCGTGCACGTTTGCCCTTCCGATTAAGCTTTGCCGGATGATTCGTGAACTGACCGTGGCGGCCACCATCGCGTGCGCCGCGCTCGGGACGGCCGCGCCGGCGCTCGCCGACGACGACCCCGGCCGGTATCCCAGCGACGTGCCGGGCATGAACTACGACGCTTCATCGGGCGCCCCGTGCGACAACTATCAACTGTTCACGTTCGGACGCGGTCCCGGCGGCCAGGCCATGATGTGCCGTTGGGTGCCCAACCAGTGGCCGCCGGTGTACACCGGTTTCTGGATGCCGTCATATCCGCTCTACGGGGTGCAGCAGACCGGCGCGCCGTGCCCCGGACCGCAGGCCGCCGCCCAGTCCCCCGACGGCAAGCCGATGCTGTGCCTGGGCGCGCAGGGCTGGCAGCCCGGCTTCTTCACCGGTGACGGTTTCTTCCCTGCCTGATCGGCTCATCCGATGCTGGCGGCGACCTGATCGCTGACGTGCCGCGCCCAGTCGTCGATGCTGCGGCGCACGCCCGGCGAACACGCGCACACCGACACCTTCAGGTCGCTGGGTACGACGATCGAGTAGTGCTGGATCAGCACCGGCGCCAGAACGGCCCAGGCGAACAGCTGCTCGCCGTGGTCATCGCTACCGGGCATGAGACTCCTTGTCAGGGGGTGGGTTCTTCGGTCGATCGACCAGCCGGCCGAGTCCGCGCAGGAGGACGCCCAGCATGACCGCGCCCGCGAACAGCGCGGCGATGGCGGCATCGGTGGTCAACCGTGTCATTCGAGGTTTCGCGACTTCCGGGACGAGCCGCCGGCCTTCGCCACCTGCAGCACGGTGCGGGCCGCCACCGCGGAAGTGCCTGTGGCGCGGGCGATGTGGGCACACGTGGTGTCCACCGCGGTGATGACCCCGGACAGCCCGGCCGGGTGCCCGACCGTGACGGTCAGTTCGACGGTCGCGATGCCGCGATCGGTGACGGCTTTGCCCTTGGCGGACTGCACATCCGGTTCCCGTTCCAGGGCGGCGGCCGCCGCCGACGCCACCCCGTCGAGGTTCACCGTGATGACGCCCGGGTCGGCGGTGCCGGGCACCCGCAGCACCGGCGCCTTGCGGCTCGGCACGTGTGACACCAGCCAGACCAGTCCGATCAGCACCAGCAGCACTCCCGCGCCGGCCAGCTCCCACGGCCACCACGTCGAGGTGGTGGCACGCACCATCGGGCCCGTGCTGATCTCGTCGGGGATGCCGCGGACCGCATGCGTGGGCCACAGCACGGCCACCGCCCCGATCGCGGCCAACGCCAGGCCCGCGACGAGTGTGGCGGCCCGGTCCAGCAGATCGGTCGGGCGCATGCTCACACCGACCTACTCGTGCCGATCCGCACCGCGATCCGCGGTGGCGGCAGCAGAATCTCGGTGGCGCTGCCGACCGCCGCGGTGATGGCGCCCTTGGCCGCGGCACCAGAGCCAGCCCCGGCCGCATCGCCGGATTCGGCCCCGGTGAGGCCGACGTACAGGGTCACCTTGCGGCGGGTGGCCTCCGCGCGCAGCACCTCGACGCCGGGCACGGCCGCGGCGGCGTGGGAGGCCAGCCGGGCCACATCGCGCGGCCGCATCCACACCGCCGCCGATGCGTCGACGGCGATCGCCGTCTTGCGCCGGGGCCGCAGAGCCGAGAACACCAGCCATGCCCCAGCGGCCAGGGCGACGGCTCCGGCCGGCACCATCCACCATTGGCTGCGCAGCCCGTCGACGGCGGTGAGGGCGGTGCCGATCCAGGAGGTGCCGGTGATCCAGCCCAGGGTGACACCGGCTTCGCGCACCGCGAGAACACCCGCGGCGAGCAACACCACAGCCAGGACCACCCCGATGTACCGGGCGGTGGCGGTGGCGACGGGAACCCGGCCGGCTGCGGGCAACGGAACGGCATCGGCGGTGGTCATTGGACCCTCTTCACATCGGTGGTGGTGGTGCTGAGCTGCTCGACCGTGACGTCGACGCGGTCGACGTGCAGTCCGGCCATGGTGGACAGGGTCTGCGCGACATTGCGCTGTACCGCGGACGCGACCTCGACGGCCGGGGCCGGCCAGGCGACGGCGACCTTCAGGTGGGCGGTGACCCGGTTTCCGGTGACGGTGAGCTGCGCCTGCGGCAGCGAGCGGCCGGCGATCTTGCTCAGCCCCGGCGTGAGCGGCAGCACGTCGGGCGTGTCGAGGGCGGCCCGGGCGGCCAGTCGTTGGGCGACCTTCTCCCGCACCGTCAGGGTGCCGCGACCGGCGCCGTCGTCGTCGGGGTCGCCTGCGTCGGGCTCGGCCGTCGCGTCGGGCACGACGTCAGTCACGGCCACGGCCCCGCAGCAGCGCGCTCAGATCGAGTTCGCCGTCGCGGTGGGCGCCGAGCAGGTACCCCGCCGCTCCGAGCAGCAGCGCGATGAGAAAACCCCACAGCCCGCCGGCCGCCGCCGCGACGCCGAGCAGCAGTCCGGCAACCAACCCCAGAGTCGATGAGGTCATGACGTGCCCCTTCCGCAGGACAAAGTAGTACTGGCACAGATGAATTCACGATAGATGGGGTGGCGGCGCGCCCCTCGCCGCGCCGCCACCCCGACGCACTATCGAAGGTCGCGGCGTGACGCCGGTGTCACGGGCACGAGATCTTCGACGGTGACGTCGACGGGTAGATCGGTGAGGGCGCCGACGGCGGCCTGGATGGCCGACGCGGTGGCCCGAACCGGCGCATCCAGCGTCAGGCTCACATGGACGTCGACGCGGTCGGGCCCGATGCGGATGCCCGGCACCCGGCGCCCGGGCAGGTAGGTGGCCACTTCGCCGAACATGCCGGCATGCAGGGCGGCCACCCCGTCGACGGCGGTCACCGCCTCGGCGATGAGTTCCGCGTCGTCACTGGACACGGGCGGGTGTCGCCTCGTCGTCGGCCCCGTCGCCGTCGATGTGCACGTCGTGCACGGTGATGTTCACCTCGGTCACCTCGAGTCCGGTCATCCGTTCGATCGCGGCGATCACATTGCGCCGGATCCCGGCCGCCAGATCCGCGATGGCCACCCCGTATTCGGCGACGATGTCGATGTCGACGGCCGCCTGCTTCTCCCCGATCTCGACCGAGACACCCTGACTCTGGTTGACGCTGGCGCCGGGGATCCGTTCCCGCAGGGCGCCGACCATCCGAGACGCGCCGCCGCCGAGGTCGTACACGCCGCTGACCTCGCGGGTGGCAATTCCGGCGATCTTGGACACCACGACGTCGGCGATCGTCGTCTTGCCCTGCGAACTCACCAGGGGTGATCCCTGGTACGGACTGACTTCCTTGCCCGAGGTCTCGATATCGGTCTGTGCGCTGGTCATCATCGCTCTCCTTCCGACTGCAACATAGGGGTAGTCGGAGCAATGGTCCCAAACCGAACGTGCCGATTGCGTGATGCGCGACACATACCGGACTCCGCCCAGCGCGGCCCCGAGATATATGTTGAGAACGGCCGGGCGAGGACGGCCAAGCGTGACCGGAGAGCGGAGTGTGGTGATAGCGCCAACCGAAGGCGACCTACGCGACGCCGATGACGAGGCCTTACGGGTCGCCGCCACGCTCGGCGACCGGGAGGCTTTCGACGCCATCGTCAATCGATACGGCCCGGTGCTGTATCGGTATGCCCGCCGGATGCTCGCCGCCGAAGCCGATGTCGCCGACGTCGTCCAGGACACCTTCGTGGCCGCGTGGCGGCAGATCGGCACCTTCCGCGGCGCATCGTCTTTGCGCACTTGGCTTTTCGCGATCTGCTACCGCAAGATCGCCGACACACACCGGCTCAAGCGGGCTAAGCCGGTCGAAGACTGGGTATTGGAACCGTTGGCCGGACCGGACACCGCGGCCGACCCGTTCACGGCGGCCTCCAACGCCGCGTTCCTGGATGCCCTGGAATTGGCGCTCGGTGAATTGCCGGTGCGTCAGCGTGCGGTGTGGATGATGCGGGAGATCGAGTTGATGACGTTCCCAGAGATCGGTGAAGTGCTCCAGCTCAGCCCCGATGCCGTGCGCGGCCATCATCTGCGGGCTACCAAGACATTACGAGTTCTGTTGAGGAGGTGGCAGTGACGGAGTTCGATCCTTTCCTGCACCGCGCGGCCTCGTATCTGCGGTCGGTGCCCGAGCCCGGTTGGGATGCCATCAGCGCGACGGTGCACGCGGCGGTACACGCCGCGTCGCGGGTCGGCTGGCCCATCAGGGCGTCCCGGGACGCCGCCGGCGGTGTCGTCTACATCAGCGATCAGGCCCTGCGCAACCTGCTGGCCAGGGAGTTGCGCCGCAAGTTCGTCTGCCAACCGACCCGTATCGCGTTCACCCTCGACGGTGCGGTGCTGCGCGCCATCGACATCGACGTGACCGGCAGTTACGGCACCCAATTGCGCGAACTCGGCGACGACATCCGGCGGACCGTGCTCGACACGGTCCGGCTGATCCTCGACGATCTGGACGACAGCGGCCGCACACCGGCCGGACCCATCGACGTGACCATCACCGATGTCGTCGACGGCGATCCGCTGGGCTGAGCCGGCCGATCTCGGCCATACAGTCATGACTTCGGTGTATGGTCTGCACCCATGACCGGCGTGAGCTTCAATCTGTCCTCCGTTTTCGGCACCGTCGCCGCCGCGGTTCCGGACCAGACCTTCCTGGTCTGGCGCGACCGCCGGTTCAGCTATGCCGAGTTCGACCGGCGCGTCGACGGCTTCGCGAACTTCCTGGTGAGCGCGGGCCTCGGGGTGCACGCCGAGCGGGACACGCTGGCCGGCCACCAGTCCGGCCAGGACCATCTCGGCATCTACCTGCGTAACGGCAACGAGTATCTCGAGTCGATGATCGGCGGCTATCGCGCCCGGGTGGCCCCGTACAACGTCAGCTTCCGGTACGTCGAGGACGAGCTGATCTACCTGCTCAACGACTCGAAGGCGCGCGCCCTGGTCTACAACACCGAATTCGCCCCCCGGGTGGCCGCCATCCGCGACCGCGCGCCACACCTGCAGATCCTCATCCAGGTCGCCGACGATTCCGGCCATGCCCTGCTGCCGGGCGCGGTGGACTACGAAGCGGCCATCGCCACGCCCACACCACCCGGCGGGCGGCCCGATGTGTCGGGCGACGACCTTTACATCCTCTACACCGGTGGCACCACCGGCATGCCCAAGGGCGTGTTGTGGCGCCAGCACGACATCTTCCTGTCGTCCATGGGGGGCCGCCCATTCGGCAGCGACAAGGCCTTGGCGTCCTACGAGGAACTCGCCGAGAAGGCACGCTCGGCCGGTGGTGCGATGTCGATGCTGATGATTCCGCCGTTCATGCACGGCGCGGCGCAGTGGGCGGCCTACAACGCCATCACGATGGGCGGCAAGATCGTCATTCCCGACGACGTCGAGAGGCTGCGCCCCGCCGACGTCCTGCGGCTGGCCGAACGTGAACGCGTGCTGAGCATTCCGGTGGTGGGCGACGCCGTGGCCCGGCCCCTCGTCGACGAGATCGAACAGGGCGACTACGACCTGTCCGGCCTGTTCACCGTCTCCAATGGTGGTGCGGCACTGTCCCCCACCGTGCGCGCACGCCTCCTCAAGGCCCTGCCGCACATCATGCTGCTCGACGCGGTGGGCGCCTCGGAATCGGGCGCGCAGATGAGCACGTATACGACGGCCGGTGAATCGACCCCCGAAGCAGGACCCGGTGCGCGGCTCGCCGCGGTATTCACCCCGCAACCCGATACCGCCGTCGTCGCAGCGGATTTCAGCCGAGTGTTGTCGCCCGGTGAGGGCTCGGGCTGGCTGGCCCGCCGCGACCTGATCCCGCTGGGCTATCTCGGCGACGCCGAGAAGACCGCGCGCACCTTCCCCACCATCGACGGCGTGCGCTGGTCGGTGCCCGGCGACCGGGCAAACGTGTTGCCCGACGGCCGGATCGAGCTCCTCGGCCGTGACTCGGTGACCATCAACTCCGGCGGCGAGAAGATCTTCGTCGAAGAAGTCGAACGGGCCATCCTCGCCCACCCCGCCGTGTACGACGTCGTGGTCGTGGGCCGGCCGTCCGAGCGCTGGGGCAGCGAGGTGGTGGCCATCGTCCAGCTCGCCGAGGGCGCCTCGGCCTCCGACGAGGACCTGGCCGAGGTGTGCGGACGCACCGTGGCCAGATACAAGATCCCGAAGGCGTTCCTTCGCGAGCCCAAGATCGTGCGCTCCCCCGCGGGCAAGGCGGACTACCGCTGGGCCAAAACGGTGGCCACCGGCGCCGTCGCGACGCGTTCCTAGCCGCGACCGCACCGTCCAGCGCCGCGCGTCACCCCAGCACGGCGGTCAGGTAGGTGATGTCACCGAACGGCGACAGGCCGTCGGTCGGTTCCCCCAGGCCGTACATCGCGTACAGCTCAGAATTCTTGTGCAGCCGGACATCCCAGCCGCTGTCGGCGAGAAACGCGGCGGTCTCGGTGCGCTCACCGGCGTAGAACAGCTCGGTGACGTCGATCTGGCCGACCGCGTCGAAACCGTCGATTCCGTTGTCCTGCCACTGTTGCTGCGCCGCGCTCATCTGATCGGCCATCTTCTGCAGTTCCTCGGGCGTGATGGTCCCGGTGTTCTCGGCGGCGATTCGGCTGCCCGCGGCACTGAGGGCAGTGATGTTGTCCAACAGCCGGTCCTGGGCCTCCGGCGGCAGGTAGACCAGTAGCCCCTCAGCGATCCATGCGGTCGGCCGGGTGGGATCGAAACCCGCGGCGCGCAGGGCGGACGGCCAGTCGTCACGCAGGTCGATGCCGATGGGCCGGTGTTCGACGGCGGGCACGGCACCTTGGTCGGCGAGCACGCCGGTCTTGAACGCGATGACCTGCGGTTGGTCCAGTTCGTAGACGACCGTGTCCGCTGGCCACCGCAGCCGGTAAGCCCGGGCGTCCAGGCCGGATGCCAGGATCACCACCTGCCGGATACCGGCCGCAGCGGCATCGGCGAAGAAATCGTCGAAGTACTTGGTGCGCGCGGCGATACCGTCCGACATCCGCTGCACGTCGAACGGGGTGCCCGCCGCGATGCCGATCTCCCCGCGGGCGCACCGGGTGAAGGCATCCACGCCAACGGCGGAGACCAGCGGTTCGGCATAGGGGTCGTAGATCAGGGGTCGGGGACCGCGCGTGGCCACCGCCCGCTGCATGGCCACCACCGTCGCGGTGGCGCCGACGCTGGAGGCCAGATCCCAGGTGTCATTGTCAGTGCGTGCCATAGTTAGACACACTACGCTTATTGTCGGAGTGAGGACGGGCGCGAATCCCCCTGTACGCCACCACCCCGGGTGCTAGCGTTCGCAGATCGCAGGCCCGAGCCCGGAGGTCGAGATGGCGGCAGACGAGCGTGATTGGACCAAACCGGCCGCCATGGCGCTCCCACCGGAGGGCTATCTGGTCGAGGAACGCGGGCGCTACGGCCCCGTCTTCCCGCGAACGCCGGCCTGTCACGGCTTCTCCATCATCGCCAAGGTCAAGGAGGGCCGCGAAGAGGCCGTCCGCGCCTACGGCAAGACGATCGAAGAGACCATCGCGGCTAGCCCGGATGCGCTGGCCCCGCTGCGGCTGCACTACTTGCGGTGGAACCTCTTCGACGTCGGTTCCGGGCTGCACTTCCAATACATGGGCATCTTCGACACCGACTTCGACAAGTACACCGAGGACGCGGTCCAGCTGTTCAGCGCGACCGGCATCACCACCGTGTTCACCAATCTCGAGGGCTTTCCCGAGGACTGGAAGGAAAACCCGGACGCCTTCATCAAGTTCGTCCGCGACCACCAGGTGCCCAGTTTCCTGGAATACGGCGAGTATCCGTACGTGACCGCCGACGAGATCAAGAAGGCGTTGCGCCTCAAAGCCGCCTTTTCCACCATGCTGGACCAGATGCAGTGAGTGACACCCCGCTCGCGGCCGTCCAGGCGTACCTCTCGGCGTTCAACGCCGGCGATGTCGACGCGATGACGGCCGCCTTCGTCTCCGACGGGTCCATCCTCGACGGCATGGCCCCGCACCTGTGGATTGGACCCACCGCGGTGGCCGACTGGTACCGCGACGTGATGGCAGAAAGCGCACATCTCGGCGCGTCGAACTATCACGTGACACTCGGCGAACCCCTGCACAACGACGAAAAGGGTGACAGCGCCTACATCGTCGCACCAGCCACCATGACATTCGACCTCAAGGGCGCGAGCAGGACCCAGACCGGTTCGATGTTCACCCTGGCCCTGCGCAAGGTCGCCGAAGGATGGCGGGTGGCCGCCTGGGCGTGGGCCAAGGGCGCGCCCAGCTGACCGAGTACCCGGAGGAAGCAGTGCTCGAACTCGACGATATCCAGCACATCCTGCTCACCCGCACGCCGGCCCTCACCGGCCGGTACGAATTCCTGACCTTCGACACGCCGGCCGGCGGCCGCGCCTGGCTGTCGGAGTTGGTGGACAAGACCCAGTCCGCCGCCGACGCCGCGGCCACGATGGACGAATCCGACCGGTGGGTGACGCTCGCCTTCACCTGGTCCGGTCTGCGCGCCCTGGGTGTGCCGGCCGACTCGCTGGGCACCTTTCCCGCCGAGTTCCGGGAGGGCATGGCATCACGCGCCGGCATCCTCGGGGACACCGGCACCAGCGCACCCGAGCACTGGGTGGGCGGACTGGCCGGTGCTGATCTGCATGCGATCGCGATCTTGTTCTCCCGCACCGAAGAACAATGCCGCCGATCGATCGCGGAACACGACAAGCTGTTGGCGCGTACCGACGGGGTGCGCAGTCTGTCGCACCTCGATTTGAATGCGACGCCGCCGTTCAACTACGCCCACGACCATTTCGGCTTCCGGGACCGCCTGTCCCAGCCGGTGATGAAAGGCTCCGGCGAAGAGCCGACTCCCGGTTCCGGTGATCCTCTCGAACCGGGCGAGTTCATCCTCGGCTATCCCGACGAAGCCGGGCCCGTCACCCGGCTCCCTCAGCCGGAGGTGTTGTCGCGCAACGGAAGTTACATGGCCTACCGGCGCCTCGAAGAGCACGTCGCGGTGTTCCGCGACTACCTGCGGGAGAACGCCGCGACGCCCGAGGCCGAGGACCTGCTGGCCGCCAAGTTCATGGGCCGGTGGCGCAGCGGTGCACCGCTGGTGTTGGCGCCGGACCGGGACGATCCCGAACTGGGCGCCGACCCGATGCGCAACAACGACTTCGGCTACAAGGAGATGGACCCGTTCGGCTACGCCTGTCCGCTGGGTTCGCATGCTCGCAGGCTCAATCCGCGCGACACCGCGCACTACATGAACCGGCGCCGGATGATCCGCCGCGGCGCCACCTACGGTCCGGCACTTCCCGAAGGTGCCCCGGACGACGGCGTCGACCGCGGGATCGCGGCGTTCATCATCTGTGCCGATCTGGTACGCCAGTTCGAGTTCGCCCAGAACGTCTGGATCAACGACAAGACCTTCCACGAGCTCGGCAACGAACACGACCCGATCTGCGGCAGCCAGGACGGCACGTTGGACTTCACCGTTCCCAAACGCCCGATCAGGAAGGTGCACAAGGGCATTCCCGCGTTCACCACCCTCAGAGGCGGCGCCTACTTCTTCCTGCCCGGCATCGCCGCCCTGCGCTACCTGGCAGCACTCGACGGTGAGGACCAGAGATGACAGGCGCACGCACCTACAACCAGACCCATCTGCACCGCCCGCACAACGGCCGGCGCAGGATCAGCATCTATTGGACGTGGAGCTATCCCTGGGAGGCACAACGCGATCCGGCGGCGATGGAGAACCGCTTCTCCACCATCACCGAGGTGCGCAACGCGCTGTGGCCGGCCTACGAGACCCCCGAGTACGACGCCGCGCACTTTCTGCAGGGCATCGCGGGAACACTGGAACTCTTCCACCGGTCCACGCTGGCCTTCCAGGAGGTGGCGCTGGCGGCCACCGGGCACCCGCCGGCAGTGTTCCAACGCATCGACCAGGCCGGCTACCAATTGCCCATCGACGAGCGCGTTCTCGATGACTGCGACACCCTGATGGTTTTCGGGTTGGATCACCTGTTGTCGCAACAGCAGGCGTCGGCCGACGAGATCGCGGCGATCCGGCAGTGGCTGCGCCGCGAAGGCACCTGCCTGCTGCTCGCTCCGCACCACGACGTCGGCAATACCGACGACTACCCCCGCCGCCAGGTGGAGTACCAGCACCACGGCGATCCGCTGGTTCCCCGCCAGCAGCGATTCGGTCAGTACACCCGGTCGCTGATGAAAGCCCTGGACGTGCCGGTGTTCAACAACTGGGGCCTGCGACCGGCGGTGGTCCCCGGTACGCGCGAGATCGCGCCGCTGAACGCACGACTCGACCTGGACGACGTGGGCCTGCTGCGCAACGTCACCACCTTCAATTTCCACCCGCATCTGCCGCACTACGCGTTGACCGCCCCGGAGAGTGCCGACCTGCGGCTACTCGGCTCGCAGCCCGTCGATACCGGCCGTCCGCACCCCTTCGTCGACGCGGGCAACACCGAATTCAACGCGCTGATCTGGATGCCGCCGGCCACGGACCGCGCCGGCGACATCGTGCTGGTCGACTCGACGCATTTCACCACGCTGTTCGGCGGCACCGACAGCCTCAAGAACTTCTGGCACAACCTCGCGACGATGCGCTAGCCCCCTTCTCGCCCAAACGTGCAATTGGGCGGAAAAGTGCAAGTGAATTGCGGTATTTCGTCGATCTCGGCGTAACGGCCTATGGATCAGGGCGCCGGTGCCGGCGGCGGGAAGAGCGAGTTGATGGCGGCCTGAATCGGATCCACCGGCGCCGGGGCGGGAGCGGGGACCGGCTCGGCGACCGGCGGAACCGGCGTGGCCTGCGGCGCCTCGGGTGCCGGGGCAACCGCGGCGGGCGCGGGAGCAACGGCAGCGGGTGCGGGTGCGGGTTGGATCGCGGCGGGTGCCGGGGCAACCGCGGCGGGTGCCGGGCCGGGCAGCGGCCCGGTGCCCTGCTCGAGCGGCAGCGGAGCCGACGGTGTCACCGCGGGCACCGGCGCGGGCGGCACCTGTTCGGGCACCGGCTGCTGCGGAATCTCCACGGGAATGACCGGGATCTCGGCGGGCTGGCCCGCGTTCAGCGGCATGATCGGCTCGGAGTACACGGGCGCCGGCGCCTCGGCGGGTTCGGGATCCACCTGCTCCGGTACGGCCATCTCCTGCGCGGGCGGTGCGGGAACGGGCACCGAGCTGATGATCTGCGAGGTGCCCGCCGCCGGACTGACCGGCTGATGCCCCGTCGACAGCGGCGCGGGCCCGTCGGGGCCGCCGAACTGCGAGCCGACCGCCAGCAGTCCGACCACCGCGGCAATCGCCGCGGCACCGGCCATCGACGCGAGCCGGGCGGGCGGCGCATCCGTGATCCAGCCGCGCAGCCGGTGCACCGCACCGCCGGCCGAGCTCGCGGGCACGGCATTGGTCGCCACCGCCTTGGCCGCGTCGTAGGCCGGGGTGAACCGCGTGGTGGGAAGTTCGGGAGGCAGCGGCACCGCCACCGTCGCCGCGTCGCTCGGGCCGGGATCGGACTCGATCGGCTCCACATCGACGTCGAGCAGCACCGTCAGATCGGCCTCGGTCAAGGTGACCGCCCGCGCGGCCGCGGTGTGAGCGGCGCTGTCCGACGGTGCCGGGGTCGCGTTCGGCAACCGCACCGAACGGACGTCGGCGTAGCCGGCTTCCTTGAGCGTCGCGATCAGCTGCGCGGCCTGCGCGGCCACGTCCTCGCTCCACGTGACGCCGATCGACTCAACATCATGGCCGCTGGCCGTCGCGATGGACTCCGCGCCCCGGACCGCGGCCAGCGCGCGTACCTGCAGCTCATCAGCCGTTTCGACGGCGAAAGAGTCGTCGTCGAGGGTGACCGATTCGGGTGCCGCGCCGTCGACGAGAACCCAGCCGACACCGGCCGAAGTCACCGACAGCCCCAGTACCGTCTTCACCCCTGGCCCAACTCCTGTCACGTTGTTCACTCCGGCGCACCGTCGACCGCGCCGAGCATAGTTTGCTCGCTTCCGCACGGCATCTCGGAGGAAAGGCCCGAATTGATGTCGTACTGGAACCATCGGCCGTCGGCCACACCGCGTTACCTGCGGGTTACCCTGCCACGCCGGCGGGCAAGCATCGCGCGCCGGGCACCAGATGTTCACCGCCCGGCCACCGGGGCGTCGCGGTCGCCGTCGGGGCCGTCAGAACGGATTGCCTGCCCCCGCCGAGGCGAGCATGCGCCGCAGTTCGGCGCGGGCGAGCTGTTGACGGAACGCCCCGGCGTGTGCGGCGTCACCGGCGTCGTGCATGACGTCGGTGATCCACACCGCGCCCGTCTGGGCGTCCCAGGTGTGTCGCAGGCAGGTGTCGGAGTAGCTCGCCAGCGGCTCGGGATCGCCGTCGTTGATCGTGCTGCTCAGCGCTCGGGCGAACAGATCGGCGTCGTGCAGGGCCAGGCTCATACCTTTGGCGCTCATCGGCGACACGATGTGCGCCGCGTCGCCCAGCAGGAACAGCCTGCCGAAGCTCATCGGGCTGTAGACGACACCACGCAAGGGCACCAGTTGCCGATCGGTGATGGGCCCGGCCGGCACCGGCCTGCCGAACCGCGCTTCCAGTTCGCTCCAGATCCGGGTGTCCGGCCAGTGCTCGAGGGTGTCGGTCAGCGGGCACTGGAGATAGAACCGGCTCTGACCGGCGCCCCGGGTGATGTGCGCGGCGAAGCCGCGACGGTGCACCGCCATCACCGCGGGTGGGTCGGCGGGAACGTCGGCGAGCACGGCCAGCCAGGCGAACCCGTGCTCGTGCGCATACCGGGTGAGCACACCCGCCGGGATGGCCGTCCGGCTCACCCCGCGGTCACCGTCGCAGCCGGCCACGTACTCGCACCCGATCCGGCGGGACACCCCGTCGGCGTCGCGGTAGTGCACCGATGGCCGGGCGCCGTCGATCCCGTCGATGGCGACGTCGTCCGCGCCGAAGCGCAGATCGCCGCCGTTTCGCAAGAACGTCCCGATGAGGTTTCGCACCAACACCTGTTGTGGACAGAACACCCCGGGCTCGTCGTCGCCGAACGCCCAAGGCTGCGGCCGGCCGTCGATGTACAACGGCATGACCGCCGGTTCGGCGGAGTGGCTGACGGCGTCGCCCACCACCTCGTGCAGGTCCCAGTCGCCGAGAATCCGCACCCCCTGGCCGTCCAGGGAACCGGCGCGCTGCCGTCCCTCGACATGATCCCGGCTGTGCCGTTCGACGATGACGCAACCGATCCCTTTGCGTAACAGGAAGTTTCCCAGCGCCAGTCCGGCGACCCCGGCGCCGATCACCGCGACGGTGGTGCGGTCTGAAGTGTTGTGCATGGTGCTGCTCCTCGTGATGTCCGGCGTTCTGCCGATCACCACTGTCACCGCAGCGAGGTCATCCGGCCCACCGCCGAGCGGACAGCCGATACCGCTAAGTCGCCAGATCCGCCTGGTAGCGGCCCGGGGTCTGGCCGACCAGGGCGCTGAAGGCCTCGATGAAGCTGGTGGGGTTGGCCCAGCCGCAGGCGATGGCGGTGTCGGTCACCGACCGGCCTTCGGTGAGGTAGCGCAGCGCCTGGTGAATGCGCAGTATCGTGCGCCACCGCTGGAATCCCATGCCCAGTTCCTCGTCGAACAGCCGGCTCAGGGTGCGGGCGCTCGCGCCGACCGCGCGCCCCAGCTGATCGAGGGTGGTCGCCTGGGCCGGGTCTGCCCGCAACAGGTCGGTGACGGCGCGCAGTCTGTCATCGCGGGGCTCCGGCAGGTGCAGGGACTGATCGCCGGCCTCGGCCAATTCGTCGATCACCACCGCGCGCAGCCGTTGGTAGGAGGCCGCGTGTGGATCATGCCGAGAGGTCAACGCCAGCAGCGCTTCTCGCAGCAACGGACTGACGGTGAACACCACGGGCCGCGCGGGCAGTGCGCCGCACAAGTCGCGGGGCAGCACCATGAGCCGAATATCGGTTTTGCCGTAGAAGCGGTGGGAGTGCACGAATTCCGGTGGTGTCCACGTCGCCCTGTTGGCCGGCGCCAGCCAGGTGCCGCGCTCGGTGGTGGTGGCGACGACGCCGGACGCGGCGTACACCAGCTGACCGTCGGCGTGCGCGTGCGCGGCGATGTGGAAACCGTGGTCCAGCCAGCCCGCCCCATGTGACACGTCGTCCGGCAGCTCCGGCACCCATGGGGCGGGTCGACTGCTCACCTCAACGCCCGAATCCCGCCTTGCGCAAGGCGTCGGCCATCGACCCCGACGCCGGCTTGGCGTCCTGGCGGGCCCCGCTGCCGCCCCGGTTCTGGTTGCGCCGCTCGCCGCCGGGCCGACCCTGCCGCTCGGGCCGCTTGGCGGGCCGGGCCTGCGGGTTGTCGTTGAGCCGCAAGGTCAGTCCGATGCGCTGCCGTTCGACGTCGACGTCGACGACCTTGACCCGAACCACCTGACCGGACTTGACCACCTCATGCGGATCGGACACGAACCGGTCCGACATCGCCGACACGTGCACCAGGCCGTCCTGATGCACCCCGACGTCGACGAAGGCGCCGAACGCCGCGACGTTGGTGACCACCCCTTCCAGCACCATGCCGACCTTCAGGTCGGCGACCTTCTCCACCCCGGCGGCGAAGGTGGCGGTCGAGAAGGCCGGCCGCGGGTCACGGCCGGGCTTCTCCAGCTCGGCCAGGATGTCGGTGACCGTGGGGATGCCGAAGCGGTCGTCAGCGAACTCCCCCGGCTTGAGCGACCGCAGCGTCCGCGCGTCGCCGATCAGCTCACCGAGGGTGACACCGGCGCGGTCCAGGATGCGCCGCACCACCGGATAGGACTCCGGGTGCACACCGGAGGCGTCCAACGGGTCCTCGCCGCCGGTGATGCGCAGGAAGCCGGCGCACTGTTCGAAGGCCTTGGGGCCCAGCCGGGGAACGTCCAGCAGGGCTTTGCGGCTGGGGAAGGCGCCGGTCTTCTCCCGGTGCGCGACGATGGATTCGGCCAGCGACTCCGTCACCCCGGACACCCGCGACAGCAGCGGCACCGACGCCGTGTTCAGGTCGACACCGACCGCGTTCACCGCATCCTCGACGACCGCGTCCAGGCTGCGGGCCAGGGTGCCCGGGGTGATGTCGTGCTGGTACTGCCCGACACCGATGGACTTCGGGTCGATCTTGACCAATTCGGCCAGCGGGTCCTGCAGCCGGCGGGCGATGGAGACCGCACCGCGGATGGTGACATCCAGCTCGGGCAGTTCGTGCGCGGCGTACGCCGACGCCGAATACACCGACGCGCCGGCCTCGCTGACCATGGCCTTGGTGGGCGGCTGCGCCCCGGCCGCCCGGATATCGGCGATGAGTTCGGTTGCCAGCGCGTCGGTTTCGCGGGAGGCGGTGCCGTTGCCGATCGCGATCAGCTCAACCCCGTGGCGGGCCACCAGGGCCGCCAGCGTGGCCTTGGCGGTGTCCCACTGTTTCTGCGGCTGGTGCGGGTAGATGGCGCAGTGGTCGACCACCTTGCCGATGCGGTCGACCACCGCGACCTTGACCCCGGTCCGGAAGCCCGGGTCCAGGCCCAGCGTGGTGCGGGTACCGGCGGGCGCGGCCAGCAGCAGGTCCTTGAGATTGCGCGCGAACACCGCCACGGCCTGTTCTTCGGCCCGCTGCCGCAACTTGATCCGGGCGTCCACGGACGCCGAGATCATCAGTTTGGTGCGCCATGCCAGGCGCACGGTGGCCGCCAGCCACGGCGTCGCCGGGCCCGTCGCCGCCATGTCGATCCCGAGCGACTGCGCGATCCTGGCCTGATACACCTCGTCGTCACCGCCGTCGAAGGTCAGCGCGAGCGCCTCCTCCTTCTCGCCGCGCAGCACGGCCAGCACCCGGTGTGACGGCATGTTCTCCAGCGGCTCGGCGAACTCGAAATAGTCGCGGAACTTCTGCGCGGCAGGGCTTTTCGCGGCCTCGTCGGACCATGCCCGGGTGCGCAGCGTGCCGTCGGACCAGAACTTGGCGCGCACCTCCCCCACCAACTCGGCGTCCTCGGCGGCCCGCTCGATCAGGATGTGCCGGGCACCGTCGAGGGCCGCGGCCGCGTCGGCGACCTCCTCGGTCAGGAACTCCGCGGCCGCCTCCTCGGGCACCACCGACGGGTCGGCGAGCAGCCGGTCGGCCAGCGGCTCCAGTCCCGCTTCCCTGGCGATCTGCGCCTTGGTACGCCGCTTCGGTTTGTACGGCAGATAGATGTCCTCGATGCGGGCCTTGGTGTCGGCGGCCAGCAACGCGGCCTTCAACTCGTCGGTCAGCTTGCCCTGCTCCTCGATGGAGGCCAGCACGGCGTCGCGGCGCTGGTCCAGCTCGCGCAGATACTGCAGGCGTTCCTCCAGCGTGCGCAGCTGACCGTCGTCCAGGCTTCCGGTGACCTCTTTGCGGTACCGCGCGATGAACGGCACCGTGGCCCCCTCGTCGAGCAGCGCGACCGCGGCGGCGACCTGGCCTTCCGCGACGCCCAGTTCCTCAGCGAGACGGGTGTTTACAGACTTGACGGGGTGCACTGCGCTCTGACTCACGCGGTGACCCTACCGAATGACGGCGACAGGTCGAGGCAACACCGCTGCGAGCCGGGCCGTGGCGACCGCCACCAGGAACACGCCCAGCGCGCCGTAGCCGGCGGCCCCGCTCAGCCCGAACTTCGCCATCAGCAGCAACGCCACCCCGGCCGCGCAGACCAGCGCGCCCGCGGCCACCGAACGGGCACCGGTGGCGGCAGCCGGTCGGTCCCACCAGGGCAGCCGGCGGTGCTCCAGCGGTGACAGCAGCAGGAACAGCCCGGTCATCACCACGGCGAACACCACCGCCCGCAGCGCCAGCAGCCCCCAGAAGCCCGCGGCGTGCACGTCGTAGGCGTCCAAGCCGCCCGCGTGCAGGCCGAAGGTGGCCACCGCGATGGCCGGGATGTGCCACAGGTAGAGCGTCATGGCGCCGGCGTTGCCGGTCGCGACGACGGCCCACACCCGGGGTCGCTGCGCCCACCGCCGGATCGGCCCGGCCGCGGCCACGAACAGCAGTGACATCCAAGTGCAGTGCAGGGCCAGCAGCGTGGTCGGGGGTGACACGTTGGACATCCGCTCGGTTCCGGTCACCACCAGGGACACGTCGTAAGGTCCGGTCACGGCCAGCAGCACCTGGGCCGCCAGAGCGACGGCCGCGCCCGCCAGCGCGACGAGCGGACGCATCAACCCGCGGGCGTATCCGACGCCGATGACCATCGGGATGAGCCATACGACGACGAAGTTGGCCAGCCCGGCTTCCGGGTTGTCCAGCGCCAGGCGCAGGGTGTCGAACGCCGCGGCGACCAGGATCAGGCCGAGCACCACCGCCGTGGTGGACCCCAGCCCGCGCAGCCGGGTCAGCGCCGGCACGAACGCCAGCACCACCAGGTAGACCCCGAGGAACCACAGCAGGGCCACGCATTCGCGGCCGAGTCCGGCCGCAGACTCCGCGCCGAGCACGGCACGGGCGATCACCAGGGCCGCCGTCCAGAACGCCAGGTACCAGAACACCGGGCGGCACAGCCGCTGCGCCCTGGTGAACAGCCATGTGCCCCAAGAGGTTCGGCCGGGATGCCAGCCGTACGCACCGGCAGCACCGCCGGCCAGAAAGAACAACGGCATCACCTGCACCACCCAGGTGATGGGCGCCAGCGCCGGCAGCTCGCCCAGGATGTTGCCGATCCGCAGCCCGCTGTCGTCGATGGTGGCCAGCAGCAACGCGCTGTGGCCGAACATCACCACCACCAGGGCGGCGAGCCGGGCCACGTCGATGGCCCGGTCGCGGCCCGGGGTGGCGGCGTCGGAGAGCGGAGTCACGGGTTCGGTGAGCGCCATGGGACCAGCCTGCCCGAAGACGTGCTCCAGGGGATGAGTAGGACTACGCGATGTTGCCCTCGGCGAGCGAAGCGACGCGGCGAAATTCCCTGGGCGAGCGAAGCGACGGGAATGAGAGATTCAGGGCAGGGCGGCGACCAACGGGGTGTCCGCCCCAACCCGTCCGAGTCCGGCCGCTCCGCCGGGTGCGCCGAGCGGCTCGTCCCGGCCGGGCAGCACCTCGTCGAAGAAGGCCGCGTTGTCCACCAGGTGCGCCAGCTGGTCCTCGGGTAGATCGGTTTCGTAGTAGATGGCATCGGCCTCGCAGGCGATCCGGCAGGCGCCGCAGTCGACGCATTCGCCGGGGTTGATGTACATCGTGCGGGCGCCCTCGTAGATGCAGTCGACGGGGCATTCGGCGACGCATGACTTGTGCATGACGTCCACACAGGCGGTTCCGATCACGTAGGTCATACCGGACACGCTACGAAGCGCCGGCGTCGCAATCAGCTGCCGAAGGCACCCGGTCCATCCGACCAAAGTCCTCAAGTTGGAGGGACCAAAGTCCTCAATCGGTGGGCGGCTCGGTGTGTCGCCGGGTGGCGCCCCACAGTCCGACGCCGATCCCGACGACCGCACCGCCGAGACCGATGATCCGCTGCCCTCGGGTCAGGTCGTGGTGCACGCTGACCCCGCCCAGCAGGTCGGCCGCGTCGGCGCCGCCGGAGGCCAGGAACCATCCGCGGGTGTCCCGGCCGCGCAACCCGGCGCTCAGCAGCAGCCCGCCGATCAACGCGTCGCGATATCCCATGGAGCGCAGCAGCAGACGGGCCGACGGTCCCGGGTCGTTGGGTTCACCCCACAAGCGGTTGGCGCGCAGCGGATCGACCAGGAAGGAGACGCCGGAAGCGAGCCGGATGCCGCCGGCGACGAGCGCGGCACGATCGATGGGCATGGCTGGGCTGGCAGCATAAAACGCAGGTGGGCTCCCGCCGGCCTGATTACAGTGCCTAGTCGTGGGCGCAACGCAGTCGGCCGATCGCCGGGCCCGACCGGCGATGCGCTGGCTGGCGCTCGCGGCGTCGCTGGCGGTCTCGGCGGCCGTCGTCTACGCGCAGAACACCACGCCCGCGCCCGATGCCGGCATGACCACCGCTCGGGACACGCCGTCGGCCGCGCCGGCGCCGGCCGTGACGGCCACCAAGGCCGAATTGCTGGCCGCCAGCGCGCCGCCCGACGAGGCCAGGGTGTTCGACTTCCCGCTCGACAAGGGCGTGGCGCCCGAGAACGGACTGCAGGTCAAGACCATCTGGGTGGCGCGCGCCATCGCGATGATGTTCCCGGAGATCAAGACCATCGGTGGCTTTCGACAGGATCCGTTGAAGTGGCACCCCAACGGGCTGGCGATCGACGTGATGATCCCGAACTATCACTCCGATGCGGGCATCGACCTCGGAAACCAGATCGCCGGCTACGCCCTGGCCAACGCCGAACGCTGGGGTGTGCTGCACGTGATCTGGCGGCAGGGGTTCTATCCCGGTATCGGTGCCCCCAGCTGGACCGCGGACTACGGCAACGAGACCGCCAACCACTTCGACCATGTCCACATCGCCACCGACGGCGGCGGCTACCCCACCGGGCACGAGACGTATTACCTGAGTTCGATGCAGTCCTAGCCGGATTCACCGCGCAGGGTGACATGCGGGCTCTGCCCGTAGGCCTGGCGGTAGTACACGGAGAAGCGGCTGGTGTGCAGGAACCCCCATTTGCGGGCGATCTGGGCCACCGTGGTGGAGGCGCGGTTCCCGGTGATCAGGTCGAGATGGGCGTGGTGCAGGCGCACCCGCCGAAGGTATTCGGTGGGTGTGCAGTCGCGGTGTTTACGGAACATGTATTGCAGCGCACGGGGTGTCACGTAGACGGCTTGGGCGATGTCGGTCAGTGAGATGTCCCGCTCGGCGTTGTCGTCGATGAACGAGATGGCACGCTGGAGCAGCACCGGGGTGCTGTCGCGGCGGTCGGCGGCGGTGGGGTCCAGCAGCGCGGTGTTGGGGAACGCGGACAGCACGCTGGCCGCCACGTAGCGTTGCACGGCGCTGGTCACCATCGGATGCTCGGCGACGAACGGGTCGGTGGCGACGTTGTCGCGGACATAGGCGATGAGACCGGCCAGGTGCGCGTTGGCCTGAGCCGATACCGGCTGCAGGGCGGTCAACCGGATGGGGGCGCCGTCGTCGCGCGGTGCGGCCGCCGCCACCTCGTCGAACAAGGTGCGATCGAGGAACAGCTGGCTGAACCGGCCGGCCCGCACCGAACCGCTGAACGGCAGATCGTCGTGCACACCGCAGGCCACGACGTCCCCCGGTCCACCGGTTTCCGGAGATCGGCCCGGCAGGCGTTGTTCCACGGCGCCGGCTTCCACCAGGCAGATGGCGAGCTTCTCCAGGGGGTCGATGTCGTACCGGAAACTGAACCCGAATTCGATCCGCTGTGCCGCCACCTTGCCGATCTCGGCCGAGGTGATGCGGGTTCGGGCGGACGGTGCCGCCACCGCCGACATCCGGATTTTGGCGTAGTGCGCGGTCAGCGCGGCCTCGGCGACGCCGAGGTCGTCGGTATCCACGAGCACTGCCGGCACCAAGAACCTCCTCGTCGGGGGTACCCGATATCCGCGATACGAAAAGCGGTGCCGTCGCCGGTCCCGGATGCGCGCTGTGTTCCGGCGATCGTGACGTCCTCCCGTGACCGAACCCGACCGGTGCGGGGCACGCCGATCGGCCGGTCACGGCGCGCGTGGCGCGGTGGCGGACAATCGAGCGATGCATCCGTCAGCGCTTCGCGACCGCGCTGCACGCTTCATCGTCGATTCCGATCCGGGCAGACTGCGGCTGCGCAGCGCGGGTGCGACGACCTTGTCGCTGGTGCTGGCGATCATCGCGCTGCTGACGTTCACCCGGGTGACCCATCAGCCGGTCACCGTGGCGATGTTGGGCGCCATCGTGGCCATGCAGTCCTCGGCCGCGGTGAAGGACAAGCAACAACATCACCGGGTCATCACCACTGTGCTGCTGCCCTTTCCGGCGGTCGGTGCCGTGGCGCTGGCCGCCGTGCTGTCCCCGTTCGGATGGGTGGCCGATATCGGGTTCATCGCGGTGCTGTTCGCCGCGGTCTGGGTGCGCCGGTTCGGCCCGCGCGGCAACGCGCTGGGGATGGTCGCGTTCATGTCGTACTTCTTCGCGTTGTTCATCCACGCCACGCCCGCTCAGATCCCGATTCTGGCCGCCGCCGTCGGCGTCGGGATCGGCGCGACGCTGGTGGTGCGCACGCTGGTCTTCCCCGACCGCCCGCGCGCCGAGGTGCGTCACCTGGTGCGCGCGCTGCGTGGGGTGTCGATCTCGGTGCTGGATGCGATCGGCACCGAACGGACCGACCAGGCCGCGTTGGTGCTGCGCCGTCGGTTGGACCGGCTCGGCGACACCGGTCTGATGATCGACGACTGGCTCGACCGCCACGACGCGGCCCGGACGTTGAGCGTCACCAGTAACGACCTGGCGCTGCGGGTGTTCGACGCCCAGATCTCGGTGGAACAACTGGCCAGTCTGCTCTGGAGCCTGAATTCCGAGCGCAGCTGGCCGGACGGATTGCTCGACGCCGTTGCCGCATTGCGAGTGTGCTTGCAGCACAACCCTTCCGAAGACCAACTTCGCGCTGCCCGCAAGTCCGCGGCCGCGGCGGCCGACCGTGCCGACACGTCCACCCCGGAAGGGATCGCCACGGTGGTGGCCTACCGTGCGCTGCAGGCGCACCTCGCCATCCACCACATCACCACCAACGCGCTGGGCACGAGCGATGCCGCAGCGCCGGATCGCGAGTCCCCCGACGACGACTCGCAGACGGGTCTGGATACGCACACCAAGGCCGCCATCCAGGTGGCCGTCGCGACGTCGGCCGCCACCGTCCTGGGCGAGCTGATCTCGCCGGATCGCTGGTACTGGGCGGTGCTCACCGCGTTCCTGGTGTTCACCGGGGTCTCGACCCGCGGCGAAATCCTCACGCGCGCAGGGCATCGCATCGTGGGAACGGTCGCCGGGGTGGCCGCCGGGGTGCTGCTGGCCACGCTGATCGGGCAGAACCCGCCGATGCAGATCATCGTCTTGGTCGTCTGCGTGTTCTGCGCGTTCTATCTGGTCACCGTCGCCTACGCCTGGCTGACGTTCTTCGTCACCGTCGTGCTGGCCATGTTGTACGGGCTGTTGGGCAACTTCAGTGTTGAGGTGCTCGAGCTGCGCGTCGCCGAAACCGCGGTCGGCGGTCTGGTCGGCATCGCGTCTGCGTTCTTCGTGTTCACGACGGGCACCCGCGCGACGTTCATCGAGAAGACCGGTGAGTACTTCGACCGACTGACCGAGGTGATCGACGCGGGCATCGCGTCGGTGTTGGCGCCGGGCGGCGAGACCGATCTGGTGGCCGAGACCCGCAGCCTGGACAACGCGCTGCAAGAGGTGGTGAAGGCGGGTAAGCCGTTGCAGATGGGGCCCGCCGTGCGCAGCCGTCGCGGTGTGCAGCGGCTGGTGCGCGGCCTGCAGGCCGGCAACCGGTCTGCACATGCCCTGGCCCGCGCCGGGGTCAACGCCGCCCGGGCGGACGCAGACACCGCGCCGCCCGAGGCGACGGCCGTGGCACTGCGCAAGGCCGCCGACCAGGTGTGCGCGACGGTCGCCGAGGTCAAGCTCTTGGTGGCCGGCGACGGTGCCGCCGCGCCGGAGACGCCGACGACGGCGATGATCATGGAGGTGATGGGCTCCTCCGACATCCCGCCCGGACCGGTGCGCGGTGCGGTGCGCGCGCTGAACAATCTGGACCGAGCGCTGACCGAGGTGGCCCGGGAGTGAGCGCTATGTGCCCCGGCGCACCGACTCGATGATCTTCAGGCGTTCGTTGAACAACGCTTCCAGATCCTCCATGGACCGACGTTCGCGCACCATGTCCCAATGGGTGCGCACGGCCTTGACCGTTTTCGGCTCCGGCGCCACACCGTTGACCAGGATGCCCTCCATGCCGTTGCGGCATGACCAGGTGCCCGGGACATCGGCGTCGTCGGCGAACGGTACGTCGAATTCGCTGCCGTTGGCGGTGCGATAGCGCGCCACCTGGTGCGCCGGCAAGCCGATGTTGCGGTCCGTTTCGTAGCTGACGGCCCCGAGGCGGCTGCCTTTCAGGCGACGGTCAGCCATGGTGGGCCGATCGGAGAGAAAAACGTTGCACGGCATGCCCTTTCGGTGGCGAGTGTTGTTCGATGACGAACCGCTACGCACCTTTGGCGCACTGTATGCCTGCTATGCCCGTTGACCGGAGGTTCTGGTTTGCGAGTCTACGCGCGTACCTCCGGCCTCGTTTGTCGGCGTGCCGAACCGGGTTATGGGCGGCAAACGCGGAATGATACGGATGTGGCTGATGATGCGAATGTGACAGACAGCGTGCCGGCCCCCGAGTCGGCCGGTGCCCCGCAGGCCGGCCCGGCACGTCGGGTCTGGTCGATGCCCACCTCGCCGGTGACCCGCAAACACGTCGACGAGGCGGGCCGCCTGGCCGCCCAGGCCGGTACGCGCGCCGCCCAGGCCGGCGCGAGCGCGGCCCGGCAGCTGGCCCGTGCCGTCGAGGGTGTGCCGCCGAAACTGCGGCTGATCACGTTCGTGACCGTCGCAATGTTGCTCGGCATCGTCGGCGCGATCGCCCTGCCCCGCGCGGTGGCGGTGGCCTGCATCGTCGTGGTGGTGCCGGTGTGCGCCTTCAGCCTGGGCGCCCTGGCGCATCGCTGGTACGGCGCACCGGCCGAACCCGCGACGTCCGACCTGCACCGTTCGGTCGAGTACGTCGACCAGAAACTCACGTTCGCGCTCAACGCGTTCGGCGCCGAACGCCACCAGCACGCCATGATCGCGTTGTTCCAGGCCAAGACGGCGGTCGATCTCACGCTGGGCACCGAGCAGGAACCGGCGAGCCAGATCGACGCGCTGCTGTCGATCGACCAGCAGAGCACCCGGCCGCGCATTCGCGCCGGCTCCACGCTGGCGGCGTCGTGAACGGTCAGGTCGCCTTCATCGAGGACGACTACACCCTGGTGATCAATCGCGGCGCGCAGGCCGGCGTGACGCCCGGGATGATCTTTGCCGTGCACGGCGAGCCGGATCAGGTGATCACCGACCCGGAGTCCGGCCGCGAGCTCGGCCGGCTCAGCCGGGAGAAGCTGCGGGTGCGGGTGTTCGACGTGCAGCCGCTGTTCGCCCGCGCGCACACGTTCGCCAGGACCGACGACTTCTACGGGCTGTTCCAGGCGACGGCCGTCGTCACCGTCAACGTCGGGGACGGTGTCGAGCTGGTCCGCCCGCAGTCCGACACCAGTGCGGTGGGCCGCCGGGCCTGAGCCTTGCGACCCTGTCGGCTTTGCTGACGCCCCGCACGTTAATCTGGGGACTCGGCACTTGCCGCACTTGGTTGGAGGTATTACCCATGCGTTCTCTCAGCGTGGCCGTGGTTGTCACGGTTGCCGCGATGTTCGGTTCCGCCGGTGTGGCCGTGGCCGCACCGAAGGATTACTGCGCCGATCTCAAGGGCGGCAACACCGGTAGCACGTGCGAGATCCAGCTTTCCGACCCCGGGTACAGCGTCGACATCAGCATCCCGCTGGACTACCCCGACCAGAAGTCGGTCGCCGACTACATCTCCCAGACCCGCGACGCGTTCCTCAACTCGGCCAAATCCGGCGCAGCCCGCACGACGCCGTACGTGTTGAGCATCAAACCGGAGAAGTACAGCTCCTCGGTGCCGCCGCGCGGCACGCAGGCCGTGGTGTTCTCGGTGACCCAGGACGTCGGCAGCGGGCCGCAGCGCACGTACAAGGCGTTCAACTGGGACCAGAGCTTCCGCAAGGCGATCACCTACACCGCCGCACCCGACGACAAGCAGAACACCCCGTTGTGGCGGGTGGACGATCCGCTGAAGACCGTCGCCCCGATCGTCCAGTCCGAACTGCAGCAGCAGCTGGCCCCGCCGCCGGCCGCACCGCCGACCCCGGCCACGACGACCACCGCACCCACGACGACAACCACCAGCACGACCACCACGCCGCCCCCACCGCCGGCGCCGTTGCCGTTCTCGCAAGCCGCGCTGTACAACCCGGCCAACTACCAGAATTTCGCGATCGTCAACGACGGCGTGATCTTCTTCTTCGATCAGGGCGTGCTGTTGCCCGCCTCGGCCGGGCCGCTGCACGTGCTGGTGCCGCGGTCGCAGATCGACCCGATGATCGCCTGACGTCCGGGCTTCTGAGTGTCTGGGCTCATGCGCAGTAGTCCCCGTCGTCGAGGGAATAAAGCGGCAATTCTCTGCGGGAAGTACTGTCTGGCAACATCCCTGGCGGCCGTTTGCGGGGGATCGCCCACAAGGAGCGCCTAGTCTCCCGGCATGGATCGCATCTGGCAGCGGGTCTGGGACCGGTACGGCGGGAGCTACATCCGGGCGCTCTGGCTCGCCGCTTTTCTGATTTCACTGCCCGTCTACTCCACCTTCGTATCGTTTCCCATCGTTGTCCACGAGAAGTCCCGTCGCTACGTCGAGGTGGCAGGCTTCACCGTTGTCGCTGTGGCGGTGTTGGTATGCATCATGGTTCTGCCCTACCGTCGGTGGGCCCGCCCCGTGGAGCAGTTTGCGGCGGGCGGCGAAGTCGATCGCCGGGCCGCCCTTGAAGGCACGTACATCTGGGCCCGCAAGGCAGTCCCCAGAGTGGTGTGGGGAACTGGTGTATGGGCCGCCTTGTTGGCGTCCGGGGTCGGTGGAATCGCTGGCGCGCCTTGGTGGCGGCTCGTCCAATACGGGATCGTGGGTGCATTTGTCGGAACCACTGTGCAGCTGATCGCGTATCACAGCATTGCCGAGGCAGTGCTGCGCCCACCGAGAGTGGCCTTGGCCGGTGACAGCGGGATCGGTGATTCACTGCCGAGGTCGCGCCCCACCTTCGCCACACGGTCTAACAGGTCAGTAGTGGCTGTGGCACTTGCGTTTGCCATTGGCGGCGCCATGCTGACTTCCGCGCTGCGGCCACCGCCTGAACTGCCCATCTTCTGGGTCGTTATTGGCTGTGCGATCACTCTGACCTTTGCCGTCCCGATATCCGTCGGCATCGGGTTCTCCTCATCCCTGCGCCCGATTCACGACCTCGCCGAAGGGGCCGAACGTGTCGCCGAGGGCGACTACACGCAGCGCCTACCGGTGGTGCAAGACGACGACCTCGGCGCCCTGGCCGCGACATTCAACCGGATGCAAGCAGGATTGGCCGAGCGGCAACGACTTCAAACTGCCTTTGGTACCTATGTCGACCCGGTTCTGGCGGCCCGGCTGTTGAAGCAGCCCGACGACGTATTCTCCGGCGAGCGCCGCAAGGTGACGGTGATGTTCGTCGATGTCCGCGACTTCACCCCGTTCGCGGAGGCCAACACGGCCGAGCACGCCGTTGCCCGGCTGAACACCCTGTTCGACATCGTGGTGCCCGCTGTCCTCGACGCCGGCGGGCATGTCAACAAGTTCCTCGGCGACGGTGCTCTGGCGGTATTCGGTGCACCAAATGATCTCGCGGATCATGCTGACGCCGCGCTGAACGCCGCTGTGCTCATTCAGCGTCTGGTCGCCGAGCGATTCAACGGGGAGCTTCAGATCGGCATCGGAATCAACACCGGCGTGGTCATCGCCGGGACCATCGGCGGAGG
This sequence comes from Mycolicibacterium cosmeticum, assembly GCF_000613185.1. NCBI lineage: Bacteria > Bacillati > Actinomycetota > Actinomycetes > Mycobacteriales > Mycobacteriaceae > Mycobacterium > Mycolicibacterium cosmeticum. The sequence continues at coordinate 190,568 of NZ_CCBB010000001.1, forward strand.
GAACCACCTCGAGTACACCCTGATCGGCGACACCACGAACGTCGCCGCCCGCGTCGAACAGTTGACCAAGGCGACGGGTGACATGATCCTGCTCACGGAACAGACCCTTGAAGGACTGACTTCTAACCCGCCAGGGCTGGCCGACCGGGGAACGCATGTATTGAAAGGAAAGTCAGCCGCCACACGGATTTTCGCGGTCCACCTGCGGAGCAGCGCCTCGGAAGAGACCAAGGCTGATTGACAGCACCACGATCACCGCCCGCGGCGGACACCACTCGCGACTCCCAGCCACCGGCGCACCCAAAAGGCCCACCCGACGCCCCCAAACGACAAACAGCCGAACCTACAAACGTAGGTCCGGCTGTCGCCGATGTCCTGAGACATCACATTAGTCGCGCTGACAGATATGAACCCTGCCACCGCTTGACACCCAGTCAGAGCTTGGCCGTCACACAATGCATCTGAACGGCCACTGTCCATGGAGAAACCGTTTCAGGGGCTTACCGAGCCGCCGAATTGTGACAACGTCTGACAGGATCGCCAGATTCGACGAGTGCAATGGCAGGGCGGGCCCTCAAGGGCGTCGGCTACTCGGGTTGGCGGAAATAGGGTTCCACGGTGCCGCTGAGTTTGACGACCATCGGATTTCCGCGGCGGTCCTTGGCGGTCGGCACTTCCACCCGCACCCACCCCTCCGCAACGTTGTATTCGTGCACATTGATTTTCTCCACGCCATTGAAGCGAATACCCACGTCGCGGCGGAGCGCCTCTTCGTTGTAGAAGGCGCTACGCGGATCGATGGAGAGGTGGTTCGGTGGAACGTCTGTGTTCTGATCCTGAGACATGATCGCCCTTGTTCAATGCTGCGTAGGTTTCGTCTTGATTCTCCAAGAACCTACGCGACGGGGTGATCGGGGGTTCCCCGAAGGTCGAGGCCGGCCGCGCCTATGAGGTGCTTGTCGTGCGATTGACCAAGAACAAGAAAGACCAGCACAAACTTGCTCCTGGTCGCCACCGGTCCCTGATCCAGATCAAGACCGATGGGATCGATGCTCGCGTTGCCTTTGGCGACGTTCCAAAGGGGCCGACCCACCCTTCGGCGGGCCCATCATCGAAACCGGGAGCCGCACGTATTGATTCGCTCACGGTCGCATCAAGCGACGCTGCTGCAGCTGAACGAGAAGGCCACTCACATCGGCGATCGCGCTGTGGCGCGCTGCGCTGCAGCGCCTTTGACCGCGCCCCAGGCGGTATCGGCGCCTTTCCAGAACAAGCGTCCGGCGATCGACATGTACAGGAAATAGGTCAGATAGACCGCGACAGTGCCCCAGCGGGCCACCCAATCGGGCAGAGCGGTGATGGCCGCAAACCCGATGACGAGCATCGCCAGACCGGCCAGCAGCGCTGCAAGGTCCTTGAATCCGAACTGGGTACGTTCACTGATGGTGTGCATGATCCCCCGATCACAAGATTGTTGGCTTGGCATGGGCGCTCTCTACGAGCGCCCCATCCCCGGATGTTGCTGTGATCGCAGCGTAGCGCCGCCCAGCACGAATGGCGCTGTGTGCTAGATCACCGTTGCTAGAAGTTCGGTTCAGTGGCCGTGGCACGACTACACCCTGCAGAACCCAGCGCCACCTGGCGAATTGGGAAAACGCACAAACTACGGGGGTAGTCATGATCGGATCTTTACGAGGTGGCCGACATCGCACCGGCGCACAAGCGGCGGGTCGCGGCGACCGAACACCCCTTTGCTCCAATACCTCGCAGCGCTGGCCGTCGGTGCTCGTCGCACCGGCCCCGACAGCGGTGGACGCCGGCCGCCACCGCGCCATACTCGCGCGCTCAAGTGGTGACCGCGGTCGAGGGCTGCGCTTGGGTGTGGCGGCGGGTTTGACCGCGCTGCTGGTCCCGGTCGCGGGCCTGGCAGTCCCGCTGGTCATGAGTGATCCGGCCCTCGTGGCCCAAGCCTCAGCGACCCCAAAACCGGGATCCCCGGGCGGAAATCATTCCAAGCCGGGCGACAACAAGAAAAAGAAGAAATCCGACAACAAAAAGTCGAACAACTGCAGCAGTCATAACGGGCCGTCGGCCCGCGGATCCAGCAGCGATTCCGACGCACACCGGCGTGCCGGATCGAGTTTCACCGAGCAGACCAACGCCAACAACCGCTGGACCGCTGACGGAGCCAACCGCAGTGTGAACACCCGGATCGCCAGCCAGGCCCAACCGCCACAGCCGGTGCAGGCACCCACTCAAGTCATCGATGAAAATCCCACGCAGGGCGCGCAGAGCAGCACCCAGCCGGCGACACCGCCGCAGGACACCGCACCGTCCCAGACGCCAGCCAGCCAACAGCAAATGCCGCCATCGACGCCACCGAGCCTGTTCGGTGGCCAGCAGAGCACCGCGACGGTGACTGCCGCGCCCCCGCCCACGCCGAACAACCCGAGCAATCCCCTCGGCCCGGCCACCGCCCTGGCGATCGGTGCCGCTGCGGCCGCTGCGTCCCGAAGGCGCAGCAGCACAAGCTCGTCAACCACTTCGACCAACCCCCGCGACAACTGGGACCACGGCCCCGGACTCCAAGGACCGGGCTGGGATCTCAAGCAGTCTCCCCAAGCACCGATCCCACCCGAGCCCCATGAGGTCACCCCAGATACCCTCGCCGCCGCGATCACTAGCCCGGGATCCGTGCCGGGATCACACACCTCCCCGACGACTCTCGCCACCCTGCTCGGCGCGTCCAACACTTCAGCTACCAGCACCCAGAGGACCTGGGAACTCGACCCCGCTACTGCCCAGGAGCAGCCGTGGCAACTCACCGGCGAATTCGGCACCACGCACACGGAATTCCCGGGCGGCGGCGAAAAAATTGGAGTTGATGGCCGATATGGCCTGCACAATCGAACCCCTATCCCCATCGTTGAAACGAATGCCGGGGATTACGATGTAAACAGCTCGATCCAGCAACAAGCCGGTGGCGAGTTAAGCTTGTCCGGAATTGTTGATCCGCAATCAAACCCGGCTACGCAAAGTGCAAGCGTCAGCGCAGGCGCATTCGCTGGTTACAACCTGAAGAATACGACTGTCATATCTGGCCCGGCTGCTGACCTAACCGTCGACACTGCGCTAAAACTTGGTATCAGCAAGGGATTCGGCCCCGATACCGGTACACCCGTCGGCAGCGACGCAATATTCAACGATCTGGGGAGTGGCCGGTACTATGTCAATTTGCCGCTGAGTGTTTCACCGTTGCAATACGTCGAACTCAGCGGCGCAATCGCTGGAGTCGTTGATGTGCCTCGCGTGCTCCGTGATATCGAGTCAGGACTCGGGCTCGCTAGCGAGTGGGTGGTCGGTGGTATCCCGTCACTTCTGACGGGAAAGGGGTAGGGTCAGATTTTGAATTGCGAAGGAGCCGAGAAAGCTGAGATGACGCCTCTCGAACTTGAGATTACCGGGCGAGCGCCGGCTGGCTGGAGGTTGTGCCCGACGGCAGATCGGAGTCGCGACACGCATATTGACTTCACTCTAGACAGCGAACCTGAACAGCGATTCGTACCCAGGATGACCCTCTCGGTCCTGGAAACCGTTGATCCGAGCATATCTCTGGAAACCCACGCCCGGCGGCGTCGACAGATCGTGTATGCAGCCGACAGCGGTGCTCAGCTTCGACGCGGTGAGTTCATCTCTAGACGTGACCCCGCGGTGTACGGCCAGGTGATCCGATTCGAAACCGAAGTCTCTCCCGGCGAACGAGTCGCGGTAATGCACAGTGAAATACTGTTCGACTTGATGAGAAGCTCTAAGCAGATCCTGATTTTTCTCCTGACAGCGCCAGAGTTGATATTCGAAGACTGTGCGCGGGATTTTGCGGTGTTTGTCAAGAGTGTCGTCGTCCAAGAAAGCGGATAGTCAGCGAAATGTTTCACAGATTTCTCGTGTCTACCATCGCCATATGCGCGACCAGCCTCGGGGCAGGCTGCTCCGTCACGTCAACCTGGCATGCAGGACCGGAGCAAGCGGGGCCGCAGTCGACACCACCGGTAAAGGCTCTTTCGCGAGAACAAATCGAAGCCATCGGTAAAGAACGGATAGAGCAGCAGTATCGCGTCGAAGTGGAGTCGCTTGTATGTGACGGGCCTCTTCAAGCGACGGTAGGTGCTACACAACGTTGCATCGAGACGGCTGGCGGTGAGAAAATCGGCATGACATTGATCGTCACTAAAATCGATGGACAGAAGGTCGACTTCCGCATGAAGATCGATGATCATCCAATCCCGAATTAGTTCGGTAGAGACCGATATCGATACGCCAAGGCGAGGTAAAAGGCGAAACCCTGTGCGGTCAGCACAACGCGCGATCGACAGAAGTCGGTCCAAGCCGATGTCATCGGCCATGAGTTCTGCTGCACGCGCATCCCACACCCGGGCTCGACGGTGGACAGTCATGTCGACATCGCACAGACGCGCATGCGGCGGCCGACCGAGCCTTTGCTCCAACGTCTCGCAGCGATTGCCGTCGGTATTGACTGAACGCTGACGGCATCGGCGCGCCCGTCTGCTCTTCGATTCCAAATCACCGTGGCCACACGGCACTAACGAGAACACTGTGAGTATCGAACAGGCTCGGTGTGGTTGAGCCAAGCTGGCGTCGGCAAGTCAACGCGAAGGCGAGACGTCGCATCGATCCATCTACGTAGTACGGCAGTAGTTGATGACAAATGAGTCTCGGTCGGGTTGAGATGTCGCGTCATGCAGCCACTGTCGAGGGCGTCGCTGTCATCCTGGTTCGGTGGCGCCTAGGACAGCGAAGAAGACCGACAGCCGTTTGGCGGCTCGGCTTGCCGCGCTTGCCTCGCTGGGCGCTTCTGTCATCCATTTCGCCGTCGTTCCCGCGCACTGGCAGGAATGGATCCCAGCGGGCCTGTTTTTCGCATCCATCGCGCTGTTCCAACTCGTGTGGGCGCGGCTGGTACTGACCCGGACCACCACCCCGGTGCTGGCCCTTGGCATCATCGTCAATCTTGCCGTCATTGCGCTTTGGTCCGTGTCGAGAACCGCCGGAGCGCCGCTGGGTCCCCACGCCGGTCAAGCCGAACTGATCCAAGCCGCGGACCTATGCGCGCTGCTGCTCCAAATCTATGTCGTCATGGGCGCTGGCTGGGTCTGGCACCGCGGCCTTCAAGGACAACCGGTGTCCGCCTTCGGCAGCGCCATGGTGCTCCTTGGCGCCATCGGGGTCGTCACCCTGGCGTCCACAGTGGGCGCTGCCTCCGGTCTGCGGCACGGCAACCACGCCCCAGCCGGTGCTGAAGCAGGGGCTCATCACCACGAAACCGGTTCAGAGCAGAGCGGCAACCACCACGGTCATGATCCGGAGCCGGCGTCTCCCCGGCCTGCCGTCCGCCCGGTCGAAGCTCCTGCGCCCGCCCCTGGCTCTGGCGGTGCGTCTGAGCAGGCTACGCCCGTGCCGATCAGCGAACCGCTTCCGGCAGCGACACCGCTAGACGACCACCAAGACCACGACCATGTGCATTGACCTGCGGCCTGCGTGGTCGATCCACCGTCTGGAGCTGCTAGTTTCCGCCCGTCAGGTCTACGCGGCCGATAGCCTCGCCCGGATGACGCACGATGTCGAGGGCCGACATTCCGATGCCGTAGGTGGATAACCATCGCCTCGGCCGGACCGCGATGAAACACAGCTCAGCACCCTGAGAGACGATGCGCTCCTCTGCGGCGAGAATGCGACGGAGAAACCACGACGCATGGAATGCCCTTCGCGCGTCAGCGTTTTGGTGATCCAGTATCTCGGCCGAGCCCACAAACTGGACGGCTGCCGGCGGCATCATGGGGAGAAAGCGGTGCGGTATGGGAATGACGAGGGCGACCGGCGGTCGTCGTCGGATGTTTCCCACCTTGACGTTCGTTGTCCGGGTCGTGATGTACAACGTCAGGTCTGTGCCTTCACCGGCGGCTGCATACGTGACGGCGGTCGCGTGGGGGTTGCCGTCTCGATCGAGCGTCGACAGGGTGCCGAACGACCGTCGTCGAATCGCATTCTCTACTGTGTCGAGGTCGGTCACGGTTGTTCCTTCCTCCGCCACTTCCCCGGCTCCGACTGGGTGGCTTGCCGACCTATTGATGCATTCGGCTTGTGTCCGAAGATCTCCGATTGTCCTTTGAGATGAAGGTAGCCCAAGCGGTGGACCGGTGACCCATAGCGACGCAGCGTGCGAATAGCGCAACGAATCTCCGGAAGAGACTCGCCAACCTCGATACGTGTCGGGACGGCCCTCACGCCGTGCACGCGATGAGGTGAACACACCAAAAGTGGCTTGGCAAACTCCTGGCCCGCCGGCTCAGATTTCTCCGGGGTCCGGAAACCAGAAAACCCGCTCCGACGCTGGTCAGAGCGGGTTTTTCGTGGTCGGGCTGACAGGATTTGAACCTGCGACCACTTGACCCCCAGCTATGCGGAGTGACTTTCGCAGAGCTTTGCTGACTTTCATTTTTGCAGGTAAACAGGCATTTAATGAGGATCGGCGAAGCTCAGCGAGAACCCACGAAAGTGGGCGAAAGTGACCTAGTTGTCGTACCGGTTGTCGTACGACAGAGCCGCGCCTGATTGGTGGGCCGATTTCGCGAAAGCTGTTGATAGATCAACACATTCGGAGAGTAGTGCCTTGACTCAACGTTAACGGCTGAATTACTCTCACGCGCATGCAACTTGCGCCCTCCGAGGCTTCTGCGATTCCCCACCCTGCTGGCGCTACCGCTGTCGGCGAATGGATGCAGGACGGAGGCGAGGGCGACGAGTTTCGGCGCTTCGCGGTCAGCTCGGCAGCCGTCGAGACCGAGGCGGGTCACACGCTTGAGGTCGGCGTCGAGGGTGAGCAGTTTGCGGACGGGACCGAGCGGCATGTAATCACCCTTGAAGCCGGGATCGATGCGCTGGGCAACCTAACGAGCGCCGACGCACGCGAGCTGGCCGCCGCCCTGCTCGCGGCAGCTGACTTACAGGACGGTTGCGCATCATCTGCCGCGTGACATGCTGACTATCGCTTGACGGTCGACCGCGTGCGGGCGTTCTGCTCGCGCTTCCAGTCGCCCATCATCTCGTCCTTGCTGTAACCGAAATTGCCGCTCAGAACGATTGAGTTGTCGACGTCGCCGGCCGCCCGCTGCTCGCCCTGCGGTGCGCTCGGCGCGAACGCTGACAGCGCATTGACCGCCGAGTCAGCCAGAGACGGGCCACCGCCCGCGGACAGCGCCGGGTTGAAATCGCCGGGTGACAGCTTCGGGCTGCCAGACTCGGCCGTCCAATTGTCGCCCTGCTGCCCGCCGATCGACGTCAGCATGTCGCCCAGACCGACACTGTCGGCCACACCGTTCGCGAAGCCTCCCAGCGGACTATCCCCCGCGGCGGCGCCTTGGCCGCCCACACCGTTGGCGAGCAGACCGCCGGCGAAGTTCACGCCGGCCATGAGCGACTTGACTGTCGGCCATTCCAGCGGGTTGGAGAACAGCGACCCGTCGAGGCCGATCGACTCCAACACGCCAGACACGAACGTCTTACCGAGGTCGCTGCCGTTGAAGCCACCGCCGCCGCTCGACGAGCTGCTGCGGGATTTGTCGAGCTTGCCCTTGGTGCGCAGCTCGGTGTCGGCGTTGATCGCGTCGGCCGCCTTCTGGTGCGCCCGGGTCTGCGCCTCTTTTGCGTCTTCGAGCTCACGGTCGGCGACGTCAGCGGAATGCTGCGCGTCCTCGACGCCCTTACCCTTGGCCTTGGCGGCTTCCAGGCGCTCGTGTGCGCGCTTCTGCCGGTAGGTGGCGTCATCGACCGCCTGGTCGGCGTTGCGCGCCGTCGTGTTGGCGCTGTCGACCTTGCTCGACGAGCTGGACAACTCGGCCGAAGTGGCCGACCGGTATGACCCGCCACCGCCGCTGCCGCCGCCCGACGAACTGTAGGCAGCGCCGATCGTGGAAGCCCCACCGTCGAGGCCGCCCATCGCTTCCGGCGGCAGGTGCATGCGGTTGGTGAACATCGAATCTTCGGCACCGGCCGCGGACCCGCCGAACTGGCCGTTACCGCGGGCGCCGCCCATCTCGAAGTGAGTACCGTCGGGCAGCGTCGCCGCGGTGTGCCCGCCGGCCGGCCCGCCGTTGTACCACCCGACGCGCAGCGACCCAGACGGGCCCAGACCCGGCTTGAAACCACGCTTAGCCAGCTCCTCGCCTTCGGTGGCGGTCGCGAACCGGGAACCAAACGGGTCACGTCCGGTCGCATAGTTCGCGATGGCCGAAACCGCACCAGAGCAGTCGCCCCAGTTGACACCGCCGCGGACATACTTGGCACCTTCGACCCCGCGCGCGAAGTTGACCAGGCTGTCGGCGCCAACGAGGCCGCCCTCGGCGAACCGAGGTAGCGCTGCCTTGAGCATGTCCCACACGGGCACACCGGAGTTGATCGCCTTGAGCAGCGGCAGGTTGCCCTCGGTCGCGCGCGCGTTGGTGATCCACTCACCGTTCGCGACACGCACCATTGCCGGGAAACCGAGGATGCTGTCGCTCGTCCCTGTGCCCGGGCCGCTGATCTGGCCGCCGTCGCGGTAGCCGGGAAGGACGCGGCCACCGAGGACCATCCCGCCGGTGTTACCGCCGCCGAGGCCCAAGAAGCTGCCGACGGCCGCCGCACCGCCAGCGATCTTGTCGAAGACGCCGCCGATTTTGTCCCACACCCGCAAGACGGTGTCGCGCACCGTGTTGAACGCGCCGACCAGGCCATCCTTGAACGCGCTGATCTTGGTGCCGATCGTGTCGAGCACCCCGGTGAAGCTGTCCCACACCACTTTTGCGCCGGTCCAGAACGTCGAGATTGCACCCCGGATGGCATCGAAGCCGGGCACCGCGACGTTCTTCCACAGCCAACTGATCTTGTCGCCAACCCACCCGATAGCGGTGGTAGCCGCATCCCAGATGACCTTGGTGACGTTCCACCAGGTGCTCAGGGTCGCCACGATGCCGTTGAATGCCGGCACGACAACGTTCTGCCACAGCCAGCCGATCACGGAACCGAGCGCCTGAAACGCTGCGATAGCTACGGTGAACTGGATCTTGCCGACGGACAGCGCCAGCCGGCCGATCCACTCGACGGCCGGCTGAATGAATGTCCACACCTGCTTGACCGCATTGCCGAGCGTCGAGAATGCCTCGCGGGCAATGGCGCCGAGCTTCTGCAACCCGGGCTGAATCGCTTCCCACGCCTTACCCAGCGTGCTCTTGATCCACTCCCACACCGGGACCGCAACTGCCTTAATGCCGGTCCAAATCTTGTCCCAGAGCTTGCGGCCGGTTTCGGTCTTGGTGAAGAACGCCCAGAGTGCCACGCCGGCGGCCACGACAGCGGCCACAATCAACGTGATCGGATTGGCAGCGAGAGCCGCATTCCAAAGCCATTGCGCCGCAGCCGCCGCACGAGACGCGACAGCCGAAGCCATAGCCGCGACACGTCCGCGCGCCGTGGTGGCCGCGTTGGCGGTCTGCGCAGCAGAGTTGGCGCCCTGCGCCACCGTGTTGCCGGCGAGCGCCGCGGTGAGCTGCGTCATCGCTGCGGCCTGCTGCCGGATCGCGGCAGTCTGCGCGAGCATGATCGGCGCGTTGATGATCTTGAACGCGCCGTTGAGCGCGGACACGATCGGGGCAACGGTCTGTTCGAGCATGCGGAACCCAGCGAATGCGGCCACCAGGCCGCCGATCAAAGGGACCGCCCACGATGCATTGTCGGCGACGAACCGCAGCGCGCCGCCCAACAGGTTCAGTGCCGGCACGAGGACAGACGAAAGTGTCTGCGGGCCAATGGCAACGATCGCCTGGCCGAACGCGCCGGCCGCCTGTCCGGCCGACTGCAACGCCGGGCCGGCCTGCTGTAGTGCCGGGCCAAGCTTCTGCACCGACGAGGTGATCGACGTCAACGCGTCGCTGCGCCCCTCGCCGGTGCGCAGCGCCTGGACGCGGTCGACGAGGCGCCCCATCCAGTCGATGACCTTCTGCACGCCGCCGTTATCGAGCCATGCGGTGAGTTTGTTGCCGAGGTCGTTCGCCCACGGCCCGATGATTCCGGTGAGCTGCGCGGTGTACGGCTTGATCGCCGTCGTGATCTTGTCGAATGCGCCGGTGAACGCGAGGGTAAGCGGTGATACCGCGGAGAAGATCGGGCCGGCCAGCTCGGCGCCGAATCGCGAGTATGCGGCCTTGAGGTTGGAGAGCTGACCGCGGATGCTGCCGCCCATGTTCTGCGCGGCGCCGCCGATGTTCTGCTCAATGACCTTCTGGAAGGTGGCGGCGTCGACCTTGCCGTCGGAAACCATCTTGGCGAGCGCTTCGCCGGTCACGCCGTACTCGTCCTGCAGCCATTGGAAGATCGGCAGGCCGCGATCGGACAGCATGTTGAGGTCGCCGGTGAACGCCTTACCGGACGTTTGCACCTTGTTGAAGATGGCGCCCATGTCGGCCAGCGAGGTGCCGGCGATCGCGGCGGTGTCGCCGGTCAGTTTGAGGTACTTGGTGAGCTGCTCGCCGGGCGCGATGCCGGCGGCCACCGCGGACGCGGCGGTGGTCGCAGCCTCGTCGAGCCCGAACGCTGTCCCCTTCACGGCGGCCAGCGCGTTGTCCATGATGGCCTGGACTTTTTGGGCGTCGTTGCCGAGGCCCTGCAGCTTGAACTTGGCGTCGTCGATCGCCGTCAGGCGGGACATGCCGGCGTGGAGTGCGCCGGCGATGCCGGCCGCTGCCAGAGTGCCACCCACCGCGGCGGTGGCCTTGAGCCCCGTCGCGATCGCGCCACCGAGGTTGCGGCCGAGCGATTCGGCGCCGGTGAGCAGGTTGCGCGACAGCGAGCTGCCAACGCCCGAACCGACGTTGGCTGACTCAAGGCCGGCGTTGACTTCGCGACCAAGCGACAGGCCGGCGCTCCGAGCACCGTCACCGCGCAGGAATCGGCCGAGGCCACCGCCGGCGGACGAGTCGAGGCCGGCCTTTACGTCGCGGCCCGCCTGCACGCCGGCACGACGCGCGTCGCGCGTGTCGAACCGGGGCGCAACCGTCAGATTGCGCTCGACACCGGTCACCGCTTGCTTGATGCCAGAAACGAGCTTGCTCGTCTCGGGCAAGACGGTCAGATAGTACGTAGCAGCCACTTTTGGGCTCCGCTCTTGGAAAAAAATGCTGGGGAGAGATGACGCCTATGCCATCTGAGAGGCGCCGATCGGAGGCAAGGGGTACTCCCCCACCCCTCGGCGGGGCGAGCAGCCCAGCGCGTGGAGGTCGCAACAACACGCGCGCTGGGCGCTCATGGATGGCGTTGCGGCTGCAGCATTTCCGCTACGACCGGCGGCGCTTCACCCCGCTACAGAGGAGGGCGCGACAGCCACACCACCACAAGTCAGAGTTACGGTGCGTCGTACAGGCGAACGATCGCGGCCGGATGCGGGAATGCGAAGCCGACGCGCATGGTGGCCTTGATGCCCACGCGATCGGTCTCGAAGTAGCGCGAGCGGTCGACGTCGAGCCGCACGTCGTCGCGCAGCACGACCAGCACCTTGGCTTGCGGGATCGCCCATACGTCGCCGACGGCCACCGCTGGCGACGAGATCAGCCGGATACCGAGCACCTGCCGCTGCGTGGGCTGGCTGGCGTCATACCCGAGCAGCGGCTCATTACTGCCGGTCTGCTTCTTGACCTTGGACAGTTGCAGCACGGTGGTGGGGTGCGCAACGAAGCTCGTAACCTGCGCGCCGACAGTCTCGGCCAGGCTCAGCGCCTCGGCGAACGGGTCGGTGTTGGCGATAGTCCCGCCGGTGTCGATGGTCTGCACGCCCGTGACCGACAGCAAGCCACTCGGCCCGTCGGCGACGGTGTTGCCGAAGAATGCCCTATCGACTCCCGTCGCTATGGACTGAGCCAGACCTTCACCAACCTGCTGCTGAGCAGACGGTGTGGAGTCCTCGGCCAGCTCGCGCGAGATGATCGACAGGCCGGCAACTTTCGCAGGGCGGACGACGATCTCGTCGAAATCGGCGTCCGTCGCCGCGATCTCGCCACCTTCTGCAACCCAGGCTGCCGCAGCGTCGCTCTTGACGATAGGCACTCGGTATTCCGTTTCGAGCGTGGTGACCACGCCGGCGACGTTGAGCGCTACGGAGCTTTCGCGGACCGGCTGGGTGACGAGGGCGCCGAGCTGCTCCTTGAGCAGGGCATGCGTACCGCCAGACACGGAGGTGTTAAGAGCCATAAGTGTTTGCCTCCCAGGCAAATTGAGTCAACTGAGACGAGAGCCGCGTCGCGGGCGCTGCCCTGCGTTGCGTGTTGCCCAGCCTGGGGCGATCGGTGCGGCGGTTGCGGCCACAGACCTGCAAGCCACCGCACCGACCATCATGCAGTACCGATCGTGCAATTTCGGCGGGTCGTCACTTCATTGCTCAGTCGTCCCGATGGCGCTTGTTGATGACGCTTGCCCACGAAACCGGCGGGGTGTATTCGTCACTGCTCGCTCCACTCGCGAACCGGCCATTGAGTGCCCTATTCATACGATCTTGGGCAGACACATTGCGCCCCCAATGCCGGTGCGCAGCCAGCACAGCTTGGCTGGCTTCTTCGACCTTGGCCGGGTCGAGGTTGCCGTTCTCGTCGAGTAGCGCGGCCATCTCAAGGCCGTCGCGCCACAGATCCGCAGGGTCAGCCAGGTGTTTGCGCGCCACCCGCTCAGCCTCATTGCGCTGGATGACGCCGAGACGTTCGGCCAACGCGTCGCGCTGAGCCTCTGCCTCGCGGAGCTGGCGCCGATACTTGGCGGCTTCCCGGTTCCCGCCCGTCTCTCGATCGTCGTGCGCGGTGGCCGTGTCTTCTGCTTCCCCCGCGGTGTCGGTCTGAACGTCAACTGGTTCCACATTCACCGCCTCGGCTGTTGGGTCCTCAACAGACGCGACGTCAATGTTGTTGTCGGTCAACGATATTCCTCCTTTATCAGCGGCCGGGTGATGCCGACCCACTCGGTGTGTTTGGTGACGCCCTGCTCTGTCATCTCGTAGTGCGACATCTGCACCTGCTCGGATCCGTCGGCGAGCCGCCGCAGATCATCGACGCTGTGCCCGGCATGTGGACGTGCGATGGGCAATTCGCGCGGTGCCGGCCGGTAATCCTCGAACGCCGCCCGCAGCGGAAAGCGCTCGTCGTCGGTCAATCCGTCGTCCATGCTCACGATTGCGTCCTCTTCTGGTTGGGGCCGATGGCATTGGGGTAGTAGGTCTGCCGTTGACCGGGACGGGCGAGTGTGCAGCGCGGCGCACGACCATCGTTGGTGACCAGGCGCAAGATTCGGCCCGGCACCCTCCGGTGTCCGCTGGCGGTCGTCACGACACGGGCGACGCTGCGCACCCGGCCGTGGTTGCTCACCTCGTAGAAGCCCGCCCAGCCGTCGACGGGGCGCCATAGCTCGCGGGCGCTCACTGCTGGACCCAGTTCAGTACCGGCGCACCACACGCCCAGACGTGTGCGCTATGGATCTCAGCGGTTACCGGCCGGGGGAGCTTGGCGTGGGACCATTCGCCGTCGGGTTCCTCCCGCCATCCCGCGATGGGCAGGTAGGCGGCCACCGCGAGGCGATGGTCGCTCAGTCGACCGAGCACCTTGGGGACGCCCCGCCGGCGGCTGGTCCTTTGGACCCGTCCGATGATCTCGACGAGCTGCGAGATTTTCACTCGCGGCAGACCGCGGATGACGGCCGGCGTCATGACTAGGTCGTCAACCCGCAGAACCGGCGGTGGACCTGGTTGTTTTCGCATATTCAGTTGTTCCTTCCTTATTTGCTATGGAGTCGGCCACTACAGATACGACAGGTTTCTGCATATGAGGCCCACAAACGCCCCGCCGGATCATGCGACCTGCAGAAACGGCGCGAGAAATTCCACGTGAGGTCAACCCGTAAACATCTGTAGTATCTGTAGTTCAGGCGTGTTTTGTGCCCTCCTACCTGCGGAAACCTTGCTACAGATTGCAACTTTGCATCTGTAGCGATCTGTCGTATCTGTAGTTCGCGCCGGGCTGCCCGTCGTGAATCTGTAGTGTTTGCTGAAGGTATGCGGGCACAGATAGCACAGATATTTCTATATGAGCTCCACACAGCCCCTCGGCGAGACCCCACCAGGGGAAAGGGTCGATATATGCTCCACGTAGCGCCAACCTGAAAATATCTGTGCTATCTGTGCCCATTGACATTTTAATCCTTTGAACTGCGGAGATGTCAGCACACTTCGATCAAAATCATCTGTGCCCATCTGTGCTATCTGTGCTGATAGACCGATTTTCAGCACAGATGCAATTCGTTTGCTGGCCCCGCACCCTTCAGTGCCAGCCCCGCATACATGCGGCGGCCGGCCGCCGTTCGAGACTTGACTCCGAGGCGCGCGGTCAATTCGCGAGAAAACTTGTTCTGCGACATGACGACCTCCCCCCGGGGGGTGGCCCATGCCCGATACGCGTCGAATACCTCGGTAGGGGTCGAGCCCGTCAACGAGCCAGGCGTCAGCTCGCATTCGTCCATGACGAACCGCTCCACCGCCGAGACGAAGCGCTCCACGGCCTCTTTCGGGGCCTCATCCTTATGCCTCGACTGAAGTAGCGTCAGCCGTGTATCTGAGCCGAGAATGCCGAGCGTGCCGTCAAGGGAGTCGGCTGCGACCAGCTCAACCCCATCGATCACCCCGAGCACTACTCGCGACTTGCCACCCGGGCCTTGCTGGTGGAGGTAGGCGTAGGCCGGCGACGTGCTCAGGCTTCCGTCGTGCGCGCTGCGGACGACCATTAGGCCGCCGCCTGCAATCGGTGTGATGGACGTTGTTGTCCACTGAGTCTTCTTGCTCATTCGGCCGCGCTCGCGGGGGCGATCAGACGGTCGAGGTAATCGTCGAGTGACTTCCGTGTGATGAACGATCGGCGTCCGATCTTCACCCTGGTCAGCTCCCCTCGATTCACGAGGGCATAAAGCAGGGTTGTACCGATACCGAGGACTTTCTCGGCGCTCGCCATTGACACGATCAGTGACCCGCCATCTTGACCTGTATTCACTTGTGCTCCATATGAAATTGTGGTTGTTCCCCTGCTCGTTATCGCCGGGGCGGCCAGCATAACCCCCCATCCGTGCAAACTTGCACCTTCGCTCGGTTTTGTGCACAAACTCTGACCTTCGCAGGCTTTCGTGGTCTCCGCTGCGGCGACAGGCCCACCACCATCGGGCCTGTACGCTCACTACCTAGCGACCACTTAACACACCCGGGAGCGATGCGAAAATGGCGAAGCGTGGCAACGGTGAGGGCAATGTCTACAAGCGAATGCGCGACGGCAAGGTGTTCCGCTACGAAGGCAAAATCACCTACGAGGATGCCGATGGCATCACCCGCCGCCACACCGTCTACGCCCGCACCGCGGCTGAGTGCCGCGACAAGATGAAGAAAGCACGGCAGCGAGTCGACGACGGCGCACCGGTACGCGACGCAGCCACCGCCGTATCGAGCTGGCTGCACCAATGGCGCACCACGACCTTGGAAGCCAGCGACCGCAGCCGGGCCACCAAATCGCTCTACGCCAACTTGTCCCGCAAGCATCTGGAAGCAGAGCCGTTCGGCGCGCTGCGACTGGACCGCCTCAAGCCGTCCGATATCGAGAAACTCATCCTCGATATGCGGCGCAAGATGAAGGCCGGCCCGACAGATTCTGAGGGCAACGCCGGCGCTCCGGTGCGTGCGCTCAGCGATTCCACGATCCGCAGCACTTACGCCGTGCTTCGCTCAGCGTTGGACGGTGCAGTGCGTGACGGCCTGATCGCGAAGAACCCAGCTACCGCGGTGAAACGCCCGGGCATCGCCCGACAGGAAGCCACACACATGGAGCCTGACTCCATCAACGCCATTCTGCGAGCCGCGCAGTCGTCGCGGTACTACCCGGCGTTAGCGTTGATCGCGGCGACCGGGTTGCGGCGAGGTGAGGCACTCGCGCTCCGGTGGGACAAGGTTGACCTCAACACCGGCGTGCTGCGCGTCGCAGCGACCATCGGGCGCGTGGACGGCGAGCTGGTGATCAGTGAGCCGAAGACGGACCGATCGCGCCGCCAGGTGCCACTATCCCCCAGCGTGGTGGCGCTGCTCCGCGACCACAAGGCGACACAGAGCGCAGAGCGGCAGGCCGCCGCTGGTGCATGGGGCGATGATGGCGGATTGGTGTTCACCACCGATCGCGGCACGCCCGTGGATCCGCGGAACCTGCTGCGCGTCGTCGAGGTCGCCGCCAAGTCGGCGGGTGTCGAGAACGTCGGCGTCCACTCCCTGCGCCACAGCGCCGCCGTGGCCTGGTTGGAGCGTGGCGTGCATATCAAGGCCGTGGCGGATCTGCTCGGCCACTCGTCAATCAGCATCACGGGCGATATCTACGGACACACCAGCGACGACACCGCCCGGTCCGCGGTGGAGGCACTTAGCGATGCGCTCACGTTCTGATGCAATTTTCACCGTGTCGTCGTATCCGTTGTCGTACATACCCCCGGCGGGTATGAAAAAGGCGGCCCTCCCGATCCGGGAAAGCCGCCTCTGACCTGCTACTTCATCTGTCGGGCTGACAGGATTTGAACCTGCGACCACTTGACCCCCAGTCAAGTGCGCTACCAAGCTGCGCCACAGCCCGCGGTGCCGCCGGGATCGCCGGCAGCGGACGAAACTCTACCTCAGCCGGGCCGCCCAACCACAATCGCCCCATCGGTGTCGGCCGCGTCCTCGACCGCTACCGGCGCGGCGGGCTGCGGCGCCCGCGAAACCCGCCACGCGTAGCCCACCAGCGCCGCCCACGCCACCACGATGACGGCGTACACGACCGTCGACGCCGGCGCGTGCACCCCGAAGTACGCGAGCAGCTTCTGGCTGTTGGTCAACACGATCACCCCGCCGACGCCGGTGCCCAGCAGCGCCGGGCTGACCCGGCTCACCAGCCAGGCGGCCACCGGGGCGGCGATCACACCGCCGACCATCAAGCCGACCACCACCGGCCAGTTGTCCAGGAAATCCTGCTTCAGACCCACCAGGAAGCCCAGCGACGCCGACACCGACACCAGGAACTCCGAGGCGCTCACCGAACCGATCACGGTGCGCGGCGCGGTCTTGCCCTGCGACAGCAGCGTGCTCGTGGTCACCGGGCCCCATCCGCCGCCGCCCGAGGCGTCGATGAACCCGCCGAACAAGCCGAGCGGGGCCAGGAACTTGGCACTGTGGCTGGTGCCGCGCGCCCCGAAGGTCAGCGGTGTGCGCATCGAGAACCGCAACAGCACATAGAGGCCGATGCCCAGCAGGATGGCCGCCATCAGCGGGGCGGCCTGCTCGGTGGACAACGACGACAACACGGTCGCGCCGACGAACGCCCCGAACGCACCGGGCCCGCCGAGCTTGGCCACCAGGGCCCAGTCGATGTTCTTGAACTTCCAGTGCGACAGCCCGGACGCGAAGGTGGTGCCCACCTCGGCGAGGTGCACCGCCGCACTGGCCTGGGCCGCCCCCACCCCGGACAGCACCAGCAGGGTCGAGGCGGTGACGCCGAACGCCATGCCGAGGGCACCGTCGACGAGCTGGGCGCCGACACCGACAAGCGTGAAGATCAGGAGCGAACGCATGGCTGCTTTCGGAAGATGCGGTCAGCGCAAGGCGACCGCAAGGGACAAAGTGGGCGGCGTCAGGGACGCGGACAACACCACTCGTCGAAAGCCATCAACCGCCGCGACGGCCAGAACGGCTCCAGGGCGGACAGCTCGGACGGCGACGCCGCAAGTGCGTGCTGAGCCATCGGTGTCCTCCTACTAACAAGCCGTCGGCCAGATTACACCGACAACAATCGGTACAGCCCGATCAGTCCCACCACCACGATCACCGCGCGCAGCGCATTGGGCGACAGCCGCCGCCCGTAGTGGGCGCCCAGGAAGCCACCCAGTAGCGACCCGACCGCGATCAGTCCGGCGGCCGCCCAGCTGATCCGATCGAACGCCACCAGCGTGTAGGCCACTGCCGCAACCACATTGACCAGCAGCGAGAGCAGGTTCTTGGCCGCGTTCATCCGCTGCATCGACTCGGGCAGCAGCGCACCCATCGCACCGACCAGCAGAATGCCCTGCGCGGCCGTGAAGTACCCGCCGTAGATCCCGACGGCGAAGGTGGCCAGCACCAGCGCGGCCATCCGCCGTGCGGAGATGTGCTCGGCCGACTGGCCGGTCTCCTCGGCCCGGCGGCGCGCCCAGGACTGGATGCGCGGACCGATCACCACCAGGATCAGCGCGCCGATCAGCAGCACCGGCACGATCTGGGTGAACACCTTCTCCGGCAGATGCAGCAGCAGCCACGCCCCCAACCCGGCACCGACCAGCGAGGCCGGGATCTGCCAGCGCAGCCGGTCCCATTGCCCGCGCAGCTCGCGGCGGTACCCCCAGGTCCCCGACACCCCGCCGGCCACCAGCCCGACGGCGTTCGACATCGTCGAGGTGACCGGCGGATAGCCCAGCGCGACCAACGTCGGGAAGGTGATCAGCGTTCCGGAACCGACGACCGCGTTGATCGCACCGGCACCCACCCCGGCCAGCGCGATGAGCACCATGTGCGTAACAGACACTCGGGCAACCCTACCCAGGGCGCCGTCAGCGACGTTTGACCGGACCGCGTTTCTCCCGGACCCGCACGTTGATCCGCACCGGGCTGCCCTCGAAGCCGAACGTCTCGCGCAGCTTGCGCTCCAGGAACCGGCGATACCCGGCCTCCAGGAAGCCGGTGGTGAACAACACGAACGTCGGCGGGCGGGTGGCCGCCTGGGTCGCGAACAGGATCCGCGGCTGCTTACCGCCGCGCACCGGCGGCGGCGTGGCCGCCACGATCTCCTTGATGAAGGTGTTGAGCCGGCCGGTCGGAATGCGGGTGTCCCACGAGGCCAGCGACTTCTCCAGGGCCGGAACCAGTTTCTGCACCGCACGGCCCGTGGTGGCCGAGATGTTCACCCGCGGTGCCCACTGCACCTGCACCAGCTCGCGGTCGATCTCCCGGTCCAGCAGATACCGGCGATCCTCGTCGACCAGGTCCCACTTGTTGAACACCAGCACCAGCGCCCGGCCCGCCTCGATCACCATCGACAGCACCCGCAGGTCCTGTTCGGTGATGGGCTGCGATCCGTCGATGAGCACCATGACCACCTCGGCGGCGTCGATGGCGCTGTGAGTGCGCACCGAGGCGTAGAACTCGTGCCCGCTGGCCTGGCCGACCTTGCGCCGTAGGCCCGCGGTGTCGACGAAACGCCAAGGCTTGCCGTCCAATTCGATCAACGAGTCCACCGGGTCGACGGTGGTACCCGCCTGGTCGTGCACCACCGAGCGCTCGTCACCGGCCAGCCGGTTCAGCAGCGAACTCTTGCCGACGTTGGGTTTGCCGACCAGCGCGACGCGGCGCGGACCGCCGGGCCCACCGCGCACCTCCGAGATCTCGGGCAGGTCGGCGGTCACCAGATCCAGCAGGTCGGCCACCCCCCGCCCGTGCATGGCGCTGATCGGGTGCGGCTCCCCCAACCCGAGTGACCACAGCGCGGCCGCCTCGGCCTCGGTGCGGTCGTTGTCGACCTTGTTCGCCGCCAGGTATACCGGTTTGCCGGAGCGCTGCAGCCGTTTGGCCGCCGCCTCGTCGGCCGTGGTCGCCCCGACCACGGCATCGACGACCATGATGATCGCGTCCGCGGTCTGCATCGCCACCGACGCCTGTTCGGCCACCTTCTGCTGCAGCCCCTTGGCGTCGGGTTCCCAGCCTCCGGTGTCCTGCACCACGAAGCGCCGGCCCAGCCAGTTGGCGTCATAGGACACTCGGTCCCGGGTGACCCCCGGAACGTCCTGCACGACAGCCTCGCGCCGGCCCAGGATGCGGTTCACCAGTGTCGATTTGCCGACGTTGGGCCGGCCGACGACGGCGATCACCGGGGGCGGCGCGGCGGCCTCGGCTGCACCGGTCTCGTCGTCGGCGAAGCCGATGTCCCAGTCACTCTCGTCGGACCAGGTGCCATCCGATGGCGAACCGGATTCGATGTCGGTCATTTGTAGGCCCCGGCCCGCTGCACCACCAGATCGGCCAGATGGGTGACCACCTCGGACTCGGTCATCGCGCTGGTGTCGACGACCAGCGCGTCGTCGGCGGCCCGCAGCGGCGACACCGCGCGGGTGGAGTCCAGGTGGTCGCGCCGCTGCACGTCGGCGAGCACCGCGTCGTAGTCGTCGGGCAGGCCGTTGGCGACGTTCTGCGCGTTGCGCCGGCGGGCCCGCTCCTGCGCGGAGGCCGTCAAGAAGATCTTCACGTCGGCGTCGGGCAGCACCACCGTGCCGATATCGCGGCCCTCGACCACCACGGCCCCCTCACCGGCGGCCAGCTCGCGCTGCAACTGCACCAGCCGCGCCCGCACCGCCGGAATCGCCGAGACCGCCGACACCGCCGCGGTCACCTCGTCGCCACGGATCTCGGCCGAAACGTCTTCGCCGGCAAGGAAAGCCGTGTCGTAGTCGGGGTCGTACCCCACGGCCAGCTCGGCCTCGTCGGCCACCTCGGCCACCGCGTCGGCGTCGGCGAGGTCGACTCCGGCGCGCAGCACCGCCAGGGTGACAATCCGGTACATGGCCCCGGTGTTCAGGTAGCGGGCATTCAGCGCGTGCGCCAAACCCCTTGACACCGAAGACTTTCCGGTACCCGCGGGCCCGTCCAGGGCCACCGTCAGCGCCTCACTCACATCCCCACCGCCTTGTACAACTCACCGATCTCCTTGCGGGTCAACACCCGGATACTGCCCGGCCGCATCTCCCCCAGATTCACCGATCCGATATCGGTGCGCACCAACGCCTGCACCGGGAAACCGACCGCCGCCAGCAGTCGGCGCACGATCCGCTTGCGTCCTTCATGCAGGGTCACCCGCACCAGCGTCTTGCCGGGCAGGGTGTCGACCACCGCGAAGTCGTCCACATGGGCCGGGCCGTCGTCGAGTTCCACCCCGTCCTTGAGCTTGCGGCCCAGTCCGCGCGGGACGCTGCCCAGCACGGTCGCGACGTAGGTCTTGGGCACCTCGTAGGAGGGGTGCATCAGCCGGTGCGCCAGCTCACCGTCATTGGTGAGGATCAGCAGTCCCTCGGTGTCGGCGTCCAGCCGGCCGACGTGGAACAGGTGCTTGTTGCCCCGCACCCGGTGCTCCACCAGGTCGCCGACGCAGGGTCGGCCCCTGTCGTCGGACATGGTGGAGTGCATTCCGCGTTCCTTGTTGATCGCCAGGTACATCAGGTCGTCGTTCAGTTGGATGCGGGTGCCGTCCACCCGGATCTCGGCGTTCTCCGGGTCGACCCGGGTGCCCAGCTCGGTGACGATCCGGCCGTCCACCTCCACCCGGCCGTCGGTGATCATCCGCTCGGCGACGCGGCGCGAGGCAACCCCGGCCTGCGACAGCACCTTCTGCAGTCGCACGCCTTCTGGCTCGGTCATATCAGTCCTTGTCCACATCGATCGCCGGCGGCGCCTCAGGCGCATTACCGGTCGCGTCCAGCTTCGCGAATCTCGGCTCGTCGCTGAGGTTTTCGCTGAGATCGTCGATCACATCGACATCGGGCAGCAGCGGCGCGATATCGGGCAGATCGGCGAGCGAGGACAACCCGAGCCGCTCCAGGAACAGCTCGGTGGTCGCGAAAGTCACTGCCCCGCTGTCGGCATCGGTGCCGGCCTCGATGATCAGGCCGCGTGCCAGCAGCGTGCGCATCACGGCATCGACGTTGACGCCGCGCACCGCACTGACCCGGGCCCGGGTCACCGGCTGGCGATAGGCCACCACCGCCAAAGTCTCCAGCGCCGCCCTGGTCAGCTTGGAGCGGGCGCCGTCGAGCAGCAACCGTTCCACATACGGGGCGTACCGGGCGCGGGTGTACATCCGCCAGCCACCACCGGCCTCGCGGAGGTCGATCCCGCTGTCGCGGGCGGTCAGGTCGGCGGCCAGCTGCCGCAGCGTGGCCTCGACCCGTTCGGCGGACTGATCCACCGCCGCGGCCAGCGCATCCACCGACGCCGGGGCGTCCACCACCAGCAGCAGGGCCTCCAGCACCGC
Source organism: Mycolicibacterium cosmeticum (assembly GCF_000613185.1). Lineage (NCBI taxonomy): Bacteria > Bacillati > Actinomycetota > Actinomycetes > Mycobacteriales > Mycobacteriaceae > Mycobacterium > Mycolicibacterium cosmeticum. The sequence goes on from NZ_CCBB010000001.1 coordinate 212,755, forward strand.
GAGCAGTTCGGCATCGTCGAGCGCGAGGTCTGCGTCGGTCGCGAGGTCGTCGAGGGTGACGTCGCTGTCGAGTTCGGACGGTTCGGCGACCTCGGTGCCCAGATCGACACGCGTTTCGGTGTCGGTCATGTCGTCGGTCATTGGTCTTCTTCCACTGCGGCGGCGAGGTGTTCGTTGGTAGGCCGATCCCCGGTCCACGAAACCTGGAGCACACCAAGCGGTTCTGGTTGCTCGAATGTTACCGCCCTGGCCCGGTAGAGCTCCAATAGCGCCAGGAAGCTGCCCACGATCTGCATCACGTCACACCCCGCGACCAGCTCACCGAAGGACGACCACCCGCCGACCCCGCGCTGCTCCAGCAGCCCCATCAGCCGCATCGCCTGCTCGGGCACCGACACCGGCTGGACGTGCAGGTGGTCCAGCCGCACCGTCGGCACCGGCCGCGGGGTGAACGCGGACGCGGCGATCTCGGCGAACCGCAACGCGTCCACACCCAGGGTGACCTCGGGTAACAGTTCCTCGAAGCGGGGTTCCAAGGCCACCGAGCGGGGATAGCTGCGCAGGGCGGCGGCCTCCAGCTCGGCGAACATCTCGGCCACGTGCTTGAACGCCCGGTACTGCAGCAGCCGCGCGAACAGCAGGTCGCGCACCTCCAGCAGGGCCAGGTCCTCCTCGTCCTGCACCTCACCGGCCGGCAGCAGTCGCGCCGCTTTCAGGTCCAGCAATGTGGCGGCAATCACCAGGAACGCCGTCGTCTCGTCCAGCTCCAGCTGGCGGCCGATCTCCTTCGTGTAGGCGATGAAGTCGTCGGTCACCCGGTGCAGGGCAACCTCGGTGACATCCATGCGATGGGCGAAGATCAACTGCAGCAGCAGGTCGAAGGGACCCTCGAAATTGCTGAGCCGGACCTGGAAACCCGTCTGCGCGGTGGCCGGCTCGGGTTCGGCGCTCACGAACCGAACCGGTGGATGACCTCGCGAGCCAACGACCGATACGCTTGGGCGCCACCGGATTTCGGCGCCCACGAGGTGATGGGCTCGCCCGCGACGCTGGTCTCCGGGAAGCGCACCGTGCGGGTGATGACGGTGTCGAACACCAGGTCCCCGAACCGTTCCACCACCCGCGCCATCACCTCGCGCGCGTTCACGGTGCGGGGGTCATACCGGGTCACCAGGATGCCGCTGATGTCGAGTTTCGGGTTCAGCCGGTCGCGCACCTTGTCGACGGTGTCGGTGAGCAGTGCCAGCCCCCGCAGCGAGAAGAACTCGCATTCGGTCGGGATGATCACCCCGTCGGCGCAGGCCAGGCCGTTGACCGTGAGCAGGCCGAGCGAGGGCTGGCAGTCGATCAGCACATAGTCGTAGCGGTCGAGCACCGGGTAGAGCGCGCGGGCCAGCGACTGCTCCCGACCCACCTCGTTGACCAGCTGGATCTCCGCCGCCGACAGGTCGATATTGCTGGGCACCAGGTCCAGCCCGCTGACCCGGGTCTTGATGAGCACCTGGTCGATCGACACCCGCGGCTCGACCAGCAGGTTGTGCACGGTGTGTTCCAGCTCGTAATGCGGCACCCCGAGTCCGGCCGACAGGGCGCCCTGCGGGTCCAGGTCCACCAGCAGCACCCGCCGGCCGTACTCGGCCAGGCTGGCACCCAGGTTGATGGTCGAGGTGGTCTTGCCGACGCCGCCCTTCTGGTTGCACATCGCGATCACCTTGGCGGGGCCGTGGCTGGTGCGCGGGGCCGGTTCGGGGATGTCGCGGGGCGGCCGGCCGGTGAGGCCCACCTCGGGCTGGGGTTCGATTCCGAGGTGGAGGCTGCCGTCGTCGCTCATGCGGCCCCTTCCTCCTCGGCGAACATCGCAGCAGAGTCTAGCCGTGGAGATGGGCCTGACACGGCAGACCCGCTGGGTAAGGTCGCGATATGGGTCTCACACGGCGTGCCCCTTTCCTGCGCTGGTCGTTCGTGCGGATGGCCTGGGGCTCCCGCAACATCAGCAAAACCGGTCAGATCGGCGATGGGCGGGAGGCAGCGGCCGCCGAATACGTGTTGCGCGAGTCGCGTCGCGGGGACGTCGACGACGTGCTGGCCGCCATCGACCGGTTCGCCTACGAGCAGTCGTTCCTCATCAACGTCGGCGATGAGAAGGGCCTGCTGCTCGACGCCGCAGTCCAGCGCGCCAACCCGGCGGTCGCGCTCGAATTGGGCACCTACTGCGGGTACAGCGCCCTGCGCATCGCCCGCGCCGCCCCGGCCGCGCGGGTGTTCTCCGTGGAGCTGTCCGCGGCCAATGCCGACATCGCCCGCCGGATCTGGGCGCACGCCGGCGTCGGTGATCGCCTGACCTGCGTGGTGGGCACCCTCGGCGACGGCGGCACCACCCTGGACACCCTGGGCTTCGCGCCGGGCTCCCTCGACTTCGTCTTCATCGACCACGCCAAGGCCGCCTACCTCACCGACCTGCAGAGCATCCTCGATCGCGGCTGGCTGCATTCCGGTTCGATCGTCGTCGCCGACAACGTCAAGCTGCCCGGTGCGCCGAAGTACCGGGCGTACATGAAGGAGCAGCAAGGCTCGTTGTGGGACACCGTGGAGCACCACACCCACGCCGAGTACCAGACCCTGCTGCCCGACCTGGTGCTGGAGTCCCGGTACCTCGGTGCGGCCGGCTAAAGAGCGCGCGGGTGCGCGCCCGCCCACACCTCACGTAACGCGTTGACCGTCACCAGCGTGTAGATCTGCGTGGTGGTCACCGAGGAGTGCCCCAGCAGTTCCTGCACGACGCGCACGTCCGCCCCGCCCTCGAGCAGATGGGTGGCGAACGAGTGCCGCATGGTGTGCGGTGACACCGCGGCGGTGATCCCGGCGTGCTCGGCGGCATCCTGCAACACCTGCCAGGCGCTCTGCCGGGACAGCCGGCCGCCGCGGGCGTTGAGGAAAATGGCCGGGGTACCCTTACCGCGCCGGGCCAGGTCGGGACGCCCCCGCACCAGGTAGGTGTCCAGGGCCGCGACGGCGGGCCGCCCGATCGGGACTAGCCGCTGCTTGCCGCCCTTACCCCGCAGCAGCACCGACCGCGATGTGGTGTCGACGTCGTCGATGTCCAGCCCGACGGCCTCGGAGATCCGGGCGCCGGTCGAGTACAGCACCTCAAGCAGTGCCCGGTTGCGCAGGCTCAGCGGCCCGTCGGAGTCGCGGTCGCCGCCGACGGCCTCCAACAACGCCACCACCTCGTCGACGGTCAGGCTCTTGGGCAGCCGGCGTGACGGGGTGGCCGGTTTGACCTCGCGGGCGACGTCGACGTCGACGATGCCCTCGGCGGTCAGGAACTTGTGCAGGCCACGCACGGCGACCAGCGCGCGGGCGGCCGACACCGCCGACAGCGCCGCCGCGCCGGTGTCCGGGTCGCCCTGGCGCAGCGCGACGAGGAAGTCGCTGACGTCGGACTCCGAGGCGTCACGCAGATCGGTGATCCCGCGCTCGGTGAGGTGTTCGGTGTAGCGGCGCAGGTCACGCCGATAGGAACTGATGGTGTTGGCTGCCACTCCCCGCTCGATGACCAGGTGATCGAGATAACCCCGCACCTGGTGTTCGACCGTGCCGACAGCCGTGGTCACGGGTGGCCTTGGCGGGCGGCGAAGGCACGTGGCCGGTCCGGCCACGGCGTGTCCACGGGACGCAGCCGGGACCGATCCGAGACGGTGTGCGCGGCCAGAATTCCGCCCACTGCAATGGAATTGACGATCTCGCCGTCGAGCACCCGCTGCACGGCGTCGGCCAGCGGCACCCATTCCAGGCGCAGGTCGGCCTCCTCGTCGTGCGCCTGCGGCCGGTCCACCTCGGTCAGCCCGGTGGCCAGGAACACGCGCACGCTCTCGTCGCTGAATCCGGGCGAGGAGTCCACGTCGACCAGCACGGCCCAGTGCCTGGCGGCCAGCCCGGCCTCCTCTTCCAGCTCACGGGCCGCGGTGAGCGCCGGCGGCTCACCGCCGAGGTCGAGCAGGCCGGCGGGCAGTTCCCAGAGCCGGCGACCGATGGGATGGCGGTACTGGTACACCAGCGCGATGTTGTCGTCGTCGTCGAGGGCGACGACGGCCACCGCGCCGTAGTGCTCCACCACCTCACGGCGCGCACTGCCCCCGCCGGGCATCCGCACCTCGTCGGCGCGCAGGGCGAGAATCTTGCCGACGTAGACGGTTTCGGATTCGAGCGTGTCGAAGTCGTGCTCAGCCACGGTGTGCGGGTTCGGCGTGTTCGGCCACCAGTTCGCCCAAGGGAAGCCGCTCCCCCGCCTTGTACTGCAGCGCCGCGCCGATGAACGCGGAGAACAGCGGGTGCGGCCGGGTGGGCCGGCTCTTGAGCTCGGGGTGGGCCTGGGTGCCGACCAGGAACGGGTGCACCTCGCGGTCGTACTCCACGAACTCCACCAGGTGCCCGTCCGGGGAGGTGCCGGAGAACTTCAATCCGCTCTCGGCGATGCGGTCCCGGTAGGCGTTGTTCACCTCGTAGCGGTGCCGGTGCCGCTCGGACACCTCGGTGGCGCCGTAGGCCTGCGCGACGATCGAACCCGACTCCAGCACGGCCGGATACGCGCCGAGGCGCATGGTGCCGCCGAGATCGGCCTCGCCGGAGACGGCGTCCAGCTGGTCGGCCATGGTGGAGATCACCGGGTCCGGGGTGTCGGGGTCGAACTCCGAGGAGCTGGCCTCGGTCAAGCCCACCGAGCGGGCGGCCTCGATCACGATGCACTGCAGGCCCAGGCACAGGCCCAGCACGGGCACCCCACGCCGGCGAGCGTAGCCGATGGCGCCGAGCTTGCCTTCGATACCGCGGATGCCGAAGCCGCCGGGGATCAGCACGCCGTGCACGTCGTCGAGCGCGGCGGCCGCACCGGGGTCGGTCTCGCAGTCGTCGGAGGGCACCCACCGGATCTCGACCTTGGCGTAGTGGGCGAAGCCACCGGCGCGCAGTGCCTCGGCCACCGACAGGTAGGCATCGGAGAGGTCGATGTACTTGCCCACCAGGGCGATTCGGACCGTCTCCCGCGGCTCGTGCACCCGCTGCAGCAGATCGTTCCACTGCGTCCAGTCGACATCACGGAACGGCAGGTTGAGCCGGCGCACCACATAGGCGTCGAGTTCCTCGCGGTGCAGCACCTTGGGGATGTCGTAGATCGACGGGGCGTCGGGGGTGGAGATCACGCCGTCGATGTCGACGTCGCACATCAGCGCGATCTTGTTCTTCAGCGGCTCGGGCACCTCACGGTCGCAGCGCAGGATGAGCGCGTCCGGGGAGATGCCGATGCTGCGCAGCGCGGCCACCGAGTGCTGGGTGGGCTTGGTCTTGAGCTCGCCGGAGGGCTTGAGGAACGGCACCAGCGACACGTGCAGGAAGAAGCAGTTGTCCCGGCCGACCTCGTGGCGGACCTGCCGGGCGGCCTCCAGGAACGGCAGCGATTCGATATCGCCGACGGTGCCGCCGATCTCGGTGATGACCACATCGGGGCGGTTGCCCTTGGCGTCGGCTTCGGCCATCGCCAGGATGCGGTGCTTGATCTCGTCGGTGATGTGCGGGATGACCTGCACGGTGTCGCCGAGGTACTCGCCGCGGCGTTCCTTGGCGATCACCGACGAATACACCTGGCCGGTGGTCACATTCGCCGACCCGGACAGGTCGCGGTCCAGGAACCGCTCGTAGTGCCCGACGTCGAGATCGGTCTCGGCACCGTCCTCGGTGACGAACACCTCACCGTGCTGGAACGGATTCATGGTGCCCGGGTCGACGTTGAGATACGGGTCGAGCTTCTGCATGGTCACCTGCAAACCGCGAGCGGTGAGCAGCTGCCCGAGACTACTGGCCGTCAGGCCTTTACCGAGCGAAGAAGCAACGCCACCACTGACGAAAAGATGCTTCGTCGCGGTGTGCGGGTGCTTGCGTAACGGTTTCGCTTGGCCGGGCAAGGGCAACCTCCGTGGCGATGGGGCAAGGTAGCTGACTGCTACCTGGGGCCTGCCGACCCACGGAATCTCACCTTAACACCGACTCCGACAAGCTGTCGCTGGCGCGCCGGTGGAGGGCGATTACCGGCGTCGCGTCACTGCGGCACGGTCACCGAGGAGGCGCCCTGCCCGATGCCGAACTGCCCCGGCTTGCCGCCGCGCACCAGGTCGGCCAGCGCCAGCACGCTGGTGATCCGGCCGGACTGTGCGTCGACGTCGTCGACGGTGGTCACCGCGGAGGACAGCGCGGCGTCGGAACGGGTCACCGCCACCGCGGCGGTGCCGGTCGCCGAACCGTCACGCCCGGCCAGCACGGTGCCCGTGCCGTGCGGCGCCAAGGCGGCGGCGAAGCGGGCCACCGTCGAACCGCGGTTGCCCGCGTCGTCGCCGAGGTTGCCGCCGGTCACGATGAGCGCGGTGTTGGCCGCGCCGATGCGCTGGGCGTCGTAGGAGATGAAACCCGTCTCGCGCAGCGCGGCCAGCACGGTGTCGCGCTGATCGTCGGCCACCGCCGGCTCCCTGCCGGCCAGCAGTGCGATGCCGAGCAGATCACCGGCCTGCGAACCCTGGTCGACCGATTTGGTGGACAGCTGGCGGCCGGCCGGCAGGATGGGCGAGTTCACCACGGACAACAGCTTTTCCGAGGAGTTGGCGTCGACGAACTGCGGGGTCAGCGCGATGGTGCCGGTGACCGTCGCCCCGCCCTGGGTGGCCAGCCGGGTGACCGAGTCGACGTCGTCGTCGGCGGCATCCGGGGTGCGGAAGATGATTACCGACTTGCCGCCGAGGGTGTCGCGCAGGATTCTGGGTGCCATCAGGCTGTCGAATTCGCCTGCAGCTGCCAGCTTTTCGTTGAGTGCGTTCTTGTCGTCGGTCAGCGTGTTGATCTGCTGGTGCAGGTCGGCCTTGTCCTTGCGCAGCCCGGACAGCACGGTGTCCGAGAGCAGCCCGGATCCCAGCACCACACCGACGGCCAAGGCCAAGAACACCGCCGCCAGCGAAATCGCATGTGAGCGAAGTGAAATCATGCAGCACCCCTTGCCGGCACTATTAGGTCACCAAGCCCTGAACCCAGAGCAGGAAGCGGTTCCAGTAGTCGACCACCCAGTCGAGCACCACGGCGTCGGTGCGCGACACCCACAGCGCGACGATCACCGCGATCAGCATGGCCAGCACCAGCAGGGCGACGGCACCCCCGGAGATGCGGCTGCGGTACAGGGTGGCCACGGCCTTGGCGTCGACCAGCTTCTCCCCCACCTTGAGCCGGGTGAGGAACGTCGACGGGTTGCTCTGCTGCCGGGAGCGGTCGAAGAACTCCTCGATGGTGGCACTGTGCCCCGCGGTGACGATGAGCGCGGCGCCGTGGTGGTGGCACAGCAGCAGCGCCAGGTCGGCGGCCGACCCGGCGGCCGGGAAGGTCATCGCGCCGACGCCGAGGTCCTGGATCCGTTCCAGGCCGGGGGCGTGACCGTCGGCGTCGGCCGGCAGCACCACCTGGGCGCCGCACCGCAGCGCGTCGCTGCTGATGATCCCGGGATCCCCGACGATGAGCGCCGGCCGGTAGCCGGCCTTGCGCAGGATGTCGGCGCCGGTGCCCACACCGACCAGCACCGGCTGGTACTCCTTGATGAACGGCTTGAGCGCCTTGAGGTCGTCGGCGGCCGACGGGCCCTCGGCCACGACGACCACGTGCCTGCGGTCCATGTCGACGTCGATGTCGGGGATGCCCATCCCGTCGATCAGCAGCGGGCTTTCGCTGCGGATGAACTCGATGGTGTTGCCCGCGAAGGCTTCCAGATGAGCCACCAGCCCGCTCTTGGCTTCCACCATGAGCTCGTGGATTTCCAGGTCGTTGCGTTCGGTCCCGTGCGCGATCCTGCGGTCACCGGAGTAGACGCCGCCGTTGTTGACCCGGACCCGGGCGCCGTCCTTGACCTTCTTGAAGACCTCGGGCCCCGCTTCGTCGATCAGCACGATGCCGTTGGCCACCAACACCTCCGGGCCCAGGTTGGGGTAGCGGCCCGAGATGGACGGGGACGCGTTGACCACCGCGGACACTCCCGCCTCCACGAGCGCGTCGGCGGTGATCCGGTCCAGATCGAGGGCGTCGAGGACGACGACGTCCCCGGGCCCGACGCGGCGCAGAAGTCGGTCGATGTCGCGATCAACGCGGGCGGTACCGATGACGCCCGGCTTTGAGCTGGCATTACGGGATAGCAGCGCTGACATCTTCATGGGGCGATTCTGTCGGCCAACCCTCAAGTTGAGGTGGAGGCGCGCCGTAACACCAGCCCCACAAGTTTTCTTTTGTCACATCTGCAACAGCCAGAGCGTCTCAATCGCGTCTCGCCGCGTAATGCCGCGCTGCCTTGGCACGGTTGCCGCAGGTGGTCATCGAATGCCAGCGCCGGGTGCCGTTCTTCGACGTGTCGTAGAACCAGAGGATGCAGTGCGGGTGGTCACACTGCTTGATCCGCTGCGGCGACTCGGCGAGCAACCGCAACAGGTTGTCGGCGGCCAGCCAGCCGGCCAGCCACTGCGATTGCGGCACGTCGGGTTCGTCGTGCGGTCCCGTGTCGGTCAGCCGGCGCTTGATGCGCCCGCGCTCGAGCACCTCGTTCAGATCATCGGGCGCCCCACCCTGGACCGCACGCAGGACCGCCTCGCGGGTGCGCACCAACGCCGTGCGGGTGCGCTCATCGGCGCTGCAACGGTCGGCCAGGTCGTTGGTCTGCAGCCAGCACCGCAGCCCGGCCGTATCGGCCAACAGATCCCGCGGGCCCTCGGGTGACATCCAGCGGGTGTTCAACAGATCCAGCGCAAGGGGCTCGCCGACGTGCGGACGCGGATCGCGCATACCCCAGAGTATCGCACTAACCATCTAAATTGATTTAGATGGTTGACGGCGGGGGCCGAGTCTGCCTAACCTACAAATGAAACGTCAACGGTTACATCTTGGAGGTCCAGCATGACCACTGCCACCACCCCCGGACACGTCGGGCTCAACGTCACCGACCTGGAGCGCTCGGTCGAGTTCTACCGGCGAGCCTTGGGTTTCGAGCAGCTGGGCATCAGCACCGACGGGGAGCACCGGTACGCGTTCCTGGGTTATGACGGAACCCTGCGACTGACCCTGTGGCAGCAGAGCGACGGCGCGTTTTCCACAAAAACACCCGGCTTGCACCATCTTTCGTTCCAGGTCGACAACATCGACGAGGTCAGGACGGTGGAAGCCGCACTCAAGGAGCTGGGGGCGGCGTTCGCCCACGACGGTGTGGTGGCCCATCGCGAAGGCGCGGCCTCCGGCGGCATCTTCTTCACCGACCCCGACGGCATCCGGCTGGAGGTGTACACCCTCAGCGGGGTGGAGGCCGAACCGGCCCCGAGTGGTTCCGCGCCCACGTGCGGATTCTTCTGAGTCGCCGCCATGGCCGTGTACCACGCTGGTGAGATCGCCGTACAGCGCCGCATGGGACAACAGCAGATCGCCGATCGGGTCGGCCGGATGGTCCGCGCCGAAATACCCACGGCAGCAGCTGATTTCCTGGTCCAGCAGCCGATGGCCGTGGTCAGCGCGGTGGACGGCGAAGGCCGGGTGTGGACCGGCGTGATCACCGGTCCGCCCGGCTTCGTGCACGCAGCCGATCCGCGGACCATCGTGATCGCGGCGTCCCCCGCACCCGGCGATCCCCTGGCCGAGATCCTGACGCGTCCACAGCGGATCGGGATGATCGCCATCGAACCGCAAACCCGACGCCGGATGCGGGTCAACGGCACGGCCGTACCGACCGCGGACGGCCTGCGCATCCACACCGATCAGGTGTATTCGAACTGCCCGAAGTACATCACGCCCAGAACCGTGCCGGGCCTGCGCTCGGGCCCGACGGGTGCGCGGTGGGCGGCGGAGATCGACGCGCACACCCGCGACGTCCTCGGCGCCGCCGACACGTTCTTCGTCGGGTCGGCGGACACCGACGGCAATGCCGACGCCTCACACCGCGGCGGCGATCCGGGTTTCCTGCACGTCATGTCGCCGACCCGGCTGCGCTGGCCCGACTACCGCGGCAACTCGATGTTCATGACGCTGGGCAATATCGCCGTCAATCCGCACTGCGGACTGCTGATCCCGAATTGGCAGACCGGCTCGACCATCCAGCTGACCGGCACCGCCCGGATCGACTGGGATCACACCGAGGATGCCGCGGCCCAGTGCTGGATCGACCTCACGGTCACCGCGGTCGTCGAGCTGAGCGGGTCCGGTTAAGGGCTACTGCGCTCCTGTTGCGCGGCGTCCAACAGCTCACGTGCGTGCGCCCGACCGGTGTCGGTGTCGCCGAGACCGGCGAGCATCCGGGCCAATTCGGCCACCCGGTCATCCTCTTCCAGCCGCACCACCCGGCTGGACTTCGGCCCGCTCTCGACCACCAGGTGGGTGTCGGCGTAGGCGGCCACCTGCGGCAGGTGGGTGACGACGATGACCTGGTGGGTACGGGCCAGCCGGGCCAGCCGCCGCCCGATCTGCACCGCGGCACGGCCACCGACACCGGCGTCGACCTCGTCGAACACCATCGTGGTGCCGGCCGCCGACGCCGCGAGGACCACCTCCAGAGCCAACATCACCCTCGACAGCTCGCCGCCGGAAGCGCTCTTGGCCAACGGGAGCAGGTCGGTGCCGCGGTGCGCGGCGAAACCGAACTCGACGGCGTCGGCTCCGTCGTGACCGGCGTGCACGACGGTGCCGTTCGGCAGCGTCAACGGTGCGGAGTCGTCGGCGCGGGCCGGCAGCGGCGACACATTGATCCCGAAATCGGCCCCGCTCATGGCGAGCCCGGCAAGCTCGGCGGTAACCGCCTTGGCCAGGCCCTTGGCGGCCTTGGTCCTGGCCTTGGTGAGGTCGGCGGCCACCGTGACCAGCTTGGCCTGCAGCTCGTCGACCCTGGCGCGCAACCCGGCCAGCGCCTCCTCCGAGACGTCGAGCTGGGCCAACCGTTCCCGGGATTCCTTCGCCCAGGCCAGCACACCGTCGATATCGGCGGCATACTTGCGGGTCAGCCCCCGCAGTTCGGCCTGGCGCGCCAGCTTGCCTTCCAAGGTGCTTGCGTCACTGGGCAATTCGGCAAGATAGTCACCGAGTTCGGTGGAGACGTCACCGATCACCGCCACCGCTTCGGCCAGCCGGTCGCCCAGGGTGCGCAACGCCGAATCGTCGGTGCCCTGCAGCGCCGCCTTGGCCTGGGCCACCGCGGCGGCCGCCGACACCGATTCACCGGCGTCGTCGTCGGGCGCGCCGGCCAGCGCGGCGCGCGCGCCGGCCGCCGCCTCGCGCAGCGCGTCGAGTTCCGAGAGCCGGCGGATCTCGGCGACCAGCGCGTCGTCCTCACCGGGTTCCGGGGCCACCTCGTCGATCTCGTTGAGCCCGAAGGTCAACCGGTCCGATTCCAGGGCAAGTTCGCGCGCCCGCTGCGTGCGGTCGATCAGGTCCCGGCGGGCGGACAGCCACTCCTCGCGCACCGCACGATATTTGGCCAGCGGCGTGCTCACGTCGGCGAACCGGTCCAGCGCCGCCCGCTGCTCGTCGGGGCGCATCAGCCGCAGCTGATCGTTCTGGCCGTGCAGGGCCAGCAGTTCGTTGGTGAACGAGCTCAGCGATTTCGCGGGCACGCTGCGGCCGCCCAGGTACGCCCGTGACGGCCCGTCCCGGCTGACCGACCGGGCCGCGATGACGCTGTCGTCGTCATCGCGTTCGGCCCCGGACGAATCGAGGATCTCGTCGATCCGGCCGATCACCTCGGACTGCACATCGGTGGTGATGAAGCGCCCTTCGACCACGGCCCGTTCGGCGCCGGTGCGGACCCGGTTGGCGTCGGCGCGGGCGCCGCCGAGCAGGTGCAGTCCGGTGACCACCATGGTCTTACCGGCGCCGGTCTCCCCGGTGAGCACGGTCAGGCCCCGGTCGAACTCGGCGGTCGCGGTGCTGATCGCACCCAGCGACTCGATGCGGATCTCGGAGAGCACTACTGGCCACGCCATCCCGTGACGGGCAGGCGGAACTTGCGCACCAGTCGATCGGTGAAGGGCGCGCTGTCCAGCCGGATCCACTTCAGTGAGGTGCCGCAGCGGGTCACCTCCAGGCGTGCACCGGCGGGCACCACCATCTCGCGGCGTCCGTCGCAGAACACCATCGCGTCGTGTCCCCCGCCCTCCACTTCGATGGCGATCGCCGCGTCCGGGCTGGTGACCATCGGCCGGGCGAACAACGCGTGCGCATTGTTGGGCACCACCAGGATCGCCTCCAGGTCCGGCCACAGGATCGGGCCGCCGGCCGAGAAGGCGTATGCCGTCGACCCGGTGGGCGTCGCGACCAGCACCCCGTCGCAGCCGAAGGAGGACACCGGCCGGCCGTCGACCTCGAGCACGACGCCCAGGACGCCCAACCGCGGCCCCTTCTCCAAGCTGGCCTCGTTCAGCGCCCAACCGCGGTCCCGGATCTTGCCGCCCTCGCGGACCACCACGTCCAGCGTCATCCGATTCTCGACGCGGTAATTGCGGTTGATGACGTTCTCCAGAACACTGTCGAGCACCTCGGTCTCGGCTTCGGCCAGGAACCCGATGCGGCCCAGATTGATTCCCAGCACCGGGATCTCGACGTTGCGCGCGAGCTCGGCCGCCCGCAGGAACGTGCCGTCGCCACCCAGGGCGAGCACCACCTCGCAGCCTTCGGCGGCGCGCTCGTCGGGATCGACGACCTCGATGTCGATCCCGAGGGCGCGCATGTCGTCGGGATCGAGGTGCAGCGCACCCCGGTCGACGGCTTCGGCCGTCAGCACCCGCAGCCCGATGCCGTGGTCGCCGAGCACCTTCTCGACGCGGCGGGCGGTGTCGGTGGCTTCGTCGCGGCCGGTGTGCACGACCACCAGGACGGTGCGTTCGCTGGTCATTGCGGTCCTTCGTCGATGGCGCGGGCTATCGCGCGCTGGAGTGCGTCACCCTGCAGCGGGTGGTCGGTGGTTGCGCGCAACCAGAGGAAGAACTCGACGTTACCCGACGGGCCCGGCAGTGGGCTGGCCGTGACATCGACGGTATGCCAATGCAATTCGCCGGCCCGCTGGGCAACTCCGAGCACGGCGTCGGCGCGCAGCGCGGGATCGGACACCACCCCGCCGGCGCCCACCCGGTCCTTGCCGACCTCGAATTGCGGTTTCACCATCGGCACGATATCCGCGTCGGCCGACGCGCAGGCGGTCAGCGCGGGCAGCACGGTCGTCAGTGAGATGAAGGACAGATCGGCGACCACCAGGTCGACGACACCGCCGATGGCTTCGGGCGTCAGCTCCCGCACATTGGTGCGTTCCAGCACGGCCACCCGGTCGTCGGAGCGCACCGACCAGGCCAACTGGCCGTAACCGACATCGGCGGCGACGACGTGTGCTGCGCCGCGGTCCAGCAGCACCTCGGTGAAACCACCGGTTGACGCCCCGGCGTCCAGACAGCGCCGGCCTTGGACGGGAACCCCGAAGGCATCGAGTGCGCCGATCAACTTGTGCGCCCCGCGGGACACCCAGGTCCGTTCGACGGCGGTGACGGTAAGCGCGGCATCGACCGACACCGCGGTGGCCGGCTTGACGGCAGGCATCCCGTCGATGCGCACCAAGCCGGCGTCGATCAGCTCGGCCGCCTGCTGGCGCGATCGGGCCAGTCCGCGTCGCACCAGCTCGGCGTCCACCCGTGCCCGCCGTGTCATCGGTTCAATTCTCCGCGATCGCGTCGCCCTGCAGTATGCCGGAGCCTTCCACCGATTCCAGGGCGCGCACCAGCAGGTCGTGCGCCTGCTCGAGGCGCACGGCGACGGCCTCGATATCGGCCGGCTCGACATCGCCCGCTGTGGTGTCGGGCAGGCCGGCCAGCAGCTCCTCGATATCGGAGCGGATCTGCTCGGGATCGGTACTCATGTCAGGAGATCACGCTAGCCGATCCGGTCAGCTCAGCAGCGCCCAGCGTTGTAGTGCGGCACGGGCCGTGTCGTCACCTGGCGCGATCTCCAACCGGCCGTTGGCGCCACCGGCGGCCCACGCGGCGTGCGCCAGGGCGCGCACCACGCTCAGCTCATCGGTGGCCTGCGCGCCGGTCGCCCGGACCGTGAGCCTGGGCCCGTCACCGTCGACCCGCCAGGCCGGATGCGGTGCGATCCGCAGCGCCTGGCCGTCGGTGTGCAGTGACCGCAGGTCCGGGGCCACGAACACCGGGCGCTGCGCCGGGACGGCATGCACCATGTCCGCGGCGGTGTTCACGCCGGTGAGCACCATCAGGCTGGGCAGGCCGGCGGCATTGGCGCCTTCGATATCGGTGTCGAGGCGATCCCCGATCACCAGCGGCGCACCGAAGGTGCCGCGTGCCAGTGCGTCGTTGAGCAGGGTGGGGGCCGGCTTGCCGGCGACCTGGGGTTCCTGGTCGGTGGCCGATCGCAGCGCCGCGACCATGGAGCCGTTGCCCGGCAGCAGTCCCCGCTCGGACGGTAGCGTGCGGTCGACGTTGGCGGCCACCCAGATGGCGCCGGCGCGGATGGCCAGCGCGGCCTCGGCCAGATCGCTCCATCCGGTGGACGGGGAATGCCCCTGGACCACCGCGACGGGGTTCTCGGCCACCGTGCGGACCGGGCGCAGGCCCACGCCCGCGATCTCGGCGGCCAGCGAGTCGGTCCCGACGATCAGGACGGCAGCCCCGGCCGGCAATTGGGCGGCCAGTAGCCGCGCCGCGCTCTGGGCGCTGGTGACCACGTCGTCGGCTCCGGCGGCGAAGCCCAATTCGCGCAGATGGGCAGCGACCTCGGCCGCCGAACGGGAGGCGTTGTTGGTGACGAACAGTGCCCGCGGCCGCACCTCGGCCAGGCTTTCGACCGCTCCGGTGGTGGGTTCGTGACCGCGGAAGACGGTGCCGTCCAAATCCAGGAGCAGGCAGTCATGCTCCTGTACGAGCGTGGCCATCTCAGGTCAGCTCGGTGAGGCGCTCTTCGGCGTCGGTGACGCCGTCGACGTCGGCGGCTGCCGCGTTGATGAATGCCTGCACCGCGTCCTCGGTCCGGCCCAGCGCCAGCAGCGTCTCGGCGTACGCGTAGTACAGCCGGGCACTGGTCTGCCCGATTCTGGTCGGATCCAGCGGCGGGCTGGCCAGCACGGCCAGGGCTTGTTCGTGCTGTCCCAGGTCGGAGCGGGCGCCGGCCACCACGATGCGCAGCTCGTCGGCATCGTCACCGGTGAGCTTTTCGGCTTCGGGGGTGCGGGCCAGTTCGATGGCGCGCTCGGGCCGGCCGACACCGCGTTCGCAGTCGGCGATCAGCGGCAACAGCGAGGACTTGCTGCCCATCCGGCGGGCGGCGCGCAACTCGGCCAGGGCCTGCGCCCAGTCGCCGCAGTAGTAGGCGGCGATGCCGACGGCCTCTCGGACGGCGGCGATGCGTCCGGACCGGGCGCGGGCAGCGCGGGCATGGGCCAGTGCCGCCTCGGGATCGTCCTCGAGCAGTTCACCGGCCGCGACCAGATGCCGCGCCACCACGTCGGCGGTCGACTTGTCCAGCGTGATCAGCTCACTGCGGATCTCCGGCGACAACTGTTTGGCCTCGATCTCTTTCGGGATCGGCGGGCCGGAGGATCGCCGGGCGTCACTGTCGGAAGAGTCCTGCGGTGCGTTGGGACGGTCCCGGAAGTTCCGTCGTGGCCCGCCGTCGGTACGACGCGGACGCCGTTCACCGCTGCCACCCTGCCTGTCCTGCGCCACGCTGGCCTTCCTGGTCGATCACCTGTCCCGGAAAAGGATAGCCGGGTGCCGGCGAATCGCGACAGTCGCCCGAATTCGCAGCGACTCGCAAATGGGTCCGGATATAGAATTACCCCCCACATAATCGTGGGGGGTAATTCTAATGTGTGTTCGGCGGTGTCCTACTTTTCCACCCGTGTGGGTAGTATCATCGGCGCTGGTAGGCTTAGCTTCCGGGTTCGGGATGGGACCGGGCGTTTCCCTGCCGCTATGGCCGCCGTAACTCTATTCACTTTTTCAGTGACCCCCAGTGTTTTGGTGGGGGGAAATCTTTGGTGTTTTGGTGGTGGGGTGCGGGAAACCATTGCTGGTTTCACGTGTCCAAACATGTGGATGTGGTTGCGAGCGCGGTGTGCGTCATTTCTTTGTTTTCTTACACATTTTTTGTTACCCGCCCGTGGGTGGGTGTGTGTAAGTTTTCGGCCGGTTAGTGCCAGTTCCCTGAACCTATTACTAGGTGTGTAGGTCTGGTCTATCAATCCCGTGGTCTGCGGGGGGCCTTATCCCTCCTAGAGGGTGAGAAGCCTGGTCTTGGAAGAGGTTTCCCGCTTAGATGCTTTCAGCGGTTATCCTGTCCGAACGTGGCTATCCAGCCGTGCCCCTGGTGGGACAACTGGTAAACCAGAGGTTCGTCCGTCCCGGTCCTCTCGTACTAGGGACAGGTTTCCTCAAGCTTCTGACGCGCGCGGCGGATAGAGACCGAACTGTCTCACGACGTTCTAAACCCAGCTCGCGTGCCGCTTTAATGGGCGAACAGCCCAACCCTTGGGACCTGCTCCAGCCCCAGGATGCGACGAGCCGACATCGAGGTGCCAAACCATCCCGTCGATATGGACTCTTGGGGAAGATCAGCCTGTTATCCCCGGGGTACCTTTTATCCGTTGAGCGACACCCCTTCCACTCAGAGGTGCCGGATCACTAGTCCCGACTTTCGTCCCTGCTCGACATGTCCGTCTCGCAGTCAAGCTCCCTTGTGCACTTACACTCAACACCTGATTGCCATCCAGGTTGAGGGAACCTTTGGGCGCCTCCGTTACATTTTAGGAGGCAACCGCCCCAGTTAAACTACCCACCAGGCACTGTTCCTGAACCGGATAGACGGTTCGAGGTTAGAGGCCCAATACGGTCAGAGTGGTATTTCAACAACGACTCCACAACCACTGGCGTGGCCGCTTCACAGTCTCCCACCTATCCTACACAAACCGAACCGAGCACCAATACCAAGTTGTAGTGAAGGTCCCGGGGTCTTTTCGTCCTGCCGCGCGTAACGAGCATCTTTACTCGTAGTGCAATTTCGCCGAGTCTATGGTTGAGACAGTTGAGAAGTCGTTACGCCATTCGTGCAGGTCGGAACTTACCCGACAAGGAATTTCGCTACCTTAGGATGGTTATAGTTACCACCGCCGTTTACTGGGGCTTAAATTCTCCGCTTCACCCCGAAGGGTTAACGGGTCCTCTTAACCTTCCAGCACCGGGCAGGCGTCAGTCCGTATACATCGTCTTGCGACTTCGCACGGACCTGTGTTTTTAGTAAACAGTCGCTTCTCACTGGTTTGTGCCACCCCCCACCGCTACCCACCGCAAGGGTGTTGACAGTAGGAGGTCCCCCTTCTCCCGAAGTTACGGGGGCATTTTGCCGAGTTCCTTAACCATAGTTCACTCGTACGCCTTAGTATTCTCTACCTGACCACCTGTGTTGGTTTGGGGTACGGGCCGTGTGTGAGCTCGCTAGAGGCTTTTCTCGGCAGCATAGGATCACCAAATTCGCCTCACTCGGCTATGCATCACCTCTCAGGATACGTGTTGGACGGATTTACCTATCCAACTCCCTACAGGCTTGCCCCAGTATTACCACTGACTGGTATGGCTACCTTCCTGCGTCACCCCATCGCTTGACTACTACCAGAGAAGGTCCCACGCAGCCGGCGACTTTCCGCTCCCGAAGGATTGGATAGGCCACCATTTGGGTGGTTAGTACCTCTGATTCATCATGGGCGCGCACACACGGGTACGGGAATATCAACCCGTTGTCCATCGACTACGCCTGTCGGCCTCGCCTTAGGTCCCGACTCACCCTGGGCGGACTGGCCTGCCCCAGGAACCCTTGGTCTTTCGGCGGGCAAGGTTCTCACTTGCCTTATCGCTACTCATGCCTGCATTCTCACTCCCACACCCTCCACAGCTCCATTACCAGGCTGCTTCACTGGGTGCAGGACGCTCCCCTACCCAATACTTACGTATTGCCGCGGCTTCGGCGGTGTGCTTGAGCCCCGCTACATTATCGGCGCACAATCACTTGACCAGTGAGCTATTACGCACTCTTTCAAGGGTGGCTGCTTCTAAGCCAACCTCCTGGTTGTCTTCGCGACTGCACATCCTTTTCCACTTAGCACACGCTTAGGGGCCTTAGCCGGCGATCTGGGCTGTTTCCCTCTCGACGCACGGAGCTTATCCCCCGCCGTCTCACTGCCACGCTTACCCTTACCGGCATTCGGAGTTTGGCTGACGTCAGTAACCTAGTAGGGCCCATCGGCCATCCAGTAGCTCTACCTCCGGCAAGAAACACGCAACGCTGCACCTAAATGCATTTCGGGGAGAACCAGCTATCACGGAGTTTGATTGGCCTTTCACCCCTACCCACAACTCATCCCCTCAGTCTTCAACCTAAGTGGGTTCGGGCCTCCACGCGGTCTTACCCGCGCTTCACCCTGGCCATGGGTAGATCACTCCGCTTCGGGTCCAGAACACACCACTACACCAGCCACAACTGACTGGATACGCCCTATTCAGACTCGCTTTCGCTACGGCTACCCCACCCGGGTTAACCTCGCGACATGTCCCTGACTCGCAGGCTCATTCTTCAAAAGGCACGCCATCACCCCACCACAAAGGAGGGCTCTGACGGATTGTAGGCACACGGTTTCAGGTACTATTTCACTCCCCTCCCGGGGTACTTTTCACCATTCCCTCACGGTACTAATCCGCTATCGGTCATCAGGAAGTATTCAGGCTTACCGGGTGGTCCCGGCAGATTCACAGCAGATTTCACGGGCCCGCTGCTACTCGGGGACAGTTCCACAACAGAGTGCATGTTTTCACCTACGGGGCTCTCACCCTCTACGGCAGGCCATCCCAAGACCACTTCGACTAACACACACCTTTATCACTGCTGCCCAGCACGGCGGTGCTGAGAAGAAACGCCCCACAACCCCGCACACACAACCCCCGCCGGGTATCACATGCATACGGTTTAGCCATCCTCCGCTTTCGCTCGCCACTACTCACGGAATCACAATTGTTTTCTCTTCCTACGGGTACTGAGATGTTTCACTTCCCCGCGTTCCCCCCCAACGCCTATATATTCAGCGTTGGGTAACACGACATCACTCGTGCTGGGTTTCCCCATTCGGACATCCTCGGATCCACGCTCGGTTGGCAGCTCCCCGAGGCATATCGCAGCCTCCCACGTCCTTCATCGGCTCCTAATGCCAAGGCATCCACCATGCGCCCTTAAACACTTACAACACAAAAAACCAGAAAAAGAAAAAAAGAAATTGCACATCAAACACACACAACAACACCCCAACCTCTCACGAGACCGGAGTCTTCCTGTATGCGAGATGCTCGCAACCACTATCCACAAATCAAACACCACACCCCACCACCAAAGCAGGGCGACAACAGCAACCGCCTGGCCCCCAACGGGACACGCACGGCCGGCAACCCCAATCTCCGTAGAGCGAGGGTCCCGCTGGGCCTGTTGTCTCAAAGCCCAATAGTGTGCCTGGCGGTTTCATCAAAGTTTGTTGCTGCACCAGACCCGCCTCCACTACAGAGGTCGAGCCATCCAACGAATCGCCTGACGCTCAGCTGATCCCGCAATTTACGGGGCCGACGCAGGTCTCGTGGTGCTCCTTAGAAAGGAGGTGATCCAGCCGCACCTTCCGGTACGGCTACCTTGTTACGACTTCGTCCCAATCGCCGATCCCACCTTCGACGGCTCCCTCCCACAAGGGGTTAGGCCACCGGCTTCGGGTGTTACCGACTTTCATGACGTGACGGGCGGTGTGTACAAGGCCCGGGAACGTATTCACCGCAGCGTTGCTGATCTGCGATTACTAGCGACTCCGACTTCACGGGGTCGAGTTGCAGACCCCGATCCGAACTGAGACCGGCTTTACAAGGATTCGCTCCACCTCACGGCATCGCAGCCCTTTGTACCGGCCATTGTAGCATGTGTGAAGCCCTGGACATAAGGGGCATGATGACTTGACGTCATCCCCACCTTCCTCCGAGTTGACCCCGGCAGTCTCCTACGAGTCCCCGGCATAACCCGCTGGCAACATAGGACAAGGGTTGCGCTCGTTGCGGGACTTAACCCAACATCTCACGACACGAGCTGACGACAGCCATGCACCACCTGCACACAGGCCACAAGGGAACTGATATCTCTACCAGCGTCCTGTGCATGTCAAACCCAGGTAAGGTTCTTCGCGTTGCATCGAATTAATCCACATGCTCCGCCGCTTGTGCGGGCCCCCGTCAATTCCTTTGAGTTTTAGCCTTGCGGCCGTACTCCCCAGGCGGGGTACTTAATGCGTTAGCTACGGCACGGATCCCAAGGAAGGAAACCCACACCTAGTACCCACCGTTTACGGCGTGGACTACCAGGGTATCTAATCCTGTTCGCTCCCCACGCTTTCGCTCCTCAGCGTCAGTTACTGCCCAGAGACCCGCCTTCGCCACCGGTGTTCCTCCTGATATCTGCGCATTCCACCGCTACACCAGGAATTCCAGTCTCCCCTGCAGTACTCCAGTCTGCCCGTATCGCCCGCACGCCCACAGTTAAGCTGTGAGTTTTCACGAACAACGCGACAAACCACCTACGAGCTCTTTACGCCCAGTAATTCCGGACAACGCTCGGACCCTACGTATTACCGCGGCTGCTGGCACGTAGTTGGCCGGTCCTTCTTCTGCACATACCGTCACTTGCGCTTCGTCTGTGCTGAAAGAGGTTTACAACCCGAAGGCCGTCATCCCTCACGCGGCGTCGCTGCATCAGGCTTGCGCCCATTGTGCAATATTCCCCACTGCTGCCTCCCGTAGGAGTCTGGGCCGTATCTCAGTCCCAGTGTGGCCGGTCACCCTCTCAGGCCGGCTACCCGTCGTCGCCTTGGTAGGCCATTACCCCACCAACAAGCTGATAGGCCGCGGGCCCATCCCACACCGCAAAAGCTTTCCACCCCAACCCATGAAGGCCGGAGTCCTATTCGGTATTAGACCCAGTTTCCCAGGCTTATCCCAAAGTGCAGGGCAGATCACCCACGTGTTACTCACCCGTTCGCCACTCGAGCACCCCGAAGGGCCTTTCCGTTCGACTTGCATGTGTTAAGCACGCCGCCAGCGTTCGTCCTGAGCCAGGATCAAACTCTCCAAACAAAAACCCCCCAACCCACAGGCCAGGGCAGAATTCGAATCAGAAAAATCCGATCACAAACAAAAGACACCAAAAACTGGCATCAAAAAAACAAACCATCTCATGTGGCAGGAAGACGGGGAGTCCCCCACCAAGATGGCAAAAAACAACAAACAAAAACCACCAAACACACTATTGAGTTCTCAAACAACAGACTTGCTTTGCCTCTTGTTCCCCGTTTCAGGGCAACCCTGCCAGCTTAAACTATCTGCGGCAGCGAGTCAAGATTTTGTCTCTCCGGCTTGCCGGAGCAACTCGACTAGATTAGGACGACGGCGCTTGCGAAGTCAAATCCCCTGGTCAGAGGCTTTTGACGGTGGTACGCCCGTCTCAGATCAGCTTACCCGCTCGATCTCCGCGCCCAGGCTGGCCAGGTTCTCGACGAACAACGGGTAGCCCCGGTCGATGTGGTAGACGTCGTGCACCTCGGTGTCGCCGTCGGCGACGAGGCCGGCGAGCACCAGGCCCGCCCCGGCCCGGATATCGGACGCCCAGACCGGCGCGCTCGACAACTGCGGCAATCCACGCACCACGGCGTGGTGCCCGTCGGTCCGCGCGTCCGCCCCCAGCCGGATCATCTCCTCCACGAAGCGGAACCGCGCCTCGAACACGTTCTCGGTGATCATCGAGGTCCCGTCCGCCACGCACGCCAGCCCGATCGCCATCGGCTGCAGGTCCGTCGGGAAACCCGGGAACGGCAGGGTCGCGACGTTGACCGCCTTGGGCCGCTCGTACTGCACCACCCGGAAGCCGTTGTCGTGCTGGGTGACCGTCGCACCCGCGTCGTGCAGCTTGTGCAGCACCAACTGCAGATGCGCGGGATCCACGCCGGTCACCGAGATGTCACCGCGCGTCATCGCCGCGGCGATCCCCCAGGTCGCGGCGACGATGCGGTCACCGATGACCCGGTGTTCGGTCGGATAGAGCCGGTCGACGCCGGTGATGGTCAAAGTGGACGAGCCGGCGCCCTGCACCTGAGCACCCATCTGGTTGAGCATGTCGCACAGATCCACCACATCGGGCTCACGCGCGACGTTGTGGATCGTCGTCACACCCTCGGCCAGCACCGCGGCCATCAGGATGTTCTCGGTGGCGCCGACGGACGGGAACTCCAGCTGGATCTCGGCGCCCCGCAGATGGTCCGCCTCGGCCACCACGCAGCCGTGCTCGATATTGCAGCGCGCACCGAGTTGGCGCAGCCCCGACTGGTGCATGTCCAGCGGCCGGGAACCGATCGCGTCGCCACCGGGCAACGCCACCTTCGCCCGCTTACCGCGCCCCACCAACGGACCGAGCACACATACCGAGGCACGGAACTGTCTGACTGCGGCGAAATCGGCGTCGTATTTCGGCTCGTCCGGAGACGTGATCCGGACGGTGGAACCGTCCAGTTCGACCGTCGCTCCCAGCCCTCGGAGCACCTCCGCCATCAACGGCACATCCAGGATGTCCGGACAGTTCGTGATGGTGCTGGTGCCCTCGGCCAGCAGCGCGGCTGCCATCAACTTGAGGACGCTGTTCTTGGCTCCCCCGACCGCGACTTCGCCTGATAACCGGTTTCCACCGGTCACCACGAAACGCTCGCTCACGCGGGTCAGTGTAAGCAGACGGCGGGCCAGATTCAGAACGCCTGGCCAGGTTGCAATGCCGCTGTGACCGGTACCGTTCAACTATGGCCGTGCACCTGACCCGCATTTATACCCGGACCGGTGACGACGGGAGCACCGGACTGAGTGATTTCAGTCGCGTCTCCAAGAACGACGCGCGATTGCAGGCCTACGCCGACTGCGACGAGGCCAATGCCGCCATCGGCGTGGCCATCGCGCTCGGCAACCCGGACCCCGCGCTCGGCGGGGTTCTCCGCCAGATCCAGAACGATCTCTTCGACGCCGGCGCCGATCTGTCCACGCCGGTTGCCGAGAATCCGCAGTACCCGCCGCTGCGCATCTCGCAGGACTACATCGATCGCCTGGAAACGTGGTGCGATCAGTTCAACGAAAGCCTGGCACCGCTGAATTCGTTCATCCTGCCGGGCGGGACCGCGCTCTCGGCCCTGCTGCACGTCGCCCGCACGGTGACGCGGCGCGCCGAGCGGTCGGCCTGGGCGGCGGTCGATCAGTACGGCGACCTGGTGAGCGTGCTGCCGGCGAAATACCTCAACCGGCTCTCGGATCTGCTGTTCATCCTGTCGCGGGTGGCCAATCCGGACGGTGACGTGCTGTGGCAGCCCGGTGGTGGGAAGAAGGACGACGCCGGCGCCTGATCAGCCGGTGCGCCGCCGCGAACGGCGCGACGGGCGAGACTCCACCCACGAGGTGAACGCGGTCAGCGCACCCCGGTCGAGGGCCACCTCGTAGCCGTGGCCGGAATCGCGCAGTTCCAAGATCACGATCTCGCGGGTCATGATGTCGAACTCGTCCCCGCGGGGTGAACGACGGCCCACCACCTCCAGCGCCAGCCGGCTCAACCGCCGGTCGGGCCACCAGCGGATGCTCGAGAGCCGGTAGAAACCGGCTTCGCCGCCCCGATAACGCATCACACCGTGCCGCCAACCCTGGCCGCCGGCCGCGGGGTAGTCACGCAGGATCGCCGCGGTGCCGCCGACCTGACGCAGCTTCCACAACCGGTACACCAGCGCGACGACGGCCACCGCCAAGACGCCGATGAGCGCGACCATGATCCACATGACCGCGCTCATCGACAGGGAACCTCTAGTCGAGTTGTCCGACGGCGCGAAGGCGGGCGCGCCCCCATGCGGCCTTCGCGGGATCATCGGATTCCGAATCCCGCTTGGCGGCGTCGGCATCGACTTCCGACTCGAACTGGGCGTTCTCGACCAGGATGCTGACGCCGTTCTCCGTCACCGACAGGAAGCCGCCGTCGATCGCGATCCGCAGATCGTCCTCGCCCTCGCGCTCCACCCGGACCATCGCGTCGTCGACCAACTGTGCCACCAGCGGGATGTGCCGCGGCAGGATGCCGATCTCGCCCGCGGTGGTGCGGGTGAACACGAACGTCGCCTTACCCGACCACAGTGCGCGCTCGACTGCGACGATCTCGACGTCCAATTCAGCCATGCCACACCACCTTTCGTGTAGTCAGTCGGGCAATCACAGCTTGGCGCCGAGGCTTTCGGCCTTCTTCGCCAGGTCGTCGAGACCACCGATGAGGAAGAACGCCTGCTCGGGCAGGTGGTCGAACTCGCCCTTGGCCAGCTTGTCGAAGGCCTCGATGGTCTCCTTGAGCGGCACGGTCGAACCCGGCTGACCGGTGAACTGCTCGGCGGCCATCATGTTCTGGCTCAGGAAGCGCTCGATCTTGCGGGCGCGGTACACCAGGACCTTGTCCTCTTCGGAGAGCTCGTCGATACCGAGGATCGCGATGATGTCCTGAAGGTCCTTGTAGCGCTGCAGGATCCGGATGACTTCCTGGGCGACGCGGTAGTGCTCGTCGCCGACCACGCTGGGGTGCAGGATCGTCGAGGACGAGGCCAGCGGATCCACCGCGGGGAAGATGCCCTTGGAGAACACCGCACGAGAGAGCTCGGTGGTGGCATCCAGGTGGGCGAAGGTGGTCGCCGGAGCCGGGTCGGTGTAGTCGTCGGCGGGCACGTACACGGCCTGCATCGAGGTGATCGAGCGACCACGGGTCGAGGTGATGCGCTCCTGCAGCTCACCCATCTCGTCGGCCAGCGTCGGCTGGTAACCCACGGCGGACGGCATACGGCCGAGCAGCGTCGACACCTCCGAACCGGCCTGGGTGAACCGGAAGATGTTGTCGATGAACAACAGCACGTCCTGGTTCTGCTCATCGCGGAAGTACTCCGCCATGGTCAGCGCCGACAGGGCCACGCGCATACGGGTGCCCGGCGGCTCGTCCATCTGACCGAACACCAGGGCGGTGTCCTTGAGCACGTTGGCATCCGCGAGCTCGACCCACAGGTCGTTACCCTCACGGGTGCGCTCCCCGACGCCGGCGAACACCGAGGTGCCACCGAAGTTGCGGGCGATGCGGTTGATCATCTCCTGGATCAGCACGGTCTTGCCGACGCCGGCACCACCGAACAGGGCGATCTTGCCACCACGCACGTACGGGGTGAGCAGGTCGACGACCTTCAGACCGGTCTCCAGCATCTCGGTGCGGGGCTCCAGGTCGGCGAAGGCCGGCGGCTTGCGGTGGATGGACCAGTGCTGGAAGTCCTTGCCGTAGCCGGGCTCGTCCAGGCAGTCACCCAGGGCGTTGAACACGTGGCCCTTGACGCCGTCACCGACCGGCACGGAGATCGAGGCACCGGTGTCGGTGACCTCGGTGCCGCGCACCAGACCGTCGGTGGGCTGCATCGAGATGGTGCGCACCAGGTTGTCACCGAGGTGCTGCGCCACTTCGAGCGTCAGGGTCTTGGCCAGGGCGCCGTAGCTGATGTCGGCGTGCAGCGCGTTGAACAGTTCGGGCACGGCGCCACGCGGGAACTCGATGTCCACCACCGGACCGGTGATGCGAACGACCCGACCCGTCGTGGTCTTCTCTGCGGTAGCAGTCATTTCTCTTCTTCGCTTCCTACGGGGCTTCTGTAGTTGATCCGGCTAGCGCGCGTCGGCCAGCGCGTTGGCGCCGCCGACGATTTCGCTGATTTCCTGAGTGATCTGGGCCTGGCGCTCGCGGTTGGCCGCCAGCGTGAGCGCCTTGATCAGATCGTCGGCGTTGTCGGTGGCCGACTTCATGGCGCGCCGACGCGAAGCCGACTCCGAAGCCGCCGCCTCCAGCAGCGCCGCGTACACGCGGGTGGCGATGTAGCGGGGCAGCAACGCGTCGAACAGTGTCTCGGCGTTCGGCTCGAACGAGTACAGCGTGTGCGGACCGGTCTCGGCCTCGCCGACGTACTCGACCACCATCGGTGCGATCCGCAGGGCCACGGCGGTCTGCGCCAGCATGGAACGGAACTCGGTGGACACGATGTGCAGTTCGTCGACGCCGAGGATGCCGTCGGCGCCCGGATCGTCACCGTCGTCGTCGGCACCGGACAGGAACGCCTCCACCAGGGTGTCGGCGATCTCCTTGGCATTCTCGTAGGTGGGCCGCTCGGAGAAACCGGTCCACGACTCGGTCACGGCGCGCTGACGGAAGCTGTAGTAGCCCAGCGCCTTTCGGCCGACGACGTACAGCACCGGATTCTTGCCCTCGTCGCGCAGCAGCGAGAACAGCTCCTCGGCCCGGCGCAGCACGTTGGCGTTGTAGCCACCGCACAGTCCGCGGTCCGAGGACACCACCAGGACACCGGCCCGCTTGGGGCTCTCCCGCTCGACGAGCAGCGGGTGGTCCAGCGCGCTGGCCCCGGCAAGCTCGGTGAGCATGTTGGTGATCTCGGTGGCGTAGGGCCGGGCCGCTTCGACCCGGGCCTGCGCCTTGGCGATTCGCGACGTGGCGATCAGCTCCTGGGCCTTGGTGATCTTCTTGATCGACCCGGCGGAGCGGATACGTCCGCGTAGCTCGCGCAGTGTGGCTGCCATGTGTTACCTAGGCCTTCTTGGGAGCAGGCTTGCGGACCTTGACCGATTCCTTCTCCAGGTCCTCGGGGTCCAGTGCTTCCGCGTCGGCTTCCTTGACCACCACGGAGCTGCCGTCGGAAGCGGAGAAGCCCTTCTTGAACTCGTTGATCACCGAGACCAGCTTCTCCTCGTTCTCCTCGGAGAGCTTCTTGGTGTCCTTGATCCCGGTCAGGATGTCGGAGTGGCTGGCCTTCACGTGCTCCAGCAGCTCGTCGACGAAACGCGAGACGTCTTCGGCGGGAACCGAATCCAGGTGGCCCTGGGTACCCAGGAAGATCGACACCACCTGGTCCTCGACCGACAGCGGGCTGTACTGGGGCTGCTTGAGCAGCTCGACGAGGCGGACACCGCGGTCCAGCTGCGCCTTGGAAGCGGCGTCCAGATCGGAGGCGAAAGCGGCGAACGCCTCCAGCTCGCGGTACTGCGACAGATCCAGACGCAGCGAGCCGGCCACCTCTTTCATGGCCTTGATCTGGGCGGCGCCACCGACGCGGGACACCGACACACCGACGTTGACGGCCGGCCGCACACCCTGGTTGAACAGGTCGGACTCCAGGAAGCACTGGCCGTCGGTGATCGAGATGACGTTGGTCGGGATGTAGGCCGAGATGTCGTTGGCCTTGGTCTCGATGATCGGCAGACCGGTCATCGAGCCACCGCCGAGCTCGTCGGACAGCTTCGCGCAACGCTCCAGCAGACGGGAGTGCAGGTAGAAGACGTCACCCGGGTAGGCCTCGCGACCCGGCGGGCGGCGCAGCAGCAGCGAGATGGCGCGGTAGGCCTCGGCCTGCTTGGTGAGGTCGTCGAAGACGATCAGCACGTGCTTGCCGTCGTACATCCAGTGCTGGCCGATGGCCGAGCCGGTGTAGGGCGCAAGCCATTTGAAGCCGGCCGGATCGGAGGCGGGGGCCGCGACGATGGTGGTGTACTCCATCGCGCCACCCTCTTCCAGCGCGCGCTTCACGCTGGCGATGGTGGTGCCCTTCTGGCCGACGGCGACGTACACGCAACGCACCTGCTGCTTGGGGTCTCCGGTCTCCCAGGCCTCACGCTGGTTGAGGATGGTGTCGACGCAGACGGCGGTCTTGCCGGTCTTGCGGTCACCGATGATCAGCTGGCGCTGGCCGCGGCCGATCGGGGTCATGGCGTCGATGGCCTTGATACCGGTCTGCAGCGGCTCGCCGACGCCCTGGCGCTGCACCACGGACGGGGCCTGCAGCTCGAGGGCGCGGCGGGTGTCGGCGGTGATGTCGCCCTGGCCGTCGATGGGCTGACCGAGCGGGTTGACGACGCGGCCCAGGAAGGCGTCACCGACGGGCACCGAGAGCACCTCGCCGGTCCGCTTGACCTGCTGGCCTTCTTCGATCTTCTCGAACTCGCCGAGGATGACGGCACCGACGCTGTGCTCGTCGAGGTTCAGGGCCACGCCGAGCACACCGCCCGGGAACTCGAGCAGTTCCTGGGTCATGACCGAGGGCAGACCCTCGACGTGGGCGATGCCGTCACCGGCGTCGACGACGGTGCCGATCTCTTCGCGCTCGGTGTCGGCGGAAAACGAGGATACGTAGTCCTCGATGGCACCTTCGATATCAGCAGCCGAGATTGTCAACTCTGCCATGGTTTTTCGTCTTCCTACCTAGTTCTTCGGGGTGGTTCGTGGGGTGCGCAAGCGCTCGTCAATCCGGCAGGCCGGTTTCGGCGGCAGCCAGTCGTGATGCGATGGAGCCGTCGATCACCTCGTCGCCGACGGCGATGGTCAGACCGCCGAGCAGGGTCGGGTCGACGTGCAGCTGGATGGCGACCGGGTGGCCGTAGATGCGGGTGAGCACCTCGGTCAGCCGCGCGTGCTGGGCCGCGGTCAGCTCCGCGGCGGCCGACACGTGGGCGACGATCTCGCCGCGGCGGGCGACGGCGAGCTCGGCCAGATCGAGGACGGCCTCGTCGGCACGTTCGCCGCGCAGCAGTCCGACGGTCTGCGCCAGCAGGGCCTTGGCCGTCTGGTTCGCGCCGGGAAGCACCTTGTCCAACAGGGCGATTCGACCCTCGGCCGGGGTGGTGTAGTCGCTGAGCAGGGCGCTCAGTCGCGGCTGCGAATCCAGGACGCGGCCGAACCGGAACAGCTGGTCCTCGACGTCGTCGACCTCGCCGGCCACCTGCGCGCGCTGCAGCAGCGCCAGCCGCGCCGTGTACTCGATGCCGTTCACCAGGTCGGCCTCGGCCGACCACCGCTGCGACACGGCGGTGCGGACCAGCCCGAGGGCCGGCTCACCGATCTTGCCGCCGAGCAGCCGCTCGACCAGCCGGACCTTCGGCTCGGCCGAGTCGGTCGGCTCGGCCAGATGTTTGTTGAGCGTGTTCTGGGCGACCAGCAGGCGGGCCACCGACGCCAGATCGGCGGCCAGGGTGGTGAGACCATCGGCGTCCAGACCCGCTGCCACCGTGTCGAATTCATCGGTCAGCGTCGCGACGGCCGCCCGGCTCGCCGCCCGCAGGCTGCCCGTTGCCGCGGTGTCGATCACGGCGGTGGACGGCGCCATGGCGCTGAGGTCGGCCAGGAAGCGGTCCACGGTGGAAGCCTGTGCCGCCGGATCGGCGACGTGGGCGCGCACCAGCTCGGCGGCCTTCTGCACGGCTTCGTCTCCGAGACCGTGCCGCAGCTGGCGGACCAGCTGCTGACGAGCCAGCTGGATCTGCTGTGCACCCTGGGCCTTGATCCGCTCCGCGTCGACACCCGCCTGCTCGGTGAGCGACGCGGTGATCCGCACGGAGTCCTGCCGGGCCTCCTCGGTGACCTTGGAGGACTCCGCGCGGGCATCGGCCAGCGCCTTGGCATGCATGGCGTCGGCGTCGGCGAGCCTGCGCGCTGCCTCCGCACTCTCAGCCAGAGCGGTGCGAACGGCTTCCTGCTGCTTTGCCATGAGCGTCTTCACCGGCGGCACCACATAGCGCCACAGGATGTAGGCGATCACGGCGAAGCCGATCAGCTGTCCGATGAAAATCGACATCTACTTGTTCCGTCCCGAATTCACGTCGACGCCGAGGATGCGGCTGGCGAGGGTGGCCGACAGCGCGTCGACCGAGGAAGCCAGCTGCCCCTGGGTGGCCGAACCCTGTTGAGCCAGTTCGTCATTGGCCTGGCGTACGGTCTCGGCCACCTCACCGCTGGCTTCGGCCCGCTTGGCGTCCACGACCTGTCGGCCTGCCGTCCTGGCCTCGTCGCGGATCGCGGAGGCTTCGGTACGGGCGTTGGCCATCGCCTGGTCGTATTCGGCTTGCGCGGCCGCAACCTGTTCGGCCGACTTACGGCTGTCCGCGGCCGTCTTGGCCAGCATGGCTTCCCGCTCGGCGAGGACCTTGCTGACCGGCGGCACAACCCATTTCCAGATCACGCCCAGCACGATCAGGAAGATGATCAGCACGGCGAAGAAGGTGCCGTTGGGGAGCAGGAAGTTGTTGCCCCCGCCGCCGCCTTCTTCGGCTGCCTGGCTGGACGCCAGGATGGTGATGCCGTCCGTCAGGACGGTCGTATCGAGTGCACCCATGCTTGCGGATTACTAGCCCGAGTACGCCGGGGTGGCGAAGACGAACAGCGCCATGAAGGCCAGGTTGATGAAGTACGCGGCTTCGACCAGACCGACGGTGATGAAGAACGGGGTGAACAGCCGGCCCTGGGCCTCGGGCTGCCGGGCGATGCCGGAGATCAGCGCGTTACCGGCGATACCGTCACCGATACCGGCGCCGATCGCGCCGCCACCCATGATCAGGCCGCCGCCGATCAGCGCACCCGCCGTGATGAGGGCGTTTGCATCCATTCCTATTTCCTCCTTGATAGCTGGTGGCGGTGCCACCAGGACTGCTGGTCGTACGGGTTAATTAGTGGTGAGCGTTCTCGTCATCGTGGTCCAGCTCCATCGACTGGCTGAAGTACAGGATCGTCAGCAGCGCGAAGATGAAGGCCTGGATGAGGCCGACGAAGAGGTCGAAGGTTTTCCAGATGGCGTTGGGTGCCCACTGGATGTACCAGGGGAACATCGCGATCAGTGCCACCAGGATGCCGCCGGCGAAGATGTTGCCGAAGAGTCGCAGTGCCAGCGAGATCGGCTTGGCCAGTTCCTCGACGATGTTGATCGGCGCCAGGATGCTGACGTGGCCCTTGAGCACCTTGATCGGGTGGCCGACCAGGCCGCGCCGCCAGAAGCCGGCGGCGTGGTAGCAGACGAACACGAACAGCGCGAGCGCCAGCACGAAGTTGATGTCGGAGGCCGGCGGCTTGTACCACTCGGCGGCCGCACCGTCCGGACCGCCGTACTGCAGCGGCAGCACCGCCAGCCAGTTCGAGATCAGGATGAAGGCGAACAGCGCGATGGACAGCGGCAGCACGAAGGGGGCGATCTTCATGCCGATCGAGCCCTCGATCTGCTGGCGCATCTGGATGGTCAGCGCCTCCCAGAACAGCTGCACACCACCGGGCACGTCGGTCGAGGTGACCTTGGACTTCAGGAAGAAGGCCAGCCCGATGATGATGACGGCCGTGATGGCGGTCGCCAGGATGGTGTCGCCGTTGAACGTCATGCCCAGCCACTCGAACACCATGGTGTGATGCCCGACGTGGATGGCGGCGCCGCCGCCTCCTTCGGCGCCCTCTGCGGCGAGAACGATCTCAGTCATCTGTGTCTGCTCAATCCTTCGGTTCCGTGCCAGGAGTGCCGGCGGTGGCTTGCACGTCGAGCCCGTCTTTACGGATCTTCTTCAGCACCGGAAGGCTGGTGGACAGCACCAGCAGTGCCTGGAAGATCGCCAAGCCGAACAGGACGGCAATCCCGCCATGTGCCTTGAAGACGATTGCGATTGCCAGCGCGACGGCGGTGATCACCAACAGCCGCGTCGCGGAGTTTATGGCCATTTTCTTCTTGAGTGGGTGGTCCTCTGCCGTGATCGACTCGACCGCGCGGCGCACCAGCAGCGCGTTGAGCAAACCCAGACCGAGACCGACGCCGAAGAAAACGCCGAAGAAGATGTGGCCGGTGAATCCGGCGGCGAGAATGGCGAGAGCCGTGAGCACGACGCAGACGACGAACAGACGCAACGGACGGAAAGCCACGGAGGGAAACACCAACGGCGCATCCTGCGCTGGCGTCGTCACCTGGTTCACCTCAATCCCGCGTCGTCGAGGGCGTTACTCATCGGTCCTGCAAAACTCCTGTGCGTGCCCGCCGAGCGTATCGGAGGGCGACGGGCGCGCTGGAATCACCCAAGGGGTAGCTCCCTGTTTTCGGTCATACAGTCGGTCGTGTATCGGCGCCGAGCGGTCTTGCGACCGATGGGCCGGGCCGGCAACCCGTGAGGTTTTTCGGGTTATGCGCAGAACCGTACCACAAGGTAGGAGGCCCAAAAACAGGCCTACTACTTTTTGTCGTAAGTCCGTCGTACCACCTCTCCGGATGGTCAGTCGGCGGACTGTTCCCGTCGCCGGAGCAGCGGTATCAAGGTGACGATTCCGGCGACCACGATGGCCGCCAGCATGACCACGCCGGTGTACCGCGGGTCGAAGAACGTCGTGCTGGCCGCGCCGAACGCGACGATGCCGACCCACAGGTAGATCAGCAAAACCACCCGTCGATGCGAGTGACCGATCTGCAGCAAACGGTGGTGGAGGTGCATCTTGTCCGGACTGAACGGACTCAACCCTTTCCGGGTCCGGCGCACGATCGCCAGCAGGGTGTCCAGCGCCGGAACGAACATCACCGCGACCACCAGCAGGAAGGGCGACAGCAGGGCGAACACGTCGCGGGCCCCGTACGCGTTCTGCGAGATCGGTCCCGCCGCGGTGGTCGAGGCGGCGGCCAGCATCAACCCGATCAGCATCGAACCGGAGTCACCCATGAAGATCTTGGCGCGGTGGAAGTTGTGCGGCAGGAAGCCCAGGCAGGCGCCGGCCAACACCACCGAGATCATCGCCGGCGGGTAGAACAGCACATCGCCACCGTGGTCGCGCAGCAGTCCGATGGAGAAGATGCAGATGGCCAGGGCGGTGATCAGGCCCAGCCCGGCCGCCAGCCCGTCGAGGCCGTCGATGAAGTTCATCGCGTTGACGATCGACACCGTCAGCGCGAGCGTGAGCAGGATCGAGGTGACCTGGTCGAGCACCAGCGTGCCCACCCCGCCGATGGGGATGTAGAGCACGCTCCACGCCACCCCCATCGTCACCAGCACGCTGGCGGCGGTGATCTGGCCGGCGAATTTGGTCAAGGCGTCCAGGCCCCACCGATCGTCGATCAGCCCGACGAACATGATGAGTCCGCCCGCCACCACGACGGCAGGCATCCCCGTCGAGTACACGAAACCGCGGTTGAGCGCCGGCAGCTGGGAGGCCAGCAGGATCGCGAAGGCCACCCCGACGTACATGGCCAGCCCGCCCATCCGCGGGGTCGGTTGCAGGTGCACATCGCGCTCGCGGGGGTAGGCGACCGCGCCGACGCGGGTGGCCAGCACGCGGCACCAGCCGGTGGCGAAGTAGGTGATGATCGCGGCCGTCAGACCGACCAGTGCGAGCTCGCGCAGCGGGACGCCGGCACCGCGGTCGGACAGCGCCAGCGTTTGGGCGGGCAGGTGCGCAGCGACCTGGGAGGTCAGTACCGGCACCACTTCGCTCACCACTCGGAGAACCGTACGCGACGAAGCTGAGCGTGGGCGTCCGGCGTCAGCCGAGTGTTTCGGCTTCGACGCCGAGCACCTTGGCGATCTCGTCGACGCCGACCGGACCCTCGCGCAGCACGCGGGGGCTCGCGCCGGTGAGGTCGACGATCGTCGACGCCGCGCCCCGCGGTGACGGACCGGCGTCGAGGTAGACCTCGACCCGCTCCCCCAGCTGGGTGCGGGCGTCCTGGGCGGTCACCGCCGCGGGGTTGCCGGAGATGTTCGCGCTGGACACCGCCATCGGGCCGACCTCGCGCAGCAGCTCGATGGCCACCGGGTGCAGCGGCATCCGCAGCATCACGGTCCCTGCCGAGTTGCCCAGGTCCCACTGCAGCGACGGCGCATGCCGCACCACCAGGCTCAGCGCGCCGGGCCAGAACGCCTGGATGAGTTCACGTGCCGCCGGCGGCACGGCGTAGACCAGTCCGTCGATCGTGTGCCAGGATCCGACCAGCACCCCGACGGGCATGTCCCGGCCCCGGCCCTTGGCGGCCAGCAGCGCGCTCACCGCGTCGTTGTCGAAAGCGTCGGCGCCGATCCCGTACACGGTGTCGGTGGGCAGCACGACCAACCGGCCGCCCTTGGCGGCGCTGACCGCCGAGGCCAGCCCGGCCGCCCGCTGATCGGGGTCGGCGCAATCGAACATCTCGGACATACCCGTCAGCCTCTCACTCGATCCTGGTAGCCGTCACGAAGCGCGGCCGCCCGGTGAGATCACGGCGGGCGGTGATGTCGGTGAACGCCGCCGCCCGGGCGAACAGGTCGGCGGTCGCGGCGGAGGTGGCGTCGTCGTGTTCGACACCGATCCGCCCGCCGGGCCGCAGCAGCCGGGCCGCGGCGGCGACGATCGGCCCGATCACCGACATGCCGTCCGCTCCGCCGAACAGCGCATGGGCCGGATCATGTTGGGCCACTTCGGGATCCAGATCGGCGCCGAGCGGGATGTAGGGCGGGTTGCTGACGATCAGGTCGACGGTGCCGTTCAGTTCGGTCAGCAGGTCCGGGTCGGTGACATCGGCCTGCAGCAACCGCACCGACGTGGCGCGGCAGTTCATCTCGGCATAGCGCAGCGCCTCGGCGGAATCGTCGACCGCGACGACGCGGGCCGTGGGTCGGTGGTGCGCCAACGCGGCGGCCAGGGCGCCCGACCCGGTGCACAGGTCAACGATCAGTGCATCGGGCGGCAACGGCTGGGCCTGGGCCCATTCCAGCAGCGCCTCGGTCTCCGGCCTGGGGATGAACACGCCGGGCCCGACCTGCAGCATCAACGGCCCGAACGCGGCGCTTCCGACGATGTGCTGCAACGGGATTCGCTGCGCGCGGCGCGCGACGAGCGCACCGTAGCGGTCGACGAATGCGGCGTCCGGTTCGACTACGGTGAGCCGGCCGCGGTCCACACCCGCGGCGTGCGCGGCCAGCAGTTCGGCGTCGACGCGTGCCGAATGGATTCCGGCGGCCGACAGTTCGGCGGTCGCGTCGGCGATGGCCTGCCGCAGGTCGGTATCGATGTGCGATCCGCCGCCGGCTTCTCGCTGACCGGTCATGCCTGCTGCAGCCGCGCCTGCTTGTCGGCCGCGGCCAGGGCGTCGAGCAGGTCGTCCATATCGCCGTCGAGCACCTGATCGAGGTTGTGCGCCTTGAAGTTGATGCGGTGGTCGGCGATCCGGTTCTCCGGGAAGTTGTAGGTCCGGATCCGTTCGCTGCGGTCGACGGTGCGGATCTGGCTGGCCCGGTCCGCCGACGCCTCGGCCGAGGCTTGCTCTTCGGCCAGGGCCTGCAACCGGGCGGCGAGCACCACCATCGCGCGGGCCTTGTTCTGCAGCTGGGAACGCTCGTTCTGGCAGGTGACGACGATGCCGGTGGGCAGGTGGGTGATCCGCACGGCCGAGTCGGTGGTGTTGACGCCCTGGCCGCCCTTGCCGGATGACCGGTACACGTCGATGCGCAGATCGGATTCGTCGATCTGCACCTGCTCGACGTCTTCCGGTTCGGGGTACACCAGAACGCCCGCCGCCGAGGTGTGCACCCGGCCCTGGGATTCGGTGACCGGCACCCGCTGCACGCGGTGCACGCCGCCTTCGAACTTCATCCGCGACCACACGCCGTCGGCGGAGTCGCCCTTGCTGGCGATGGTGATGGTGGCGTCCTTGTAGCCGCCGAGATCCGACCACGTCTCGTCGAGCACCGTGACGGTCCAGCCATGCCGCTCGGCGTAGCGGATGTACATGCGCGCGAGATCGGCGGCGAACAGCGCCGACTCCTCGCCGCCCTCGCCCGATTTCACCTCGAGCACGACATCGTCGGCGTCGTGCGGGTCGCGCGGCGCGAGCAGGTCGACCAGGCGGGCGTCGAGTTCGGCCACCTGGGCTTCGAGTTCGGGCACCTCGGCGGCGAACGCCTCGTCCTCACCGGCCAGTTCGCGGGCGGCTTCGAGATCGCCGCGGGCGGCCTCCAGCTTGCGGTGGGTCGACACGATCGGGGACAGCTGCGCGAATCGGCGTCCCACCCGCTTGGCGGCGACGGGGTCGGCGTGCAGCGCCGGGTCGGAGAGCTGGCGTTCGAGGTCGGCATGCTCGGTCAGCAACGCCTCGATCGGTGATGCGGTCATGAGTGACCTCCCTCTGAACGGACCTGAACGGACCCGGAACGCAGTTCGGCGCCCGGCCTGTCGCATGCGACAGGAACGGGCGCCGAAGGGACAGCTAGTTGTCGGCAGCAGCCTTGGTGTTGCGCTTGCCGTACCGCTTCTCGAAGCGGGCCACGCGGCCGCCGCTGTCGAGGATCTTCTGCTTACCGGTGTAGAAGGGGTGGCACTGCGAGCAGACCTCGACCACGATGTGGCCGCTGTCCTTGGTGCTGCGCGTGGTGAAGGTGTTACCGCAGCCGCAGACCACGTTGGTCTCGACGTAGGTGGGGTGGATACCCGATTTCATGGTTTTCCTCTGCAATCGTTGGTCGCCGGGTCGTCCGCCCCTGACCTGGGGATGTACGGACGTGAACCGGAACCGAGGGTCAGCGGTCCATTATGCCAGGTCAGCCGCCAACCGCGAAAACGTCCCGGGACGGGCCGGTATTCCCCCGCCGTGCGGGTGTCAGCGGTGAGGTGTCGGGGTAGCCGGAAGAGAAGCCCTAGAGAGAAGCCCATCGTCCGTCTCGACAGCGAATGCGAGAGGAGAGCCCGATGGATGTGATGAAGAAGATGAGCCAGGGTGCGGTGGCCGCCGGGGTCGCGATCGCGGCGCTCGGGGCCGGTGTCTCCGCGGCGTGCCCGCCTCCCCCGCCACCGCCGGCGGACCAGCTGCCCCCGCCGCCCCCGCCGGGACCGACGTTGCCGTCGGTCACCTACGGCTGATCGGTGTAGCCGGTGCCGTCCCGGCGCCAGATGATCCGGCCGGCCGGGTCGGCGCCCATCGCGACGAGTTCGCGCTTGAGGATCTTGTTGGTGGCGGTGCTGGGTAGGTCGTCGGCCAGCCACACGTAGCGCGGCCAGGCCTTCGGTGAGAGGTCGCGCTGAGCGGCGAGGAAGCCGGTGAACTCCTCGGTGGTCAGCTGCCCGCCGTCGTTGAGCACGATGGCCGCCATCACCTGGTCACCGACGAACTCGTCGGGCACCGGGTAGACGGCCACCCGGTTGATCGCGGGCAGGCGCAACAGGATTCGTTCAATGGGAGCGCTGGTCAGGTTCTCCCCGTCCACCCGTATCCAGTCCGCGGTGCGGCCGGCCAGGTAGATCCAGCCTTCGGCATCCCGGTAGGCCAGGTCGCCGGACCAGTAGATGCCGCCGCGCATCCGCTCTTGGGTGGCCGTGGTGTCGTTGTAATAGCCGCGGAACAGGCCGCTGCCGGCGGTGTTGACCAACTCTCCGGTCGCCTCGTCGGCGTTGAGCAGTGCGCCGGTGTCGTCGAAGCGGGCGATCGCGCATTCCCGCCCGGTGTCCGGGTCGAAGATCGCCACCCCCGGGAAGCCCTTGCCGATCGAGCCGGGCGGGCAGTCCTCGGTGCGGGTGATGATCACGGCGGTCTCGGTGGAGCCGAACCCGTCCCACACCGTGCAGCCGAATCGGCGGCCGAACGCGTCGATATCGCGGTCGGCGGCCTCGTTGCCGAAGGCGACCCGCAGCGGGTTGTCGGCGTCGTCGGGACGTTCCGGGGTGGCCAGGATGTAGGCCAGCGGCTTGCCGACGTAGTTCATGTACGTCGCGCGGTAGCGGCGGATGTCGGCCAGGAAGCCGGACGCGGAGAATGTCGCGGGCGCCATCGCGGCCCCGGCGCCCAGCGCCACGCTCCATCCGGCGTAGACGGCGTTCGAATGGAACAGGGGCATGGCCAGGTAGCAGGTGTCGTCCGGACCGAGTCCATAACGCTGCACCAGCGCGCTGCCGGCGAACAGCACCGTCGAATGCGGCACCTGCACGGCCTTGGGTTCACCGCTGGTGCCGGAGGTGAAGATCATCATGAAGGTGTCGTCGCCGGCGGCCTCGGTGTGTGGGGTCAGCTCCGGCGCGCGATCGAGCAGCCGTGTCCACTCCGGATCACCGACGTCGAACACCGTGACACCGGGCAGGTCGACACCGTCGAGCAGGGGGCGTTGTGCGGTATCGGTGAGCAGGAACTGGGCGTCCACCTTGGCGATATCGCGGGCGAGTGCCGGTCCGCGGCGGGTGGTGTTGATGCCGCACAGCACGTATCCGCCGAGGGCGGCGGCGGCCAGGGCGGTGAGCATGTCGGGGGTGTTGCCCATCAGCACGCCGACGTGCAGCGGCCGGGCCGGATCGGCCAGGCCGATGAGGACCGCGGCCTGCCGTGCGGCGTCGCCGATGT
Source organism: Mycolicibacterium cosmeticum (assembly GCF_000613185.1). NCBI lineage: Bacteria > Bacillati > Actinomycetota > Actinomycetes > Mycobacteriales > Mycobacteriaceae > Mycobacterium > Mycolicibacterium cosmeticum. Next base: position 251,099 of record NZ_CCBB010000001.1, read on the forward strand.
GGGCTCGCCACGTCCAGGTGCGGTCGCCGTACTTGATTGCGGCGGTGTCCTGGTCAGCGCGTTCGCGCAGCAACTGCTGGAGTGTGTCGGCCACCGCTGACTCCCTGAACGCCGGTGAACAGTATTGAGAAAGTGTCTACCATGGCGGTGGCCGTGCACCACAGGGGCGGCGCCATTGGCACAATCAGTGCTGCCCACCCCGCACGTCGATCAGGAAGCCGGCACCTTTGACGAGCACGTCCAGCACCACCACCCCCCGTAGCGTTCGCGACCGGCTGATCGACGCCGCCGAAGTGTGTCTGCGCGCCAAGGGCATCAGGGCCACCACGGTCTCGGAGGTCGCCGAGGTCGCCGGGGTGTCCCGCGGTTGGCTGTACCGGCATTTCCCGGACAAGGTGACACTGCTGGGCGCGGCGATCGTGCGGCTCAACGAGGCGTACTGGTCGGAGGCGCACGCGATGCTCGAGCAGATCGACAGCCTGGACCGTCGGATCGCGGCGGGCATCCGGCACGGCCATACCGCCTATGAGGACCCCGGCGCGATCTTGATGAAGCTGCGCATGGACGAACCCGAGGAGTTCGCCGCCTGCGCGGGGGCCGGGGTGCAGGGGCTGGTGCCCGACCTGGCCGCGTTCTGGAGCCGATACCTGGTCCATGCCAAGGAGACCGGCGAGATCCACGCAAACCTCGACGTGCCCGAGGCCGCGGAATGGGTGGCGCGGGCGCTGCTGTCGCTGGCCACCATGCCCGGCGAGCATCTGGATCCCGGTGATTACGACGCGGTGCTGACGCATGTGCGCCGCTACGTCATGCCGGGACTGACCAACGACCCCACAACGAGTTCGGCGCGCTGACCCCCGGGTCAGCGGGGTTCAGCGCGCCGAAACCACGCGATCAGTCGTCGCCGTTGCTGCCCGGCGCGGTCTTGGAGACCTGGACCAGGAACTCGTAGTTGGTCTTGGTCTTGCGCAGCTGGCTCATCAGCAGGTCGATGGCCTGGTGGCTGTCCAGACCCGAGAGCACCCGGCGCAGCTTGTGCACGATCGCGAACTCGTCGGGACCCAGCAGCAGCTCGTCCTTACGGGTGCCGGACGGGTTGACGTCGACGGCCGGGAACACCCGGCGCTCGGCGATCTTGCGATCCAGCTTGAGCTCGGCGTTACCGGTGCCCTTGAACTCCTCGAAGATCACGGTGTCACCGGTGGAACCGGTCTCGACCATCGCGGTGGCGATGATGGTCAGCGAACCGCCGTGCTCGATATTGCGGGCGGCGCCGAGGAAACGCTTGGGCGGGTACAACGCGGTCGAGTCGACACCACCGGACAGGATGCGGCCCGACGCCGGCGAGGCGTTGTTGTAGGCGCGGCCCAGTCGGGTGATCGAGTCGAGCAGCACCACCACGTCCTTGCCCTGTTCCACCAGGCGCTTGGCGCGCTCGATGGCCAGTTCGGCGGCCTGGGTGTGGTCTGACGGCGGCCGGTCGAAGGTCGAGGCGATGACCTCACCCTTGACCGAGCGCTGCATGTCGGTGACCTCTTCGGGGCGCTCGTCGACGAGCACGACCATGAGGTGGCATTCCGGGTTGTTCTTGGTGATCGCGTTCGCGATGTCCTGCATGATCGTGGTCTTACCGGCCTTGGGCGGGGACACGATCAGCGCACGCTGACCCTTGCCGATCGGCATGATCAGGTCGATGACGCGGGTGGTCAGCTTCTCCGGAGCGGTCTCCAGACGCAGCCGCTGGTTCGGGTACAGCGGGGTGAGCTTGCCGAACTCCGGACGGTTCTTGGCCGCATCGACCGGGCCGCCGTTGACGGTGTCCAGGCGCACCAGCGGGTTGAACTTCTGCCGCGGGTTGTTGCCGCCGCCGTCGCCGTCGCGCGGAACCCGCACGGCACCGGTCACCGCGTCGCCGCGGCGCAGCCCGTTCTTGCGGACCATGTTCATCGAGACGTAGACGTCGTTCGGCCCGGCCAGGTAGCCCGAGGTGCGGACGAAGGCATAGTTGTCCAGGACGTCGAGGATGCCGGCGACCGGCTGCACGACATCGTCCTCGCGCAGCTCGGTCTCGTTACCGCCGCCCTCACCGCCGCCGGTGCGTTCGCCGCGGCGCCTGCGATCCCGGAACCGGCGACCGCGGCGGCCCTGACGGCTGTCGTCATCGTCGCCACCGCTGTTGTCGCGGTTGTTCTCGCGGTTGCTGTTGTCGCGATTGCTGTTGCGGTTCTGCTGGCCGCCCTGCTGCTGGTCACCGCCGGTGTCGCCGGCGTTGTCCGGCTTCTCCTGCCTGTCCTGACCACCGGACTTCGCATCTTCGCGCGGCTTGTTGTCCTTGGCGTCCCTGGCCGGGGCGTCCTGCTTGGCCTCGACCTTGGATTCGGTCTTGGATTCGGCCTTGGCTTCGGGCTGGGCGTCGGCCTGGGGCGCGGCGCCGTCCTGCGCCGCGTCCTGGGTCACACCCGCCGGCGCGCCGGTGCCGCGGGAGGCGCCGCGGCGCTCACGCCGGGGCCGTTCGGCCTGCGCAGGGGCGTCGCCCGCCGCGGGGGCCGCTGAGACCTCGGTGGCCTGGGTGGCCTTCGGCTGCGCGACGGGCGCGTCACCACCGCCGGCCTGGGCACGTACTTCCTTGATGGCAGAGATGAGTTCGCTCTTGCGCATGCCGGACGTGCCCTTGACACCGACCTCGCTGGCCAGTGCGCGCAGATCCGGGAGCAGCATCGACGTGAGCGAGCCGCCACGGCCACCGCGTGTGGCGCCCGTGCTGGGCGCATCGGTGGTTTCCACGACTACGGGCGGTGCGACGGTCACGTCGCTGTCGCTCGTCGTGAAGAGGTCCGTATCAGTCACGGATTTCCTTTCTGTCCTCGCAGTCCATCCGGCGCGAGGGGTCCCCGAAGGTCATGTGCAGTCAGCCGAATAGCCGATTGCGTTGTCTTCCACAGCGTCGCCGGTGCCAGTGCAACGGTGATCGCCGGGATTCGCCGTCATGCGGAGAACCGTCAGCCCAAGAGTGAAGCACGAGAAGATGAGGTAGTCGTCCTAGTGTCGGCGCAGGTAGAGACGCTGCGATTGCTGGACGACTGCGAGAATAACTCGCATCACTGCGGGAAGCAAGGAACACCATGTTTCGCGTGTTAGTCCGGGGCACCGTCTCAGGCGGTACCTGCCGACCAGCGAACGCCCGCACCCACCGACATCTCGGTGACGGCAAATCCGTTCGCGGCGCCGATCTCCAGAGCCTCCGCCGGCAGATCCACTCCGTTGGTCAGAGCTATCACTGCTGGTCCGGCGCCTGACAGCACCGCTGCGATGCTCAAACGTCGCAGTGCGGCGAGATATTCCGCCGATGCCGGCATCGCGGGCGCGCGCTGCGGTTGATGCAGCCGGTCCTCGGTGGCCTCCACGAGCAGATCCGGCCGTTTCGTGAGCGCCACCACAAGCATCGCCGCGCGGCTGAGGTTGAAGCGGGCGTCGGTGTGCGGCACCTGCTCGGGCAGCAGCACCCGGGTCTCGGCGGTCGAGGACCGGATCTCCGGAATCGCGGGGAAGAACCGGATATCGGGATGCAGGTCCAGTTGCACGGCGCCGTAGCGGGCCGGGCCGGCGTCTGCCCCGCCCTTCGTCACGGTCCATGACACCACTGCCCCGCCCAGCACCGCGGCCGCAGCGTTGTCCGGATGACCCTCGAACTCCGAGGACAGCTGGACCAGCTGATCGCGATCCAACTCCTTCGAATCGACTTGGGCGGCAAGGCCGTTGACGACTGCCAGTCCGCCGACAACGGCCGCGGCCGATGACCCTAGACCACGCGAATGCGGAATCACGTTGCGTGACTTGACCTTCAATCCACCGGCCTGCAGACCGGCGGCTTCCAGACCGCGTTTGATGGCCTGCACCACCAGATGCGACTCGTCGAGCGGCACCTGGCCGGCACCCTGTCCTTCGACGTCGATGGTGAGCCCGGATTGCGTTGTCTCGACGACGATTTCGTCATACATGCCGAGCGCGAGGCCGAGGCTGTCGAAGCCGGGGCCGAGGTTGGCGCTGGAGGCCGCCACGGTGGCCGAAGCCGTCAACCCGGCCGGGAGGATATGGGTCACCTGAGATTATCCGCTCGTCAGCCCAGGCCGAGCTTCTCGACGACGGCGATCGGGTCGACCGGCACCGGGGTGACCGGCGGCATGCCCTTGAGCGCGGTGTCGGGGTCCTTGAGGCCGTTGCCGGTGACCGTGCACACCACGGTGGACCCGCGCTTGACCCAACCGTCCTCGATCGACTTGAGCAGGCCGGCGATGCTGGCCGCCGACGCCGGTTCGACGAACACCCCCTCGGCGCGGGCCACCAGGTGATACGCCGCCAGGATCTCCTCGTCGGTGGCCGCCAGGAAGCGGCCGCCGGACTGCTGTTGGGCTTCCACGGCCGAATGCCACGATGCGGGCGAGCCGATCCGGATGGCGGTGGCGATCGTCTCGGGGTGGCTGACCGGCTGGCCGGTCACCAGCGGCGCGGCGCCGGCGGCCTGGGTGCCCAGCATCCGCGGCAGCCGGTCGCTGACGCCGTCGCGGTGGTACTCGGAGTAGCCGCGCCAGTAGGCGGTGATGTTGCCGGCGTTGCCGACGGGCAGGGAGTGCACGTCGGGTGCGGTGCCCAGCGCGTCGACGATTTCGAAGGCGGCGGTCTTCTGGCCCTCGATGCGCACCGGGTTGACCGAGTTCACCAGGGCGATGGTCGGGAAGTCCGCGGTCAGCTTGCGGGCCAGTTCCAGGCAGTCGTCGAAGTTGCCGTCGACCTGAATGATCTTGGCGCCGTGCATGACTGCCTGGGCCAGCTTGCCCATGGCGATCTTGCCCTCGGGCACCAGCACCGCGCAGGTGATACCGGCGCGCGCGGCATAGGCGGCGGCCGAGGCCGAGGTGTTACCCGTCGACGCGCACAGCACCGCCTTCTGTCCACGGGCCAACGCATCGCTGACGGCCATGGTCATGCCGCGGTCCTTGAAGGAACCGGTCGGGTTCAGGCCTTCGACCTTCAGGTGCACGGTGCAGCCGGTCTGCTCGGACAGCCGCTTGGCGTGGATCAGCGGGGTGCCACCCTCCAGCAGGGTGACCGGCGTCCACTCGTCGGTGACCGGCAGCCGATCCCGGTAGGCGGCGATCAGGCCGGGCCACGGGGTATGCACGGGTGACATTATTCTGCGGTTCCTTCCAGGCGCAGCACGCTGTTGATGCTCTCGACAGCCTCGTGATCGGCCAGGGCCGCAACGGTTTCCGACAGCGCGGCGTCGGTGGCCTTGTGCGTGACGACGACGATGCGGGCCCCGGCGCGCTGCCCTTCTTCATCGATGGTGCCCTCCTGGCGCACCTCGGCGATGCTGACCTCGCGCTTGCCGAACTCGGCGGCCACCGAGGACAGCACACCGGGCTTGTCGGCGACGTTCATGCTGACGTAGTAGCGGGTCGGGATGAAGCCGATGGGCGCGATGGGCAGCTGTGCGTACTTCGATTCGCGCGGGCCGCGCCCGCCCTGCACCCGGTTGCGCGCAGCCATCACGACATCACCCATCACCGCCGAGGCGGTCGGTGCGCCGCCCGCGCCCTGGCCGTAGAACATCAGCCGGCCGGCCGCCTCGGCCTCGACGACCACGGCGTTGAACGCGCCGTTGACGGTGGCCAGCGGATGCTCCAGCGGCACCAGCGCGGGATACACCCGCGCCGAAACTCGCTGTTGGCCTTCGTCGTTGGTCAGCCGTTCGCAGATGGCCAGCAGCTTGATATTGCAGCCGAGCGCCTTGGCCGACTCGAAGTCGGCGGCGCTGACCGTGGTGATGCCCTCGCGGTACACGTCGTCGGCGGTCACCCGGGTGTGGAAGGCGATCGAGGCCAGGATGGCGGCCTTGGCGGCGGCGTCGTAGCCCTCGACGTCGGCGGTCGGGTCGGCCTCGGCGTAGCCGAGTGCGCTGGCGTCGGCCAGCGCGCTGGCGTAGTCGGCGCCGGTGTCGTTCATGGCCGACAGGATGTAGTTCGTGGTGCCGTTGACGATGCCGGCCACCCGGCACACCGTGTCACCGGCCAGCGACTGGGTCAACGGGCGGATCACCGGAATGGCCCCGGCCACCGCCGCTTCGAAATACAGGTCGACGCGGGCCTTTTCGGCAGCCTGGGCGAGCTCGCCGGTGGACTGGGCCATCAGCGCCTTGTTCGCGGTGACAACGGACTTGCCGGTTTCCAGCGCCTTCAGGATGGCCTTGCGAGCCGGTTTCACCGGGCCCATCAGCTCCACCACGATGTCGACGTCATCGCGGGAAACCAGGGCGTCGACGTCGTCGGTGAGCAACTCGACGGGGACACCGCGGTCGGCCGAGACCTTGCGCACCCCGACGCCGCGCAGTTCCAGCGGGGCGCCGATGCGGGCGGCCAGGTCGGCGGCGCTGTCGTTGATGATGCGCACCACCTCGGTGCCCACATTGCCCAACCCCAACACCGCTACGCCGATGGGCTTGTCTTTCTTGCTCATTGGCCGCTCACCTCCAAACTCAGTAGGTCGTCGACGTTCTCTCGTCGAAGAATCAGCCGGGCCTTGCCGTCCCGGACGGCGACCACGGCAGGCCGCGTCAGCAGGTTGTACCGGCTCGACATCGAATAGCAGTAGGCGCCGGTGGCGGCGACTGCCAGCAGGTCGCCGGGGCTCAGATCATCGGACACCCAGGTGTCGCGCACGATGATATCGCCGCTCTCGCAGTGCTTTCCGACGATACGGGCCAGGGTGGCCGGGGCATCGCTGACCCGCGACACCAGCCGGGCGTCGTATTCGGCGTCGTAGAGCGCCGGGCGGATGTTGTCGCTCATACCGCCATCCACGCTGACGTAGCGGCGCTGCGCGGTCGCGCTGATCGCCACGTCCTTGACGGTGCCGACCTCGTAGAGGGTGATGGTGCCCGGACCGGCGATGGCGCGGCCCGGTTCCACCACGAGCTTGGGTGTGGGCAGACCGACGGCGGCCGATTCGTTGCGCACGATGGCCTTGAGTTTGTCGGCCAGTTCCTGCATCGGCGGCGGATCGTCGGCCGGGACGTACGAAATGCCCAGTCCCCCACCGAGGTCGATGATCGAGATCTGGGCGGTCTTGTCGACACCGAACTCGGCCACCACGTCGCGTAGCAGGCCGATGACACGACGGGCGGCCACCTCGAAACCGGCGACGTCGAATATCTGCGAACCGACGTGACAGTGCAGGCCGACCAGGCGCAGGTTGTCGGTGGCGAAGACCTTGCGCACCGCGTCCATGGCGGCGCCGCTGGCCAGCGACAGCCCGAATTTCTGGTCCTCGTGGGCGGTGGAGATGAACTCGTGGGTGTGCGCCTCCACGCCGGGGGTGACCCGCACCAGGACGTCCTGGACGATGCCGGCCGCGCCGGCGATGGCGTCCAGGCGTTCGATCTCGATCTCGGAGTCCAGCACGATGTGCCCGACGCCGGCCTGCACCGCCGTGGTGAGTTCGTCGACCGACTTGTTGTTGCCGTGCACAGTGATTCGCTCGGGCGGGAAGTCGGCGTGCAGGGCCACGGCCAGTTCGCCGCCGGTGGCCACGTCCAGCGACAGTCCCTCGGCGTTGACCCAGCGGGCGATCTCGGTGCACAGGAACGCCTTGGACGCGTAGTGCACGTACTGACCGCCGCCGAACGCCGCGGCGATATCGCGGCAGCGCGACCTGAAATCGTCCTCGTCGATGACGAACAGCGGGGTGCCGAACTGGGCGGCCAGCTCGGTGACCGAAACCCCGGCGATCGACACCACCCCGTCGTCGCCGCGAATCAGGTTGCGCGGCCACACATTCGGGGCAAGGAGCAGGATCTCGTCGGGTGTCTGCGGTTGGGCCGGCACTGCGGTGGCCGCGGTCTGGGTGCTCACATCCGCTCCGGTGCGCTGACCCCGAGGATGGCCAGACCGTTGGCGATCACCTGGCGGGTGGCCTCACACAGCGCCAGCCGGGCCGCGTTGATGTCGGTCGCGTCCTCGTCGCCCTGCGGCAGCACCCGACAGGAGTCGTAGAACCGGTGGTAGTCGCCGGCCAGGTCCTCCAGGTAGCGGCACACCCGGTGCGGCTCACGCAGATCGGCGGCGGTCTTGAGCACCCGGCCGAACTCCCCGATGCTGCGCATCAGCGTGGCCTCGCGGTCGTGGCTGAGCAGCTCCAGGTGCGCGGTGTCGGCGCTCAGGCCGAGCTCGGCGGCGTTACGGGCCAGCGCCGACAGCCGGGCGTGCGCGTATTGCACGTAGTAGACCGGGTTTTCGTTGGACGCGCTCGCCCACAGCCCCAGGTCGATATCGATGGGGCTGTTCACCGAGGACCGGATCAGCACGTACCGGGCGGCGTCCACGCCGATGGCATCGACCAGGTCGTCGAGGGTGATGACGGTGCCGGCGCGCTTGCTCATCCGGACCGGCTGGCCGTCGCGGACCAGGTTGACCATCTGCCCGATCAGCACCTCGACGGTGTCCGGATTGTCGCCGAGCGCGGCGGCGGCGGCCTTGAGCCGGGCGATGTAGCCGTGATGGTCGGCGCCCAGCATGTAGATGCACAGGTCGAAACCGCGCTGCCGCTTGTCCAGGTAGTAGGCCAGGTCGCCGGCGACATAGGCCGGGTTGCCGTCGCTCTTGATGACGACACGGTCCTTGTCGTCACCGAATTCGGTGGTGCGCAACCACGTTGCGCCGTCTTTTTCGTAGATGGCGCCGTTGTCGCGCAGCTTTGCGATGGCCTGGTCCACCCGGCCCGACGTGTGCATCGAGTCTTCGTGGGTGTAGACGTCGAAGTCGGTGCCGAATTCGTGCAGCGACTTCTTGATGTGGGTGAACATCAGGTCGACACCGATCGCCCGGAAGGTCTCCTGCTGCTCGTCGGCGGGCAGGCTCATCGCGTCGGGCGCCTTGGCCAGCACCGCTGCGGCGATGTCGTTGATGTAGGTGCCGGCGTACCCATCCTCCGGCGCGGGCTCGCCCTTGGCGGCGGCGACCAGCGAGCGGGCGAACCGGTCGATCTGCGCGCCGTGGTCGTTGAAGTAGTACTCCCGGGTGACGTCGGCGCCCTGGGTGGTCAGCAGCCGGCCCAGAGCGTCGCCGACCGCGGCCCAGCGGGTGCCGCCGATGTGGATGGGCCCGGTGGGGTTCGCCGAGACGAACTCCAGGTTGATCTTGAGCGCCAGGTCGGTGGAGTGCCCGTAGGTGGCCCCCGCACTCAGCACGTTGGTGACGACGACGCCCTGGGCGCCGGTCTCGATGCGCAGGTTGACGAAGCCCGGACCGGCCACCTCGGCGGCGGCGATGCCGTCGGCGGCGGTCAGCGCCTCGGCCAGCCAGCCGGCCAGCTCGCGGGGATTGGCGCCGACCTTCTTGCCCAGCTGAAGTGCGATGTTGGTGGCGTAGTCGCCGTGTTCGGGGTTGCGCGGGCGCTCGACGGTCACCGTGTCGGGCAGCGCGGCGGTGTCCAGGCCGTGTTCGGTCAGGACCGCGGCGGCGGTGGTCTTGAGCAGGGCAGCCAGGTCGGCGGGTGTCACAGGGGTCCATCCTATGGTCTGGGGTGGTCAGCCCCCGAATCGTTTCCGATTCCGGGCCCCGTTCCCCATGCGCTATTCTTGCTCCGCTAGTCTGACAAAGCCCTAACGGCGCAAGTTTCACGCGCCCCCGTAGCTCAGGGGATAGAGCGTCTGCCTCCGGAGCAGAAGGCCGCAGGTTCGAATCCTGCCGGGGGCACCCTCTCTACCAGCGGAAACGTCCGAAATCGGGTTATATACTTATCCGCCACCTATCCCATCGCCGCAGGCGGGCCGCCTTTCGATTGCTGGTCCAGCGCACCCGGCAAACACCGTTAGAGGCCCTATTCCTCGGTGTTTTGCATTGTCGGGCAGCACCAAGGAGAGCACCGTACACGAAGCTGTCGGACGTTTCGGCAGGTCAGAGCGTTGCGGCGCTTCGGGGCACTTCGCTCACCCGCCCAGCCCGGGAACCTGGCCTCAGTCGCCCGCCACAGAGTGGCGTGGGCAAGCCCTCAATCGGGTTGCGTAGGCATCGCTGAAGATTGGCTGACTCTTTCCGCGAGATGCAGCACCTTCCCACGCGCTGTAGAGGATTCCCCCCATTCCCCGACGCAAGCCAGCTCTGTGTTGCGGGAGCGGCACCTCATCTCCACGACCAAAGCGGCCGACTACCTGGACGCGTCCCCCGGCACGATCCGCCAGAACATTGCCGACGGCAAGGTGCGGTGCACCAAGGTCGGCCGCTTGATCAAGATCGACGCCAAAGTCCTAGAGGCATTAATCGTCACCGTTGACAACTCATGACGCGTCAGAAGGCTGATATTCGTCCGCGAACGACAGGACATGACTCATTAGTGGACTGAAAGGCGGCAACCTAAGACGTTGCGTGAAACCGGGACCAGTTTGCATGGCGTACATGCCTTCCCTGCCCTCGAACCGACCGATCAGTTCCTTTACCACCTCAACGTCCTGGGCGACTTTGGGGTTGAGAATCTTGGCGATCTTGCGTCGCAAATCCCGCATGAGCGGCTGGATGTTCTGAAGCATCGTGATGATGCTGGGATCGGAGTCCATGGCTTGCAACTCATCGCGTTTGAGCCACGGCTTCGTCCAAGATCTCTTAGTGAATTCGAGCAGATCCTCGCGCGCCACATCGAGGGTGACCTCCGGCTCACCGTGTAGGCGGGCCGTGAAACTGTACTTGAATGCGTTGATACTCACGTGCTGGAACACCGCACCCTGCACTCGTAGCCACCGGTAGTCGGAGGACGTGTTTTTCAGATCTTTAAACAACTTTCGGATCGACCGCGTTTGCCCAGCGAACCGCCCAAACGTCCGCACGGCCCTTCTGACCGTTTGTACCTCCTGTATATGCAGAGCGTTGGTGAACGAAATCAGGGCTGACCGCAAGAGACGCCTGCGCTCATCCATCGCATTCCAGTCAGTCAGTGACAGCTGGCGATTCTGAAGATCAGTCAGCGTACCGGCTAGCACGTCGCACAGCCGGTCGCATTCATCCGAAATATGTACGTAAAGACTGTCTTCCAGCATTTTGTCCAGAGCTTTGTAAGCATCCGAGTAGCGCTTGTTCTCGTCCTCGGTGAACGAACACACCTTCGTAAAGATGATCCCGACATCAGGATGACTGGGGTCGCGGTAGCCGAGGATGGCTCCGTACGGGTCTGCCGCCGCGGCGGCATCTTCCGCGTCCATTTCAGCCATCCGGTGTGCAGCGGCGTCTAATGCTGCGGTAAAAGTCGCCCCTATCAGCGCGCTACGCTGCCTGACTTGTTCGGCGGTGGGCATCACTTCGGTGAGCCACCGCTCGCCCTCCTGCCGAATGCCTTCGAGAGCTCCACGCAAAGATCGCTGCGCGACAGCACGCGTTACACGGTCTCTGGCGTCGGGAGTCTCGTAGTAATCCCCTGTCGCGGAGCTCATCGCCTGTGCGAGGGTTCGAAAAGTTTCGACGATGATTAGCATCGCCGGACTTGTCGGAGATGGGGCGGTATCCGGCGATACTCCGCTTCGATATGCCTCCATAGCGTTCTCAAGAAAGTCGAACGGGTCGTCACCTTCGATGTCATTCAGCGTGGAGATGAAATCTGTGAGCCGAGCTAGCCAGAGCCTAAGAATCTCAGCATCGTTGTTGCCTTCGCCGTTCATGTGCCTGTCTTCACTCCCCGTTTCGCGGTCTTATCGGATGTAGCTGGCCACCTGAGCTGGGTGCGCAACCGATTAGCGTCCCATGAGAGGCTGACAAAGTGCAGGACACTTCGGCGCGCGTCGCCAAACCCACCGCCAAACGCGATGCCGGGTGTTCAACCCAATCGACTCCCACCCACGGCGGGACATCTGGGTCTGCTGCGCAAATAGGTGACCTATTCACGCAGCAGATCCCCGCACGCTCCGAAGCGGGGCCGTGGGGAAGGCTGCGGCCGAACTTGCGATGCCGAACCGTTCCTAGCCGACTCGCTGGCTGCGCCAGTTCATCAGTGACTGGTTAGAAGAGTTCCGCCGGATGCTTTGGTTGCAGGGCGGGTTTGGGCCTCGGTGTCCCGTTGGTAGGGGTGGAGACGGTCGGCTCAGGGTCGATGACGGCGGTAGGTTTCGACTTGCTCCCAGTGGTCACGTTCCCACCGATACGATGCGGTGATGCCGTCGTAGTAAACCGGCAGCGTTACGAAGTCCTCATCATTCTCTCGGCGCACGTCGTATTGCACCTTCTTGCCGTTGACAACGAAGACGAGTCTGAGAAACCAGGCTCGCGGATGAGTCGAGTGGGCAATCACACGGAAGATCGCCGTCTCGCCTTGACGGATCTCGTAGCGAAATGGGATGGATGGAGCGCCAGGATTGTCGCCGCCGCGACAGTCGATGCTTTCTTCGTCTAGCGACACGCTGAGAAAGCTGCCCGTGGTCGGCCCGCCAGCAGGTGGCGGAACGACGGCAATGCCGCGCGTTTCCTCGATGCCTTCGTACACAACCGGCTTGCCGCCGATCAGCGCGACTGTCGCATTTAGCGATTGAACTGCAAACTCGAAAGCGGTCGAGCCGAGTACGTAGCCATTGTTCTTGACGACCCACCGGTGCGGCTTGGTGTAGATCAGCCTGTCTGGGTTGCCAGAAAGCTGTGTCAGCTGTTCCGGCGTGTCCACGGGGAAGAAGAAACTCCTCACCCCGCTTTCGTCCACATTGGCACTAAACGTGTCGTAGTCCTCGTTGACAGTTACTGCCACACGCGAGCGACGCAGGTAAGCCAGCCCTGCCTTTCCCGCTAGTTCGACTGCGCCGAATGGGTTCATACCGCCCATCGTCTCATCCGTGGCTGACATTCCGTTCGTCCAGAACCGAGCGAGCCCTTGATAAACCCGGCAATGGATCGTCGCGGCAGGCTCATCGTATTGAGTCGCTGCGCCGGTAGCGGCCGAAATTCAACGGATTATGGCAGTTACTCCTCAGTTACGTTGGCAGGCAGCCTATTTGGCGATACCACATTGCGGCGCGGCGTAGGTTAGTCCGCTATGGTCGATGTTGCCGCAGGTCAGCGGAGTTTCAGCCCGGGTCGCGGGACTTAAGCGGAGAAAGGAAATGACTGCACCCACTGAACAGCTCTACGACCTCGCCGAAGTAGTGAAACTAGCCCACGAGCGCGACCTGAGACCCATCACTGAGAACTCGGTAATCACGGCGGGTTACTCCGGCGCCAAGCCCCAGAAACGCACAAAGATCGACGAACGCATCTATTACGCCCACGGCGGTGTTGAGGCATGGCTTGCCGGCTACAAACTCAACTAGTGGCCGAGATAAAGAAACGTGACCCGCTCGAACCTTGGCCAGAGCCAACGGGTCACGCTGCAAACAGGAAGTACCTAACCACAAAACCAACAGCCCCGGCGGCAGTATGTCGATCCGACCACCTACCCGCGCGAGCCTGACAACCAGGGCCACGCGGCACACGACTCCAGGCCCACGCAGGCGGGCAGAGCAGCGCGGTGGCCAGGTGCGGCCCCGTCCCGTCAGATGGCCCACGGTTCACGTCACAGGAGAGGACGCCATTGCTGCCGCCAATGCCGCGAACCGGGCCATTGGAGCCCTGCCTGAGCCACGAGCCCTTCGTCTCCCCGAAAGCGGTACCGCGACCGTAGACGGCAGATCCTAAATCTGCGGTTCTCCGATATATTACCAGTATAGACGTGTCTTGACCTTGGCCGGCTACCTACGCGCTAACTATCCGCACGCGTGGTTCGTTAGCATTTGAATGTGGGCAGAATTAAGCGGCGCTGGAGCGAGATCGAGGCTGCACTTGGCTTCAATCGCTGGACACTGGTCGTACTCGGCCTAATGTTCGTCGCAGGAGTCGTTCTCTGCGTATCACTTTGGCTCACGGACGTAGGAATCGGCTTTTCAGAACCGTACTTCATCACCCGCTACAACGGGCAGTGGCTGCGCGATCACGCCTACGTTCCTAACATCCTCGCCGGATTCACGGGATTCTTAGTCGGAGTACCGGTTGCGCTGGTGGTACTTCAAAGCATCATCGGACGGCGAGAGGACAACGTCGAGCTAGCTAAAGCCAAGCGGGTATCGGCAGCCGCTTGGACTGAGTTTCGTAGTGCAGCACTCGAATACGCGTCTTCGACCAGACGGAATGCGCTACTCAACGAAGCTCCGACCGACGTTTACCCGCTCTATGAGGAAATCTTCAACAGACTCAAGGCATACCGTGGCGACAAGCCGTTTGCGCCTCAAACTCAAGAAGAATACGACGCGCTCATCGCGTTTCTGAAAGACAAAGAGCCCAAATTCAGGAACGCAATCGACTCCGTCACAAGAAAAGTCGGCAACATCGATGAATTGCTGAAGTTGTGGTCACGTGTACTCTCGACGTGGTCTGTTGTAAATGTGTATGTACGCTCTCGCAGACTTGAGTTTGGCCTGCCGTGGTTCAGCGATGACGAAAACTCGTTGCTTGTATCAACGCTATCGACATCGGAAAGTCCGCTGTCCGATTTCTCACACGTTCATAACGGTTTTGGACACAGGCCCCCAGTAAGTATGGACATGACACACACCTGGTTACGCAGTTACCTCGCATGGGATAAGGACAAGGTTGATCGAACTCTGCAGTCAGACGACCAGGCCTTTGGCCACAAGGGTGTCAGCGAATATCGGGAACGCGCCCAGGAAGCTGGATCGTTCCTCAACAGGCTTCAGTCGGCAATCAAGAAGATCGACGAACAGGGCTGGCCTGATTCCTCGCCAAACGACTAGAGCTAAGCGATACTCCCCTTGCAGCGGGTTCCGGCCGGGCCTTCTCGGCCGCAGCAGCGGGCTCAGCCTGAGCATTCGCGCTTAGGTTCGCGGCAACGACAACGCCCGAACCGTCTTGGCTGTGCTGATAGCGCAAAGCGGCGTCGACGGTCTTGTGACCTAGACGCGCCATGTTCTCGGTTAGTGTCGCTACCTGAGCGTTCTGACTGCGGCTCAGCGGGTGGTGCCGGATCAGTTATCGGTGGGGCGCCAATCGATAGGACTATGTAACCGCTCCGTCGGCAAAGACAGTTCGGCCGTACCTCCGGCCGGGGCCGAACAACTCCAGGCGGAGGGTGTGGTTCGCGTATCGCTTGGCCTGAATGCAGCCTGCTCGCAGGCGGATACGTCGAAGTTGATCGCCCGACTTCTGGGGCGTCCTGGTCGTGTCGCAGCTGACGCGCAGCAATCCACGCGGCCCACGCCGAGAAGACGCCGGCGATGGCAACAAAGCGCGATGCTCCAGTGCTAGACGGTGCCACGGTCCACGGTCCACGGTCCACGGTCCACGGTCCACGGCGACACCCGAATCACGGCCGGGCGACGCGCTCATCTGCGACCCGCGGCGCTGTGCTTGCTACTGCCGCACATACGCCGCCGCGCCGGTGTGACGGGCACCGCCCGCCGACACCACCGCGACACCGGGCTCAAGAGGCCTCGGCGGTTGTCTCGGGCTCCATCAGGAAGCGGAACGAGCCGTCGAGCTTGGGCAGGAACGCGTCCATGGTCTCGATCCGAGAGCGGTACCCGACCTTGGGGTTGCCTTCCACCAGGTTCAGCTCGATGAGCTTGTTGAGGTCGTGGGACAGCGTCCGGTCACCCTTGCCGACGTACATCTCGACCAGTTCCGTTGTCAGACGGCGGATGTCCGAGCGCTTGGTTTGTTGATCCTCGCGCAGCGCCAGCACCAGCGACCGCCGCCGCTTGCTGGTGTCGCCCTGCGTCTCCCGCTGGAAAACCTCATGGACGTAGTTGATCCACGCCGTGTGTCGCTGTAGGCGCTGCACGTCAGTGATCTGCTCGCGTAGCAGGTCCACGAAGCCCTCGGCGGCGTAAAAGAGGAACTTGGTCACGTTCTCCTCAGACCGCCTCGCCTGGTCGAGACGTTGGTAGTAGCGGGAGCGAGTTCGGTTGTAATGGTCGGACAGCAATGCGCACGAAACCCATGGCGCGAGTTGGGTGTGTGCCAGAATGGCGGCCTCCAGCGCGCGCGCCGTGCGGCCGTTGCCATCGCCGAACGGGTGTATCCAGGCGATGTAGAGATGGGCCAACGTGGCAGCGAAGAATGCCTGCATGAAACGGTCGTCGTCGCGTGCGTCGGACTGCGCGAACACGATCATCTCGTTCAGCCAGTCACACAGCTTCTGTAGGCAATGCTCAACGTCGGCTGGGTTTACGGGTCGATAAGTGCCATCGCCGACCGTTAGCTGAGTGGTGGTGAACTCGCCGGGCTCAACGTGGTCTTCGCACTCGATGCCTTCCAGTAGTTGGTAATTGACCGCCCGCAGCCATTCGGGTGTTAATCGCCAAGGCTTTTCGGTGCCCACCTCGTCGTAGATGACATCCAGCAGAGACAGGATGTTTTCGATCTCCTGCTTCATGTACGCCTGTGATCGCGGTATGTCACTGCGCTTGTCGGCAATGTCCTGCACCTGGCTCTCGGTGAGCGTGTTGCCCTCGATTGCCGCCGTGGCCTGGGCTCCCTTGATCAGGTACATGCGGCCGAGGCTGGCCGCCAGCATGGGGGGCAGCGGAGTACCAACCAGGTGCTGGCACTTGGAGAACGCCTCACCCACCTTGTAGCTCAGCGTGCAGTAGGTCGTCGGCGCTTTGAAGGTAAGGAAAGGGTGGGTGTCTTGGTATGTGCGGCGAGGCTCCACGCTGCGACGATATCGAAGTTCACCGACATTTGTCCGTCACAGCGCCGTGTGTCGCGCCGGACTAGCGCCAGGGCCACGCTACGCGCCCACGGGTTGCTCATCAGGAGCACCCGGCCTCCACCGACGGCGGGGATCGCCGGTCGCCCGGTGCATGCAGCGACGCGCCCGGCGGCGTGTCGATGGTGACGCGAGCGCCTGCGGCGTGCACCAGCACGTCGTGTGCGACGCCGACGGCGGTTCACGAGTCGGGCTGGCGCAGTGCGGCCTACCAGACACCGCGTGCTGCTCAAGGTTCGGCAGTCGCCCCGCGATCCGACCTCCAGCGCCGCCGAGCCACGCGCCGGCGCGTCGCGTCGATGTGAACAGATCCCTTCGGCGGCCAGCAGGCTTCACCGGGCGACCGAGGTACGCGCGCGCTCTAACGCCCCGCGACCACGCTTATATAGGTCTCGCGGGCGGGAAAATCCATGGACGGCGATTTCGGACGCGTCCACGTCGGCTGCGCTGCACCACCTTGCCTCCACTGGTCCTGGTCATCGGTCGGATTAGTCCGCAATGAGGGCCATTGCAGCCGAAATCAAGGCAGTAACCGGGACCAAACACTATAATTGTTGAGCGGTGCACGACGATTGCCAGGATAACGACCGATCCCAGATATTCGATACATTCGAACTTATGCCGGTTTACCATTTGCAAATGAGAAGGTCAACTTCGCCACGAATTATCGGCACCGTCCTCGTGGCGGCAGCGGGTGTCAGCCTCTGGGGATTGACGCCGGTCTGGGGCGCACCGAGAGCGGTATCTTTCGCAGTTCTCCTCCTGTTCGCGGCATTACTCTCAATGGCGAACGCAACAGTCCTCGATGACCAGCAACCGATACCGAAAGCCCACGATGACTCGCACAAAGGCGAAGGACTCCGAGCGTGGTACGTCCTTTCCTGTTCTGTCGCAGCGATAACAGGCATCTCGTTGGTGACACTAGTAGTTTCCACACTGCACTGGGACTGGATATCCGCGAGAACAGGTGGTGTACTCGTGCCTCTTGGCGTAACGCTGGCGGCCGCGATTGCCTCAGCAGGCGCGGCCCGAACACTGATGGCTCAAAGTGCAATTGCTGCGCGATATCGTTTCGAGGACGCCGAGCGACTGCTCTGGGCAAGATTCGACAAAGCTTCAGAACAACTGGCCAACGAGCACTACGCAGTTCGTGCCGCAGGAGTCTATTCACTCGCAGGTTTGGGCGACGATTGGATCCGTCACAACGAACGTTTAAAACTCATTAAGGCAGATGGCCCACAACGACACTGCGTCACAGATGAATGCGAAACGATTATCGAGATTCTCGGCGCATACCTTCGCAGTAATCGACACCTTAACAAGAAGCTCAACAAAGTCGAGAAATGCGAGGAGATCATCGTAAACGAAGCGATAATCACCCAGATCGCCGCGCATTTTGAATTGAATGGTGCCGCAGCTGACAATCCACCCCCGGAACGAAAAGGATTGTGGGCGCGGCGGGGAATTCAGATCGACCTGCGGAACGCAGACCTCCGTGACGTCGTGTGGCAGCATGTCGACCTGCACCGCGCTGTGCTGTTCGGCGCGAATCTGTACAACGCAGACTTAGAAGGAGCCGATCTCACAAGCGCAAACCTCTGCGGAGCAGACTTAAGAAGGACGTGCATGCACCGTGCAAAGCTGGATGGCGCAGACCTCGAGGAGGTGACGCACGACCCGGATCGCACGCAATGGCCGTCGGTGCCGTTCGCGCTCCCGCTATCGGCACGTGTTGACGCCAGCGAGCTTCCGCCAGTCGACCGAGACACTCCGCCGAACAAACTGCTCACGTGGTTGAAGCGCGGTGTACCACAACTTTTAAATGGTGCCTGATGCTAGGACATGATGGGGGATTCACGATTCCGGTTTCATCGATGGACGTGGCGCTCGGATCAGCGCTCCCGCCAAATCTTGTGGCGTGCCCAGTTGCCCCAGGACCAGACCAGCGCATTCTGACGAATGAGGGCTACAACAGCGGATCCGCGCCAACCGCGTTCTCCGCAATCACGGCGGCCACCACGTCCCAGGCCGGCTTGGGCGTCCAATCCTCACGCAACAACCCGAACGTGTCCTGCACCGGATCGCCGGACTCGTAGTCGGCGAAGGTGTGGATGAACGCCGGGCCGGCGAAGTCCAGGGTGCGCCAGGTGCGCAGGAAGTCGCCGATGTAGGCGGCCTGCACCTCCTCGGACACATCCGACGTCGGCTCGCCGTACTCGGTGGCCCAGATCTTCTTGTTGCCGTCACCGTTGGCGGCCATCACCGCGTGCAACTGCTGAGCCTGGGTGAACGGCACACCCGCGTGGCCGTCGCCGGCCGAGAACAGCACCGAGTACAGATAGGGGTGATACGCCAGCGCGTCGAAGTACCCGGCCGCGCCCGCGGCGTACATCTGGGACAGGAACGTCACCGGGTTGATCGCCGGCCCGCCAGGGGTTTCCATCACCGCGGCCACCGAGCCGGCGACCACGACGGCGTTCGGGTCGGCCTTCTTGATGGCGGTGTAGGCCACCTTGAGCAGCGCGGTGTAGCGCGCCGCGTTCGGGGTGGGTGCCCAGAACCCGTTGTAGTTGGGCTCGTTCCACACCTCGTAGTCGGTGATCTGGCCCTCGTAATGCTGCGCGACCGCGGTGACGAAGTCGCCGAAGGCCACCAGGTCCGCCGGCTCGCCGGCATAGTCGGGCTGCCCGGGTACCGCCGCCCATTGCGGGGTGGAGTTGATCGCCGCGAGCACCTTGATGTCATGGGCGTTGGCGCTGGTGATCATCCGGTCCACGGCGTCCCAGTCGAATTGGTTGTCCGCCGGTTCGACACCGCCCCAGGGCAGCATGATCCGGATGGTGCCGACACCGGCGCTCTTCAACAGCTCCATGGCCTTGTCGGTGTCGGTCTGGGAGTAGAAGTACATCTGCTGGGTGGTGACGGCCACCGTGGTGGCGTGTTGGTCGATCGCCGCGGCCGACGGCGGCACGATGGTGACTTCCACGGTGGCCGTGGTGGTTCCGCCGAAGGCGTCACTGATGTTGACGGTGAAGCTGTCGGTGTCCTCGTTCTCGGTCACCAGTGCGCGGTAACGCGCGTCCACGTCGGGGGTGTAGGTGAACCGTCCGGTGGAGGTCACCTTGACCTGTCCGTAGGCCGGCCCGGTGGCCAGGCTGTAGGTCAGGGTGTCGTCGTCGGGGTCGTCGGCACTGACGATGCCGGTGACCGTGCCGATAGCGGTCGACGTGTCCGTGGTGGTGCCGTGGCCGTCGACCGGTGCGGCGTTGGTGGTCGGGTTCGGGGCGATGGTCACCTTGACCGGAGTGGTTGTGCTGCCGCCGAATCCGTCGCTCACCGTGATGGTCACGGTTTCGGTCTTGGTGGCCGAGGTGGCGGCGGGCTTGGACGCCGCCAGCCGGGCCGCCGCGGTCGGGGTGTAGGTGAACGAGCCGTCGGGGTTGATGACGATCGAGCCCTTGGTCGTCTTGCCCGCCGTGTAGGTCAGCGTGTCCCCGTCGGCGTCCGTCGCGGTGACGGAACCGGCGACCACCCCCGACCGGGGGTCGGTACTCGTCACAGTCGCTTTGGCTCCAGTGGGTTTGATGTTGGCGGCCCCGATCCGCACGTTCACCGTGACGGGCACAACGCCGCCGTGACCGTCGTCGACGGTGACGGTGAACGTGTCCATCCTGGCGTCGTGGCTGGCGCCTGGGGTGAGCGCGGCCGCCCGCGCGTCGGCCGTCGGTGTGTAGGTGAACGCGCCGGCCGAGGTCATCGTGACCGTTCCCTTGGTGGGCCCGCTGCTCACCGTGTAGGTGCGCTTGTCGTTGTTGGCGTCGGAGGCGGTGACGCTGCCCTTGACGACACCGGTGGTGGTGCTCGGATTCCCGATGCTCGTCTTCACGGTCGGGACCGCGTTGAGCGGGTCGATCGTCAGCGGGATCGTGGTGGTCACCGTGCCGTACCGGCCGTCGGACACCGTGACGGTGAACGAGTCGGTGACCGTGGCGCCGGGCACGGCCGCGGCATGCCGGGCGGCGGCGGTCGGGGTGTAGGTGTAGGTCCCGTCGGGCTTGAGCACCAACGTGCCCTTGGTCGGCTTGGTGTTCACGACATAGGTCAGCGGGTCGCCGTCGAAGTCCACCACGCCGACCTTGCCGCTGAGCGCACCTGTGGCCGGATTGCTCACCACCGCAACCGGATCGCTGGAGAACGGGGCGGTGTTCGGCGGTACCAGCGACACCACGCGGACGACCCCGTTGGTCGGGTCGGTCACCCACATCTGGGTGCCGTCGGCGCTGAGCGCGACACCGGATTGCGGTGCGGTCGCGTCGGCGCCGACGCTCGTGACGCCCAACACCGAGCCGTCGGTGGTGCGCAACGCCACCACCAGCCCGGTGCTGGAGGTGAGCATGATTGCGCTGTTGTCCTTGGTCAGGGCGATACCGGACAGCGGCTGCCCGAAATTCAGCGTTCCGGCGATGCCCTGCGTGAGGTCGAGGAGGGTGACTCCACCGGCGTTGTCGGCGACGTAGAGCTTCTGGAAGGTCGGGTCGACCGCGAGTCCGACGGGTTTGCCTGCGATGTCGACGATGCTGGAGGCGGCGGACGCACCGGAAGAGAAGTACGAGATGTTCCCACCGCCAGCGGATGTCGCGCTGACCACGAAGATCAGCTTCCCGTCGGGGCGCACCGCGAACTGGGTGGGCACCATGCCGTCGGCGAGCTTCACCGTGCCGGCCACCTTGTTGGTCGAGGTGCTGATCTTGGTGACCGTTGCGGCGGTACCGTTGCCGACGTAGACCGTGCTGCCGCTGGGGTTCACCGTGATCGCGGTCGGATTGGCCACGGCCACCGTGGCTTTCAACACACCGGTCTTGGCGTCGAGCACCGTCACGGTGTTGCCGGTCGAGCTCGAGACGTACAGCCGGGATCCGTCGCGTTTGATCGCGATGCCGTCGGGCGCGGTACCGGCCTGGTAGACGGCGACGACGGCGTTCTTGGTGGTGTCGAAGACGGTGACCGTACCGGTGGTGCGGTCGGTGACGTAGGCCCGGCTACCCGAGGTGACCACCGCACTGGGATCGGTGATACCGCCGAGGGCGGCCGCGCTGAAGAACGGGGACGGGCTGACCGGGATGTCCACCGGCACCGGGACGGTGTTGACCCCGTCGGTCACGGTGAGCGTCATCCTGATGGTGTCGTCGGTGGGCGTCAGCGATGCGCTGAACCGCTGCGCCGTGGTGGGCGTGTAGGTGAGCGTCGCGGTCTTGGCGTTGTACACCAGGGCGCCGTCGGCCGGCGGGCTCGCCAGTCCGACCGCCACCTTCTTGCCTTCGGGGTCGGTGGCGGTCAGCTTGCCCACCACCACACCCGTGGTGGCATCGGGTCGGCCCCAGCTGACGGTCGCGACCGGTTGCTCATTGACCACGGGCGCGGCCAGGGCTTGGGCGCCGACTTGACTGGTCTGCCCGATCTGGCGGCGGGCCGCGGCCAACATCACCCAGGACAGCGGTGACTGCGCCGACCCTCCGGACAGCATGGACAGGAACGACGACAGCACCGGGCGGATGGCAGCGGTGAGCAGCTTGCCGATCGTCTGGACCGGATTGGTGACGGCCGGTTTCGGCGATGGCGGAGTGACCGCCAGCGGAACCGTCGTGGTGGACCATTGCGTCACCGCGACCGATGCGGTGGCCTTGGGAGCCGGATCGGCATCGACGGCGGCAGCGGCGGTCGTGGACTGGGTGCGCGCGTGCGGCGCGGGGTCGGTGGTCTGAGTCTGAGCGGCCTCGGTGACGCGGGCCTTGGGCTTGGCCGTCGGTTTCTTCTTCTTGGGCTTGGGTGCCTCGGATTGGTCGGACCCCGAAGGGGTTTCGCCTGAGGTTGTTTTTGTGGGCTCCGGTGCGGCGGTGTCGGGGCCGGTGGTCGGGGGCGTGTCGATGTCGGGTTTCATGCCACCGGTGGTGTCCGGCGCGGTCCCGGTATGCGTTTCGGCGCCGGTCGAGGTGCCGGTGGACGTGCCCGTCGACGTGGCGGTGCCGGTGTCCTCCGGCGTCGCCCAGACCAGGCCGGCCGGTGCGGCGACCGCCGAACCGATGCCGAGCGCCACGGCCAGCGCACCGACCCGGCCGACGTACTTTGCGGACCGCAGTGGCATGGCGTCCCCCTCACCCATCAGTGATCTACTGCTGAGCGCGAGCTTCGGTTTAACTGTGCGGAACGGCAGTAATTGACGGGAGTGTATGCGGCGCGCGCCACCGCCGCGAGGGAGTTCGGAAATTATTTGCTGCGCACCTGGAATCCACGGGCTATCCCGGGCGCGGCGTCAGCCGGAACACCGGGATGTGACGGCCCGACCGCATGGTCTTGGCCCGGTAGTCCGCATAGCCGGCGTACGCCTTCTCGGCCAGGGCGTACACCCGCTCATACTCGTCGGGGTCGGTGATCTCGCGGGCAATGAATTTCTCGTCGCCGAACTCACACTCGGGGTGGGCCTTGAGATTGTGGTACCACTGCGGGTTGCGCCGGCCGCCGAAATTCGAGGCGACCAGGATCGGGTGGCCGTCGTCGTGGAAGTAGGCCAGCTGGTGCACCCGCGGCCGCCCCGACTTGGCGCCGATCGATCTCAGGGGCGCCTGCTCCACCGCGCCCGCCAGCGATGTGTAGCTGCGGCCGGTGAGCCGGAAGAACCAGGGGTCGATGTGGCGTGCGACGTGCCGGGCGAAGGCTTGACCGGGTGCCGAGCGCCCGAACGCCTCGGCGAGGGCGAACAGCGGGCCGTGCTTCTTGTGTGGATCGGCGTAAGGCAGCGGCATAACGTCCGGAGTACCCGCCGAAAAAGTTAGCTACACTCGAAGAAATGACTGCGGGCCCGTCGACACAGCTGCGCGGACCCGCCAACGCGCCGGCCCGCGACTCGGCATCGCGTCAGGCCTCCCTCACCGGGCTGCGCGCCCTGGCCGCGCTCATGGTGGTCGGCACACATGCCTCCTTCGCCTCCGGGGCGCTGAGCCTCGGTTACCTCGGCTCCCTGCTGGGCCATCTGGACATCGGCGTGCCGATCTTCTTCGCGCTGTCGGGTTTCCTGCTGTTCCGACCCTGGGTGGACGCGGCGCGCCGGGGTACCGCGGCGCCGCGGCTGCCCCGTTATGCGCAGGCCAGGATCCGCCGGATCATGCCGGGGTATGTCGCGGCGGTGTTGTTCACCTACGTCGTCTACCTCTACTTCACCCCGGGACCGAACCCCGGCCAGACCTGGCAGGGCTTGCTGCGGCATCTCACCCTGACGCAGATCTACACCGACAACTACCTGGTGACCTATCTGCACCCGGGGTTGTCGCAGATGTGGAGCCTGGCGGTGGAGGCATCGTTCTACGCCGCCCTGCCGCTGCTGGCGTACCTGTTGCTGGGCCGGGGCCGGCGACCCGCCGCGCTGTTGACCGGCCTGGCCGCCCTCGCCGCTGTCGCGCCGGTGTGGCTGGCGGTGGTAGTGCACACCGATTGGTTGCCGAATTCGGCCGGGATGTGGCTCCCCGCCCATCTGGCCGCGTTTGCCGGCGGAATGGCGCTGGCCGTGCTGCAGCAGACCGGGTTCCGGGTCCGGGCCGGGGTGGCACTCCCGGTCGCGACGCTCGGCTACCTGACGGTGGCCACCGCGGTCGGCGACAACCCGTGCATGCGGGCGGTGCTGTACGCGGGCATCGCCATGGCCGTTTTGGCCCCGCTCGCACTGGGCGACTCAGGCGCGTGGACGCGGTTCCTCGGCAGCCGGCCCATGGTGTGGCTCGGTGGCATCTCCTACGAGATCTTTCTGCTCCATGTGGCGATGATGGCAATCACCATGCACCTCGTTCTCGGCTGGCCGCTGTTCACCGGATCGACGATCGTGCTCGCCGTGGTGACGCTGGCGCTCACGGTGCCGTTGGCCTGGCTGCTGCGCGAGGTGACGGCGGCTCGCCCGCCTGCCGCCGTACCCGAAAGCCGTTGAACCACAACAACCGCCGGGATGCCCCGCCGCAGCGCTGAAATCCTTGCAACCCGAAACATTCCGGCCGCTTCGCGAAAAGTCGCGTCAGCACAGCGAAATCGTTCACCAGCAATGCCTCGTCCGACCGCCGGACGCACGCCCACCTGCGTCTTCGACGAAGTGATCCTGCGGTTCAGCACATAACGATGCGAGTGGGTTGCGGCCACTCACGCGGCGCGCGTTTTCCGCTGTTTACACATTCCCCGCGCGATCATCCAATCCCGGTGCGATAGTTGCCCGCAAAGCTGTGTGCGAGCTTCTGAAATCCTTGGGGGACGTTGTGATCATCAGTCATCGGCAGGCACCGTCGACCACCACGACCAGCCCCACCGGATACGCCCGATACGTCGGACGCGTGGGCGCACTCGCCGTTGCGCTGGGAGTCACCGGCGCCGTCGCCACCACGCCCGGTATCGCCCGGGCCGACGACACGTCGTCGCAGTCGTCGTCTTCGTCGTCTTCGTCGTCTTCGTCGTCGTCGGGGGCCGACGCCGACACCTCGCCAACCGCCGACTCGCCCGCAACCGACGCCACGCCGCCTACCGGCACCAGCACCGGATCCGATACGGGCACCACCACCGGCACGACAGGCAGCACCGGGACGACGAGCACCACCACGCACAGCGGGTCGCAGACCGAGACGGATCTGGGCGGGGGCGTGATCATCCGCTCCTCCGGTGGCAGCACCTCGAACGCCGCCGAGTCGGACCCCTCTCACAGCGAAACCGAAAGCGAAACCGAGGACGAGGGCGAGGACACGGGCGAGACCGAGACGATCGACCCCACCGAACAGACCGGCACCGGTACCCCCGAGGACGGCACTGACCCCGGCGTCGACGACCCGTCCGGGACGGCCGGCGGTGCCCCCACCACGGCTCCCGACCACACCCCACCGACCACGACCAACTCGAGCGGTGGCAACGCCGACCCGCAACCGGCGACGCACAAGACGGCCCAGCCCAGCGCAAACTCGAGCACCCCGGCGCTCACCGGATCCCCAGGAGCACAACTGCTCAGCGCCGCGGCAACGGTCAACACGGCACCCAACCAGGCGACCGGCCCCACCGCAGCCGCGGTCGCCACCGCCAATCCGATCGCATCGTTCATCAAGCAGTTGCCCACGCCCAATGAGGTGTTCCAGCAAGTCAGGTCGTTCGTGACAGCCTGTGCGTGCACCCTGATCAACCAGACACTCAAGCTGGTCAACGGACTGTCGCAGACCATCTCGAACCTGATGGCATCCGGAGCCGGCGGGGGTACCGGCGACCCGGCTCAGACGCCGATCCTGTGGACCATGGTGGCGTGGGTGCGCCGTCAGATCGAAGGCGCGGTCACCGCCTTCAATCGATCCCCGCTGGGCGAATTCGTGCACGACGTGACCACGCGGATCACCACACAGATCCAAGAAACCATCAGCGGAATTGTCAATTCGCCACTGGGCTATACGATCTCGTCCCGCCTGACCCGATTCCTCCAGGAGTGCAACGGCACCGTGTCGCTGCCCGATGATCTGGATCGGCTGACGCTGGTGGGCGGGCTGAACGAACCGACCGATTTCGACTTCATCACGCACGTCGGCGACGACGGCCAGGAACACATCCACGCGATCGTCATCATCGAGAAGTCCGGTGCCATCAAGATCTACGACACCGAAGAGGGCACCCTCTCGACGCTGACATCGCTGCCCACCACCAACGCCAATGGCGAACGTGGTCTGGTCGGCGTCGAAGTCGACCCGTTCTTCAACGACCCGACCTCGGCCGGTTACCACAAGATCTACGTGGCCTACACCAACGCGCAGAACTACGACCAGCTCTCCAAGCTCACCGTCGACGCCAACCTGACGACGGTGCTCGGCGAGGAGGAGCTGCTGCGCTCCGACCAGCTGGGCAACGACTTCCACCACGGTGGCGAACTCGAGTTCGACCCGACGGGCACCTATCTGTACTGGGCGGTCGGCAACAACGTCGTCAACGAGAACTCCCACGACCTGACCACGATCCACGGCAAGATCCTGCGGATGAATCGGGACGGGTCGGCACCCGAGGACAACCCGTTCTACAACGACCCCGACCCGGACGTGGTGAAGCAGATCTACGCCATCGGGTTCCGCAATCCGTTCCGGTTCGGCTTCGCCCCGGACGGCACCCTGCTCTCCGGTGACGTCGGCGAGGCCTCCTGGGAGGAGCTCAACGTCGTCGTGGCGGGCGGCGACTACGGCTGGCCGCAGCAGGAAGGGCCGTGCAACAGCAACGGTTGCGGTGACACCCTGCCCCCGCTGTGGGCGTACCACCACACTCTTCCGCCGGCCAACGTCGGTTCGATCACCTCAGTGCTGTACTACGACGGCACCACCCTGCCCGAGGCATACCGCAACAAGGTGTTCGTCGCCGACTACTCGGTGGGCTGGATCAAGATGCTCACCCTGGACGACCAGTTCGAGAGCGTCATCGACGAGAAGACCCTGGACACCTCCGCCGGGGCGACCGTACAGCTCAAACAGGGCATCGACGGCAACATCTACCAGCTCAGCATCTATCCCGGCACGCTGAGCATCATCACCGCTTCGGGCGGCAACAAGGCTCCCGTCGCCGAGATCGACGCCTCGGCGACCTACTCCGGAAACGATTCACTGACAGTCGATTTCGACGGCACCGGTTCCTCCGACCCCGACGGCCCGAACCTGACCTACCAGTGGAACTTCGGCAACGGCCAGACCTCGACCTCGGCGACGCCGACCGTCACCTTCACCAACACCGGCGCGAACTACACCGCCTACACCGTGACGCTGACGGTCACCGATGAGGGCGGCAAGACCAACACGGCCACCCAGCGCATCGTGGTGGGCAGCGTCCCGCCGACCATCGAGCTCGGCAACATCGTGAACAACTACAACGCGGGTGACACCATCACCTTCAGCGCTTCGGCCGGTGACGCCGAAGACGGTCCGCTGCCACCCAGTGCCTTCGAATGGAAGGTGGTGTTCCACCACAACACCCACACCCACCCGTTCGTCGACAGCATCGTCGGCACCGACGGCAGCGTCACCATCCCGACCACCGCCGATCAGCTGGCCAGCACGTGGTACCGGATCGAGCTGACCGTCACCGACAGCAGCGGACTCAAGACGACGACCTACAAGGACGTGTTCCCGAATCTGGTGGACTTCACCGTCACCGCGAGTAACCCGAACGCCACCTTCACCGTGGACGGGGTTCCGCACACCGGGTCGTTCAGCGAGCAGGGCGTCGTCGGGGTGCAGCGCGTGCTGGGCGCGCCGTCGACGCAGCACACCGCGGCCGGTGAACTGATCTTCATCGGCTGGGGTGACGGCGGGGCGCAGACCCACACCGTCACCACGCCGGCCAGCAACGCCAACTATTCGGTGACCTTCGGACTGGCACCGGCCCTGGTCTGAACGACCTCGGCGACCGCCCGCACCTGCCCGATATCCGAGGACGTCGGGATGAGATGCACCTCGTCGGTGCCGATCTCGGCGAAGCGGTCCAGCACGCCGGCCAGGTCGTCCTCGGTGCCGGCCCAGCCGGTGTGCGGCGCCATGGCATCGACGTACTCGGCGGGGATCCAATTCATGTAGCGACGCAGATGACGGTGAATCTGGTGGCGCGCGGTGTCCTGATCCCCGAGCGCGAACCAGAACGACGTGGCCAGATGCGGTGCGGGCCGGCCCGCCTGTGCCCAGGCGGTCCTGGCCACCTCGAACAGCTCGTTCTGTTTGGCCACGTCCAGATCCAGTGTGGTGCCGGCCAATCCGGCCGCCCAAGTGGCGGCGCTGCGCACGGTTTTCGGCCCGAGGGTGCCGACCCACAGTTCCGGACCGCCGGGTTGCACCGGCGCCGGACCGACCGGCAGCACCGAGTCGGTCACCTTTTCCGCGTTCCACACCCGCCGCATCACCGCGACCCGGTCGGCCATCTGCCGCATGGTCTGGGTGGCCGGGTCGGCACCGGCCGCGAGGTAATCCTCCCGGCGTCCGCCGACGCCGAGCCCCACCGTCAGCCGGCCACCACTGAGCACATCACCGGTGGCGAGCCCCTTGGCCAGCAGCACCGGGTCGTGCAGCTGCGGCACCAGCACGGTGGTCACCAGCCGCACCCGGTCGGTCCACGCCGACAGCGCTCCCAGCAGGGTCAGAGCGTCGGGATTGTCGAACGCGATACGTTCACCCCAGCACAGCGACGAGAACGGTCCGTCGTCGATGATCGTCGCCCACCGCTTGAGCACCGCCGCGTCCAGATCCGGTTCCATCACCGGCATCGTCATTCCCACCTGCACCTCCCGGATTCTGGCATGCACCCCCGCTGCCAAGATGGCGTCATGACGATCTCGACCACATCGATCTCGCACGTGCGGCTCACCGTCACCGATATCGAACGTTCCCGGCAGTTCTACGAGGGCGTGTTCGGCTGGCCCGTGCTGGTCGAGTTGCCCCCCGGTGCCGACGCCGCGACCAGGGAAGCGTTGGCATTCCTCTACGGAGGGGTGATCTACGACCTGGGCGGCGCGCTGATCGGGTTGCGCCCGGTCGGCGCGGACCGGTTCGACGAGGACCGCACCGGCCTTGACCATCTGGCCTTCCGGCTGACGGACAAGGCCGAGCTGGAAGCGGCGGTCGAGCATCTGGACGCCCTCGGCGTCGTCCACGAGCCCGTCAAGGACGTCGGCCCGCTGTACGTGCTGGAGTTCCGCGACCCGGACAACATCGCACTGGAGCTCACCGCGCCCAAGTGAGCGGGGGTTATCCCCCGCACGGTTCGGCGGAAAACGCGGTGTCGCGGGGAGCTGCGGATCCATAGGTTGTTCTCATGGTCGCAATCACGTCCAGTACCCCCGCAGACACCGTCGAGTCCACCGACACCGCCCCGACGGTGGTTCCCCACCACCGGACGATCGGGGTGGTGCCCACCGCCTCGATGGTCGCCGGTGCGGCGTTCGGCACGGTGTGGTTCTGGATTCCGTTGTCCATCTTGGTGATCGGCATCTCGTCCATCCCCTCGGTGATCGGCTTCGTGGTGTCCGCGGTGGTGTTCGCCTACCTGATGCGCGGGGTGGAATGGATCGAGCGGCTGCGCAGCGAGGCGGTGTTCGGCCAGCAGATCCCGGTACCGCCGCGCCACCTGTCCCCGTACACGGGTTTCCAGCGCTGGGCGCACCAACTGTGGCTGGACATCAGCAGCAGCCGGTTCTGGAAGGCCACCGGCCAGCATTACCTGCGGATGCTGTATGACCTCATGGTGTGCGGGATCGCGCTGGGCCTGCTGGCGTTCGCCATCCTGGCGCCCGCCTTCGCCTCGGCCATCCGGCGTAGTGACCCGGACTCCGGACTGACCTTCATCTCCCCGCCGCTGGCCTGGCTGCTGGCCGTCATCGCGCTGGCCGCCGCGGTCGCGTTGCTGGTGTTCGGCCCGGCCGTCGATGCGAAGATCGATCGCTGGCTGCTGGCCGCCTCCCCCACCGCGGCGCTGCAGTACCAGGTCAGCGCCCTGGCCCAGGCGCGCCAAGGCGCGGTGTCCTCGGCCCAGACCGAACGTCACCGCATCGAACGCGATCTGCACGACAGCGTGCAGCCCCGGCTGGTATCGCTGGCCATGACCATCGGGCTGGCGCAGACCAAACTCGACACCGACCCGGCCGCGGCCAAGCAGCTCATCGGCGAGGCGCACGCCGACGCGATGAGCGCCCTGGCCGAGCTGCGCAACGTGGTGCGCGGGATCGCGCCGACCATCCTCACCGACCGCGGCCTGGACGCGGCGCTGTCGGCGGTGGTGCAGCGCACCCAGATCTCCGGCGTGCCGACCACCCTGGACGTGCACCTGCCCACGCGGCTACCGGACGAAGTCGAATCGGTCGCCTACTTCGTGGTGGCCGAGGCGCTGACGAATGTGGCCAAACACGCCCAGGCCGGGCAGGCCGTGGTGACGGTGCGTTATGACGAGGTGGGCCGGGTGCTGCACGTGTCGGTGTACGACGACGGGCGCGGCGGAGCCGAGATCGGCACCGACGAGGACGCCACCGGATTGCGCGGGCTGACCGAGCGGGTGCGCGCGGCCGGCGGCACGTTCACGGTGTCCAGCCCCGTCACCGGCCCCACCATCGTGACGGCGGTGCTGCCATGCGCATCGTGATCGCCGAGGATTCGGCGCTGCTGCGGGCGGGGATCGAGCGCATCCTCGCCGATGCGGGCCACGAGGTGGTGGCCGGTGTTCCCGACGCCACCGGGCTGCTGAACCTGGTCAACGAGCATCACCCGGATCTGGCCATCGTGGACGTCCGGATGCCGCCGACGTTCACCGACGAGGGGATTCGCGCGGCGGCGCTGCTGCGCTCGCAGAACCCGGAATCCCCCGTGCTGGTGCTCTCGCATTATGTCGAGGAGCGCTACGCGGCCGACCTGATCGCCTCGGACACCAAGGGATTCGGCTACCTGCTCAAGGACCGGGTGGCCGATGTACCGGCCTTCCTCGACGCGGTCGAGGTGGTGGGCACCGGCGGCACCGTGCTCGACCCGGAGGTCGTCTCGCAGATCCTGGTCCGGTCCAGGCGCGGGGCGGTCCTCGACGAGCTGACGCCGCGGGAACGGGATGTCTTGCAGCTCATGGCCGAAGGCAAGTCGAACTCGGCGATCAGCGCGGCGCTGCACATCTCGGTGGGCTCGGCCGAGAAGCACATCGCGTCGATCTTCACCAAATTGGCGCTCACCCCCGATGACAGCGAGAACCGCCGCGTGCTGGCCGTCCTGCGCTACCTCGAATCCTGAAAGGGCTCTCCACGTGACCATCACCCCTCCCGGCACGCTCACCCCGCCCGCACCGACCGACCCGCCGCACCTGTCCGGTGGCGGCCGCGGCGTCATCCGCGTGCTGCTGGTCGCCGTCGCCGTCGTCGTCATCGTCGGCGCGGTCGCCGGCCTCGGAGCGCTGGCCTGGGGGCTCAGCGCATTCCGGGTCGTCACCGACCATCAGACGCTGCCCACCGCCATCCGGTCGCTCACCCTGGACACCGCCGATTCGCCGGTGGCCGTGCGTATCACCGCCGACCGCGACGCCACCGAACCGCGTATCGATCTGCGCATGGTGGCCTCCACTCGCAACAGCGACCAGCATTTGCGGGTGACCAACGACGCCGACGGCACTCATGTCATCGTCGCCGGGGCCGCGGACGGGCTCTTCGACTTCGGCGATCCGGGCGAGGTCACCGTCACCCTGCCGCCGGAGACCGGGCGCCGGCTCGCGCTGACGGTGCGCCAGAACACCGGTGTGTTGCTGGCCCAAGCCGACCTGGATCAGCTGACCGCGAGCACCTCGGACGGTGCGGTCGTGCTGCGCGGCGCGGTCCGCCGGGTGGAGGTCCGCGCCCAGGACGGCGAAATCACCGCACGCGAACCCATCTCGGTGGCCGAGTCGTTCGACGCGGCCACCACCCAGGGCGACATCTCGGTGAATTTCGCCGACGTGGCACCGCGGCAGGTGCAGGCCGTGACCCGCGACGGCGATATCTCGCTGTCCCTACCGGCGCCCGGCCCCTACCTGGTGCACGCCCAGTCCGGCGGGGCCGCCACGGTTCGGGTACCCGAGACCAGCGACGCCGCCCGCGCCGCCGGGCAGATCACCGCCCGCTCCGACGACGGGAACGTCACCATCGACACGCTCAGGTGAGCGCGGCGATGATGTCGGCGGCCGGGCCGGAGGTGATCTGGCGGAATCCGGTGCCGGCCCAGATGTTGGTGGCCTGCGGATCCCCGGCCCGCACCGACGCGGCGCGCACGGGACTGGTCAGGTAGTGCACCTCCGGATAGCCCAGCGGGGCCTGCGCGTCGTGCTCGTCGATGAAGCGGTTGCGCAACCCCCGCGCGTAACGACCCGAGAACGCTTTGGTCACAACGGTTTCGGTGAACGCCGGGTCGCGCAGGGCGGCGCGGTGCACCGGGCTGCTGCCGGCTTCGTCGGCCAGCAGGAACGCGGTACCCAGCTGCGCGGCGGCCGCGCCGGCGTCGCGCACGCGCCCGACATCCTCGGCGGTCATCAGGCCGCCGGCGGCCACCACCGGGACCTCGGTGGCCGCCAGCACGTCGGCCAGCAGCTCATCGAGGGGTTGGGTGGCCGGCCGGACGGCGGGGTCGTAGGTGCCGCGATGACCACCGGCAGCGGGTCCCTGCACGGCCAGGGCGTCGAAACCGCGGCCGACGGCTTCACGTGCTTCCGCCAGCGTGGTCACGGTGGCCACCGTCGTGATGCCGGCGGCTTTCAGCCGGGCAGTCTCCGCGGCGCTGGGCGCCCCGAAGGTGAAGGACACCACCTCGGGCCGTAGATCGAGCACGACCTCGAGCTTGGCCGCCCAGTCGTCGTCGTTGAACTTCGGCTCGCCGAGGTCCACCCCGTAACGCTGCACCTCGCCGGACAGTGCCGCGCGGTAGCGGTCGATATCGCCGGGCTGCACCGCACTGGGTTGGGGTGCAAAGAGATTCGCGCCGATCGGTCGGGTAGTGAGCTTGCGGGTGGCGGTCAGCCGTTGGGCGAAGACGTCGGCCGACAGGTACCCCGCCGCGACGAACCCGAGGCCACCGGCCTCCGAGCCGGCCGCCGCCAGTTCCGGGGTGGACGGACCGCCTGCCATCGGCGCCACCAGGATCGGGGCCGTCAGATCTCGCAGAGTGAACTCACCCATCGCACACCACCTTCATCCGTTGCACCGTGGAGAACATCGCCGGACACGGTGATCATCCCATCCTGGGCATATCCCGCCGGCGGTGGTTGACTGGGCGAGATGGCTATCGCGTTCAACCACACCATCGTGGCGGCCGCCGACCGTGAGGAGTCGGCGAGGTTCTTCACCGAGATCTTCGGCCTGCCGCCCGCCAAGGAGTTCGGCCCGTTCCTGGCCGTCGAAGTGAGCAATGGCGTCAGCCTGGACTTCGCCACGGCGCGCAACGCCGATTTCCCGCCGCAGCATTACGCGTTCCTGGTGTCCGAGGACGACTTCGACGCCATCTACGGGCGGATCCGTGAGCGCGGGCTGCAGCACTGGGCCGATCCGCGCGGCCGGCACTCCGGCGAGATCAACCACAATGACGGTGGTCGTGGCGTGTACTTCCAGGATCCCGGCGGGCATTACCTGGAGATTCTCACCCGGCCGTACGGCTCGGGTGGCGACGCTCAGGCGTGACCGCGTTCGCTCTCCTGGCCGAGGTAGTCGCGCGCCAGGGTTGCCACGTGAGCGGGCAACTCGCCCGCGGCCACGTCGGCGAGGCTGGTCTGTTCCAGCACCGAGCGCATGCTGGCCCGCAGGGCGCGCCAGACGTCGGTGAGCGCCGCGGTCGGACCGGAGTACGGCAGGTCGCCCAGGCCGATATCGCGCACGCTGGCCAGCGGTCCGTCGATGCAGCGCAGCACGTCCGCGACGCTGATCGCCGACGCCGGGCGGGCCAGTTCGTAGCCGCCCTCCCGACCGCGGTGGCTGCGCACCAACCGGTCGGTGCGCAGGTCGGAGAGGATATCCACGAGGAACTGCGCCGGGATGCCCTGGGCCTTGGCCAGGTCGTCGGTCTTCACCAACTCCCCGTCGCCGACGGTGGCCAATTGCACCATGGCGCGGACGGCGTACTCCGCCTTCGCCGACATGCGCATACCGCGGATTCTGCCAGGCCCGCCGCTCAGCTCACGGGCGGCGCCACGTTGCGCACCGTCCCGGTCATCCCCCGCACCGAGTCGGGCACCGGGATGGCGGGGTCGCAATCGGGTGCCGGCTGCGGCGTCCCATAGCTGAGCACCATCGGAACCACGCCGGCCCAGCCACCCGCCTCGATGTCCGATTCGGCGTCCTCGGGCCAGCCGGCGCTCACCTTGAGCGACCAGTTGTCCGCGCCGATCGGCATCCGCAGCGCCATGCTGGCCACCAGTTCCTTGCGGGTGCTGGGCCGCAGTTCGGCGACCCGGCCGGGGATGAAGGTGTCGGTGAGCGCGTTCAGGTAGGCGGCCTTGCGGTCCTCGGGAACCGGCTCGAAGCTGCCGAACAGCACCGCCGAGCGGTAGCGGAACGACGACTCGAAACTGCTGCGCGCCACCACCACCCCGTCCAGCGTGGTCACCGACACCGCGGCCGGGGCACCCTCCGACAAGGCCCGCAGCCAGGGTGATCCGGTCGACCCGTGGATCACCAATTCGTCTGCCAGCCTGGCGAATCCGATCGGGAACGCCACCGGATGCCCGTCGCGCACCAGCGCCACGGTGGCCAGCGGGGTGCTGTCCAGCAATTGGTCCAGCACCTCGCGGGAGGTGTCCTGCTTTTCCCGCAAGCGGGTGACGCTGGTCGAGGGCCTGACCGATTCCGTCATGGGATATCAGCCGCCCCCGGCACCACCACGGCGAACAGGTCCGACAGCGCGGCCAGGCTGGCGGCCTGGACCGTCGCCGCGGCCACCGGCCCGTCGGGACCCGGCAGCGCCCGGGTCGCGGTGGCTGCGGCCACCACCGTCGGCGCGAACGCGAGATTGAACGCGCCACGCGCAGTGGAGTTCACACACATGTGCGTCATGAACCCGGCCAGGATGAGGTTCGAGGCGCCGACGGTCTTCAGTTCGGCCTCCAAATCGGTCTCCACGAAGGAATTCGGATAGTTCTTCACGATCACCGGTTCACCACCGCGCGGGGCGACCTGAGCTGCGATGGCGCCCGACTCGCCGGTGATGTCGTACAGCGACCCGGGTCCGTCATCGTGCTGGATGTGGATCACCGGAATGCCCGCCGTCCTCGCGCGCTCCAGCAGCAGCGCCGTTTCGTCCAGCGCGGCCTGCACTCCGTCAAGCTCCATCACACCCTGGGTATAGGTGTTCTGGCAGTCGATCAGGACCAGGGTGGACTCCGTGAGCGGAGCCGGGGTCGCGGGCAGGCTGGCGAGTTCACGCAGGGTGGGTCGAGTCACCCCATGCAGCCTAGTCAGAGGTCGATGAGTTCCGCCGGTCCTGGCAGTCTGTTCGGACATGGAACCACTCGACGGCAAGGTCGCGTTGATCACCGGCGGCGCGCGCGGACAGGGCCGCGCGCACGCCACCACCCTGGCCGCGGCGGGTGCCGATATCGTGCTGTGCGATATCGCGGCGCCTGTCGAGGACGTCGCCTATCCGGCCGCGACTCCGGACGATCTAGCGGCGACGACGGCGGCGGTCGAGCGGCTCGGGCGCAGGTGCCTGACCGCAACGGCAGACGTGCGAGACCTTGCCGCGTTGCAGAATCTGGCCGACCGGGCGGTCGAGGTGTTCGGCCGGCTCGACGTGGTGATCGCCAACGCCGGCATCGCCACCGGCGACCCGGTCGCCACCATGTCCGAACAGCGGTGGCGCACGATGATCGACGTCAACCTGACCGGTGTGTTCAACACGTTCCGGGCCACGGTGGGACATCTCGTCGACCGCGGCACGGGCCATCTGGTGGCCACGTCGTCGATCGTCGCGACGACCGGCGCACGCAACGCCGGCCACTACGCCGCCGCCAAGGCGGGAGTGGTGGCCCTGGTGAAATCACTGGCCTACGAGGTGGCCCAGCACGGCATCGTGGTCAACGCCGTGCTGCCCGCCGGGGTGGACACGCAGATGATCCAGCACGACGAGATCTACCGGATGATCCGGCCCGACCTGGACAATCCCGGCCGGGCCGACGCCGAAGAGGTGTTCGCCAAGGGCCGACCGCGCCCGGGTCTGCTCGATCCGCAGGACGTGGCCGACACCGTCCTCTACCTGGTGACCGACCGGGTGAAATGCCGTTCCGGAGAATCGATCACGCTGGCCAACGGGATGGACTAGGGACCCGTGGATCACGTCAATAATGCGATATCACCGGTGATATCGCGTTTGGCAAGTGACCCCAGCAGGTCGCTCAGAGCGGCGACGTCAGGCGGCGGTGACGGCCAGCACCGCCTGCGCCAGTTCCGGGCGACACACCACCAAGTCGGGCAACAACACGTTGTCCTGGTTGTAGACCAGTGGCGAACCGTCGATCCGCGAGGTGTGCAACCCGGCGGCGCGGGCCACCGCGACCGGTGCCGCGGAATCCCACTCGTACTGCCCGCCCGCGTGCACGTACACGTCCGAGACGCCCTGCACCACCGATGCGACTTTGGCTCCGGCCGAACCCATTTCGACCAGCGTGCCACCGAGGGCGTCACGCACCGCCAGCGCCACCGCGGGCGGGCGGGTGCGCGACACCACGATCCGCGGGGTCGCGGGGGCGGCGGGCGGGGCGGGCACCGTGGGCGTGGCCAGTGTGACGCCCTGGGCGGGCAGCGCCACCGCACCGGCGACCAACTCCCCCGCCTGCCACAGTGCGACATGCACGGCCCAGTCGGCACGGCCGAGTTCGGAGAACTCGCGGGTCCCGTCCAGCGGGTCGACGATCCAGACCCGGTCGGCGCGCAGCCGCACCTTATCGTCGGCACCTTCCTCGGACAGGACCGCATCGGCGGGCCGGTGCTGGGCCAGGGCGGCCATCAGGAAGTCGTGGGACCGCTTGTCCCCCGCGGCTTTCCGCGCCGCCGCGTCGGCATCGGCCAATTCGTCGCGCACACCGAGCAGCAGCTCACCGGCCTCGGTGGCCAGCCGGGCCGCCAACTCGTGATCACTCATTCCCGAGTACCTAACAGGTCGATCACCCGTTGCGCCAGTTCGTCGGCGGACTGATCGGGCGTCAGCCGCAGATCCGGGTTCTTCGGCCGCTGGTAGGGGCTGTCGATACCGGTGAAGTGGGTGATTTCACCACGGCGAGCTTTAGCGTAGAGCCCCTTCGGGTCGCGGCGTTCGCAATCCTCTAGCGGGGTATCGCAGAACACCTCGAAGAAATCGAACCCGCGATCGGCGTGCACCCGGCGCGCCAGCTCGCGGTGTTCCTCCAGCGGGCTGATGGCGGGCACCAGCACGATCTGCCCGGAGTCGGCCAGCAGCGTCGCGATATGGGCCAGCCGGCGCAGGTTCTCCGCCCGGTCGTCCATCGAGAAGCCGAGATCGGCGTTCAGGCCGTGGCGCAGGTTGTCACCGTCGAGCACATAGGCGGGCCGACCGGCGGCCAGCAACTTCTGCTCGACAAGCATTGCCACCGAAGACTTTCCGGAACCGGACAGCCCGGTGAACCACACCGTGGAGCCCTTCGACAGCCGGTCGGCGGCGGTCACCAGATTCTGGTGACGTACCGCGTTCGGGCTGGCCGTGCGAGTCGCGGCGGGCTCGGTGTCGCGCACCATGCCGGCGGCGACGGTGCCGTTGGTGTCCGGGTCGATGAGGATGAACGACCCGGTCGCCGAGTTGCGGGTGTACTCGTCGAGCAACAGCGGGGTTTGCGTGCGCAGCGTGACCCGGCCGAGTTCGTTGAGCTTGAGTGCCGTCGCGCTCTTGTCGCGGTGCAGGGTGTTGACGTCGAGCCGGTAGTCCAACGCCGTCACCCGCGCACGGGTGGTCCGGGTGGTGTGCTTGATCAGGTAGTCCCGGCCCGGTTCGAGGGCCGAGCCGTCGGCCATCCAGCACACCGTGGCGTCGAACTCGCTGGTGGTGTGCGGCTGGTTGTTGGCCCGGGCGATCATGTCACCGCGCGAGATGTCGATGTCGTCGGCCAGGCTGATGGACACGGCCATCGGCGGAAACGCCTCGGTGACAGGGCCGTTCGGGCCGTCGATCGCGGTGATCGCGCTGGTCTTGCCGGCCGGCAGGACCACCACCTCGTCGCCCGGTCGCATCACCCCGCTGGCCACGGTGCCCGCATAGCTGCGGTGATCGGCGTGCTCGCGGGTCTGCGGCCGGATCACGTACTGCACCGGGAAGCGCACGTCGACCAGGTTGCGGTCGCCGGCGATGTACACCTCTTCCAGGTGACTCAGCAGCGCGGGGCCCTCGTACCACGGCGAGACGGCCGATTTGGTGACGACGTTGTCGCCGTTGAGCGCCGACAGCGGGATGGTGGTGACGTCGTGCACGTCCAGACGTGCGGCGAATTCGTGGAATTCGTCGCGGATCGCCTCGAAACGCTTCTGGTCCCAGTCCACCAGGTCCATCTTGTTGATGGCCAGCACGATGTGCTGGATGCCCAGCAGCGAGGCCAGGAAGGCGTGCCGGCGGGACTGCTCCAGCAGACCGTGCCGGGCGTCGACGAGCACGATCGCCAGCTGCGCGGTGGAGGTGCCGGTCACCATGTTGCGGGTGTACTGCACATGCCCCGGGGTGTCGGCGATGATGAATTTCCGCTTGGCCGTGGCGAAATAGCGGTAGGCCACGTCGATGGTGATGCCCTGCTCGCGCTCGGCGCGCAGCCCGTCGGTGACCAATGCCAGGTCGGTGTAGTCGTTTCCGCGTTCCTTGGAGGTGCGCTCGACGGCGGCCAGCTGGTCCTCCATGACGGCCTTGCTGTCATACAGCAGCCGTCCGATGAGCGTGGACTTGCCGTCGTCGACGGAGCCGGCAGTGGCGATGCGAAGCAGCGTTGCCATCAGCTGTGCTCTCTTTTCTTCGCGCGAGCGCTCATCAGAAGTACCCTTCCCGCTTGCGGTCTTCCATACCGGCCTCGGAGATCCGGTCGTCGGCGCGGGTCGCACCGCGCTCGGTGAGCCGCGACACCGCGGTCTCGGCGATCACCTCGGAGACGGTGCCCGCCAACGATTCCACGCAGCCGGTGCACGTGACGTCGCCGACGGTGCGGAACCGGACGGTCTTCTCGATGACCGGTTCGTCCTTACGCGGCTGCATGTACTTGTGCACGGCCAGCAGCATGCCGTCGCGCTCGAACACCTGACGCTGATGCGCGTAGTAGATGGACGGCAGCTTGATCTTCTCGGCGCCGATATAGGACCAGATGTCGAATTCGGTCCAGTTCGACAGCGGGAAAACCCGGATGTGCTCGCCCTTGCGGTGCCGGCCGTTGTACAGGTTCCACAGTTCCGGACGCTGGTTCTTCGGGTCCCACTGGCCGAACTCGTCACGGAAGCTGAACACCCGCTCCTTGGCGCGGGCCTTCTCCTCGTCCCGGCGGGCGCCCCCGAAGGCGGCGTCGAACTTGTTCTCCCGGATGGCGCGCAACAGGGTGAACGTCTGCATCGGGTTGCGCGACGGGATGGTCTCCACCACCCGCCCGGCGTCGATATCGTCCTGCACCTTGGCGACTACCAGGCGCACCCCGTGCTCGGCGACCAGTTCGTCGCGCGCCTGCAACACCTCGTCGAAGTTGTGCCCGGTGTCGACGTGCATGACCGGGAACGGCAGCCGGCCCGGGGCAAAGGCCTTGATGGCCAGATGCAGCATGACGATCGAGTCCTTGCCACCGGAGAACAGCAGCACGGGCCGTTCGAACTCGGCGGCCACCTCGCGGATGATGTGGATGGCCTCGGCCTCCAGGGCGCGCAGGTGGCTCAGCTCGTAGCGCGCGGCGGCCGGGTCCAGCTCGGCCGGGGCACTCATCGCATCTCCATAAAGTTGGTAGA
This sequence comes from Mycolicibacterium cosmeticum, assembly GCF_000613185.1. NCBI lineage: Bacteria > Bacillati > Actinomycetota > Actinomycetes > Mycobacteriales > Mycobacteriaceae > Mycobacterium > Mycolicibacterium cosmeticum. The sequence goes on from NZ_CCBB010000001.1 coordinate 291,360, forward strand.
GATGACCAAGATTGCAGACATGACCGGGAATCTAATCGCCGGTGCGCAACAGTGTCAATACTGTGGCGCGACGGTGCCCCGGCCCGCACCCCAGGTCTGCGGGTCGATCTTTCCTCCGTAGAGCGGCAGCTCGACCGGGCTGTCGCCGGGCCGGAACTGCTCCCACAGCCGGTTGAGGCCGGCGGTGCCGTACCGGCGCACGCGGGCGGCCTCGGCCAGGTCGAGGACGTCGGTCAGCACGGCCATCTCGGCGCCGGGCACCTGGTTGCGGACACGGCCTTCGGGATCGACGAGAAGGCTGCGACCGATGCCGGTCGGGCCGGCCGCGTTGACGCTGGCGACGAAGACCTGGTTGACGATCGCGTTGGCCCGGGCCAGCACCACCTCCTGCTCACGGTCCACGGTCGGCGTCTGCACCACGTTGAGGATCAGGTCGGCGCCGAGCCAGGCGAGCTGGCGGGCAATCTCGGGGAACCAGGCGTCGTAGCAGATGGTCAGCCCGACGCGGCCGTGCTCGGGGATGTCGAAGACCACGAAGTCGGCCCCCGGCGTCACCGTCTCATACGGCCGCCACGGGGCGATCTTTCGGTACGCCGCGACGCGCTCGCCCGCCGGCGAGTACACCGGCGCCGTGTTGTAGACGAGGCCGTCGTCGCCGAGCTCATAGACGCTGCCGGGGACCAGCCAGATCCCGAGCTCGCCGGCCAGGGCCGCCAGCGCGGCGCCGCGCGGGCCGTCGATCGGCTCGGCCAGCACGCGCGGGTCCACGGCCGGGGCACCGGGCTCGACGGCCGGGGTGTCGAGGTGCAGCTCGGGGAAGACGACCAGGCGCAGGCCGGGCCGCTGCGCGATGAGCGCGCGTACCTCGGCGGCAAACCTGTCGAGGTCGCGCGTGGGCAGGGCGGGCGCCTGCACGAGCGCTATGGGAAGCGGTGCTGCCATGCGAGACCCTTTCGTGGTGCCGGTCACGGTATTCGTTAAACAAACTTTAGATAACAAATGGGCCGACGGTCAACGAGGGGACGCTGGGCGCATGCCACGATGGAGCCATGCCCCGACCTCGCGACCAGGCCGCGCGGCGCGCCCAGCTCGTCGAGGCGGCGGCGCAGGCGGTGATCAGTCGGGGCGCGGCCCATGCGCGGCTGCGGGACGTCGCCGCCGAGGCCGGCCTGACCCCCGCCTCGGTGCTGTACTACTACCCGGATCTGGGCGAACTCCTGGCCGCCGTGTTCGAGCGCGGCACCCGGACCTACATCGAGCACCGCCGCGAGAGCGTCGACGCGGCACATGGTGCCTGGGCCCGGCTGCAGGCCTGCATCCGGTCGGGGGTGCCGTTTCCCGGCGATGCCGAGATGACCAGCCGACTGCTCTACGAGCTGCTGCCCGTGACGTTCCGCAACGAGAGCGCGAACCAGCGGCAGCGCCGGTTCGTCGCCGACCAGGCGGAGCTGTATCGGCAGATCCTGGCGGACGGCGCCGCGAGCGGCGAGTTCGATCTGGTCGACGACGCCGCATTCCTCGCCCGCGGCTTCGTCGCCCTCGAGGACGGCTACGGCATCGAGGTGCTCTCGAACGAGGCCGGCGCCGAGCAGGTCTACGACCTACTCGTGCGCCACGCGCGACTGGTCACCGGTGTGGCCGCGACCGCGCGGGCGCGCTGATCACCGACCTCGCGTGCCGGCGCCGCTGACCTGCGCCCCGGCGTCCCCTGGCAGACGCAGCGTCTCCACCAGCGTCACCGCCATCAGCGCGCCCAGCACCAGGAACACCGGCGGGTACGACGACAGCAGGCTCAACAACAACGCGGCCAGCGCGATACCCAGACCCGCGGCCAGTTCCTGCACCGAGGCGTTGAGGGTGTTGGCGTGGGTGAGCTCGTCGCCGTCCACATCGGAGAACGCCAGGCTGTTGTAGGCGGTGAATCCGATGGAGCGCAGCGCCCCACTCAGATAGAGCACCACGGCGATCAGTGCCACCGGCACCCCGGGCCGCAGCGCGGCCAGCAGACCGAAACACGCCACCGAGGCCACCCCGTTGACCAGCAGCACGGTGCGGATCCCGAATCGGCGCATCAGCGGTGTGGTGATCGGTTTGATGGTGAGGTTGCCGGCGAACAGGGCGGCGACCATGAGCCCCGCCGCGAACGGTGTCCAGCCGAACTGCAGCTGGAACTGCAGCGGCAACAGAAACGGCACGGCGGTGATCACCAGGCGGTACAGCGAGCCGGCCGACACCGTGATGCGCAGCGTGCGCACCCGTAGCACCCGCAGCTTGACCAATGGCGTTGCGGTACGCAGCAGATGCCAGAGCGCCGCCGCCAGCAACACCACCGCGCCGGCCCCGCAGGCGCCGACCAACAGCCAGTCGGTGCCCGTGACCCGGATGTGTTCCAGCGCGATCAGTGCGGCGGCGATGCCACCGCCCAGCGCAACGATGCCGGGCCAGTCCAGCGGTGTCCGCTCTTGCGCCGGTCCGCCCCGAATCAGCTTGAGCGCCAGCAGGAAACCGATGATGCCCAGCGGAATGTTGACCAGGAAGATCCAGCGCCAGCTGCCGACGGTCGCGATGGCGCCGCCGAGCACCGGAGCCAGCACCGGCGCCGCGAGTGCCGGCCAGGTCAGCACGGCGATCGCCCGCACCAGATCGGCCTTGCCGCTGAAGCGCAACACCGCCAACCTCCCGACGGGCACCATCATGGCGCCGCCGATCCCCTGGGCGATCCGCATTCCGACCAGCATGGGCAACGACACGCTCAGCGCACATCCCACCGAGGCCAGGGTGAACACCGCGATGGCGGCGATGAACACGCGCCGGATGCCGAACCGGTCGGCCATCCAGCCACTGGCGGGGATCAGCACCGCCACGGTCACCAGATACGCCGTGATCGCCACGTTGACGTCCACGGCCTCGACACCGAACTGCCCGGCGATGGCGGGGATCGCCGGGGTCAGGATGCTGGCGTCCAGGATCTCCATGAAGAACGCGCCGGCCACCAACAGCGCCACATTCCGGGGAAACGGCGGATTCTCGGGTGCGGCCACACCGGAAAGGTAGTGAGTTCAGCTGTTCATGACCAAGTCGATTCGCTGCGCGCAGACGTCGGCCAGGTCCACTCCCGGGATGCGCGCGTTCAGCCGGACCAGTGGGACCGCCAGCAGCAGCGGCGCCGTCACATCGGTGAAGGCGAGGTTGCCGACCCGGTGCCCGACCGCCCGCTCGTAGCGGTCGATCGTCTCCTCCCGGCTGGGCGTGCCCGGCGCCGGCGCGTGGCCGGGCAGCGGGCTGCTGACCCAATCTGTCATCAGTAACCAACTGATGTCGGCGGCCTGATCACCGAGATGGGCGATCTCCCAGTCCAGTACGGCCCTGGGCGTGAAATCGGGCCGGTACAGCACATTCGACATGCGGGCGTCACCCCAGCACAACCCCACCCGCTCCGGCTCGTAGCGGTGTGCCTCCAGCCAGCTCAGCGCGCGGACGAACGTCGGGTGCAGCGCGGCGCCGCCGTAGGCCCATTTCAGGGCGGAGCGCAGGAACGTGGTCAGCGCCTCGGGTGTGGACGGGCCGAGGAAGTCGAGTCGGTGGGCGTGTGGGTCGACGCGGTGCACGGCCGCGATCATGTCGACGCAGCCGTTCCACAAGGCGGCACGGCCGCGGTCGTCGGTGTCGGCGAAGATGCCCGCGCCGTGATAGGCCGGCACGTCACTGACACCGACCACGCCGTCGATGCGGTCCATCACCAGGTACGGCGTGCCCAGGGCGTCGCCGCCGGGATCGATCCAGCGCACCGACGGGACCGGCACCGGCGAGGACACCAGCCGCTGCATGACCAGGTACTGGCGGCGCAGGTCGTAGTCGGGCAGGATCGGGAATTCCGGCGGCCGTCGGAACACCAGGCCGAGGGTGCCGCCGTCGTCGAGCCCGGTGATGTCGAAAAGGAAAGTCTCGGTGGAGAATCCGGTGGAGCTGGGCGCCCAGTTGACGACGCGCGCTGAACCGGCGCCCGGGATACGTTGACGGACAATGGCTTCGAGTGCCGCGGGCAGCTCGCCGGCGGGTGTTCTCACCATCCGGTGTATCCGTACCGCGGGTAGGCTCCGACGAACACCATCTCGACCAGTCCATGTCCGATTTTCGGGGCCTCGCCTTCGCCGGCCATCCGGACCTCGCACAGCGTCTCGGACAGGAAGCTCACCGGCCTGACGACGTCGAGATCGGTGGTGTCGGCGGTGAAGCCGTCCAGGAATTCCTTTCCGCGCCAGTGCCCGGACGCGTATCCCCCGACCTCCATATAGCCGGCCAGCCCGGGCCAGAAGTCGGTGATCGGGCTGACCTCGATGGTGCTGGTGGTCCGGTCGCCGCGATGCACGGTGAAGGTGCCACCGCTGATCACCCGTAGGTCGTCGCGGAACTTCAGATCATGTTCGACGTCGATGATGGCTGCGGCCGGACGCTCGGTGTGCAGAGGGTGCAGGATCTCTCCCTCGAATTGCCACCGCTGCCCCGTGCTGGTCTCCCGCTGCGCGAAATGCACCAACTCGTCCTCGAATTCGAAGATTCCCATGTAGTAGAGGGTGCCGTCCGGGACCTCCTGCGGTTGTAGATGCGCACCTTCGGACAGGCTGCCGCCGCCGGGTCCGTTGCGGATGCCCCAGGAGTGGTCGCGGCCGAACCACCACCGCCGCGGGTCGATCTCGATGCGCTCGCCGTCGATCTCGATCCAGCCCTCCAGCTCACCGTTCTGGTAGAAGCGCCGGGCGTCCTCGCTGACCCGGCCGCGGCTGCGATGGAACGCGGCGGTCTGCTCATAGGCCGGGAACCGTCCGCGCAACCGCAGGTCCAGGGCGACGCCCTGCTCGTTCGGGGCCAGTTGGGCGCGCACCGTGCGCAGCGGCTCCTGCACCGAATAGGTGAATGGCCCGACGGAATACGTTCCCAGAGCGCCGGTTTGGGGATTCAGTTCGGTGGACATCCGGACCACCCGGGCCTGCCCGTCGCGGCGGGTGATCATGGCGTAGGCGTCGGTGACGTTGCGGTTGGGATAGCGCGCCAGGCCGGTCATCACGTTGATTTCGCCCGAGCGGTCGAACCCGTACATGACGATGCGCTCGGTCCAGCGCAGGTCCGATTGCGAGACGTGGTCGAACGTCGTGGGCAGTTGATGGCAGAGCAGTTCGTCGTGCGGGGTGAGCATCGGTGGTCCCTCCCGGGCCTAATTACGTTATTGGCCATAACGTAATAGATGAACCGGGAAACGGCTAGGTTTTGGACATGACGAGCACAGCGGGCCGCCCACGCGACCCGGCCAAGGATGCCGCCGTGCTGCGGGCCACCCGCGAACTCCTGGTCGAAGCCGGCTACCAGGGCACCACCATGGTGGCCATCGCCAAACGGGCCGGCGTCGGTGCCCCGACGCTGTACCGCCGCTGGCCCACCAAGGAGGCGCTGGTCGAGGATGCCGCATTCGGCCACCCCAGCCCGGCGCCCCTACCCGCCGCCACCGGTGACGTGTACACCGATCTGCGCACCTGGGTGGCGCTGTTCCTGGACTGGCTGGCCAACCCCGTCACCCGCGCCGCACTGCCCGGCCTGCTGACCGCGTACCACCGCGACGAGTCGATCTACAAACGGCTGGTGCTGCGCGCCGAGGCCGATGTCCGCGCCCTGATGGCGGAGCTGCTCGGCGGCGACGCCGAACGCGCCGACACCGTGTTCGACTTCCTGGTCGCCACCACCGTGGTCCGGGCCATGACCCGCGGCCTGGCCGACCGCGAGGCGTTCTGCGACCGGACGGCCGCCGCGCTCACCGCCCTGGCCCGCGCGTGAATCTGCGATTTGTGGAGCGGCACCCGTAATGATTACGGGTGCCGCTCCACAAATCGCCGGTTAGGTGAGGGGTTTGCTCAGGTCGTAGACCGTGGTGCCGCCCACGTCGAGCTTGGCGTAATGCTGCGCCACCCATGCCGAGATCTGGCTGCCGGCACTGTCCTTGTCCGACCCGGGTCCGCCGTGCCCGCCCGGGCCGCGGTCGGCGGCGATGAAGTACCGCACCTGCCCGTCGGTCACGTAATGCTGGAACTGCTCCAGGGTGGGCGCGTTGTCGCCGCCGGCGAAACCACCGATCGACATGATCGAGGCACCGGTCGCCAGCTCCAGACCGCTGGCCTGCATCGAGCCGATCGTCGCTGCGGCCCAACGGTTGTCGAGCCCGGTGATGAGCGCCCGCAATGCGGTCTCATCCTTTTCCTTGCCCCAGCCGCCGGGCGGGCCGAAATCGCCGCCGCCGGCGCGGGCCGGACCCGAAACCGGCATCGGACCACCGGAATGACCGTTGGCCACCGTGGAGATCGAGTACACGGTGCTGCCCGCGAAGCCGAACAGCAGGGCCGCGGTGGCCACCGCCGCGGTGGCCCGGCCCAGCTTGTGCACCCGCACCGCGAGCACCACGGCCACCAGCACCGACCCGACCAGCACGATCCAGCGCACCGCCGGCCACCAGTCCGGGGTCCGATCGAGCAGCACGAACGTCCACACCCCGGTGCCGGCCAGCATGACGGCCAGCACCAGCCGGGGCACCGGGAACTGACGGCCCTCCCACAGCTCGGCCACCGAAATGCCCAGCAGCGCAGCCACCGCGGGAGCCAGGGCCACCGCGTAATACGGGTGCACGGTGCCGTCCATGAAGCAGAACACCGCACCGGTGACGACGAGCCAGCCCGCCCACAGGATCAGCTGCGCACGCACCTTGCCGGTGCGCGGGCTGCGCCGGGTGAACCACACCGTGGCGACCAGACCGATCAGCGCGGCAGGCAGCAGCCAGGACACCTCGGTACCCATGAAGTCGTTGAACAACCGCCCGAGCCCGGGTTCCCCGCCGAAGAACACGTTCCGCCCGCCGGGACCACCGCCCGGGAAGTGCCCACCACCGCCGCCGGGCTGGTTGTTACCGGTGATGCGCTGAATGCCGTTGTAACCCAGGGCAAGCTGTAACAAGCTGTTGTCGGTGGAGCCGGCGATATAGGGCCGGGCGTCGGCGGGCCACAGCCCTACCAGGGCGATGTACCAGCCGGCCGAGAACACCATCGCCACCACACCGACGGCGACCGCACCCACTCGCCTGCCCAGCGTCGCGCCGCCGGCGATCAGGAATGCCAGCCCGAGGCCGGGCAACACCAGGAACGCCTGCAGCATCTTCGTCAGGAACGCGAAGCCGACCGCACCGCCGGTCAGCGCCATCCATTTCGTCATGTTGGCCACCGACGCGGTGCCGATGGCCCGCACCGTGCAGTACGCGGCGATCACCAGCAGCAGCACCAGCAGCGCGTCGGGGTTGTTGTAGCGGAACATCGACGTCGCCACCGGGGTCAGCGCCAGGGCGGCGCCGGCAATCAGCCCGGCGCCCGGCCCGCTGCACCGCCGCACCGTGGCGTACAGCACGGCCACCGCGGCCACCCCCATCAGGGCTTGGGGCAGCAGCATGGTGAATTCGCTGAAGCCGAACAGCCGGCCCGACAGGCCCATCACCCACATCGCCGCGGGCGGCTTGTCGACGGTGATGGCGTTGCCGGCGTCGAAAGACCCGAAGAACAACGCCTTCCACGACTGGGTGCCGGCCTGCGCGGCGGCGGCGTAGTAGCTGTTGGCCCACCCGTTCGAGCCCAGGCCCCACAGGTAGAGCACCGCGGTGCCGGCCAGCAGGGCCAGCAGGCCCGGCCGCTCCCAGCGGGCCTGGGTGGGCTCGCCCAGCAGCAGCCGGGCGGCCGGCCGGGTATCGGTCACAGTCATGTCAATCCTCTTGATAGCAGAGTGGTCTAGGCGGCGCGGCGCGGATGGAACACCCAGCCGCGCAGCAGGACGAAGCGGACGGCGGTGGCCACCAGATTGGCCAGCACCAGGACGGTCAATTCGACCAGCTTGTGCGGCTGCGGGACGAAGGTATGCAACCCGGCCAGCGATCCGCTGGTGATGGCCAGCGCGATGCCGAAGACGATCAGGCCCTCGAACTGATGCCGGGCCGCGCCTGCCCCACCGCGCACGCCGAAGGTGAACCGGCGGTTGGCGGCGGTATTGGCCACGGCGGTCACCAGCAGCGCCACCAGGTTCGCGGCCTGTGCGCCGATGGACGCGTGCAACGCCATGAACAGCAGCAGGTAGGCGATCGTCGAGGCCACCCCGATGGTGCCGAATCGCACCACCTGGCGCAGCAACGACCGCGGTGCCGCCGCCCGCCGCGAACCCAGTTGGGCGGCAATGGTGTTGATCGGGATGGAACCGTTGGCGAAGCCACGCAACAGCCGGCCCACCCCTTTCAGGTCGGCGGTGGCGGTGGCGATGATGTCCACCCGGCTGTCCGGGTCGTCGACCCAGTCCACCGGGACCTCGTGGATGCGCAGACCGGTCCGCTCGGCCAGCACCAGCAGCTCGGTGTCGAAGAACCAGCCGGTGTCCTCGACGTACGGCAGCAGCTCGCGGGCCACGTCGGCGCGGATGGCCTTGAATCCGCACTGGGCGTCCGAGAAGCCGGCCGCCAGCGTGGATTTCAGGATGAGGTTGTAGCAGCGGGAGATGATCTCGCGCTTGGGGCCGCGCACCACCCGGGAGTTGCGCGACAGCCGGGTGCCGATCGCGAGGTCGGAGTGCCCGGAGATGAGCGGGGCCACCAGCGGTGCCAGCGCGGCCAGATCGGTGGACAGGTCGACGTCCATGTAGGCCAGCACCGGCGCATCCGAGCACGACCACACGTGGTGCAGGGCCCGGCCGCGGCCCTTCTGCTCTAGTCGCACCACCCGCACGTCGTCGAGTTCGGCGGCCAGCTCGGCGGCGATCCGCGGCGTGTCGTCGATGCTGGCGTTGTCGGCGATGGTGATGCGCACCGGGAACGGGAAGTTCTCCCGCAGGTGCCGGTGCAGCCGGTGCACCGAGTTGGCCAGCGCGGCCTGTTCGTTGTACACCGGCACCACCACGTCGACCACCGGCACGGCGTGGGAGCGGGCGGTCTGTACGGCGTTGGGCCGTGCGGCGGAGGCGATGTCTGTCATGAGATCCATGGTTGGCTGCCGCGGTGTGTCGGTCGTTGGCGCACGCTATGTGAAACCTATGAATCCAGGGGGCGGGTCAGGTCGTACACCGTCACCCCGGTCACCGGCACCGCGGCGAAGTGACCCTGCACCCAGGACGCGATATCGGCGGCCTCCCGGCTGCCGCTGTTCTGGCCCCGCCAGTTGCCCATCAGCGCGGCGTGGATGAAGTAGTGAATCTGTTTCTGCGCCACCATATTCTGGAACTCCGCCAGGGTCGGCGCCGGGTCGGTGCCGTTGAATCCGCCGACCGCCAGCACGGGTGCGCCGGTGGCCAGCTGATAACCCGCGGCGTTGGTGGAGCCGACCGTCGCGGCCACCCAGGTGTAGTCGGCGGCGTTGGCGCTCAACAACGCTGTCAGGGCGGGCTTCGGGGTGGGCGCATCGAACGGGCCGCCGGAGAACCCGCGTCCCGGTCCCACCGACGGGATGGCCCCGCTGTGCGGATTGGCCGCGGTGGCCACGGCGTAGGCACCCGGTCCGGCCAGGCACGCCGCGGTTGCCAGCAGCGCCGCAACGGCCGTCACGACCCGCGGTAAGCGGCCGGCCGCCAGCAGCAGGACCGCCGCGCCGATCCCGACGACCGGCACCGCCGCACGCAGCCACGGCATCCACCCGGCCTGCCTGCCGAGCAGCACCGCGGCCAGCACGGCGGTGACCGCGACCATGCCGGCCAGCGCCGTCGCACACCGAACATCGGACCGGTTGCGCCACAACAGGTTTACCCCGATGGCCAGACACGCGCCGATGGCCGGCGCAAGGGCGACGGTGTAGTACGGGTGCAGGATGCCGTTGGCATAGCTGAACACCACGGCCGTCACCACCAGCCATCCGCCCCACAGGATCAGGGCGGCGCGGGTGGCGTCGGTACGCGGGGCGCGCCGGGTCAGCACCACACCGGCGACCAGAGCGATCAGTGCGGCGGGCAGCAGCCACGCGATGTGGGTGCCCATCTGAGCGCCCAGCAGCCGGCCCCAGCCCACGTCGTGGTTCATGTTGCCCAGGCCGCCGACCTCGTCACCGGTCAGCCGGCCCAGGCCGTTGTACCCCAGCGCCAGTTCGACGATGCTGTTGTGTTGCGACCCACCGATATACGGCCGCGACGCCGCCGGCCACAGCTCCACCAACAGCAGATACCACCCGCCGGAGGCCACCATCGCCAGCGTCGCTGCGCCCAGCCGCAACAGCCGGGCGCGCAGCGGTACCGCGGCGCAGATCAGATAGGTCGCGGCGAAGGCGGGCAGCACCAGGAACGCCTGCAACATCTTGGCCAGGAATCCGAATCCGACGGCCACGCCGACGGCCACCATCCACCACCGGCTGCTGCCCGGCTCGCAGGCCCGCTGCACGCCATAGGCGCCGATCACCAGCAGCAGCACCAGCAGTGCGTCCGGATTGTTGAACCGGAAGATCAGCGCGGCGGCCGGCGTCAGCGCCAGGACGGCCCCGGCCAGCAGCGCCGCCCCCGGGCCGCTGACCCGGCGCACCGCGGCGTACAGGACGCCCACCGCCGCGATGCCCTCCAGGGCCTGTGGCAGCAGCACGCTCCACGGGTGGAAACCGAAGAGCCGCACCGAGATATCCATCAGCCACAGTGCCGCGGGGGTCTTGTCGACGGTGATGGCGTTGGCGGCGTCGCTGGACCCGAACAGCATCGCGGTCCAGTCGGCGGCCCCGGCCTGCACGGCCGCCGAATAGAAGCTGTTGGCCCAGCCGCTGATGGACAGGTTCCACAGGTACAGCACGGCCGTGCCGGCGAGCAGCACGGCCAGCCCGATCCGCTCGCGCGCCGCGATACGGCGGGCGGGCGGCGCGGGCGGGGCTGCGGATAGCTCGGGAAGTACGGCGGTCACTGCGTCCATCCTGGCAACGGCCGCTACGAGGCGGTTTTGTCGGCGCTGTGCGTTGGCTGTGACTCTCCTCGGGGGAGGGTGACGACGAACTTGGTGTCGCCGGGAACGCTGTGCAGGTCGATCCGTCCGCCGTGCGCCCGGATCACGGCCGCCACGATCGCCAGGCCCAGGCCGGTGCTACCCATCCGGCGCGACCGCGACGAGTCACCGCGGGCGAACCGCTCGAACACCTCCGGCTGCAGTTTGGCGGGAATGCCGGGACCGTCGTCGGCGACGGTCAACTGCACGTCACCGCCGGGCAGCACGCTCAGCGAGGTGACCACCGAGGTTCCGGCCGGGGTGTGGGTGCGCGCGTTGGCCAGCAGGTTGGCCAGCACCTGGTGCAACCGGGCGTGATCGCCGGTGATGAGCACCGGCTCCTCGGGCAGGTCCAGCGACCAGTCGTGCCCCGGCCCGGTGGCGTGCGCGTCGCTGACCGCGTCGACCACCAGTTGGGACAGGTCGACCTGGGTGCGTTCCAGTGGGCGGCCCTCGTCGAGGCGGGCCAGCAGCAGCATGTCCTCGACCAGGGTGGTCATCCGCTGTGCTTCGGATTCGACCCGGCTCACCGCGTGCGCGACGTCGGCAGGCAGTTCGTCCCGCTTGCGTTGGGCCAGCTCGGTATAGCCCCTGATCGCCGCGAGCGGTGTCCGCAACTCGTGGCTGGCGTCCGAGACGAACTGGCGCACCCGGGTTTCACTGGCGTGCCGGGCCGACAGCGCCCCGGCAATGCGATCCAGCATGCGGTTCAGCGCGGAGCCGAGCTGGCCCACCTCGGTGTGCACGGTGTCGGCGTCGACGGCCACGATGTTGGTCGGCAGGTTGACCTCGCCCCGATCCAGCTCCAAGTCGGCGACGTCCCTGGCGGCGGCGGAAAGCCTTGACAGCGGCGCCAATTGGCGGCGGATGATCCAGATGCAGGCGACGATCGCGCCCGCCAGGGCGATGGCGGCCACGACGCACAGCATCGCCAGCACCCACAGCAGGGTGTCGTCGACGACGGTGGTCGGCAGGCCGACCACCACGACCCGGCCGCTGCGATGGGCGTGCAGCGCCAGCACCCGGTAGGAACCGAGACCGTCCAGATGCATGCCGACGGCGGTGTGCGTCGGGGGCACCGACGCCAACTGCGCCGCGGCGGTGGAGCTGATGTCGGCGGTGGCGCCCTCGGAGGTGATCACCCCGGCGTCCAGGGATCCGTCGTGCCCGATGATCATGCCCACCGTGCGGATCGCCTGGCCCGGCGCGTTGAGGAACCCCGGACCGGGGCCGGCCTCCGGGTCGAACCGGAAGACGACGGGGCCACCGACTTGGGGTGGGCCGTCCGGCGGCGGCGGCGGTGGGACCGGTGGTGGCGGTGGCAGGTCCGAGATGGCCGCCGACCGGCGGCCCGCCTCCAGCAGCTGGCTGTCCAGTTGGTGCACCAGGAATCGCTGCAGTGCGAACTCGGTCGCCGCGCCGATGCCGATGCACAGCAGCGCCAGCAGCGTGACCTGGGTGACCAGCAGCCGCATCCGCAGCGACCAGGTCCGGGGTGCCAGGACGCGGCTTCTCACCTCAGCGCGGCGGCCGCAGCACGTACCCCGCGCCGCGCAGGGTGTGGATCATCGGTTCGCGGCCGCTGTCGATTTTCTTGCGCAGGTAGGACACATAGAGTTCGACGATATTGGACCGGCCGCCGAAGTCGTAGCTCCACACCCGGTCCAGGATCTGCGCCTTGCTCAGCACCCGCTTGGCATTGCGCATCATGAAGCGCAGCAGCTCGAATTCGGTCGCGGTCAGGGTGATCGGGTCGCCGCCCCGGGTGACCTCGTGGCTGTCCTCGTCGAGCACCAGGTCGCCCACCACGATCTGGGCACCGCCGGCCTCGTTGGCCACGCCGGTGCGGCGCAGCAGTGCCCGCAGCCGCAACACCACCTCTTCCAGGCTGAACGGTTTGGTGACGTAGTCGTCGCCGCCGGCGGTCAGGCCGGCGATCCGGTCCTCGACCGAATCCTTGGCCGTGAGCAGCAGCAGCGGCAGACCGGGCTGCTGGTCGCGCAGTTTGCGCAAGACGTCCAGGCCGCTCATGTCCGGCAGCATGACGTCGAGCACCACCACGTCGGGCGGGTTCTCCTTGGCGAGCTCGATGGCGCTGGCGCCGTCCCCGGCGGTCTCGATATCCCAGCCCTCGTAGCGCAGGGCCATCGACACCAATTCGGCGAGCACCGGCTCGTCGTCGACGACCAGGACGTTGATCGGCTTGCCGTCGGCCCTGCGCATCACCACGCGTGCCGGGTCTGAGTCGTTGGTCATCCCGTTTGCCAGCCCATTCGTCACCGTCGTCACATCGTTCAGTATTCAAACAACGAATAGGGAGGCACTGTGGCGTTCCTATGCGCAAGCTATGAATGTTGCGGGGTCGGGGCACGGCCGAGCTGATTCACAGCATGCGCATAGCCAACTCGGTCACAGTGGGCGCCATGACGCAACATCGGCCTTGGGGCAAGCGGGTGACCCTCGCGGCGGTCGGGGTCGCCGCACTGATCGGCGGCCTCGGCGGTGGCGCGGTGTACGCCGCCACCGACGGAGGCGGCCGTGGCGGCGGCTTCGGACCCGGTTTCGGTCCTGGCGATTTCGGCCCGCCCCCGGGCGGTGGGCCATTCGCGGGTCAGATCCGTGCCGGATCGGGTCACGGCTCCGTCGACCCGGCCACCGTGCACGGCGAGTTCGTGGTCCCCGATGGGAACGGCGGGTTCCAGACCGACATCGTCCAGGTCGGCACGGTCACCGCGGTCTCGCCCACGTCGATCACCGCCCGCAGCGACGACGGCTACACCGCGACCTATGTGATCCCGCCGACCGCGGCGGGCAGCGCCGTGCCGTTCGGAGTGAACGCGAAGGTGAGCATCCGCGCCACCCGCACCGGCGCCACCCAGACCGTGACGACGATCGGGGCGTCGTAGGACGGCCACTAGTGCGGCACGGCGAAGCCGGACGGTGTGGTGAACGTGACCGGCGGCTCGTACACCGTCGGTTCCGGTGACTCCACCGCCGTTGTCTCCGTGACGGTTTCACCGATGGTGACCGGCGTCGTGGTCACCGGGCCGGGTGGCAGCGGGTCGGCACGACTCACTTCGCCGCCGCCGACGGCGAGCAAGCCCATCGCGACGACGGCGCCCCCGCCGACCCCGGCCGACAACAACTTCAGTTTCGATACATTCACGGCTGAACCCCTGCTCGTGCACGTTTCTGTTCGGTGCGGGCACCAAGCCCGTACCCGACGGGTAGCCGTGAACCCGCTCCGCGAAACCTGGGAGCCAGGGTGTGCGGACGTTCAGCCCTGTGGATCGGCGTTGGGCGCCTCCCCCGGATACAGCGGGACCTTGCCGCGGATCGCCGGAACGGCCATGGTGGTGGCCTCGACGGTCGGCACGAGGGAGGTGGTGGTGGCCACGCCGCCCGACGGCCCGGATGCCAGGTCCGCCGGCCCGGTAGTGGCAACCATGACCGCCCCGATGAGCAACGCGGTTGTGGCAAGACAACCGATCAACATGAGGATGATTTTCATGTCTCCAGCGAACGCCGCCGCGCTGGAAACCGGCTCGACGGCCGGTATGAACTACCTCGATATGAGCGCGCTGTGCCGCCGCTGAGCAGGCTTTACTTGGCGGGCCCGCGGATGGCGGGCACGGCCCGGGCCACGTCGGGCACCGTCGGGGGTGTCGGTTCCAGCGTCGTGGTGACGCCGATCTGCATCGTCTTGTTGTCCGCCATCGGCGCGGCGGTGTTGTCCGAGGTGAACACCGCGCTGAGCAGGCCGATGGCCAGGAAGGCGGCGGCGCCGATCGCGGCGGTCCACCTGTGTCGGGTCTTTGTGGCTGATGAGTTCATGCTGTGAGAGTGAAATGCATCACCCTGTGAAGAAGCTGACGCGCGGGTGTCAATTGGCCGGTAACGGGCTTGCGGCACGGTCATCTCCTACCCTGTGCGTCATGCGGGTGGTTCGATGACGCGGTTTTTGGCGCGACGACTGTTCAACTACATCGTGCTGCTGTTGCTGGCGTCCTTCCTGGCGTTCACGTTGGCGTCGCTGACCTTCCGCCCGCTGGAGAGCCTGGAGCAGCGCAACCCCCGCCCGCCGCAGGCCGTGATCGACGCCAAGGCCGCCGAGCTGAATCTGGACCAGCCGATCCCCCAGCGCTACGCCACCTGGCTGTCCGACACCGTCCGCGGCGACTTCGGCACCACGGTGGCCGGCCAGCCGGTGAGCGACGAGTTGTGGCGCCGGGTCGGGGTCAGCCTGCGCCTGGTGGTCATCGGTTCGGTCGCCGGGGCCGTCCTCGGCGTGGTGGTCGGCGCGTGGGGCGCCATCCGGCAGTACCGGTTCTCCGACCGGGTGATCACGGCCCTGTCCCTGCTGATCCTGAGCACCCCCACCTTCGTGATCGCCAGCCTGCTGATTCTGGTTGCGCTGCGGGTGAATTCGGTGTTGGGAGTGCGGATCTTCGAGTACACCGGCGAGACCTCACCCGATGCGATCGGCGGGACGTGGAACATCTTCGTCGACCGGATCCAGCATCTGGTGCTGCCCACCCTGACGCTGGCGCTCGGCTCGATCGCCGGCTTCAGCCGGTATCAGCGCAACGCGATGCTCGACGTGCTCGGCCAGGATTTCATCCGTACCGCCCGCGCGAAGGGCCTGACCCGGCGGCAGGCCCTGGTCAAACACGGTCTGCGCACCGCCCTGATCCCGATGGCGACGCTGTTCGCGTACGGGGTGGGCGGCCTGGTCACCGGCGCGGTGTTCGTCGAGAAGATCTTCGGCTGGCACGGGATGGGTGAGTGGTTCGTCCAGGGCCTGGCCACCCAGGACACCAACATCATCGTGGCGATGACGGTCTTCTCGGGCGCGACGGTGCTGCTGGCCGGGGTGCTGTCGGATCTGATCTTGGCGGCGCTGGATCCGCGCGTTCGGGTGGCCCAATGAGTGATCCGAGTTCGACGACCGCGAAGTCCGGTGTCGACGTCCAGACGTTCGCCTCCCGGCGCACCCTGGTCTGGCGGCGCTTCCTGCGCAACCGGCCGGCCGTGGTGGCGCTGGTCATCCTGGCCGTCCTGTTCGTGGGGTGCTACGCACTGCCGCCACTGCTGCCCTACAGCTACACCGATCTGGACTACTACTCCTTGCAGACCCCACCGAGCCCGAAGCACTGGTTCGGCACCAACGCCCTCGGCCAGGATCTGCTCGCGCTGACCCTGCGCGGCATGCAGAAGTCGGTGCTGATCGGTCTGTGCGTGGCGCTGATCTCCACGTTCATCGCCGCCGTCGTCGGCGCGGTGGCCGGCTATTTCGGCGGCTGGCGCGACCGCGCGCTGATGTGGGTGGTCGACCTGCTGTTGGTGGTGCCCAGTTTCCTGCTGATCGCCATCGCGACAAGGGGCACCCAGGGTTCGGGGGCGCTGCTGGTGCTCATCGTGCTGCTCGCGTCGTTCTCCTGGATGATCAGTTCGCGGATGGTGCGCGGACTCACCATGAGCCTGCGTGAGCGTGAATTCGTCACGGCCGCCCGCTATATGGGGGTCAGCGATGCCCGGATCATCGCCAGGCACGTGTTGCCCAACGTGGCGTCCATCCTGATCATCGACACCACCCTGAACGTCGGTGTCGCGATCCTGGCCGAAACCGGCTTGAGCTTCCTCGGTTTCGGCGTGAAGGCACCGGACGTGTCGCTGGGCACCCTGATCGCCGACGGCACCCCGTCGGCCACCACCTTCCCGTGGGTGTTCCTGTTCCCGGCCGGCGTGCTGATCCTGATCGTGATGTGCGCCAACCTGGTCGGGGACGCGTTGCGTGACGCCGTCGATCCGGGCTCGCGCCGGCTGCGGAGGCGGGCGAAATGAGCCTGCTCGAAGTCCGTGATCTGACCGTCGCGTTCCCCACCGATACCGAGCGGGTGCCGGCCGTGCGCGGCATCTCGTTCGAGATTGCGCCGCGCGAGGTGGTGGCCTTGGTGGGCGAATCCGGTGCCGGCAAGTCGGCCAGCGCGATGGCCGTCATCGGCCTGCTGCCCGAGTATGCCGAGGTCGGCGGTTCGGTGCGGCTGCACGGCACCGAACTGCTCGGCCTCGGCGACGACGAGATGTCGCGCATCCGTGGCCGTTCCATCGGCACGGTGTTCCAGGACCCGATGTCGGCACTGACGCCGGTCTATACGGTCGGTGACCAGATCGCCGAGGCGCTGCGGATCCACCAGCCGGGTCTCGATCGGCGCCGCGCCACGAGTCGGGCGATCGAATTGCTCGACCTGGTCGGTATCAACAACCCGGACCAGCGTGCGCGGGCGTTCCCGCACGAATTGTCCGGTGGCGAACGGCAGCGGGTGGTGATCGCCATCGCGATAGCCAACGACCCGGATCTGATCATCTGTGATGAGCCCACCACCGCGCTGGATGTCACGGTGCAGGCCCAGATCCTGGACCTGCTGCGCACCGCCCGCGATGTCACCGGAGCCGGCGTCCTGATCATCACCCACGACCTGGGTGTGGTCGCCGAGTTCGCCGACCGGGCGCTGGTGATGTACGCCGGCGCCGTCGTCGAAAACTCCTCGGTGTCAGAGCTTTACCGCAACCGGGCGATGCCCTACACCGCCGGGCTGCTGGGCTCGGTGCCCCGGCTGGACGCCCCACGTGGGCGGCGACTGGTGCCGATCCCCGGCGCGCCGCCGTCGATGGCCGCGCTGCCACCGGGCTGCCCGTTCGCGCCGCGCTGCCCGCTGGCCGCCGAGGACTGCCTGGCGGCCGAACCGGCGCTGCTGCCGATCGGGCCCGCGCACGGCGCGGCCTGCATCCACACCGACGGGGTGATCGGGCATACCGCGGCCGAGATCTACGGTGTACGAACCGAACCGAACGATCCCGGCGACGGCACCGACTCGCCGGTTGTGCTGCGGGTCAACGATCTGGTGAAGACCTACCCGCTGACCAAGGGGATGCTGCTGCGCCGCCAGGTCGGCGAGGTGCGCGCCGTCGACGGCATCAGCTTCGCCCTGCGCGAGGGCCGCACGCTGGGCATCGTCGGCGAATCGGGTTCCGGCAAAACGACGACTCTGCACCAGATCCTGGAACTCAAGGCGCCACAGTCGGGTTCCATCGAGGTGCTGGGCCGCGATGTCGCCGCGCTCGATCGCGGTGCCCGACGGCAGCTGCGCACCGACCTGCAGGTGGTGTTCCAGGATCCGGTGGCCTCGCTCGATCCGCGCCTGCCGGTGTCCGACGTGCTCGCGGAACCGTTGTCGGCCAACGGTTTCGACAAGTCCACCATCGCCACCCGCACCGCCGAGCTGCTCACCACGGTCGGGCTACGGCCGGAGGACGCCAGTCGCTATCCGGCCGAGTTCTCCGGCGGGCAGAAGCAGCGCATCGGCATCGCCAGGGCGCTGGCGCTGCAGCCGAAGATCCTGGCGCTGGACGAGCCGGTGTCGGCGCTGGACGTCTCCATCCAGGCGGGCATCATCAACCTGCTGCTGGACCTGCAGCAGCGCTTCGGTTTGTCGTATCTGTTCGTCTCGCACGACCTGTCGGTGGTCAAGCATCTGGCCCACGACGTGGTGGTGATGCACCGCGGCGTCGTCGTCGAACAGGGCCCCGCCGACACGGTGCTGACCGCGCCGCAACACGAGTACACCCGGCGGTTACTGGCCGCGGTTCCGCAACCGGAGGATAAAGTCGATCGCCATGAAGATCCGTAGCCTGACTTACGGGCTGGCTTCCGTCCTGTTCACCACGGCCCTGGTGCTGTCCGGCTGTTCCAGCGGCGAGCAGACCATCCCGCCGATCGGCGGTGACGCCACGCTGGGCTCCACCAACGACATCAATCCGCAGGACCCCAACACCCTGCAGCAGGGCGGCAATCTGCGCCTGGCGCTGCCCGCCATGCCGGCGAACTTCAACCCGCTCAACATCGACAGCGAGGGCACCGGGGCGGCCATGCTGCGCGCCACGCTGCCGCGCGCCTTCTTCGTCGCCCCCGACGGTTCGGTGACGGTGAACCACGACTATTTCACCAGCGTCGAACTCACTAGCGAGAACCCGCAGGTGGTCACCTACACCATCAACCCCAAGGCGGTGTGGACCGACGGCACCCCGATCACCTGGGAGGACATCGCCTCGCAGATCTACGCCACCAGCGGTAAGGACAAGCGCTACCTCATCCCGAGTTCGGCCGGCCAGGACCGGGTGGCGTCGGTGACCCGCGGTGTCGACGACCGGCAGGCCGTCGTCACCTTCGGTCAGCACTACACCGACTGGAAGGGCATGTTCGCGGGCAACACCACGCTGCAACCCAAGAAGATGACGGAGAACCCGGACGTCTTCAACAAGGGCCAGCTCAACGGTCCCGGACCGTCGGCGGGGCCGTTCATGGTGTCCAACGTCGACCGCACCGCGCAGCGCATCACGCTGGTGCGCAACCCGAAATGGTGGGGCACCCCGCCCCGGCTGGACAGCATCACCTATCTGGTGCTCGACGACGCGGCCCGGGTTCCGGCACTGCAGAACAACACCATCGACGCCACGGGGATCAGCTCGCTCGACGAGCTGCAGACCGTGCGCAGCACCCCCGGCATCTCGATCCGGCGGGCGCCGGCCCCGCAGTGGTATCACTTCACCTTCAACGGCGCGCCGGGCTCGATCCTGGCCGACCCCGCGCTGCGGGTGGCGGTCGCCAAGGGCATCGACCGGCAAGCCATCGCCAACGTCACCCAGCGCGGGCTGGTGGACAATCCCGTCCCGCTGAACAATCACATCTTCGTGGCCGGCCAGCAGGGTTACCAGGACAACAGCGCGGTGGTGGCGTTCGACCCGGAGAAGGCCAAGGCCGAACTGGATTCGCTGGGCTGGAAGCTCAACGGCCAGTTCCGCGAGAAGGACGGCCGCCAGCTGGTCATCCGGGATGTCTTCTACGACTCCAAGACCACCCGGCAGATCGCCCAGCTGGCGCAGAACAGCCTGGCCCAGATCGGGGTCAACCTGCAGCTGGAGGGCAAGCCGGGCGACCGGTTCTTCACCGACTACATCACCGTGGGCAACTTCGACATCGCCCAGTTCGCCTGGGTGGGCGAGGCGTTCACGCTGTGCTGCCTGAGCCAGATCTACACCACCGGCGCCGAGAGCAATTTCGGCAAGATCAGCACACCCGAACTCGACGCCAAGGTGAATCAGGTGCTCGACGAGCTGGACCAGGCCAAGGCGCGGGATCTGGCCAACGAGGCGGACAAGCTGATCTGGGCGGAGGGCTTCAGCCTGCCGCTGTTCCAGACGCCGGGCAACGTCGCGGTGCGCAGCAATCTGGCGAACTTCGGCGCGGCCGGCCTGGGCGACCTGGACTACACCGCGATCGGTTTCATGAAGCCCTGACCCGCCCCGGTAGCGCCGATTCGGCGGCGGTGGCCGCGGCCAGCGCCGAGATCACCAGACGCACAAGCGCTTTCGCCGGCAGGGCGTCGAGTTCGGCGGCGCGGCCGGGCAGTGCCGCCGCGACGCCGGCCCGCACGTCGGCGATCACCGCCAGGGCGGCCCGCTCGCGGGTGTCCAACACACTGTGCCCGGCGTTGGGCAGCTCCACCAGCACCGCGCCCGGGATCAGCCCGGCCACCCGCCGGGCCAGCGCGGGCGGGGTGACCAGATCGTGCCCGCCGGACACGACCACCGTCGGCCAGCTGAAGCGCGGCATCTCGGCGGTCAGGTCGAAGGGTTCGCCCTCGAAGTGCAGGCGGTCCGTGTTGGCCTTGGCCAGGCTGGCCGAGGGGTCCAGCGGGAGACCGTCGGGCACCCCGGCGAAGTCCAGTTCCCGGAACGCGATCCGGTTCACCAGGTCGTCTTCGCTGTGGAACGGCGCGGTGTGGTGCGTCATCCGCCGCGCCAGCTTGAGCGCGGACCACACCCAGGTCCGCCCGCTCAGCAGCAGGTCGATCTGGCGGCCCAACAACCCGGCGCCGCCGTAGCCGTACAGCGCGCCGGCCACCTGCCCGTCGGCGTCGCGCAAGATGCGCTCGTCGAGCAGCTTGCGCACCTTGGGTGCCAGGTCCGCCGTCTCCGGATCGATGCCGTCGAGCAGCAGGGCCCGGATGGCGGCCCGCATGTACTCGATGTCGTGCGCCGACAACACCGGCGAATCGAGCACCATCTGCGCCACCCGGTGTGGATGGCGGACGCCGAGTCCGGCCGCCAGGTAGGTGCCGTAGGAGGTGCCGTAGACCAGCGCCGAACCGACGCCGGCGTCGTCGAGCACGGCAGCGATATCGTCGATCACCTGCTCGACGGTGATCGCCTCCGGCGGCAGGTCGGCACCGGCATCGTCGTGCCGGGACAACCCCACCCCGCGGTGCTCGACCATGATCACGTCCAGGCCGGCGGCCGCGGCGTGCCGGCGCAGCCCCCGGTACGGCGCCACCGACGCCATGCCCGGCCCACCGGGGATGACCAGCAGCGGATGCGCCGACTTCAGGCCGGTGCGCACGTAGTACAGGTCGAACTCGCCGGAGCGCCCGGGCGCGATCGGCCGGCGGACGGGGCGCACGCCGGGCAGCCCGGCGAGCTTGTCGTGGGCCCGGCGGCGTTTGGCGGTCATGGTCATCGTGCCTTATTGTGCCCTGCCGTCATTCTTAGGTTCGCGGTGATCGCAAGCAGTGCGCCGCGGCCGGTCCACTCGGTACTACTTGTCGGCATGACCACCGTGGAAAACACCTCCCGGATCCTGCCCGGATCACCCGAATGGACCGAGCTGCTCACCCGCATCGGTTCCGGGGCCAAAGACCGAGACCTGAACGACGAGAACCCTTTTGACCAAGTCGCCGCGCTGAAGCGGGCCGGTTTCGGCACCCTGCGCCTGCCCGCCGAGCTCGGTGGCGCCGGACTGACTGTGCCGCAGCTATTCTCCGCCGTCATCGACGTCGCCCGAGCGGATCCCATTGTCGCCCACATCTTCCGGGCGCATTTCTGGTTCGTCGAGGAGCGGCTGCGTTCCGACGACCGGCGCTGGCTGGACCTGGTGGCCGACGGCAAGACGTTCGGCAACGCATTCAGCGAGAAGGGCAGCCTGGCGGTGGGCAGCCTGGTGTTCAACACCCGGCTGCTGCCCGCCGCCGACGGCGGGTACCGCCTGGACGGCGAGAAGTACTACAGCACCGGCTCCCTGTTCTCCGACTATCTGACCGTCACCGCGACCACCGACCACGATTCGGTGGCCACCGTGGTGCTGCCCGCCGACCGTCCCGGCGTCAAGCTGATCGACGACTGGGACGGGTTCGGCCAGCGCCGCACCGGTACCGGCACCACCACGTTCAGCGGTGTCGCGATCGCCGCGGACGAGGTGCTCAGCGACACCCCCTACGACGCGCAGCCGACACCGACGGTGCAGTACGCGTCGCTGCAGCTGTACATCCACGCCATCGTTGCCGGCATCCTGCAGGCCGTGGTGGACGACGGTGTGGCGCTGCTGCGGTCGCGGGCGCGTAGTTTCAGCCATGCGGTGACCGAGAAGCCGACCGAGGATCCGCTGTTGCAGCGGCAGCTCGGTGAGCTGGCCAGCACGGCGTACATCGCGCGGACCGCGGTGCTGGACGCGGCCGCCGCCATCGCCGCGGCCAACGCCTCCGAGGTCGACGGCGTGCCCGACGCCGATCTGGCCGCCGAGGCCCAGCTCAAGGCGGCCAAGGTCAAGGTGCACCTGGACGACGTCGCCCCCGAGGCGGCGACCCGGCTGCTGGAGCTCGGCGGGGCCAGCGCGTCCAGCCGGGCTCGCAACCTCGACCGGCACTGGCGCAACATCCGCACCATCACCCTGCACAACCCGGTGGGCCTCAAGGCCCGCGCCATCGGCCAGCACCTGCTGCACGGCACCCCCGTCCCGGCCAACGCCTACTTCTGAGAGCGATTTGTGGAGCCGTGGCCGTAATGAGTACGGCTGCGGCTCCACAAATCGCGGGGAAAGGACCCCAGCATGACCCGGCAACTACACCTCGGCGGCTTCCAGATCGCCTCGCAGGTCACCCACAGCCACGCCGCCTGGCGGCACCCCGGCAGCGACACCGGCTTCACCACCCCGGAGTACTACCACCGGATCGGGCGGATCCTGGAGCGCGGCAAGTTCGACTTCGTGTTCTTCGCCGACCTGCTGGCCGCACCGGTGCGTTTCGGGGCGGACATCACCGAGCCGCTGCGCCGCGGAACCCAGGCCACCGCCACCCTGGACCCGTCCATCGTGGCGGCCAGCATCGGCGCCGTCACCAGCAAGCTGGGCGTGGCGATCACCAAGTCCGCCACCTACTTTCACCCCTACGAACTGGCCCGCATCTTCGCCAGCCTGGACCACATCACCCGCGGCCGGGTGGCATGGAACATCGTCACCTCGCTGACCCAGAGCGAGGCGCAGAACTTCGGCCACGACGACCATCTGGACCACGAGTTCCGTTACGAGCGGGCCGACGAGTTCGTGCGCACCGCGCTGGAACTGTGGTCCAGCTGGGACCCCGACGCGCTGGTGCTGGACAAGGCCACCGGCGTGTTCGCCGATCCGGACCGGGTCCGGCGGGTGGAGCACGACGGCAGGTTCTTCAAGAGCCGCGGCCCGCTCAACGTGCCGCACTCACCGCAGGGCCGGCCGGTGCTGATCCAGGCCGGGGCGTCCAACACGGGCCGCGATTTCGCCGCCCGGTGGGCCGAGGCCATCTTCGAGATCGACCCGACGCCGGAGGGCCGGCGCGCCTACTACGACGACATCAAGTCGCGGGCAAGCAATTTCGGCCGCAATCCGGACGGTGTGTTGATCTTCCCGGCCTTCATCCCGTTCATCGGCGAGACCGAGTCGATCGCCAGGGAGAAGCAGGCCTTCCACAACGAGTTGGCCGACCCGATCTCCGGGCTGATCACCTTGAGCGTGCACACCGATCACGACTTCTCCCAGTACGACCTGGACGCACCGGTGGAGGACGTGCAGGTGACCGGCACGCAGGGCCTGTTCGACACCGCCCGCCGCGTCGCGAACCGGGACAACCTGACGTTGCGTGATATCGGCAAGTGGTACGCCCAGGGTGTACTGCTGCCGCAGTACGTCGGCACGGCTGCCCAGGTCGCCGATCAGATCGAGGAGTCGTTCCGCGCCGGTGAGGCCGACGGGTGCATGGTGTCGGCGGCCCAGAGCCCGGGCACCTTCAACGATTTCGTCGACTACGTGGTGCCCGAACTACAGCGCCGTGGCCTGTTCCGCACCGAGTACCAGGGCGACACGCTGCGCGATCACCTCGGGCTCAGTTCGACCACCGAGCGCGTGGCGCACGCGGTCGCGTAACCACGCGGGGACGTCAGGCGGTCAGTTCGATCAGGTGCGAGTCGGCGATGCCGGCGTACCGGTCCGGGTCACAGGTCAACACGATCACCTGACCATCGCCGGCCACCGAGTCGAACACCGCCGCCATCTTGGTCAGCCGGTCGGGATCGCTGAAGCCCAACGCGTCGTCGATGACCACCGGCACGGTGTCCTCCTTGGCCACCAGCGACGCGCACGCCAGCCGGGCCACGATCCCGATCTGCTCCTTGGCGCCGCCGGACAGCGATTCGTAGCCGACGGTCCGGCCACCGACGGTGCGGCTGCAGATCCGCAGCGAGCTGTCGATGTCGACCTCGAAGTCGGCCCCGAACACCATGCGGCCCAGCCGCTCGATCTCACCACGGAATGGCTCGATATAGCGCAGCCGCGCCGACTCCCGATGCCGTGTCATGACCGAGCGCAGCAGTTCGGCGGCCCGGGCCCGGCGCTCGATGCGCTGGTACTCCGAGTGCGCATAGGCCCGCTCGGACTCGGCGGCGTCGAGCGCGCCCTTGCGGCCCTGCGTGCCGTACAGTCGCAGTGCGGTGGCGACGTCGGCCAGTTCCGCGGCCGCGGCCGCCCGGTCCCGCTGGGCGGCCTGCGCCGCGGCGGTGGCTTCGGCCAGTGCCGTGGTCACCGCATCCGGTTGGGCCGCAGCGAGTTCGGCGTCCAGGGTGGCCACCGCGGCCGCCGCCGTCCTGGCGTGGTCTGCATCCGCCTCGGCCCGCTGGCGCAGCACGTCGTCGGCGGCCAGCACCCGCTCGCCGGCCAGGCGTTCGGTCGCGGCGGACAGTTCGGCCTGTGCGGTGGCCAGCTTCTCGCGCAACACGCTGGCCGCGACCGTCGCGTCGTGCAGGCGGGTACCCAGAGCGGCCGCCAGCCCGCGCAGTTCCTGGGCCGTGCGACCGGCATTCGCGGCGGCCGCCACCGCGGCGTCGAGTTCGGTTCGGGCCGCGTCGATATCGCCCTCGGGATGCGGTTCGCCGGCACAGAGCGCCCGGTGCCGGGCCCGCAACTGCTCCGGCGTCTCATCGCCGGTGAGCGCATCCACGGTGGCGCGCAACCGGTCCCGCGCGGCGGTGAGCTCGGCGCGCCGGGCGTGCAGTGCGCGGGCGGCCGCGGCGTCGGCGGCATCGCAGCGGCGCAGCACCTCGGCCAGCGCCCCGCGCGCCGCCTCCAGCGCGGCGGCGGTGTCCACCGCGTCGGCACCCGGGATCACCCGCGCCGACAACACCCCGGCGACGTCGATCTCGGTCGGCGCGGCGATGCCCGCCGACCATTGCTGGCCGGCGACCAGCACCATGCTCTGCTGGCCGGTGCGCACCTCGAGGTCGGCCAGCGCGACGAGTTCGACATGGGCCGAAGCGAGTTCGGCGCGGTCGGCCGCGCGCTCGACGGCCCGTTCGGCGGCCTCGACCTCACGCAGCAGGGCGTCGGTGATGACGATCGGCGCCAGTTCGGTGCCGATCGTCTGCAGTTCGGCCGCGGCGGCGTCCAGACGCGCCAGCCGGATAGCCAGCCGCGCCGCCTCGTCACGCGCGGCGAGCGCCGCCACGACACCTCGGGCCGCCTCCACCCTTGCCCGGCTGGTCTCGGCTTCGGCCTCGGCCGTGATCGCGGCCTGCTCGGCTGCCGCGTGCTCATCTCGCAGCGCGGCCTGCGCACGGGCCGACTCGGCGGCCACCGAGATCAATTCGGCTGCCGCGACGGACCTTTCGTCGATCTCGGCGCGCAGCCGGTCGCGCTCGGCGACGGCGGCGGTCGACATCCCGGACGTCGCCTTGGCGGCGTCGGCGATCAGCGCCGCCTTGTCCCGTGCCGCGGTGAGCCGCTGCACGGCCGCCGCGGCCTCCCGCGCCTGCGCCAGTCTGGTCTCCGCGACCTCGACCTGCGTCGTCCGTTCGGCCACCGTGGCGGTGAGCGCCTCGTGCCGGGCGACGGCGTCGTCGACCTCGGCCACCGCCGCGGCGCAGCTGGCCACCGCCTCGTCGGCCTGGTGCAGGCGGGCGATGGCCGCCGCCCACTCCCCGGTCGGGCGGCCGGTCTGGGTGAAGTAGGCCAGGTATTCGGCATCGATGCGGTCGACGAGCAGCGGATCGGCATCCCCGGCGGGCCCGGCGTCGTCGCCGGCACCGGCCGCCACATCCAGCGCCCGGGACAGCGCGTCGCAGCCGGACAGATCCACCGGTGCGGTCGCGGTCGCCTGCAGCACCCGCTGCGCCTGCCACAACGCGGTGTCCACGGTCTCGTCCAGCATGGCCAGCACCCGCTCGTGCGCCTCGTCACCGGTGAGCTGCTCACGGCGTGGGGCCAGCACGGTGAGCTCCGTCTCGGCGCGCTTGTGGAAGCGTTTGCGGTAGACGAAACGATATGGACCGGTGGAGATCTCGGCGATCACCTCGGAACCCACGTCGGCGTGCGTGGGCTTGACGGCCTTGACCTCTTTCTTGGCCGACCGGTCCTTGGCCATCAGCAGCAGGTCCAGCGCCTCGATCATCGACGACTTGCCGATCTCGTTGGCGCCGCTGATCACCACGACGCCCCGGTCGGGGAACTCGATCTCGCGGTGCGCCACCCCGCGGTAGTTGACGAGTGTCAGCCGGTGCAGCTTCATGCCGCGCTCCCCTGCCCGCCGGGGCCGGCCAGGCGCAGCAGCAGGGCCAGCGCCGAGCGGGCGTCGTCGGCGTCGGCACCGTCGGTGCGTGCGGTGGCCATCAGTTCCTGCACCGCGCCCGCGGCGAACCCGCCGATGGACAGATCGTCGAACTCGCCGTCGGCCGGGATCACCGCGATGTCGGTGTGCCGCTCCCACAGTCGCAGGGAGGCGAACAGCCGGGCGTAGCGGTCCAGGCAGGCGTCCAGCTTGGCCTTGTCGGTGACGGTGAGCGACCCGGTGAGCACCATCCGCACGACGGTGCGGTCCTTGTCGGGCAGCTGGTCCAGGTTGATGTCCAGGCCGGCGATATCGCGGTCGTCGTCCACCTGGTGCCGCAGCGTGATGAAGCGCCACCGCCCGACCCGCCGGGCCTGCACGCCGGCTTCGTCACCGTCGAGGTCGACCACCAGCACATGGCCCGGGTCGGCTTCGACGTCGTCGTAGTTGGTGACCTCCGGTGACCCCGAATACCAGACCCGGCCGGTGTCCCCCACGCGGGTGCGGGAATGCTTGTCCCCCAACGCGACATAGTGCACCGCACCGCGGTCCAGCGCGTCGTGCAGCGCGGCCAGCCGGATCAGCGACGGTTTGGCCGGATCGGGATCCAGCACGTCGACCCCGCCGTGTGCGACGAGCACCCGCAGCGTGCCGTCGGCCGGCAGGGACTGCAGCACCGCGCCCGCCAGGTCGGTGGTGGGCGCCTTGGAACGCCATGGGGCCGCGACGATTTCGAGACCGGGCCGGACCTCGAACACGCCGTCGCGGTCGAGCACCGTGACGTTGTCCGGCCGTTCGGCCAGGAACAGTTCGCTGGTGTAGACGGATCCGGCGTCCAGCGGGTCGTGGTTGCCGGGCAGCAGGTAGACCGGAACCCCGATGGCCCGCATGGCCTCCAGCGATTTGCTGACCTCGGCGGGGGCGAGCTGGTTGTGCTCGAACACGTCACCGGCGACCACCACGAACTCCGCCCCCGTCTCCGCGGCCAGCGCACCGAGACCGGCCACGGCCTCCCGGCGCGCCGCGGAATAGCGGTGCTGGGCGTCGGCGCCGCCGGCATTGAGGAAGTGCCGGGTCATACCGAGTTGCCAGTCGGCGGTGTGGATGAAGCGCATGACGGGGAGTCTAAGTTCGACCGCCGACAAGTCCCGGGATGCGCATCGGCATGGCTACTGTGAACCGGTGCGAACCCTGATCCTGCTGCGGCACGCCAAGTCGGACTACCCGGCCGGGGTGCTCGACCACGACCGCCCGCTGGCGCCACGGGGCATCCGGGAGGGCGCGCTGGCCGGGGACTGGCTGCGCAAACACGTGCCCGCCGTCGACGCGGTGCTGTGTTCCAGCGCGACGCGGACGCGGCAGACCCTGGCCCGCACGGAGATCGAGGCGCCGGTGCAATACGTCGACCGGCTCTACGACGCCACGCCGGGGATCGTCCTGGCCGAGATCAACAAGGTTCCGGCCGAGGTGGGGACCCTTCTGGTGGTGGGGCACGAGCCGGTGATGTCGTCGCTGGCGCTGGGCCTGGCCGGGGACGGCAGCGCACCCGAGGCGCTGGAGGCCGTCGGGCACAAGTACCCGACATCGGCGATCGCCGTGCTGCGCACCGAAAAACCGTGGCATGCGCTGGAACTGGACGGTGCCGCGCTGGTCGCCTTCCACGTGCCGCGTTAGCGGCGGCGCGTCACGAACTGGTGGCCAGCGTCAGCTCCATCAGCTTGAGCGCCATCGCGCAGGCGTCGATGCCGGGGGTCTGCGGGTTGACCCACCAGCCGACGACGCCGCTGGCGTCGCTGGCCACCCCGCACGCCCCGTTGGCCGCCGGGTTCTTCATCACGATGGACGGCACCCCGGCCACCGCGCGGTTCTCCACCTGGTACTTCAGCTTGTCGGCGACCTGCTTCTCGTTGTCCAGGCTGCCCTGCTCGAACCAGAACCGGGTGATGTCGATCAGGCCGGCCGGGTTGGCGGCCTGCCAGCGGCAGACCGCGCCGACGAAGGTGCTCTGGATGTCCAGCGGGTCGGCGCCGACCGTCTTGGCCAGGATGTCCTCGGTGAGGACCTCGCATTCCTTGAGCAGGTTCGGGTAGGTCTTCTGCGAGTCGTCGTTGCGCGGCACGTCGCCGGCGCCGGCCTTGACGGCGGTGCCGTCCACGGTCGACGAGCAGCCGGCCAGCAGCGCGGTTGCCGCGGCCGTGGCGGCCAGCACGCGGAGGAGGCGGCGGCTCATTTGGCGTTCACAATCGATTGGCGGGTCAGTTCCTTGGCGATGTCGCACGGGTCCGGATAGGGCTTCTCGGCGAAGCTGATGGACCACTCGATGAAGTCGTCGTCGAACTGGATGCCGATCTCACACAGGCTCTTACCGAGCACCGGGTCCTCCCCGACCGCGATGAATCCGTTGCGCCCCTCGATGGTGATGTCGTCGACGCTGGCCCGGGACAGTTCCTCGGTCTTGCGCTCACGGCCGATCGGGCTGCCGCGGAAACTGGTGAACGAGAAGTGCGGGCCGACGATGCCGCCACCGGCCAGCCACTGGCAGCCCACCGAGTTGCGGGCGGTGTTGACCAGGCCGGTCACCTTGGTCAGCTGCGCGACGGTCTGGTCGCTGATGCCGCCGCACTCGGGAAAGATCGGGCCGTGCTTGGCCGCGGGCGCCGACGCCGTGCTGGACGGCACCTGCGGTGAGCTCGGGGCGTCCGAGTCGGAGCAGGCCGCGAGCGCGGCGACGGCTGCGGTCGCCAGGACCAACGTCTTCGCGGGACCGCTGAATCGGCGGTGGCCTCGTCTGGGGGTCACGACATGCACTGTAGCGGCAGCCGGGCGCGAACCGCTGTCATGCACATTGACCTGCCCTTTCGTGTCCGGCGCCAATGACGGGCGGGCACAGGGTGGTGTGCGACAGTAGCCAGATGCTCTGGGCGTTGCTGCGGCGGTACGTGCGGCCCTACCGCGGGCTGCTCACCGTGGTGGCCGTGCTGCAGGTGATCAGCACGCTGGCGTCGTTGTATCTGCCGACGATCAACGCCGACATCATCGACGACGGCGTGGCCAAGGGCGACACCGGCGCGATCGTGCGGCTGGGGGCCGTGATGCTCGGGGTGACCGCCCTGCAGGTGTTGTGCGCGGTGGGCGCGGTGTTCTTCGGGTCCCGCGCCAGCGTCGGGTTCGGCCGGGATCTGCGGTCGGCGATCTTTCACCATGTGCTCGGTTTCTCGGCCACCGAGACGGCCCGCTTCGGGGCGCCGACGCTGCTGACCCGCACCACCAACGACGTCCAGCAGATCCAGTTGCTGGTGCAGATGACGTCGACGATGCTCATCACCGCACCGATCATGGGCGTCGGCGGGATCGCCATGGCGGTGCACCAGGACGCCGGCCTGTCCTGGCTGCTGTTGATCAGCGTGCCGGTGCTGGCCGTGGCCAACTATCTGGTGATCCGCAAGCTGCTGCCGATCTTCCGGTCCATGCAACGGCTCATCGACGGGATCAACCGGGTGCTGCGCGAGCAGCTCTCCGGCATCCGGGTGGTGCGCGCCTTCGCCAGGGAAGCGCTGGAACGCGGCCGGTTCGAGGAGGCGAACCGGGCCCTGACCGACACCGCGATCACCGCCGGGCGCTGGCAGGCGATCATGCTGCCGGTGACGACACTGGTCATCAACGTCTCCAGCGTGGCGTTGATCTGGTTCGGGGGCATGCGCATCGACGCCGGGCAGATGCAGGTCGGTTCGCTGATCGCGTTCCTGGCCTATTTCATGCAAATCCTGATGGCCGTGCTGCTGGCCACGCTGCTGCTGGTGCTGTTGCCGCGGGCGTCGGCGTGCGCCGAGCGGATCACCGAGGTGCTCGGCACCGCACCGCAGATCACCGACCCGGCCGATCCGGTGCCCGTCGAGACACTGCGCGGCGAGATCGAGCTGCGCGGCGCGACGTTCAGCTATCCGGGCGCGGATCGCCCGGTGGTGCAGGATGTTTCGCTGACCGCGCGGCCGGGCACGGTGACCGCGATCGTCGGTAGCACCGGGTCGGGCAAGTCGACGCTGGTGTCGCTGATCTGCAGGCAGTACGACGTCACCGCGGGCGCGGTGCTGGTCGACGGCCGCAACATCCGCACCTACGGCACCGAAACCCTGTGGTCGGCACTCGGATTGGTACCCCAGCGCGGCTACCTGTTCTCCGGCACGGTCGCCGAGAACCTGCGGTACGGGCGCAGTGACGCCACCGAGGACGACATGTGGGCGGCGTTGCGGGTGGCCGACGCCGAGGAGTTCGTCCGCGCCGACGCCGACGGGCTGCAGATGCGGGTGGCCCAGGGCGGGATCAACTTCTCCGGCGGGCAGCGGCAGCGGCTGGCGATCGCCAGGGCCGTGATCCGCAGGCCCGCGGTGTATCTGTTCGACGACGCGTTCTCCGCGTTGGACGTCCGCACCGACGCCCGGGTGCGGGCCGCGCTGCGGGCGGTGTCGGACACCGCGACGGTGATCATCGTGTCGCAGCGGATCTCGACGGTGACGGCCGCCGACCAGGTGATCGTCGTGGACGCCGGCCGGGTGGTGGGCGCGGGCACCCACGAGTCGCTGCTGCGGGATTGCCCGACGTACGCGGAGTTCGTCGACTCGCAGACGGTGACAGCGTGACCAGACCGATGCGCGGGATGCCGCAACCGCCGGCGGCTCGATCCCGGGATTTCCGCGGCTCGGCGATCCGGTTGGTGAAGAGGCTGACCCCGCAACGCGGTCTCACGCTGGCGGTGATCGCGCTGGGCGTGGTGGGCATCGCGATCGGCGTGATCGGTCCGCGCATCCTCGGCCACGCCACCGACCTGCTGTTCAACGGGGTGGTGGGCCGCGGCCTCCCGGCCGGGATCAGCAAGGACCAGGCGATCGAGGCGGCCCGCGCCCGCGGTGACACCGCGTTCGCCGACCTGCTGTCCGGCATGAACGTGGTGCCCGGCCACGGCGTGGACTTCGGCGCGGTGGGCCGCACCCTGCTGCTCGCCCTGGGCCTGTATCTCATTGGTGCGCTGGCGATCTGGATCCAGGCGCGCATCCTCAACGTCGTCGTGCAGCGCACCATCGCCGCACTGCGCGCGGAGATCCAGGACAAGGTGCACCGGCTGCCGCTGTCCTATGTGGACGCCCGGCAGCGCGGCGAGTTGCTCAGCCGGGTGACCAATGACGTCGACAACGTGCAATCGTCGCTGGCGATGTCGATCAGTCAGCTGCTCACCGCGGTGCTGACGGTGCTGGCGGTTCTGGTGGCGATGCTCACCATCTCGCCGCTGCTGGCGCTGCTGACCGTACTGACGGTGCCGCTGTCGCTGCTGGTGACCCGCGCCATCACCCGCCGCTCGCAGAAACTGTTCGTCGCGCAATGGACCAACACCGGCCGGCTCAATGCGCATATCGAGGAGACCTACAGCGGTTTCACCATCGTCAAGACCTACGGGCATCGCGAGCACGCGTCGGCGCAGTTCGCCGAATTCAATGCCGACGTGTACCGGTCCAGCACGGGTGCGCAGTTCCTGTCCGGTCTGGTCGGGCCCGCCACCACGTTCGTCGGCAATCTCAGTTACGTGGCCGTCGCGGTGGTGGGCGGGGTGCAGGTGGCGACGGGGCAGATCACCCTGGGCAGCATCCAGGCGTTCATCCAGTACGTCCGCCAGTTCAATCAGCCACTGACCCAGGTGGCGGCGATGTTCAACACGCTGCAGTCCGGGATCGCCAGTGCCGAGCGGATCTTCGACGTGCTGGACGCGCCGGAGGAGCCGCCCGACCCACCTCGCACGGTCACGATATCCATCGTAGGCCGGGTGGAGTTCGACCGGGTCGGCTTCGGGTACCGGCCGGACACCCCGGTGCTGCAGGACGTGTCGTTGGTCGCCGAACCGGGAATGACGGTGGCGATCGTCGGGCCGACCGGGGCGGGCAAGACCACGCTGGTGAACCTGCTCATGCGGTTCTACGAGGTCGACTCGGGCCGAATCCTGCTGGACGGCACGGATATCACGGCGATGCCGCGGGATGCGCTGCGGTCGCGCATCGGCATGGTGCTGCAGGACACCTGGCTGTTCGGCGGCAGCATCTACGACAATATCGCCTATGGCCGGCCGGACGCGACACCCGACGAGGTGCACGACGCGGCGCGCGCCGCGTACGTCGACCGGTTCGTGGCCACCCTGCCCGACGGCTACCAGACCAAGATCGGCGAGGACGGCGGACGGCTCAGCGCCGGCGAGCGCCAGTTGGTCACCATTGCCCGTGCGGTGCTGGCCAGACCGCAGCTGCTGATCCTGGACGAGGCGACCAGCTCGGTGGACACCCGCACCGAGTTGCTGATACAGCAGGCCATGGCCGAATTACGAAGGGACCGGACCAGTTTCATCATCGCGCATCGGCTGTCCACCATCCGTGACGCCGATCTGATCGTGGTGCTGGAGCATGGCCGGATCGTCGAGCAGGGCACCCACGCCGAGCTGCTGGCGCGCGGCGGCGAGTACTGGGCGATGGCCCGACCCTGAGGCCGTCCGGGTCAGACCTGCGGCCCCTCGGCCCGCAGATCGTCCACCGCCGTCATGGCCGCCCGCAGCTTGGCCAGCCACTCGTCGGTGTGCTCACCGACCAGCCGCACCGACCAGGCCAGCGCGTCGGACCGGGAGCGCGCCACACCGGCGTCGACCAGCGTGTCCAGCACCTGACGTTCGGGCTGCCGCAGCCGGGTCATCACCGGTACGGCCAAGTGGGTGAACAGGATTCGTTCCTCGCCGGCCTGGATGCCCCAGGAGACCTTGCGGGCGAAGCGATCCTGCGCCTCGTCGGCGATCCGCATCCGCTCCCCGCGGGTTTCCTCCCGGAACTTGGCGGCCCGGCCGGACGCGCGGGAGGCACTCTCCTCGGTGTCGGCGTCGGGCAACCGGCCGATCACCGTGATTTCTTCGCGGTCGACGGTGACTTCGGGGTCACCGGCGAACCAGCCGTCGGGGAGCCGGCCGGCGAACCAGTCGGCGGCTTCGGCGGCGTCGTGGGTGGCGCGCCGCGCATGATGATGTGTCTTCATGATTACATGATTACACCATTACAGCTGTAATAGAACGCACTTCACCCACGGCGAACGGGTATTGCCGGTGGCTACCGCTTGAGCAGCGCCGCCGCACCGCCGCCCAGCACCAACGCGACCAACAGCAGCGCCGCCCATCCCGCACCGACCAGCCACCACACCGCGGCGACGGCGATGATCGCCGGCGAGAGAAGGAACAGCACCATGCCCGGGTGTTGCCTGACGACTGCCAGGGCACTCTTGGCCCGCATCCGATCGAGCTCGTCACCTGCCATACGAAAAAGCATGCCAGCCTAAGGTGGCTCTAGCACGTACCAAACTCTTGAGACCCGAGGAGACGCGGTGAGTGGTCAGTGGCTGAGGGATCCCGAAGGCCGGTTCGAGTACCGGTGGTGGGACGGGCAGAGGTGGACCGACCAGGTGTCCCATCAGGGTCAGGTGCGCACCGCGCCACTCGGCGCGCCGCCCGCGCAGCAGCAGCCGCCGCAACCTCAGCAGCCGGTGCAGGCCGGTGACGGCTTCACCGGTATCACCGGCGATCTGGTCGACGGCCGGTTCAGCGAGAAGGAGTCCGCGGCCGTCGCCAATCAGAACAGGAAGCTGCTGCGGGTGCGCGTCGGCGAACCGTTCCTGGCCCGGCAGGGTTCGATGGTGGCCTACCAGGGCAACGTCGACTTCGCCTTCGAGGGCGGCGGTGCCGGCAAGTTCCTCAAGAAGGCGCTGACGGGCGAGGGACTGCCGCTGATGCGGGTGTCCGGCCAGGGCGATGTGTTCCTCGCCGAGCAGTCCTTCGACGTGCACCTGCTGCACCTGAGCAATGCCGGGCTGTCCATCAGCGGCAAGAACGTGCTGGCCTTCTCATCGAACCTGGACTGGAACATCGAGCGGGTCAAGGGCGGCAGCATCGCCACCGGCGGCCTGTTCAACACCACGCTGCGCGGCAGCGGGTGGGTGGCGCTGACCACCGACGGGCCACCGGTCGTGCTTGACGCCGCCGAGGCGCCGACCTTCGCCGACACCAATGCGGTGGTGGCCTGGTCGGCCAACCTGCAGACCTCGCTGAAGACCAGCTTCAAGGCCGGCGCGCTGATCGGGCGCGGCTCCGGCGAGGCGCTGCAGGTGGCCTTCGCGGGTCAGGGCTTCGTCATCGTCCAGCCGTCGGAGGGCATCCCCGTCCCCACGCAGTGACCGGGCGTCACAACGTCCCGAGCATCGACTTCATGGTGTCGATCTCTCTCTGCTGGGTATCGACGATGGCGTGGGACAACTCGATCGCCGGGCCGTATTGCCCGTTGGCGATCTCGTCCTGAGCCATCGCGATCGCGCCCTCGTGATGGGCGATCATCTGGGTGACGTACAGCTTGGCGGCCTCCGGGCCAGGGGCGTTACGCAGCTTGTCGATGTCCTGGGCGGACACCATGCCTTGCATCCCG
Source organism: Mycolicibacterium cosmeticum (assembly GCF_000613185.1). Taxonomy (NCBI): domain Bacteria; kingdom Bacillati; phylum Actinomycetota; class Actinomycetes; order Mycobacteriales; family Mycobacteriaceae; genus Mycobacterium; species Mycolicibacterium cosmeticum. The sequence continues at coordinate 326,816 of NZ_CCBB010000001.1, forward strand.
TGGTCCATCGGCGCCGTGGCGGGACTGCCCCACGATGTCAGCCAGCCCTGCATCTGGGCGATCTCGGGTGCCTGCGCGGCCTTGATCTCGGTGGCCAGCTGAACGACGCGGGGGTCGACGCCCTGCTTGGCCAGCAGGATGTCGCTCATCTCCACGGCCTGGCTGTGGTGCGGAATCATCATCTGGGCGAACATCACGTCGGCATCGTTGTGCGCCGCGGCGTCGGCGGTCGCCGACCCGGCAGCCGGCGCGCTGCTCTGATGTCCGCTGTGGCCGGCGTCCTCGGTCGGGCCGGATCCGTTACTCCCATTACTACAGCCCACCACCAGAACGGCGACCGCCGCCGCGATCGCTGCCGTTGCCTTCACCATGTCTCTCCTCACATCTGGATCGGATCATTTACCCATACCCCCTACCGGTATATCATGGGCTCATGAACATCGTTCTCCGTGTCGAGGGTATGAGTTGCGGCCACTGCGTCTCGGCGATCACCGCCGCGGTGCAGCCGCTGCCCGGCGTCGCCTCCGTCGCCGTCGACCTCGCGGCCGGCACCGTCACGGTGGCCGGCACCCCCGACCCCGACACCGTCGCCGCGGCCATCGAGGACTGCGGGTACGACGTCGCGAGTGCGGCATGAGCACCCTGACGCTCGACGTCGGCGGCATGACGTGCGCTTCCTGCGCGGCGCGAATCGAGAAGCGGCTCAACCGGATCGACGGGGTGCACGCCACCGTCAACTTCGCCACCGAGCAGGCCCGGGTCGACTTCCCGGACACCGTCAGCCCCGACGACCTGGTCGCCGCGGTGGCCGCGACGGGGTACACCGCGACGCTGCCCACCCCGGAGCCCGCCCCCGAGCCCACAGCGTCGCCCGAGCCCGAGCGCGATGACGCCGACGGGTGGCGGCAACGGGTCCTGGTCAGCGCAGCGCTGAGCGTGCCGGTGGTCGCGCTGTCGATGATCCCGGCGTTGCAGTTCACCAATTGGCAGTGGCTGGCCTTCACGCTGGCCTCGCCGGTGGTGGTGTGGGGCGCGTGGCCCTTCCACCGGGCCGCCTGGACCAACCTGCGGCACGGCGCCGCGACCATGGACACGCTGATCTCGGTGGGCGTGACCGCGGCCTATCTGTGGTCGGTGTGGGCGCTGTTCTTCACGCATGCCGGGATGCCGGGCATGAAGATGCCCTTCGAGTGGGTGTCTCGGGGTGGCGCGCCGCACCTGTACCTGGAGGTCGCCGCGGCCGTCACCACGTTTCTGCTCACCGGGCGGTATTTCGAGGCGCGGGCCAAGCGCAAGTCCGGTGCCGCCCTGCGCGCGCTGCTGGATATGGGCGCCAAGGACGTCGCGGTACTGCGCACCCATGGCGAGGTGCGGATCCCCATCGCCCAGCTGGCCGTCGGTGACGTCTTCGTGGTGCGGCCCGGGGAGAAGATCGCCACGGACGGCACCGTCACGACCGGCACATCGGCCGTCGACGCCTCGATGCTGACCGGAGAGCCGGTGCCGGTCGAGGTCGGGCCCGGCGACACCGCGGTCGGCGCCACCGTCAACGTCGGTGGCCGCCTCGAGGTGCGGGCGACGCATGTCGGCGCCGACACCCAGCTGGCCCAGATGGCTCGCCTGGTCAGTGAGGCCCAGAGCGGTAAGGCCGAGGTCCAGCGGCTGGCCGATCGGGTCTCGGCGATCTTCGTACCGATCGTCTTCGGGTTGGCCCTGCTGACGCTGGCCGGGTGGCTGCTCACCGGAAACTCGGTGGCCGCGGCGTTCACCGCCGCCGTCGCGGTGCTGATCATCGCGTGCCCGTGCGCGCTGGGTCTGGCCACGCCGACCGCGCTGCTGGTGGGCACGGGCCGGGGCGCCCAGCTCGGCATCCTGATCAAGGGGCCGCAGGTGTTGGAGTCGACCCGTCGGGTGGACACCGTGGTGCTGGACAAGACCGGAACGGTGACCACCGGTCGGATGTCGGTGGTCGGCGTGCACGTCGCCGACGGGGAATCCGAGGCCGAGATCGTCCGGCTGGCAGGCGCTTTGGAGCACGCCTCGGAGCACCCGATCGCCAGGGCGATCGCCGAGTATGCCGGCGGTGGGTTGCCGCCGGTGACCGGGTTCGAGAATCACGGTGGCCGCGGGGTGACCGGCGTGGTCGAGGGCCGGGCCGCCGCCGCGGGCCGGGCCTCCTGGCTGGAGCTGCCGGTTCCCGCCGGGCTGAGCGCCGCGGCCGAGGCCGCCGAGGCCGAGGGCCGGACACCGGTCTGGTTCGCCGCCGACGGGCGCATCCGCGCGGTGATCATCGTCTCGGACACCATCAAGGACACCGCGGCCGAGGCGATCGACCAGTTCCGCGCCCTCGGTCTGACCCCGGTGCTGCTGACCGGCGACAACCGCGGTGCCGCGGAAGCCGTTGCGGCGCAACTGGGTATCGAGCAGGTGGTGGCCGAGGTGCTGCCCGCGGACAAGGTGGCCGAGGTGAAGCGGCTGCAGGCCGACGGCGCGGTGGTGGCGATGGTCGGTGATGGCGTGAACGACGCCGCCGCGCTGGCGCAGGCCGACCTGGGCTTGGCGATGGGCACCGGCACCGATGTCGCGATCGAGGCGTCGGACCTGACCCTGGTGCGCGGTGACCTGCGGGCGGCCGCCGACGCGATCCGGTTGTCCCGGGCCACCCTGCGCACCATCAAAGGCAATCTGTTCTGGGCGTTCGCCTACAACGTCGCCGCGTTGCCGCTGGCCGCGCTGGGGCTGCTGAACCCGCTGATAGCGGGGGCCGCGATGGCGTTCAGCTCGGTGTTCGTGGTGACGAACAGCCTTCGACTGCGCCGCTTTTCACCGGTGCGCTAACCGGGCCCGGAACAGTTTGGTGTCGTCCTTGATGCCCTTGAGGCGGCGCGCGCCGGCGAAGGACCACTCGAACCCGGAGCCGTCGCCGATCGCGTCGCGGACGGCCTCGGACACCAGCACCGAACCCGGCCTGGCCACCCCGGTGATCCGGCTGGCCAGGTTGACCGGGCTGCCGAACCAGTCCCCGCTGCGGTTGACGGCCAAGCCGGTGGCCACACCGGCGCGCAGTCGCAGGAAGTCGTCACCGGCCTCGGTGGCGTCGACGAGTGCCAACATGGTGGTCAGCAGCGGTGCGGGATCGGGGCTGACCAGCATCACGGCGTCGCCGATGGATTTGATGAATCGCACCGGCGGGACCACGACATCGCGGGTCAGGTCGACCAGCCGGCGAGCGAGGTCCTCCAACTCCTCCGGGGGCACCGCCTCACCGAGCCGAGTGAAGCCGACCAGGTCGGCGAAGGCGACCGCCACCGGCCGGGCCCCGGGCAACGGGAGGCCGGCGGCGCGCTCCCCCGCGGTGACGGCCTCGGTCTCCATGGTGTGCCGCAGCTGCAGCCGCAGCATGTCCTGGATCATCGGGCCGAGCAGCGGCTGGGCGGACAGCAGCAGCGCCTCCGAGGATTTCGCGATGTCGAGTTCGGTGGTGCCGCCCGCGGAGATCATCGCCGACAGGGCCGTGAACCGCAGCGCCTCAGCGGTTTTGGCCAACCCGTCGGCGATCACCCGGACCACCGCGACGATCCGTTCCTCGTCGAAGCCCAGGTCGACGAACTGCTTGACGTAGGTGAACATCTCGGCGTCGACGGCGGGATGCACGGGTGCGTCCGGGTCGTCGGACTGCGGCACCCCGATGGCCCGTTGGATGTGGCCGACCAGATCCGGATCCACGCCGTACGTCTGGCTGATCTGCCGTGCCGAGACCAGCCTGCCGTCGTCGCCGAGCGCGCGACGGGACACCAACAGCAGCGGCGCGTACGAATCCCGGATCTGTTCGACGGTGATGCCCCGCTCCAACAGCCAGGGGATCAACTCGGCCCGCTCCGCGCGCGCCTCGCCCTCGAGGCCGTCGAGCAGGTCGGCGAAATCTGGGGAGTCCACGACGCCAAGGTAGCGGTATGCGACAGTCAGTGGAATGACCGACGTGCTGCTCGGGCTCCCGCCGTTGATCGGGCCCGGCGCCCGGCTGCTGATCTGCGGCAACATGCCCAGCGTGATGTCACTGGCCTCCGGCGAGTATTACGGCAACCCGCGCAACGCGTTCTGGCGGATCACCGCGGAGGTCGTCGGCTTCGACGTGGCGGCGGCCTACCCAGCACGGGTCGCGGCGCTGCTGGACCACGGCATCGCGGTGTGGGATGTGCTGCGGTCGTGTGTGCGCCAGGGCAGTCTCGACTCCGCGGTGCGACCCGAGAGCATGGTGCCCAACGACTTCGCCACGTTCCTCGACCGCCACCCGACGATCGAACGGATGGTGTTCAACGGGGCGGCCGCCGAGACGAATTACCGGCGCCTGGTCGGCACTCCGGACATCCCCGCGCAGCGACTGCCGTCCACCAGCCCGGCCCAGACCATGCGCTACGCCGACAAATTGGCCGCTTGGCGAACAGCCCTGGCCGATTAGGATCGCGCCGATGCCGGCTTCGGGTCACCGCCATCCTCAACCGGATCAAGGCTGAGGTCGAGGCGGGCCGATCACGCGGCCGTTCCCGGCGGTGCGTCCGGTCTGGGCGTCCGGCCGGGGTTCTTGTCGCCCATGATGACTTCGGGGTGGTGGTAGGTGTTGGTGCGGGCCTGGCCGGTGTCCAGGGCCGGGGGCGGGATCCATTCGACGGAACCGTCGTCGCCGATGACGGTGGTCCAGCCACCATCGCCGACGAGTCGGTTGTGCGGGCCGCAGGCCAGCACGAGTTCCTCGATGTCGGTCTGCCCGTCGCGGGCGAAGTCGCTCTTCGCGTGGTGGGCCTGGCAGCCGTAGGCGGGCACCCGGCAGCCCGGGAACGTGCACCCGCGCTGCCGATAGGTCAACACCAGACGCTGGTCCGGGCTGGCGCAGCGCCGGGTCCGCCCGAAATGCAATGGCTGCCCGGTCACGTCGTCGAACACCGCCAAACACCACCACGCGTGGGCGGCCATCCGAAGGACATCGCGCATCGGCACCCGAGACCCACCCGCGGTGACCGCCTGCCCGGTGACCTCCTCGAATTCGGCCATCTTGGCTCCGAGCACCACCGTCACCGGCAACCCGTTGTGCTGCCCCAACTCCCCCGATGCCAGCGCGTTGCGCGCCACGGTGACCAGCGCGTCATGCTGACGCTGCCCCAGCGTCCGGGTGTCGGCATCGATCGCCTCCTGCGACGGGGTGCCCTTTGTACACGGGATCTCGTCCTCGGGATTGCACATCCCCGGACCGGCCAGCTTGCCCAGCATCGGTTCCAGGTAGGCCCGGCCTTCCGGGGTGATGGTGCCGTGGAAATCGCTGTTGCCATCCTCGTCTTGGGGGCCCAGCACGAAGCTGCGACGATCCTCGCGGCGTGCGGCGGCGTCATCGTCGTTGGGTTCGGGACCGTCGGGGTCGACGACCTCCAGCAGGTGTTTGGCCAGCCGACGCAGGGTGTCGGGGTCGTGGGCCGTGGCGTAGGCGGCCAGCTGCGCCTCCGCGTCGGCGCGGGTCGGCTCGTCCACCCCTGCCGGGAGTTTCTTCAGAGTCTTCGTGATGATCCGGATGTGTTCAGCCGTGATGTCACCCCGGGCTTGGGCGGCCGAGGTTGCCGGATACACCGGATCCAGTGGTTCCCCGGTCACGGTGCGGCGCGGGGCGAGCAGCTCCCCTTCGGTCAGCCGCCGGTGGGCTTCCTTGTTCGACAGGCGCAGCCGGATACCCAACGCATCGGCCCAGCTGCGCGCCCCCAGCTCAGCCGGGCCCGCTTGGGCTTTGAGCGCGGCCATCACCCGATGCTGTACCGCCGGAATCCGGCGGTACAGCTGTTCCAACGCGGTCTGGATGTCCAGCAGCTCGGTGATCGAGGCGTCGTCGAAGGAGGCGCCCGACAGTGTGTCGACCACCGCGATCAGATCGACCACGACCTCCATGCATCGAACACTAGTACGAACCACCGACATCTGCCGGGGTTATCCACAATCACGGATTTATCCACAACCGCACGCCTGCAACAGGTTTCGGTTGTCGCTGAAAAGTCGCTCGGAGGCGGGCATCGGGCATATGGTGCGGCACCGCGTTCAGCTGTTCAGGCGCGCACCACCGCCCGCACCTCAGCCCAGCCGCTCCACGATGTCCTTCGCCTCCCGCAGGCTCAACCCGGTCTCGTCCCGGAACACCTTGATGGCTTCGATCTTCTTGCCCTGCAACACCAGATTGCGCACCGTCACGCTGGCCCAGGTTTCGTTGGGCTCCCCCACCGGTCGCGACGGCGGCACCGCGGCACCCATCGCCCGTTCCAGTGCGGCCACCCGGCGTTCGAGTTCCTCGACCCGCCGCTGGACATCGTCCGCACCCGCGCTACCGAATAGACCCATGGGGCACAGTGTGCACCGGCGGCCGCCGATTCGCCCAGGGCCGCGCCGTCTCGAGTTGCGCGCTCAACGACAACAGGGTCGCCTCGTCGAACGGCCGGCCCATCAACTGGATCGACATCGGGATCCCATCCCCGTCCAGGCCCCACGGCACCACCGCGGCGGGTTGTCCGGTGACATTGCACATGGCCTGGAACGGCACCCGGCCGGCCACCCGGGCCAGCGTGGAGATCGCGCCCCGGCGCTGGTAGGCACCGATGCGGGACGGCCCGGTGGCCGCCCCCGGCGTGATGACGACGTCGACCTCGTCGAAAATGGACAGCACGCGCGCTGCGATGGCCGGTTCGGCCGCCAGGACGGACTCCATCCGACGCTGCGGGATCAGCCCACCGATACGGGCGAAAGCCCTTGTCCGGGAATCGAGCCGGTCCGGGTGCGGCAGCGCGCGAACGTCGTCGTACACGCCACGGAAGTACCGCGGCAACGCGTGTCCGTACACCGAACCGAGCGGATAATCCGGGTCCCGCTCGACGACGTGATGCCCCAATTCCCGCAGCACGGCGGCGGCGTCGGTCACCGCCGCCTGCTGCGGGGCACCCACCCGCGCGGTCACCAGCGGCGGCACCTTGCGGCTCACCGCGATCCGCAACCGGCCCGGCGGCCGCGTCGCCGCGGCCACGAAATCATGTCCGGGCGCGGTGACATCGAGGAACAGTGCGGCATCCTCGACCGTGCGTGCGAGCGGCCCGTTCGCCACCAGTCCGCACCACGAATTCTCGTGCGGCGCCGTCGGCACCCGATCCCGTTGCGGCTTGATCCCGAACAGTCCACACCACGTGGACGGTATCCGGATCGACCCCATCCCGTCGGACCCCAGCGCGATCGACGCGAGGCCCGCGGCGACGGCCGCACCGCTGCCGCCGCTGCTGCCGCCGGGGGCGAAGTCGCGATTCCACGGGTTGCGCGTCGCGCCGTAGGTGAGTGTCTCGGTGAACGGCCAGATCATCATCTCCGGCACCGCCGTCTTGCCCAGGATCACCGCACCCGCCGCGCGCAGCCGACGCACCACCTCGGCATCGGCGGCCACCGCGGGGCCGTGCGCGCTGCTGCCGTAGGTGGTCACCTGGCCGGCGATATCGGTGTCGTCCTTGATCGCGACGGGCACCCCGAGCAGCGGCAGCCGCTCGCCCGCGGCCAGCCGGGCCTGTGCCGCGGCCGCTTCGGCCCGCGCCGATTCGGTGAGAACCACGCGATAGGAACGAATTTCGGGATCGATTTGCGCTATCCGGCCCAGGAAGAGCTCCAGCAGGTCCGGCGCGGTGACCGTCCCGGCGGCCAGCATGCGGGCGTGTTCGGCCGCGCCGGCGAACGCGATATCACTCATTGGCGCAACGCTAGCGCCCCGGGTCCGTGCGTGGTGGCGTACTCGCCGGGTGTGCAGCCCAGCATGACCCGGAAGTCGTTGCCGAAATGCGCCTGGTCATACCAGCCGAGCCGGGTGGCCAGGTCGGCGAAGTCGACGTCGGGCGTGCTCTCGATCTCCAGGGCCGCCTGCTGCAACCGGTAGCGGCACAGCACCCATTTCACCGGGACGCCGACGTAGTGGGCAAAGATCCGCTGCGTGGTCCGCACACTCCACGGTGACAGCGCCATCACCTGCGACACCTTGTGCAGGCCGGGATCGGCCTGCATCCGCGCCACCAACTCGGTCAGCCGGACGTACACCGGGTCCGGCGTCCCCCCGAAGGCACCGATCGCCGCGTCCAGCCGGGTCCGCACCGCGTCGACGTCATCGTCGAACTCGATTGCCGCACCGAAGAGTTCGTCGTCAACCGGCCGGACAAGACCGGTGAGCTGCGCCGCGTCCCTGCCGAACCGGGCGGTGAAGCCGCCCGGCAGGAACCGGGCTCCCACCACCGTGCCGCATGCGCGGATGGTGGTGCGGAAAACCTTCGGCACCACACCGTGCACCAGGGTGACCGGCAGCGGGAAGCCGTGCCGGACACCGTCTTCGCCCCATTCCCGGGTCAGGTGCAGCGCCGGAAAAGTGATCACCGTGCTGTCGAAGGGACCCTCGCGGCGCCGGTCCCACCGCACCGACCAGAAGTGCTCGACGAACCGGCCCGCCGCCTCCGAGGGCGGCCAGCGCCGCAGTTCGAAGGCCGACACACTGCCCGCCCGGCCCACCACCCCGCGCACCGGGGCTGGCGTGTTTTTCCAAGCCGCCATGGCCGCAAGGCTACGAAACTGGCGGTATGAGCAACACACCGATCCCCCACGGATACACCAGCCTGACCCCGTTCCTCTGCGTCGACGGTGCCGCCGCGGCGATCGACTTCTATGTCGCTGTTTTCGGCGCCACGCTGGTCAGCCGGATGGACGGGCCGAACGGGACCGTCGCACACGCCGAACTGGACTTCGGCGCGGGCCGGCTGCAACTCGGCGATCCGCAGGACGCCTACCAGCTGGCCGCCCCCGACCGCGGTGCCTTCGCCACCGAGTCGATCGGCCTGTACTGCGCCGACGCCGACACGGTCGTGGCGCGGGCCGTCGACGCCGGCGCCACCGTCCGTGAACCACTGCAGACCTTCGTCACCGGCGACCGGTTCGCCTCGATCATCGACCCGTTCGGCTGGCGCTGGACCGTGATGACCCGGGTCGAGGACATCACGCCAGAAGAGCAGGAGCGCCGGCTGGCCGAATGGGCGTCCGCCAACGCCTGACGACAGGCGGCTAACGTGGCGGAATGGCCTGCGTGTTCTGTTCGATCGTCGCCGGGGAGGCCCCCGCGCTGCGGATCCACGAGGACGACGAATTTCTCGCCTTCCTCGACATCCGGCCGTTCACCCGCGGGCACACCCTGGTGATCCCGAAGCGGCACACCGTGGACCTGACCGACACGCCACCGGACACCGTCGCCGGCCTGGCGGTGCTCGGGCAGCGCATCGCCAAGGCCGCGCGGCTGTCCGGCCTGCACGCCGACGGCAACAACATCGCGATCAACGACGGCAAGGCCGCCTTCCAGACGGTGTTCCACCTGCACCTGCATGTGGTGCCGCGGCGCACCGGTGACAAATTGTCGTTCGCGAAAGGCCTGGTGCTGCGCCGCGATCCGGATCGAGCGGCGTCGGCGCGGCTGTTACGTGCGGCATTGGCGAACCTGGACGAAACCGCGCAGGATTGAGGCCATGACACATCTGTCGCCGATCGAGCAGGTCGGGCTGCGGGTCCTGCACCTGCACGACCTGCTGTATCAGAAGACCAACGGGCTGATCGGGCATCGCATCCCCGGGATGCCGAACAGCCTGCTGTTGCACACGGTCGGGGCCAAGACCGGGCAACCACGCATCAACACCCTGAGCTACGCCCGCGACGGCAAGGACTACCTGGTGGTGGCGTCGATGGGCGGTGCGCCACGCTCGCCGGGCTGGTATCACAATCTCAAGGCCCACCCGGACGTCGAAATCAACGTCGGGACAACGCGTTTGGAGGTCACCGCGCGGCCCATCCTGCCGGACGACCCGGACTATGCGCGGTTGTGGCAACTGGTCAACCGCAACAATGCCAACCGCTATGAGGCGTACCAGAAGAAAACCACCCGGCCGATCCCGATCGTCGCGCTGACGCCGCGGGCCTGAGGTCAGCGCGCGACCCGCCGCTCCCGGTCCGAGGCCGGCCACACGTAGGGCAGGTCATCCGGGATGCCGGGGAACAGCGGTCCGTAGTGGACCGGGTCCTTGCGCAGCAGCGCGGACTGGTGGCTGCGGTGGAAGGCGGGCTCACCGAGCCAGGGCGGCAACTCGCCGGCGCGTTCCAGCTGCGGCTGGGTGCGCACCGTGCGCACTCCGGTGCCCGAGGTGAGGTCGGCCAGCAAGGTGGTGCTGCAGGTGTCGGCGCGGCCCGCCGCGCACCACACACCGCAGACGTCCATGCCGTAGCGCACCAGCGCCTCTTCGTAGCCGGCCCACATTGCGGCCGCCGGATGATGACGCCAGCCGTATCCGGGAACCGTCAGCGCGCGCAGCACCTGAATGGCTTCCACCCGCTGTTTGCCGAGCCGGCGGAGGTCCAGCACTTCGGCACTCCTGACGAAATCCGGGCACGGCAAGAAGGTCTGCATCCACGCCTCCTGTCGGCCGGCCCCGTCCAGGACTTGCCGCTGCGGCGCCGGTTGAAACCTCGGCCGCCGCGGGACCGGACGTCAGAGCAGTTCTTTGGCCAGCAGCTCGAGCGTGGTCTCCCGGGCCGGTGCCGTCGCAGGCGCGGTGCCGCGGTACGCCGAGCCGACGGGGCTGATCATCACCTCGTCCACGTCGAATTGCTCTGCCAGGGCGCGGATCTGATCAGCGGCCTCGGCCGGTTCGCCCACCACGGTGCGGGCCCGGCCGGAATCCACGATCAGCTGCTCCTGCGCCGAGATGGTCGCCGCCAGGGCGTCTTCCACCAGATCCAGCGGTCCCAGCGGCCGCCCGGTGCGCAGGCGGCCCATCATCTGCAGGTTGGGCAGCAGCAGGTCCTCCGCCTCGGTCCGCGTCGGTGCCACCGATGCATTCACGGTGAGGAATGTCAGCGGTTCGGAAAGTTCTGCGCTGGGCCGGAACTCGGCGCGGTAGGCGGCCAGTGCCTCCGCCGTGCCCTGACCGCTGAAGTGGTTGGCGAAGACATAGGGCAATCCCTTGGCCGCGGCCAGGTGCGCCGAGTACATCGACGAGCCCAGCAGCCACAACCGCGGCTCGCTGGCCGCGTTGGGGGTGGCCTTGAGCACGTAGTCCTGCTGCTGCAGCAGTCCGCCCCTGGTCAGTTCGACGCGGACGCCGCGGGCACCCATCAGGGCGGCGACATCGTCGAGGTACTGCGGGAAGCGTTCGATATCCGAATCGTCACGCCCGGCCGCGCCACGCAATGCCACCGAGGTCACCGGGTCGGAGCCGGGCGCGCGGCCGATGCCCAGGTCGATCCGTCCCGGGGCGGCCGCCTCCAGCAGGGCGAACTGCTCGGCCACCGCCAGGGGTGCGTGGTTGGGCAGCATCACCCCGCCCGAACCCAACCGGATCGTGGCCGTCTGGGCGGCCAGGTAGGCGATCAGCACCGGTGGGCTGGTGGCCGCCACGGCCGCCATGTTGTGGTGCTCGGCCACCCAGTACCTGGTGAAACCCAGCCGGTCGGCGGTCTTGGCCAGCGCCGCGGTGGCCGCCAGGGCGTCGGCTGTCGACTGGTCGGAGCGGACGGGAACGAGATCGAGAACAGAAAGCCGCACGTGGGCGTCAACGCGGCGCGATGCCGGATCGTTCCCGCGCCGCCAGGAAAACGTCGTCGAGCATGGCCGGGGTCAACCGGCCGGTGAACATGTTCTGCTGGCTCGGGTGGTAGCAGCCCAAGAGCACCCGCCCCGTTGCCAGCGGTACCGCCGCGCCATGACCGAACACCGGCTTTGGTGGCCCGTCCACTTCGTCGGCCAGCAGCGTCAAGGCGGTCTGCCAGGCGAAGGTGCCCAGCGCCACCACCACCCGTACGTACGGCGCCACCAGCCGCCATTCGGCGTGCAGCCACGGCGCGCAGGTCGTCCGCTCCTGCGGTGTCGGTTTGTTGGCGGGCGGGGCGCAGCGCACCGGTGCCACGATCCGCACCCCGTTGGCCCGCATCCCGTCGGCGGCGTCGACGCTGTAGCCCGAACTCACCAGCCCGGCCCGGTGCATCGCCGCGAACAGCTGGTCACCGGACCGGTCGCCGGTGAACACCCGGCCGGTGCGGTTGGCGCCGTTGGCCGCGGGCGCCAGTCCGACCACCAGCACGCGGGGCCGGGCCGCCCCCCAGCCGGCCACCGGCCGGCCCCAGTACGGCTCGTCGGCGAAGGCCCGGCGCTTGGTGGCCGCAACCTCCTCCCGCCAGGCGACCAGCCGCGGACACGCCTTGCAGACCGTGACCGCCGCGTCGAGTTCGGTGACGGTGCCGATCCCGGCGGCCAGCGCGGACACGGTCTCGGCGTCGACAGCCACGGGTGTGCCGGGTTTCGCCCGGTCCCCCGGCCAACCCGTCCCCGGCGGCACCGGCGACGGGAACAACCGGCCGGTACGCGGATGGGGAAGCCTGCCGGTCACGCATCCATCCTGTCTGAAATTCGGTGGTCGGGGATCGTAGGGCGCTGTTAGATTCTGCGGCGATACGCCATGAACATACGTCACCGCGGCCCCGCGCTGCTGATCCTTTTCGCAGCGCTGGCCGCGGGTTCGGGTAACGGCATATCGATGATCGCGTTCCCGTGGCTTGTGCTGCAACGCAACGGATCTGCGCTCGACGCCTCGGTGGTGGCAATGGCCGGGACCCTGCCGCTGCTGGCCTCCACCGTGATCGCCGGTACCGCGGTCGACTACATCGGCCGGCGCCGGGTGTCGATGATCGCCGACGGGCTGTCGGCCCTGTCGGTCATCGCCGTGCCGGTGCTCGCCCTGATCTTCGGCGCGCAGGTGGTCAACGTCGCCGTGCTGGCCGGTCTGGCCGCCCTGGGCGCCGCATTCGACCCGGCAGGCATGACCGCGCGCGAATCGATGCTGCCCGAGGCCGCCAACCGCGCCGGGTGGACGCTCGACCACGCCAACAGCGTGTACGAGGCGGTGTTCAACCTCGCCTATATCGTCGGGCCCGGCATCGGCGGCCTGCTCATCACCACGCTCGGCCGGGTGAACACCATGTGGGTCACCGCGGCGATGTTCGGGTTGTCCATCCTGGCCATCGGGGCCCTGCGCCTGGAGGGCGCGGGCAAGCCGGACCGCGACGCGTTGCCCGACGGGGTGCTCTCGGGTGTCGTCGAAGGCCTGTCGTTCGTGTGGAACACCAAGGTGTTGCGCACCCTGGCGATCATCGACCTGACCGCCACCGGGCTGTACATGCCGATGGAGAGCGTGCTGTTCCCCAAGTACTTCACCGACCGCAACGAGCCGGCGCAGTTGGGTTGGGTGCTCATGGCGCTGTCGGTGGGCGGGCTGGTCGGCGCACTGGGATACGCGGTGATGTCCAGATTCCTGAAGCGGCGCACCACGATGCTCATCGCGGTGATCACCCTCGGGGTGGCCATGACGATCGTGGCCTTCCTGCCCCCGCTGCCGGTGATCCTGGTGCTGTGCGCCGTCGTCGGTTTCGTGTACGGCCCGATCGCCCCGATCTACAACTACGTCATGCAGACCCGGGCCCCGCAGCACCTGCGCGGCCGGGTGGTGGGCGTGATGGGATCGCTCGCGTACGCCGCGGGCCCGCTGGGCCTGTTGCTGGCCGGCCCGCTGGCCGACTCGGCCGGATTGCACGCCACCTTCCTGGCGCTGTCCCTGCCGATGCTGGCGATCGGCGTGATCGCCGTCGCGCTGCCGTCCCTGCGCGAACTCGACCGGCCCGCATGACGCGGCGGAATCCGCCTAACGCTAGGCATTCTGCACAGCTCGCTCTTAGGCTGCATAGGTGCGTTTGACCTGGCCGTTGACGGGCCGCTCCGCGGAGATCGGGGCCGTCCGCGCCGGGGTGTCGGCCCGCGACACCGCCGGGGTGGTGGTCTGTGGCCCGGCCGGTGTCGGCAAGAGCCGCCTGGTCCGTGACGCGCTGCAGGGCAGCGAGTGCCGCTGGATCGTCGGCACCACGTCGGCCCGCGACATCCCGCTGGGCGCCTTCACGGCGTGGACCAGGTCGGCCGACGACGACCGGCTGAGGTTGGTGCACAGCGTGATCGACGCGGTGACCGCGGCCCCGCCCGGGCGCGGCGTGATCGTCGCCGTCGACGACGCCCATCTGCTCGACGACCTGTCGGTCTTCGTGCTGCACCAGATCGTGCAGTGGGGTGCGGCCAAAGTGGTGCTCACGGTGCGTGACGGCAGTGACGGGTCGGGAATCCCCGAGAGTGTCCGTGAGCTCTGGAAGGACAAGGACAATCGGGCCTTCGCCCGCCTCGACCTACAGCCGCTGGCCCGGCAGGAGTCCGCGGACCTGCTCGCCGCGGCGCTGAACGGCCCGGTCGATCCCGACGCCGCGGCCCGGCTCTGGACGCTCACCCGCGGCAACGTGCTGTACCTGCGCAACATCGTCGAGCAGGAACTGGCCGACGGCCGCCTGCAGCAGCACGCCGGATGCTGGCAATGGGTCGGCGAGCCGGTGCTGCCCAGCAGCCTGGTGGAACTCATCGACTCCCGATTCGGCGACCTGCCGCCCGCCGTCGCCACGGTCGTCGACGTGCTCGCCGTCGGCGAACCCATCGAACTGGCCACCCTGCAGCGCATCACCGACCGAGAGTCGGTCGAGGAAGCCAATATTCGCGGCCTGATCACCGTGGACCCCTGCGATTCCGGCATGCAGGCGCGGGTCGCCCATCCGCTCTACGGCGAGATCCGCCGGGTGCGGGCCCCGTCGACGACGCTGCGCAGGCTGCGCGGCCTGGTGGCCACCGAACTGGCCGCCGGCCCCGATCGCGACGAATTGCGCGTGGTGGTGCGCCGGGCCAGTCTCAGCCTGGACTCCGACCTGCCGCCCGACGCCGACCTGCTGGTGCACGCGGCCAGGGGCGCGATCTGGCTGGCCGACCTGCAGCTGGCCGGCCGGCTGGCCGAGGCCGCCATCGCCGGCGGCGCCGGGGCGGACGCGCACTTCCTGCACGCCCACGCGTTGTCGTGGTCCTTCCGCGGCGCGGAGGCCGAACGCGCGCTGGCCGAGCTGATCACGCGGCCGTGGGACGACCTCGACCGCGCCCGATTCACCTACCTGCGGGCCACCAACCTGTTGTGGGCGCTGTCCCGGCCGGACGAGGCCAAGGCCCTCGTCGACGCGGTGTCGGTCGGCCCCGACGGCCGCAGCTGGATCGACGCATTCCTGGTCATCTACTGGTTCGCCACGGACCGGCCGGCCGCCGCGCTGGAGGCCGCGAAGGCCATCAATCTGCCCGACCTGCCCGGCGTGGTGGGCGCCGAAACGGCGTTCGCGCTCACGGTGGTCACCGCGGATGCCGGCCGGACATCGGACGCCCTGAAGACCGCCGAGACCGGCTATGCCGCCGCGATGCGCGGCCACGACGCCCCGCACATGCGCTTCAACATCGCCGACGCCGAGCTGGGTGCGCTGCTGTTGGCGGGACGTCTGGCCGACGTCGAGCCGCTGGCCGAGCGCGTGCGCGCGCAGTCCGCCGAACTCCCGGGCGCCGCGCACGCGCTCGGTGCGGCGATCGCCGGCCGGGCGGCGCTGGGCACGGGCCGGCTGCATGACGCCTGCGGGCTGCTCGACCAGGCGGCCGTGGCGTTCGCCGCCCATCACTCCACCGGCTGGGGTTACCGCTACAACGTCGTCCGAGCCACCGCACTGGCCATGCACGGCCAGGTCACCGAAGCCGCCGCCATCCTGGACGAGATCGACGCGCTGGCGCGGCCGTTCCGGTCGTTGTCCTACGAACGCAGTATCGGACGGGCCTGGGTGGCGGCCGGTCAGGGCGTGGTGAGCGAGGCGGTCGGCATCCTCGCGGTGGCCGCCGAGACGGCGGCCGCCAACGGCCAATTCGCCGCCGAGGTGATGTGCCTGCAGGTGGCCACCCAGTTCGGCAGCCACGAGCACGCCGATCGGCTGGCCGAGCTGGCCGGCCTGACCGAAGGCCCGCGGTCCGGGCTGGCGGCCCGGTTCGCGGCCGCGCTGCGCGACGAGGACGCCCAGGAACTGGCGGCCGTATCAGAGGCTTTCGAGGCGATGGGCGACCTGGCCGCGGCCATGGACGCCGCCGCGCACGCCGCCATCTGTCACCGCGGCCGGGGCCGCCGCGGGTCGGCGCTGAACTGCTCGGTGCGCGCCGAGGCGCTGGCCGAACACACCGGGGTCATCACCCCGGCGCTCGAGCAGGCCGCCGAGCCGTTGCCGCTGACCGAGCGCGAGTGCGAGGTGGTCGCCCTCATCGCGGCCGAGCTGCTCAACAAGGAGATCGCCGAGCGGCTGCACCTGTCCGCCCGCACGGTCGAGGGACACGTCTACCGCGCCATGCACAAGACCGGAACCTCCAGCCGCGAGGAACTGGCCGAGCTCTGGCGGCGGCGCAGGCGGCGCCCGCAATAGATCTTCGGTCGGTGACGGCGGCCATACACTGGCCCGGTGAGTTCCCCGCTGGACAGCCTGATCGCGGCCTTGCCCGAGGGCACCGTGGTCACTGATCCCGATATCGTCGCCTCCTACCGGCAGGACCGCGCCGCCGATCCCCATGCCGGGACCGCGCTGGCGGTGGTCCGGCCCACGCGCACCGAAGAGGTGCAGGCCGTGTTGCGCTGGGCCAGTGGGCACGGTGTGGCGGTGGTGCCCCGCGGCGCCGGGACGGGCCTGTCCGGCGGCGCCACCGCCGTCGACGGCGGCATCGTGCTGTCCACCGAGCGGATGCGCGATATCACCGTCGACACGGCCACCCGCACCGCCGTCGTGCAGCCCGGACTGCTCAACGCGGAGGTCAAGAAGGCCGTCGCCGCGCACGGATTGTGGTATCCGCCGGACCCGTCGTCGTTCGAGATCTGCAGCATCGGCGGCAACATCGCCACCAACGCCGGCGGGCTGTGTTGCGTGAAGTACGGCGTGACCACCGACTACGTGCTGGGCTTGCAGGTGGTGCTGGCCGACGGTACCGCCGTGCGCCTCGGTGGTCCGCGACTGAAGGATGTCGCCGGGCTGAGCCTGACCAAACTGTTCGTGGGCAGTGAGGGCACGCTGGGCGTCGTCACCGAGGTGACGCTGAAACTGCTTCCCGCCCAGCATGGTCCGTGCACCGTGGTGGCCTCCTTCGACTCCGTGGCTGCCGCGGCCGACGCGGTGGTGACGATCACCGGCAAGATCCGCCCGTCGATGCTGGAGTTCATGGACGCGGTGGCCATCAACGCCGTCGAGGACAAGCTGAAGATGGGGTTGGACCGCAACGCCGCGGCGATGATGGTGGCCGCCTCGGACGAACGCGGGCCCGCGGGCGCCGACGACGCCGCGTTCATGGCGCAGGTGTTCACCGACCACGGTGCCACCGAAGTGTTTTCGACGTCCGACCCGGACGAGGGTGAGGCGTTCGTGGCGGCCCGCCGTTATGCGATCCCGGCGGTCGAGGCCAAGGGCACCCTGCTGTTGGAGGATGTCGGGGTGCCGCTGCCGGCGCTGGCCGATCTGGTGGCGGGCATCGAGAAGATCGCGGCACAGCGCGAGGTGATGATCTCGGTGATCGCGCACGCCGGTGACGGCAACACCCATCCGCTGATCGTGTTCGATCCCGCCGACGTCGACATGGCGCGGCGCGCCGATGTCGCGTTCGGCGAAATCATGGATCTGGCGGTGGCGCTGGGCGGCACCATCACCGGTGAGCACGGGGTGGGCCGGCTCAAGCGGCCCTGGCTGGCCGGCCAGATCGGGCCGGAAGCTTTGGAATTGAACCGGCGGATCAAGGCCGCACTGGATCCGGCCGGCATCCTCAACCCGGGCGCGGGGATCTGAGCGTGTCTTTCGACGGAGTGGTGGCAACCGATATCAGGGAGTCCACCCCGGACTGGGCGGCGTACCGCGAGGCGACGGCGCCACCGGGCGCACCCAATGTGCTGTACCTGTTGTGGGACGACATCGGCATTGCCACCTGGGACTGCTACGGCGGCCTGGTGCGGATGCCCAATATCGCCAGGATTGCCGACCGCGGACTCCGGTTGACCCAATTCCACACCACCGCACTGTGTTCCCCCACCCGGGCCGCGTTGTTGACCGGCCGCAATCCGACCAGTGTCGGGGTGGCGTCGGTGCTGAACCTGGCCGAGGGTTTCCCGGGTCATCACGGCCGGATCCCCGCCGAGACCGCCCTGCTCTCGGAGGTGCTCTCCGAACGCGGGTGGTCCACCTACGCCGTCGGCAAATGGCATCTGGCGCCGATCGAGGACTGCCAGGCGGCCGGGTCGCGACGGTACTGGCCGCTGCGCCGCGGCTTCGACAGGTTCTACGGCTTCCTCGACGGGATGACCGACCAGTGGTATCCGACCCTGGTCCGGGACAACGACCCGATCGATCCACCGGCCAGCCCCGAGCAGGGCTACCATCTGTCGAAAGACCTGGCCGACAACGCGATCGGATTCTTGCGGGATCACCGTGCGGCGGCACCGGACAAGCCGTGGTTCATGTACCTGTGCCCCGGAGCCGGGCACTCCCCGCACCAGGTGGCCACGGAATGGGCGGACCGGTACCAGGGCGCGTTCGACATGGGTTACGAGCGCTACCGCGAGACGGCGCTGGCCAACCAGAAGGCGCTCGGCCTGCTGCCGCCGGAAACCGAGCTGTCCCCGATGAACCCGTACGCCGACGCCACCAGCCCGGACGGGATCCCGTGGCCGGCCAACGAGAATGTCCGGCCCTGGGATTCGTTGTCCGATGACGAGAAACGCGTGTCGTGCCGGATGGCCGAGGTGTTCGCCGGATTCCTGTCCTACACCGATGCCCAGATCGGCCGGATCCTCGACCATCTGGAGGAAACCGGGCAACTCGACAACACCATCGTGGTCGTGATGTCCGACAACGGGGCCAGCGGCGAGGGCGGACCCAACGGCACCCTGGACGAATCGGTCCCGATGCTGGGCGGGCTCGACACCACCGAGGACGGTCTGCGCCTGTTCGGTGAACTCGGGGGCCCCGGCACGGCGATGAATTATCCGAACGGCTGGGCCATGGCGTTCAACACGCCGTACAAGCTGTTCAAGCGATACGCCTCGCACGAGGGCGGGATCGCCGACCCGTGCATCATCTCCTGGCCGGCCGGACTGCCCGGCCGCGGCGCCGTCCGTGATCATTACGCGCACGTCAGCGACGTCACCCCGACGGTGTACGAGCTGCTCGGCATCGGCGACATCACGACGGTCAACGGTATCGCCCAGCGACCCCTGGAGGGCACGAGTTTCGCTGCCGCACTTGCCGACCCGGCCGGCCCCGCACCGAAGCACACCCAGTTCTACTCGATGCTGGGCACCCGCGGGATCTGGCATGAGGGCTGGTTCGCCAATACGGTGCATCCGCCGACGGCGGTCGGTCCGCGTGGCTGGGCCGCGTTCGACCGGGATCGCTGGGAGCTGTTCCACATCGAGGCCGACCGCAGCCAGATCCACGACCTCTCCGCCGAACACCCGGACAAGCTGGCCACCCTGCAGGCGCTGTGGCACGAGCACGCGCAGAAATACCAGGCCTATCCCCTGGCCGATCTGAGCGTGCAGGAGATCGTGCAACGGGCCGCCGCCAGGATCGGCGAACCGGTGGCACGGGCGGTGTTCTATCCGGGCGCCCCGGCCGGGCACACCGCGTTCCGGGGCCTGGTGCGCGGCCGGTCGTTCCGCTTGCGGACGACGGTGTCGCTGGAGCGTGCCGGCGCCGGGGGCGTGCTGTTCTCCGCGGGCAGCCGGACGGGCGGCCAGGCGCTGTTCCTGGCCGGTGGCCACCTGCACTATGTGTGCAATGCGGCGGGGCGCGAACAGACCGTCACCTCGGCGGCGGCGATTCCGTTGGGGCGGCACACCTTCGAGGTGCGCTACACCCGCACCGGCGCGGTGGAGGGCACCCTGGACATGGTCGGCGACGTCGCGCTGGCGGTCGACGATGAGGTGGTGGGGTCGGCCGCCGGGTTCCGCATGGCGGGACTGGACATCATGCAGACCGTGTCGGCGGGCCGGGCCGTGACCTATTCCGTATCGGCGGCGTTCACCTCGCCGTTCCCGTTCACCGGCGGCACCTTCGACGAGGTCGTGCTGGATTTCACCGGCGATCCCGGCTCCGCCGTCCGGGAGGTGGTGGACACGGCATTCCGGCGCGACTGACGCCGCGGATTCGCTACGGCGCGTAGCCGACCGCCGCCTTGACCTCCAGATACTCGTCGAAGCCCGCGTCGCCCCATTCCCGGCCGTTGCCGCTGCGTTTGTACCCGCCGAATGGCGCGGCGATGTCGAACGCGTGGTTGATGGCCACCGAACCGGCCCGGATCCGGCGGGCGACCGCGCGGGCCGCATCCAGGTCGGCGGCCGAAACATAGCCCGCCAGACCATAATCGGTGTCGTTGGCGATCTGGACCGCCTGGTCCAGGTCGTCGTAGCCGAGGATGCACAGCACCGGGCCGAAGATCTCCTCCCGCGCGATCACCATGTCATTGGTGACGTCGGCGAACACGGTCGGTTTGACGAAATAGCCGGCATCGAGCCCGTCGGGGCGGCCCGGGCCGCCGGCCACCAGCGTCGCGCCCTCGTCGATGCCCTTGTTGATCAGGCCCTGGATCTTGTCGTACTGGGCCCTGGACGCGACCGGCCCGATGGCAGACTTGTCGTCGGGATCACCGACGGCGACACTGGAGGCGACCTGCCGCGCGATCGCGATGGCCTCGTCCATCCGCGCGTTCGGAACGAGCATGCGCGACGGCGCATTACAGCTCTGCCCGCTGTTCAGCATCATCACCTTGACCCCGGCCGCGACCCCCTTGGCGAACTCGGCGTCGTCCAGCACGATGTTGGGGCTCTTGCCGCCGAGTTCCTGGCTGACCCGCTTCACGGTGGGCGCGGCGTTGCGGGCGACCTCGATGCCGGCGCGGGTCGACCCGGTGAAGGACACCATGTCGATGTCGGGGTGGCCGGCGATCGCCGCACCCACACCCTGTCCGTCGCCGAACACCATGTTGAAGACGCCGGCCGGTACGCCCGCGGCATCGAGGATCTCGGCGAAGATCTGGGCGGAGTACGGCGCCACCTCCGAGGGCTTGAGCACCATGGTGCAACCGGTGGCCAGGGCCGGGAAGACCTTGACGGCGATCTGGTTGAGCGGCCAGTTCCACGGGGTGATCAGTCCGCAGACGCCGACGGGTTCCTTGATCAGCAGGGTGGAGCCGCGTTGCTCGTCGAACTCGAATCCGGTGAGCACGTCGATCGCCGTGGCCAGATGTCCCAGGCCGAGGTTGACCTGCGGCCCGGCCGCCAGTCCAGGTGGGGCGCCCATCTCTTCGCTCACCGCGTCGGCCAGGTCGCCGGCCCGGTTCCGGTATTCGGCGAGGATCGCGCCCAGCACCGCCAACCGGTCCTCCTTGCCGGTCTGCGACCAGGACCCGAAGGCACGCCGCGCGGCCCGCACCGCGACGTCGACGTCGTCGGCCGAGCCGTTGGCGATGCGGCCCGATATGTGCTCGGTTCGCGGGTCGTCGACATCGATCGTGGCGGGATGCACCGGGGCGACCCACTGACCGTCGATATAGAAGCTGAGGTATTCGCGCATGGACCCAACCCTTCCCTAGCGCGGGCGGTTCGGGAACCGGTTTGGGCCCGATTCGAGCTCGATTCAGGCATGATCGGGCGTCGGCGGGGTAGCCCGCAGCCATGGACATCACGGTCACCTTCATCGGGAACGCCACCACGCTGATCAGCAGCCGCGGCTTGACCGTGCTGACCGACCCGAACTTCCTGCATCGCGGGCAGCACGCCTATCTCGGCTACGGCCTGGTCTCCAAGCGCCTGCACGATCCTGCCCTGGACATCGACGCGCTGCCGCCGTTGGACGCCGTGGTGCTGTCCCATATGCACGGCGACCACTGGGACCGCGTCACGCAGTCCCGGCTCGACCGGTCGCTGCCGGTGTGGACGACGCCGCACGCGGCAAAACGGCTGCGCCGCCGTGGTTTCGGCGCGGCGGTCGGCCTGCGGACCTGGCAGTGTCAGCGCAATACCCGCGGTGATGCGAGCGTCACCGTGACGGCCCTACCGGGCCGGCACGCTCCCACCCCGGTGGACAGGTTCCTGCCGCCGGTGATGGGGTCGATGATCGAGTTCGCGGGGGCCGGTGGTCCGGCGCGGCGCGTGTACGTCTCCGGGGACACCCTGCTGGTCGAGGAGCTCGACGAGATCCCCCGCCGGTTCCCCGATATCGACGCCGGGGTGCTGCATCTCGGTGGCACCCGCCTGCCGTTCGGGCGGCATGCGCCGTTCGGCCTCACCGTCACCATGGACGGGCAACAGGGTGCGGGTCTGGTGGACCTTCTGGATCTGCCGCGGGTCATTCCGGTGCACTTCGACGATTACGGCGTCTTCGCCTCGCCGCTGCGAGACTTCCTGGGGACGATGCAACGCCGGGGGCTGGCCGATCGGGTGGTCGAGCTGGCCCGCGGCGCGTCGGTCACCGTGTGATCAGCCGATCGGGACGAACGGACTCATCACGTCGCGGACGAATTGCACGATGTTGGTGCCCGGCGACCCGTCCGGGAAGCTGACCGTCGCCAGCACGTTACCGCCCGCGTCGGCGAAGTTGCCGTCGGCCCGGTCCTGGTGGGTTGACGAGGTCACCAGGATGATGCCCGACGTGCCGGCCTCCTTGGCCATCGGCACGGAGAATCTCGCGTTCTGCACCGTGCTGTTGGCGCGGTCCTCGACGACGATCCGGTTAGCCGGGAAACCGAGCAGCATCAGCATGTTTCGCATCTCACCGGCCTCGGTCCTGCCGTTCTTCGGGTTGCCGCCGGTGACGATGACCGGTGATTGCGGGAAGAACTGGGCCACCGCCAGCCCGGCGAGTACGCGGCGCTGCAGGACAGGGCGCATGCTGCCGTCGGGCCGCAGACCGTAGCCGAGGATGACGATCGCGGGTTTGGAGAAGTCCTTGCCCACCGGGCCGGGTGCCGCGTGTGCGGCCGGGGCGAGCGGACCCCACAGCGCCGCGAACACCAATACCAGCACCGCGATCCGGCTCCGCATCACCGCAAGTCCCCCTATTTGACGTTAGCGCTACTAAGGGGTTAGTCGGCGGGGTGTGCGGTGGTGTTACAGGGTGACTGTCAGCACAGACCTGAGGCTTACGGCATCCACGTCAGACAGCTGACAACGCACCAGCGATCGCGTTATCCTGGCCGGCTCTCGCAAATCTCGAGGAGGTGGTTCCCATGTCGTAGCTGACATGGAAGGAGGGCTACCGATGGCCCACACAGACAAGGATCATCCCAGCGCCAGAGACTTCCCTCGCTGGCATGAAGCGCGCTGCCCCTGCGGCTGCCACCTTCCGCCTACGTGGCGACACTGCGGCTGGAACTGCCGCTGCATGAAGGCCGATCCGTCGTACCGTCTCGACGGATTTCGGATCGGTTCCAAACCGAGCTCATGGAGCCGAAATGAACGGCGCGCAGAACGGGCATTACTGCGCCACCAGATCCAACGCGCCCGCGCGGGCCACGCAGACTGGGATGATCTCCCCACCGGGGCGGGGCGCGTGTACGGGCGTGACGACTACTGGTGATACCCGTTACCTCCATCATCGCCGCCGGCTGCCGGAAATGTCGCCGAGACGCTGCCGATCTCCGCGCCGAGCACCATCGCCGACAACGCCAGCTGGCGTCTCGATCTCGCGCGGGAATCCTGGGAGGTCTAGCGTGGGCGGGATGGGTTTGTTCAGTCATGAGGAGTTCCGGGCCCCGGCCGACGGCGTTGGTGGCGGCGCTAGCGGTGGGGCTGTTGAGCATGCTCGGGGTGCTCAGGTGAGCGAGTACGAGGTGGATGAACCCGTGGTGGTGGGTCCGGGGTTGCCGCCTGAGGACGGTTCATGCGGTCAGTTCGCTGTGCAGTTTCACGTCTCTACGTCAATGCTGCTCGGGCTGAAACGGATTGCGGATATGCGTGGGGTGAGCGTGCCGGAGGTATGCCGGCAGGTGGTCGGTGTGTTCGTTGCCCAGCAGGAGGGCGAACTGGGTGCATTGCTTGCGGCCGAGGCGGAGGCCGCTGATTACCGCCCGAGTTTGGGACAGGCGTAGCCGCGCCCGCCTCAGGGGTGCCGCCTGGATCTATCCGTGCTCCGATGAGGTCCGGCTACCTCCGAATAGCGCTGGCGCTCAAGAGCTCCAGGGCAGGTGATCACCCAGCCGACCTTTCTGCTCCGTCAGTGCACCTCAAAGTCGATATCGAAGAGCGACACAGGCCCGAGGATCACGCCGTTCTCCTCGACGTAGCGATCCCACAGCTCGATCAAGTCGGCCAGTTTGTCGGGCCGGGCAGCGGCCAGGTCGTGGACCTCGCCAGGATCGCGCGAGAGGTCATAGAGCTCCCAGGTGCCCGGACCGTACGGTGCGGGCAGATGCAGCGCCTTCCAGTCCCCCTGGCGAATCGCGCGGCGCCCGAACAACTCCCACCCGGTGCCAGTGTCGGCATCATGCACCGTATCCGTCTGTCCGGACAGGTAGGCCACCATCGATCGGCCGCGCATCGGCTCGACCTCCCTGCCCCGGTACGCGGTGCCGGGGTGCGCGGCACCGGCGAGCTCCAGCACGGTCGGGGCGATGTCCATGACGGTGGTGAACGCGGTGCCGATCTCCCCCTGCCGAGCAAAGCCCGGCCAGGTGACAAAGCCCACCACCCGGATTCCTCCCTCGGTGGTGAAGGCCTTGTGCAGCCGCGACGGCGCGGTGGCGGCCTGGGCCCAGCGCGGGCCGTACCAGGCGTAGGAGGTGGGACCGCCAAGGTTGTCCACGCTGTTGTCACAATGCTTGGCGACGAATGCTTCGATTTCTGGGCCGCGCAGCGGCATGGCCTCGACGATCGTCCCCTCCGCACCGTTGTCCGACAGAAAGACGACGACCGTGTTGTCGAGCTCGCCGGTGCTGTCGAGGTAGTCGATCACCCGGCCGATGTTCCAGTCCATCCTGTCCACCATGGCGGCGTAGACCTCCATCTTGCGGGCGGAAACGGCGCACTCCTCGTCGGTCATGTCCGCCCATTCGGGGGCGCCGTCGGCGACCACCGGGTGCGGCTCGACGTCGGGTGGGCACAAGCCCAGCCGGGTGAGCGCCGCCAGCCGCTCCTCGCGCAGTGCGTCGGGTCCGGCGTCGTAGCGGCCGTGGTAGTTGGCGATGGTCTCCTGCGGCGCGTGCAGCGGCCAGTGGGGCGCCTGGAAGGGCAGATAGGCGAAGAAGGGTTGGCGCTCAGTGTCCTGGGGGCGTTCGCGGAGATACAGGAGCAGCGTGTCGGTGTACGCATCCGATGAATAGAAGTCCTCGCCGACCGTGACGAACTGATCGTCTTCGGTGAAGATCGTGGGCACGGAAGAGTGCCCGCCGCCACCGCGGGTGCCGTAGTGGCTGGCGCCGGCCGGTAGTAGGGCGAAGGAGCGGTCGAATCCGCGCGCCCATGGCGACTTTTCGATCGTGTCGCCCAGATGCCACTTGCCAGCCATCAGCGTCTGGTAACCGGCGTCGCGCAGCAGTTCCGGCAGCGCCACCACGCGGTCGTTCAGATACCCCTCGTAGCCGGGAGCGCCCTGGAAATCCGGCGCGGCCATCTCGAGCATGGTCCCGATTCCGGCGACGTGGTGATCGGTTCCGGTCAGCAGCATCGCCCGCGTCGGCGAGCAGGCCGGCGCGGAATGGAAATCGGTGAACCTGATGCCCGCGTGGGCCAGGCGGTCCAGGTTCGGGGTGTTGATTTCGCCGCCGAAGGCGCCGATGTCGGAGAACCCGAGGTCGTCGGCCACGATGACCAGAAAGTTGGGACGTGTCACGCTGAAGCATCCTGTCACGGCCCAACCAAGAGCCGCCCCTATTCAGCGCTGGTCGGCATCGTTGTCGTGAGCCGTGGTTCAGGCGGCTGAGTTCGGCCAGTTGGCACGTCGTCCCAGGACGGGTTGCCGACGACGTCCATGGCCCCACCCCGGGGCCCACGGGAAACGTCCCCGTTCGTCAGCCCATACCAATTGCAAGGCAGGGAAATTGCGACCAAAGAGCTCGACCGCGAATCTCATATGGACATCCGGGTGCTCCACCTGAGCCACCTCGATGAGAAACCGATCTTCGTAATCGATGTGCATTGCCGGCGCAAGCTCGACGCCGTCGTCGACCATCATGTGCGCGATCGAGTTGAGCACTCGACAGGAGACGTTGGCGGACAGCCCGGTCATCAACAGTTCTGGAAGATTGCGGCTGTGCAGCCCGACCGTGTACGCCAACGGTCGCTTGTCACTCTCGACGTATTGAACAGCCCACCCGTGGTCCTGAATCATCGCGCGCAGGTGGTCCAGGTACTCCTCCGCGGTGCCGTCCGGGTTGTCGCATTTCCAGCACATCGTGGCCCCCTTTCGTTGTGGATGCCGCCAGCATGCGCGCACCCTCCGACATATGTGCTGGGGCTCGGTCCGACGATCGTTCAGCCGCGCGGTGTCGTGGTGATGTGTACGTGGTCGAAGTGACCGTATCCCGTCGCCTGAGGCCCGGCCGGCGTGGAATAGACACCCCGCCAGATCACGTCCTGTAACCCGAACGAGGGCCCGTTGGCCAGCGCGAACGCGCGGATCTGGTCGCCGAGCGCGATACCTTCCGGGCTCTCGGGGTGGGGAATCATGATGTCGATCGCGAGACCGCGCGGATGCCACGGCTTCGAGTCCGGCCGTACTCCGTCGATGGTCGCGATCTGGGGGAATTGCGCGCTGATCATTCGGGCAGCAAGGACAGTATTGGGTTGTAGGCCAATCTCATTCGCGACACCCACGGGCAGTGCGGCGGGATCGTCTGTGATCGCAATCTGGGGCGGCGGAGCTAGGTCGCCCGCCGGCAGGTTTGGCATCGCGACGATCGCGGGATCCTGCGCAGGCGGCGTTTCCGGCGGCAGTGGCGGTGCAACAGCGCTCTCGATCACCGCTTGCTGCTGCGGAGTCAACAGGGCGTACTGTGCTTCCGCTGCGGCGATACGGCGCAGCAGATCCTGCAGTGCGGTTTGCAGGTCCGCGCGTACTGCGGCAGCTCGCTCCGCCGAGACGCGCGCGTCTGCGGCCGAGCGCTCCGAGGCCAAGGCAGCGGCAGCGGCACGCTCGCGCGTTTCGCGGTAAGCCCTCAGCTGGTCGGTGGCCGTGGCTTCCATCGTGTGTTGCAGCGAGAGCCCGTCGATGAGACGTTGCGGCGATGACGCCGTGAGGGCTGCGGTCATTTGGCTGTGACCACCGCCCATGTAGGTCATCGCGGCGAGGCGATCGACGGCCCTCTGGTGCGGTGCCAACTGGGTGTCCGCTGCCTCCAATGCCGTCAGGTCGGCGCGCTGGCGGTCCTCAGCTACGGCCTGTCGAGCGTGGGCAGCGTCGGCGTCGCGCTGAGCCGTGGTGACGGCCTCCCGGCTGCGCACCGCCTGCGCAGAAAGCTCGTCGAGCTTGGCCAACGCGTCGTCCGCGGGTTCGGCATGCGCGGCGCCCATC
The DNA here is from genome assembly GCF_000613185.1 of Mycolicibacterium cosmeticum. NCBI lineage: Bacteria > Bacillati > Actinomycetota > Actinomycetes > Mycobacteriales > Mycobacteriaceae > Mycobacterium > Mycolicibacterium cosmeticum. The sequence goes on from NZ_CCBB010000001.1 coordinate 354,365, forward strand.
GCCGCGGCCGTCACCAGGAGCGCCGATCCGGCGCCGCACATCCTCCGTCGAAAGCGGTCGCGAATCCCGGTCATGCGGATTTGTCACGATCCTTCGGTCATGGTGCGGCCTGGCCCCGGCTGTCGATGTCCCGGGACAGGCTACGAACTGTGCTCGGCGATGTCTAGACGGCATGGAGGCTGACGCGAGGCCGAAGGCCTCGGGCCGCAATCGGACGTGGGTTGGCGATAGCGGGTGAACACTCGCATCGGTAGAGCCACAGTTGCAGATCAGGAGGCCTCCGGTGAGTTTCAACGGTACGAGTGTCGCCCACCAAGGATTCCTCGGGGACCTCATGCGTGCAGGGTTCGATCACCAAAGCAGGCAACGCCCGCGTCCGGCGACTATTGATCGAATCGGCCTGCCACCACCGGGCGGTCTACCCCAATCCCGGACCCACGATGCGGGCCCGCTGGGCCAAGGTCGACCCGGTGCCCTTGAGTTTCTGTCAGCAACATGTCAGCGACGCGCGGAATCAGGTTCTAGGCCTTCGGATTCCCGCCACATATCGCGCCGTAGGTCGTCGTGCATCCGTTGTTCGAAGTCATTGCAGCCGTGCAGTGTTTGACGCAGGTTGTGAGACGGCATCGAATTCCCTCATGACTGATACGAGCGCTCGGAGAGCGACCAGCGCGGCATCCGCTCGGGAACGTCAAATCGGACGGTGAACTCTGCCAGCGTCGATACACACCGCAGGCGCGCGCTGTCCGAATATCCGGCCAAGATGGCGGACGCCGAATTCCACTTTCGATGGCGGATCCCATGACCGTACGGTTGTACAAATCTGGAGAGTGCCCTGCGACGGATCAAGTTCAGACGCTGAGTCGCTGCCTGGCGCACCGGACGGACACGGTATCCCCGGGTAGCCCGTACGTCGGGCCGCGCAGTTCGAGTCCGCTGTCCACCTCTCCGGCCGCCCAATGCTCTGCTGGATCAGTACGCTTTTCGCCGCGGTGTGGGTACTTGCGTCCGGCCAGTCCTGTTGAGCGAGTGACATTTCAGCTCACCGCAATCCGCCTTCGCGCATCGCGAGTAGCACTGCACGGTCATCCTCGGACATCCCGCCCCACGTGCCGTAGTCCTCACCGCTTTCGATGGCGAACTCGGCGCACCGCCATTTGACCGTGCAGCCGTCGCAGATCTTCTTCGCTCGTTCGAACCGCTCCCTCCGTGCCGTCGACCGCTCGTTGTCGGGATGAAAAAACAGGTTGGGGTCAGTGCCGCGACAGCGTGCCGACTCTCGCCAGTCGTTTGCGAGAGCCGACCGAGCAGCCGTGATCGGGTGCATGTCCGTTTCTTTCACATGGGCGTTCGGCGCTGACGGTGCAAGACCGGGGACCGGCGTTGAAAGTCGAGGAGTTGTTCGGCCCGGCCATACCGTGGCAGCGACACAGGCAGTGCGCTAACCTATCCAAATGGAGTTTTTTCAACTCCATTTGTAACATATTGCGGCGGAGGTTCACCAGGCCCGGCCGCGTTCTGAATGCTGGAAGGCCTACACCCCAATGGAATCCGTCCCTATCGGACAGGCGAACGCCGAAATGGTCATCGATCTGGATGCGATAGACCGCAACGTCCGCACTCTGTGCCGGGTGGCCGGTGATGCCGCGGTGATGGCCGTGGTCAAGGCGGATGGATACAACCACGGGGCCACGCGTATCGCCGCCACCGCCGTCGCCGCGGGTGCACGAGAGATCGGCGTCGCCACCTTGAGCGAAGCGCTGGAACTCCGGGACAGCGGGATCGAAGCACCAATCATGTTCTGGCTGAGCGGACCCGGCGATGACTTCGCTGCGGCCATCGCCCGAGATTGTGAGATCGCGGTGACCTCGGAGCGCCATCTCGATGCCGTCTGTGCGGCCGCCAGGTCGGCGGGAAGGCCAGCAACGATCTCGATCAAGGTCGACACCGGCCTCAACCGAAATGGTTTCTGCCCCAGAGACTATCGTGCACTCCTGACCAGGATCCGCTGTGTGAAAGATGCCGGCCTCATTCGGGTTCGGGGCATCTTCTCCCATCTGGCCTGCGCCGATGATCCGAATTGTTCGATCACCGAAACCCAGCGGAGCCGCTTTCTGAACGCCCTCGAGACGGCTTCGGCCCATGGCATCACTCCTGAAGTCACCCATATCGCCAATTCCGCCGCGGCACTCACCCGGCCGGATCTCCACTTTCAGATGGTGCGCGCGGGCATCGCGCTTTATGGACTCAGCCCGGTGGCCACCGCCGCGCAGTTGGTTCCGGCGATGACGTTGCAGGCGCGCGTGGTGTTGGTCAAGGACATCGCGGCCGGCGAGGGGGTGTCCTACGGTCACATGTGGACGGCATTGCACGACACCACGATTGCGCTTCTCCCGATTGGCTATGCCGATGGGCTACCCAGGGCCCTGAGCGGGAAGTTCAGCGTCCTGATTGGCCACAAGCGGTACCCGAGCGTTGGTCGCATCTGCATGGATCAGGTCGTCGTCGACGTGGGTCAGCACAGCGGTGTGCGGGAAGGCGATGTCGCTGTGTTGTTCGGCAACGGTCGGCATGGCGAATCCCGTGCGCAGGATTGGGCCGAGACGCTCGACACCATTCACTATGAGATTGTTACCGGGCCGCGCGGCCGTGTACGCCGGCGGTTCATTGGTGGCGCGTCAACGACCACGGCGGGTCAGGCGCAGAACGCCTGACCCGCCGCAGCATAGCTAGCCTCAAAAGACGGTGTATACCTTCAGGATCGTCTCGTGGATATCCCAGGTGCCCGTCCAGCCCTTGGCGAAGACCGCGCTGTCGCCGGCGTTGATGTCATAAGTCTGACCACCTTCTTCGCTGACTGTCATCCGACCCTCCAACACGGTGATGGACTCGTTGGTCTCGAACACCCAGCGAGAGGGGCCAGGCGCGCATTTCCACAGTCCCACTTCGAGGACACCGTCACCGGTCCAGAGTTTCTTGCCGGCGGTGGCCATGGGTTCGGCGGTCGCCTCCGGCAGGGGGCCCCAATCCTCCAATTCGATTGCGCGTGCATCTGAAATTACCGCAGTCGAGGTGGAAGTGCTTGTAGTCATGCGTATCCTTTCATTGTCTTACTCTGTTGCTATCCGGGGAGCTGGGGTTCTGCCAGGCGCCGCATCGAGCGCGTGCGGCCGATTACGGGATGAGCCGAAGCGGCAGTGAGTGATAGTGGCGCGAGGCGTCGGTGTTCTTGATGACGGGTGGCGCCGCGAGTTCGATGCGTGAGTACCGTGCGGCGATCCGCTCCCAGATCACGCGGACCTCAGCTTCGGCGAGCAGGCGCCCCTGGCAGGCGTGAGTCCCGAGGCTGAAGGTCAAGTTTCGCGTCTGCTCGGGTGGCCGGTTGTAGTCGAAGTCGTCGGGATTGTCGAAGACCTCCGGATCATGGTTCGCCGCTCCCAGCATGAGCCGCAGCGTGCTCCCGGCCGGTACCGTAACGCCGCGGATGACCAGGGGCTCAGTCGTGGTGCGCGTGACGACAGGTTCGGGAGCGTCGAAACGCACCAGTTCGGTGACGATGGCTTCTCGCACCTCGGGCCGGTGCCGGAACACCTCGAAGATGTCGGGCCGTCGGGTAAACATGTGCAGTCCCGAGCAGATCAGGTAGCTGGCATCCATATGACCGACGAAGTAGAAGAACAAGGTGGTTGCATGCACTTCGGCCGCAGTCATCTCACCGCTATCCTCGAGTGCGAGTAGGTGGTCGAGAAGGCCCGTGCCAGGCTGGTCGCGCTTCATCTCGATGAGTTCGGCCGCTCGGCTCCGCAGATAGACGTGCGCTTCCTCGCATGCTTGGAAGTCCTCGGGAGTGGGGACGGCACTGAGAACGGGCATGGCTTTGCGCATTTGTGTGCGAACTTCGTCGATCTGATCGTCAGGCACCTCCAGCAGCCGGCATACGGTGCGGTGGGTGGCTTCCACTGCGATGTCGAAACCGTCGATGAGCCCGTCGTCGCCGACGCGGTCGAGGATTTCGTCGGTGACGGCCGCGGTGATGGTAATCCAGTGTTTGACCTGTTTGGGCGTCAGCCACTTGCTGGTCAGCCGGCGCAGTCGGGTGTGCTCGGGCTCGTCCTTGCCCAGCGCCATGTGTTCGAGGATTTTCCAGCCGCCGGCCTTCTCCCACTCAGGCCCGATGACAACCGACGGCAGTCGGCCGTAGTGCATCAGGTCCTCATAGCGGGTCAGCACGAAGGTGCCGTCATCGTCGATGGTGATCGGTGCCTCGGCGAGGGCGCGCGCATAGAACGGATACGGATCCTCGCGAAGCTTGGCATCCTTCCAGGGAAGGTAGTCGCGGGTTGCCGGGCAACCGGGATCCGTTGACACTGCGATTGTGTGGCTGGTGGTCATGGACGTTTTCCTTTCTGATCTCGGGTGGGCGCCGGTTCGTCACATACGAGTCGGCGTGACGGCATCGGCTGATTCGGGCTGACCGGTGTCCGCCCGGCCAAGGCGGGCGAAGATATGCGGTCTTGCGGACCGGAAGTACAACGCCACACCGGCTCCGATCACCAATGAGGCGGCGAGCACGATGAGCAGCCCGAGATTCTGGCCGGGTTCACCGCCGACGACGAGGTCGAAGTGCAGCACGCTGAGGATCACAGTGGCGCCCAGAGTGAGGATGGCCAGCGCGGGGGCGATGTAGCACTTGAAGATGTTGGCGTCGGCGGGAATTCCCCTGCGGCTGAACCACACGATCACGGCGAAGCTGACGAGCGCCATCAGGGTGAGGATGCCGACGGTGCCGAGGCCGAACAACTGTGCATCGAGCCCTTCACCTTCGGGGTTTGCGATACTCAAGGGGATGAGAAGCGCGGCCACGACAATCGCGACGGCGACCGAGGCACGGGCCGGCGAGTGATGTCGCGGGTGGACTTTGGCGAAGAACGACGGCAGCGCTTTGTCATGCCCGAGGTTGTAGAAGTAGCGTGATGCCACGTTGTGCACGGAGATGGCCGCAGCCAACTCGGACGTGATGATCATCATGAAAGTCAGTTGTGTGAAGAACCCCGCCGCGAGATGGCCGATAGCGCTGGGGAACATCATCTTCGGATCGTCGGTGGCGGCCTGCACTGCGTTTGATCCGTATGCGGTGGTAAGCAGGTAGCAGGACACGGTGTAGAGGACACCGACGAACGCGACGGCGCCGTAGGTGGCACGCGGAATGGTTGTGCCCGGGTCGCGTACTTCATCGCGGAATACAGCGGTGGCCTCGAAGCCGAGGAATATCATGATGGCGAACAGCAGCCCGACGCCGATGTCGCCCTGCGACAAGGAGGCGGGGTTGAACGGCGCGGCAGTGAACCCATCCGGGCCGCCACCGTGCAGAAGAACAGCGACATTGAAGATCACGACGATGGCGACCTCCAAAACCATGGCGACACTGAGGATTTTCGCCGAGACCTCGATGTGGAAGTAACAGAGGACACTGACTAGTGCCCAGGCGATGATCGTCCACAACCACCACGGTGTCTCCGGTCCGCCCATGCTGGTGATCAGCTCGGTCAGGGTCATGCCGATGAAGGGAAAGCAACCACCGAGCATGAGCAGATAGGAGACGACCGCAAGGAAGGCAGAGCCCAGGCCGGTCACCTTGCCCAGGCCGGCGCTGATGAATGCATAGAAGGAGCCTGGTCTGGGAAGGTGTTTTGTCATGGTGACATAGCCGACGGCGAACAGCAGGAGGCTGACCGTCGCAACAGCGAAGATCAAACTTGCTCCCGGACCACCGAATTGGATGCAGAACGGGATGAACCCGGCGACGGCAGCAATCGGTGCCGAGAACGCCAGGACCGTAAGCATGAGGGAGCTGACTCCCATGCGGCCGGACAGTTCGGTGTCGGATCCGGGTTGTAGGGTTGTGGCTCGCGGGTTGGCCTCGGCGGCGTCTGATGACATGTGGGGTCCTTGGGTTGGTGTGGGCGGTGGGCGGTGGGCGGTGGGCGGTGGTTCTAGATGGTTGCAGCGGTGAAGAGGTCGTCGACCCAGGAAACAGCGACCTCGGAAGCATCGAGTCCGCTGTCGGCATCGTGGTGCCCGGTCTCCCCCATCTGGGTGGCACCGAGATCGGTGAATGCGGCGGCCAACCGCGCGATGCCGCGGTTGTAGGTCTCGTAGGTGCTGTCGCCCAATCCGAACGCGGCGAACCGTGTCGATGAGAGGTCGGGGCGGACCTCGTTGAGCGCATCGAAGAAGGGCAACGCCGTTTGAGGCAGCTCGCCTTCGCCGTAGGTCGAGGATACGACGATGACCAGCTTCTGCGCGCCGAGATCGGCGACATCGTAGTGCTCCATGTCGAAGACCTCGCTCTTGATGCCGTTGCGCTCCAGGGCGGTACAGATGTCTTCGGCGACCATTTCGGAGTTGCCCGATTCCGTACCGTAGAGGATCGTCACTGTGTCCACGTGCCAGCCTTTCTGCTGAATGTCTGTGAATTGACTTGATTTACGTTGCGCTGGTGAGCTTCTCGCCGGAAGTCGCGATCGCGAGCATGGTGTCGACGTCGACGATCTTGCGACGGCAGCGGTCCGGGTGCGCCGACTGCCGCTCGTGCAGCTCGATGCGCTGCCAGCCGGCGAAGGTGACGACCTGGCTGCCCAGCTGCGGCCCGATGGCCTCAAACCCTGCTCTGCCCAAGGCTAGTCGGCCGGAAGACACGTCGCTGACGATCGCGTCGACAACCTGCTGCGCATCCTTGCGGTTCTCCGGAATCGTCCCTTTCGGGCCGCGACGCAGCCATCCCACGCGGTAGACTTGCGGACCGGTCCAGGCCGGCGACGGGCACGACCGATCGTCGGTACCCCCGCAGGTGAATCCGACGGCGGTGATGACGGAGTCGACGGCAAAGTCCATCCGCTCGCCGTGGCCGCGTCGGGCCCTGAGCAGAGTGTGGCCGTCACCGCGCTCGATCGCCTCAGGAGTCACGCCGAAGTGCAGGCTTACCCTGGTGCGCCGCAGCGTCGATCCAGTACTCACCGCGCCGGCCACATCGACCCGTGATGCGTGCGGGCGCAACAGGTCTGCGATCGGCCCCTGGTCGCTGTCCGTCAGGCCGGTGACCTCGATCTCGACGTTGTCCAGCGAGACCACTTCCCGCAGCATCGCCGCGTCGCATTTGGCCTCGGCTGCCACTGACCGGCCGATGACGTCGATTGTCATCGGTGCCGTCGGGCGCAGCTGTCCCAGTATGTCGTCGTCGATATCGGATCCGATGAACCCGTCGGCGCCCTTGGACAGCAGGCGCACCACATCGACGGCGACATTGCCCATGCCGACGACCGCAATGCTCTGCCCCAGCGGCGTGTGAGCGCCCGTCTCGTCGCACGGCAGGCGTCGGGCGGGGAAACCGTTGAGCGTCCGCAGAAGTGCTCCAGCGCCGATCACGCGGCTGCCCGGTTCTTGCGGGATGTCCAACGACCGGTCTTCGGGCAGGCCGGTGGCCAGCACGACGATGTCGAAGCCGGCAGCCAACTCGTCGAAGCCGATATCCCGGCCCACCGACACGTTGCCGACGAACCGCACGCCGCCCGTCGTGAACATCCGGTCGAACTGCCGTATCACGCCTTTCGCGCCTTGGTGGTCGGCCGCGACCCCGTAGCGGATGAGGCCGTAGGGCGCCGGCAGCGCTTCGAAGATCGTGATGTCGGCCCCCGGCCATCTCTTGGCCAGAAATTGTCCCGCGTAGCAGCCGGACGGACCGCTGCCGACGATGGCGATCGTCGGCAGCGAGCCGCCCGTCACGCCATCGGAGACTGGCGCGCCGGGAGTCTTGCCAACGGATTCACCTGCATTTTTGGGTGCCGCGACGAGGGTGGCGTCGTACATTGGTTCACCTCGAAAGAGTGGCCGAATGAGGCATCGACTCTGAACTTAGACTAGAGACGCGACTGGAGTCGCGTATTTGAAAATATAGTTGCGGCGACTCCGCATGTCCATAGGCGAAAGCGCCATTTACGAGGCGGTTACGTCCAGGAAACCGAGCCGGCCGCTTCCGAGCCGACCCAAAACCCGACTGGGATCGCGACACGGTTACACTCACGTTGCCTGCACCTGCTGGAACGGTGGGCGTCGAACCAAGGGGGTATTGGTGACACAGTCCGTGAGTCCGACGGTCAGCACCGCCTGGCATCACGAACTCGCCGGCGGTCTGCGCAAGCGACCGCTTCAGGAACGGTCCCGCGCCATGATCCAGCGCATCCTCGACACGGCGGCCGCGCTGGTCGAAGAGGTCGGTTACGAAGCGGTCGTCGGGTCACCGAACCTGCTGCTCGACAAATCGGGTGTCAGCCGGGGGTCGTTCTACGCCTTCTTCGAAACACCCGAGCGGGTGCTCGACGAACTCTCATATCAGCGCATCCAGCAATCGGCGGTCGCCTTCGCGGAGGCACTGCACTCGCGGCGCGGTGACCGATGGATCGAGATCGTCAACACGGTGATCGACTTCTACACGGCCGAGCACCGAATCCCGTTGATCCGCGAACTGTGGGTCCGCCAGAATCTGACGCATCGAGTCCGACAGCTCGACCACCTGGCCATCAATGACTTTGCGAATGTTGTGCTGACCGAATTCCGCAGGCACGCACCACTGTTCGACTCGCTCACCGAGCTGCAGTGCCGGGTCGCCATGCACGCGGTGGAGCGCCTGTTCCAGTTGGCCTTCACCGATGACCCGGACGGCGACCCCGCCACCATCGCCGAAGCACGCCGCATGCTCGCCGACTACTTCGCCGGTTACTCCGGCGAGTGACACGCAGACCACATCCTCACCCCGCAGGCGATGTGACGTGGCGGTCTTTGAGCGTGGCCAGCAACTTCTGCACGCTCCACATGCTGCGCTGAACGTGAGCGCTCATCGCCCGCTCGGCCTCGTCGGGCTTACGGGCCCGTACCGCCGCCAAGACCTCCTGATGCTCGGCGATGGTGGCTTCGTGGAAGGTCCCGCCTTCGGGCAGCAATGCCAGTGCCGGGTGACAACACTGCCGGGTCTCCTCGATGCCGCGGATCAGGAACGGATTCGCGGTGATGTGCGCGAGGGTCAGATGGAAGACGGCGTCACTGCGCATGAACGAGGCATCGTCGGAGGCCTCTTGCAACAACGCATGCGCGGCCTCGAGGTCGTTGAGTTCGGTGGCGGTGCGTCGCTCACTGGCCAGCCGGGACACCGCAGGTTCCACCAGGCACCGATACTCCATGGCGAGGCGGATCTCATCACGGTTCTCGATAGCTTCCACGATGACATCACGGAAGCGGGACTCGTCCTCCCCCGCACCGCGAACGAACGCGCCACCGTTGCGGCCGCGGCGCCGCTCGATCAGGCCTTCGGCCTGTAACTGCCTGAACGCCAACTGAACCGGCGTGCGGCCGACCCCCAGCATGTCGGCGAATTCGCGTTCGGAGGGCAACGCCGAACCTGGCGGCAGCAGGCCCAGCCGGATCTCGCGACGAACCAGGTCGGCCACATAGCGGTTGATATCGACGTGGGAGGGCGGCAGTGCGACGGTCCCCGACGATATCCCGCTGATCAGGGCACTCATTCTCTCGACCGGCCCGGTTTCCTGGTCATCGGACAATGCTAACCAGTCGATGTTGCTCGACATGACCAACTGGCTCCTCAGTCCGACTCCGCGGGGTCGAGCATCTTCATATGCGTCGATGACCGGGGCCGCACATAGCAGACGTAGTAGGCCAGTGACGTCGCCACGATCACGATCGCGGTAATCTGGTCCTGGCGGGTCTGTTCGAACAGCACCACGAGGCACAGCGCGATCGCCGCCAGCGGAGCCGCCGGCCACAACGGCATGCGGTACGGACGCACGAGGTCGGGGAAGCGCACCCGACTGACGATGGCCGAGAGCGCAACCAGGATCATCTCCAATGCGATGACCGTGCCGATCACGGTCGCCATGGCCTCGACATCCATCGTCAGTATCAGGATGATGCCGGCCGCCCCGATGACGAGCGTGGCGACCCATGGTGTCTCGAAACGGGGATGCACCTTTGCCAGCGCCTTACTGACCGGGGCCGGCCACACCATATCGCGACCGGAGCTGTAGATCACTCGGGCGAAGTAAGGGGTCAGGGCCATCACGCCGTTCACCACGGCCAATGCGATCCCGAGGCTGACGACGGTATTGAACGCCTCGCCGCCGGTCTCGGTGAGGAACTGCTGCCACGGCGTGGCCGACGTCGTGAACTCCGACAGCGATCGAGCTCCCAACAACCCGCCCAGCACCGGTATGACGCCGAACGACACTGCGACGCCTAGTGAGATGAACACCGAACGAGCGATGTTGCGGCCACCGCCCGCGGTCTCCTCCGAGAACAGCAAGGCGCCTTGAAAGCCGTTGTAGGTGAACGCCGCTACCGCGACCGCGGCCAGCAGCGTGCCAACCGCCAGGGCCTGCGGTCCGTCGGACCCGAACACGGTGGGGGTGAGCACCTCCGTCAGCGAATGCTGGGTCTGGGCGAAGCCGAGGATCGTCACGAACACGACGACCAAGAGCTCGACCGCGAGCAGCAGACCGACCAGGCGAGCACTCAACCGGACACCGAGGATCGCGATGACAGTCCCGATCGCGATCACCACGGCCCCCACCCAGCGGGCGTCCAGTGGCACGATGACGTTGAGGTAGGTGGCTATTGTCAGGGCGACCACCGCGGGGATGAGGAATGCACAAACCGGTCCGGTGAACACCAGCGATACGAATCCGGCCGACTTTCCGAGGGTCCGCATGACCACCGAATAATCGCCTCCGGCAATGGGATACGCACTGCCCAGTTCGCCGTAGCAGGCGGCCATCGACAGCCCGAGGAGGCCGGCGATGACCAGCGCCCACACTGCACCGGTGCCCGCCATGTTGAGCAGAATGGGGGCGATGGCAAATACCCCCACCGCGGGCGTGATGGCGGCGACACACAACGCCACATTGCCCCACAACCCGAGGCTTCGGCTCAGCTCCTGGTCGTAACGCGCCGGTTCTGCCACATCGCTACCGGTCCCGTCAGATATGCGGTCAGGCATAGCGTTGCCGTTCCCACTCACTGACCGCGTTCTGCCAGGCGTGCAGTTCCCATTCCCTGGTCTGCAAGTAGTGCGTACAGAACTCATCACCCAGGACCTCGTCCAAAGCCCTGTCACGACTCCGGAATTTGGTGATCGCGCCCTCCAAGCTCGTCGGCAACGCTCCGTCGTGGCCGTCGATCCATTTCCGGTCGGGCACGGTGCGCTCCTTCAGGCCGAGGTGCACCGAAGCCGCTATCGCGGCCAACGTCAGGTAGGGATTGCAGTCGGCGCCCGGCCGGCGCAATTCGAATCGGCTGGCCGCCGAGCCCTTCAGCAGCGCCCGCAGGGCATATGAGCGGTCGTCGGGCCCGCACGCCGCACTGACCGGGGCGAAGAAACCAGGCACCAACCGCTTGTAGGAGTTGATCGTCGGGTTGTAGATGAGGCTCAGGGCGGGCAGATGGGTGAGCATGCCCCAGGCGACCCGTCGATAGAACTCGTCGTCCGGATCGCCCGCCGCTGAGCGCAGAGCGTTCTCCCCGTACTGGTCCCACATGGAGAAGTGCACGTGGGCGCTCGAACCCTCCTGGTGGGCAATGGGTTTGGCCATGAAGTTTGCCGTCAAGCCATGACGGCGGGCGGCCTCGACCGCGACCAGCCGCAACAGCGCCGCGGTGTCCGCGGCCGCCAGACCGTCTTGCGGATCGACGTTCACCTCGATGAGCCCCGGCGCTCCCTCGCTGTGCACGACCGACAAACCCAGACGTAGTTCGTCGGCGTATCGCCGCAGGGTGCCGATGAAGTCGGTGACATGCGACAGCGTCATCGGGCTGTAGCTGAGCCCCGACATCGCCGGCTCCCATGTGCCCTCACGAAACAGACGGAACTCGAATTCGAAGGCGGCCTTCATCCGGATGCCGTGACCGGCGAGCGCGTCGAGTGCTCGACGTAGCACCTGACGTGGACTCACCGCGCAGGGTGCTCCGCTCGTTTCGTGGAGATCACCGACGAGCAGGTAAGCGGCCGGGAACCACGGCATTGGGCGCAGCGTCGCGAGATCAGGCCGCAGCAGCAGATCCTTGGCACCGCCCTTGAGCCCCATGTTCGACAATGTCGTGATCGGCTCGTCGGTCGGGTCGACGGCGAGCAGCAGATCGGTGCTCGGGACCCCCTCGCTGAGGGCCTGATCCGACCCGATCACCCTGGGATCGACCAGCTTTCCCCGGAGATTTCCATGAATGTCGGGGAAGAGCAGGGCTATCGAGTGGGCATCCGGTGGCAGCCCGTTCACGACATCGACGGGCGCCGCATCGGCATACATTGTGGACAACTGTTCTTCCCCTAGATCCATGGAGTCAAGGCCGATCGAGCAGTCGGCGTGGGTTTTCGACCATCATCTGCGTGACCACGTCGTCGCCGACCCCGTGTTGGTCACGCAGCAACGGCAGGATTCGGCGATGCAGATGCTCGTAGCCGAAACCGCCGTAGCTCTTGAGGTTCGCCTTGGTCCAGACGTCACAGGCCAGCACTAGCTGTCCGGCGTGGCCGTCGTGCAACAGCGGCAGCAGGTGGTCGATCCGCTCGAGGTCGGTGGGGTCCTTGAACAGCCCGCTGAAATAAAAATCCGAACCGAACGTGTCGAACGCCATCGCCACACCGGACTGAGCGACATCGGCGTGGTAGGCCTTGTCGAGGTGCTCGTCGAGGTGGCCCATGATCACCCGGTCGGGTGACATTCCCTGCGCAACCAGAATATCCAGCACGTTCAGTGCTTCCGCACCGCGTGGCTCAAGGTGGATGCTCACCGAGGCCTGGGTCACCACCGCGGCCGTACCCGCCGCCGCGATCACCTTCTTCTCCCGTTCGGTGACCGGTGAACTGGTGCCGATTTCCCCGATGAGCGCCGGCTTGATTGCGGTCCCGTCGATCCCTTCTTGCAGCTCCGCCACCAATAGCTCGGCGAGCCGGTCGACGCTCCATTGCTCGACGTAGTCGGGGTGGGAATCGTGGATGTAGAAACCGCACCCGCTCATCACATGCACACCACTGCGTTTGGATATCACGGCCAGGTCTTCGATCCGACGGCCGAGGCCGATGTTGGTGAGGTCCACCAGCCCGGCGTTCGGCACGCCGGAGAAGTATTCGAGTTCGCGCACAGCCACGTCGACGTCGTCTATCAACAAGTTGTCTTCGAGGCTGACCAGGTTCCAGTGCACGAAACCCAGGTTCTCGAGGGAGACGGCGGCCGGTTCGGGGACGGGTTCACGCGCGGGTTCGAACCAGACGCGTCCGTCGATCAGCAAGTGTTCGTGCATGCTGGTCTGACCCAGCTCTGCAGGGTCGATGGGACCAAGGACGGTATGAATCGGCATCGGACATCCTTAAATGGAGTTCGGTGAATGCCTTTTTATCAGACGCCAGAAGCCTTGGCAACACCCACATGCCGAATGGGCCGGCCAGGCTCCGCCATTGCATGCGGTCGGCCGCGAGGCCGCTAGCCGATGCGCGAAAGTCGTTTGTAACCGGTGTATTACGGGACAGCGCCGGAGCGTTTTCCCGGGCCGCACCGAACCTCACACCCGCTCACGCCTTGACGAAACCCGATGCATCACGGTAGACAATGGATCGTGTCGCAATCCAATCAACCATCGGTCACGCCCTCGCCCGGCGTTGGCACCGCCCGGGTGAAGCGCGGCATGGCCGAGATGCTCAAGGGCGGCGTCATCATGGATGTGGTCACCCCGGAGCAGGCCCGGATCGCCGAGGCCGCCGGTGCGGTGGCGGTGATGGCCCTGGAGCGGGTGCCCGCCGATATCCGCGCCCAGGGCGGGGTGTCGCGGATGAGCGATCCGGACATGATCGAGGGCATCATCGACGCGGTCACCATCCCGGTGATGGCCAAGGCCCGGATCGGGCATTTCGTCGAGGCGCAGATCCTGCAGAGCCTCGGTGTGGACTACATCGACGAGTCCGAGGTGCTGACTCCGGCCGACTATGCCAACCACATCGACAAGTGGCGCTTCACCGTGCCGTTCGTCTGTGGCGCCACCAACTTGGGTGAGGCGCTGCGCCGGATCACCGAGGGCGCGGCGATGATCCGGTCCAAGGGGGAGGCCGGTACCGGGGACGTCTCCAATGCCACCACTCATATGCGGACCATCGGCGCCGAGATCCGCCGGCTGACCTCGTTGAGCGAGGACGAGTTGTTCGTGGCGGCCAAGGACCTACAGGCCCCGTATGACCTGGTGGTCGAGGTGGCCCGGGCCGGCAAGCTGCCGGTCACGATGTTCACCGCCGGTGGCATCGCGACGCCGGCGGACGCGGCGATGATGATGCAGCTGGGCGCCGAGGGCGTGTTCGTGGGCTCGGGCATCTTCAAGTCCGGTGACCCGGCCGCCCGCGCGGCGGCGATCGTGAAGGCCACCACCTTCTACGACGATCCCGATGTGCTGGCCAAGGTCTCCCGCGGCCTCGGTGAGGCGATGGTCGGCATCAACGTCGACGACATCCCGGTCCCGCACAGGCTAGCCCAACGCGGCTGGTGAGAAGACAAACCATAAAGAAAGGGAACAGATCATGACCTCTCTGCCGAACCGGCACGCGTTGGAAGCGCAGGCGCTGGACCACCTGTGGTTGCACAGCAACGACCTGGAATGGAACGAACTCATCGAGGGTGGGTTGCGGGTCTTCGTGGAAGGCCGCGGCTCGACGTTGATCGACGTGAACGGCAAGGAATACATCGACGGCCTGGCCGGACTGTTCGTGGTCGCGGCAGGCCACGGCCGCGCCGAGATCGGCGAGGCCATGGCCGAACAGGCCGGCAAGATCGCCTACACCGCCGCGTCCAACGCCGCCAACCCCGCGGCGATCAAGCTGGCCGCCAAGATCGCCTCCCTCACCCCGGGCGACCTCGACCGGATCTTCCTGTGCTCGGGCGGATCCGAGGCGGTGGAGAGCGCAATGAAGATTGCCAAGCAGGTCCAGGTCATGCGTGGATTTGGCAAGCGCTACAAGATCATTGCTCGCCGGGGCTCTTACCACGGCACCACGTTCGGCGCCGCCAGCCTCACCGGCAGCGCGAGCGAGAAGTACTTCGGACCGTTCATGGCCGGCGTGAGCAAGGTGCCGAACCCCAACCACTATCGCAACGATTTCGGGCTTGAGGGTGAAGCCGGTGACATCATGTGCGCCCGCTACGTCGAGCAGGAGATCCTCAACCAGGGCCCGGAACACGTCGCGGCGGTGATCGGCGAACCGATCTCGGTCGCCAACGGCACTCATCTGCCCAGCCCGGTGTACTGGCAGATGCTGCGCGATATTTGCGACAAGTACGGCGTTCTTCTGATCATGGACGAGGTCATCACCGGCTGGGGACGGACTGGCAAGGTGTTCGCCGCCGAGCACTACGGGGTGGTTCCCGACATCATGACCATGGCCAAAGGTCTTTCGAGTGGCTACGCACCGGTGGCGGCCGTGGCCGTTCGGTCGTCGATCTTCGATGATTTCCGCCCCGATGGCCGCGCACTGGGCCACCTGATCACCTTCGGCGGCCACGCGGTGGCAGCTGCCGCTGCGTTGAAGAACATCGAGATCCTCGAACGCGAGAATTTGGTCGAACGCTCGGCCGAGATGGGCACCTACCTCTTCGAGTTGGCCCAAGAATTGCGCAGCCATCCCACCGTCGGTGATGTCCGCGGCGGTAAAGGCCTCTTGTGCGCCATCGATTTCGTCAAGAGCAAGGAAACCCGTGAGGCGTGGGGAACATCGCATCCGTTCATCAAGCAGCTCGCCCTGCGCACGCAGGAAGAGGGCCTGGTCACCCGGGTGTGGGACGTTTTGCACCTCGCGCCGCCGTTCGTGCTGACCCACAGCGAGGCCGAGCGCGCCATCGAGATCGTCGACCGCTGCCTCACCGAGGCAGAGGCGAAGTTCGCGGCCGAGATCGGCTGATCCGACATGACCGCACCCGTGATCGGCGTCTGCGCCGCGTTCGAGAAGGCCAGCTGGGGCTTCTGGAATCAGCAGGCCGCCATCGTGCCGGCCACTTATCTCGCGAAAATTCATGCCGCAGGCGGAGTCCCGGTGGGATTGATACCCGACACGCGTGTGGTCGAGAGTGCGGGACTGCTCATCGACCGCATCGACGGATTGCTGTTGATCGGCGGCGTCGATGTCGAGCCTGCATCGTACGGCGCCACCGACAACGGCCGTACTGAAGCCACCGAACCGCTACGCGACGAGTTCGAGTTGGTTCTGGCGCGGGAAGCAATGCGACGAGACATTCCGGTACTCGGAGTATGCCGTGGCATGCAGGTTCTCAACGTGGCGGCCGGGGGGACGCTGCACCAGCATTTGCTCGACGCAGGCTACGTTGAACACCGCCCCAGCCCCGGCCGGCTCGACCACGAAACCTTCCACGAAGTCGAGGTGGACTACGGCACCCATGCGGCGATGTTGTGCGGCAGCGGTGTCCAGATCGTCAACTCCCACCACCATCAAGGTGTGGACCGGCTCGGCAACGGCGCGGTGGTCACCGCCCGATCACTACCCGACCAGCTGCCCGAAGCCATCGAGTGGCCCGGTCAACGTTACGCGCTCGGCGTGCAATGGCATCCGGAAGCCGCCGAACTTCAGCACGCTCTCACCGATTTCGTCAACAGCGCCGCACACGCACTCGGAGGACAACACTGACATGGCCGTCATCGACGTCATCGAACCCTCGACCGAACAGGTCATCGAATCGCTCGAACAGATCACCCCCGCGGGATTGGATGACGTGGTCGCCCGCGCCACCACCGCACAGCGGCAATGGGCCGCCCAGCCACCCCAGTTCCGTGCCGAGGTCTTGCTGTCCATCGCAGCAGCGGTCGACGACAACCGCGAAGCCCTCGCCCAGCTGGAAGCGCGCAACGTCGGCATGCCCATCAGCGATGCGCGCGGTGCAATCGCCGGCGTGGCGGCGACCTTCCGCTACTACGCAGCCGCACCGGAACGCCTTCTCGGCCACACCATCCCGGTGGCCGGGGGCGTGGACATGACATTCCGCGAACCCATCGGGGTAGTCGGACTGATCACCCCGTGGAACTATCCGCTGACCATCGCCGCCTGGAAGGTGGCGCCGGCGTTGGCGGCCGGCAACGCGGTGGTGCTCAAACCCGCTGAGCTCACGCCCTTGACCTCGCTGCGGCTGGGACAGCTCGCCGTCGGTGCCGGGCTGCCCGCCGACCTGTTCAACGTCGTCGTCGGCCCCGGACGGACGATCGGCAGCCGGCTGGTCGAACATCCCGGCGTCGGGAAGATAGCGTTCACCGGATCGACGAGCGTCGGCCAGGACATCGCGCGACGCGCGGCCGACGGGATCAAACGCGTCACGCTGGAACTGGGCGGCAAGTCGGCGGCCCTCGTCTTCGCCGACGCCGACCTGGACGCGGCGGCCGAGGGCCTCACGGGTGCCGTGTTCGGGAACTCGGGCCAGGATTGCTGCGCCAGGTCGCGGGTGTTCGTCGAACGCTCTGTCCTCGACATGTTCTTGGAGAAACTGGAGAAGGTCGTCGCCAATATCGTCGTAGGTGACCCACTTTCGGAGAACACCCAGATGGGTCCACTGATCTCGGCAGCACACGCGGCGACCGTCCAGAGCTACGTCGACGACGCACCGGTGCTCTTCCGTGGATCGGCGCCGACCGGCCCCGGCTTCTGGTTTGCCCCCACCGTGCTGCACCCCATCGCCGACAATCATCGTTCGGCGCGTGAGGAAATCTTCGGACCGGTCGTGTCGGTCCTCGCCTTCGACAGCGAGGATGAAGCGGTTGCCCGGGCCAACGACACCATCTACGGTCTGGCCGGCTCAATCTGGACATCGAATGCGGCACGTTCGATGCGGGTGGCCCGTGGCGTCGCGGCGGGTGCGTTGGCGGTGAACTCGTACACCTCGGTGCGGATCACGACACCGTTCGGCGGTTTCAAGCAGTCCGGACTCGGGCGCGAACTCGGCCCCGACGCGCTGGAGGCCTACACGGAAGTCAAGAACGTCTTCTTCAACACCGCCTCGTAGACCCTTTTTCCGATGACCTGAGTGGCCGACCAGCTCGTGACGAATCAATTCGATTGGGAAATGCTGCGTTTCGTCGTCTCTTGGGCGCCCTACGGAGGACCACATGACGAGGAGACCGTGCCGAGGTTCGGGATGAACTCCGAACGCCTCAAGGCTAGGTTCGCAGAAATCGTTCGAGCGCTCGTTTCAAGCGACGCACCGCTCGATTTCGATCAGCGGCAGCTGCTGCGACGGGCGCGCGCGTTGGCGGCACCGGCGACCCGCCAAGGCCATCCCCGACAAGACAGGAGAACCGTATGACAAGTCAGACAGTGCGCGGTGTGATTTCCCGGTCGAAGAAGCAGCCCGTCGAGTTGGTCGACATCGTGATCCCCGATCCCGGTCCGGGTGAGGTGGTGGTCGACATCATCGCGTGCGGGGTATGCCACACCGACCTGACCTACCGCGAGGGCGGCATCAACGACGAGTACCCGTTCCTGCTCGGGCATGAGGCCGCCGGCACCGTCGAGTCCATCGGCGACGGTGTCACCCATGTCGCCCCCGGCGATTTCGTGATCCTGAACTGGCGCGCGGTGTGCGGCGAATGCCGGGCCTGCAAACGCGGCCGCCCGAACCTGTGTTTCGACACCTTCAACGCCACCCAGAAAATGACCCTGACCGACGGCACCGAACTGACCCCCGCCCTCGGGATCGGGGCGTTCGCCGACAAAACCCTCGTGCATCAGGGCCAGTGCACCAAGGTCGATCCCGAAGCCGACCCGGCCGTGGCCGGTCTGCTCGGCTGCGGGGTGATGGCCGGCATCGGCGCGGCCATCAACACCGGCAACGTGGGCCGCAACGACACCGTCGCGGTCATCGGCTGCGGCGGGGTGGGTGATGCCGCCATCGCCGGGGCGGCCCTGGTCGGGGCCAAGACGATCATCGCCGTGGACACCGACAACCGGAAACTGGACTGGGCCCGCGGGTTCGGGGCCACCCACACCATCAACGCCAAAGAACTCGACCCCGTGGAGACCATCCAGGATCTGACCGACGGGTTCGGCGCCGACGTGGTCATCGACGCCGTCGGGCGCCCCGAAACCTGGAAGCAGGCCTTCTACGCCCGCGACCTGGCCGGCACCGTCGTGCTCGTCGGCGTCCCGACCCCGGACATGACCCTAGAAATGCCGTTGGTGGACTTCTTCTCCCGCGGCGGAGCACTCAAGTCGTCCTGGTACGGCGACTGCCTACCCGAACGCGACTTCCCCACCCTCATCAGTCTCTATCGCCAGGGCCGGCTGCCCCTGGAGAAATTCGTCTCCGAACGCATCGGCCTCGACCAGATCGAAGACGCCTTCCACAAAATGCACGCCGGCGAGGTCCTGCGCTCCGTGGTCATCCTCTGATGGGTGCCATCACCCGGGTCGTCACCAGCGGCACCTTCTCCCTCGACGGCGGCACCTGGGACGTCGACAACAACATCTGGCTCGTCGGCGACGACTCAGATGTCATCGTCTTCGACGCCGCCCACACCGCCGCCCCCATCATCGAGGCCGTCGCCGGACGCAACGTCGTCGCCGTCATCTGCACCCACGGCCACAACGACCACATCACCGTCGCCCCCGAACTGGCCACCACCCTGGACGCCCCGGTGTTCCTGCACCCCGCCGACGACATGCTCTGGCGAGAAATCCACCCCGACACCGACTTCCGAAGCGTCGAGGACGGACTGGTGCTCACCGCCGGCGGCATCGAGGTACACGCCCTGCACACCCCCGGGCACTCCCCGGGCTCGGTGTGCTGGTCGGCCCCCGCACTGAACGCCGTCATCTCCGGAGACACCCTGTTCCAAGGCGGACCCGGCGCCACCGGCCGCTCCTACTCCAGCTTCCCCACCATCCTGGAATCCATCTCCACCAAACTGGGCACCCTGCCCGACGAAACCGTCGTCTACACCGGCCACGGCGACACCACCACCATCGGCGGCGAACTGGTGCACTACGACGAGTGGGTGGCGCGCGGCCACTAGGTTGCGATCACGCTGAGCCAGTACCTGGCGCCGGGGTGTGGCCGCATCGATAGTCGTGCCATGACGACATCGAGTGGACGAACCGCGGCGATCATCGGCGCCGGCCAGACCGGCGTCAGCGCGGCACTGGGATTGCTGGACAAGGGTTTTGATGTCACCATCTACAGCGATCTGGAGCAGGCCCGGCTGCGTGACGGCGTCCCGGCGACGGGTACGGCGCTGATCCTCGGCGAGGCGCAGCGCGCCGAGGAGAGCCTGGGGCTGAACACGTATCTGGCGACGGCGCCGCTGTCGACGGGCGAGAGTGTGCGGGTCGTCGACGGTGGCACCGAGGCGATCGCCTTCGACGGCTGGTTCGACGGGTTCCGCGGGATCGCCGTGGACACCCGCCTCAAGGCCGATGATCGCCTGACGTTGTTCCAGCAGCGCGGCGGCCGGTTCGTGGTGCAGCCGGTGGATGCCGAGGGGCTGGACGGCATCGCCGCCAAGGCCAACCTGACCCTGGTGGCGACCGGGCGCGGCGGATTGTCCGCCCTGTTCCCCGTCGACGCCGCCCGCACGGCGTACGACAAGCCACAGCGCCGACTGCTGGCTTTTACCGCGACCGGCCTGTCGCACGGTCCCGAGGTGTTCGCCCACCGCGGCCCGGCCGGCGGTGCGCACAACACGCTGTCGGTGGTGGCCGATCAGGGCGAGGTGTTCTGGGGCCCGTATCTGCACAAGGACGCCGGCCCGACATGGGCCTTCCTCGGATGGGCCAAGCCGGGCAGCGACTGGGAACGCCGGTTCGCCACCGTCACCAGCGCCGAGTCGGCGCTGGCCGTGGCCGTCGAACTGCACCGCGATTACCTCGACTGGGACCTCCCCGAAGTGCTGGAACTCCGGGTCATCGAGGAGGACCCGCATTCGTGGCTGACCGGTGCGGTCACCCAGGTGGTGCGCGCCGGTGTCGGGCACACCGCCGGCGGGCATCCGGTGGCGGCGCTCGGCGACACCGCGGTGGCCTACGATCCCATCGCCGGCCAGGGCGCCCAAGGCGGCCTGATCCAGGCGGCCAGGCTGGTGCACAAGGCCGGTGCGCACGACGGGCCGTTCGACACCGCTTGGCTCACAGCGGCTTTCGAAGACTTCTACGACCACCGCGCCCGCGCCGCGCAGCGGGTGACCCGACTGTTCCTCGGCGATCCCGACTTCGCCGCCTACGGCGGGTTGTTCTTCGCGGCGGCCAGTGGCAGCGCGCGGTTCGCGTCCAAACTGCTCGCGCTGCTGGACGATCCGCGGCCGTTCGAGGCCGTGACATCGGAGGCGGCGGCCAAGGCGCTGATCACCGAATTCGCGGGCGAGCCTGCCGACGATCTGCTGGGCCGGTTCGTACCGGCGGGGACGTTCGCGCGGTCCACCCTGCGAAGCGGTGCCGCGGTCTGACTAGGACCCCAGCAGGCGGCGCTTCTCGGCGTCGAATTCGGCCTGCGTGAGCGCACCGGAGTCCCGCAGCGCGGCAAGGGTTTTCAGTTGCTGGATGCGGATTCCGTCGTCCGTGGGGGTGAAGCTCGGCCCGGCATCGATGGTGAAGCCGGGCATCAGCCCCACCGGCGTCGGTCGGCGGCGTACCTTGGCCGCCCACACCCGCGCGATGATCAGGTCGACGACCGCGACGCCGAACACCGCGGCGAGCCACCACGGCAGGTCGGGCACCGGGCTGCCGTGCCCGAAGGCCAGCCGCGGGCTGATGAAGGCGCTGACATTGCCCTCGGTGCTGATGCGGTAGTCGCCTTCCTCGGCGATGCGGGCAACCCACACCCGAACCCGCGCATCGTTGTTGACGGTGGTGGTGCTGCCGATGGCTTCGGTGACCTCAGGCTCGGCAACACCGGCCGGCGGGTCGGCGCGCCACCGCAGGTTCGGGATCGGCAACCCGCCCCCGTTCGTGCTGCCGATGATCTGTGTGTGGAAGCTGACGTTCACCTCACCGGCCGGCAGGTGTACCGTGCCGCGTCCCGGGATCGGCACCTCGCCGTAGGCGTCGTACTCGTCGAACACGAACGCGTTGAGCATCAGTGCGGCGACGAACCCGACACCCGAGACGATCATGGTCAGCACCGCGATGACGGTGAGGATTCTGGGTGCTGTCGAGCGGCTCACACCGCGCAGTCTGTCATGCCGGGCGCAGGGAAACACCTGGTGGAACGCATCGGCGGGAAAATTTTCACGAGGACTGAACCCTTGGCGGGACTCGCCCGTCGTTCCTGCTGACCGCGCCACACGGCGCTGAAAGAAGGGAACGACCGTGACCTTGCCCTCGATGCTTCCCGCGGCCGCGAAAACCACTGAGCCGCAGGTATGGCGGTTCGACGACTTCGTGCTGGATCTGCCGCGATTCGAACTGCGCCGCAACGACGTCGCCATCCCGATGGAGCCCCAGGTTTTCGACGTGTTGATCCAATTGGTCAGCCACCACCAGCGCGTGGTCACCAAGAACGAACTGTTCGACTCGGTGTGGGGCGGCAGGTTCGTCGGGGAGGCCGCACTGACGAGCCGCATCAAGGCCGCCCGGCGCGCGCTCGGTGACGACGGTGAGACGCAACGCTACATCCGGACGGTGCGCGGCCGCGGTTACCAGTTCGTCGGCGTCCTGCTGGCCGAGGCGGAACAGCCCCCGGTGAGCCCGGTGCGCGCGGAATTGCCGGGAACCGGTCACCTGGTGTTCTGCGGCTCCGCCGCCACGCCGGGCATGCGGACCGCGGCGCGCTGGACCACGCGTTATCGCCCGCGGCAGGCGCGCCGTCACCTGACCGGCCCGCCCAGGTAGCCATGTCCGGCGCCGCATCCCGGCCCGGTGCGCCAGAATCGAGACATGACGAGGACGCGCCGGACCGGTCGCACGCCAACCAACCGAGGAAACCGCCCGTCATGACAGACTCCGGTCCTTCCGGGCCGCACGATGGTGCCGCCGACTTGCTGCGCGGTATTCACGACGAGCATGGCCCCGCACTGCAGCGCTATGTCCTGCGCCTCACCCGCGGCGACCGCGAGTTCGCCGAGGACGTGGTGCAGGAATCGCTGCTGCGGCTGTGGCAGAAGCCCGACATCCTGACCACGGGTTCCACCGACTCGGTGCGGGCGTGG
This sequence comes from Mycolicibacterium cosmeticum, assembly GCF_000613185.1. Classification (NCBI taxonomy): domain Bacteria; kingdom Bacillati; phylum Actinomycetota; class Actinomycetes; order Mycobacteriales; family Mycobacteriaceae; genus Mycobacterium; species Mycolicibacterium cosmeticum. The sequence goes on from NZ_CCBB010000001.1 coordinate 377,597, forward strand.
CTGTACACCGTGGCCCGCAACCTCGTCATCGACGATCGCCGCAGCCACCGTTTCAAACGGGAACTGCGCACGGACACGGTTCCCGAGCAGCGCGCCCCCGACACCCTGGGACCGGCCGTCGACTCCTGGGTCGTCGCCGACGCCTTGCGGTCCCTGAGCCGGGAGCACCGCACCGTGCTGGTGCGGGCGCACTACCTCGGCGAGACCGCGGTCGAAATCGGCCGCCACGAGAACATCCCGGCCGGGACGGTCAAATCCCGGCTGCACTACGCGGTCCGTGCGCTGCGCGTCGCCCTGGAAGAAAGGGGGGTGGTGCAATGAGCGCCGCCGATCACGACCCGTCCGAGTGGGACGCCGCCTACCTGCTGGGCGCCCTCACCCCGGAAGAGACCGTCGCATACGAGCGCTACCTGGCCGACCACCCCGATCAGGGGACCGGGCTGGACTCGTTGGCGGGCCTGCCCGCCATCATGGACGCCCTGCCCCGGGAGGAGGCGCTGGCGCTGCTCGGCGAGGATGCCGAACAGGCACCCGACCTGGTGTCGCTGGCCGCGGCCGCCCGGAAACGGCGGCTCCGGGCCCAGCGGCTCCGGGTGGCCACCGGTATCGCCTCTGCCGCCGCATGTCTCATCATCGGCGGCTTCGTCGGTCATCTGATCCTGGCCCCGCAGGAGCCGGCGGGGCCCGCGCTGCAGGCCATGGGTGCCGGGCAGCGTGCGGGTGTGACCGCGGCGCTGGCGGTATCGGCCGAATCATGGGGGACGCGGCTGGATTGGCAATGCCAGTACACCAAGGACTGGGCCACCACCGTGGCCAGATACGACCTCGTCGTCACCACCAAGGACGGCCGGGAATCGACCATCGCATCCTGGAGCCCGTCGGGCAATGAGGCGTCGAACCTGGCCGCCGCCACCGCCATTCCGGCCGCGAACATCCGCACGGTCGACATCCGGGTGGCCGACACCAAGGTGCCGTTGGCGGTGACCACGCTCAGCTAGGACAACGAAAGTAACAATGAAGATGCCTGCCACGACCACCGTCGCGCGCGAAACGTTCAACCCGATGCGGGATTCCAGCCCTACGGCAATATGAGATATCGAGAGCGCCGAGATGACCGAACACCTCGGTTATCGAAAAACGACCCGCCCGAGGCGGGGACGGGCAATATCCGCAACGGCACCCGCACGAAGACAGTGCTGACCGAGACCACCGGTGCGGTCGAACTCGACGTGCCAGGCGATCGGGCATCGACGTTCGAACCTCGGATCGTCCAAGTTGCGCCAGCGCCGATGTGGTTGGCCGGGAAGAATTGCGCGGCGACGAGTTGGTCCCGCGTCTGAGTAGCGAACTCGAGGTCGATAGCGCCTCCGTCAATCATCGGGTTCGAGGGCGTCGACGAAAAGCGCGACATCGCGCCGCCGGGAGTCGGCCCGCCACGCGGCCCACGTGCGCCGGACCAGTGGACCGCCGATCAGCGGGTACCAGCTCACCTCGTCGGGCATGGGTTGAGACCAGTGCGGTGGCGCCAAGGCGAAGGCGTGACCAGTGGTGACCGCCGCCATCTTCACCTCCGGGATCAGTGGATCTTCCGCCCGGACATCGTCACCCGGGCTGACACCGTGGCTGCGCAGGATCGCGGTGAGTTCGTCGAACCAGGCCGGGCTGCCAGAACGCGGAAACCCCACCCAGTCCAGCCCTGTCAGGGCGTCCAGTCGCACGCCGCGGGCGGTGGCCAGAGTGTCGGCCCGGCTGCGGGCCAACAAGACCCCCAACCGTTCCTCGCACACCAGCGTCGCGTCCAGATCGGTCCCCGCGGGTCGCTCTCGGACCAACCCGACATCCAACTCGGCGGCGCGCAGCGCGTCGAGTTGCTGTGCAGTCGTCGCGTGTCGCGCCTGGACACGGGTCTCGGGATAGGCGGCACCCAGTGTGGCCAATGCTCCTGGCAACAGATCGGGCGGCAACTCCAGCGGTATCCCCAGCCGGAGGACATTGTCAGGGGCCTCGTGACGGGACAGCGCGGCCAGGGCTTGGTCGTATCGGGCGAGTACCGCCCGCGATTCGGCCAGCAGCGTGGTTCCGGCGTCGGTGAGCGCAATGCCGGTGCGGTGCCGAACGAGGAGGTCCAAGCCGAGTCGACGTTCGAGACCCACCATTGCCTGCGAGAGCGCCGGCTGACTGATGTGTAGCCGACGCGCCGCTGCGGTCACGCTGCCTTCCTCCACCACGGCGACGAACATCCGCATCTCTCGAAGTTCCACCGATCCATCACACCACCTGCAGCCATAACCGCGTCCTATGTCGACCTTCGGGATCGGAATGGGTCGGTGGGGGAATTGCACCGCCGGGACGCGTTGAGTCTGGGGAGTCCAACGAAAGGCAACCACCGATGTCCTCCCCCACGTACTTCACCCGTTATGAGAACCTCGCCTTCGATCGCACCGATGACGGTGTGCTGACGATGCGCTTCCACACCAACGGTGGTCCGGTCACCTTCACCGGACAGACCCACGAGGACCTCCCCAAGGCCCTCGAGGACATCGCACTGGACACCGACAACCGGGCGATGGTCCTCACGGGCACAGGCGATGCGTTCATGGACAGCATCGACGGAGACAGCCTCGGCGAGATCTTCAAACCCCTCGTCTGGGAGAAGATCCGTCGCGAGGGTCTGGCCGTCCTGCAACGCCTCCTGAACTTGCCGATCCCGGTGATCGGCGTGGCCAACGGTCCCGCCACCGTGCACTCGGAATATCTGTTGCTGTCCGACATCCACATTGCCTCTGACCGCGCGACATACGGCGACTTTCCCCATCCCGCGTTCGGTATCACCGCCGGTGACGGTCTGCAGGTGGTGTGGGAGGAAATCGCAGGTACCGCCCGGGCGAAGTGGCTGCTCTGGTCTGGTGAAACGATCGACGCCGTCACCGCCGAACGGTGGGGGGTGGTCAACGAAATCGTCGAGCACGAAAGGGCTTACGTCCGTGGCCTGGAAATCGCTCGCGTCCTGGCGGCCAAGCCGGCGGCATACCGGTCTTTGCAGAAGCAGACGCTCAACCAACACCTGTTGCGCCGCATCGTCGAAGGTGTGCCCTTCGGGATGGCGCTCGAAGGGTTGACCGCCGCTGACCTCGCCTACCGTCAATGAGCGACAGCCGCGGCCGACGCGTCGTCATCACGGGTGCTTCCAAGGGAATCGGCTTGGCCTTATCGAAGCTGGTTGCCGATGCCGGACACCATCCGATCGGTATCGCCCGCACCGCACCGCAAGCATTCCCGGGCACGTTCGTCGTCGCCGACCTGAGCGACCGTCAGCGGACCGCGGCAGCGCTCACCGAAATCCTCGACGTCGGACCTGTCGATGCCCTGGTGAACAATGTCGGCCTGGTCCGCCCAGCGAAGTTGGGTGACGTCGACCTCGACGACCTCACCACCGTCTTCGACGTCAACGTAAGGGTCGCCGTTCAGGCGGCGCAGGCCGTCCTGCCCGGGATGCTGGCCAAGGGGTGGGGACGGATCGTCAACATCACCAGCCTGGTCACCGTCGGCATGCCGCAACGCACCGCCTACGGTTCCGCCAAAGCCGCGCTCGAATTCTGCACTCGGGCATGGGCTTATGAACTCGCAGAGAGCGGTGTGACCGTGAACGCGGTGGCGCCTGGGCCCACCGAAACCGCGCTGTTCCGCACCAACAACGCACCTGGATCCGAGGGCGAGGCACGGTATCTGGACATGGTGCCGATGCGCCGCTTCGCCACCCCCCGGGAAATCGCAACGGCGGTGGCGTTCCTGCTGTCCGATGACGCAGCCTTCGTCACCGGGCAGGTCCTGCGTGCCGATGGTGGCGGATCGATCGGCGGCGCTTGATTCTTTTCCCAACAACCCTTTTCACAACTGCACTATGCAAAGCACCGAGAAAGGAGTTTGACATGAGCCCCAAACCACACGACGCCGGCGTGCCGATCGAAGGTGCGGTCGCAGTGGTCACCGGAGCCAACCGCGGCCTTGGGCGCGCCTACGTGAAGGCATTACTCGAGCGCGGTGCCGCCCGGGTGTACGCCGGCGCCCGCCATCGCGAGTCGGTCGAGATCGACGACGACCGGGTCACCGCCGTGTCCCTTGACATCACCGATGCCAGCGCTGTCTCGGCCGCCACGACGTTGGCCGCCGACGCGACGGTGCTCATCAACAACGCCGGGGCAATGCTCCAATCAGCGTTCCTGTCTGCAACGGATCTGGAGGCGGCGCGCAAAGAGATGGACACCAACTACTTCGGCACCCTGGCGATGGCGCGTGCGTTTGCACCGGTGCTGGCGGCCAACGGCGGCGGAGCGCTGGTCAACGTTCTCTCGGTGGCGAGCTTCTACTCCTTGCCCTTCAATGCGTCCTACTGTGCATCGAAAGCTGCCGAGTGGTCGCTGACCAATGCCCTCCGGCTCGAAATGCATGCAGCAGGCACACTGGTGGTCGGTGTGCATCCTGGGTTCATCGACACCGATATGACCGCAACGGTCAGCGAGCCCAAGATCGATCCGGCAGAGGTGGCTGCACAAACGCTTGATGCCGTACAGGCCGGGCAACCCGAGGTCCTCACCGACGACCACACCCGTGCGGCCAAGCGGACGATTCCGACGCATCTGCAGACTCTGTATCCGGAGCTTCAGAGTCGATGGGACGCCGGCGACAATCCCTGGGGCGGTTGACCAACGACCGTCGTTGCGGCGGAGTTGGCTCGTCTGAAGAAGCCCAGTGTGGACGACATCGTGCGAGTGCTGGTGGACCGATCATCGGTGGCGATGAGCGACGATGTGGAGTCCCACGCCCAGTCCTGGGACATGCCATCGGCGGCCACCCTCCGCGCCTCGGCCACTTCCGTCGGCCGGATCAAAGGGCGGCCAGTAGCCTGCCGCCGCGCCGCGCTGGTGGCGGCGGAACGGGGCGTCGTACTCAGCGCCTGTATCACCTGGACCAGCCATATGGGAGACACGCGGTAGCGATCGCCCCGGCACACTCACATCTCGACGGACGGCGACGTGGACTACCGTTTTCACCGTGTCCAGTTCGAGGCCAGGTGCCAGCCGCGAATCCAGTGTGGTGGTGCGACCGATCCCGCCGGGGAGTGGGTTCTATACCGCCGGATCCCGGCTGCAGGCGGCCGGCCTGAAACGCGCCATCGCGCTCTTCGAACAGACCGCGCAGGCGGTGCCCATCCCGTCCGCACCCCGGCCGATCGTGATCGCCGACTACGGCGCGGCCAACGGGCACAACTCGCTGCTGCCGATCTCGGCGGCCATCGCGGTGCTGCGCAAGCGGACCCGCCCCGAGCACTCGATCCTGGTGACCCACACCGACGTTCCGGACAATGACTTCAGCGCGCTGTTCCGGGTGCTCGACGAGGACCCGGACAGCTACCTGAAGAAGGATCATGCCACCTATGCCTCGGCGGTCGGCCGGTCGTTCTACACCCAGATCATCCCGTCCAACAGTGTGAACCTGGGCTGGTCGGCCTGGGCGGTGCTGTGGCTGGGCCGGGTGCCCGGCCCGGTGCCCGACCACATCCACGCCTCATTCAGCGCCGACGCCGCCGTGCGCGCCGCCCACGACAAGCAGGCGGCGTTCGACTGGCACGAATTCGTGGCGTTCCGTGGCCGCGAACTGTGCCCGGGCGGACGCGCCGTGGTGATCACCATGGCCGTCTCCGATGACGGCGAGTTCGGCTATCGGCCGGTGCTGCAGGCGGTGATGGCCGAACTCACCGAGCTGGTGGCCCGTGGCGTGATCACCGAAGCCGAACTGGTCCGGATGAACCTGCCGATCGTCGGGCGGCGCGCGGGTGACTTCCTCGCACCGTTCGCGCCGTCCGGCCGGCTGGAACAACTCAGCGTCGAGCATCTCGAGGTGTTCGACGCCGAGGACCGCTTCTGGCAGCGCTACCGATCAGACCGGGACGCAGCGCATTTCGGTTCGGAATGGGCGGCGTTCGTCCGCGCGGCGGTGTTCCCGACACTCGCGGCGGTGTTACCGACCGACCGGCGCACCGCCTTCTGCGATGCGCTCGAGGCCGGCGTGGCGGCCCGGCTGGCCGCCGAACCGGAGCAGATGCGGATCCCGCTGGCACTGGTCGTGCTGCACAAGCGGCCGAAAGCGTTCTAGCCCCAGGCCGGAATCGCCGCGTCGATGAGGTGCGGGCCGGGTTGACCCAGCGCGGCCCGGAACTGCTCGGCGAGGTCCTCGGCCGTCGTCGCGCGGCTGGCGGGCACGCCGAAACCCGTTGCGATGGCGACGAAGTCGATGTCCGGGTTGCCCAGATCCAGCAGCGAGCGGGACTGCGGGCCGGTCGCGGCCGAGCCCACCCGCGCCAGCTCCAGCTGCAGAATGGCGTAGGCGTGGTTGTTCAGGATCACCACGGTGATGTCGAGCTGTTCGCGGGCCATCGTCCACAGCGCCGAAATGGTGTACAGCGCACTGCCATCCGCCTGCAGTGCGATGATCGGCCGGTCCGGGGCCGCGACCGCGGCACCCACCGCCACGGGTAACCCCTGACCGATCGCACCGCCGGTCAGCGTCAGCACCTCGTGCCGCGGGGAGGCCGCCGTGGCGGCCGGTAACAGCAGCCCGCTGGTATTGGCCTCGTCCACGATCACCGCACGCTCGGGCAGCAGCGCCCCGATCACCTCCACCCAGTTGGCCACGGTCAGCGGCCCGGTGGGCAGCGTGGGCGGCGCCGCGGGGGCGGGCGACAACGCGGGGGCGGCCAGCGCCTCGACGAGCCGGTCCAGGTCGGCCGGCTCCACGGTGTGGATCTGCGTGCCCCGGGGCACCAACCCGCTCGGCTTTCCCGGGTAGGCGAAGAAGGCGACCGGCGACCGGGCCCCGACCAGCACCAGATGCGAGATGCCTGCCAGCTGCTGCTCGGCCTGTTCACCGAGGTAGGCCAGCCGTTCGATGGGCGGGACACCGGCCCCGCGGGACAGCCGGGCGGGGAAGGTCTCCACCAGCGCCCTGGCGCCGACCGCTGCCGAAATCCGGGCGGCCGCAGTGAGTCCCGCCGCATCGGTGGCCGCTCCCCCGAGCAGCAGGACGGTATCGGCGCCGTGGGTACGCAGCAGCTCGGCGACGGGCGCGATGTCGGCGCCAGCTTCCGCACCCGTGGCCGACGGCGCGGGCACCGCGGCGGCGGTGTCCTCCGCGGTGCTCCAGGAGTAGTCGGCGGGCAGGATCACGGTGGCGACCCGGCCGGGCGGACCGACCGCGGCGGCGATCGCCTCGTCCACCGCGTTGGCCAGTGCCGACGCGGTCGCGGGCCGCACGACCACCCCGTCCGGCCAGCCGGCGAGGGCCTCGATATCGGATTGCAGCGGCGCGTCGAACGCCGCGTGGTAGGTGGCGTGGTCGCCGACGACGTTGACGACGGGGCTGTGCGCGCGCCGCGCGTTGTGCAGGTTGGCCAGACCGTTGGCCAGACCGGGACCCAGGTGCAGCAGGGTGGCCGCGGGTGTGCCCGCGATGCGGGCGTAGCCGTCGGCGGCACCGGTGGCCACCCCTTCGAACAGGCACAGCACCGCGCGCATCGCCGGAGTGTGGTCCAGGGCGGCCACGAAATGCATCTCGGATGTGCCCGGATTGGCGAAACAGACATCGACTCCGCCGGCCAGTAATCGGCCGATCACCACATCGGCACCGGTGCTCATCGGACCCACCCTAGTGCGGAAGCTGTTGCCCCGGTTGTGGGATGAACGGCGGCAAGCCGGGAATGGTGGGGATCGGCGGGATGGCCGGGATCGTCGGGATCAGCGGCGGCGGGGTCGTCGGCGCCTCGGTGGTGGGCTCCGGGGACGGCGACGGCTCCGGTGACGGTGATGGTGGCGGGGCCTCACTGGTCGGGGCGGGGGTTTCGGTCGCCGGTGGCGGCGGGGCCTGCGTGACGGGTGCCTGCCGGGTGACCGTCCTGGTCTGCGGTGGCGCCTCGGTCGCCGGCGCGGGTGCCTCCGCTGGTGAGGGCTGTTGCGGGACGGCGGACGGGGTGGCCGGATTGGCCGTCGCCGTCGCCGTGGTGGTCTGCGAGGTGGGCGTCTGAGCCTGGTCGGTGCGCATCACCACCACGGCCGCGACCACACACACCGCCAACACGACGGCGGCACCCGCCCCGATCAGCAGGGCGGGCCGCCGGTACCAGGGAATCGGCTCGGGCTCCGGCTCTTCGTGATCGGTGAACTGGACCTGCGGCCGGGCATCGAGGCCGGTGAAGCTATGGGAGGGATCGCGATCGATCGGGTGGTCCACCACGAACGGTTCGGCGCCGGGCACCTCATCGGTGTCCTGTGACCAGGCCAGCGCGCGGAAGGTGCTCGACATCGCCGGGTCCGGCGCGGGCAGGGCGGCCGGGTCCGGCGCGGGCACGACGGGTGGGACCGGCGCGACCGTGGTGACCCCCTCCTCGGCGGCGGGCCGGGCTGCCCTGATGCCCGCCCCGATCGCCGCGGCGAGTTCCGGCTGCGGCAATGTCACGACCGGCACCCGGAACTGCTCGGACAGTGCCGCGGTCACCGCCGGGATGCGGGCCCCACCACCCACGGAGGCCACCGCCGCCAGGTCGGCGGCCCGGATTCCGCTGCGCTGCAACGTGTCCCGCAGCACGGCGAGAAACTCGCCGAGCGGGCCGCGCAGCATCGCGTCGAGCTCGTCGCGGGTGACCCGCACCTCGGTGCGATGGCCGGGCAGGTCCACCGGCACCGCGGCCGCCGCGGCACCGGAGAGCCGCTCCTTGGCGGTCCGGCACTCGGCCCGCAACCTGGTCAGCGATCCGATCGCGGAGGTGCCGGCGGCATCGGCCGCGCCGGGAACACCGGCGAGCACATGGGTCAGCAGCGCCTGGTCGATCAGCGCGCCCGACAGTTCGGTGTAGCGCACCGTGGGGGCGATGGGTTGGTAGCCGTTGGCCGCGTCGGCGACCGTGATGCTGGTGCCGGTGCCGCCGAAGTCACACAGCACGACGATGCCGCGGGCCGGCAACCCCGGGTTGTCGCTCAGCGCCGCCAGCGCGGTCACCGCGTCGGAAAACAATGGTGCCGTTCGGAGTTCCGGGTCGGCGGCCAGCGCGGTGCGCGCGGCCGCCACCTGCCGGGGATGCCAGTGCGCGGGGTGACCGATGCCGGTGTGTGCGCCGGGTGGAACGGTGCGGCGCAGTGCCCGCAGCGCTTCGGTGAGCAGCGCCTCGGGCCGGTGGGTGCTGCCGTCGGCGGCGATCAGGCCGACCGGATCACCGACGCGATCCACGAAGTCGGTGAACACCGGACCCGTTTCCCGCGTCAGCACCGCCGGCCGCGTCACCGCGGCCCGGCCCACCGTCACGGCCGCCAGATTGGTGGCACCAATCGACAGCCCTACCGACTCTGTCATCACACCCGCCTTCAGCAACCCTATCGGGTTATCCATCTGAATTTGCCGGGCGGACGTTACTAGCGGATGGTGCCGGCGCCCGGGATCAGCGGAAGGTCCAGCGCGGTGACCCAACCCGATGGGAGATCGTTGACCGCGGGCACGGCGTTGAGGGCCCGCAACCCGGTTGCCAGGCAGCCCGCCGCCGCCGCGTCGCGGCCCGAGCCGTCGGTGAACCGGAAGGCGGTCTCCTGGGAGATGCTGGGGGTGCCGTCGATGTCCACCCGGTACACGTCGTTGTCGTTGCCGGTCGGCCAGTCCGGCGCCGCGTCCAGCCCGATCCGATTGACGTGTTCCAGCTGGATGCGGGTCTCGTCGAGGTACCGACCGTTGATGGTGAACCGGACCGCCGCCACATGGCCGGCCGGGATGACCCCTTTGGCGGACTTGCGGTCCTCCGGTGTCACCCACTTCTCCCAGGTGGTGGTGATCTCGTCGAGGGTGATCCCGGCCGCGTGCGCGATCATCGGCACGGTGGCACCCCAGGACATCACCAGGATGTCGCGGTGCTCCAGCAGCGGCCGGTACTCCGGCGGCTTGCCGATCCCCATCTCGAACTCGTAGTCACCGGTGTAGTTGGTGTAGTCGAGCAGCTCCGAGGCCCGCACCCGGCGCACCTCCGAGCACAGACCCATCAGGGTCATCGGGAACAGGTCGTTGGCGAATCCGGGGTCGATCCCGGTGGTGAAACACGATGCTCCCCCGGCGGCGCAGGCCTCGTCGATCGGGGTGGTCCAGGACGGCGGGTTGAGCGACATGTGCGGCCACACCCACGGTGTCATCGCCGTCGAGCAGACATCGATGCCGGCCCGCAGGAAGCGGGTGATGAGGTCGATGTTGGCGTCGGCCTGCGCGGCCGTCGGCCCGTAGTGCACCAGGGCGTCGGGTTTCAGCGCGATCAGGGCGTCGACGTCGTCGGTGGCGGCCAGTCCGATGGGAGCGTCCAGGCCACAGATCTCGCCGACGTCGCGGCCCACCTTCTCGGGGTTGCTGACGCCCACCCCGACGAGTTCGAACAGTGGGTGTTTGACGATCTCGGCGATCACCATGGTGCCGACGAATCCGGTACCCCACACCACTATTCGCTTCATGTCGTGCTGTCCCTTTCTCGGCTGCGCTGCAGCCCGCGGATCTCGTCGCGCAGTTCCTCGATCTGCCGGGCCGTGGCGGCCCGGTTGGCGTCGTCCTCCTCGGCAACCCGTTCGACGATCCACGACGCGAGCGTGGCGGTGACGACGCCCAGCAGACTGATCCCGGCGATCATCAGCGCCACCGCGATCAGTCGGCCGCCGAAGGTCACCGGGGCGAGGTCGCCGTAGCCGACGGTGGTCACGGTACTGATGGCCCACCACAACGCGTCGCCGAATGACGTGATCTGGGCATGGGGTGCGTCGCGTTCGACGTCGAGCACCGCCAGCGAGGCGGCGTAGACGATGGTCACCACGCCGCCCGCGGTGTAGGTGGCGACCCGGCCCCGGATGCTGTGCCCGATGACGCGCTGCAGCACCTCCAGCACCACCGCCAGGCTGAGCAGGCGCAGCGGGCGCAGCATCGGCAACGCGACGATGGCCAGGTCGAGCAGGTTGCGCACGAACCACCGGCCCCGCGGCTCGGCGAGGTAGAAGCGCACCAGATAGTCCGTGACGAACACCAGGTACAGCGCCACCATGACGACGTGCAGGACGGCGTCACCAAATCCGCGCGGCTGGGCCAGCACCCGGATCGAATAGCAGGCCAGGAACAGCAATGCGACGGCGGCCAGCAGCCACTCGGTCCGTTGCTCGAACCGCTGCAGCCGGGTTTGATCGCTCATCAAGCGGTGAGGATAGCCCCGCCGCGGATCAGAAGCAGCGGCGCAGCCCGCCGGGCTCACAGATCAGCGGGTACTGCTCCACCGGGATCGGCAGCGGGCCCTGATAGGACAGCGTGAACGGTCTCTTGTCCAGCGTCGCGGGCAACCCGCACACCTGGTTGTGCGAGATGATGCGGGTACCGCTCAATGTGTTGCTGTCGAAGCGGAAGGTTTCCATCAGCGCCTCGGTGCTGCCGTCCGGGCAGGTCAGACCGTCCACCGAGCTGATGTTGTACGCCCACAGGCCGTCGGTCAGCACCGCGTCTCCGCCCTTGGCGACCGCGTTCGGGGTCGAGCTGACGTGCAGGCGGCACGCCACCGGGTCGTGGATCTCGGCGCGCAGGTCGCCCACCACCGGCACGCACGACGGCCAGATGGACCACGTCGCGTCCGGCAGGCCCTCCTGGTGGAAGGTGTAGACGCCCTGCATCACCTGCTGGTCCGCGCGCGCCGGCCCGGCAAATGCCACCAGCGCCGCGCCCGTCAGCAGCGCACCGACCAATGCGGAAAAGTGCTTCCTCACCGTCGCAGTATTACAGGGCGCTTCGGACACGTCCCGGGTTTGTGCCGTGAGAGAGTCAGCCGCATGACTGCACTCGACGGCAAAGTGGCGTTGGTGACCGGGGCGTCCTCGGGATTGGGGGCGGCGACGGCGAAGGTGTTCGCCGAGCGGGGGGCGACGGTGTTCGGCATCGCCCGCGATACCGACCGGCTGGCCGAGGTGTTCGCCGAGGTGCCCGGCGGGCGGTACGCCTCGGTGGATATCGGTTCGGCCGCGGCGTGCCGCCAGGCCGTCGCCGACTGCGTGGCCGCGTTCGGGCGCCTGGACGTGTTGGCGAATGTGGCCGGCTTCCATCAGATGCGCCGCACCATCACGCTGACCGACGCCGAATGGGAGCACGATCTGGCCGTCAACCTGAACGGACCGTTCTTCCTGTGCCGGGCCGCGCTGCCGCACCTGCTGGAGACCGGCGGCAATATCGTCAACGTCGCGTCCGTGGCCGGTGTCGAGGGTGAGGTCTATTCGGCGGGCTACTGCGCCGCCAAACACGGCCTGGTCGGGTTGACCCGGGCGCTGGCCGTGGAGTTCACCAAGGAGAAGGTGCGCATCAACGCGGTGTGCCCGGGCGGGATGCTCACCCCGCAGGTGACCGACTTCGCCGCCCCGGACGACGCGGATTGGGAGCTGATCATGCGGATCGCCGCCCCGCGGGGTTTCATGGATCCCGTCGACGTCGCCAAGACCATCGCGTTCCTGGCCAGTGCGGACGCGGCGGCCATCCACGGCGCGGTGTACCGCGTCGACAACGGGAAGGGTGCGGACTAGTGGAAACCATTGCGCGCGAGGACGGTTCGATCGGCACGGTGGGCAGCGTGGCCGTCGAGGAGTCGCTGGCCACCGTCGGCAGCGCGGCGGTCGCCGGTTCGATCGCCACCGTCGGCAGCGCCGCGGTCGCCGGCTCCATTGCCACGGCGAACAGCGCGGGCGTGGCCGGCTCCATCGCCACCGGTGCCAGCGCCGGGGTGGCAGGCAGTATCGCCGTGTTCGGCAGCGCCTTCACCATCCTGTGTGCGGCCCTGGTCGGCTGCGCGTGCTGCGTGGCGTGCGTGGCCTGCCAGAAATGCCGGGCCTGCGTCGCCTGCGTGGCGTGCACCGACTGCGTGGGCTGCGTCGGCTGCGTCAACTGTTCGGGTCTGCGCGGTGCCGTCGGCCTGCGCGACGTGCACGCCTGATTCCTACATCCCGCGCCGGCGGCCCATCAGCACCACCAGGCCCACCGCGCCGAGGCTGAGCACCGAGCAGGCCACCGCCGCCGCGATCAGGTAGACCTGGTTGCGGTCCAAGCCATTCGACGCCTCGGTGGTGTTGCCGGACACGAGCTGCATCCGGTAGTCGCCGGGCAGCGGCGCCTCGCGCGGTTCGTCGAGGCCGGGGAACTGCTGGGTGCGGTGTACCTCGAATTGCCTTTCGCCCGCGGCGGTTTGCGTCCAGACACCCCAGGCCGGGGTGACGCCGTCGAGCAGGACCTTGCGCTCGCCGTAGCGGGTGTCGTCGCCGACGTCGACGATGCGCTGCACGCGGAACGGTTCGTACACCGCCCGCGAATACCGCACCTGGACGGGCACGTTGTCATAGCGCCACACCGGCGGCGGGGGCGGCGGCAGCGGCACCCCGACCGCGGGGATGAATCCACCGCCGAAGAAGCTGCCGACAGCGACGTTGACGGCCGTGTTCAGCGCGTTGACCACCACCGCGGTGAAGCTGTAGGCGGCCAGCTCCGCGGCATACAGCACCACGCGCTGCAGCGGGTTGATGGTCACGATCCGCGGCGAATTCTGGTACACGTACACGACGCGGACGGGGTCCCGGTAGGGGTTGAAGATGATCGGGCGGTAGTACTCGTCGTACTGCACCCACTCCGGCCGCCACTGCCGCACCTTGCGGTCCCAGTCCAGGCCGTCGCTGCGCTCGCGCCCGAAGTCCGGCCGGTTCCAGTCAGGCCGGTCCCAGTCCCGGTCCCGGTCGTCATCACGATGAGTCACGTTGAGCGACACCGCGAGTGCGGCGATGTCCTGCTGCGGCGCCGGCTCGGGCTTCTGCTCGATCGGCTTGGCGTTGCGGGCCAGTTCGACATCCGCCTCGGGCGCCTCGAGTGTCTGCGGCCGCACGGTCTCGATGGGCCGGGCCGCCTTCGTGGCCGTCGACGAGGTCTCGGTCTCGGACGGCACACCGGTTACGGTGGGGGTGGCCGCCGCCTCCGCGGTCGCGGTGCTCGGGGCCGCCGGCGTGCTCGGGGTGGCCGGCGCCTCGGCGGGGGACGCGCTGACCGAACTGGAGGGAACGCTCGGGTCCACCGCCGGTGTCTCGGGCACCCGATCGACCGGCCGGTCCCCGGTGCTGCTGCGGGGTTGCGGGCTGGGATCGGCCGGTGTTTCGGTCGGGGTGGCCTTCGGCGTCGACGTCGGCGCGGCCGTCGTCGGTTCGGCGACCTTGGTGGTGGTCGTCGTGTCGGTGGTTGGCGTGTGGGTGGTCGGCGGCGCCGGGGTGGTCGTCGCGGCCTGTGGTGCCTTGGTGGTCGGCGTGGCGGTGGTCTGCGGCGCCGGCGGAGTTTGCACTTCGACGGTCGGCGTGGCCGTCGGTGTCGCGGCGGGCTTGGGTTGCACCGCCGGGGCCTGGGTCGGAGTCACCACTTCGGGGAGCGGCGCCGCCTTGGGTTCCGGTTGCGGTGCGGCCGTGGGCAATTGCGCCTCGCGGCCGCCCTCCTCGGATTTCGGGGCCTGCTGCTGCGGGGCCGCCGCTTCCGGCGCCTCGACCACGGTCGTCGTCGGGGCCGCCGGATCGGCTTTGGTGTTGGGTGACGCCGCTGCGGGCGCCAGCCCCGAGATCAGCGCGGTCAACGAGATGACCAGGCTCGACGCCACACCGGCGACAACGTTTCGCCGGGGGAACAGTTCACGCGTTGCACGCACCGTGCATCCACTCCTTTGAAGGTCCAAGGAGCGTGGCATCCAGCCACTGCTGCCAAGTTGCAGCCATCTCCCCCGACACTGGCCCCGGGCCAGCAGCTGTCTCGCATGGTTCATCGCCACAACGCCGGAGGCGTTACAGGGGCCACAACGCCGGAGGCGTTACAGAGGCCTGAGCGCCGGATGCGTTACAGGTGCCCGCCTGCCCGCGGCGCGGGCCGGGTGCCTTTAAGGTCGTACCGTGAACCGGCTGGACCGCTTCTTCGATATCAGTGCCCGTGGCTCGAGCGTCGCCGCCGAACTGCGTGGTGGCGTCGTCACCTTCATCGCGATGGCCTACATCATCGTGCTGAACCCGATCATCCTGTCCGGCGGCGCCGACGTCACCGGCACCAAACTGGGCTTCACCCAGGTGTCGGCGGTGACGTCGCTGGCCGCCGGGGTGATGACCATCCTGTTCGGGGTGATCGCCCGGTTGCCGTTCGCATTCGCGGCCGGCCTGGGCATCAACTCGTTCCTGGCGTCGTCGGTGGTGGGTTCGCTCACCTGGCCCGAGGCGATGGGCCTGGTGGTGATCAACGGCCTGATCATCGTGCTACTCGCGGTCACCGGGCTGCGCAGGCTGATCTTCGACGCCGTGCCGATGCCCTTGAAACTGGCGATCACCGCCGGGATCGGCTTGTTCATCCTGTTCATCGGCCTGGTCGACGCCGGGTTCGTGGCGTCCACCGGCGGGCCGTCGCCGCCGGTGGGGCTGGGCGGGCATGGTGCCGGCTCCATCACCAGCATCCCGACCGTGGTGTTCGCCTTCACGCTGCTGGTCACCGGCATCCTGGTGGCCCGCAAGGTGCGCGGCGGCATTCTCATCGGACTGATCATCGGCACGGTGGTCGCCGTCGTCATCGAGGCCATCTGGCATCTGGGGTCGGCCCAGGAGAAGGCCGGCGGCTGGGGGCTGTCCGTGCCCACCCTGCAGGGGGCACCGTTCTCGCTTCCGGATCTGTCCCTGGTCGGCGCGTTCAGCCTGGACAGTTTCGGCCGGATCGGCATCCTGGCCGCCGTCATGCTGGTGTTCACGCTGGTGTTCACCAACTTCTTCGACGCGATGGGCACCTTCACCGGGCTGTCCCGGCAGGCCGGGGTCGCCGATGCCCAAGGCAACTTCCCGCGGCTGCAGTCCGCGTTGGTCGTCGAGGGCGCCGGCGCGGTGGTCGGCGGCGCGGTCTCGGCCTCGTCCAACACCGTCTTCATCGAATCCGGCACCGGCATCGGGGAAGGCGCCCGCACGGGGCTGGCCAGCCTGGTCACCGGCGGGTTGTTCCTCGCCGCAATGTTTCTCACGCCGCTGGCGGCCATCGTGCCGTCAGAGGTCGCGGCCGCCGCACTGGTGATCGTCGGCGCCATGATGGCCTCGCACCTGCGCGAGATCGACCTGGCCGATTTCTCGATCGCGCTGCCGGTGGTGCTCACCGTCGCGGTCATGCCGCTGAGCTATTCGATCGCCAACGGCATCGGCGTCGGATTCATCTCGTGGGCGGTGGTGCGGACCGCGGCCGGTAAGGGCCGCGAAATCAGCCCGCTGTTGTGGATCGTGGCTGCCGGCTTCCTGCTGTACTTCGCCCGCGGCTGGATCGACACGCTGATCGGGGTCTGACGACCGGGTCTTGAGGTACAGGCCCACCGTCGCCGCGGCGACCTCCGCCATGGCCAGTGCCGTGGCCCAGCCCATCGGGGCCGGTGACGGCGTGCCGACGCCGCCACCATGATGGTGACCCATCGGGAGGTGCACGGCGATCATTGCCAGGTTCATCAGGGCGACGGTCAGCCAGATCCGGATCGTGTCGTGCCGCCACAGCTCCCAGGCGCAGGACGCGCAGCCGCCGATCATCAGCACCGTCAGGACGCTCGGCGCAGCGCCTACCGACAAACCGTGCACCACCGCCGAACCCAGCGCCAACGTCGCGCAGGTCCGCCGCCCGGTGACGCCCAACGTGGTGGCCAACACGGGTGTATAGACCCCGGCGGCGCACCGAATTCATCCCTGCCGCCGGGATCACCCGATCGAGCGCGGTAACCGCCCGGTCAGGGCGCCGAGCCGCGCGGCCTCCTCCGCCGTCGGGGCGCGCCGGCCGGTGCCGACCAACAGGGCTGAGGCGTCACCGAGCGCCGAGGGCAGCACGGTGCCGGTCAGCTCCTCGAAGATGCGCCGCGAGTGCCGCAGCGCCGCCGGCGACGGGCCGCTCACCGTATCCAGCCGCGCCCCCAGATCCAGGTGATGCACCGTCCACTCGAAGACGTAGGCGGACAGATAGTCCGCAACGGTGAGCACCTCTCCGCGGGTCTGCACCCGGCCGGCGGGATCGGCGAGCCCGGCGGCCCGCCCCGCGGCGGCCCCCACGTCGTCGAGGTGAAAGGTCAGCAGCCGGTGGTCCTGGTAGGCCGCAGCAAGCCGGACGGTCAGCGCGTCGAGCGGATCGTCGCCGTCCGGTGGCGTCTCGGCGGCGGTCCAGTACGTTACCGCATCCCGGGTCGGTGCCTGATCGGTCGGCGTGGCCAGGGTGATCAGGACGTCTTGGGCGTCGATGATCAGGTGGCACACCAGGTCACGGACCAGCCAGCCGGTGCAGCCGGATCGTCGCTCGAAGTCCTCCGGACCGAGTTCGCTGACGGCAGCACGTAATTGCGTCCACGAGTGCGTGAAGAGCTGCACTACCGCGGGCGCTCCGACGCTCATGCTTTGCCGGCGATTCTGTGCGCACGCAACGACGCCGTCATGCCGACGATAGTAGCGCCAGCAGGGGGCCCGCCGGCGTCGAAGATCCGCTCCGCCGATGGCTTTTCGCGCCTATGCTGCCCGGCATGCCCGACTTCGCACCGTCCCTGGCCCCCGAGCTGGCGGACGTGCCGTCCGCCGACGGGGCGCTGCCCGGCCCGGCCGACCTTGCCGGACGGCCCTACGCATTGCCGGTGGACATCCTCGGCGAACTGCACGGGCCGATTTTCTACGCCGACTACAGCGGTTTCCGCAAGCTCTACGTGTGCTCGCCGGAGTTGGTCGAGGAGCTGTGCGACGAGGCGCGGTTCGCCAAGAATCTGACCCCGTCGCTGGCCAGAGTGCGGCCGTTGGCCGGTGACGGATTGTTCACCGCGTTCCATGGCGAGCCGAATTGGCAGAAGGCACACGATGTTCTCCTGCCGGGCTTCAGCTATGCCGGACTGCGCAACTACCACTCGGCGATGCTCGATATCAACTCCCGGATGATCGAGCGCTGGGATGCCCGAGCCGGCCGTCAACCCGTGGACGTCTCGGGTGATCTGCAGAAGCTGGCCATGGACACCGTCGCGCTGGCCGGCTTCGGGGCCCGGTTCGAGTCGTACGACCACGAGGGCCTGGCACCCATCCCGCAGAGTTTCACCGATGCCCTCGGCGAACTCGGAAAGGGCGCTACGACACCGCGATTCGAGGCCGAGCGGGCCACGCTGATGGCGTACTTCGACGAGCTGATCGCCGGGCATCGCGCGGGCCGCGGCGACGGTGCCGACGACCTGCTGTATCTGATGCTCGGCGATCCGGGGCTGGACGAGCCGAACATCCGCAACCAGATCATGACGTTCCTGATCGCCGGTCAGCTGACCACATCCGAGCTGATGCCCAACACCCTCTACAACCTGGTGCACCACCCCGCGGTGCTGGCCCGGGTACGCGCCGAGGCCGACAGCGTCTTCGGCGCGGACGACGACCACCTGCCCGGCTACGACGACATCGGTAAGTTCAGCTTCCTGCGGCAGGTCATCAACGAGACGTTGCGGTTGTCCCCGCCGGTTCTCAGCTTCGACCGGATGGCGTTGGCGGACACCGTCATCGGTGGTACTTACCCGGTCAAGCGGGGCGAGGCGGTCACGGTGTTGACCGGGGCTCTGCACCGGCATCCGGCGTGGGGTGACAACGTCGAGATGTTCGATCCGGACCGGTTCGAGACGGACACCGCGGCCGCACGCTCGACGGCGTTGTTCAAGCCATTCGGCACCGGCGCGCGGTCGTGTATCGGCCGGCAGTTCGCGCTGCACGAGGCGACGATGGCCATCGCCCGGATCGTGCACCGCTACCGGCTTCTCGACACCGAGCATTACGTATTGCGCTGGGACGGACCGCTGAGCCGCCGCCCGGCCGGCTTCCGCCTGGATCTCCTGCGCCGCACCCCCGCCGACCGTCAGATCACCACACCGAATCCGGTCAGCGCCAACCAGACACCGGCCGCCCCGGTGCGCGCCCTGAAGGCCGGCACCACCTTGGCCGTCCTGCACGGCTCGAATCTGGGCACCTGCCGGGCCCTGGCCAAGCAGCTGGCCGAGGAGGCCGGCGATATCGGCTGCGCGGCAACCGTCGGCCCGCTCGACGACGCCACCGGCGGTCTGCCGAAGGCCGATGCGGTGGTGATCGTGGCGTCGTCCTACAACGGGCAGCCCACCGATGACGCGCGCGAATTCCTGTCCTGGCTCACCGATCCGGATGCCACCCTGGGCGGGAGCCCGTTGTTCGCGGTGCTCGGCGTCGGTGACCACAATTGGGCGGACACCTATCAAGCGGTGCCGAAGCGGATCGACGAACGCCTGGCCGCATTGGGCGCCACCCGGCTGGTTCCACTCGCCGCGGCCGACACCTCCGGCGACCTGACCGGAACGCTGGAAGAGTTCTCTGCGGCACTGTGGTCGGCGTTGTCCCAGCGGTTCGGTGACCCGGACGCGGTCGCGGTGACCGATACCGAGGAGCCGCTCTACGATCTGCACCTCATCGTCGGCCCCGTCACCGCCGCCATCGACGGCCGGTTCGCCGTGGCACCGATGACGGTGCTGGAGAACACCGAACTGGTCAGCGATCAGAATGCGCTGGGGCAGGCGAAACACTTCGTCCGCATCGCCCTGCCCGACGACGTCGAGTACCACACCGGAGACCACCTGACCGTCCTGGCCGACAATCCGCCCGAGCTGGTCGACATGGTGCTCGAACAACTCGGCATCGATCCCGCCCTGCGGCTGTCGATCAACCCTCGCCGCACGTCACGACGGCTCATCGCGCTCGACCGCGAGGTCAGCGTGCGGGAGCTACTGACCCATTTCGTCGAACTGCGCAAGCCCGCCACCCGCAGCCAGCTGCGCAAGCTTGCCGCGGTGAACCCGTGCGCCCCCGAGCGGCAACGCCTGGAAGCGTTGGCCGAGTCGGCCGAGCCGTGTGCGCTCAGCCCCATCGAATGCCTGCTGGAATTCCCGGCGTGCGCCGTCACCGGAGCGGATCTGCTGGAGCTGCTGGAGCCGATGACGCCGCGGCACTACTCCATCGCCTCGTCCTCGCTGCTGTCCCCGAAGGTCGTCGCCCTGGTGGTCAGTGTGCTCGACGCGCCGGCCCGGTCCGGGCGCGGGCTGTTCAAGGGCGTGGCGTCGAACCATCTGGCCGCGCTGGGCCCGGGAGCGCAGATCCGCGCCAGGGTCGACCAGGCCCGGCAGGCGTTCCGGGCCGGTGCCGATCCGGCGAAGAACGTCATCCTGGTGAGCGCGGGCACCGGTGTCGCACCGTTCCGCGGCTTTCTCGGTGACCGGCTCGCGGCTCGGCAGGCCGGCGCCCCGTACGCACCGGCGTTGTGTTTCTTCGGTGTTCGCGACCCCGATGTCGACTACATCTTCCGTGACCAGTTCGACCTCGCCGAGGATCTGGGGATCGTCCGGATGCGGCCGGCCTTCTCCAGGGCGCCGCAGAACGGGGTCCGCTACGTGCAGGACCGGATCACCGCGGACGCCGACGACGTGTGGGCGCTGCTCGGCGACCCGGCCAAGGACACCCACGTGTACGTCTGCGGTGACGGTGCCAGGATGGCCCCGTCGGTGCGGCAGGCGTTCCTCGACATCTATTGCGCCCGGACCGGGGCCGACGAGGATCAGGCCCGCGACTGGCTGATCGGCCTGGTCGAATCGGACCGCTACGTCGAGGACGTCTGGGCGGGTTGACGAGGGCGCCGCAGCCCGTCGACGAGGATGCGCAGCAGCCGGTCCCGTTGCGCCGCATCACGTTCGGGTTGTTCGCCGACCCAGGCAATGGCCCCGGCCATGTCGATCACGTCACCGGCGTCGATGTCGTCGCGCAGCAGCCCGGCGTCGATCGCACGCCGGACCAGCGCATGGCCACTGAGCCTGCTCTGCAGGCAGACGCTGGCGCTCTCCTCGCCGGAGTCGGCGGGAGCCACCAAGGTGGCGGCCAGGCCCCGGAAGGTGCTGCCCTGTTCGATGAAGGCGGTCAACCAGCGGGTGAGTGCGCCCACCGGGTCGGCGTCGTCGAGCAGCGACCGTCCGAGTGCGGCAATCGAACTCAACCCCTCGTCGATGACCGCGAGCACCAGATGGTCTCGGGTCGGGAAATGCCGGTACAGCGTGCCCGGGCCGACGCCGGCAGCGCGGGCGACGTCATCGAGGGAGGCGGTGACGCCCTGCTGCTCGAATGCCGCTCGGGCCGCGTCGAGCAGCAGCCGGCGGTTGCGCGCGGCGTCGGCGCGCAACGGTCGTGACGTTCCCGTAGACAACCGGAGAATCCCTCCATATATTGATCGGAGACAGTCTCCGAATTCTACCCCGAGGCGGCGCCGTGCAGACCACCGTCATGACCGTTCCCGATCCGGCCGACCCGGCCGGGTTCGACAACCTCCTGGAATCCGTGGATGCCGCGGCGCGCGCGGGATTCGGCCGGTTCTGGCTGCCGCAGCTGCCCCCGGTGCCCGGACTGGCAGCCTGGGACGCGTTGACCGCGCTGGCCGTCGCCGGCGCCCGCACCCCCGGCATCGAACTGGCCACCGGCGTGGTGGTGGCCCAGACCCAACATCCCTTCGTCCTCGCCCGCCAGGCGCTGACCACCGCGGCAGCGACCGGCGGCCGGCTCATCCTCGGTATCGGCGTCAGTCACCGCTGGGTGATCAGCGACATCTTCGGCTACGACTTCTCCGCCCCCGCCGCCTATCTGCGCGAATACCTGCAGGTGTTGATCCCGGCGCTGGCCGGTGAGGCGGTGGACCATCACGGCACGCGGATCACCGCGGTCGGACAGCTCACGCCGGTCAAGACCGGCGCTCCCCCGATCATCGCGGCCGCGCTCGGGCCCCGGATGCTGCGCCTGGCAGGCGAACTCACCGACGGCACGGTGACCACCTGGACCGGCCCCAAAGGCCTTGCCGAACACATCATTCCGACCATCACCCAGGCGGCCCGAGCGGCCGGCCGGCCGGCCCCCCAGGTGATCGCGGGACTACCGGTGAGCGTGACCTCCGATGTCGACGGCACGCGGGAGCAGCTGGCGCAGACCTTCGCGATGGCCGGTGAGGCACCGGCCTACCGGGCCGTCCTGGACCTCGACGGTGCGCAGAGTGCCGCCGACATCAGCATCGTGGGCACCGAGGAACAGGTGCTGGCACACCTGCGCCGGTTCGCCGACATCGGCGTCACCGAGTTCACCGCCTTCCCGTTCGGTGACGCCGCCACCCAGGCCCGCACCACCGAACTGCTGGCCGCGAACCGGGATGCGTTCGCATGATCGTCAACGTCCTGCGGCTGACCCTGCGCGAGGACATCACCGACGAGGTCCGGGCCGAGGTGCTGGCGGCCCTGCGCCGGACCGCCTCAGTGGAGTCGGTCTCCTTCTCCTCGGTGGGCGAGGATTTCGCGGATCCGACGGGGCGCACCATCGGCTACGTCGTCGGGCTGGCCGACACCGGCGCACTGGAGCGTTACCTGCACGATCCGATCCACCTCCGCGGGGACGAGCTCATCCTGCCGAACCTGGCCGGCGCTTCGGCGCTGCGCTTCGCCACCGAGCCCGTCGCCGACCAGGTCAACCAGATGGCGGCCGCCAAGGCCGCGAAGTACCCGGAGTGGGGAAAACGGGTCAACGAACTCTTCGGCGATCGGCCGGCGTAAGCGACGACCACCCGGCACCTCGGTCGTAGCGCACCATCGCCTCACGTCATCTGGTACGAAAGAGGCGACCTCTACGCAATCAGGAGAGTGCCAGCACGTGCCCGCCCCAACCCCGGTGACGGACACGTCCCCGCCCCAGCACAAGCGCACCGGTATCCCGAAATGGATCCGGACCTTCGCCATCCCGGTCATCATCGGCTGGATCGCGCTGGTCGCCGTGCTCAGCGTGACGGTGCCGCCGCTGGAGGTGGTCGGGCAGATGCGCTCGGTGTCGATGAGCGCGCAGACCGCACCGTCGGTGATCGCGATGAAGCGCGTGGGTCAGGTCTTCGACGAGTTCAAATCCGACAGTTCGGTGATGATCGTGCTGGAGGGCCAGAACAAGCTCGGACCCGAGGCGCACCACTTCTACAACGCCATGGTCGATCGGCTGGAGGCCGACACCAAGCACGTCGAACACGTGCAGGACTTCTGGGGCGACCCGCTCAC
Source organism: Mycolicibacterium cosmeticum (assembly GCF_000613185.1). NCBI lineage: Bacteria > Bacillati > Actinomycetota > Actinomycetes > Mycobacteriales > Mycobacteriaceae > Mycobacterium > Mycolicibacterium cosmeticum. Next base: position 400,797 of record NZ_CCBB010000001.1, read on the forward strand.
CGAAGCCGGGGCGCAAAGCCCCGACGGTAAAGCGGCCTACGTGCAGGTCTATCTCGCCGGCAACATGGGCGAGGCGCTGGCCAACGAATCGGTGGAAGCGGCCAAGAAGCTGGTCGAGGCGGTGCCGCCGCCACCCGGGGTCAAGGTGTTCGTCACCGGGCCCTCGGCGCTGGCCGCCGATCAACAGATCGCCGGTGACCGCAGCGTCCGGATGATCGAGATGGTCACCTTCGTCGTGATCATCACCATGCTGCTGTTGGTGTACCGCTCCATCGCCACGGTGCTCATCGTGCTGCTCATGGTCGTGCTGGAGCTGTCGGCGGCCCGGGGCGTGGTGGCTTTCCTCGGCTACCACGACCTGATCGGCCTCTCGACCTTCGCGACCCAGCTGCTGGTCACGCTGGCGATCGCCGCCTCCACCGACTACGCCATCTTCCTCATCGGCCGGTATCAGGAAGCCCGGACCCTCGGCGAGGACAAGGAGACGGCCTACTACACGATGTTCCACGGCACCGCGCATGTGGTGCTGGCCTCGGGCATGACCATCGCCGGGGCCATGCTGTGCCTGCACTTCACCAAACTGCCGTACTTCCAGACGCTGGGTATCCCGATGGCGGTCGGCATGATGGTGGCCGTCTTCGCGGCGCTGACCCTCGGGCCCGCGGTGATCACCGTGGCCAGCCGGTTCCGCAGGCTGCTGGAACCCCGCCGCGCCATGCGTATTCGCGGCTGGCGCAAGATCGGGGCGCTGATCGTGCGCTGGCCCGGCCCGGTGCTGCTGGGGACGGTCGCGCTGTCGCTGGTCGGTCTGCTCACGCTGCCCGGCTACCGCACCAACTACAACGACCGCAACTACCTGCCCGCCGATCTGCCCGCCAACGAGGGCTACGCCGCGGCCGAACGGCACTTCTCGGTGGCCCGGATGAACCCGGAGCTGCTGCTCATCGAGTCCGATCACGACCTGCGCAATTCGGCGGACTTCCTGGTGATCGACAAGATCGCCAAGGCGGTCTTCCGCGTCCCCGGGATCGGCAGCGTGCAGGCCATCACCCGCCCGGACGGGAAGCCGCTGAAGTTCAGCACCATCCCGGCTCAGATGAGCATGGGCGGGACGGCTCAGCAGATGAACGAGAAGTACATGGAAGACATGTTCGCCACCATGCTCAAGCAGGCCGGCGACATGGACACCACCATCGGCACGATGAACCGGATGATCGAGCTGATGACGCAGATGAGCGCGACGACGCACAGCATGGTCGGCAAGAGCTCCGAGATGGCCGTCGACATCGCCGAATTGCGGGACCACATCGCCGATTTCGACGACTTCCTGCGCCCGATCCGCAACTATCTGTACTGGGAACCGCACTGCTACGACATCCCGGTGTGTTTTTCCATGCGCTCGGTGTTCGACGCGCTGGACGGCATCGACACCACCACCGATCAGTTCCAGAACCTGCTGCCCGATCTGCACCGGCTCGACGAGTTGATGCCGCAGATGCTGGCCACCCTGCCGGCGCAAATCTCCACCATGGAGTCCTCCCGGGACATGATGCTGCGGATGTACCAGACGCAGAAGGGCATTCAGGACCAGACCAACGAGATGCAGGCGAACCAGTCCGCGATGGGCGACGCCTTCAACAACTCCAAGAACGACGACACGTTCTACCTGCCGCCGGACACCTTCAACAACGCCGACTTCAAGCGGGGCATGAAGAACTTCATCTCCCCCGACGGGAAATCGGTGCGGTTCATCATCTCCCACGATGGCGACCCGCTGACCGCGGACGGCATCAAGCTCATCGACGACATCAAGGCGGCGGCCAAGGAAGCCGTGAAGGGCACCCCGCTGGAGGGTTCCAGGATCTATGTCGGTGGTATCGCCGCGGCCTTCAAGGACATGCAGGAGGGCAACAACTACGACCTGATGATCGCCGGTATCGCCGCGCTGACGCTGATCTTCGTCATCATGCTGATCATCACCCGCAGCCTGATCGCGGCCGCGGTGATCGTCGGGACGGTCGTGGTGTCGCTGGGCACGTCGTTCGGGTTGTCAATCCTGTTGTGGCAGCACATTCTCGGCATCGAACTGCATTTCATGGTGATGGCGATGACGGTGATCGTGCTGCTGGCCGTCGGCGCGGACTACAACCTGTTGTTGGTGGCGCGCATGAAAGAGGAACTGCACGGCGGTATCAAGACCGGGATCATCCGGGCGATGGGCGGCAGCGGTTCGGTGGTCACCGCGGCCGGGTTGGTGTTCGCGTTCACCATGATGTCGATGGTGGCCAGCGAGATGACCGTGGTGGCGCAGGTCGGTTCGACGATCGGCTTGGGCCTGCTGTTCGACACGCTGGTGATCCGGTCGTTCATGACACCGTCCATCGCGGCACTGATGGGCAAGTGGTTCTGGTGGCCGCAGGTGATCCGGCAGCGCCCGGCCCGCAGCCTGCCGACGTGGAAGACTCGCCCCGCCGCGGAGAGCACCCGGGTCTGAGCGCCCGGTTGCCGGTCGTCAGGCGGGTGCGCAGACGTCCGGCGCATCTCCGCGGACCGGCGCGTCGGCCGGCACGGTGTACGTCACAATCACCTCGGCGTCATGAGCGCTGTCGTTGTCGACCCGATGTGGCATCCCGGCAGGGATGAACACCGCTTGTCCGGCAACATATTCGGTGATATCGCAGCCCGGCCCGGTCTGCACCGCCACGCTGCCGGCCTTGATGGCCGAGAATTCGGTGCCAGGATGGGTGTGCCAGCCGCTGCTGGCGCCGGGCTTGATCAGCAGGCTCTGCACCAGCAGCGCCGACGCCACCCCGTCGGTGGTGACGATCGAAACCGGCACGTCCGTGGTGCCTTTGGCCAGATCGGTGCGGACGACATCGCCCTCGGCCGGGGTGGCCTGAGCGCCACCGGCACCGACCAGCGGCAGCGCCGCGGCCACGACTGCCGTGAAGATACGCCGTGTCATTCGTTCACTGTGCGTCATCGGCTGCGGATGCGGCGACGAACGACACAATTACCCGAGACGTGACGTTGTCGTCAAAACCGAGCGGCGAACGCCGTCGCGTCCCACAATCGTCACTACCAACACACGTGCAGGCGGGGATGCCCGAGAAGGAGATCGTCATGAGTGCACGTACCACCTCGGTATTGCTTGCGACGGGGTTCGCCACCGCCGCAGCACTGTTTCCCCTGATCAGCGCCCCCGCCGCCGGTGCCGACGTGTGCGCCGGTGCCGACGGCCGGCACTTCGCCGCGGGCGGCTGCACCGATATCGCGGGTGATGTCGCGACCGGCGCGGCCATCGCGGCGGCGCATGTCCCCTACGTCCCCGGCGAGGTGCCGTGTTACACGGTCGAAGGGGTGCCGTATTTCACCCCGCCGGGAGATCCGTGCTGACGAAGAACGCATCGAGCACGCGTCGCCGGCCGGCGGCCGCCGCCGTCTTCCGCGACGCGGTATTCAACCGGTCGATGGTGCCGATCAACCACTGACCGGGGTCACGACCGGGTTCGGCCGCCCAGGCGGCCTGCCCGGCGGCGGCGAATCCGTGACCGCGGTGCGCCGCGCACACCACTTCTTCGTTGATGACATCCCCGGTGATCCAATCGATCTGCCCGGGCGCCACCGCCAGTAGGCCGACCATCCCGTGGGCGGTGTGCAGGGCACGCAGTTGCCCCAGCGCATGCCATTCCCGAAGCTCGGCCGCACTCGCGGGCGAGATGTTGCGGGCCAGCGCAGGATCGTCGACGCCGAGGCGCTCATACCGGCGTGCCACCACGAGTTCGGCATCCTCGACCCGGTCGAAGCGTCGCAGCCAGACGCCGGTGCCCGCTGGTCGGATATCGCGGTAGCGGGCGGCGAAGACACTTTCGTCGAGCAGCACACCGGCGCCCGCGACCCGTCCCGGTGCCGCCCGGATGCGCAGAAACGGCGGAGCGAACATCGCCCACTCGCGACGCACACAGGCCCGTAAGGCATTCAGGTCCGCGAAGTCGTGCGCCACGATCTCCACGAACGGCCGGCCGATATCGCGCCCGTAGAAGCGAATTCCGCCGAGCAGTTTCCCGGCGGGGCAACGGATGCGACGGTGCAGATAGTCTGCGGTCCGCACCCCGGGCAGATCGATGTGGTCGGCGAACTCCCGCGCGAAGCCCATATCGCTGGTGCGGTCCACCTGGTGGGCGAACCAACGCTGCACCATCGCCGGTCCGCGCGGTCCGTACAGGGCGTCGGCCAGCGCGAGTTCGTCGTGCAACGAGCACCACTCGGCGGCAAGGAACATCGGCTGCAAGTAAAGCCGACCCGCATCGAGCGTTTCAACCGAATTTCCGGTCCGCCGTTTAGCGCGGCGCCACGGTGGTATTCCCTGGCGCACACCAATGCAGGGCGGTGATGGACATGAGAATCGGTGTCCTCGACGTGGGTTCGAACTCCGCGCACCTCGATGTCGTCGACGTCGAGGCCGGCGCACCGCCGCTGCCGATCTATGCGCTCAAGGCATCGACGAAGCTGGGCGGGAACATCGGCGCGAGCGGTGTCATCAACAACGCGGGGGCCGCGCGGGTGGTCAACGCGGTTTCCCGGACTCTGGATACCGCCCGGGAGATGAACGTCGCCCAGCTCTATCCGTTTGCCACCGCGGCCATTCGCGACGCCGCCAACCGGGATCAGATTCTGGACGCCGTCGAACACGAGACGGGGTTGCGCTTGCAGTTGCTGACCGGCGAACAGGAAGGGCGGTTGACCTACCTGGCGGTCCGGCATGGCTGGGCTGGCAAGCCGGCCGCCTGCTCAACATCGATATCGGCGGCGGCTCAATGGAATTGGCACTCGGCCGCGACGCCATCCCCGATATCGTCATCTCGCTGCCACTGGGCGCGGGACGGGTGAGCCGCACGTACCTCGGCGCGTCGACCATTCCCACCGGTGATCGGGTGAAGGCGCTGCGCAAGCATGTTCGCCAGCAGATCGGTAATTTCGCCGACCGGGTCAGCTGGGAAGGCCGGCCCCGCCGCGTGGTGGTGACGTCGAAAACCTTCAAACAACTCGCCAGGATGTGCGGCGCACCGAAACAACGCCAGGGGCCCTTCGCCCGGCGGGTACTGACCAGCACCGACCTGGCACGCTGCGTGGACCGGCTGTCCGGCATTCCGGCCCGAGACCGCGCCGACATCCCCGGCGTCTCCGACAGTCGCGCCCGGCAGATCCTCGGCGGGGCCGTGGTGGCCCTGGAAACGATGCGCCGACTGCGCATCGAGGAGGCCGAGCTGAGCCCGTGGGCGCTGCGGGAAGGCATCATGCTGGCCCACCTCGCACAGGTCGATCCGACCGCCGCCCCGCCGGTACGCCCGGTGCCCTGTGAATCGACGCGGTCGTCGTGCGCTCCGGCCTTGGTGACCGGCCACACCTCCCCGTCTCGGCGATGAGGGTGTTTGTGGTGGCCACCCGGCGGGAACCCGCCCGACTGTGACTGCATCCGACTTGGCCGCCGCACCGTTCCAGGCGGCATCCGCGCTACGGCACGCCCGGGTTTTCCACCCCGTCGGGGTGCTGGCGCACGGCATCATCGAGCGGGTCGCCGCACCCGGCGATGGGCTGCCGGTCACCGACTCCGACAATGTCAAGGCCAGGCTGTCCAAGGGCATCGGCACGCCGGGCCCGATTCCGGACGTCATCGGCCTCGCCTTGCGGCTGCCGCCGGAGCCGTTCGCACCGACGCCGTGGGACATCCTGCTGGCCTCGGCCGGCTCGGGACCGCTGACCCGGATCGCCGGGCTACGTCCGGTGACGGGCTGGACCGGATCCACCATGACCACGTTGATGCCGCTGAGGTACCACAACGACAACTGGTGGTTACGGGCCCGAATGTGCACGCGCATCGACGGTTTCGGGGTATCTACCGACGCGGTGCGCCGCCGGCTGCGCACCGGCCCGCTGGAATTCGACATCGATCAGGCGTGTGGCACGGCGCCGTTCACGCCGCTCGCCCGGCTCTCACTGCGCGGCGTCATCACGCCGGCGCATGACGTGGCGTTCGACCCCGTCCTGCACACCGCACCCGAGGTCACCCTGGCACCCGGGTGGTTGAGCGGTCTGCGTGCGCAGGCGTATGCGCGCAGCCGGCGCGGCCGGCACGCGTCGTGAACTGACCGTCGTTTCGACGCATTCGTCGCGGGTATGCCGAGTCCGACCTGACAAGGAGGACCTATGGATGCGTTGACTTTCCTTCGTGCCGAGCACAAGAGCGTGCTGGGCATGCTCGAGGTACTCGACGGCGCGCCCCGCGGCGACGGCGCCACCGAGAGCGGTTTGGACACCATGGTGACGAATCTGATCATCGCCGAATCGCAGCATGAGGCCATCGAGGAGCAGCTGTTCTGGCCGGCCGTCCGCAAGGCGCTGGACGACGGCGACGCGTTGGCCGAGCACGCCGTCCAGCAGGAGGCGGCAGCCAAGCATCTGTTGCAGCGCCTGGAGGACGGCTCGCCCGGTGAGGCCGACTACCAAGACGCGCTGGACGAATTCGTCAAGGCCGCCCGCGAACATATCCAGTACGAGCAGGACGTGGTGTGGCCGCGGTTCTCGGCCGCGGTCGATGATGCCGAACTGGTCAAGCTGGGCGAACGACTGGAGGCCGCGAAGAAGGTGGCGCCCACCCGTCCGCACCCCGATACGCCGTCGGACGCGGCCACCCAGAAGACCATGGGAACGGCCGCCGCCGTCGTCGACCACGTCCGGGACGCGTTCAGCGGCCGCGACGCGAAGAACCCGCCGGACCCGGCGCCGCACTAAGCCCCCGACACGACAACGTACGACAATGGGGCCGGCCACACGGCCGGCCCCATTGTCGTGTCGGAGATCGTCACGTCATGGCGGTGTGCTGCTCATGCGTGAAGGGCTTCTCGCTGTTCACCGCCGGCCCACCGTCCGGGTTGAGCTCCTCGCCCTTGTTCTCCCGGGCGGAGGTTCCGAGCCATTCGTCGGCGGGCGACTTGATGTACTTCCACTTCATGCCCTCGGGCCACGGGCCCTGCCCCTGGTTCCAGGGACCGCGCACATCGCCGTCACCGTTGGACATGTTGAACGCCACGTTCTGGAAGCGGTCGTCACCGGCCAGCGTTCCCGGCGGGAAGTTCACCGGAAGCTCGTTGAGCGCCGCGGTGAACTGTTGGTAGTGCGCGACCTCCCGGGTCATCAGGAAGGTCAGGGTGTCCTGGACGCCGGGATCGTCGGTGAACTGCTTGAGGTACTCGTAGACGATCTTGGCCCGTGACTCGGCGGCCAGGTTGCTGCGTAGGTCCACCGACGGGTCACCGTTGGAGTTGACGTAGGAGCCCGACCACGGCACCCCCGCGGAGTTGCTCACATCCGGTCCGCCGCCGGTCAACGCGAAGTACAACGGGTTGACCGCCACTTGGTGGATGGCCTGCTCCCTGCCGTCGGCGCTCGCCACGGCCGGCATCCAGTCACACCGCTCATTGGCCAACTTGAGGTCGTCGTTGAGGCCGTCGAGCAGCATGGTGATCATCGAGCCGACCATCTCCAGATGGCTCAGTTCCTCGGTGGCGATATCCATGAACAGGTCGTACATCTTGGGGTTCTTCTGACGCAGCACGAAGGCCTGGGTGAAGTACTGCATGGCGGCCTTCAACTCGCCGTTCGCCCCGCCGAACTGCTCCTGCAGGATCGTGGCGAACCTCGGGTCCGGGGCGCTCACCCGGACGTCGAACTGCAGGTCTTTGTTGTGCACGAACATGAGGCTCCTTGGGCTGAGCAGGGATATGTCCGGCCCGCATACCCCTGCTATCAGCGGCCAAACTCCTTCAGAACCGGGCGATGAACTTCAGTGCAGTGTCCGCGACCTCCCGCCAACCACTGTCGATGGTCAACGAGTGCCCGCGCCCGGGGATCTCGACGATCTCGGTGACGTTGGGGTTCTTCTTGTACAGCTTGTACGTGGCGTTGGCGATCGCCCACGGGACGGTGTGGTCGAATTCGCCGGAGATGATCAGCAGCGGACCACGTTCGGGGTTCTTGGTGTTGACCTTCGTCTCGGACGCCGGATTGAAGTTGGCGACGGCCGCCTGGAACAGCGGCTTGCCCGCCCCGGCCACCGAGTACCGGTCGTACAGCCGGCTCGCCTCGTCCTCGGATACCGCGTTGCCGAACGCGTAGCGGAACTGCTTGGGCGTCAACGCGATCGACCGTCCGTAGTTCAGCGGGTTGCCGAGCACCGGGAACGACGACCGCAGCGCGGGCAACGGAAGCGGCAGCACGCCACGGAACGGTGCCGGATCGATCGCGACAGCGACCTTAGCCAGGCCCAATCCGGCGAGTTTCTGGGTGATGAGGCCGCCGAACGAGTGCCCGACGATGATCGGCTTGCGATGCAGTGCCCGAATGACGTCGGCGTAGTGCTCGGTGATGGCGGCGACGCCCTTTCCGGCGAACACCGACGGGTCACGGCGGGCCTCAGCGGTGCCGGAGGGGTCGTCGGGCCAGCCCGGCGCCAGGGTCACGAAGCCGTTCTCCTCGAACAAACTGCGCCAGTTGTCCCAGCTGTCCGGCAGCAGCCACAGCCCGTGGACGAAGACGACGGGTTGGGCGCCTGAGCGGTTGGCCGCGTCGATCTCGGCTTGTTCGCGTGCGGTGATGGTGCTCATTGTCTACTCCTCCGATAGAAAGAACGGTCGTTCTCCCGCTCTAACCGGATTCCTCCCCGATCTGTTCCCGAACGGCAGAACGAACGTTCTGGCCAGCGGTATCGTCGTGGTCATGGCAACCACCGCGCCGGCATCGACACCCCGCGAACGGCTGCTGCGCACCGCCACCGACCTCTTCTATCGCGAGGGCATCCACGCCGTCGGCGTCGACCGCATCCTGGCCGAGGCCGGCGTCACCCGCGCGACCATGTACCGGCACTTCAAGGGCAAGGAAGACCTGGTCGAGGCGTATCTGGCCGTCGAGGACGAGACCATCCGCGGCTACTTCGCCGCCGCGGAGGCCGCCGCCGGACCCGATACCGACCTGCTCGAGCTCGTCATCGACGGCATCGCCGAGGACGTCGCGCGCTACCACACCCGCGGGTGCCCGTTCATCAACGCGGCCGCCGAGTATCCCGACCCGGACAGTCGCATCCGCCGGCTCATCACCGAGCATCGCCGCTGGTTTCGGGCCGCTCTGGAACAGGCCGCGGCCGGGCACGCCCATGCCCCGGAGATCGCGGCCTCACTCGCGCTGCTGCGCGACGCGGCGCTGGTTGGTGGCTACCTCGACGGCATCGAGTACGCCAAACCCGCCTTCGTGCGCGCCGCCCGGCAGGCGGCCGGTCTACCTGCCCAGTCCGGGCACGGCGGGGTGTAGCCGTCCGGCAATCCGGGTACGCGATCGTATGCGTGAGCCGTCGATTTTCCCGGAGCGGAGGTACCCGCCCGGCGCGCGCCAACCTCCGGTGGCGCGGCTGTGGGTGGCACTGGTGGTGACTGTGGCGTTCGTCGTGGCGCTGGGCATCGTGGTGCTGTCCTGACGGCGCCGACCATACTGGTCGGGTGACGACAGCCGCGACCATCATCCCGTGGGTCATCGTCGCGGTGGCGGTGGCCGGGCTGATCACCATGACCGTGCTGTTCGTCGTGGCGCGACGCCAACTGGCCGGCACCCGGCAAGAACTGGAGCGGCTGCGCCGTGAGCAACCGCGACGGCGACGGCCCCGCGGCCTCGCCCCCATGGCCATCAAGACGGTGTGGGAGACGGCGGACTCCTTGATCAACAAGGGTGTGCGGGCCACCGTGCGCAACTCGATCGAGGATCTGGCCGGATGGGCCCAGGTGGAGCGGCCCGATCTGGCCCGGCTCACCGCCGACGGTCAGGTGGTGATCGTCTTCTCCGACATCGAGGGTTCCACCGAACGCAACGACACACTGGGTGACCGCGAATGGGTGAAACTCCTTGAGCGGCACAACAAGCTGTTCTACAAGCAGGTCGAGAAGCACGGCGGACACGTGGTCAAGACCCAGGGCGACGGATTCATGATCGCCTTCGCCGCCGCCGACGAGGCGGTCCGCTGCAGCCTCGACGTCCAGCGCGCGCTGCGCGCCGCCCCCGACCGCTGGGACGACATCCGAGTGCGGATGGGTGTCCACATGGGGACATCGGTGCGCCGCGGTGACGATCTGTTCGGCCGCAACGTCGCGATGGCGGCACGCGTGGCAGGACTGGCCGCCGGCGGCGAGGTGCTGATCAGTGAACCCGTGCACCAAGCCGTACAGGGTCTGCCCGGCATCGGGTTCGGGCCGCCCCGCGACGTGGAGCTGAAGGGCTTGCAGGGCAGGCACACCGTCTATCCCGTGACGATCGAGGATGCCGCTCCCGTCAGGGCCGCTACCGGGTAGCGGGTAGGACGAACGGGCGCCACCGTCCATGACGGCGACGGCGATGTGCGCGAGAGTCGACGACAACGCCGGCAGCCGAGCCGGCTGAGCCCGAACACTCAGGAGATCCGTCCATGACGCGTCCGCACGTAATCGCCGATGCCGCAACGACAACGTTCCGGGCCGCGATCATCGGTGGATCCCTCGGCGGCCTGGCGGCCGCACACGAACTGCGGTCGATCGGCGCCGAGGTGGCGGTGTACGAGCGGTCGGTGGGCCGCACCGAAGCCCGCGGCGCCGGCATCGTCATGCAGCCCGAGGTGGCGTCGTTGCTTGCCCAGGTCGGCCGGTCGGTGCCTTCTGTCAGCGTCCAGTTGGCCGAACGCCAACAGCTGCACCGCCACGGCGTACCCGACCGTTACCCTGCGCCGCAATGGATGTCGGCCTGGGACACCTTGTACGGCGCATTGCGTGCCCCGCTCTCGGATATCTGTCTGCGCCTGGACAGCCGGCTGACCGGCTTGTCCACCGCAGGCGGCCAGGTGAGTGCCGAGTTCGGCGACGGGTACACCACCACCGCCGACCTGCTGGTGGGTGCCGACGGAATCGGCTCGGCCACAAGAGAACTGCTCACCGGCGACAACCAACTGCGCTACGCCGGATACGTCGCGTTCCGGGGCCTGCTCCCGGAACACTCGCTGCCCGGACCGCTGCATGACCTGCTGACGAACCGGTTCACTCTGTTCGCCGTGCCCGGTATGCAGATGCTGTGCTATCTGGTTCCGGGACCCGATGGCGCGCGCGCCGAGGGCGGGCGCCGGGTCAACTGGGTCTGGTACGTCAACACCGCCGAGGCCGTGCTCCCCCACCTGCTCACCGGCCGCTCCGGACGCCGGTTCGAGTTCTTCCTCCCGCCCGGCGAACTCGCAGGCGCTGCCCTCGAATCCGTCCTGGCGCTGACCGAGGCCGCCCTCCCCCAGCCGTTCGCCGAACTGGTGCGGCTGACCCCGATCTTCCTGCAACCGGTGTTCGATCTGCCGCCCGCGCCGAGGGTGGGCGAACACACCGTGCTCATCGGTGACGCGGCCGGCACGGTGCGCCCACACACTGCGTCCGGCACGTCAAAGGCATTCGGCGACGCCGCGGGGCTGGCCCATGCGCTCACCGGGTGGCGGCGCGGCGAGCCGTTGCCGCTGCGCCGCCTCGACGCGTGGGCGGCACAACGAACGGTGCACCTGGCCGACATCGCGGACGCCGGGGTGCGACTGGCGGCCCGCTCACAGCTGGGAGTCGGTGGACCCCAATTCCTTTGATCCTGCTCACCCCGCCGCGTCGGACCAGTCCTGCGGCAGGCCGGTCACCTTGGCGGTCTCCCCCTCAGCTTCCACGCACACGGTGACATCACCGACGGTCAGATCCGTCAGCGTGACCCGGCCCCAACCCGCGGGCAGCCGCGGTGACACCGTGAGCCGGCGCCGCGGCGCGTCGACCTGCAACCCCAAGAAGCTGCGGACCAGCAGCAGCGGCGCGGCGCTGGCCCAGGCCTGCGGTGAGCACGAGGTGGGATACGGGACGGGAACGTCGAACTGTGCACGGGGAAAGCCGCAGTACAGTTCCGGCAGCCGGCCACCGAAAGCCACGGCGGCGTCGATGATTCCGGATGCCAGCCGCTCGGCCAGATCTACCGCGCCGGGCAGGTGCCGGTAGCGCAGCAGGCCGGCCACCGCGATGGCGGTGTCGTGCGGCCAGATCGAACCGTTGTGGTAGCTCATGGGATTGAACGCGCCCATCGCGTCGGCCAGGGTGCGTAACCCGAATCCGCTGTCCATCGAGGCGTCCGCCAAGCGCTCGATGAGCACTGCCGCATGGTGGTCGTCGACGATGCCGGTCCACAGGCAGTGGCCCACATTGCTGGTCAACGCGTCCACCGGCCGCTTGTCCCGGTCGAGCGCCACGGCGAGCCAGCCGCGATCGGGCAGCCAGAAGCGTTCGGCGAATCTCGTTCGCAGCGCCTCGGCTTCGCCGGTCAACCGCTCGGCGTGGACCTGGTCGCCGAAGTGTCGGGCGAGCTCCGCTCGGGCCAGCAGCGCCGCATAGTGATAACCCTGGACTTCGCACAAGGCCAGGGGTGGATCGGCGAGACGGCCGGCCGCATCGTTGATGCCGTCGAAGCTGTCCTTCCAGCCTTGGTTGATCAGGCCGCGGTCGGTGGCGCGCTGGTACTCGATGAAGCCGTCACCGTCGCGGTCGCCGTAGTCACGGGCCCAGCGCAGCGCCGCGTCGGCGGCCGGCAGCAGGGCGCGCACGGTGTCCTCGTCGGCACCCCAGCGCCACGCCTCGGCCAGCAGCATGACGAACAGCAGCGTGGCGTCGATCGAACCGTAGTAGATGCTGCCGCCGAGGATGTCGGCATTGTCCGGGCCGCGGCGCACCTCGTGCATGATGCGGCCCGGTTCTTCCTCGGTGATCGGGTCGACCCGGCGGCCCTGGGTGGCCGCCAGCTGCTGCAGGGTGCCCAGCGACAACGTGACATCCAGCGGCAGGGCCATCCACGCGGTGAGCAGGCTGTCCCGGCCGAACAGCGTCATGAACCATGGCGCACCCGCGGCGACGAACGATCGGCTCGAACCATCGGCGCGCATGAGCAGCGCACCCAGATCGCTCTCGGTCTGTTGCAGGATCGCGCTCAACGCCGGGTTGTCGGTCTCGATGGTGGTGGCACTGTTACGCCAATTCTCGATCTTGCGCCCGGGACCACTGCGCTCGACTCGCTGACCGCGCTGAAAGCGGGTGCTCAGCTTCTGGTTTCCCCACGTCGGCTGGGCGACGATCTCGCTCTGCCACCGCTCGCCGGGACCGATCACCACGCGCCAGGTCAGCGATCCCGGCGCCAGGATCGGGTCACCGGTGGCGCTGATGCTGACTCCGCGCACATATTCGCCACGCTCACGCAGGATCAACTCGCCGTCGACGACCGACAGGTCGGCACCGCCGGAAGCGGGCCGGCCTTCCTTGACGGCGAACAGGTCGGCGAAGTCGCCGTCGGCGTGCAGCACCAGCGTGACGACGGTCGGTTCCCGGTCGAGGTTGTGCACGGTGATCGTCTCGCGCATGCCGTCGGCAACCAGTCGCTCACGGGTGAGCAACAGGGTGCTGTCGGCCCGGCCGGCGTGCGGCGCTCGACGCGAGATGAACTGTCCGGTAAAGGCTTCCGCCGTCTGCGCCGCGAGCGGTTCCGGGGTGGCTCCGTCGAGGCGCAACTCCCACCGCGACAAGATGCGGGCGTCACGGAAGAACAGCCCGTGTGACCGTCCGGGGGTGATGTCACCGTGCCGATCCGACAAACAGAAGGTGCCGCCTTCGACCAGCGTCACCGTGTCGCCACCGATGGCGTGGGCGGGTTGGCCCGCGTTGAGGACACCGGGTGTCATGCGCGCACCCGCGATCGCACCACGGCGTCCAGCCGCCGCGGGGCTTCGGGGACCAGCCGGCGGCGCCGCCAGCGCGGCACCGACCGCCGGGTGCGGCGCCGGCCACTGACCTGGTAGTAGATGTCCTCGTACCCCGCACCGAACTGCGAGACGGTGAAATGGGAGGCAACGTGTCGCCGGCACGCCGCCGGGTCCAGCGCCTGGGCCGCATCGATGGCCGGGGCAAGTTCGTCTGGATGGTCGCAGATGATGCCCGTGACACCATCGGCGATGACCTCGGGCACCGCGCCACCCCGCAGCGCGACCACCGGTGTGCCGCAGGCCATCGCCTCGATCATCACCATGCCGAAGGGCTCTTCCCATTGGACCGGGAACAGCACGCACCGGGCGTTCGCCAGCAGTCGGCGCTTGCTGACGGCGTCTGCCTCGCCGAAGACGGTGTCGGTCTCGCGCAACAGCGGAGCGACCTGTTCCTCGAAGTAGGCCTTCTCGGCCGGTTCGTCGCACTTGCCGGCCAGCACCAGGGGGATGCCCGCCCGGTGGGCGGCTTCCACGGCCAGGTGCGCGCCCTTGTACGGGGCGTACCGCCCGAGGAACAACGCATAGTCCTGCTTCTCCTGCTGGAACGGCCAGTCCTCGACACGCAGCGAGTTGTGCACGCGACCAACCCAATTGAGGTCCGGTGCGAGTTCCCGCTGGCGGTCGCTGATGGCGATCAACCCGGCGTCCTTCTTCAAGTGCCGGTAGAACGGCAGCAGGTCGTCATCGAGCGGCCCGTGTACGGTGACCACCGTCGGTAAGCCCAGTGCCCCATACAGCCACGCGTTGAGTGGGCCGGCCATGGTGTGGTCGTGGACGATGTCGACCCCTTCGTTCACCGCCAGCTTCAGCACCGCGTCGCGCACCTTCAGCGCGTGCATCACCTCCGGGTAGGGCTGCCCCAGCCGCTCGGGGATCGTCCTGTCCCACACCGGAACGAAGTCGGCAGACGTGCCGTTACCGTCGCCGGCGCCGATCACGGTGACGTGGTGCCCCCTGGATGTGAGGGCGTCGGCCAGCTCGGCGACCACGGCCTCGGTGCCGCCGTAGGCCTTCGGGGGGATGTCGAAATACGGAGGCGCAATCATCGCGATGCGCAGGGGGTCGATCACGGTGTTGTCCCTGACCAAGTCGGAGCCGCTCACGTAAGTTCTCTCCTTCCGCGTCACCAGCAAGCGTTAGCACTCTTAACCGACGAGTGCCAATTTAATGGCGATCGGAACGAGCTCGCAAGCCAAACACGTTGCGACACTGCACACTCGACCTCAGGGCCGGCGACTCTCGGTTTCGGAACGGAGGGCGCGTACGTCCTTGCCCGCCGCCGCGGGGCGTGCTATATAGAACTTGTCTCAGATGACATAGATCGTCGACACGCGGTTATCAGCTCTTCGGAACCATCGTGGAGGTGACCATGACGCAGCAATCCCTCTCCTACGGCGATATCGCTGGTGCCACCGGACGGTCTCCCCGAACCTGAACGGCCGACCTTCCGGCGGCACAGACCCTCATCCCATTCGTTGTGCGCCAGGCCCGTAACACGGAGCCCGCACGCCGCCGGGCATGTCGGCACCCCGGGTATCTGGCTGCGCATCGGGCCCAGGTGCCCGGCCGGGTCTCCCCCGCGTCGAGCGGGTGGTGTGGATCAAGAGAACAGGAAAGGAGGCATATCAGAGCACGACCCATAGCGATAGCAGCTCGACCCGCCCCCCGGACCGTCAATGTCAGCGGGGCGGGCGTCTGCCATGTTCGGTGCCCCCGGTCGGGTAACACATTCGACAGCAAGGAGACAGCCATGGTGACGACACTGCCGCTCGACGCGGAACCCGCCGACGTCGCCGAGCAGGCGACGCCGGTGATCGATGACGACTTCGACTACGGCGCCGGCACTTTCCCGCTCCCGATGGAAGTGGACCCGGCCGACTACTGGCTCCAGCGCGATGTGGTGGTGATGCCGGACGACGAGTACCCGATGTATGCCGAGTTGCATGACATCGCGTAAGGCGCGATCGTCGGCGGAGTCATTCGTCGTTCGAGGAGCGATGAGGACGAGTCAGTGAAGGCAGGGCGAACCTCGGTGCCTTGAGTGACAACTTCGGCAGGCGGGGCTTCGGCCGTACCGGCCTGCCGAGGTCGGCGTCATCCTTGCCTGGCTGGGGCACGACGCTGTTCGACGCGGCCTGCGCGCGCGACGTTGTCGGCGTCGCGGCGGCAAGGCGCGCCGAAGTTCCCGCGGCGGCGGGCGACGGTTCGGTTTGCGACGTGTCGGTGTCAGCGGTGACGACGGTGGGGCGGTGCTTGTAGGAACGATCGATCTGGGGGCGTAGCCAGCGGTCGACGGCGGTGGTGTTGATGCCTACGTTCCGCAGCGGCTGGGTGATCGGCAGGCCCGCCGTCGGCACCACGTAGTGGGTGGTGGTACCGCCGGCGGCATTGACGTTGACTGTCTTCAAGGTGCCCGGTTTGTCCGGATCGGCGTCCTCACCGTAGAAGGGATGCACGTAGGCGACGCCCATCACCGCATTGAGCACGGACAATGCGGTGGGGCGGTCCGGCCAGTCCGACAGGCCGTCGTACTCGCGGACGATCTCGGTGGTCGCATAACGGGTCGGCAAGATCCCCGGCGGCACCGACAACCACAGCGGCGGGTTCTTGGCCACGATCCCGCCGGTGGTGTTCATCGGATCACCGAAGGTCACGAACGACAGATCGGCAGCTGGCCGTGCCGGGGTAATCTGCAGCGCGAGTGACTGTTTGACGTAGTTGAGCACGATCGCGCCCTGACTCACCCCGGCCAGGGTGATCTTGGTGCCGTCGGGCACGGCGTCCAGATGCGACTTCACCCCGCTGGCGCCGATCGCCGAGTCGAGCGCGAACAGCAGTCCGGCGGGATAACCCACGCCGGTGATCGGTCCGGCGCCCTCGAGATAGCCGTCGGCGAGGCCGAGCGCTTCCTGTGCCGTCGGGACCGTATTGCACAGGCAGGTGCCCTGCAGGTAGAACCCGACCACGTCGGGAGGCGTGTCGGCTGCCCGGGCGGGTACGACACCGAACGTGAGTGAGAACATCGCGACGAAACCCAGGGCGCTGATGCGCGTGGCCACCACGGCGCCACCTTTCACAGTGGTACGGCAGTACAAGAGTTGTCCGGTGACAACATAACGGTGAGGGAGTTCCGGTGCCCGGCTCCGGACGTACGTCACACCGTTCGATGGCCGTCGCAAGATTCACGCTGATTCCGACCCGTGTCCGCGGCGCCGCTCGTTGTTAGCGTCCGGCACATGTCTGTCACCGATGAGCTGTTGGCCAACAACGCGGAGTACGCCAAGACCTTCCAGGGCCCGCTACCGCTGCCGCCGAGCAAGCATGTCGCAGTGCTCGCCTGCATGGACGCCTACCGCATTCTCGGCCTCGGTGACGGCGAGGCGCACGTCATCCGCAATGCCGGCGGGGTGGTCACCGATGACGAGATCCGGTCCCTGGCGATCAGCCAGCGTCTGCTGGGCACCAAGGAGATCATCCTGATCCACCATACCGACTGCGGCATGCTGACGTTCACCGACGACGACTTCAAGCGTGGCATCCAGGACGAGACCGGCCTCAAACCCGCCTGGGGCGCCGAGGCTTTCAGCGATCTGGCCGAGGACGTACGCCAGTCCCTGCGCCGGATCGAGGTCAGTCCCTTCGTCACCAAGCACGAGTCGTTGCGTGGGTTCATCTTCGACGTGGCGACCGGCCGGCTCGAAGAGGTCACGCTCTGACCTCCTACCCGTTCGACCCTGACCGGCAGCTGGGCACCGTTCGTCAAACTGGAAAACGCTAAGCTCCAATCGTTCGATCATGGGCGCACCGATGCGCCGTGGTTGCATCAGGGGGTGAGGGCGTGACGATGGCAGGTCAGCCCATCTCCGACCGCGAGATCAGCCAGCGATGGCGTACGTGGACGCCAGCGCAGGTTGCAGAACGTCTCGACGGGGTTGCCGCCCCATGGTGCGTGACCGCCGGCTGGGCCTTGCACCTGTTCACCGATGCTGCTGCCCGCGATCACGACGACATCGAAATCGCCGTGCCGGCCCAACGATTCGACGACGTCATGGATGCCTTGCCTGGATTTGAATGGGACGTTGTCGGGGATGGACGAATCTGGCCATTCCCCGTCGAGCACGCCAACCACTTTCAAACCTGGCTGCGCGAACCCACCACGGGCATCTACCGTCTCGACGTGTTCCGCGAACCGAGCGCCGACAATCAATGGGTATGCCGGCGCGACGGACGAATCAGACTGCCCTACAACGAACTTATCCGTCACACCGACGACGGCATTCCATACGTCATCCCCGAGGTGGCGCTATTGTTCAAAGCCAAGCACTCGCGTCAGAAGGACCAGCTCGATTTCGACAACGTCGTACCGGCGCTGGGTGAGTCTCGAAGGGATCGGCTGGCCGGGTGGCTTTCCCTCGTGCATCCGGGTCACCCGTGGATCGACAGACTCGCAACTGGCAGCCATTAGGTGCGCGATGTCGTGGGCGTCCCCATCAGAGCGGCACTCGTCACCGACCCAGGCGCTCAGTTTCGGCGCTGCAGCAGCAGGTAGCAGCGTCGGCTCGGATACTCGACACCGGGCGTGGGCGCCCGGTCTGTTCGAGCGATCAGCGAGAACCCCGCGGCGGTCACCTGGGTAGCGATTTCCTCGGGATCGAGGAAGTACCCGTCGAGTTCGACGTGGTGTCCGAACCATTCAGTGATGTGGTTTACCTGTCCGACCGCGAAGTCCGGGCTGTCTACATGAAATGCGAGCAGTAAGAAGCCACCCGGCCGAATCACCCTGGCGAATTCTCGAAATGCCGTGAGCCTTTCGGCGGGAGTCAGGTGGATGATCGAGTACAGCGAAACCGCGCCCTGCCAAGCACCATCGGCCTCGGCAAGCCGCAGCATCGATCCCACGCGGAACCTCACCGCCGGGGCACGCTCCTGAGCGATTGCGATCATCGCAGGCGATAGGTCCACGCCGATGACATCGGTGTGGAGCTCTGCCAGGAAGCGTGTCACGTGCCCCGGCCCACAACCCACATCGGCGATCGTTCCACTGACCACCAGCTCCACCAATGCTCGCAGCAGCGCACGGTCCACCGGCTTACCAGCCAGCTCGCCGCCAAGCTGCCTGTCGTATTCGCGTGCCACGGCGTCGTAGGTCGCGCGCACCGGATCCGACAGTTCATCGCCACCGCCGCCGATACCGGCTCCACCACCCATCGTTGCAACGTTAGCTGCGAGCGCCTGCATCGGAGTTGCCGATTTGGCGCCTAACGCACGATCGCTCTCATTCAGGGAGTGTCAAGGATCAACCGACACAGGTGTAAAGCATCAGCCGACCCACCGATGAATCCTGTCGTCCATCACCCGACTTCATGTACCGTCACGGTGGGGCGGGCGGGGCTCGAACCCGCGACCAAGGGATTATGAGTCCCCGGCTCTAACCAACTGAGCTACCGCCCCTGTCGCGCATCGGCGCGACAGGCATCTTCGCACGCGCCGAGGCCGACAGCGATGGGCGGGTTGCGCGCGCATGGGATCGGTCGGCACCGCGACTGCCTCCGGTTCCGGCCGTCGCGCCGTCCGAGGCGCGATCCGCTCCATCGTGGCGAATACAGCACATTCCCAATATGCCTGCTCACTGCGTCTGAGCGCCTTGGACAGCAAGCACTCCGATGCTTGCCCACGCGCTCGCTGTATACAATTTTTATAGATCGTATCCAGGGAGCAGCTATGGGAAATGAGAACGCCGCAGGCCGCGTGGCGTCAGTGCTGCGGGCCGAAATTCTGCAGGGGGACGTTGCGCCGGGCGCGCGACTGTCCCAGCAGGGCACGGCCGAACGATTCGGCGTCAGCCGGATCCCGGTACGCGACGCCCTCGCCATCCTGGCCGGGGAGGGACTCGTCCGGCCCAGCACCAACGCCACCGCCGTCGTGACCGGAATGTCGATCGCGGAGCTGCAGGAGCTCTACGAGTTGCGCCAGGCGATCGAACCTCTGGCCACCCAGCTCGCAGTGCCGAATGTCGGCCGGGCAGACGTTCTTTCGATGCAACGCGAGCTCGACATCATGCGCACACAGACCGACGCCCGCCGGTGGTTGGCGGCCAATGCCGCCTTCCACGCGGCCGTCTATCGACGGGCCAACCGTCCCCGCATGATCGAACTCGTCGAACAACTGCGGCGCCTCACCGACCGGTACATGTACGTCCACCTGGAGGTCATCGGTCAGACCGAGCACCTCGATGCCGAGCACCTGAGCATCCTGCACGCCGTGGAACGGGGTGACGCCGTGGCGGCAGGGCAGCTGACGCGCGACCACCTCGCCTCGTCACACGACTTCATCCTGACGTACATGCTCGAAATGCAGGGCGCCGCCAACGGTGACGGCAGCGAACCAGCGACCGGCCGTGGCCGCCCGAGCTAGTCGGTGATCACCATTCACGTCGTTGGCGTGCCCGCCGACAATGCCGCGTCGCGGCCGGACCGGGCCACGGTCGTCGCCGCCTTGAGGTCACTGCCACCCCTGCACCGTGACCTGATCCGCCGAGCCTATTTCGGCGGCCGCACCACCCACGAGATCGCCGCCGACCTCGGGATGCCGGAATCGGTCGTCAAGTGCGAGCTGCAATGCGCGCTGCGCATCATGCACCGATTGATTCGGTCAGCATCACACTGAACCCGAAGTGCTTGCGGCATCCAGTTGTTCGCGCAGGATGTCACCGTGACCGGCGTGCCGCGCGAACTCCTCGATCATCGCCAGCAACGTCCATCGCATACTCACCGTGCCCTCGCGCGGGTTGTCCTTGGTGTCATCGAGCCCGAAACGCGAGGCGATCTCCCGCGATCGCCGGCTGGCACGTTCGAATTCGGCGATGACATCGGACAGCGATTCGCCGTCGGCCACGGCGAAGGTGCCTTCGTCGCGTTCGGAGTAGCCGTCGCAGTCGGACGCATCGAGCCCCGCCCAGAACCGCTGAAACCAGATCCGTTCCGCCGCGGCGGCATGCTTGATCAACGAAATCGGTGTCGTCAACGACGGCACCAGGCGTCTGCGGGCCTCGCCGTCGGACAACCCGCGCACGGTTTCGATGAGGGCTTGCCGGTTGCGGTCGAGCATGCACTCGATCACGGCGCGCTCGGCGCCACTGGTAAATCCGTATGCGGACATGCCGAATTTCCTTCTGCCAGTTGGTGTTTTGACGTCCAGGGAATGGGTGAACATGAACCACCCGAAGGCCGGGGATGCGACGGCATCAACCCGGTTCGTCAACTATGCCACGCTCCCCCGCCGCGGCACCACCACTATGACGTCAGAGACTGCTCAACCTGTGCAGCCGGTCGGCGATCACCCGCTGCGATACCGCCGCCTGTTCGGCGAACGCCTCGAATGCGTGCGGGCAGCCCGGCAGCACCCGCAGCTCGGTGGGGACACCGGCGTCGATCAGGCGGCGCGCGTAGTCGATGTTCTCATTGCGGAAGATGTCGAGATCGCCGACATCGATGTAGGTGTCCGGCAACCCGGCCAAATCGGTCGCCCGCGCCGGCGCCGCGTACGGCGACACGTCAGGACCACCCGCCGCATCACCGAGCAGGGCACCCCACCCAGTGCGGTTGTCTTCGTAGTTCCACACCAGATACTCCGGCGGCAGTTGCGGATCCGGCTCTACTGTCCGGTCGTCGAGCATCGGGTAGATCAGGATCTGCTGGGCCAGTGCGGGTCCGCCCCGATCGCGAGCCAGCAGGGCGACCCCGGCGGCCAGACCACCGCCGGCACTGTCCCCCATCACCGCGATACGCGTCGGGTCGATGCCCAGTTCCTCGCTGTGCTCGGCCAGCCACACCAAGCCGGTGTAGCAGTCCTCGACCGGTGTGGGGTGCGGATGTTCCGGAGCTACCCGGTAATCGACGAGCAGCATCGACGCACCGCTGGCCGCCGCGTACGCCCGCATCGCGCCGTCGTACAGGCGCTGCATCGGCAGGATCATGCCGCCCCCGTGCAGGTACACCACGGCGGCACCGGAGGGCGACGCGCCGGCGAACCACGCCAAGCCGATCTCGGCACCGTCATAGGCGGTGGCGGTGTAGTCGGTGCGTTCGATCCCCGGCGTCGGCGTTCGGGTTGCGGCGAGCCGCTCGAACAGTTCGGCGCTGTTGGCGCGGCGGGTGGCGACATCGCCCACCGGGGGCGTCACCGCGTCTGCGCTGGCGAATCGGCTGAGGCCGTCGAGAACCTGCGGATCGATCTTCAGCGCCATGCGGTCATCCTAGATGGTCACCGGCGCGACGCCGGGACGGCTCGCCAGCGATAGCCCGGAAGCGAAGGGTCAACGACACCAATTGATTTCCCGCATACACTGCGGCTCATGAGCGCGCCCCGCGGTGACAAGCCGTCCCGCAAACGAGTCATCGCAGTGATCGTCGCCGTGGGCCTGGCGGTGATTGCCGCGGCGGTGGTGCTCGGCGTGCGTCGGATCCAGGATCGTCCCACCGTCGCGCCGGCAGCGCCCACCACGACAGCAGCGACACCGTCCGGCGAGCTCTCCCCCGCCCAGCTGGCCGAATACGACCAGCGACTGATCACCACGCTGCGATCCAAGGGCCTCTCGATCGAGAATCCGCGTATGACGGCGCGCGACGCGCACCTGCTGTGCGCACGGCTGCAGAACGGGCAATCGGTCGAGCAGGCGAAGCGCGACTACGCCCAGGTGATCCAGGGCGACGCGACCGTCGCGGACGTGTTCGTGTCGACGGTCATGTCGATCTACCCCAGTTGTCCGTGACCTCCATCGGTTCCCGCTAGCCGGTAGCCGATTTGGCCACTAGCCGGGACGCGGCGGGCTCCGTCGGGTTGTTTCATCGTGTCATGACATTCAACCGGCGACTCTTCCTCGGTGGCGCGGGGGCTGTCGGCGCCGCAGCCGCGGGCGGGCTCGGGCTGAACCGAGCGCTGTCTCCCGAGACGACCACGGAGGACCCTTCGATGACCATGAGCGACAACCGTTTCGGCGATCCGCGCATCCCCGCCGAAACGATCACCAACCAGTCGCATCTCTTTCATCTCGGCGCCATGGCGCCGCTGACCTTCGACGGTGGCAACCTGCGCCAAGCCAGCGAGGACAACTTCCCGATCCTGGCCGGTCAGCAGGCCAGCGCCGCGCTGGTCACCTTGCAGCCGGGCGCCATCCGGGAACCGCATTGGCATCCCAGCGCCTGGGAGATCAACGTCGTCACCGCCGGCACCGCGACGTGGACGGTGCTCGATCCACAGGGCAACACCCAGGACTTCGAGGCGCGCACCGGGGATCTGGTGTTCGCGCCGCAAGGGTCGTTGCACTACTTCGAAAACCGAGGTTCGGAGGATCTGCAGGTGGTGATCGTGTTCAACGCCAGTACCGCCGAAGGCAAGGACGACATCGGCATCGGTGCCGCGTTGACCAAGCTGCCCGCCCGCGTTCTGGGCGCGGTGTTCGGCGTGGACGCCAAGACCTTCGACGGTTTCAAGAAGATCGACAACTCACTGACCATTCTGCGGCCGTGACGTCACCGGAACCGGGATGTGAGATTGCCCGCAGCGGCCGATTCTGATGCCACTGTCCCAGTGCCGCGGTGCCAGACTGGTTTACATGGCCGTTACATGGGAATGGTCCTGAGCAGTGACCACACGACACAGCCGCTTGTCGGCATGGCTGCGATGCCTCGCCGGCAGCCACCCGCTATTGCGCCGCAGCGACCGCGTCCAGGCGCGCGCGCTGGCGCTCGCCATCGTCGTGGCCATCTTCGCGATCCCCATGTGCGTCGTCCCCGCCCGCGCCCATCAAGCCGCGATGCTCAGCCGCACCGAGGCGCAGCTTCGCACCCTGCAGCCCGTCGATGCCGTGGTGCTGCCGCCGACGACGACCGCCTCGCCGTCCCGCATGCCGAGTGCCTCACGCACCGTGCGCGTGCAGTGGAAGGCCGCCTTTGCGGACCGAACGGCCGATGTGCGTACCCGGGCGATCGCACGGCCCGGTGATCACCTGCGCATCTGGCTCGACCAGAACGGCGATCCCACGGCTGCACCGTTGTCGCACAGCGATGCGGCGAGCCAGGCCGTCGCCTATGGCATCGCGATCTGGGTGTCGATCATCGCCGTCTGCGCCGCGCTCTACCTACTGGTGCGACATCTCCTCGACCGTCGCCGCCTCGCCGCCTGGGAGCACGAATGGCTGCGGGTCAGCACCAGCGACGGCGGTTGGGCTAACCGCGACCGCTGATGCGGTTTGCCGTTGGGTGATCAACGGCAGAGCTTGAGCCACGTGCAGCGCGATTTCGCTGCACCCACAGCACCGAACTGGGCAAACCCGGCCGACCTCTCCCGCGGTGCCACGCGCACTGTCAAACGTGAACGTTTGTGCACGCCTGTGCCCTGATTGATGCCACTCACGCAAAGATCCAGTTCACATTCGCCCTTGTTTATGGTGTGGATCACATGATACAACCGTCTCTGTCAGATGTGACAGTGACGGAACGGATGTGACGATGGTTGCAGAGCGGGTCCGCGAGGACCTCGTGAAAGCGGCTCGGATGTACTTCCTCGACGGCGCCTCACAGCAGGAAATCGCCTCGGTGCTGGGGACCAGCCGGTCCAACGTGTCACGGATGCTGGCCGCCGCTCGGGAACAGGGCATCGTCGAGATCCGCATCATCGACGGCACCGAGCGCCGCGACACCCTGGAGGCCGAACTCAAACAGCGCTTCGGTCTGCACGACTGCCAGGTGGCGGCCCACACCCCCGGTTCCACACCCGCCCAAACGGTTTCGAAGCTGTCCTCGCAATGGCTCCTGGACAACATCCAAGACGGCCAGCGCCTGGCACTGTCGTGGGGCACCGCACTGCAAGCCATGGTGTGGGCGGTCACCGCCAGTCGGCAGTACGACGTGGAGGTGGTCCAACTCGTCGGCGGCCTGTCCGCGGTCGACGCGGGAGTCACCGGCCAGGAACTGGTACGGGAATTGGCAACTCGGCTCGGTGCCCGGTATCGCTACCTGCACGCTCCGGCACTGGTCGCCAACCTCACCGCGGTCGAGGCATTCCTCAGCGAACGTTCCGTGTCCAGCGCCCTGGACGCCGCAAAGTCCGCCGATATCGCCTTCGTCGGCGTCGGCACCTACGGCGACAGCTCGTCGGCGGCGATCATCGACGCGATGGCGCTCAGCCCGGCCGACCGCGCCGAACTGGACGCCATGTCCCCCGCCGGCGACATCTGCGCGCGTTACTACGACATCAACGGTGCGCCGGTCGCCTCGCGCGCGGTCCACGACCACGTCATCGCCGTCGACCTCGACGACCTGCGCCGCGTGCCGATGGTGGTGGGCGTGACGTCGGGCCGGGTGAAGGCCCCCGGCCTGGTCGGTGCGTTGCGCGGCGGCCACCTCGACGTCTTGATCTGCGACGAGGCCGCCGCCCGCGCGGCGCTGGCCCTCGACGCCGCCACCCCTCGACTCGGTACGGAAGGAATGTGACCTCAATGATGACTTTCACCTTGGTCTTCGCCGGCCTCTGGGCCACCCAGATGCTGATGAGCTGGTGGCAATCCAAGCGATTCCTCGCCGACATCGCCGCCCTCCGCAGCCACGGAGTGGTGTTCATCGGCCGCGGCAAGCGGCGCGGGCTGCGCGCCTACGCCGCCCTCGCGCTGCGCGACGGTGTGGTAACCGACTCGCGAATCCTCAACGGCTACACCGTGTTCTCTCGCGCCAAGGCATGCCCCGCGTTGACCGGGCTGCCGGTCGGCCAGCTGACCGAGGGACCCGTCGGCGGGCTCGATCACCGCACCGCCCAGGCCGTGACGCACGCGGCCACGCTGTACGTCGAGCACAACGCCCGAAAGCGGAAAGTCGCGGCGGCCTGAGGCTTACCACCCTTCGAATCCCCCTACCCATCACTCTCAGACAGGAACGACATGTCCATTGCCCTAGGGCTGACTCTGCTCGCAGAGGAGGCACCGGCGCCGCCCAGTGGTTTCAACGGAGTGCTGGCGGGTTGGGCCGAAGCATTCATCGGCATCTTCAAGGCCGGAGCCGAGACCTTCGTCGGCCTGGTCACCGGCATCATCCCGCTGCTGATCGTCCTGCTCACCGCCGTCAACGCCCTCATCCGGCTGATCGGCACCGAACGGATCGAGAAAGTGGGTGTCATCGCCGGACGGCCAGGAATCCAGTACCTTCCGTTGCGCTATCTGGTGCTGCCCGTGCTGTCGATGTTCTTCCTGACCAACCCGATGGCCTACACGATGGGCCGGTTCCTGCCGGAGCGCCGCAAAGCCGCGTTCTACGACGCCGCGGTGAGCTTCTGCCATCCGATCACCGCGATCTTCCCGCACGCCAACGCCGGCGAGTATTTCGTGTATGCCGGCATCGCCGCGGGCATCACCAAATTGAACCTGCCGGTGGCCGATCTCGCGGTCCGCTACTTCTACGTCGGCCTGATCGTCATCTTCCTGCGCGGCATCGTGACCGACCTCATGGTCGGCATCCTGACCCGACGTAAGGAACGCCAACAAGGCTCCCCGACCACCGCCGCCCCTTCCCCGGCATAAGGACCAACGACCATGAGCGAAATCACCGCTGACGCCACAGATCAGGGCAAAGTTTCGGCCTCTGCCAAGACCCGGGGAGCCTTCGACAAGATCGCCGGGGGCCTGACCGGGCTGGGCCGCGCGGTCGGCAACGTCGTCAACGTCTTCTACCAGTCCGGCCGCGAGACGATCGACACCGTCATCAAGAACGTGTTGCCGTTCATCGCCTTCATCGCGTTCCTGATCGGCTTCATCCAAGCCACCGGGATCGGTGACTTCATCGCCGAGCATTTGGCGCCGCTGGCGTCGGGCCTTCCTGGCCTGCTGCTGATCTCCGTCATCGTCTGCCTGCCCTTCCTGTCACCGGTGCTCGGCCCCGGCGCGGTCATCGCGCAGGTGATCGGCACCCTGCTGGGCGTCCAGATCGGCCTGGGCAACATCCCGCCGCAGTACGCGCTGCCCGCGCTCTTCGCCATCGACGGCCAGGTGGGCTGCGACTTCATCCCGGTCGGCCTCTCCCTCGGCGAGGCCGAACCCGAAACCGTCGAGATCGGGGTGCCGGCCGTGCTGTTCTCCCGCATGATCACCGGCCCCGCCGCAGTCGTCATCGCGTACTTCGCCAGCTTCGGCCTGTACGCGTAACCCCCACCGCCAGAAAGGAAACGACCCATGGCCGATTACAAAGCAGTAAAGGTCAGCAAAGGCCGCAACGGGTGGGGAGGCCCGCTGGTCATCAAACCCACCGACGATCGTCCACTGATCTACTCGGTGACCGGCGGCGGCATCCATCCGGTGGCGCAACGCATCGCCGACCTCACCGGCGGGGAAGCCTTCGACGGATTCCGCAGCTCGGCGCCCTTCGACAAGGTGGCCGTCGCCGTGATCGACTGCGGCGGGACCGCCCGCATCGGGGTCTACCCGATGAAGAACGTCCTGACCATCGACATCAACGCCGCCACCCCGTCTGGGCCGCTGGCCAACTTCATCAAGGAGACCAACTTCGTCTCGCACGTGGGCACCGGCGAGATCGAGGCGATCGACCAGTGACCGACGTGCAGGCGCAGGTCGTGCGCTACTCCACCACCGTGACCCAGGTCGGTTCCCTGGTACGGGATTTCGCCGAGCAGGGCATGCTGGTCTTCTTCGGCGAGAACGCCCCGGTCGAACTGCACGATATGAGCGTCCTGCACCGGCCCGAGGTCGCCGACGGCGGGCTCGTCGTCGGCGACGTCATCGTCCTCGACGACCAGGAGTTCCCGATCCTGGCCGTCGGCCATGTCGCCAACCAGAATCTGGTCAACCTCGGTCACATCGACCTGAAGTTCAACGGTGAGACGTCGCCACCGTTGGGCGGCGACGTCTGCCTACCGAACCTCACCCCGCCGAGATTGGTGCCCGGCAGCACATTCCGTGTGGTGACCCGAACACCCACCGCCTAGACCACCCCATTAAGGAGTTCCCGTGAGTTACACCGAACGTCTCATCGCCCGCCAGAACGAACTGGGCCGGCCCATCCGCGTCGGCCTGGTCGGCGCCGGGCAGATGGGTCTGGGTTTCATCGCCCAGGTGGGCCGTATCGCCGGTATGCAGATCGCCGCCGTTGCGGACGTCGTGCCCGGCCGGGCCGCCGACGCGCTGCGCAAAGCCGGCGCCGACCCCCAAACCGGTAGCGAGATAGCAGAACTCGCACAGGCCATCGAAGCCGGCGGCACCGTCGCCGTCGAGGACGCCGCGCTGCTGACCGCACTGCCGGTCGACGTCGTGGTCGACGCGTCCGGTGTCCCCGAGGTCGGAGCGCAAGTGGCGTTCAGCGGCCTGCTCGCCGGCAAGGACATCGCCCTGCTCAATGTCGAATGCGACGTCACCATCGGCTACCTGCTGTCCTCGATCGCCAAGCAGACCGGACGCATCTACAGCGTGTGCCGCGGCGACGAACCTGCCGAAGCGAAGCGCCTGGTCGACTTCGCCCGCGATCTGGCCTTCGAGGTGGTCTGCGCCGGCAAGGGTAAGAACAATCCGTTGAATCCGCATGCCACGCCGCAGGAATTGACCGCGGAGGCCAACAGCAAGCACATGAACCCGAAGATGCTGTGCAGCTTCGTCGACGGGTCCAAGGCGATGATCGAGATGGCCGCGCTGGCCAACGCCACCGGCCTGGAGGTCAGCACCCGCGGGATGTACGGACCGCCGTCGAGCATCGAGGAACTGTCCACCACCTTCCGCACCACCGACGACGGTGGCGTCCTGGACCGGGCCGGTGTCGTGGACTACTGCACCGGCGACGTCGCCCCAGGCGTGTTCGCGATAGTGCGGACCCAGGACGACATCGTCGCCGACGAGATGACCTACCTCAAGATGGGACCGGGGCCGTATTTCACGCTGTACCGCCCCTACCACCTGGCCAGCATCGAGGCGCCCCTCACCATCGCCGAGGCCGTCCTGGACCGCAAGGCCAGCCTCGCGCCGTCCCATTGGAACGCCGAAGTGGTCGCCGGCGCCAAACGCGACCTGAAGGCCGGTGACACGATCGACGGGATCGGCGGCACCACCGTGTACGGCGTCATCGAATCGGCCCAGGCGACAAAGGATCAGGGGTTGGTGCCGCTCGGCCTGCTCGAAGGCGCCACGATGCTGCGCGACGTCCCCGCCGATGCGGTGATCACCGCCGACGACGTCGAGCTGCGCCCCGGCACCACCATCGCCGCGCTGCGCCAGCTGCAGGACAAGCTCCTGGCCGGTGTTCCGCTGCCGATCGCGATCGCCGGTGGCGCGCATGTCGCCTGACACCTCGACCCTCGACGTGAAAGGCGACACCATGACAACCGAATCAACTACTGCGCCACCGCGACTGGTCGCCGATACCGCACTGTCGCGGCGGGTGCTGACCACCATGTGGGAGATCCGTCGGTTCGAGGAGGCGGTCGACGACCTGTTCGCCCGCGGCCTGATGCACGGCACCATGCACCTGTCGATCGGCCAGGAAGCCGTCGCCACCGGCGCCTGCCTGGCGCTGACCCGCGAGGATCTGATCACCTCGACCCATCGTGGGCACGGCCACTGCATCGCCAAGGGCGCCAAGCTCGACCGGATGATGGCCGAGCTGCTGGCCAAGGAAACCGGTTACTGCCGGGGCCGGGGCGGCTCGATGCACATCGCCGACGTCGACACCGGCAACCTGGGCGCCAACGGCATCGTCGGCGGCGGAATCCCCATCGCCGCGGGCGCGGCGCTGGCCCAGAAACTCCGCAACACCACCAACGTCGCGGTGAGTTTCTTCGGTGACGGCGCCACCAACGAGGGCGCCTTCCACGAAGGCCTCAACCTGGCCGCGGTGTGGGCGCTGCCCGCGGTGTTCGTCTGCGAGAACAACGGTTACGGCATGTCCATGTCGAGCGCACTGTCGATGGCCGTGCCGCGGGTCAGCGACCGCGCCGCTGCCTACGGGATGCCCGGGGTCACGGTCGACGGCAACGACGTCCAGGAGGTCTTCGACGCCGTCAGCGAGGCCGTCGCGCGGGCGCGCGCCGGGCACGGGCCCACCCTGGTCGAGGCGGTCACCTACCGGTACAAGGGGCATTCCAAGAGCGACCAGAACCTCTACCGCACCCGCGAGGAGATCGACGCGTGGCGGGCCAAGGACCCGATCGGCCGGTTCGAGGCCGCCGCCCTCGAGCACGGCGCGTTGACCCAGGCCGATATCGAGGCGGTGCGCGCCGCGGCCCGTGATGCGATCCGCGCGGCGATCAAAGCCGGTAACGAGGCCGCCCCATCCCGCGCCGACGAGCTGCTCTCCGGCGTGTACGCACCCGTACAGGAGTCAGCGTGAGCACTTCCACCACTGTCGAACTCGACGCCACCCGCTCCGAGGGTGTCACCGAGATGTCCTACTCCGACGCGGTACGCGAAGCGCTGACTGTCGCCATGACCGAGGACGAACGCGTTTTCGTGCTGGGCGAGGACATCGGCATCTACGGCGGGGCGTTCGGCGTCACCAAGGGACTGCTGGAGAAGTTCGGCGCCGACCGCATCCGCGACACCCCGATCTCCGAGCTCGGCATCGTCGGCGCGGCGGTGGGCGCGGCGATGTGCGGCATGCGTCCGGTGGTCGAGATCCAGTTCTCCGACTTCACCAACCAGGCGATGGACCAGATCGTCAACCAGGCCGCCAAGATTCACTTCATGCTC
This sequence comes from Mycolicibacterium cosmeticum, assembly GCF_000613185.1. Classification (NCBI taxonomy): domain Bacteria; kingdom Bacillati; phylum Actinomycetota; class Actinomycetes; order Mycobacteriales; family Mycobacteriaceae; genus Mycobacterium; species Mycolicibacterium cosmeticum. Next base: position 431,411 of record NZ_CCBB010000001.1, read on the forward strand.
GGCGGCGCCGCCAGCGTGCCCATGGTGCTGCGCGCCCCGTCCGGCTCCGGAACCGGCGCGGCGGCCCAACATTCACAGTCACTCGAAGCCTGGTTCGCCCATGTTCCCGGTCTGAAGGTGGCGCTGCCGGCCACCGCCGCCGACGCCAAGGGCTTGCTGCTGTCGGCGATCGACGATCCCAATCCGGTGATCGTGCTCGAACACAAGCTGCTCTATCGCACCAGCGGACCGGTGCCCGCCGGAAACGAGCGGGTTCCGTTGGGCAAGGCGGCCATTCGGCACGAGGGTGACGACCTGACGATCGTGGCCACCGGGGTGATGGTCGGCAAGTCGGTGGCCGCCGCCCAGACGCTGGCTGCCGAAGGAATCGGGGTGACGGTGGTGGACCCCCGCACCCTGGTGCCGTTCGACGAAGACACGGTGCTGGATGCGGTGCGGGCCACCGGCCGCGTGCTGCTGGTGCAGGAGGCGCCCATGACCGGCGGGTTCGTCGGCGAGATCGCGGCCCGGATCGCCGGCTCCGATGCCATCTACAGCCTGCTGGCCCCGATCAAGCGGTTGTGCGGCCTGGACGCGCCGATCCCCTACGCACCGGAGCTGGAGAAGGCCAGCGTGCCGCAGGTCGACGACATCATCACCGCCGCACGAGAGCTCGTGAGGACCAGCTGATGCGGGAGATTCCCCTGGTGATGCCCAAGATGTCGATGACGATGACGGAGGGCACCTTCCTGGTGTGGCGTCGGGAACCCGGCGAGGCCGTCAAAGCCGGCGATGTGGTGTGTGAGGTGGCCAGCGACAAGGTCGACATGGAGGTCGAATCACCGGTCGAAGGCACGCTGTCACGCTTGCTCGCCCAACCCGACCAGGTGTTGGGTGTCGGTGAGCCACTGGCCTACATCACCAGCGACGCCGACGATCTGCTCGACGGGCTGTTCGACAGCGGCTCGGCGCCCGAGCCGGAGCCAGCCCTCGTGACCGCCCACGCCGCGGCGCAGGCAGTGCCGGCGGCCACTCCCCCGTCGCGACGGGGGCCGCGGCCGGCCGTACCGTTCGCCCGGCGCAGGGCAAGCGAACTGCGGGTGGACATCAACACGATCGTCGGCTCCGGGCCCGACGGGCTGATCACCGTCGGCGACGTCGAGAAGGCCGCACCCAAGACCACCAGCGACGCGGTCACCCCCACACCAGCGCCCGCCGTACCGACGGCGACCGCCGACAACGGCGACCAGGATGCCTTCGGCGAGACGACAACGCAGAGCCTCAGCCGGATCAACAAGGTCTCGGCCGCCGCACTCACCCGGTCCTGGACGACCATTCCGCACGTCACCCAGCACGACACCGCCGACATCACCGAACTCGACGCCTACCGGCGCGAACTCGACGCGGCGGCCAAGTTGGAGGGCACCCGGGTCACCCTGCTGGCATTCCTGCTCAAGGCGGTGGTGTCCGCACTCAAGGCTCACCCGCGGGTGAACAGCTCACTGGCGGCAACGCAGGATGCGTTGGTGCTCAAGCACTATTACCACCTCGGTGTGGCCGTGGACACCGCGCACGGACTGGTGGTGCCGGTGATCCGGGACGTCGACCGCAAGGGCATCACCGAGCTGAGCCGGGATCTGGCGGACGTGTCGGCACGGGCCCGCGACGGAAAGCTGTCCGGTGACGATGTCCGCGGCGCCACGTTCACCGTGTCCAGCCTGGGCGGAATCGGTGGCACGGCGTTCACGCCGATCGTCAACAGCCCCGAAGCCGCAATCCTCGGGGTGTCGAAGAGCCGGACCGAACCGGTATGGGACGGCGAGCAATTCGTTCCGCGGCTGATGCTGCCGTTGAGCCTGTCCTACGACCACCGCATCATCGACGGCGCTCTGGCGGCGCGGTTCACCAGCCATCTGGGTCACCTACTCGGTGACGTGCGCCGACTGCTGCTCTGACCCTTCGTCCGGCATATCGCTCACAAGGAGAACCACCATGTCCGGCAGGGACGACACGTCCGACGTCGATCTGATCGTGCTCGGCGGGGGCAGCGGCGGCTACGCCGCGGCGTTACGGGCCGCCGAACTCGGCATGCGCGTCGCGGTCATCGAGAAGGACAAGCTCGGCGGCACCTGCCTGCACCGCGGTTGCATACCCACCAAGGCCCTGTTGCAGTCGGCCGAGGTCGCCGAAACCGTGCGGGAATCCGCCCGTTTCGGCATACGGGCCAGCCTGGACCACATCGACCCCGACGGGGTGGGCAGGTACCGGGACGGCGTGGTCAACGCATTGTTCCGCGGCCTGTCCGGGCTGGTGGCCGGCCGCGGCATCGAACTGATCGCCGGCACGGGTCGGCTGGTTTCACCGACCACGGTGACGGTCACACTGCCCGACGGCGCCGAACGCAGCGTCTCGGGTGCCCACATCGTCATCGCCACCGGGTCGGTGCCCCGCCACATCCCCGGTATCACCGCCGACGGCCGACGGATCATCACCAGCGACGAGGCACTGAACCTCGACGCCGTCCCGCGCAGCGCCATCGTGCTCGGCGGCGGAGCCATCGGTTGCGAATTCGCCACGGTGTGGCACTCGTTCGGCGCGGACGTGACGATCATCGAAGCCCTCCCGCATCTGGTGCCGACCGAAGAGGAGGCCGCCAGCGCGTCGCTGGAGAAAGCGTTCACCCGCCAAGGCATTTCGCTGCGGCTGGGAGCCAAGGTCACCGATGCGACGCCATCGGCCGAGGGTGTCACCGTGACCCTGGACGACGGATCCACCCTGTCCGCCGACCTGGTGCTGGTGGCGATCGGCCGGGCACCCGTCACCGAGGGTATCGGCCTGGACACGGTCGGTCTCGAAACCGACCGTGGCTACCTCAAGGTCGACGAGCACTGCCGCACGTCGGTACCGTCCATCTTCGCCGTCGGCGATGTTATTCCCACCTTGCAGCTGGCCCATGTGGGGTTCGCCGAGGGGATCATGGTGGCCGAGACCCTCGCCGGTCTGGACCCGGCGCCGATCGACTATCCGGGTATTCCGCGAGTCACCTACTCGCATCCCGAAGTGGCCTCGGTGGGGATGACCACGAAGATGGCCACCGAGCGTGGCTACCAGGTCGAGGACGTCGTCTACGACCTGGCCGGCAACGGTAAGGCCCGGATCCTCGGGTCGTCGGGCATCGTGAAAGTCGTGGCCGCCAAGGGCGGTCCCGTCCTCGGCGTGCACATGGTCGGCAAACGCGTCGGCGAACTGATCTCCGAAGCCCAGCTGATCGTCAACTGGGATGCCCGCCCCGACGAAGTGGCCCAACACATCCACGCCCACCCCACCCTGTCGGAAGCCGTCGGGGAAGCGCATCTCGCGTTGGCGGGCAAACCGCTGCACACCCACAGCTGATCACCACACCTGAAAGGGATCCCATGCCGAACAAGACCGTCACCGTCGGCTCATCGGTCGGGCTGCACGCCCGCCCCGCCGCCATCATCGCCGAGGCGGCCGCCAAGGCCGGAGGCACGGTGACCCTGGCCCGGGACGGGGGTGACCCGGTCGACGCGGGCTCGGCCCTGATGATCATGACGTTGGGCGCCGGCCACGGCACCCCGGTCACGGTGACCGCCGATGACGACGACACCGTCGCCCTGATCGCCGACCTGGTGGCTCGCGACCTCGACGCCTGACCGGGCACCGCCCGCACGTTCCGCTAGCATGCTGTGACCGGAGCGAGCGGGAGGAGGTGGGCGGTGGCGAATCAGAAATTCGGCAACGTCCCGCTGCCCCATGCGCGGCTGCCCCGGTGGCACAGCACCACCGCGACCCGTAGCCACGGCCGCGAGCGACCGGACTGGGCGCTCATCGTGCCGATCCCGGCCTCGCTGACCACCAACCGGGAGCTGCTGTTCACCCGCTTCGGCGATACCGTGCCGCTGGTGCAGTGCCTGCAGAGCCGGATCGTGGCCGGACGTCCCGACGCCGACGCCGTCATCGCCGTCGCCGAGGCGCTGCATGCCGACGTCAAGGCCGTGCTGGCCGCCCATGACGTGCGGGTCAAGGTGACCTCGGTGCCCGGCACGGCGACCCGGGAGGATTGCCTGTCGGCGGCCCTGGCGCAGGTCGACGACGCCGTGGAATACGTGCTGGTACACGATATTCGGCGGCCGCTGGCCTCCACCGACCTGGCCGACCGGGTACTGGATGGGTTGCGCGACGGCAACGATGTCGTCGTTCCCGCCCTGGCGATGGTCGACAGCGTCAAAACGGTGGACGCGGCCGGCGCGGTGACCGAAACGGTGGACCGCTCGCGGCTGCGTTCGGCGCAGTATCCCCGCGGTTTCCATCGTCGGCATCTGACCGCGATGCTGGCCGGCGTCGAGGCGGCCGACGATTTCGACGAACTCACCCTGGCCCGCCGCGCCGGGGTGGCACCCGCCGTCATCGACGGGGATCCCGACGCGTTCATCCTCGATATCCCTCGCGATATCGAGCTCGCCGACGCGATCTTGGGCTGCCGGCTGGCCCAGCAACGCTGAGCGATTCAGCCCCGCAATACGGTGACGATCTCCCGCAGGATCTTCACCGGCTGGCTCAGCACGGCCCCGGGCAGCGCCACCAATGTCTGCACGGGGTGCCGGCGCAGCCGATTCACCCACCGGCCCGGTTTCGACAACACGCGCAGTTCCAGATCGTGGATATAGGCGTGCCGCAGGTCGTGTTCGGGATGGTGCCGCTGCGCGCCACAGTTGCCGCATTCGGTGGACACCAGCAGCCGGCCCGCGTACCGCAAGGTGTGCTCGGTTTCCAAACCGCACTCGCTGCACCGTAATTGCGCTAACTCACGTCCCTCCATCGGTGGCCTTTCAACTCGTCACTTGAGCCGGTGATGGGCGCCGGCGAGCAGCCGCTCGGCCAGAAACAGATCCTGGGAAAAGGTCACCTTCATGTTCCTCGGGTCACCCTGGAAGGAACGCACTTCGATATCGGAGAACTTCTCCACGCTCGAGGAGGTGTCGGTGCCCTCGAACTGTTCGGCGTCGGCGGCACGATAGGCGTGCAACAGCGGCAGCGCCTGGAACGCCTGGGGTGTCTGCACACGGACATGGCGGTCCTCGGGACGCAGGTCACCGAGATTCCCGGCCTCGTCCATGGTGACCAGGTCGCGGACCTCCACCCCGGGCACCGCACCACCGAACTGACGGGCCACGGTGATCGCCGAACGCATCATGCCCGGACCGGCCAGCGGGCGGGCGGCGTCGTGGATGAGCACGATGTCGACCGCCCCCGATTCGATATCGGCGGCGAGGTATTGCAAAGCGCGGTACTCGGATTGGTGCCGCGACGACCCGCCGTCGATGATCTCGACCGGCAGATCCGGCACCTCACGGTCGAGGGTGCTGGTGGCCCGGGCACGATCGTCGGCCCGGATCACCAGGATGGTGCGCACCAGTTCGGGAACCTCGGCGATCGAACTCAACGACCACGACAGCATCCGTCGGCCCGCCAAGGGCAGATACGCCTTGTTGCGGTCGGCGCCCATCCGGGTGCCGCTGCCTGCGGCGAGCACGACGGCGACCGCGCCCGGTCGCGACTTTCTCACCACCGATCCACCCTAGACCACCGGCAGATCCGGGTGTGGGGCATCATTGCGCTTGGCTGACCGAGGACATGTGGAAATCCGGGATCCGCAACGACGGCATGGTGGCCCGGGTGGCCCAATCACCCCACTCGCGTGGCAGGGTCGGCTCGCTGACCCCCGCCTCGGTGGCCCGGCGCAACAGGTCCAGCGGGCTTTCGTTGAACCGGAAGTTGTTGACGGCGGCGGTCACCTCGCCGTCCTCGATCAGGTACACCCCGTCCCGGGTCAGGCCGGTGAGCAGCAGCACCGCCGGGTCGACGGTGCGGATGTACCACAACGTGGTCAGCAGCAGGCCGCGCTCGGTCGCGGCGATCATGTCGGCCAGCGTCGCCGAGCCGCCGGTCATCAGCAGGTTCTCCGCCGGAACCGTCACCGGCACACCGAATTCGGCCGCGGCCGAGCGGGGGTAGGCCAACGCGTTGATCACCCCGTCGCGCAGCCAGTCCACCCGGCCGATGTCCAGCCCGTTGTCGAAGATGGACACCCGCTCCGAGGAACTCGGCACCGCGACGAAGGGCAGGCATTCCTGGCCGGGGGCCCGCGGATCGGAGTACAGCGTCAGCGGCAGATCGGTCAGCTTCTCCCCCACCCGGGTGCCGCCGGGCGCCGACAGTGCGGTGCGGCCCTCCTGTGCGCCGCGACCGTCCATGCTCCAACCCAGGTAGATCAGCATGTCGGCCACCGTCGACGGCGGCATCAGCGTCTCGTACCGCCCGGCGGGCAGTTCTACCGTCTTGGCCGCCCACCCCAGCCGCAGCGAAAGCTCTTCCAGCAGAGCGTCGGTGGGCACGTCGATGTAGTCGGCGGTGCCCACCCCGGCCCACGCGCTCGCGGTGCCGCGTTTGGCATTGATCTCCACCGAACCGGTCGGCTGGGTGTAGCGGCGCCGCAGACCGGACGACGTCGCGACGAACGTCGTCTCCAGCACGTGCCGCGCATACCCGTACAACGTGTCCGGCCCCCGGAAGCCGCGACCCAAACTCGTTGCCACATCGGCGAACACGTCGGCCCCGGTGACCGGAACGGGAGCGTCCCAGTCGGCGGGAGCGTCACCGGCGGGCAGTGCGGACGCGGGGTCGCTGGCCGCCGGCGCCGCCAGGGCCGCGTCCTGGGAGGCCGACACCAGACCGTCGATCGCGGACGGATCGACCTCCGCGGAGGTCACCGACCCGACGTGGGCGTCGTTACCGCGGCGCACCACCGAGATCACCGTGGTGGTCCGTCCACGGGATTCTCCATTGGTGGTCATGGAGTTGCCGGCCCACCGCAGCGATGCGTCGGATCGGTCGGTGACGATGACGGTGGTCTCGTCGGCCTTGCCGCGCCGCGCCGCTTCGACCAACACGGCATCGACGACGTGCTGGGGGCTGATCATGCGCGGCCGCCTTCTGCTTGGGTGTTCAGCACATTCACTCCACGGAACAGGGCCGACGGGCAGCCGTGGCTGACCGCGGCCACCTGACCCGGCTGCGCCTTGCCGCAGTTGAACGCCCCGCCCAGCCGCCAGGTCGACGGCCCGCCCACCGCCTCCATCGAACCCCAGAACTCGGTGGTGGTGGCCTGGTAGGCGACATCGCGCAGCTGCCCGTCCAGCCGGCCGTCGGTGATCTTGAAGAACCGCTGACCGGTGAACTGGAAGTTGTAGCGCTGCATGTCGATCGACCACGATTTGTCGCCGACGATGTAGATGCCGTCGCGCACCCGGGCGATCAGATCGGCGGTGCTCAGGTCTTCGGAGCCCGGTTGCAGCGACACGTTGGCCATCCGCTGGATGGGTACATGGTGTGGCGAATCCGCGTACGAGCACCCATTGGAACGCTGTACCCCCAAGCGCGGCGCGAACACCCGGTCCAGCTGGTAGCCGACGAAGATGCCGTCGCGCACCAGATCCCAGCTCTGCGCGCGCACCCCCTCGTCATCGAAACCGATGGTGGCCAAACCGTATTCGACCGTGCGGTCGGCCGTCACGTTCATCACCGGGGAGCCGTAGGTCATGGTGCCCAGTTTGTCCGGGGTGGCGAACGACGTGCCCGCGTACGCGGCCTCGTATCCGATCGCCCTGTCGTATTCGGTGGCGTGCCCGATCGATTCGTGGATGGTGAGCCACAGGTTGGACGGGTCGATCACCAGGTCGGTCGGACCGGCGATCACGCTGGGCGCCTTGACCTTCTCGGCCAGCAGCGCGGGCAGTTCGGCCAGCTCGGTGGTCCAGTCCCACACGGCGTCGTCGACCACCGCCTCCCAGCCGCGCGCCGTCGGCGGGGCCAGGGTCCGCATGGTCTCGAAGGTGCCGGCCGCGGTGTCCACGGTGACGGCCTCCAGTTGCGGTTGCACCCGGACCCGCTGCTGGGTGGTCGAGGTGCCGAAGGTGTCGGCGTAGAAGCTCTGCTCCTTGACCGCCTCCAGATGCGCCGAGACATGGTCGACCCCATCGGCGGCGAGCAGCCGCTGGGAGTAGTCGGCCAGCCGGGCGATCTTGTCCGACGCCGACACCGCAAACGGGTCGATCACGTAGTCGGACACCCAGTGCAGGTCGGTGTAGACCGGCTCGGCGGCCAGCTCGATGCGTTCGGCGTTCAGCGGTGCCAGTGTGGTCGCCACCGCGACCGCCCGGCGCGCGGTGTCGGCCGCGGTGCGCGCGTCGAGTTCGGCATGTGAGGCAAACCCCCAGGTGCCGTCCACGATCACCCGCACCGCCAGCCCGACGTCGCGCTGCACCACCGAGGATTCCAGTTCCCCGTCGCGTAGCGCGATCGCCTCGGTGGTGATGCGGTGGATGCGCAGGTCGGCGTAACTGGCACCGGCCGCGCGGGCCGCCGTCAGGGCGGCATCGGCGAGCGCCTGCCGGGGCAACGCCAGGAAGTCCGGATCGACACTTCGAGCTGTCACGGTTTCCTACCGTAGCGGCAGGGTTGTCAGCTCATGTGCAGCCCGTACGGCACCGCCGCCAGCAGTGTCACGACCTGGGTGTGCCCGGTGGGCAGCTGGTATTCCCGTCGTTCACCGGGCCGGGCACCGCTGATCGCCGCTCCCAGAGGTGATTTCGCGGAGTAGACCTCTATGTCTCCGTAGTACGCGCCCCGGACACCGAGCAGGAACGTCTCGGTGTCGCCGTTGTCCTCGAACCGCACGGTGAGCACCATGCCCAATTCGGCGACGCCGTCGTCGGGCGGATCCACCCCGACGACGGCGTTGGAGAGCATGTCGTGGATCTGCTGGATGCGGCCCTGCTGGGCGCGCCGCACCGCGACGGCATTGCTGTCGGGGGCGTCGCTGTCGTCGTCGAGGGCGTCGACGGTGCTCCACCCCCGCAGCACCGCCAACTCGTGCAGCAGCCGTTCGTGGGCTTCGGGGGTGAGCCATACCGGCGTGGCGGCGGTCATCGGATATCTCCTCCTGCATCGGTGTTTGTCGTCAGGGGCGGGTCAGTGCTCTCCGCCCCTGACGACGGGGATAAGTGGGCCCCCCGGGGTCATAGGGCCATCATCGAACGCCGATGCAGGGCCGGTGCTGCGGTATCCGACAAATCTCGGCGGAGGGTTTGTCGGGTTAGCACAATCAGTCGTGATCGGCGGCGGCGAGTTCGATCATCATCGCCAACCGCTTGTCGGGGTCGTCGAGGTCGACGGTGGTCACCTCGGCCATCTTGCGCAGCCGATAGCGGATCGTGTTCTCGTGCACGCCCAGCTCGGCCCCGGCCCGCACCGGGTCACCCTGGGCCGCCAGCCAGACCCGCAATGTGGCCACGTACGGAGTGCCGTGCACCGCGTCATGGTCGATCAGTTCGGCGACGGGGCCGCGCCGCGGGCCACGTCCGGCTGCGGCCGCCGCCCGTAACCGCCGCAGCACCAGGGCGTCCCACGATTCGTCGTAGGCGGGCGGTGGCGCGCCGGCGGCACCGGCCTCGTGCAGGGCCAGGCACTCGTCGGCCTCCGATCTGGCCGCCGCCAGGTCGGTGGCGTCCGCGGGCCCGCTGATGCCGGCCAGCACCGTGCTGCGCTCCGGTAACGCGGCCCGCAGCGCGGCCAGCCATTGCCGTGCCACGTCGACCGTCTCGCCAGGCAACACGGTGTACACCGTGTTGTCCGCCAGCGCGCTGCGGCCGGGCCGCGACCAGCCGAAGCCGGCGGTCGCCTGCTCGAAGGCGACCAGCAGGGCGGTGTGCCGGTCCGGCTCCAGCCGGGCGCGCAGCGCAATGACCCGCAACGGTCCCGGTGGCAGGCCGACCCGGCTGGCCACCGTCGTCGCCTCGGCGCTGCCGTCGAGCAGTCGCAGCACCGAGTCGGACTCGACCTGGCGTTCCAGGTCGGCGCTGGCTCGCGAGCGCAGCAGGTGCAGCGCGACCACCCGGGAGCCGTCGACCAATGCCGCGCGCGCCGCCCCGTCCAGCTCGGCCGGGCAGCTCACCCACACCGCCCCCAGCAGCTCGCGTCCGACCCGGGCCGCCACCACCATGCGCCCCGTCATGCCGTGGTCGGGATCGGGCGCGATGAACAGCGGCTCGTCGGATTCGGCGAGGTGCGCGAACACGCCGCGACGGGTCAGGGCGGCCTGCAGCTCGGCAGGTTGTTGCCTGCGCAGAATGGTCTGCGCCCGGGCGTCGTCGGCGTCCTGCTGCATGCGCGAGTACGCCAGGCACTGCGCGTGCCGGTCCTCGATCACCACGGCTCCGCCGATGGCCGCGGCCAGGCTGTCCGCCAGCGCGAACAGATCCGTTGGGCCGCGGCCGGATTCGGTCTCGCGGCCTTCCAGCACCAGTCCGTACACCACGGCGGCCAGCTCACTCCACGGCAACGCGGGGTCCACCAGCAGCACCGCGATCCCGTCGGGCAGTTCGGCCTGGGCGTCCGGTTGATCGGCACGCGCCAGCACCACGGCCGCCTTGGCCTGGCCGGCCCAGTCCAGCGCCTCGGACACCGAGGTGGCCCCCAGGGCGAGCAGCACGTCACCGGTCACACGCTCGGGCACCACCACGCTGCGCAGCTCGGTCGAGCGCGGCACGCCGCACAGCCGGGCCGCGACACCGTATCCGCCCACCACGTTGACCAGGCGATCCAAGGTGATCACGACCGCAGCTTAGGCTGACGCCATGAGCAGGACTCCGGCGCGGCGGCCGCGACGCTCCACCGTGCTGGGGTATGCCCTGGTGGGGCCCAGCCTGTTCGGCGTGCTGACCTTCCTGTTGTTGCCGATGCTGGTGGTCGCCTGGCTGAGCCTGTACCGCTGGGACCTGCTGGGCCCCATTCGCTTTGTGGGGCTGGACAATTGGCAGTCGGTGCTGACCGATCCGACGTTCGGCACGTCGCTGTTGGTGACGGTGGCGTTCATCGCGATGGTGGTGCCCACGCAGACGCTGCTGGGCCTGGCCGCCGGCGCCATGCTGGCCCGCGGGTTGCCCGGCACCGGATTCCTGCGCACGCTCTACGTGCTGCCCTGGATCTGCGCGCCGCTGGCCATCGCGGTGTTGTGGCGCTGGATCCTGTCCCCCACCGACGGCGCCTTGAGCACCGTCACCGGCCGCCACATCGAGTGGCTCACCGATCCGGGCCTGGCGTTGCCGGTGGTGTCGGCGGTGACGGTGTGGACCAACGTCGGTTATGTGTCGTTGTTCTTCCTGGCCGGCATCCTGGCCATCCCGCGGGATGTGCACGCCGCCGCCCGCACCGACGGCGCCACCGACTGGCAGCGGTTCCGGTACATCACGCTGCCCATGCTGCAGCCCACCCTGTATTTCGTGTCGGTGACGGGTGTGGTGAGCGCGGCGCAGGTGTTCGACACCGTGTACGCGCTGACCGACGGTGGGCCACAGGGCCGCACCGACCTTGTCGCGCACCGCATCTACGCCGAGGCCTTCGGCGCGGCCAGCGTGGGGCGGGCCGCGGTGATGGCGGCCATCCTGTTCGTGCTGCTGGTCGGTGTGACGCTGGCACAGCACCTCTACTTCCGCCGCCGGGTGAGCTATGACCTCACGTAATGCCCTGCTCTACGCCGGGCTGGCGCTGGGAGCGTTGATCACGCTGGTGCCGTTCCTGCTCGGGCTGATGACGTCGTTCACCTCGGCGCGGCAGTTCAACACCGGTGCACCCCTGTCGTTCCCGGCGCCGCCGACCCTGGCCAACTACGCCGCGCTCGGGGATGCCGGCTTCGGCCGCGCCCTGGTGGTCACGGCGCTGGTGACCGCGACCGTACTGCTGGGCCAGTTGACGTTCTCGGTGCTGGCCGCCTACGCGTTTGCGCGGCTGAGCTTCCCGGGCCGCGACGCGCTGTTCTGGGTGTACCTGGCGACGCTGATGGTGCCGGCGACCGTGACGGTGGTCCCGCTGTATCTGATGATGGCCGAGGCTGGACTGCGAAACACCTTCTGGGCGTTGGTGCTCCCGTTCCTGTTCGGTTCCCCGTACGCGATCTTCCTGTTGCGGGAGCACTTCCGCACCATCCCCGCCGACTTGATCAACGCGGCCCGGCTGGACGGCGCCACCACCCTGGACGTGCTGGTGCATGTCGTCGTCCCGGCCAGCCGGCCGATCCTGGCGACGCTGGCCATGATCACGGTGGTGTCGCAGTGGAACAACTTCATGTGGCCGCTGGTGATCACCAGTGGGCCGCGCTGGCAGGTGCTGACGGTCGCGACGGCCGGTCTGCAGTCCCGCTACGACGCGCAGTGGACGGTGGTGATGGCGGCGACGACGGTGGCGATCGTGCCGCTGCTGGTGCTGTTCGTGGTGTTGGGCCGGCACCTGGTGCGCTCGATCGTGGTGACGGGGCTGAAATGAGGGTGCGGTTTTCCACCTGGGTGGCCGCCGGCGTCGTCGTCGCCGGGGTGCTGCTGCTGGTCGCCGGTCTGCTGCTGGGCCGGACCGCCGGCTCCGGGAAGACGGTGATCACCGTGCGGTTGTGGGACGAGCAGGTGGCGGCGGCCTACCGGCAGTCGTTCGCCGAATTCTCCCGTCGCCACCCGGATATCGAGGTGCGGGTCAACGTGGTCGCCTACGCGAACTACTTCACCAACCTGCGCACCGATGTCGCCGGCGGCGGGGCCGACGACATCTTCTGGTTGTCCAATGCCTATTTCGCCGGCTACGCGGACAACGGCAAGCTGGCGCCGATCGCGCCCTCGCCCGACTGGGACGCCTCCACCGTCGCGCAATTCACCCGCACCGGAACGCTCTGGGCGGTACCGCAACTCACCGACGCCGGGATCGCGGTGTATTACAACGCCGACCTGCTGCGCGCCGCCGGGGTCGATCCCGCCGCCCTGGACAACCTGCGTTGGTCTCCCGGAGCGGACGACACGCTGCGGCCGTTGCTGGCCCGGCTCACCGTCGACCAGTCCGGGAACCGGGCCGACACCGCGGCATTCGACGCGCGCCGGACACGGCAATGGGGGTACAACGCCGCCAACGACATGCAGGGCATCTACCTCAACTTCATCGGGTCCGCCGGCGGCAGCTTCGCCGACGGAGACCGGTTCACCTTCGCCAACGACCCGGCCGCCCGGGCGTTCGAATACCTGGTGCGGCTGATCAACACCGACCACGTCGCGCCGTCGGCCGCCGACACCAACGGCAACGGCGACTTCTCCCGCAACCAGTTCCTGGCTGGGCGGATGGCGCTGTTCCAGTCGGGCACCTACAACCTGGCTGCCGTCGCGGCGCAGGCACCGTTCCGGTGGGGTGTGGCAATGTTGCCCAGCGGGCCGGCCGGGCGGGTCAGCGTGACCAACGGGATTGCGGCGGCCGCGAACTCGGCCACCCGGCATCCCGCGGCGGTGCGCGAGGTGCTGGCCTGGCTGGGCAGCCGCGACGGCAACGCCTTCCTGGGTGCCGACGGGGCCGCGATCCCGGCCGTGCTCAGCGCACAACCGGTGTACTTCGATTATTGGCGGCGCCGCGGCGTCGACGTCGGACCGTTCTTCGCGGTGCTGCACGGAACGCGGATCGATGCCCCCGGCGGTGCCGGGTTCGCCGCGGGTTACCAGGCGCTGCAGCCTTATTTCGACGAGATGTTCCTGGGCCGGCTCGCCGTGCCGGATGCGCTGGCGCAGGCGCAGCGGGCGGCGAACACCGCCGCCACGCGCTAACTGGTGGCCAGGAACGTGAACGCCTCCACGTAGCCGGCCAGCCCGCACACCACCGCGATGACCGCCAGGGCGACATAGTCGGCGGCGTGCGGCCGCGACGGATAGGCCGAGATCTGGCCCGCCCCACCGCGCGCGGTGATGGCATCGCCCATCTCGTCGGCGCGGCGCAGCGACACGGTGACCGCGGCGGCCAGCAAGTCGACCAGTTCGGCGGCCCACTGCTTACGCCGGGCCCGCCGCGACTCGGGCCGCTCCCGCGGCCGCAGCCGGCGGGCCGCGTAGAGCACACTGAACTCGTCGATCAACATGGGGAAAGCCCGCAGCGCCAACGCCAGGGTGACCGCCCAGTCGTCCACGGGCAGCCGGAACAGTCGCAGCGGCCGGCCCAGCGTCGAGACCGCGGGGGCAACCTCGGCGACGTTGGTGGTCCACGACACCAACGCGCCGAGCCCGAGCAACACCAGCGCCACCGCGGTGATGCGCAGGAAGTTCAGCAGCCCGCCCAGGCCGAATTCCGTTCCGGCGACGGTGAGATACGGCTCGCCGGCCGCGAAGGCCGCCGTCACCCCGCCGAGCGCGACGATCAGCCACAGCCAGGCCGGAATGGACGGCACCGCGCCCCGCGGGATGCGCGCCAGCACCGCGGTCACCAGGACCACCCCCGCGACGAACGCGATCGGCACCCAGCCGGGATAGAAGGTCAACAGCACGCCGAGCGCGGCCACCGCGATGAGTTTCGTTCCGGCCCACAGCCGGTGGATGACGGAATCGCCGGGCACCGGCCGCAGCAGCACCACCGGCCGGCGGGGCGCGCTCACGCCGCACCTCCCGAGGCGCTCGACGCGGCGGGGACCAGTTGCCCGTCACGCAGATGCAGCGTCCGCGGGCACAGCTCCTCGAGCCCGTCGAAATCGTGTGAGATCACCACGACGGTCAGGCCGTCGCGACGCAGCTGCTCGAGCAGGCGCAGCAACCCGCGGGCGCTGGCGGCATCCAGACCGGCCAGCGGTTCGTCGAGGATGATCGCCCGCGGGGACCGCGCCAGCAGCCCGGCCAGCACCACCCGGCGCATCTGCCCGCCCGAGAGCTGGTCGATCCGCCGCGAGGCCAGGCTCGGCTCCAGACCCACCGCGGCCAGGGCCGCTTCGACCCTGGCTCGGTCGCGCGCCGAAAACCCTGCTGCCGAGGCGATCTCACGGTCGACGCGGCCGCGCATGAGCTGCAGCCGGGCGGCCTGGAAGGACAGCGCCACGGCGCCGACCTGATCGGACACCGGGCGGCCGTCCAGCAGGCAGCTGCCGGTGGTCGGTACCGTCAGCCCGGCCATGATCCAGGCCAACGTCGATTTGCCGGATCCGTTGAGACCGTGGATCAGCACCCCGTCGCCCTCGTTGACCACCAGGTCGATATCGCGCAACGCGCTGGTCTCCCACGGGGTGCCGGCGGCATACCGGTGGGCCACCCCACGCAGCTCCAGTACCGGGGTGTCGCCGTGGGTGGCCGCGGCACCCCTGGGCACCGTCGCCGCCTGCACCATCTCCGAACCGCCGGCCAGGTTGACGGCCCGGTCGGCGGCCTCGGCTTCCTCGTTGTAGTGGGTGATGTGCACCAATGACATCTGGTGGTTGCGGGTCAGCCCGGACAGCACCGCCATCAGGCCGTCGCGCCCGCGTTGATCCACCATGCTGGTGATCTCGTCGGCGATCATCAGCGCCGGCTCCCTGGCCAGTGCCGCGGCGACGGCCAGGCGCTGTAGTTCACCACCGGACAGGCCACCGGTGTCCCGTTCGGCCAGACCGTCCAGGCCGACCTCGGCCAGCAGCCGGGGCACGTCGATCTCGGTGCCGGCGGGCAGACCCCACACCACGTCGTCGGCGACCCGGGTGCCCAGCACCTGGCTCTCCGGGTGCTGCATGATCACCGCGGTGCCGCCCGGCGCGCCGAGCCCGACCGCACCGGGCCGGTCGACGGTGCCGGCGGTCGGCTCCCGGCCGGCCAGTACCAGCATCAGCGTCGTCTTGCCCGAGCCGTTGGCACCGGTGATCGCCACGTGTTCGCCCAACTGCACCGTCAGCGATACCGGTCCCAGCGCATCGCGCTCGGTCCCCGGATAGCGGAACACCACGTCGTGCAGCCGCAGCGGCACCGGTGCGACGGCTCCTGTCTCGGCGGGCACGTCCAGCTTGTGCACGTCGGGCACGCCGGCCAGCCGGGTCAGCACCCGGGACAGCGCCCACCAGCCGATCAGGCTGACGGTCATGATGATGAAGACGCCGTAGCCGCCGATCAGCAGCGGCCAGTACCGCAGCGCGGTGGCGAACAGATCGGTCAGCCGGGGTGCGATGTCCTCCATACCGGGGATGCGGCCCAGGATCCGGGCCGTGCCCTCGACGTTGGCGGTCATCGCGTCGAACACCAGCTGGCGCAGCCGCGACGCGACGGCCAGCGCGCCCACCACGAGCACGGCGAAGACGGCACCGGCGACCACCGATACGAGCATCGCGGTGGTAAGCCCGCGGCCGCGCCGCTTCACCGCGCCGGTCAGTCCGCCGATGTAGGCGCAGTTGAGCACCGTCATCAGGCCACCCATCCCGGCGATGAGGAAGGCGATGGTGGCTCCGGCGATGGCGGCGGCGATGAGCACCTTGAAGCGATACCGGTAGGCGAGCAGGCCCATCGGCACGGTGCCGAGCACGGACAGGCCCGCAGCGAACGGGACGGCCACCGCGATGATTGCGATGGCCGCGCACAGGGCCGCCATCACCGCGGCCTGGGCCAGCTCGTTCGGTTTCAACGATCCGGCCCGCCGAGGGCTGCGGGTCGGGCCGGTAGCGGGCATTTCACGATTCTGCCAGGCGGCACGGGCGCATCCCGTCGTCGCACTGTGACGGTCCCCACCACCGGCGCTGCCATCTACATAGAAATTCTATGTAACCATGGAGGGGTGACTCGCCAGGAAACAACCACCGCGTTGGGTGCCGACCTGCTGTCGGTGGTGGCGCGGCTGAACCGGCTGGCCAACCAGCGGGTCCGGATACCGCTGCCGTTCGCACAGGCCCGGTTGCTGTCGACGATCGAGGACCAGGGCGCCGCCCGGATCTCCGATCTGGCCGCCATCGACCACTGTTCGCAGCCCACCATGACCACCCAGGTGCGCCGCTTGGAGGACGCCGGGATGGTGTCGCGGGTCGGCGATCCCGGCGATGCCCGGGCCGTGCTGATCAGCATCACCGACGAGGGCAGGGCCACCTTGGCCCGGGTGCGCGCCGACCGCGGCGCGGCCGTGGACCCGTATCTGGACCGCCTCGACGACCGCCAACGGCAGACGTTGGCCGACGCCGTCGTCGTGCTGCGCGAACTGCTGGCGGTCGCGCGTCAGTCCCCCGACGAATAGGAGTTCTCCCCGCCATGTGGCGTCAACCGAAAGCAGTGTGGGCCGTCGCCTTCGCGTCCGTCGTGGCGTTCATGGGCATCGGCCTGGTCGACCCCATCCTCAAGCCGATCGCCGACAACCTGAACGCCTCACCGTCGCAAGTGTCGTTGCTGTTCACCAGCTACATGGCGGTGATGGGCGTGGCCATGCTGATCACCGGCGTGGTGTCGAGCCGGATCGGGCCGAAACGCACCCTGCTGGTGGGGCTGGTGATCATCATCGCCGGCGCCGGCCTGGCCGGGATGAGCGACACGGTGATGGGCATCGTCGGCTGGCGGGCGCTGTGGGGACTGGGTAACGCGCTGTTCATCGCGACCGCACTGGCCACCATCGTCAGTTCCGCGAAAGGCTCGGTGGCACAAGCGATCATCCTCTACGAAGCGGCGCTCGGCCTGGGTATCGCGGTGGGCCCACTGGTGGGTGGCGTGCTCGGCGGCATCTCCTGGCGTGGGCCGTTCTTCGGGGTGTCGGCGCTGATGGCGGTCGCCCTGGTGGTGACGGTGTTCCTGCTGCCGGCCACCCCGCGCCCGGCCCGTTCGACCTCGCTGGCCGACCCGTTCCGTGCCCTGCGCCACCGTGGCCTGCTCGGCGTGGCCGTCACCGCGCTGCTGTACAACTTCGGCTTCTTCACCCTGTTGGCCTTCACCCCGTTCCCCCTGGACATGGGCGCCCACGAGATCGGCTTGATCTTCTTCGGCTGGGGTCTGGCGCTGGCGTTCACGTCGGTGGTGTTGGCCCCGCGGCTGCAGCACCGTTTCGGCACGGTGCGGGTGCTGGTGCTCAACCTGTTGGCGTTCAGCGTGGTGCTGGTCGCGATGGCGGTGTGGACCGATCACAAGGCGGTGCTGGCCGCGGGCGTGGTGGTGGCCGGTCTGTTCATCGGCATCAACAACACCCTGATCACCGAGACGGTCATGAAAGCCGCACCGGTGGAGCGAGGCGTGGCGTCGGCGGCCTACAGCTTCCTGCGGTTCGGCGGTGCCGCGGTGGCGCCCTGGCTGGCCGGGGTGCTCGGCGAACAGGTCAGCGTGCACCTGCCGTTCTGGGTGGGCGCGGCGGCTGTCGTGGCCGCGGCCGTGGTCATGTTCACGACGCGTGGTCACCTCACCGGGGTCGACGCACCGGAGAGCGAACTCGATCAGGCCGAGGCCATCACCGTCGGCTCGGACAGCTGACGCTCACAGCGCGAAGGCCAGCAGCTGGGTCACCTGATCGGGCGAGAAATTGTCGTCGGTCACCATGACCACCGACTGACGACCGTCGGACAGTTTGGGACCCAACGTGATTCCCTCCACGTTGTCGACCGAGTGCACCGTCGCCGAGAGATCATCGAGCAGGGTCTTGCGCATCGGAACCGCACCAGTCGAGGACGGCCGGCCCAGGATGTCCTCGGCGCCCGCGACGCTGGCCCGGAAGATCCGCACCGACGTCCGGGTGCCGTGGCCGCGCTCGACCACCAGGAAGTCCTCGGCGTCCAGCGCCACCAAATCCGACAGCCCGTTGTCGCCGCCGTCGCCGGAGCTGACCGCGTCCAGCGGATAGGCATACTGCGCCGTCGGCTGCCGGGTCACCGGATCGAGCCGGGTGATCCTGGTCAGCGCGCCGTGTTCGGCGGTGGGCACCGGTCCGTCGTCGAAGCCGGGCGCCTCCATCGCGGCCCACAGCGCAGTCCCGTCGGGCGCCAGCGTGAGCCCTTCCAAGGCCTGGTTCTTCCGCGGACCGGCGTCGGCGGTCGACACATGCAATTCCGGCGGAAGGGTGAATTCGCCGTGGAAGGCGCCGTCCAGGCCGGCGATGCGCACCCACGGATCGAGCAGCACCGGTGCGGTGTCCGGCTTGACGATCCGCTCCCCCTCGCTGGACCAGTACAGCTGCTGGCGCCGGCCGTCGAAGGCGATGCCCTCGGGATCCGGCGGCACGGTGGTGGCCGACCGCCGGGCGAACGGCTTACCGTCGGTATTCAGCAACGAGGTGGACCCGAGCAGGTCCACCCGCGCCAGATTGCCCTCCGACAGCGCGATGCTCATGGTGTAGAACCGGGCCGGGTTCTTCTCCGACCGGTCATCGCTGATCACGTAGTACCGGTCGCGGCCGGCGTCGTAGGTGATGCCCGAGAGCCCGCCGACCGTCGTGTCGGCGAACAGCAGGCCGTGCGCCAACTCGATCTTGCCCAGGAACGCCAGTTGCGAGGCCCGGGCGGGCGCGCCGGCACACCCGGCCAGTACCAGCACCGCCGACAGGAGCAGGGCGAAAGGCTTGCGATCGGTCACCCGATGACGGTACCGATTGCCGACCCGACGACATAGGTGGCGCCGATCGCGATGGACCCAAACAACAACTGGCGCAACGATCCGAACCACACCCGCTGTTTGGTGACGAACGCCGCCAGCCCGCCGGCGACCAGCAGGCCGATGCCGCCGCAGATCAGGCCGGCCGGCAACGACTCGAAGCCCAGCAGGTACGGGATCAGCGGGATGATCGCGCCGATCGCGAACATCAGGAACGACGAGACGGCCGCCACCCGCGGGGAGGGCTTCTCCGACGGGTCGACGCCCAGCTCCTGGATCAGGTGGAAGTTGATGGCCTTGCACTCGTCACCGTGCAGTTCCTCGGTGGCGCGCTCGGCGGTGTCCCTGGACAGTCCCATGTTCTCGAACATCCCGATCAGCTCGGCCCGCTCCGCCCGCGGGTTCAGCGCGAAGGAGCGGCGTTCGACGTTGACCTCGGAGTCGATCTGCTCGTTGGCCGTGGTGACCGACGTGTACTCGCCCAGCGCCATCGAGAACGCCCCGGCCAGCAGTCCGGCCACCCCGGACAGCACCACGGCGTGCGTGCTGGCGCCGGCCGCCACGCCGGCGATCAACGCGGTGTTGGAGACCAAGCCGTCCATCGCACCGAACGTTGCCGCGCGCAGCCAGCCGCCGCTCACATCGGAGTGCGTGTGATCGCTGTCGTGGGGCAGCTCGACCTCGGCCATGGCTGTTATTGAACGCGCCGGAGGTGACGCCCCGGAACTCAGGTACGCCTGCGTTGCCAGAGTCACGTTTGTGGGACGCGTCGACGGGCTAAGTTCGGGTATGACCACCACCGCGGAACATCTGCGCAACACCCTCGACGGACGCTGGCGCGACGTGAAGAACACGGTGCGCACCGAACTGTCCAACGAGATCTTCCGGCCGCACTACACCCCGAACACCGTCATCGCCCGCACCAAGGTGGGCGAGCAGCTGAAGATCATGGCCGCCGCGGGCGCCGCCGAGGACGGCTTCCGCAAGGAGCATGGCGGCACCGGGGACGTCGGCGCGGCGGTCACCCGCATCGAGATGCTCGCCATGAGCGACCTGTCGCTGATGGTCAAGGCCGGTGTGCAGTGGGGCCTGTTCGGTGGGGCGATCGAGAACCTGGGCACCGAGCGGCATCACAAGGCCTACGTCCGCAAGATCATCGACCTGGACCTGCTCGGCTGTTTCGCGATGACCGAGACCGGCCACGGCAGCGATGTGCAGGCGTTGGAGACCACCGCCACCTACGATCCCGCCACCAAAGAGTTCGTCATCGACTCCCCCACCCCCACCGCCCGCAAGGACTACATCGGTGGTGCGGCCGAAACGGCGCGGGTGGCAGCGGTTTTCGCGCAGCTGATCACCCAGGGTGAGGGCCACGGCGTGCACTGTTTCGTGGTGCCGATCCGCGACGAGCAGGGCAACGACCTGCCCGGTGTCACCACCTCGGACTGCCACTACAAGGGTGGCCTGCCCGGCGTGGACAACGGCCGTATCCAGTTCGACCAGGTCCGCATCCCGCGGGAGAACCTGCTCAACAAATACGCCGACGTCGCCGAGGACGGCACCTACTCCTCGCCCATCGAGAACGCCGGCCGGCGGTTCTTCACCATGCTGGGCACCCTGATCCGCGGCCGGGTCACCGTGGGCGGCAGCGCGGCCGCCGCGGCGCGGGTGGCGCTGGACATCGCGACGCGGTATGCGTTGCAGCGCAAGCAGTTCAGCGCCCCCGGTGACGAGGGTGAGGTGCTCATCATGGATTACCTGGTGCACCAGCGCCGGCTGTTCCCGCTGATCGCCAAGTCCTACGCACTGCAGTTCGCGCAGAACGAACTGGTGGCCAAGCTGCACGAGCTGCAGTCCTCCGATTTCCCCGACGCCGAGGAGCAGCGCGAGCTGGAGGCGCGGGCGGCCGGGCTCAAGGCCGCCAACACCTGGCATGCCAGCCGGGCCATCTCCGAGGCCCGCGAGGCCTGCGGCGGCGCCGGCTATCTGGCCGAAAACCGGCTGATCGCACTGCGCGGGGACATCGACGTGTTCACCACCTTCGAAGGTGACAACCATGTGCTGACCCAGCTGGTGGCCAAGGAACTGCTGACCGCGTACGCCGACGACATCAAGGGCATGAGCCCGGTGGAGTGGGTGCGGTTCGCGGCGAACTTCGCCGGCGAGCGGGTGATGAAGCGCACCGCCGCCGAGACGATCATGCAGACCATCCTCGACACCCGCCAGGACAACGAGGAGGAAGGCAGCCTGTTCAACCGCGGCACCCAGGTCCAGATGTTCGAGGACCGCGAGCAGTACCTACTGTCCACGGTGGCGCGCCGGTTGCAGGGCAAGGCCAAGGAGGTGAGCGCCTTCGACGCGTTCAACGCCGTGCAGGATCACGTGCTACACGCCGCCACCGCGCACATCGACCGGATCGTGTTGGAGGCGTTCGTGGCCGGCATAGACACCTGCGAGGACCCGACCGCCCGCGAGATCCTCGATCTGGTCTGTGACCTGTACGCGCTGAGCATCATCGAGGAGGACAAGGCGTGGTTCGTGGAGCACCGCTTCCTGTCCACCGAACGCGCCAAGGCCGTCACCCGCGCCATCAACGACCGCTGCCGCAAGCTGCGCCCGCACGCCGAGCTGCTGGTGGACGGGTTCGGGATCCCCGAGAAGTTGCGCTACGCCGAGATGCTGCACCCCGAGCACATCCCCGACGCCGACGAGCATCAGGAGAAGGACGCCATCAGCTCCGGCACCGTCGAGCCGACGTAGCTATCCCCGCCCGCGCCGACTGGGCCACCAGATCCGGTCGCCGATCAGTGCCATGGCGGCCGGCACCAGGATGGTGCGCACCAGGGTGATGTCGATGAGCAACCCGACGCCGACGGTGAACCCGATCTGCAGCAGGTTGATCACCCGGCCGCTCATCAACGCGAACATGGTGAGCGCGAAGACGACTCCGGCCGTGGTGATGACGCTGCCGGTGCTGCCGAAGCTGCGGATGATGCCCCGCACCATGCCGTCGGCCGACTCCTCCCGGATCCGGGCGGCGAACAGCATGCTGTAGTCGGCGCCGACCGCGATCAGTGCCATGAACGACACCGGGAACACCGACCAGTCGACGTCCACGCCGATCAGGTGCTGCCACACCAGCACGCTGATGCCCGAAGCGGCGCCGAAGGACAGCACGACGACGGCCACCATGAAGGCCGGTGCGGCGATGCTGCGCAGCAGCACCATGAGCACCAGCAGCACGCCCAGGATGGCGACGACGCCGTAGACGGCGAAGTCCCGCCACACCTGGTCGCGCATGTCCGCCGACAGCGAGGCCAGGCCGGTGGTGCCGAAATGCGCCCCCTGCAGCGACGTTCCGTGGGCGGCCTCGGCCGCGGCCGGACCCAGCTCGCGGGTGGCGCTCAGCGCCGCGTCGCTGTACGGGTTGATGCGCCACACCACCAGCATCCGAGCGGTCTTGCCGTCCGGTGCGAACAGCAGCTTCTGCCCTTCCTGGAACGTCTTGTCGGAGAAGCCTTGGGCGGGCAGGTAGAAGCCGGCGCCGGCACCCGCCGAGGTGTGGGCGCTCAAGGTGGCCAGGTAGTCCGAGGCCTGGGTGAGCCCGTCGGTGAGCTGGCCGGTGAGCCCGACCACCTGATCGACCCCGCCCTTGACCTGGGCCAGGCCGGCGGCCAGCCGACTCATGCCCTCGTCGAGGCGATCCGCGCCGCGGACCAGTTCGGCGAGCTGGGTGTCGGCCTGCGCCGGCGACCCGCCGGGCACCATGGCGGCCAGCGTCTGCAACCGGGCGACGGCATTGCGGACGGCGGGCTGGGCGGCCCGCACCTTGTCGATGGTCACCTGCGGCAGCGCCGTCAGCCCCTGCACCTGGCGCAGGGTGCGGGTCACCGCACCGTCGGACAGCGCGTCCAGATCGGCGAGCTCGGAGCGGGCCTTCATGCACACCGGGTTGAGGACGCAGTCCGGCCCGGGCGCCGCGGTGAGCGCGGAACCGAGCGCCGAGCTGACCAGTCGGCCACCGTCGGCAATCTGGGCGTTGTCCGACATGGCCTGCAGGGCCACGTCGAGCAGGCCGACCGAGGCGTCGAGATCGGCCAGGACGGCGGGTACGTCGAGCTCGCCGTCGGTGACCGTGCGCAGCGCGCTGCTGGCCTCCCGGTAACCGCCGAGCACCTGGTGGGCCAGCGCCGTCACCGTCTTGATACCCGAGACCAGTTGCGGCAGTTGGGCATCGGCGGTGGCGGCACCGTCACGCAGGGTGGCGGTGCCCGACGCCAGCCGCTGCAGGTCCGGTGTCGCGGTGCCGATCCGGTCCCTGGCCTCGCCGAGCCGGCCGGCGACGATGCCGGCCTGGTAGCCGACGGTGGTCTGCTCCAGTTGGCTGCCCGTCGGCCGCGTCAGCGCGCGCACGTACGCGACGTCCGGCCGCCCGGCGATGCGGGCCGCGATCCGGTCCAAGGCGGCCAGGTCATTGGTGTTGCGCATGTCGTGGTCGGCCGAGACGATCAGGTATTCCGGCGCGACCTCGTTGAATCCCCAATGCGCATAGGCTTTCTCGTAACCGGCCGCGCTCTCGGTACGGTCCAGTTGCATGGCGTTCTCGTCGAAGTTGACCCGGAACGTCAGCAGCACCGAGGCCGCGGCCAGCAGCACCACCAGCGAGGCGGTCGCCAGGGCGCCCGATCGCCGGATCATCGTGGTACCGATGCGGCGCCAGCGTCGTTCGTTCAGCGGGCGCGGCTCGGCATATCCGCGAGCGCCCAGGATCGCCAGCAGTGCGTAGGGCAGCGTCATCGAGACGGCCAGGGCGAGCACGATCGCGACGGCGATCGGCGGGCCGGCGGCCCGGAACATGCCGAGCTGGGTGAAGCCCATCGCGGTGGCGGCCGCGGCGATGGTGAGCATGGAGGCGATCAGGATGCCGGACACCTTCTGCCCGGCCCGGGCCAGCGCGTCGGGCACCGGTAGGCCGCTGCGCCGGCCCTCGTGGTAGCCGGCCAGGATGAAGATCGCGTAATCGGTTGCCGCGCCGAGCAACATCGCGGTCATCAACGCGATGGTCATGTTGGAAACGGTCATCACACCGTGCTCGCCCAGCAGCGACACCAGCGGCCGGGCCACCCCGAGCCCGACACCGATGGTGAGCAGCGGGATGAGCGCGGTGACCACCGACCGGTACACCACCAGCAGCACGGCGGTGATCAGCAGCACCGAGACACCGGTGATGATCAGCAGCGAGAAGTCCATGGCGCTGAACAGATCGGCCAGGGTGGGTGACGGGCCGGTGTAATACATCTGCAGGCCGTCGGGTCTGGCCAGGGTGTCGATGACCTGGCGGATGTTGACGGTGTTCTGGTGCGCCTTGGTGGAGCCGACGTCGCCGGTGGCCGCGACCACGAGGTTGATCGCCTTGCCGTCGGGGCTGAGCGCGATGCTGCGCAGCGTCTCGTTGCTGTAGGTGTCCAGGACGTACGCGACGTCGTCGGTGTCGGCCCGCAACTGGGCGACCAGTTGGTGGTAGGTCTGTACGTCGGCGGCGCCGATCCCGTTCTCGTTCACCAGCAGCACGCTGCCGATGGCCGACGACGACGGCACCCCGAACTGCTGCGACATGTGCCGAAGTGTTTGCGCGGCTTCGATATTGCCCGGGATGAACGGGGCCGAATGCTCGGCGACGGTGCGCTCCAGCTGCGGGATGGCCAGGTTGAGCGCGCCGACGAGCACCACCCAGAACCCGATGACCCACCATGCGTGCCGGGCACACCATCGGCTGAACCGGCCGAACGCCCTGCTTTCCCCGTGCGCCATACGTCCCCCTCACGCCCCCTTGTAGACCAAATGGTCTACGCGTGGCGTGAGACGTTAGTAGACTGATCGGTACACCGCAATCATCCCCAGGTAGGAAATCTCGCATGCAGGCCCGTGACCGGCTGATCGCCAGCGCCGTCGACCTGATCCGGCGCAACGGCGTCGCTGGTACCGGGCTCGCGTTGCTGCTGGAGGTGAGCGGCACCGCACGGCGGTCGCTCTACCTGAATTTCCCCGGCGGCAAGGCCGAACTGATCGCCGATGCCACCGCCACGGCCGGCAAGGTCACCGCCGCGGCGATCGACCGGCTGGCCGGCGAAGGCGACCCGGCGACCGTGATCCGCCGCTTCGTCGCCGGCTGGGCGGAGGCGCTGCGGGCGTCCGATTTCACCGCCGGCTGTCCCATCGTGGCCGCGGCGCTCGGACGCTCCGAGGCCGCCGCGGCTGCTGACACCGCCGGCGCGGTCTTCAGCGACTGGGAGCGCCGCCTCACCGGTCACCTGGAAGCCGCACGGCTGTCGCCGGCCGACGCCGCGGAACTGGCCACCATGACAGTCGCCGCCGTCGAGGGCGCCATCGTGATGTGCCAGGCCACCAAATCCGACGAACCGCTGCGCCGGGTCGAGGCCGGGCTGGTGGAACTGTTCCGGCTGAAGGCTCCCGCTACGGGTTCGGGATCGGATCCAGCGCCTTGAGCTTGCCGTCGTCACCGATCTGGAAGCGCACCTGGGCGATTCCGGTTGGGCAGCACGGCTTGTCGGCGCCCTGGCGCCACTGGTACTGCACCGTCGCGATCTTGTCGCCCAGCGGCACGACGGTGGTGTAGGGCCGCGGCCTCGGGGTCGGCGGACCCAGCGGCGAGTTGCGGTCGAAGAACAACACCTGCACCGGGGCGTCCAGCGCGGTGTCGCCGGTGCCCACCACCACCCAGTGCAGCCGGCAGTCGCCGGTATGCCCGCTGGCGGTCTGACGCCAGCCGCTGCCCAGTCCCTGGACCGCCGTGGCGACCGTGTCGGCGCTCGGGGTGTCCTCGGTCTTACACCCGGTTGACGTGGACGGTCCCGCATTGGGCGGGCTCCAGCCGCAGGACGCGGCGACGAGGGTGACCGACGCGAGAAGCGGAAGGGTCCGCGAGAGCCGCATGGGTGCGAGCTTACGGACGGTGCCCGGCGAAAACTGCGGAGCGGTACACACAGCGAACCCTGCCGGTAGCATCGCGCCCATGGGTTCTCGCCGTCTGCGCCGGTTGACTGGTCGATTCATGGTTGCCGGCGCGCTGGCCGCGTCCACACTGGCAACCGTCGCCACGCCGGCCGCCGCCGCGCAACCGTGCCCCGACGCCGAGGTCGTGTTCGCCCGCGGCAGCGACGAGCCGCCCGGCGTCGGTGTGACCGGCCAGGCGTTCATCGACGCCCTGCGCACGCAGGCCGCGGGCAAGTCCATCGGCGTGTACGCCGTGAACTATCCGGCCACCGGCGATTTCGACAACAAGGCCGTGTTCCCGGGCACCATGTTCGACGGTGTCCACGATGCCAGCGCTCACATCCAGGCGACGGCAACCAACTGCCCGAACACCAAGATGATCGTCGGCGGCTTCTCCCAGGGCGCCGCGGTGGCCGCCTACGCCACCGGCGACCTGCCGGCCGGGGTGTCCGACCACATCGCCGGGCTGGTGCTGTTCGGTAAACCGAGCGCGCCGCTGCTGGACCACTACGGCGCGCCGGCGGCGAATATCGGCTCGCAGTACGCGGGCAAGTCGCTGGATCTCTGCGCGCCCGGCGACGCCATCTGCGACGGTTCGCAAGCCTCGGCGCTCTCGCCGCTGGCCCACGTGCTCTACCCCTTCAACGGACTCGCCGCCGCGGCCGCATCGGCGGCGGCGGGCCGGCTGTAGCGACGGCACGGATTGTCCGCCGTACGGCTGACGTCCCTGTGAACCACCTGCGCCCAACCTGACGAGGCCGCTACATTGCGCTGATGAAGGTGTCGATCGCTTTGCTAGGCGCGGCTTTGTCGATTGGACTGGTCGGTTGTGCTGGAGAGTCGCCGTCGCCCACACCGTTGACCGTCACCAAGTCGAACACGGTGACGGTGGCTGCGCCGCCGCAAGCCCAAGCTCCGTCCATCGCGGCGCCAGTCGTGGCTACACCAGCGGAAGCTCCAGTGTCGGCGGGCATCACCATCCCAGATATCGCAGCCGGTACCAACGCTGCGATAGCGCAAAGCAAACTTGAAGCGCTTGGCTTGACCAACGTCGAGTTGGCTTCGGCAAACCCCGACTACAGCAACGTGTTCGTGCCGAAGAACTGGACACTCGTGTCGATCGAGCCGGCACCGGGAAGTGTGGTTCAAGCGGGCGACGTGATCATTGTCAAGGTGACGAAACCATAAGGTATGCCGTTCTCGGCCTGTCGGCGGCGGGTTTCGCTTTGCTCTCGATCGGAGCCAGCGTTCCGCTTGCAGCCCCGGCGTCGGCCGGGTGCATGGTCAATATGCTCGGAGCCCAGTACTGTGATGCACCCCCGCGGCCAGACGGGACTTGGCAGCGATGTTGGGCCACCGGCCAGCAGTTCTATCCCACATTCGGGGCCGGCGGCTATCAGAACGGCTTCGGGACGGTTCCAGCGATGGGCAACTGCTATGACGTCAACCCTGCCGAGCCGTGGCCCGTTGTGCCGATCGGGCAACCGCAGTACTACATCCAGTAACACCGTTCGCCCCCGCCAGGGTGAACCCCTGCCCTCGTACTCAACCTGCCAACACTCGGCACCGACCTCCATAGACACGTCGTCCAGCAGATGACCAGCTAAGACACGCAGTTGCATGTGTATTACATTTGCAATACACTTTTGCATGGCGATGATCTGGGACACCGACCGAGACGAACACCTCGCTCGCCACGGCGTCACCATCGCCCAGGCCGAGGAGGCACTGGCCGACCCCGACCGCGTCGTCTTCATCCCCGACTACAAGAGCAAGTCCGGCCGCAGCATCCGCACCATCGGGTTCTCCAGCAGCTTCGGCGACGTACTGGCCGTATTCACAGTCCAGTTCGAGGGCGACGTGTACGGCCTGACCGCCTTCCGTGCCGACAAGCGTGACCGGGGCCATTACATCGAAGGAGGCTACTGACATGCCGAAGGACAGCAACAGGATGCCTGAGAAATTGCGGGATCTCATCGACCAGGAGACCGCGGCGACCGAAGCTGCGCAGGGCCAGGAATGGGAGGGTCCGCTGCCTGACCACGTGACGGTTTCCCGGCCGGGTCGGGCCCGCAGCAAGGTGCTACAAGTGCGACTCAACCCGGAGGAGTTCGATGCCCTGGAGCAGATCGCGGCGCAACGTGAGCTGCCGGTGTCGACGGTTGCGCGTGAGCAGCTGCTTGGATTGATCGCGCGTGAGGCGCAATCCGGAGAAACACGAGCGCAGGAACTGATCTGGCAGTTGACGATGGTGACAGATCGGTTGCGTGCGGTACTCCATGTGGACGGGATGCCGGATCCGCCAGCCGTAAAAGCGGAGCCGTAAGCACCCGGCGTGCGCGTGAGCGCGGCACGTCACCACCCCCCACACCGGAAACACCTGGCGAGCTCCTGGCGATCCGTCGGCCGAAAGCGCGGAAAGCCGATGAGCAGTGGACGGTACGCCCAGACGCCGGCGCCACGTTACAAGAAGTGCCGGTAACCAGCACGACTCGATACGAATCTACGGGTCAGATACTGGATCTGGCCCCTGAGACGACAACAGGCCAGGGGCGAAACCGCCTCTGGCCTGTGCGTTCTGGCTCCCCCGGATGGACTCGAACCATCAACCGTCCGATTAACAGTCGGAAGCTCTGCCAATTGAGCTACAGGGGATTGAACCGAAAACAGACTCTAGCCTATGGGGGCGGCACGACTCGAATCGGCACGTCAGCGCCACTTTCGGAAGGCAGGATGACCCGTCCACAGCTACGTGAGGCAGGATGGACAACGTTCTGCAGTGATCCGGGGAGGGAGTACACGTGTTCCGGTTCGTCTTCGTGCTGGGGGTCGGCTACGTGCTCGGCGCCAAGGCCGGCCGCCGGCGGTACGAACAGATCGCCGGCACGTACCGCGCCGTCACCGAGAATCCGGCCACCAAGGCCGTACTGGATGCCGGG
This sequence comes from Mycolicibacterium cosmeticum, assembly GCF_000613185.1. Lineage (NCBI taxonomy): Bacteria > Bacillati > Actinomycetota > Actinomycetes > Mycobacteriales > Mycobacteriaceae > Mycobacterium > Mycolicibacterium cosmeticum. Next base: position 460,770 of record NZ_CCBB010000001.1, read on the forward strand.
CGCCGCAAGCTTGCCGACCGGGTGTCCCCCGATCCGGCGATGGTCCGATTGACGGCGATCGACGCCGAGACGACAGTGCTCGAACCGCTGGACGAGACCGCGGAGAAGCGTTAACCGACGGGGACGTTCCAGGTCTGGCCGGGGAACAACGGGCCCGAGTTGACGCCGTTGCTACCCACCGAGATACCGGGGCTGCTGAATCCGGCACCACCGCCGCCACCGGAGTTCGAGTAGGACAGGCACTTGCCGTCCTCTTTGTTACCGAACCACGCCAGGCACGGCGGCTGAGCCTGCACCGAGCTCTGGGAGCCGGCGGCCGACAAGGCCACCACCGGTGCCGCGGCCGTCGCGACCGCGAACGCGCCCACCAGGACCAGACGCCGAGCTGAAATGTTCACCGGGATGCCTTTCTGATGGCTTCGTCGGACGACTCACCATAGCGTGCGAGGACAGATCACGCAGTCATGTCGTCACCGCTGGCCTGCTCCAGCAGGCTGCGGCGATAGGTTTCCATGGCCACCAGATCACCGAACAGCGCGTGGTACTCGTCGCTGTTGTCCACCGGCGACATCCGCTGCAGCTTGGATTTCACCTCGGCGATCTGCCGGCCCACCGACACCTCCTGCAGCCGGGCCAGCACCCCGGTGACATACCGGACCAGCTTCTCGTCGTCCTCGATCCGGATGGCCTCCACACCGAGTTCGTTGACGAGGTTCGCTCCTTCGGGCGTCTCCTGCAGGTCGCGCACCGCCTCGATCCACTGGGCACCGGACAGCCCGGCCGAGGTCCCGCCCGCGGCGGCGATGGCCGCCCGCACGGCGGCGTAGCCGGGATGGGTGAAGCTCTCGACGGTCAGCGAATCGAAGACCGGACCGGCCAGCCCCGGGTACTGCAGCGCCGCCTTGAGGGCTTCGCGTTGCGGGCGCAGCGTCGGATCGCGCGGATCGGGACGGGTGACGGCGGGCCGCGCCGGACGGGCGGGCGCCTCGGACCGGTTGTCGCGCCGGGCGCCGCCCTTGGGTCCCTTGCGCGCGGCTTCCTCCCGCACCCGGGCCAACACCTGGGCCACGTTGTCCCAGCCCACCCAGCCGGCCAACTGGCGAGCGTATTCGTCGCGCAGTGTCGGGTCCTTGATCCCGGCGACCATCGGCACGCACCGGCGCAGCGCGGCCACCCGGCCCTCGGCGCTGTCCAGGTTGTGATCGGTCAGCGCGGTACGGATGGCGAACTCGAACAGCGGGGCACGCCGGGCCACCAGGTCGCGCAGCGCGCCGTCGCCGTCGCGCAGACGCAGATCGCAGGGATCCATGCCGTCGGCGGCCACCGCCACGAACGACTGCCCGGCCAGGTTCTGCTCCCCCTCGAACGCCTTCACCGCAGCGGCCCGCCCCGCCGCGTCACCGTCGAAGACGTAGATCAGCTCGCCGCGAAAGAAGTTGTCGTCCATCATGAGTCGGCGCAGCATGGCCAGGTGGTCGTCACCGAAGGCGGTGCCGCATGCGGCGACGGCGGTGGTCACCCCGGCCATGTGCATGGCCATCACGTCGGTGTAGCCCTCGACGACGACGGCCTGATGCCCCTTGGCGATGTCGCGTTTGGCCAGATCCAACCCGAACAGCACCTGGGACTTCTTGTACAGCACCGTCTCCGAGGTGTTGACGTACTTCGCCTCGATGCGGTCGTCGTCGAACAACCGGCGCGCCCCGAAGCCGATGGTCTCCCCCGACGACGCGCGGATGGGCCACAACAACCGCCGGTGGAACCGGTCGATCGGGCCCCGCTGGCCCTGCCGGGACAGGCCGGCGGCCTCCAGCTCCTTGAACTCGAAACCCTTGCGCAGCAGGTGCTTTGTCAGGGTGTCCCAGCCTGCGGGCGCGAACCCGCAGCCGAACCGCTTGGCGGCCTCGGCGTCGAAGTTCCGGTCGATCAGGTACTGCCGGGCCGGGGCGGCATCCTCGGATTGCAACGCCTCGGCGTAGAACTCCTGGGCGGCGGCGTTGGCCGCGATCAGTCGGCTGCGGCTACCCCGGTCGCGTTGCACGTTGGCGGTGGTGCCGCCGGTGTAGGTGACGGTGTAGCCCACCTTGTCGGCCAGCAGCTCCACCGCCTCGACGAAGCTGACGTGTTCGATCTTCTGTAGGAAGGCATAGACATCACCGCCTTCACCGCAGCCGAAGCAGTGGAAGTGGCCGTGGTTGGGCCGCACGTGGAACGACGGGGACTTCTCGTCGTGGAACGGGCACAGACCCTTGAGCGAGTCCACCCCGGCCCGGCGCAGCTGGACGTAATCGCCGACGACTTCCTCGATGCGGACACGTTCACGGATGGCCGCGATATCGCGATCCGCAATACGCCCCGAAGCCATCGGATCAGTCTAGAGGCCGGTCACAAGGGCTTGCGCGAACGCGCCTCGTAGACCCGTTCCAACCGGCTCTCGGTGTAGGACGCGATCTGGTCGACCACCACCCGCAGCCGCGCCCCGTCGTCGGCGGCGGCCTCGAACTCGGCGGCGAACTGCGGGTCCAGGCTGCCCGGCGCCTGTGCCCACAACACCAGCGCGACCTCCTCGACGAGGGTGCGCTGATCGGCCTGCACCTGCAGGTGCCGGTGGTCGGACATGATGAACTGCAGGGCCAGCATCTTGAGCACCGCCACCTCGGCCCGCACCAGGGCCGGCACGGCCAGTTCGGTGTCGTAGCGGCGCAGCGGTCCGGTCCCGGCTTGCGCCTGTGTCGCGGTGATGGCCGCGTTGGCGAACCGGCCCACCAGTTCACTGGTCATGTTCTTCAGCCCGACCGACGCCGCCAAGGTGCCGTCGAACTTGCCGACCGCGGCCACCACCGGCACCTCCGACAGCCGCTGCGCGGCCGCCACCAGTTCGTCGTGGCTGACCGTCGGGAACGCCTCGGCCCCCAGCCGGGCCAGCGCGTCGGCGGCGTCGGCATCGGCGAGCACCCGCAGGTCGATGCGTCCGGAGATCACCCCGTCCTCGACGTCGTGCACCGAGTAGGCGACATCGTCGGCCCAGTCCATCACCTGCGCTTCCAGGCAGGTCCGCTCTGCGGGCGCACCGGCCCGCATCCACGCCGCCGCCTCGGCGTCGTCGTCGTAGAAACCGAACTTCTTGCGCACCCCCTCGCGATACCAGGGGTACTTCGTCACCGCGTCCAGCGCCGCGCGGGTGAGATTCAGCCCCGCGGAACGACCGTCGGGGTCAAGTATTTTCGGCTCCAGCCGGGTCAGGATGCGGAAATTCTGGGCATTGCCCTCGAACCCGCCGAACGGCTTGGCGATCTCGTTGAGCGCGCGTTCGCCGTTATGCCCGTACGGCGGGTGGCCGATGTCATGGGCCAGCCCGGCCAGGTCCACCAGGTCGGGATCGCAGCCCAGCCCGACGGCCATCCCGCGGCCGATCTGGGCCACCTCCAGCGAGTGGGTGAGCCGGGTGCGTGGGGTGTCGCCCTGCCGGGGACCGACCACCTGGGTCTTATCGGCCAGCCGGCGCAGCGCCGCACAGTGCAACACCCGGGCCCGGTCCCTGGCGAAATCGGTGCGGTGCTCGGTCCCGGTTCCGGGCAGCGCGGCACCTTTGGGCGCCTCGGTCACCAGGCGCTGCCTGTCGAGGTCGGTATAGAGATCGGTCACGGTGCCCACTGGCGGACAGTCTGCCAGCTAGATTTGCGGTCATGCGCCTCGCCCGCCTGCTCGGCATGATCCTCGCGATGCTGTCCGTCGGCCTGCTGCTGGCACCCGCGGGGCAAGCCAAGCCGCCGTTCCGGTTGCCCAGCCAAATAGTCGACGGTGCAAACGCGCTCAGCGGCCAGGACTTCAACCGCGTCACCCAGGCCATCGACAAGCTCTACGCCGACCGGCATGTCCGGCTGTGGGTGGTGTACGTGGACACCTTCTCCGGCCAGGACGCCGAACCGTGGGCCCGGGCCACCCTCGAGGCCAGCGACCTGGGCCCCTACGACGCGTTGCTGGCCGTGGCCACCACCGACCGGGCGTACGCGTTCCTGGCCGGCGGGGTGGCCGCCAGCAACGCCGAAGCGAACACCCTGCGCCGCAACGACATCGAGCCGGCGCTGCACGACGACAATTGGGCGCAGGCCGCCATCGCCGCCGCCGAGGGCCTGGCCGCCAACGCCTCCTCGACGACGGGGCCTTCTACATCGTCGGGGGCCGAGATGAACTGGGTCGGCTTGCTGGCCATCCTCGCGGTGATCGTGCTGGCCGTGGTGGTCCTGGTGCTGTGGCAGCGCCGGCGTCGCCGTAAGCGCCGCGCCGCGGACTTCGCGGCCGCCCAGCGTGCCGACCCGACCGATCCCAATGCACTGGCCGCGATGCCGCTCGACACGTTGGACGACCTGTCCCGCTCGATCGTCGTCGACGTCGACAACGCGGTACGCACCAGTGACAACGAGCTGGCGCTGGCCGTCGAGGAGTTCGGCGAGAAGGACACCGCCCCGTTCGTTGCCGCGGTCGACGCCGCCAAAACGACGCTGGGGCAGGCGTTCAACGTGCGCCAGATCCTCGACGACACCGTGCCCGAGACCCCCGCGCAGCGCCGCGACCTGCTGACCCGGGTGGTGGTCGCCGCCGCCAAGGCCGACCGTGAACTCGAGGCCCAGCGCGGTGCGTTCGCTGCGCTGCGCGATCTGGTGATCAACGCGCCCGCCCGGCTGGACACCTTGACCCAGCAGATGGTCGACCTCAGCGCGCGGATCGGACCGTCCGAGCAGACCCTGGCCGGGCTGCACCAACAGTTCGCCGATGCCGCCTTGACCTCCGTCGCGGGCAATGTCGAAACCGCCAAGCAGCGTTTGGCTTTCGCCGACCAGAACATCACCAACGCCCGCAACCTGGTCGCCCGCCCGGTCGGCAGCCAAGCGGGCCTGGTCGATTCGGTGCGCGCCGCCGAATCCGCCCTGGGCCAAGCGCGCACCCTGCTGGATGCCGTGGACAGCGCCGCCACCGACATCAACCGCGCCATCGCGGCGCTGCCCGCCGCGATCGCCGACATCCAGAACGGCATCGATGCCGCGGGTGCCCAACTGGCGCAGGGCAATCTCACCCAGGCCGCCGCCCTGACCGCCGCGCGCGACGCCGCCGTGCAGGCGGTGTCCGCCGCGAAGGGCGCCGGCGGCACCGACCCGCTGGGCGCCTTCACCAGTTTGAGCGCCGCCGACGCCGACCTGGACCGGCTGCTGGCCGCGGTCACCGAGGAGCGCGAGACCACCGAACGGTTACGCCGCGCGTACGGTCAGGCGTTGTTCAGCGCCCAGACCCGGATACGCGGTGTCTCGGATTTCATCGACACCCGCAGGGGCAGCGTCGGCCCGGAGGCGCGCACCAAGCTGGCCGAGGCGGTGCGCCAATTGCAGGCCGCCCAGGACCGGCAGGCCGGCAATCTCGGCGAGGCGATCCAGTACGCCAACGGGGCGGCGGCCCTGGCCGCCCAGGCGCAGTCATTGGCCAACGAGGATGTGGCCGCCGCGCAGCGCCACTACGGCGGGTACGGCGGCGGGTACGGCGGCGGCGGTTCGAATGCGGGCGCCGTGCTGGGCGGCATCATCATCGGCAACATCTTGTCCGGCGCGCTGCGCGGCGGGCTGGGCGGCAGTGTCGGCGGCGGCTGGAGCCCCACCTCGTTCGGCGGCTCGGGCAGCTCCGGCGGTTCGTTCGGTGGGGGCGGCGGGCGCTTCTAGTCGGTCGGCGCCACCAGGGCGACCCGCGGCGCGGGCACCGTGCTGCCGTCGCGCCGGCGGAAGCCGATGCCCACCGCCTCCCCGGTGTCGGCCTCCACGAACCGGTAGGCGCTGCTGTCCGGCCGGGCCAGGTGGGTGTGGCCCCACTGACCGATGGCCGCCAACACCGGCACCAGATCGTGGCCGGCCTCGGTAAGCACATATCGACTGCGGGTGCGGTCACCGGGCTCCTGGTAATCGACCACCTCCAGGATTCCGGCGGCGACCAGCTCCGAGAGCCGTGCACTGAGCACGTCGGAGGCCACGCCGAGGCGCTGCTTGAACTCCGAGAACCGGGTGCGGCCCAGCAGCGCCTCACGGATGATCAGCACCGCCCACCGCTGCCCCAGGACGGACATCGTGCGGGCGATGGGGCAGGGATCGTCGAGCCATGAAGCGGTGCGCATGGTCACATTCTACCTAGGTTGGAAATGCAAACTCAGCACTGCTACGTTGACGCGAGCAGAACCCGAAAAGGAGAAGACCAATGACAGGAACTCAGGTGGCCGGCGCGACGGTCCTGGTAACCGGCGGACAGCAAGGTCTCGGCAAGGCAATCGTCGCCGCGTTGCTCGACGCCGGCGCCGCCAAGGTGTACTCGACCAGCCGCCGGCCGGGTACCCCGGTCGATCCGCGGGTGGTGGTGATCCAAGCCGATGTCACCGACGATGCATCGGTGGCCGAACTGGCCAAGGCGGCCGGTGACGCCACCATCGTGGTGAACAACGCGGGCACACTTGGCGGCCAGTCGCTGCTGACCGACGACCTCGACGACGTCCGATCCGTACTGGAAACCAATCTCTACGGGCCACTGCGGGTCACCCGGGCGTTCGCGCCCCTGCTGGCCGGCCGCGGCGGCACCATCGTCAACGTTGCATCGGTGCTGTCCTGGTTGCCCGGATTCGGGTCCTATGGCGTCTCCAAGGCCGCGCTGTGGTCGGCCACCAATTCGCTGCGCCTGGAACTGGAACAGCAAGGCACCCAGGTCATCGGCGCCTACCTCGGCTACACCGACACCGATATGGCAGCCGATTTCGATGTGCCCAAGAACGATCCGGCCGATGTCGCCCGCCAGATCGTGGACGGGATCATCGCCGGCACACCGGAAGTCCTGGCCGACGACCTCACCCGCCAGGTGCACGCTCCCCTGCACCCGGTCGCCTAGGAGCATCCGAACATGGCTACCTACAAGGCTTTTCAGGTCACCGGCCAGCGGCAGTTCGCCCTCGTCGAACGCGACGTCGTGCCACCGCCACCCGGCCAGGTGCGGGTGCGGGTACACAGCTGCGGCGTCTGCCACAGCGACGTGCTGGCCGTCGAGGGCCAGCGACCCGATCCGCAGCAGCCGGTGGTGCCCGGCCACGAGATCGTCGGCGTCGTGGACGCCGTGGGTGACGGCGTTCACGCCTGGGCGCCCGGCGACCGGGTCGGGATCGGCTTCCTCGGCGGACAGTGCAACGAATGCGAGTTCTGTCGCCGCGGCGACTTCGTCAACTGCCTCGACCAGCCCACCCCCGGCACCAGTACCGACGGCGGCTATGCCGAAGTCGTCTATGCCCGGGCGACCGGGCTGGTGCGGGTGCCCGACGGGCTGGCACCCAATCTCGCCGCTCCCCTGCTGTGCGCGGGTGTCACGACCTTCAACGCACTGCGCAACGCGCCGGCCACCCCGGGCTCCCTGGTGGGCATCCAAGGCCTCGGCGGGCTCGGGCATCTCGGCGTGCAGTACGCCAAGGCACTGGGCTTCCGGGTCGCGGCGATCGCCCGCGGTCCCGAAAAAGCCGACCTGGCCAAACAATTGGGCGCCGAGTTCTACATCGACAGCGCCGCCGAGGATCCGGGCGCGGCGTTGACCGCGCTCGGCGGGGCGGCGGCCGTCGTGGCCACCGCCGCCAGTGGTGCATCGATGGGCCCGCTGGTGGCCGGCCTGCGCCCGCGCGGCCAGCTGGTGGTGGTCGGCGCCGCGTTCGACCCGATCGCCCTGAACACCACCGATCTCATCTTCGGCGCCCGCAGCGTCGTCGGCAGCCTCACCGGTTCCTCGATCGAGAACGAGGACAACCTGGCGTTCAGCCTCGCCAACGGCATCGCGCCGATGATCGAGGTGATGCCGTTCGAGGATGCTCCGCAGGCCTACGAACGGATGATGTCCGGTAAGGCCAGGTTCCGGGTGGTCCTGGAGATCGCGGGAGAGCAGTCGTGACCGCGGTCGAGCATCTCAATCGCCGGCTGCTGGTGGCGCTGCCCGACGACTACGCAACGGCACGCAGTCGGTACGAGGCACTGGTTCCCGTGGTGGACATGACCCGGTTCGCCACGGCCGGTAATTGGGATGAGATGTTGGCCGAGGTTAAAGCCCAAGCCCCGCACGGCTTCCTGCGGTACTTCCAGACCGACGTGGTCCCGGCGATGACGGGTTCCGGATCGAGCTGGCCGGCCACCGAGTACCTGATGGGCAACCACACCATCGCCGAGCGGATGTACCGCCACGACCCGGCCGTCATGCTGCACGCGCCGCTGCGCACCCTGCTCTACGACGGCGGGCAGGGACCCGTGCTGGCCGTCGATCAGCCCAGCCTGCTGTTCGGCAGCTACGGGAATCCGGCGATCACAGCGGTGGGTGTCGAGCTCGACGGGCTGCTGGCCGCGCTCATCGATCTGCTCGGCGGGGAGGTTCCCGCGGAGCTGCGGTAGGGCCCGCGGGTTCAGGTGGTGGGCGACTCTGCGAGCGCCTGATACCCCGCACCGATATCACGAATCCGATTGGCAATTCCGGTCATATCGCTGTTCGACCGGTGCACGATCTCAGCGATGTCGGCGACGCCTTTGGACACCACGGTCATCAGGGCTCGCTCACCCGCCGCGTTCGGCGGCACGGTGGCCGCGGCAGACAGCACCCACTGTTTGACCGCATCGAGGTCGCGCCGGCCCGCCGTCACGACGTCGGCCGACCTCGGCACCGAGGCGGCGGTCCAATTCGGCGAGCCGGCCGATGGTCCCGGCCAACCGTTGGTTGCGATCGGTGTAGGCCTCGGCGGCCGAACCGGTCCACTGCTCCCCCGGTGCCGTGCCGAGCACCGTGTCGCGGAACTGCTCGAGCCGACCCCCCATGTCGAACCGAGACCCGTCGACCGGTGTCCCGGTGCCCAGGGTCGCGCGGGCGTTGTCCCACGTGGCGAGGAATGCCGTCAAAACGCTGATCACCGCCCCCTTCGGTCCCGTGACTCGAATCCTATGCGAGCCCCCGACACCTCAGGAGCGGCAATATCGCGGCGATCGGCCCCCAACCACGAGCGAGCAGACGCAAAGGGCCCCAATTCCACCCGGAACTGCGGCCCTTTGCGTCTGCTCGCGGGGGAAAGTCAGGCGCCCTTGAGCCGGACCGCCAGGTAGTTCGACACCTCGGAGATGGCCACCCGCTCCTGGGTCATCGCGTCGCGCTCGCGGATGGTGACCGCCTGGTCCTCCAGCGAGTCGAAGTCCACCGTGATGCAGAACGGTGTGCCGATCTCGTCCTGGCGCCGGTAGCGCCGGCCGATCGCGCCGGCGTCGTCGAATTCGATATTCCACGACTTGCGCAGTTCGGTGGCCAGGTCACGCGCTTTCGGCGACAGATCGGCGTTGCGCGACAACGGAAGTACAGCCGCCTTGACCGGGGCCAGCCGAGGATCCAGCCGCAGCACGGTGCGCTTGTCCACACCGCCCTTGGCGTTGGGCGCCTCGTCCTCGTGGTAGGCGTCCACCAGGAACGCCATCAGCGAGCGGGTCAGGCCGGCCGCCGGCTCGATCACGTACGGCACGTAACGGGTGTCGGTGCCCTGGTCGTAGAACGACAGGTCGACACCGGAATGCTCTGCGTGCGTGGACAAATCGTAGTTCGTGCGGTTGGCGATGCCCTCCAGCTCACCCCACGGGTTGCCGGCGAATCCGAACTTGTACTCGATATCGGTGGTGCCCGCGCTGTAGTGCGAGAGCTTCTCCAGCGGGTGCTCGTAGAGGCGCAGGTTCTCGGGGTTGATGCCGAGATCGATGTACCACTGCAGCCGCGTGTCGATCCAGTACTTGTGCCACTCGGGCGCCGTGGACGGCTCGACGAAGAACTCCATCTCCATCTGCTCGAACTCGCGAGTGCGGAAGATGAAGTTGCCCGGGGTGATCTCGTTGCGGAAGCTCTTGCCGATCTGACCGATACCGAACGGCGGCTTCTTGCGCGCGGTGGTCACCACGTTGGCGAAGTTGACGAAGATGCCTTGCGCGGTCTCGGGTCGCAGATAGTGCAGACCCTCCTCGGACTCGATCGGGCCCAGATAGGTCTTGAGCATCATGTTGAAGTCGCGCGGCTCGGTCCACTGCCCCTTGGTGCCACAGTCGGGGCAGACGATCTCGGTCATCGGGACGGCATCGGGGTCGTCCAGACCCTTCTTGGCCGCGTAGGCCTCCTGCATGTGGTCCTGCCGGTGCCGCTTGTGGCAGTTCAGGCATTCCACCAGCGGGTCGTTGAAGACGGCCACGTGGCCCGACGCCACCCACACCTGGCGGGGCAGGATGATCGCGCTGTCCAGGCCGACGACGTCGTCGCGACCGGTGACCACCGACCGCCACCACTGCCGCTTGATGTTCTCCTTCAGCTCGACACCCAGTGGCCCGTAGTCCCACGCCGACTTGGTGCCGCCGTAGATCTCACCCGATTGGTAGACCAGGCCACGGCGTTTCGCCAGGTTCGCAACGGTGTCGATGATGGAAGCCACGGGTTGACAGCGTAGCGATCGGCCCGCCCTAAACCGAAAACGGGACCAGTGGCGATCACCCTTGACATGCACGGACGCGCATGTAATCTGACTCCATAATGAAAATCGTTTCCACTACTGCCGACGAGCACGACCATGTCAGCGCACCGTCGGCCGACCTGCCCGACCGCGAGATCCTGGACACCGCGGGCGACCTACTGCGCGCGCTGGCCGCGCCGGTGCGCATCGCGCTGGTGTTGCAGCTACGCGAATCCGCGCGCTGCGTGCACGAACTCGTCGACGCGCTGCAGGTGCCTCAGCCCCTGGTCAGCCAGCACCTGCGCATCCTCAAGGCCGCCGGGGTGGTCGCCGGTGAGCGCAGCGGCCGGGAGGTGATGTACCGCCTGGTCGACGAACACCTGGCCGAGATCGTGCTGGCCGCGGTCACCCACGCCGGGGAGGACGCATGAGTACACCTGTGCGGGCCACCCGCCAGCGGGCCGCCATCTCTGCGCTGCTGGAGAACATCGCCGACTTCCGCTCGGCTCAGGAACTGCACGACGAACTCCGGCAGCGCGGCGAGAACATCGGACTCACCACGGTGTACCGGACGCTGCAGTCGATGGCGACCTCGGGACTCGTCGACACCCTGCGCACCGACACCGGCGAATCGGTGTACCGGCGCTGCTCCGAACATCACCATCACCACCTGGTGTGCCGAGCCTGTGGGTCGACCGTGGAGGTCGAGGGCGGCGCGGCCGAGGCCTGGGCCGAAAGCGTCGCCGCCGAACACGGTTTCACGGATGTCAGCCACACCATCGAAATTTTCGGAGTGTGCGGATCTTGCGCCAGCTGACGGTCACCAAGGGGTCAAGCCACACCATCGAGATCTTCGGAGTGTGCGGTTCCTGCGCCGTCAACTGACGCGCGCGAACTCCAGCACGGGATCCAGCGTCAGCGGCGCCAGTTCGATATCCCCCGGCGCGTGCGGGTCCACCCACGCCATCTCGGCGATCTCCGCGGCCGGCCGCGGCGGGCCGTCGAGGCGCACCCGGAACAGGTCCGCGGCCACCCGGTGCCCCGGTTCATTGGCGGCCGCCGCATCGTGATGGCCCAGCGGGATGACCGAGGCCTCGACGACGCCGACACCCAGCTCCTCCCGGATCTCGCGGTGCAGGGCCTGCACAGGCGTCTCGCCGGGCTCCAGTTTTCCGCCGGGTTGCATGAACGCCGTCGTGCCGCGCTTGCGCACCACCAGCACATGGTTGCGGTCGTCGAGCACGACGGCCGCCACGATGCGGATGACCGGACCCGTCACGCCAGCAGCGCCCGTCGCACATCGGCCCCGGTGGACAACACCATCAGCAGCAGCGTGCCCAGCGCCTCGTCGGTCAGCCCGGCGGCCGGAAAGTTGTAGCGCAGCAACACATCTGCCGTCTTTGAAGCCTGCTTGCGGGAGTTGCCGCCTGCGCCGGCGCCCTTCTCCGTCAATGACACGGTCCCCAACAGGGTGTTGTGCGCGTGGTCGCCGACCGCGGCCCGCAGTTTCGCGTCCAGGGGCAGATCCCAGGCCAGCATCTGCGTCAGGGCCACCATGTCCAGGCCCTCGGCGATGGTCACCACCCGCAGCGACGAGAAGGTGCCGTCATGTTGCACGGTGAGCGACCCGTCGTCCTCGTGGGTGGTGGACAGGATCGCCTCGGCGACGGCGGCCAACCGCTGCTGCAACGACATGGTCAGGCTCTGCCGAAACGCCGGTTGCGGTTGACGTACTCCTCGCACGCCGCCCACAGGTCGCGCCGGTCGTAGTCCGGCCACAGCTTGTCCTGGAAGACGTACTCCGCATACGCGGCCTGCCACAGCATGAAGTTGCTGGCACGCTGCTCCCCCGACGTCCGGATGAACAGGTCGACATCGGGGATGTCCGGGCGGTGCAGATGCTTGGCGAAGGCGGCCTCGGAGATGCGCGACGGGTTCAACTTGCCCTCTGCGGCCTCCTCGGCCAGTGCCCGCGCCGCCTCGACGATCTCGGTGCGCCCGCCGTAGTTCACGCAGTAATTGACCGTGATGACGTCGTTGCCGACCGTCATCTGCTCGGCGATGTCGAACTCCTTGATGACACTGCTCCACATCCGCGGCCGCGACCCGACCCAGCGCATGTTGACGCCCATGGCATCCAGATTCTCCCGGCGGCGGCGCACCACCTCCCGGTTGAAGCCCATCAGGAAACGCACCTCCTCGGTGGAGCGTTTCCAGTTCTCGGTGGAGAAGGCATACACCGACAGGTGCTTGATGCCGAGCTCGATGGCACCGCACGTGATGTCGATGAGCACCGCCTCGCCCATCTTGTGCCCCTCGGTCCGGCCCAGGCCGCGCTGGGTGGCCCAACGGCCGTTGCCGTCCATCACCACCGCGACATGGTTGGGCACCTGGTCGGCGGGGATCTGCGGGGCGGCCGCCTTGGACGGATGCTGGGGCGGGCGGGAGAACCGGCCGTTGGTGCGGGCCGGGAGCTCCGGGAACACCACCGGCCAGGTCGACGTGTCGGGGAAAACCGGATAGTCGTCAGGCGCCGGGGGCAGCTGTGGGTACGTGGACTTGCCCGTCTTGCCCCGTTTGGTTGCCATGCGCCATATCCTGCCCGAACACCCTCGCGCGGCGTTCGAGGCCCACGGTATCGACCCGGAAACGGGCGATCTGCTCGTCGCGCACCCGGTCATCACCCCGCTCGACCAGTGGCAATGTCCGCAGTTGACGTTCCAGATGCCACTGCAGGTGGGCCGCGACAAGCCCGCTGGCCTGGCTGCGGTGCGACGACGTGGAAGTCTCGGCGAACTCCCAGTCCCCGTCGTGCAGGGCGACCATCAGATCCAGCACGGCCTGCGCGGGCGTCGCCGAACCCGACGGCCGGCAGTGCACGCAGACGCTGCCACCCGCGGCGATGTGGAAGGCCCGGTGCGGTCCCGGCGCGGCGCACCGGGCGCATTCGGACAGCGCCGGAGCCCAGCCCGCGATCCCCATCGCCCGCAGCAGATAGGAGTCCAGCACCAGCTCCCGCGGCCGCCGACCGGCCGCGACGGCCCGCAGTGCCGCCACCGTCAGGCTGTGCAGCTCCGGCACCGGGGCGTGCTCCTCACCGGCCAGCCGTTCGGCAGTCTCCAGCATGGCGCACGCGCACGTGTAGCGGCCGTAGTCGTTGACGATGTCGGCGGCGAACGCGTCGATGGACTGCACCTGGGTGACGATGTCCAGATTGCGGCCGGGGTGCAGTTGAACGTCGATGTGCGCGAACGGCTCCAGCCGGGCCCCGAACTTGCTGCGGGTGCGCCGCACCCCCTTGGCGACGGCACGGACCACGCCGTGCTCGCGGGTGAGCAGCGTCACGATCCGGTCGGCCTCGCCGAGCTTGTGCTGGCGCAGCACCACCGCTCGATCCCGGTACAACCGCATCGGGCCAGTCTCCCATCGCGTGCCGACACCGGCCGCGCCGCAACGCCGGATATCCTCAAATTCAGCATGGCTCCCAACCCAGAACCACCCACCCAGAAGCTGTCCAGCGGTACCCTTCCCACCCTCACCCAGCAGCTGTACCGGCTCGCCAGCGGCGCCACCACATCGCAAGAGCTGGTCCGCCAGTCGCTCGATGCGATCGAGGCCAGCCAGCCCACGCTCAACGCGTTCCGGGTGGTCCTGGCCGACAGCGCGATCGCCGACGCCGCCGAAGCCGACCGCAAACGCGCTGCGGGCCAACACCTTCCACTTCTGGGCATCCCCATCGCCGTCAAGGACGACGTCGACGTCGCCGGTGTCCCGACCCGCTTCGGCACCCGCGCCGAGGTCCCCCCGGCGACCGCCGATGCCGAGGTGGTGCGGCGGCTACGCGCGGCCGGCGCGGTGATCGTCGGCAAGACCAACACCTGCGAACTCGGCCAGTGGCCGTTCACCAGCGGGCCCGGGTTCGGGCACACCCGCAATCCCTGGTCCCGCGAGCACAGCCCGGGCGGTTCCTCCGGTGGCAGCGCCGCCGCCGTCGCCGCCGGTCTGGTGCCTGCGGCCATCGGCTCCGACGGCGCGGGCAGCGTGCGGATCCCCGCGGCGTGGACCCACCTGGTCGGCATCAAACCGCAACGCGGTCGCATCTCGACCTGGCCGCTGCCCGAGGCGTTCAACGGCATCACCGTCAACGGGGTGCTGGCGCGCACCGTCATCGACGCCGCCATCGTGCTCGACGCCGCCTCCGGCAACGCGGACGGCGACCTGCACAAACCCGACCCCATCAGGGCGTCGGACTGGGTCGGTCAGGCCCCGGGTGCGCTGCGCATCGCGGTCTCGACGAAGTTTCCGTTCACCGTGTTCCGGGCCCGACTGCACCCGGAGATCGAGGCCGCACTGCGGGACACGGCCGCCCACCTGGAACAGCTCGGGCACACCATCGCGGAGGCCGACCCGGACTACGGGGTGAAGATGTCGTGGAACTTCCTGTCCCGGTCCACGTCGGGGCTGCTGGACTGGGCGGACCGGCTGGGGCTCGGAATCCAGTGGGATAAGCGCACGCTGAGCAATATGCGCACCGGCCGGTTGCTGTCCGAACACGTGCTGCGCAAGGCCAGGGCCGCCGAGGCCGAGGCGCAACGACGGGTGGGCTGGATCTTCAACATCGCCGACGTGGTGCTCGCCCCCACCACCGCACTGCCACCGCCGCGGCTGCACGACTACGACCACCGCGGCAGCCTGGCCACCGACCGGGCCATGATCCGTGCCTGCCCGGTGACCTGGCCGTGGAATCTGCTGGGCTGGCCGTCGATCAACGTGCCCGCCGGATTCACCTCCGACGGCCTGCCGATCGGGGTGCAGCTGATGGGGCCGGAGGGCAGCGAGCCGATGCTGATCTCACTGGCGGCCGAGTTGGAAGCCATCAGCGGCTGGATGACCAAGCAACCCGAACCGTGGTGGCTGGCTGCCGAGCTGCAGTAATCTCTGCAGACCATGTTCGCGATCCGCCGTGCCGTGCCCGTGCTCGCCGTCGTCGCCGGCGCGGTCGTCGCGGCGCCGGCCGCCCATGCCGACAACATCCGGCTGAACAACAGCGTGATCGCCAACGTCTACACCATCCAGCATCAGGCCGGCTGCACCAACGACGTGACCAAGAACCTGCAGCTGCAGCTGGCCGCCGAATGGCATGCGAACGACGTGCTGAACAATCGGGCGCTGGACGGGGACCTGGGATCGGACGGCTCCACCCCGCAATCGCGGGCCAACGCGGCCGGCTACAAGGGCACGGTGTCGCAAACCGTCGCGATCAACCCGGCGCTGGCCATCAACGGCGTCGAGATCATGAACCAGTGGTACTACCGCCCGGACTACATGGCGATCATGAGCAACTGCGCCAACACCCAGATGGGCGTCTGGTCACTCAACAGCCTGGATCGCAGCGTCGTCGTCGCGGTCTACGGCATCCCGGGCTGACCAGGGCTCAGCCGAGCCCCTAGAAGCCCAGCCGCCCAAGCTGTTTCGGGTCGCGCTGCCAGTTCTTGGCGATCTTGACCCGCAGCTCCAGGTACACCTTGGTGCCCAGCAGCTTCTCGATCTGGGTACGCGCCGCGGTCCCGACCTCACGCAGCCGCGCGCCGCCCTTACCGATCACGATGCCCTTCTGGCTGTCGCGTTCGACATAGAGCACGGCGTGCACGTCGATCAGGTCGTCGCGGTCCTCGCGCTGCTCCACTTCCTCGATCACCACGGCCAGCGAGTGCGGCAGTTCGTCGCGCACACCCTCCAGCGCGGCCTCGCGGATCAGCTCGGCCATCAGGACTTCTTCGGGCTCGTCGGTGAGTTCACCGTCCGGGTAGTACGCCGGGCCGGGCGGCAATTTCGACACCAGCACGTCGGTGAGCACATCGAGTTGCTCACCCGCGGTCGCCGACACCGGCACGATCTCGACGTCCGGACTGTGGCCCGATTGCTCCTCGCGTCCGCGGACCAATTCGCTGACCGCCAGCAGTTGCTCGGCCACCCGGTCCTTGGCGACCTTGTCGATCTTGGTGACGATGGCGATCAGTGTCGTCTTGGGGGCGACGGCGCGGATCTGCTGGTAGATCCAGCGGTCGCCGGGGCCGATCTTCTCGTCGGCCGGAATGCACAGGCCGATCACGTCGACCTCGGAGTAGGTGTCCTTGACCAGGTCGTTGAGCCGCTGCCCGAGCAGCGTGCGCGGCCGGTGCAACCCGGGCGTGTCCACCAGGATGATCTGGAAGTTCTCCCGGTGCACGATGCCACGGATGGTGTGCCGGGTGGTCTGCGGCCGGTTGGAGGTGATGGCGACCTTCTGGCCCACCAGTGCGTTGGTCAGCGTCGACTTGCCGGTGTTGGGCCGGCCGACGAAACAGACGAAGCCGGAGCGGAATTCGTCTGTCATGCGGGGTTACCCGCGCGGTCGGTGACGATGACGGCCGCCTCCGGTGACAGCTCCCGGACCGCGGCGAGACCGGCGTCCTCGGCCGAACCACCCAGCAGCACCGCGGCTTCCAGCCCGACGGCTCCGCTCGACACCGCCGCGGCCACCGCGGCCTGCAGCGCGGTCAGCGTCAGGGCCGACAGGGTGACCGGGGCGCCGGCGTAGGTGCGGCCGTCCTGATCGCGCACCGCGGCACCTTCGGTGGCCTCGGCCCGGCCCATGGCGCCGCGGGCCAGCACCACCAGCTTGGCGTCCTCCTCGGACAGACTCATTGCGCTTCCTCTTCTTCCGTCTTGACGGGGCTGATCAGTACCGTGCCGATCCGCACCCGGCCGCGGTGATCCGGTCCGCCCTCGGCGCGCAACCGCAAGCCGTCCCAGGTGACCTCGGCGCCGGGCAACGGCACCCGCCCCAGTTCGTGGGCGAGCAGCCCGCCGACGGTGTCGACCTCCAGGTCCTCGCCGACCTCCAGCTCCTCGTACAGCTCACCGAGATCCTCGATCGGCAACCGAGCCGACACCCGGAACTGCCCGTCGCCCAGTTCTTCCCAGGGCGCCACCTCACCGGCGTCGTATTCGTCGTTGATCTCGCCGACGATTTCCTCCAGGACGTCCTCGATGGTGACCAGTCCGGCGATCGCGCCGTACTCGTCGACCAGCAGCGCCATGTGGTTACGATCGCGCTGCATCTCGCGCAGCAGGGCGTCCAACGGTTTGGAATCGGGCACGAAAACCGCGGGCCGCATCAGCTCGCCCACCCGGGTGTCGAACCGACCACCCGCCGAATACGAGTGCTGCACCAGGTCTTTCAGGTAGACCACGCCCACCACGTCGTCGACGTTCTCACCGATCACCGGCAGCCGGGAGTGCCCGCTGCGCACCGCCAGCGAGGTGGCCTGGGTCGCGGTCTTGTCCCCTTCGATCCACACCATCTCGGTGCGGGGCACCATCACCTCACGGGCGGGGGTGTCGCCGAGTTCGAACACGGACTGGATCATCTTGCGCTCGTCGTCGGCCACCACGCCGCGCTGCTGCGCCAGGTCGACGACCTCCCGCAGCTCGATCTCGGAGGCGAACGGGCCGTTGCGGAAGCCGCGGCCGGGTGTCAGCGCGTTACCGATCAGCACCAGCAGCCGGCTGATCGGTGTGAGCAGCACCGAAATCGCCTGCAGCGGAAGGGCAGCGGCCAACGCGATGCTGTAGGCGTTCTGCCGCCCGACGGTGCGCGGACCCACCCCGATGGCCACGAAGCTGACCACCACCATGATCGCGGCGGCGGCCACCAGCCCCCACCCGACACCGAGATAACCGTCCAGATAGGAGACCAGCAGGACCGTCGCGCTCACCTCGCAGGCGATGCGCAACAGCACCACCAGGTTGATGTAGCGGGGCCGGTCCACCATCACCTGGGCCAGCCGCGTCGCGCCCGGCCGTTCCTCGCGCACCATCTCGTCGACCCTGGCGATCGACGCCGTGCCGATGGCGGCATCCACCGCGGCGAACAACCCGCCCAGCCCCACCAGGAAGATCGCGCCCATCAGCGCGGCCAGCCCCGTCACGGTGCGTCGAAGTATCGCGACTTGTCGAGCAGCCGTCGATCCTTCTCGGTCTGCCGATCCTGGCGATAGGTCTGCACCTGGTCGGCCACCCACTCCTCGAGCAGGCGCCGCTGCAGGGCGAACATCTCTTTTTCCTCGTCAGGTTCGGCGTGGTCGTAGCCGAGCAGGTGCAGCACCCCGTGCACCGTCAACAACGCCAGCTCCTGACCGAGCGAATGCCCGGCTTGTTCGGCCTGTTTGGCCGCGAACTCCGGGCAGAGCACGATGTCGCCGAGCATGGACGGACCGGGTTCGGCGGCGTCGGGGCGCCCGCCGGGCTCCAATTCGTCCATCGGGAAACTCATCACGTCGGTGGGCCCCGGCAGGTCCATCCAGCGCATGTGCAGGTCGGCCATGGCCGCCGTGTCCAGCAGCACCATCGACAGTTCGGCGGCCGGGTTCACATCCATCTGGCCGATGACGAACTTGGCGACGCTGATGAGCTCTTCCTCGGATACGTCGTATCCGGATTCGTTGGAGACCTCGATGCTCATGCGGTGCCCTCGCCGCAAGCTTCACTCATCGGCGTGGCCGCCCGTTCGACGAACGGCGCTGGGCACGGTTCAGCAGGGCCGAATCATCTTGGCGGGCATAGGCATCCACGATCTCGGAGACCAGCCGGTGCCGCACCACATCGGCGCTGGTGAGCTCGGCGAAGTGGATATCGTCGATACCGTCCAGGACGTTCATCGCGGCGCGCAGGCCCGAGGCCTGGCCGCCGGGCAGGTCGACCTGGGTGATATCGCCCGTGACAACGATTTTCGAGTTGAAACCGAGCCGGGTCAGGAACATCTTCATCTGCTCGGCGGTGGTGTTCTGCGCCTCGTCGAGGATGATGAAGGCGTCGTTGAGGGTTCGGCCGCGCATGAAGGCCAACGGCGCCACCTCGATCACGCCGGACGCCAGGAAGTTGGTGATGACCTCAGGGTCCATCATGTCGTGCAGCGCGTCGTACAGCGGCCGCAGGTAGGGGTCGATCTTCTCGGTCAGGGTGCCGGGCAGGAAGCCAAGGCGCTCACCGGCTTCCACCGCCGGCCGGGTCAGGATGATCCGGTTGACCTGCTTGGACAGCAGCGCGGCGACCGCCTTGGCCATTGCCAGATAGGTCTTGCCGGTGCCCGCCGGGCCGATCCCGAATACGATGGTGTGATCGTCGATCGCGTCGACATAGCGCTTCTGGTTCACCGTCTTGGGCCGGATGGTCTTGCCGCGCCGCGTCAGGATGTCCAGGGTCAGCACCTCGGCCGGGGAGGCGTCGGCTTCCCCGGTCATCATGGAAACGCTGCGCCGGATGGCGTCGGGATTCAACGGCTGCCCGGCCGCCAGCACGGCGACCAACTCACCGATGACCCGTTCGGCCAGCGCCACCTCGGCCGGATCACCGGACAGCGTGACGGCATTGCCGCGGACGTGGATGTCGGCGGCGAGCAGGGCCTCGAGGGTGCGCAGGTTCTCGTCGGCCGAACCGAGCAGGCCCACGACAGCGTCGGGCGGAACTGTGATGCTGCTGCGCACCTGGCGGGAGGGCGAGTCAGCGGTCGTCTCGCGGGGCGTCACGTGGTGTTTCGTGCCTGCTTTCTGTGCTCTGGAGTAGGTGCTCTCAGTTTAGCGCTGGTCACCGACCTGACCCAACGGTTGAGGGCCACCCCGATCACGGGGTGGCCCTCAACGACAGTTGGCTGGCTTGTCAGTGGCTCTGGTGCACCGAGGTGTCGACCTGCGGCACGTTGACGCTCTGGCCGTTGTCGTGCACCCACTGGTTGTGTGCAACATCGGCCTGAGCCGGGCCGGCCAGACCCAGGAGGGCGGCGGCCATGCCGGCCGCGATCATGCTGACGAATCCGAACTTCTTCATCTTGCTTACCCGCTTCTTTCCTCTTCGTGTCCCGGCGTTTGCCGCGCCGGTCTGACATGAAGAACGGGAAAGATGGGATGTTTCATTCCGGTTAACCGCCCCATTTGACCAGGAGTGACATGATTCACCGGTGCCCGAAATTGAGCTCCGCTTCACAGGTGCCGAGGCGCTGGATGCCCTCGAACCGCTCTGGCTGACATTGCATCACCACCACACCCAGGTCGCCACCGCGGCGGTGTTCCAGGACGACGCGACGTCGTGGGCGGCGCGGCGCGCGGCCTACCGACGGTGGCTGGCCGAGGACGACTCCTTCATCGTGCTGGCCGAGCGGGACGGCACGCCCGTCGGCTACGCCATGGTCGAGATCCTGCCGGGCCCGGACGACACCTGGGTGACGGGCCGGCGGATGGCCGACGTGCAGACGTTGGCGGTCGCACCCGCCGAACGCGGCCACGGCATCGGCACCCGGCTGCTCGACGCCGTCGATGCCCGGCTGGCCGAATTGGGCATCGGGGACGTCTTCATCGCGGTCCTGACCGGCAATGCCGACGCCCAGCGGTTCTACGAGCGGCGCGGTCTGCGGCCGGTGATGACGCACCTGGCCCGGTTCGCGGTCGACCGGTAGTCAGTCGCGCGGCCCGACGGTCACCGCGTCCTGCTCGGGCGCGTCGTCCAGCGGTTCGACGTCCTCACCGGCGAGCACCTTGCGCATCCGGTCCTTGTCCAGCTGGCCCTCCCAGTTGGCGACGACGAAGGTGGCCACGCAATTGCCGAGCAGGTTCACCGACACCCGCATCGAGTCCATGATCCGGTCGGCGCCCAGCAGCAGCGCCACCGCGGCCACCGGGATCGCGCCGTGCCCGATGGCCGCCACCGTCGCCGACAGCGCCAGGAACGACGAGCCGGGCACGCCGGCCATCCCCTTCGAGGTGAGCATCAGCACCAGCACCGCGGTGATCTGCTCGCCCAGGCTCAGATCCACCCCGAGCGCCTGGGCCAGGAACAGCACGCAGATCGACAGGTACAGGGTGGCACCGTCCAGGTTGAACGAATACCCGGTCGGCACAACCAAACCCGTGGTGGTGCGCGAGCATCCGGCGTTGGCCAGCTTGGCCATGATGCGCGGCAACACCACCTCGGTGGATGCCGTGCCGAGCGCCAGGAACAGCTCGTCCTTGATGTACACCACGAACTTCCACAGGTTCACCCCGGCGAACACCTTGACGATCAGCGCGAGGATGAGGATGAACAGCACCGCGGCCAGATAGCAGGCGGCGATGAGCTTGCCGTAGCTGGCCAGTGACCCGATGCCGTACTGCCCGATGATGTAGGCCATCGCACCGAACGCGCCCAGCGGTGCCAGGCGCATCACCCAGCCGATGACGGTGAAGAAGATGTGGCTGAGGTGGTCGACGAACTCCAGGATCACCGGCGGCCCGGATTCCCCGAACTTGGCCAGCGCCAGCCCGAACAGCACGGCGAAGAACAGCACCTGCAACAGGGCGTTCTCCGCGAACGCCGACACCACCGAGGTCGGGATGATGTTGAGCAGGAACTCGACGGTGTGCGGAAGTTCGCCGTTGCTGGTCTTCTTGGCCACGGCCTCGGCCCCGGTGGCCAACGTCTGCGCATCGATAGAGAATCCGGCACCGGGCTTGACCAGGTTGCCGACCACGAGCCCGAAGATGAGCGCGAAGGTGGTCACCGCCTCGAAGTAGACGAGTGCCTTCACCCCGATGCGGCCCACCGATTTCAGGTCGCCCACATGCGCGATGCCGAGCACCACCGTGCAGAAGATGATCGGCGCGATGAGCATCTTGATGAGCTTGATGAATCCGTCCGCCAGCGGTTTGAGGGCGCCACCCACCTCGGGCCACAGCCAGCCGACCAGGATGCCCGCGACGATCGCCACCAACAACTGGACGAACAGCGACGTGTACCAGGGCGGCTTGTTGGCCAGCCGGACCATCTCGCTGTGCGGGGGCTCGATCACGGTACTCATGCCGCGACGCTATGAAGTCCCCGTCACCGGGCTGTGTGCCGATTGTTTCCCGCAGGAAACGGCCGGAATATATCTTCTACAGATCCCAGCGGCCGGTCAGCACGCCGAGCGCGCCGAGCGCTACCGCCGCCGCGCTGGAGGTGCGCAGCACCGTCGGCCCGAGCCGTACCGCCACCGCGCCGGCGCCGGTCAGGGTGGCGATCTCCTCATCGGTGATGCCGCCCTCCGGCCCGATGATCAACGTCACCGAATCGGCTTGGGCCACATCGAGATCGGCGAGCGCAACGGTGGCCGACTCGTGCAACACCACGGTCAGGCCGTCGATCCGGCCGGCCAGTTCGGCGGTGCTGCGTAGCCCGTCGACGGTCGGGATGTACGCGCGCCGCGACTGCCGGGCCGCCGAGCGGGCCACCGCACCCCACCGGCGCAGACCCTTGTCCACCTTGGCCGCCGATTCCCAGCGCGCCACGCACCGCTGGGCCTGCCAGGCCACGAACGCGTCCGCGCCCGCCTCGGTGGCCAGTTCGATCGCCAGTTCGGAGCGCTCGGATTTCGGGAGCGCCTGTACGACGGTGACCGGCGGCACCGGCGCCGCCGACGTGGCGCTGGACAGTACCCGCGCGGCCAGCCGGCCCTTGGTGGCTTCCTCGACGACGCAGTGCGCGACCGTACCGGCACCGTCACCCAGATCGAGTTCCTCACCCACCCGGAAGCGGCGCACCGTCGCCGCGTGGTGGCCCTCCTCACCGTCGACGACGGCGACCGCGCCCGGCCCGGGCAGAGCGTCGACGTAGAACAGCGCCCTACTCATCCCGCGCTTCTCGCTTTATCTAACGCCCGGAGAACGTTTCCCGCAGGCGGCTGAACAGCCCGCCGTTCGTCGAGGAGGAACCGTGCGCGGACCGGACCTCGGCCACGTCGCGGGAGCGGTGCGCCTTCAGTTTGCGCAGCAGATCGGTGTCGGTGGCGTCCAGCCGGGTCGGGACGAGCACCTCGATGTGAGCGTGCAGATTCCCGCGCACACCGGATCGCAGGTGCGGCATGCCGTGCCCGCGCAGCGTCGTCACCGAACCGGGCTGTGTGCCCGCCGGGATGGTGATCTCGGTGCTGCCGTCCAGGATGTCCTCGACGGTGACCGTGGTGCCCAGCGCCGCGTCGAACATCGGCACCGACACCGTGCAGTGCAGATCGTCGCCGTCGCGCACGAAGACGTCGTGGGGTTGTTCGTGCACCTCGACGTAGAGGTCGCCGGCCGGTCCGCCGCCCGGGCCCACCTCACCCTGGGCCGCCAGCCGCACCCGCATCCCGTCGCCGACACCGGCCGGGATCTTCACGCTGACCTCACGGCGGGCCTGGACCCGGCCGTCGCCACCGCAGCGGTGGCAGGGATCGGGGATGACCTCGCCGACGCCGCCGCACACCGGGCAGGGCCGGGAGGTCATCACCTGACCGAGCAGCGAGCGCTGCACCGTCTGCACCTCTCCGTGGCCGTGGCAGGTGTCGCAGGTGACCGGGCTGGACGTGCCGTTGGTGCCCTTGCCGTGGCACAGGTCGCACAGCACGGCGGTGTCGACGGTGACCTGCTTGGTGACACCGGTGGCGCATTCGGACAGATCCAGCCGCATCCGCAGCAGCGAATCCGACCCCGGCCGCACCCGGCCGATCGGGCCGCGCGAGCCGCCGCCCCCGCCGAAGAAGGCCTCGAAAACGTCGCCGAGGCCGCCGAAACCACCGAACCCGCCGGCGCCCGCACCGGCGGCACCGTTCTCCATCGGGTCGCCGCCGAGGTCGACGATGCGACGCTTCTCCGGGTCCGAGAGCACCTCGTAGGCGAGGCTGATCTCCTTGAACCGGGCCTGCGCCTCCTCGTCGGGATTGACGTCGGGATGCAGTTCGCGCGCCAACCTGCGGTACGCGCGCTTCAGCTCCGAATCGCTGGCGCCCTTGCTCACGCCGAGCAGACCGTAATAATCGCGTGCCACGTACAACCTCTTTCATGCCGCCGCAGCGGCCGTCCCCTACCGGGTGCCCAAAACCTCGCCAATGTAGAGAGCAACTGCGGCGACATTGGCGATGGTTCCCGGATAGTCCATCCGAGTCGGACCGACCACACCCATGCCGCCGTACACCTTGCCCGAGCTGCCGTACGCGGTGCTCACCACCGACGTCCCCACCATCTGCTCGGCCTCGGTCTCGTGCCCGATACGCACGGTGACCTTACCGGCCTCCTGCTGGGCGGCCAGCAACCGCAGCACCACCACCTGCTCCTCCAGCGCCTCGAGCACCGAGCGCAGCGACCCACCGAAGTCGGCGGTGTTACGGGTCAGGTTGGCCGTCCCGCCGAGCAGCAGTCGTTCCTCGGTGTGCTCCACCAGGGTCTCGACCAGCACCGTGGCCGCCCGGCCGATGGCGTCGCCGAGACCGCCGTGGCCGTCGAAGGCGCTGGCCAGGTCGGCCACCGCCACCGACGCGGTGGCCAGTGGCTTGCCGTCCAGCGCGGCGCCGAGCCGCTCACGCAGTTGGGACAGCTCGTGGTCGGAGATGGCGTCGCCGAGTTCGACCACTCGCTGATCCACCCGCCCGGTGTCGGTGATGACCACCAGCAGCAGCTTGGCCGGGGTGAGGGCCACCACCTCGAGATGGCGCACCGTGGAGGTGGACAGCATCGGGTACTGGACGATGGCGACCTGCCGGGTGAGCTGCGCGAGGAGCTTGACGGCGCGGCGCAGCACGTCGTCCAAGTCCACGCCGGACTCCAGGAATTGCAGGATCGCGCGCCGTTCACTGCTCGAGAGCGGTTTGACGTCGTCGAGGCGGTCGACGAATTCGCGGTAGCCCTTCTCGGTGGGGACACGTCCGGAACTGGTGTGGGGCTGCGCGATGTATCCCTCGGCCTCCAGCACCGCCATGTCGTTGCGGACGGTGGCGCTGGACACCCCGAGATTGTGACGTTCGACGAGTGACTTGGACCCGATGGGCTCCTTGGTCGTCACGAAATCGGCGACGATGGCACGCAGCACCTCGAAGCGACGGTCGTCGGCACTACCCATGTTGCACCAACCCTGTTCACCTGTCCTTTGCTGTCTGTCTTCAGCCCATTTTACGGGCACCAGCAGCAGGTATTCACGTTGGCAAGGACACCGCGCGCCTCGTGGGATTAACCTCGTCGCATGGGAGCCCGCCGGTGATCTTCAAAGGAGTCCGCGACGGCAAACCCTATCCCGAACACGGCCTGTCGTATCGGCAGTGGTCCCAGATCCCGCCCCGGCAGATCCGGCTGGACGAGCTGGTCACCACCACCACCGTGCTGGCGCTGGACCGGCTGCTGTCCGAGGACTCGACGTTCTACGGTGACCTGTTCCCGCATGCGGTGCGCTGGCAGGGCGTGATCTATCTGGAGGACGGGCTGCACCGTGCGGTGCGCGCGGCGCTGCGGAACCGCACGGTGCTGCACGCCAGGGTCTACGACATGGACGCCGGCGCCGAGTAGTCGACGTTCACAAGCTGCGCCGAGTAGCCGGCGTTACGTCGCGTCGCCCGCTCCGGTGGTCAGGCCGGCGGCCCGGTCCCGGCGCTGGACGAACCACCACAGCAGCACACCGGCGGCCAGGATCGAGACGGCGATGCCCAGTTCGAGCACGCCGCCGTAGCCGGTGATCGAGAATCCGGTCGCGCCGACCACCAGCATCACGGCGAGCAGCACCGCCAGCCCGATCGACAGCGGCACGAAAACCCGCGGCAACCGGATGGGCCGGACCGCATCCGGGCGGTCCTTGCGCAGCACCGCGAACCCGGCCACCGCCAGCACGTGGGCCAGGATGTAGCCCAGATTTCCGGTGACGATGATGGCCAGCGGCTGCTGCAGCACCACGAGCAGGACGACGTTGAGCACCAGCATGACGTTGAGGGCGCGCACCGGCACCCCGCGGCGGTTCAGCGTGCCCACCGCCCGGACGGTGACGCCTTCCTTGCCCATGTTGAACAGCACGCGCGACGCGTCGGCGACCGAGGTCAGCATGACCAGCACCAGGGAGGCGATCAGGCACAGCACCATCACCCCGGCGCCGGCCCCGGTCAGTTCGGAGAAGCTGGAGACGAAGAAGGTGGCCGGGTCGGCTTCGATCGCCGATTCGCCGGCGAACCCGCCGAGGGTGAGCGGAACGAGGAAGAACACCCCCAAGCAGAACAGGGCGGAGGCCCGGATCGCCCGCGACGTGTCCTTGACCGGGTCCCGGTATTCGGAGGCGAAGGTGGCGCACACCTCGACACCCAGGGTGGTCCACGCCATCACGTACAGCCAGACGATCGCGGTGTGCAGACCTTCCAGGCCGTGCAGCTTCCAGGTCAGATCCATGGGCGCCCAGCCGGAGTTGAACAGCGGGAAGACGATGAAGACAGCGAGCGGGATCATCAGGATGGCTGCCGTCACGTAGACGAACGCCATGGTGACGCGGACCCCGATGATGTTGATGCCGTAGAGGATGAAGATCACCGCCAGCCCCACCAGGATCGGGAAGTTCAGGTGCAGTGGCCCGGCATCGAAGGACCATTGTTGGTCGGGGAACCATTGGGACTGCACGAGCAGACCGGTGAATGCGCCGTAGGTGGCCAGGTTCGATCCCCAGGGCAGCCAGTAGCCGACCCCGGCCAGCGGTGCCAGCCAGGGCACCCGGTTCTTCCACGCTTCGGCGGCGTAGCCGGCGATACCGCCGGACGCCTCGGGGAACATGGCCGCCAATTCGATGTAGATCCAGTTGACCCCGAGCGAGATGATCATCGAGACGGCCCACAGCACGGCCGCACCCCAGCCGCCGAGGCCGGCGATCGACGCTCCGAGGGTGGCCACCAGCGCGGCGGGCATCGTCATGGCCATGGCGAATCCGTCGAACCAGCGCATCTTGCGCGGTAACTTCGCCTCCCCGGTCAGCGGTTCGGTGAGCGAATTGTCTTTTGTGGTCATGGAACTCAGACCTCCGATGCTTGGCCAGCGGCGACGGGCGGGTGGTGGGATCCCGACGGCGCAACGGCGAGACCGACGGGGTGCGAGCAGAACCGTGGCGTGGATCGCTGTTCGCCGCGGCGGTGACGCAGACTACGCACGGTACCGGCGAACCGGCGAAATATCCAGCATTTCAACAGCTTTCGTTCAGCTAACGGAGGTGACCCACCGTGGCAGCGCACGCCAACGGCACGCCGGTCCGGTGTCTCGGCGCTCCGGTTCGGTTGCGGTTCAGCGGGATCGGATCATGCCGGCCTGAAGGAGTCGTTCGGCGAACGCGGTGCGTGCTTGACCATGACGTGCCGGGCCACGGTGTACTCCGCGACCGCCGCGTGGCTCATGTCCTTCCCGAAACCACTGGCCTTTACTCCCCCGTGCGGCGCTTCGGAGGCGATCGGCAGATGATCGTTGATCCAGGTGACGCCGGCGTCCATCGCGTGCGCGACGCGCAATCCGCGAGCCCCGTCGGTGGTCCACACCGACGATGCAAGGCCATAGCGAGAATCGTTGGCCAGCGCGATCGCCTGCTGCTCGTCCTGGAACGGCAGGGCCACCAGCACGGGCCCGAACACCTCTTCCTGCACGATCTCGGCGGCCTGCCGGACATCGGTGATCAACGTCGGCCGGTAGTAGGCTCCCGGCCCGTCGGGCAGCGTGCCACCGGCACGCACCGTCGCACCCGCGGCCACCGCCCGTTCGACGAATCCGTGCACGCGTGCGCGGTGCTCGACGCTGATCAGCGGGCCGATATCGGTTGCCGGATCATGCGGATCACCCACCCGAATGGTGTTGAACTGCTCCGCTATTCGATCCACCAGTGCATCGAAGATGGCTTCATGGGCGTACACGCGGGTGGCGGCCGTGCAGTCCTGACCGGAGTTGTACGTCGCGCCCATCGCGATACCGGCGGCGGTGGCGTCCAAGTCGGCGTCGTCGAACACCAGGCACGGCGCCTTGCCGCCGAGTTCCAGATGCACCCGGGCGCCGCGCGCGGCGGCCGTCGCCATCACGTGCCGGCCCGCACGGGTCGACCCGGTGATCGAGACCAGTTGTACCCGTTCGTCGCCGACCAGCGCCTCGCCCACCTCCCGATCGCCGGTGACCACCTCCAGCACACCGGCCGGGATACCGGCCTGCACCGCGAGTTCGGCGATGAGCAAGGTGCTGCTCGGCGTGGTCGGTGCCGGCTTGACCACGATGGTGTTGCCGGCGGCGATGGCCGGGCCGATCTTCCACAACGCCATGATCATCGGGAAGTTCCACGGTGCGATGCCCACCACCGGACCGACGGGCCTGCGCACGATCATCGAGGTGTAACCCTCGCTCAACACGCCGGCGCCACTGCCCTCCAAAGACCGTGCCGCCCCGGCGAAGAAGCGCAGATTGTCGGTGCCGAAGGGCAGTTCACCGTCGCGGAACACCGCGACGGGTTTGCCCGATTCGGCCACCTCCAGCGCGGTCAGCTGATCGGCGTGCGCGTCGATCAGATCCGCCCAGCGCAGGATCAGGCGGGCCCGCTCCCCCGCGGTGCGTCGCGACCATGCAGCGAACGCCTCGGCCGCCGCCGCGACGGCGTCCGCCGCGTCGTCGACGGACGCCTCCGAGATCTCGCCGGTCGGCCGGCCGGTGGCCGGGTCGACCAATGTCCGGTCACCCCCGCGCCCTTCGACGCGCCGGCCACGGTGGAATCGTCCTGCGCCCATGCACACTCCTCTAACTGTTGAAGCCGACACCGAAATGATCGAGCACGCGCAGAAGCGTTCCCCTACGGCCTGTTTCGTCTTCCCGGGCCAGGGCCGCGCGGGTCAGCTCGACGGCGGGCCAGCGCAACGGCTCGGGTGGGAACGGGACGGCCATCCCGGTGATCGCCTTGAGCCGCGTGCGTTCGGTGTCCCGCTTGGCCAGCAGATCCAGCGCCACCCGCGCCCCGAACCGGGTCGAGGCCACACCGAGACCGGTGAAGCCGACGGCGTAGGCGACCCGGCCGCCATAGCCGGTACCGAAGATCGGGGTGAAGCGCGTGGTGGTGTCGATCACGCCGCCCCAGCGGTGCGTGAACGGTACATCGGCCAGCTGCGGAAAGGTCTCGCGAAAATGCCGCGCCAGCAGCCGATGTGAGGCATCGCGCTGTTCCAGTTCCGGGGCGACCCGATTCCCGAAGTGGTAGATGGCGTCGTACCCGCCCCAGAGGATCCGGTCGTCGCGGGTGCGCCGGAAGTAATGGAACTGGTTCCCGGCGTCGGTGAGTCCCTGGTTCTGCTCCCATCCGACCGAGGCGAGTTGGTCGGCGGTCAGCGGCGCCGTTGCCAGCACGTAGTCGTAAACCGGGAGCACCCAGGCCTTCAACCGGCGCAGCAACGGCGGATAGGCGTTCGAGGCGAGCAGGATGTGACCGCCGGTGTGGACCTCGCCGCGGTCGGTTCGGACGGTCAGCATGTCACCGTGGCGGCTGATGCCGGTGGCCGCGGTCTGTTCGAAGATCCGGGCGCCGAGGCTCTCGGCCACCCGGCGCAGTCCCTGTACGAGTGCCAGCGGGTCGACCAGACCCCCTGAGTGGGAACGCATCCCGGCCAGGAAGGCCGGTGATGCGATATCGGCGCGCACCTCCTCACGCTCCAGGAATTCGACCTTCTCCCCACGGCGCGCATGGGCGTCGGCCGCCGCACGCAGGGCGGCCACCTCGTGCTCGGTGCGCGCCAGCGTGGTCTTGCCCACCAGGCGCAGGTCGGCGTCGATCTCATGCGCAGCGACGAAATCGGCGATCTGCGAGACGTTGTCGCGTCCCAGCCGTTGCAGCTCGTCCAGTTCGTCGGGCCACAGGGCCGCACCGTGGGCGATGCCGTGGGTCAGCGATTCGGAGACGAACCCGCCGTTGCGGCCCGACGCACCGGAACCCACCCACTGCTGCTCGAGCACCGCGACGTCCAGCGACGGATCCTCGGTGAGCGCCTCGATCGCCGCCCACAGACCGGTGTAGCCGCCGCCGACGATCACCAGGTCGGCGCCGACGGCACCGATCAGCCCGTCCGATCGGGGACCGGTCGGCAAGTTGCCCCACCACACCGGCCGCGGCTCGGCATCGGCCAGTTCCGGCCTCATGCGAGCACCCCGCTCGCGGCACCGGCCATGTCTGGCAGGGAGGCGGATCGGGTGATCGTCGGGGTTTTCATCGTGGACTTCCGCATCGAGGAGATCGGTCTCCGCGCGGGACCGCACGGCGACAGGAAGTGATAGTTGCATCGATATTCAGGTTTGGCAATACGAAATAAGTGCACTTCAGTAGCACTCAGCATGGCTAAATTGATTTAAAATTCAGTAAAACTGAGCGAAGTCTCGGGATCTCTGCCAGAGTGGGCCCCATCACCCGGAGGCGGCCCGCACCGTCACCGCGTCGCGCCTCGGCGAAAGGACCGACAGCTTGGCCCCGTTGCCTGTCACCATTTCGTCGATGAACTCAGACCCCACCGATCTGCTCGACCTCGGGGCCGGGCACGCGCTGGCCGTGATCACCCACGACGGCGGCGCCTCGGCAATACCCGTGCGGGCCGATGACGGTCGCTGGCGACGCGCGGCCGCCGGTGACGGGGTGGCCGAAGCCCTCATCCGGCTGCTCACCGCCGGCCCCGGACGGTCCGAGCACGGTCGCTTCACCGTGACCTCCTGGGCCGGGCGTCGCGCGGCGCGGGGCGAACGCCCGATCACCGTCGACCAGACCAACGAATCGGTCATCGTGGGCGAGGTCGCCGTCGTCAAATGGGCCACCCATCTGGAGCCGGGCCCGCATCCGGCCCCGCAGCGGCTGGCCGGCCTGACCGCGGCCGGCTTCACGGCGATGCCGACACCGTGGGGCCTGGTCACCTGGCGCCCGGACGACGGCGCCGAGACCTTGGTGGCGACCGTCACCGGATACCTGCCGGGCGCGGTCGACGGCTGGACCTGGGCGGTCGACTTGTTCGCCGCCGCAACACATGCCGGCGACCCGTCGGCCGTCGTCGCGGCGTGCGCGGCCGTGGGAACCGCCGTGGCCGACCTGCACGCCGCACAGGCCGCCACCGCGACCACCGCCACCGCGCAGGACGCCCGGCGTTGGCGTGACGGCGCCATGGACACCCTGGAGACGGCAAAGACGTTGGCCGGCAACGGGACCGCACAACTGTTGGCTGACCGCGACACCGAGGTGATCCGGGTGCTGGACAGCCTCGGCGGCCTGGACGGGGTACCCATCCTGGACGCGCACGGCGACCTGCATGTCGGGCAGGTGCTGCGCAGCGAGCACCGGTTCGTGATCACCGATTTCGACGGCAACCCGGTGCTGCCGCCGTGGCAGCGGGTGCTGCCGGTGCCCGCGGCGCTCGACGTGGCGGGCATGCTGCAGTCCCTGTCGCACGTCGCGATCGTGGTGGCCAGACACCACGATGTCGACCCGGACGGTCTACGCCGGATCGACGCGGCGGCGCAGGCGGCATTTCTCGATGCGTACACCACCGCGCTCACCGCATCCGGCCGGCGGCAGCTGTTCTCGGCCGAGGCGGTGCCCGCGTTCCGGCTACAACAAATTCTGCGCGAAATCGTCTACGCCGGACGCCATCTGCCGCGGTGGATGTACGTCCCCGACGCCGCGCTGCCCGCCCTGCTGGAAGGTGTGAAACCGTGAAGCCCCTGGAGTTCGCTCGCGACCTGGCCCGCAAACCGGAAGTCCTGGCCGGGCTGGCCGACGCACTGACCACCGCCAATCCGTGGGCCGAGGCCCTGCCGGACACCGTCGACCGCGTGGTGTTCCTCGGGATGGGATCCTCCGCTTACGCCGCAGGCGTCGCCGCCGCCCGCCTGCGTGCCCGCGGGGTGTACGCGGTCTCCGATCTCGCCTCGACCCGGCTGTTGCCGGCGTGGGGTCCGGGGACCGTCGTCGTGGTGACCTCCGCATCCGGTGGGTCGGTGGAAACCCTTGACGCGCTGCACCGTATCGACCGCGACGCGACACTGGTGGCGGTGACCAACACGCCCGGCTCGCCGATCACCGACATCTGCGGCCGCACCGTGGACCTGCTGGCCGAACCCGAGGCCGGTGGGGTGGCGTGCCGCAGTTTCCAGCACACGCTGGCCCTGTTCCTGGCCCTGGAGTGTCACCTGACGGGGACATCGACGGCGGCGCTGGTGGACACCGTGCGGGCGGCGGCCGGCGCGAGCGAATGGCTGTTGTCGACGGAGCAGGACTGGCGCCCCGAGATCTCGGACCTGCTGCTCGGCCCCGACGAAACCCACATGTGCGCACCGGCGCACCGACTTTCGTCGGCGCAGCAGGGCGCGCTGATGTTCCGGGAGGGCCCGCGGCGCGCGGCCACCGGCAGCGAGACCGGCGAGTGGAGCCATGTCGACGTGTACCGCACCAAGAACACCGACCTGCGGCTGCTGGTCTTCGCGGGGTCGCCGTGGGAGGACCAGATGGCCGAGTGGGCCGGCCCGCGGAACACCGCGATTGTCGGGGTGGGCGGCGCGGTGCCCTGCGCCACTGCGACGCTGCGTTATCCCGGTGACGAGGACGACGATGTCCGGCTGCTCACCGAGACGCTGATCCCCGAACTCGTCGCCGCGCGGGCCTGGCAGCAAGCCGAGGGCCCCGCCTGACGTTCAGGACATCGCGTCGCGCAGGCTCTTGGGCCTCAGATCGGTCCAGCTCTCCTCGACGTAGGCCACGCAGTCGGCCCGGGTGCTCTCGCCGAAGACCACCCGCCAGCCGGCGGGCACGTCGACGAACGCCGGCCACAGGCTGTACTGCTCCTCGTCGTTGAGCAGGACGTAGAAGGTGCCGTTCTCGTCATCGAACGGATTGGTGCTCATGGCTGCTCCTCTTGGCAACGGTGGTGAACGCGGGCGAGCCGAGGACCCGGTCGGACAACCGGCCCAGGCAACTGAGATTCGGGAAGCCCGGCCCCTGGGTGAGCCCGGCGAGCCCGGGCAGGAACAGTTTCGGCTCGACATCCTCGACGGCCAGGTCGTGGCCGATCGCCTCCTGGAGGCGGTCGCCGGTCAACGGGCCGCCGAGCCCGAGCTCGAGCACATCGAGGGCCTCCTGGCGCAGCAGCGGCTGGAACCACATCGCGTTGGCGCCGGACCCGTCGATCACCAGATCGAAACCGTGCACCGTCTCCAACCGCTCGCTGCCCCGCTCGGTCTCCAGGGTGAGCCGGATGCGCTCGTCGCGGGCCACCGCATGGGCCACCCGGCCGCGCAGGTGCCGGATCCGGTCGTCGGCGAGCAACGCCTCCTGCACGCGCACCGAGAACACCCCGCGGTCGGTTCGGTTCATCGCGTCCCGCTTCTCCGCCAGGGTCAGCCCGTCCCAGTGGGTGGGGTCCGAATACAGCGTGTTCTCGAAGAAACCCTCGCCGCGGGTGAACAACGTCACCTGCGGCGAGATCACGGTGATGGTCGAAACCCGGTGCCGGAACAGTTCGTCGAGCATGGTGCCGGCGGTCTCACCGCCGCCGATGACCGCCACCCGGTCCGCGGCGATCAATTCCTGCGCGGCGGCCCGATGCCAGAACTGCGCGATGGACAGCACCCGCGGGTTACCGGGTAGCAGCGAGCGCTCCGCCTGCCCTGGGCCGGTGATCATCAACGCGTCGGCACGCACAGTCTGCTCCCGCGTCGTGAGCTCCCAGCCCGACCCGGGATCGCCGTGCTGCAAGCCGATCCCGGTGACCTCCCCCAGCGTCACCGACATTCCCACCCGGTCGGCCACCCACTGCAGGTACTGGCTCCACCGCCGGTGGGCGGGTGCGGGCCGGCCGCGGTCCACCCATTCGGCGAACTGCCCCGTGCTGATCAGATAGGACTGCCAGCTGTGCCGCATCATCCGCTCGTCCAGTTCGGCGTTGCGCCGCGGCACCAGGGCCGACTGGTACGGGAAGCCGACATCCTTCTCCGGGCCGGTGCCCAGCCGGTGCGCTCCGTCGGTCCAGCCGCCGGCGGCCTGCCAATTGGCCGCGATCGCGGTGCGTTCCACCGCGATCACCTCCGGGGCGTCCACCCCCATGGCGCGCAGTTCGGCCGCCTTGGCCGCGACGGCCACGGCCTTGGCGCCGGCACCGATGATGGCCAGCTTCTGTGTCATGTTGCGATCACCTCTCGTAAGGCGTCCTGCCACATCGCCTGCAAGGCGGCGACGTCGGTGGCGGACAGGATGTCGGGCAGGGTGCGCCACTGGCTACCCAGTACGGGCACCCCGTCGCGTTCGAGCAGCGCCACGTTGAGCGTGAGCTCGTGGCGGACCGCCAGACCGGGCTCCGGGGTCGGGGACAACTTGGCCAGCAGGTCCCGGTCGGGCAGCAGGGCGTCGGATCCACCCGCGTGGTGGATGCGGCCCAGATAGTTCAGCAGGACTTGCGGATCACGTTGCGCCCCAAGCCGTTCCGCGGTGTCGGTGCGCAGGTACCGCAGCAGCGGATAGTCGATACCGTCGCCGGGGATCGGCGCCACGGTGTCGTCGGCGACCCGCAGCGGGTAGATCGCGCTCAGCAGGCCGACGGTGTCACCGGTGTCGATCCGGCCGGAGTCGTCGGCCAGCCCCGCCGCCACGACGGCATCCGCGCGGCCGTGGGTTTCCAATGCCAGCAGCGGCGCCGGTGTCGCCTGTCCGCGGGCCCGTCGCCAGGCGGTGATCATCCGGGCGGTCGCCGCCGCCAGCAGGTCGGGCACCACACCGGCCGTCACCCGGGCCGTCACCTCCGGATCGGTGAACGACATGCTGACCACCACATCGCCGACCCGGTCGGTGGCCGGGCAGACCCGGCGGCTGCCCAGTTCCGGATCGTCACCGACGAGTTGGGCCTCCCAGAAGTCACAGGTGTCCAGCTTCAGGGCGCGCTCGGCCAGGATGTTGGACCACCGCCGCAACGACGTGTGTTCCCGCACGGGGGGCGGCGGGTGACCGGAAGCCACCGCATGCCAAGCGGTTTCCAGCTCACCGAGGACGATCCGCCACGACGCCGGGTCCATGGCCAGGACGTGCGCGGTCAGCAGCAGCACGTCGGCACCACTGTCGTGGTGCAGCAGCACCGCGCGCAGCATCTCCCCCGCCGCCGGGTCCAGGCGCGCCAGCGAGTGCTCGGTGTGCTGGGCGACGGCCGTCACCAGGTCACCGGAGACCGAAGCCTCGGTCAGCACCTCGCCGACCGGATGCGCGACGAGGGTCATGGTGGCGGGGTCCAGCCTGCTACGCAGCGCCTCGTGACCGTCGATCACGGCGCGCAACACCGTGTCCAGCCGATCCCGTGTCACTCCGGGTGGCAGCCGGATCGCCTCCGTCTGGGCCAGCCGGCGCGAATCGCCGTGCGCCAGCAGCCAATGCCCGGCGGGCAGCAACGGGATCGGGCCGGTGTCCTCCGGATCGGCCTGCGCTTCGGCCGCTTCCGCGGCGTCGGCATCCAGGGCCTGCGCGAGTTCACGGATGCTGGCGCATTCCAGCATCAGCCGGGCCCGCACCGGGATACCGCGGCGGCGCACCGCCTGCACCACCGACAGCGCCACGATGCTGTCCAGGCCGAGGTCGAGGAAATCCGCGGTGACGTCCACCCGCTGCACGTCGAGCAGGTCGCCGAGCACCTCGGCGAGCACCGTCTCGGTGGCGGTGGCCGGGCCGGTCACCTCGTCGCCGTCGTGCCGGGCGTCCAGCGCGGCCAATGCGGCGTCGTCGACCTTCCCGTGGGCGGTCAACGGGATCTGGTCCACCTCGATGATGTGATGCGGGACAAGGTATCTGGGCAACGTAGTGGCCAGATGCCCACGCAGCCCGGCGGTGCGCTTCCCCGTCGCTTCGCTCGCCCCGCCACCTTTCCCCGTCGCTTCGCTCGCCCCGCCACCTTTCCCCGTCGCTTCGCTCGCCCTGATGACGACATAGGCCGTCAACCGCGGACCGTTGCGGTGCCGGCGCACCGCCACATGTGCATGGCTCACGTCGGGATGGCGGTGCAGGGCCGCGGCCACCTCACCGGGTTCGACCCGGAAGCCGCGGATCTTCACCTGATCGTCGCTGCGGCCGATGAACTCCCACGCGCCGTCCGGCCCACGGCGCACCACGTCACCGGTGCGGTACATCCGGGCACCGGGAACGAACGGGTCGGCGACGAACCGGCCCGCGGTCTCCCCCATCCGGCCCAGATATCCCCGGGTCAGCTGACCACCGGTCAGATACAGCTCGCCGGCCACCCCGTCGGGCACCGGCCGCAGCCAGCCGTCCAGCACCCGCGCGCTGGTGGGGTCGGTGGGATGCCCGATGCACGGCTGCCGGTGGTCGGCGATCCTGGCGACGACGGCCTCCACGGTGGTTTCGGTGGGGCCGTAGCAGTTGTGGGCGCGCACCCCGGTGCGGGCGCATTCGGCCTGGATGGCCTGCCAGGCCGCGGTGTCGATGGCCTCACCGCCCAGGGCCAGCACCGCCAGCGGGACGGTGCTCAGCAGCCCGGCGGCCCGCAGCTGGCCGAACATCGACGGGGTGGTGTCGATCATGTCCAGGCGGAACCGGGCGATCTCGGCGACCAGCGCCTCGGCGTCGCGTTGCACGGCGTCGCCGACGATGTGGACGCAGTGCCCGTCCAGCAGCGCCACCAGCGGTTGCCAGGCGGCGTCGAAGGTGAACGACCAGGCGTGCGCGATGCGTAGCCGCCGTCCGGCCGGCCGCAGCACGTTGCGCGCATGGTCGGCGGCGTAGGCCAACAGGGCCTGGTGGGTCCCGATGACGCCCTTGGGTTTTCCGGTGGTACCGGACGTGAACACGATGTAGGCGCCCTGCCCCGGCCGCACCGGTGCGGGGGTGAATTCGGGTATCGGCGCATCGGCGACCGCGGCGAGGACGGTGTCATCGACGATGACCGCGGCACCGGTCTGTCCGATGATCTCGTCGATGCGGGCGGCAGGCATGCCGGGATCCAACGGCACGATCATGCCGCCGGCCTTGAGTACGGCCAGCATGGCGACGACGTAGTCGGGCCCGCGGCGCAGCAGGATCGGCACCGGGGTCTCGGTGGACACCCCACGGCGGACCAGTTCGGCGGCCAGCCGGTCGGCGGCCTCGTCGAGTTGCCGGTAGGTGAGTTCCCCGCCGGCCCAGCTCAGCGCGACCGCGCCCAACCGGTCGGCGGCGGCCTCGGTGAAGGCGGTGTGGAATCCGCCCGGGTAGGTGTGGGTGTCCTTGGCGGGCACCACCGCGGCCTCGTCGCCGACGGTGACGGTGACCTCGCGCAGCGGGCGGTCCCAGTGCGCCAGCAGACCGCGCACCACCGCCAGCACCCGGTGCCCGAGGGTCTGCGGGTCCACCAGACCCAGTGCACCGTCCAGGGTTTCGACCAGCACGGTGAGCCGGCCGTGCGTGGGATGCGCGGCGATGGTGATGGGGAAATGCGACAGGCTTTCCAGCGCGGACGGCCGGATCACCGCACCGCCGAGATCGAAGTCGCCGCTGCCGACCAGACCGCCCGGCGGGAAGTTCTCGTACACCAACAGGGTGTCGTACAACTCGCCGATCCCGCCGGCCGACCGCAGCTCGGTGTGGCTGAGGTAGCCGTGGTCGCGCAGTTCGGCGGCCTCCCGTTGCAGGGCAAGGCATTGCGCGCCGACGCGGCCCGCCGGGTCGAGACGGACGCGCAGCGGCACGGTGTTGATGAACAGACCGACCATCGATTCGACCCCGGCCAGGTCGTCGGGCCGGCCCGACACCGTCACCCCGAACACCACATCGGATCGGTCGGTGCACGCGGACAGGATTGTGGCCCAGGCCATCTGGAACAGCGTGCTGACGGTGACGCCGCGGGCGCGGGCGGCGTCGAGCAGGTCGGTGGTGCCGGCCTCGTCGAGGGTCACCTCGGTGCGCCGCGGCAGCCCGGGCGCGGCCTCCCGGCCCGAGAGCGCGGGGGCCAGCATGGTCGGGCCGTCCAGGCCGGCGAGGTGGGCGCGCCAGCGCTGCCGGCTGACCTCCGGGTCTCGGGCGGCCAGCCACCCGATGTAGTCGCGATACGGCCGGGGTTGCGGCGGCAGCGCCGTCAGGTCACCCCCGGCGCGATACAGCCCGAGCAGTTCACCGACGAACACCGGCAGCGACCATCCGTCGATGACGATGTGATGCGCGACGACCACCAAACGCCACCGGGAATGCGGCATCTCGGCCAACAGGAAGCGGATCGCCGGGCCGCGCACCAGATCGAACGGGCGGCGGCGCGCCTCGTCCTCCAAGGCGGCCGCTTCCGCCTCGGTGTCGACGACGACATGCTGCCAGGGTAGGTCGAAAGTCGCGGGCACCACCGCGACCGGACGGCTGAGCTTGCCCTGGAAGAAGCTCACCCGGACATTGGGGTGGCGCTCGAGCATCGCCTCGGCGCAGGACCGTAGCAGCGCCGCGTCCAGGCTGCCCTCGACGTCGGCGGCCATCGCGATGAAGTACGGATCGGCGCCGCCGTCGGTGAGGCCGGCCAGCGAGTACAGCCCCTGCTGCAGCGGGCTGAGGGCCATCACATCGAGGATGGCCGGGGCATCGGTCATGGTGTTTGCCACCCAGCCGTCAGCTCGGCCAGCTCATCGGCGGACAACCCGGAGGCCGACATCGGGGCGTGCCGGGTGTCGGCGGCCTGCGCCTGCCCGGCCTTGGCGTCCAGCGCGGCCGCCAGTTCGGCCAGCACCGGATGCTCGAATACCATCCGTGCCGTCAGCGGCACCCCGTTGTCACGGGCGCGGGCGGCCAGTTGCACGGCCAGGATGCTGTCCCCGCCGAGGGTGAAGAAGTCGTCGTGCCTACCGAACTCCTCGACCCCGAGCAGCGTGGTGAGCATCGCGGCCAGCGTGCGTTCGGTGTCGGTCGCGGCCGGTTCGAACGGGCCCGACGAGGCCAGCACCGGACGCGGCAGCACCACCCCGTCGAGACTGTCGAGCACCGTGATACGGAGCGCCGCAAACTCTTCGGGTAGTGCGGCGCGCACGGTGTCGGCGAATGCGGCGACGTCAACCTGCGGGTCGGCCGGCACCACGTAGCCGGCCAGCACCGCGCCGGTGCGGGTGTCCCAATACCGGGTGAGCGCGGCCGCCACCCCGGCCACCGCTTCCAGGGCAGCCTGCGCCCGGTGGTCACCGTGCGCCACGTACTCCAGTGCCCCGGTGTCGCTCCAGCGGGCGCGGTCACCGGTCCGGTACAGCCGGGTGCCGGGCAGGAACGGGTTGGCCGGATACCGGAATCCTGCCGCGGCCGAGGAGTTCTGGTACGCCTCGTCGATGGCGCCGCCGACGTAGTACACGTCGCCGATCACTCCCGCCCCGACCGGGGACAGCCATTCGTCGAGCAGGTACACCCGGTTCGCCCCTGCGGTCTGCGGCAACCCCGGCTCGGGGGCAGCGGCGGCGCTCCACTGTGCCACCTGCTCGGCACCGCCGATCGCGATATCGCGCAGGGTGTGGTCGGGGTGGTGGGCGAAGGCGTCCACGACCCGCAGCAGCCAGTCCACCAGGCGTTGTGCGGTGGCCCGCTGGTACAGCTCGGTGCGGTAGATGACGGTGCCCTGGTAACCCGCCGCGGCGGTGGCGAAGAAGTTCAGCGACAGGTCGGCGTGCGCCACGTCGAATGTGGGTTCCAGTGCGGTGAACCGGGTCTCGCCGTCCGTGGAGGAGTCGATGACCCGGTCGGCCGGTAGCTCCTCACGCACATGCACGACGACCCCGAACAGCGGGTTGCGCGACAGCGACCGGACCGGGCTGACCGCATCCACCACCCGGTCGAACGGCAGGTCCTGGTGGGCATACGCCGCCAGCGCCATCTCGCGGGCACGCCGGAGCACCTCCCGCACCGTCGGGTTACCGGACAGGTCGTTGCGCAGCACGACGATGTTGATGAAGAACCCGATGAGCTGATCCAGCTCCGGTTCGGTCCGGCCGGCCACCGGCGTGCCCAGTGGGATGTCGGTGCCCTCACCGGCCTTGTGCAGCGCCACGGCGACGGCGGCCTGCAGCAGCATGAACTCGGTGATGCCGAGTTCGCGGGTCAACTCGGCCAACCGGGCCCGGGTGTCGGCGTCGATGGTGAAGCTCAGCGCCTCACCCTCGCCCGTCGGTACCGGCGGGCGAGGGAAGTCCGGCCGCAGCCCGTTCTCCTCGGGCAGCCCGGACAACCGGTCGGTCCAGTAGTCGCGTTGCGCGGCAAGCGCATCTCCGGCGAGCAGTTCGGCCTGCCACGCCGCGTAATCGGCGTACTGCACCGGCAGCGGTTCGAATTCCGGCGCTGCGCCGGCGCGGCGGGCGCGGTAGGCGGTGAGCACATCGGTGAACAGCACACCGGCCGACCAGTGATCGGCGGCGATGTGGTGCACCACCAGGGACAGCACGTGATGGTCGGGCGTGCTCAGCACGGCCGCGCGGATGGGCCGGTCGTGTTCCAGGTCGAAGCAGTGGCGGCGTTCGGCGTCGAGTTCACGCTGCAGCCAGGCGTCGTCGTTCCCGCGGGCGCGGCGCACCGGCACCGGTTCACTCGGGTTGACGATCTGGTAAGGTGCGCCGTCGATTTCGCGGTAGGTGGTGCGCAGGATCTCGTGCCGGTCCACCACGTCGGTGATCGCGGCGACGAACGCCTCGACATCACTGGGTCCGGTGAGCCGCGCCGCGAACGGGATGTTGTTGACCGGGTTCGGTCCGTCGATGCGGAACTGGAACCACTGCCGCAACTGCGCCGCGGACATCTGCAGCGGCCCCGTGCGGTCTACGCGAGTCATGTCGGGCCGGTCGCTGCCACCACCGGTGGCGCGTGCGGTATCGATATGTGCGGCCAGCGCCGCCACGGTGGCCAGCTCGAAGACCTGCTGCACACCGATGTCGACGCGGCACCGCGCCCGCACCGCGGCAACGAGTTTGGTGGCCAGCAGCGAATGGCCGCCCAGATCGAAGAACGAGTCGTCGGCGCCGACCCGCACGCGGCCCAGCAGCTCGGCGAACAACCCGGCGATGACCCGTTCGGTGTCGGTGCCGGGTTCACGGTATTCGGTGCCCGCGGAGATCTCCGGTTCGGGCAGCGCGTTGCGGTCGATCTTGCCGTGTGCGGTGATCGGGATCTCGCCGATCTCCACATAGGCGGCCGGGATCATGTACTCCGGCAACGCCGCGGCCACCCGGGCGCGAATCCGGTCGACCTGCACGGCGTCGCCGTCGGCGGCCGGCGTCACGTACGCGACCAGACTGCGACCCAGGGTCGGGAGGTCGCTGACCACCACGACGGCCTGCCCGACCGACGGGTCCACCGAGATCGCGGCGGCGATCTCGCCGAGTTCGATGCGGAAGCCGCGGATCTTGACCTGTTCGTCGGCCCGGCCGACGAATTCGATATCGCCATCGGCGTTGCGGCGGGCCAGGTCACCGGAGCGGTA
Organism: Mycolicibacterium cosmeticum; assembly: GCF_000613185.1. Taxonomy (NCBI): domain Bacteria; kingdom Bacillati; phylum Actinomycetota; class Actinomycetes; order Mycobacteriales; family Mycobacteriaceae; genus Mycobacterium; species Mycolicibacterium cosmeticum. Next base: position 502,541 of record NZ_CCBB010000001.1, read on the forward strand.
CATCCGGCCGCCGGGATTGAACGGGTCGGCGACGAAGCGTTCGGCGGTCAGGCCATGCCTGCGGTGGTAGCCGTGCGCGACATGGGTTCCGCCGATGTAGATCTCGCCGATCACACCGACCGGCACCGGCTGCAGCGCGTCGTCGAGCAGGTGGATGGTGGTGTTGATCTTGGGCGTGCCGATCGGCACGATCCGGGCACCCTGCTTGCCCTCGACCTTGAACCGGGTGCAGTTGAGCACCGTCTCGGTGGGGCCGTAGAAGTTGTGCAGCAGCGCGTCGAAGGTGGCGTGGAATTTGTCGGCCACCTCACCGGGCAGCGCCTCCCCGCCGATCGGGACGCGTTGCAGGCTGCGCCATTCGCTGACGCCGGGCAGGGACAGGAACAGGCCGAGCAGCGACGGCACGAAGTGCATGGAGGTGATGCCCTCGTCACGCAGCAACGCAGTCAAGTAGCCGATGTCACCGAGACCACCGGGCTTGGGGATGACCAGCCGCGCCCCGGCGGCCAGCATGCCGAACAGCTCGCCGATCGACACGTCGAAACCCTGGGAGGCCACCTGCAGCAGCCGGTCGTCCTGGGATACCTGGTACTCGTCCCCGAACCAGACGAAGTACTCGGCGATGGGTCGGTGCGGCACCGGAACGCCTTTGGGCAGACCGGTCGAGCCGGAGGTGTAGATCAGGTAGGCGGTGTTGCCGGGCAGCAACGGCCGGACCCGGTCGGCGTCGGTGGGATCAAGCGTGCTGAAGCTCTCCAGATCCGGGACGGGTTCCCGGATCACGACTTTCGGGTCCGAATCGGACAGGATGTAGCTCAGCCGGTCCTCGGGGTAGCCCGGGTCGACGGGGAGGTACACCCCGCCGGCCTTCACGATGCCGAGCGCGGTGATCACCAGTTCCGGCGATTTCTCCAGCAGCACCGCCACCCGGTCCTCGGTGCCGACCCCCTGGCCGATCAGCCAGTGCGCCACCCGGTTGGCTTCCTCGTTCAGCTCACGGTAGCTGTACTGCCTGCCCTCGTACACCACGGCGACGGCGTCCGGGGTGCGGGCCGCCTGGTCCTGCACCAGTGCGGTCAACGTGGTCGGCGGCGTGTCGAAGCGCTCGCCCTGGGACACGGCCCGCAGCCAGGCCTCGTCCTCGGCGGTGAACAGCCCGAGACGCTGCACCGGGGTGTCGGGTTGCGCCAGGGCGTTGTCCAGCAGAACGGCGAAGTGCGCCAACATGTTCGAGGCCAGCTCGGCGTCGACGATCTCGGTGAGGTGCTCGGCCTCGACGGTGGCCCCGTCGGCGTTCCACTCCACCATGAAACCCAGCGGCAGCTGGGTGACGTGACTGCGCAGCTCGGCACGCGTGCACGCGATGCCCGCAGGCCGGAAGCCACCGCCGTCAGGTTCGCGGAACCCGAAGCTGACGCGGGTCATCCGCTCGGCGCCGTGCCGCCGGTCCGGGTTCAGTTCGGCCACCACCCGGTCCAGGTTGACGCGCTGGTGCGCGAACGCCGCGAGGGCGGTGTCGCGCGCCGCGGTGACCAGATCGCGGAAACTCTGGGTGCCCCTGGGCCGCAACCGCATCGCCACGGTGTTGCCGTAGTACCCGATCGCCTCGTCGGTACCGCGGTTGACCACGGGACTGGCGACCAGGAAGTCGTCGGTGTGGGTGTAGCGGTGGATCAGCGCCCCGAATGCGGCCAGCAGCACCATGTACGGCGTGGCGCCGGTGTCGCGGGCCAGCGCGGCGACCTTGTCCACCGTGCCCGCCGGAAGCGCCAACGTGCTCAGCTGCGAACGGAATCCGGTCGGCACGGCCGACCCGGACGGGCCGGGCAGTTCCAGCGGCTCGGGCGGGTCGGCCAGCACGGTGCGCCAGTGCGCCAGGTCCTCGTCGGTGGTGTCAGCGACGGGCGCCGGCGGGCGCGGGGTGGGGCCGAGGTCCGCACCTTCGTAGGCCCGGGTGAGGTCGGCGAAGAACACCCGCCAGGATCCGTCGTCCCAGGCGATGTGGTGTGCCACCAGCAGCATCACGTGTTCGTCGGTGCCGGTGCGCACCAGCGTGATCCGCAGCGGCGAGTCGGTGCGCAGGTCGAACGGGGTGCCGAATTCCCGCTGCGCCAGCACCTCCAGCCGCAGCGCGCGCGCCCGTTCGGACTTGTCCGACACGTCGTGGTAGGCCCAGCCCGGACGCAGAGCGTCGTGCACGGTGGGCGCCGGTTCGCCGGTCTCGTCGGTGGCGTAGGTGGTGCGCAGGATCGGGTGCCTGCGTCCGACGGCGTCGACCGCCGCATGCAGTTGCGCGGGGACCACCGGTCCGGTGAGCCGGTAGGAGACGCAGACGTTGAGCAACACCCCGGTGGGATCGGCGCTCTGCACGAACCACATCCGACGCTGGCCGTCGGACAGTGCGGCGGGATCCGGTTCGGTGGCCTGCGCGGCGGACAACCCGCGCTCGGCGAGTTTGCGCCGCATCAGCTCGAGCCGGGCGTCCTGCCCGGTGGTGGTGGTGGCATCTGCGATATCAGTCACGCGACAGTGCTTTCCTTATCGGTCTTGTGGAGATCAGTCTTTGCCAGATGCTCGATCAGCTCGGTACCGGTGACGCCGCCGAGGATCGTGGCCAGCGGAACCTTGTGCCCGGTGGCCTGCATGAGTTTCTTGCGGAGATCGAGGGCCAACAACGAATCGACGCCCAGGTCGAGTAACGATTCGGCCAGGTCCAGCGCGCCGGTATCGGTCACCTTCAACACCGCCCCGAGTGCGGTCCGCACGGCGCCGGCCGGATCGCTGCCGACCGTGGCCGCGAGGGCCGGTTCGGGGACGGCGGCACCGTCGTGCGCGCCACCGAGGAAGGTGTGCAACCGGCCCGGGTCGGCGGAGAACACCAGGGGGTCGGCCGCCCAGTCCCGCAGGCAGACATGCGCGGCCCGGTCCGGGACCATGGCCACCAGGCCGGAGCGCTGCACCTTGGTGATCTCGTCCGCGTCGATGATGCCGGTGCCCGGCCACAGGCCCCAGCGCACCGCCGTGCAGTGGCGGCCCGCGGCCCGGTGCTGGGCGGCCTGCACGTCGAGTAACCGGTTGGCGGCGGCGTAGGCGATATGACCTCGCCCACCCCAGAGTCCGGATACCGACGAGCACAACAGGATTCGGGCGTCGGTGCGCAGCGGCCAGGCGGCCGCGAACCGGTCGAATCCGGTGACCTTGGCCGCCACGGTCTGTGCGAACGCCGCCGCGGTGAGCTGTCGGTGCTCGGTGATGGTGGCCGCACCCGCGGCGTGGATGACCAAAGACGCTGCGGCGGAACCTGTTTCGGCGATGGCGGCGGCCAACGCGGCCGGGTCGGTGATATCGCAGCGGGGGGCGACGATGTCGGCGCTCAGTTCGGCGAGCTCCGTCCCGTCGACACCGTCGCGGCTGAGCAGCACGATGCGGCGCGCACCCTGCTCGGCGAGGTAGCGGGCCAGGTGCAGGCCGACGACACCGGTGCCGCCGGTGATCACCACCTCGTCCAGCACGCCGGAGTCCGGTGTCCACGCGGGGGTGCTGATCTGTTCGTCGCGGGTGGACCGCCGGTAGGCGATGCCGTCCCGGATGGCGAACTCACCGGCCGGGCCCAGCAAGATGTCCACCGCGGCCTCGTCCAGCGTGCTGTCCGGCAGGTCCAGGTGGCCGAAGCGGTGGTCCGGGAATTCCAGCCCCAGGCTGCGGTGCATGGCCCCCAACGCGGCCTGTGCGGGCAGCGGCGCCGGGTCGCCGGGGCGGACCTGTTCCCCGTTGACGGTGACGAGCCATACGTCGCGGTCGGTACCGCTCAGCGTGTCGGCGTAGTCGAGCAGCCCGGATTCGATCCGGCCGGCGAGTGCTCCGGCGGCCGTGACGGTGTCGGTGCCGTCCAGCGCGGGGGCCACCACGATGAGCAGATCGGCGTCCGCGGGCTCCGCGGTGGCCAGGCGGTGGGTCAGCGCGGCGCCGAGGTTGCTGTCCGCGCCGATGACCGCGGCCCGCCGGGCGGCGGACCTGGCCGGGACATGCGGTTGCCACTGTTCGACGGCCACACTGATGCCCGCGACCGGTGGCAGGGGAAGTGGGGTGGCCCAGAGGTGTTCGGAGCGCATCGGGGCGAACGGGAAGTTCGGCAGCGGCGCGATGGCCCCGGTGCTCGCGGTGGACCCGGTGACGTGGTCGGCCCAGCGGTAGCCCGGATCGTTGACGGCGACCGCGGCGATATTGGCCGCCAGCCGGTCGGTGACCGGTTCGTCGCGCCGGCCGGAGCCTACGGCGAGCACGTCGGCGACCTCCAGGTCGTCGACCACGTCGCCGAGCGCGTACAGCAGCGCCGGGTGCGCGGACAGCTCGACGAAGGTGCGCGCACCGCCGTCGACGGCCGCGGCGACGGCACGGTCGAACCGCACGGTGCTGCGCAGGTTGGTGTACCAGTAGTCGGCGAAATCGGTGCCCGCCGCCACCACGGCACCGGTGGCCGAACCGATGAACCGGACCGGGGCCTCGGCGAATTCGCCGGCAGGCAGCAGCGCATCGAGCTCGGACCGCAGCGGGTCCAATTTGCTGGTGTGCGCCGGGAACCACATCTCGATCTCACGGGCGAAGAACCCGCGGTCGGTGACATCGCGCACCAGCGATGCGATGGTCGCGGTGTCGCCCGACACCGCCACGGAGGACTTCGAGTTGACCACCGACATCTCGGCCCAGCCGTCGGTGCCGGCGACGGCCTGCTCCGCCGCCTCCGGCGGCAGTCCGAGGACCGCAACGCGGTAGGGCCCGGTCAGTCCGTCGAGCAAGGTGGCGCGTGCGGCGACGACGCCGACCGCCGCCTCCAGGGTGATGGTGCCCGCGACATGGGCGGCGCCGATCTCACCGAGGCTGTGCCCCACCGTGATATCGGGCAGCACGCCGCAGGACCGCCACACCCGGGCCAGGGCAACCCCGTGCACGAATTGGGCGCCCTGGATCTGCACCTGGGTGAAATCGTTGGTCGCCGCGCCGGGCTCGGCCAGCAGGTAATCCAGTGGCGATGCGTGCCCGGCGGCCGCGAACGCGGCCGCGCAGCGGTCGGCCTCGGCCCGGTATTCGGGCAGCCGGTCGTAGGCCTCGACGCCCATCGACGGCCACTGGCTGCCTTGGCCGGGGAACACGAAGGCGAGGTTGTGCGCCGGCTGCGCGGACCGCGCCACCAGCGGGTGGTCACCGCCGGTCGCCACCGCGTGCAGGGCGTCCGTCAGCTCACCGATATCGGCGGCGCGGATCACCGTGCGGTGCTTGCGGATCCGGCGGGTGCGCAGCACGGTTGCCGCCACGGCGGCGACGTCGGTGGGCCGCCGCTGCAGGTATCGCACGATGGCGGCGGCGTCCTGGGCGATGAGGTCCTCGGCGTGCGCGCTCAGCAGTACCGGCACGCGTCCGTCGGGCAGTGCGGTCACCGGCCGTCCCCCGCATCCGGTATCGCCACCACGACATGGGTGTTGGTGCCGCTCATCCCGAACGCGGAGACCGCACCGATCCGCACGCCGTCGGTGGCCGGCCACGGTGTCAGCTTGGTGGCCAGGCGCAGACCTTGGCTCTCCCAGTCGATTTCGCGGCTGGCTTCGTCGGTGTGCAGGCTGGCCGGCACCGAGCCGTGCTGCGCCGAGACGATCACCTTGGCCAGCCCGAGCGCCCCGGCCGCGGCCTGGGTGTGCCCGATGTTGGATTTGACCGAGCCCAGCAGGGCGCCGGCGCCCGGCGCGGTGGCACCGTAGGTGCGGGCCAGGGCGCGCAGTTCGGTGCGGTCACCGAGCCGGGTGGCGGTGCCGTGGCCCTCGATCATGCCGACGTCCTCGGGGGTCAGGCCGGCCGCGGCGATGGCCCGGCCGAACAGCCGTTCCTGCGCGGTGCCGCTGGGTGCGGTGAGACCGACGGTGCGGCCGTCGGAGTTGACGGCGGTGGCCCGTACCTCGGCCAGCACCGGCCTGCCGTCGCGGATCGCGGCGGACTTGCGCTGCAACAGGAACATTCCCGCTCCTTCGGCCCACACCGTGCCGCTGGCGTGGGCGCTGTAGGGACGGCAGTGCCCGTCATCGGAGAGGGCGTGCTGTTTGGAGAACTCGACGAAGTAACCCGGGCTGCCCATCACGCAGACGCCGCCGGCCAGCGCCATATCGCAATCACCGGCGCGCAGGGCCCAGACGGCGGTGTGCAATGCGGCCAGCGCCGAGGAGCAGGAGGTGTCGACGGTCAGTGCGGGTCCGGCCAGGTCCAGGGTGTAGGCGATCCGCCCGGAGATCACCCCGAGCGAGGTCCCGGTGATGAGATGACCACTGTGCGAGGAGAATTCCGACAGCAGCGGCCCGTATTCGAGTGCCGAGGCGCCGACATAGCAGCCCACGTCGTGGCCGGCGAGATCGTCGGGATTGATGCCGGCATTTTCGATGGCGCGCCAGGCCAGCCGCAGCGCGACCCGCTGCTGCGGGTCCATCGCGACCGCCTCGCGGGGTGAGATGCCGAAGAAGGCCGGGTCGAAATCGCCTGCGCTGTCCAAGAATCCACCGAGGTCGTGGATCTGTTTGAAGCCGTCGCGCAGGGACCCGTCCAGCAGCTCGGCGATCGCCCAGCCGCGGTCGGTGGGGAAATGCCCCAGCGCTTCGCGCTGCTCGGCGAGCAGGTCCCAGAACGCGTCGGCGGTGTCGACACCGCCCGGCGCCTCGACCGCCATCCCGACGATCACCACCGGATCGTCGTCGTATCGCGGCGAATCAGAGCTCATTGATCAGCTCCGCCACGTCCGCGGTGTGGTCGTTGATGTAGAAGTGCCCGCCGTCGAAGATGGAACAGGTGAAGGCACCAGCGGTGTGGGATGCCCAGCGGCGCAGCATGGTTTCGCTGATCCGGTGATCGCGGTCCCCGCCCAGGGTGTGGATGTCGGCGTCGATGCGCACGTCGTCGGCGCAGCTGTACCGGTTGAACGCGGCGTAGTCGGCGCGGACCGCCATCAGCAGCAGCTCCACGAAATCCTCGTCCTCCAGCAGCTGCGGGTCGGTGCCGCCGAGATCGACCATCTCGGCGATGATCTCGTCCTGCGCCATCGGCAGCGCGGGTGACGCGGCCACCGCGGCGGGCGCTTCGCTGGCCGATACCCACAGGGCCGCCACCTCGACGCCGCGCTGCTGGGCCACCCTGGCGAATTCGAAGGCCACCACCGCGCCCATGCAATGCCCGAACAGCCGCAGCGGCCCGAGCCGATCCCAACTGCCGGCGTCGAACAGGTCGGCGGCCAGTTCGGTGACGGTGGCCGGCGCCGGGTGGGTCAGCCGGTCACCGCGCTGCGGGTACTGCATGACGTAGGCGTCGGCACCGGCCGCCGCCAGGGCGGTGCCCAGCGATCGGTAGGCCAGTGCGGCGCCACCGGCGTGCGGGAACACCAGGGTCGGCGCGCCGGCTGAACCGATCCCCCGGTCGCTTCGCTCCTGCCCCCGGGAGTACCGCTTGACCCAGGGCGCGAACGTGAGATCCGCGGCGGTCACGAGGCCGCGGCGGCGTCGAGGGCGTGCACCACGTCCGCGTCGTCCATCTGGGCGACCTCCAGATACAGCTCGGCGACCTGGTCGAGCCGGTCGCTGCCGGCTTCCCGCGCCGTCAGGCGCGCGGCGAGGGCCTCGACGGTGCGGGTGGCGAAGATGTCGGGCACCATCACCGTCGGGGTGTCCAGCCATTCCCGGATCCGCGCCACCGCGGTGGTGGCCAGCACCGAATCCCCGCCGAGCGCGAAGAAGTCGTCGTCGACACCGATGCTCGACGTGCCGAGCAGCTCGCCGATGATGGCCGCCAGCGCCCGCTGCACCGGGGTGACCGGCATCCTGCGGTCGGCGTCCGGTCCGTCGCCGACCACCTCGGCCAGGATCCGGGCGGCGGCACGGCGGTCGGTCTTGCCGGCGAGGGTGAACGGGATGCGGTCGACCAGCTCGATGTGCCGCGGAATCATGTGCGGCGGAACGAGTTCGGCGATGGACGCGGTGATCCTCGGGATATCCAGCCCGGGATCGTCGAGGCTGACGAGTGCGGCCAGCACGTCGGCGCGCCGGGCGCCGGCCGCGGGCACGATGCCGGCGACCGCGGCGCGCACACCGGGAATGCGCTGCAGCGCCGCCTCGACGTCACCGAGTTCGATGCGGTACCCGCTGATCTTCACCCGGTGATCGGCGCGGCCGATGAACTCCAGGGTGCCGTCGGGCCAGTACCGGGCCAGGTCGCCGGTGCGGTACCAACGCCGGCCGTCGTGCTCGACGAAACGTTCGGCGGTCAGCTCCGGCTTGCCGCGGTAACCGGACGCGATACCGCGCCCGCCGATCCACAGTTCCCCGGGCACCCAGTCCGGGCAGTCGGCGCCGAACGAGTTGACCACGCGTGCAGCGTTGTTCGGGAACGGCACGCCGTAGGGCACCGCGGTCCAGGCCGCCGGCATGTCGGTGCCGGCTTCGTGGATGGTGGCGTGGATCGCGGTTTCGGTGGCACCGCCGAGTCCGGCGACCCGGACCCCGGGCGCCTGGGTTTGCAACCGGCGCACCATGGCGGTGCGCACCCAGTCCCCACCGGTGAGGACCACCCGCAGTGCAGAAAGCAGGTCAGCCGTTCCGGTTTCGACGAGCATCTCCAGGCTGCCGGGCAGGAAGTTGAGCACGGTGACCCGGTGCTCGTGGATCAACCGGGCCCAGGTGTCGGGGTTACGGCGGTCCGCCTCGTCGACGGCGACGATCGCGCCACCGGTGGCCAGGGTGGCGAATACGTCGAGCACGGACAGGTCGCATTCCAGGGTCATCAGCGCCAGGCACCGATCATCCGGCCCGATCCCGAAGTGTCCGTAGAGGAATTCGGCGGTGTTCATCGCCGCGGCATGGTTGACCTCCACGCCCTTGGGTTCACCGGTCGACCCGGAGGTGAACAACACGTAGGCCAGTTCCTGCGGGTCGGCGAGCACGGGCGCGAACCCGGGGTCGTTGGCCACCGCGCGTCGCCCCACCCGCAGTGCCTCCGGGATGGTCAAGGCGGGCAGCCAACTGGGTTCCTGGTCACCGCACACCAATGCCATCCGCACGCCGCCGGTGTGCAGGATGCGCTCGGCCCGTTCAGTCGGTTGATCGACGCCGATCGGTAGGTAGATCGCGCCGGCGGACAGGATGCCGAGCAGCGCGGTGATCTGGTCGGCGCCCTTGGGGCCGAGCACCGCCACGGTGTCACCGGGTTTGATGCCCGCGGTGTGCAGGGCGGCGGCGACGGCCAGCACCTGCTCGCGCAGTTCGGCGTAGGTCAGGGTGCCGGCGGAGCCGATGACCGCGGTGGCGTCCGGGTTGGCGGCGGCCGAGGTGAAGAACCCGGCGTGCAGCGGTTGCCCACCGGTGTCGGCGGTCGTGCCGTTGAGCCGCTCCCGAACGGCGCGCTGCTCGGCGCTGATCAGCGGGGCGCGGGTGGTCTCCCAGGCGGTGTCGTCGGCGGCCAGCCGGAGCAGTTCGCCGATGTGCCGGTCGAACATGGCGTCGATCAGCCCGGCGGGGAACGCGTCCTCGCGGACGTCCCAGTTCACCAGGATGCCGCCGTCGAATTCGGTGACCTGGGCGTCCAACAGCACCTGCGGGCCTTGCGAGTTGATCCACACCGGCTTACCGAAGGTGTCGGTGACCTCGGCGGCGAACAGTTCGCCGAGGCCGAGCGCGCTGGTGTAGACCACCGGTGCCAGCACCTGGGTGCCGCGGTGGCGGCTGAGGTCGCGCAGCACCGACAGGCCGGGATAGGCGGCGTGCGCGGCCGCGCTGCGGAACACCTGCTGCACGGCGCGGGAACGGGCGGCGGCCGTGTCGGCGGTGCGCAGGTCGATGTCGAGCAGCAACGACGAGGTGAAATCACCGACCAGCGCGTCGACGTCGGGGTGGTGCTGTTCGCGGCCGAACATCGGCACGTTGAGCAGGAAGCGTGGTTCGGCCGACCACCCGGCCAGTGCATCGGAGAACGAGGCAGCCAGGGCCATCGCGGGTGTGACGCCGCGCCGGCGGGCGGCATCGAACAGGGCGTCGCGGGTCTGCGGGTCCAACCAATGATGACGGCGGGTGGTGTGGCGCGGGTCGGCCTGCTCGGCCTGGGGCACCACCGGCAACCGCGGCGGGTCCGGCAGTTCGGGGATGCGTTCGGCCCACCACTGCCGATCGGCGTCGGCCGACCCGTCGGTGGGTTGCTGGGTCGCGGCGAGCCGGTACTGCCGGTAGGTGTATCCGAGCGGGGCCAGGTCGGCGCCGTTGTACAGCCGCGTCAGGTCCGACATCAGCGTGCGGTAGCTCATCGCGTCGGCGGCCTGCATATCCAGGTCGACGTGCAGCCGGGAGCGGCCGCCGGGCAGCAGGGTCAGTGCCAGCTCGAACACCCCGTGCTCGAGCTGCTGGTGCGACTTGGCACGACGGATCTGCGCCAGTGCTGCTTCGACGTCACCGGATTCGCGCAGATCGACCAGTTGCACCGGGAATGGTTGCGGCACCGCGCCGATGCGCTGCGTGCCGTCGGGCAGGAATTCGACCCGCAACATCGGATGCCGTTCGGCGAGTTTGGTCGCGGCCCGGCTGAGCCGGTCGTAATCGACGGTGTCGCCGTCGAATTCGACGTACAGGTGGCCGGCGACCCCGCCGAGCTGCTGATCGCCTTCCCGGCCGATCCACATGGCGTGCTGCATCGGCGCGAGCGGAAACGGCTCGCCGGAATTCGAATCCTCTTCGATGTCAACGGCTTCGGCGGCGGCGTGGACGTCATCCCCGCCGATCAGTTCCGACCATGCGCGCACCGACGGTTGCGCCGCGAGTGATGCGAAGTCGATGTCGATACCCTTTTTCCGCCATTTCCCGGCCAGCGACATCATCCGGATGGAGTCCAGCCCCTGGCTGACGAGGTCCACCTCGGGGTCGATGTCGGCGGCGGTGATGCCGAGCAGATCGGCGATCTCTTGCCGGATGGTCTCTGAAATCTCCGAGGCATTCACAGCAACACTCATCACGCCTCCCAACGCCGTCCAATCGCTTAGCAAAGGCTGCCCTAATTTCGAGAAGGCTACCCTATATTCGGACTACCGAACACGCCTACCCCGAAGGGCAGCCTCGTGACCCTGACCACGCCGCAACCGGCGGAATCCGCAGCACAGACCACCCTGGCGGCCGGGTTCCGGCCGTTCCCGGCCGACCGCGCGGCGCACTACCGGGCCGCCGGCCACTGGACCGGCCGGACCATCGACGAGATCCTGCGCACGGCGGCAGCTACCTGGCCGGGCAATATCGCCGTGGCCGACGCCGCGTCCGCGCACACCTTCGCCGAACTGGATGAGCTGGCCGACCGCGCGGCGGCCGGCTTCGCGGCGCTGGGCATCGCGCCGGGTGACCGCGTCCTGCTCCAGCTACCGAATTCGGCGCGCTTCGCCGTCGCGCTGTTCGGGTTGCTGCGCGCCGGCGCGGTGCCGGTGATGTGCCTGCCCGGGCACCGGCTGGCCGAACTGACCCATTTCGCGGCGGTCAGCGACGCGGTCGCCCTGGTCATCGCCGACAGCGCAGCGGGATTCGACTACCGGGCGATGGCCGAGGAGCTCGTCGCGGCCCGTCCGGCGGTGCGCCACGTCATCGTCGACGGCGAGCCGGGTCCGTTCCTGCCGTGGTCCGCGCTGGAAAGTGATGCCGAGCCACCCGTCGTCGCGCCGGCCACCGACACTCCGGCGCTGCTGCTGGTGTCCGGCGGCACCACCGGCGCACCGAAGCTCATCCCCCGCACCCACGACGACTACGTCTACAACTTCACCGCCAGTGCCCGACTGTGCGCGCTGACATCCGACGACGTGTACCTGGTGGTGCTGCCCGCCGCGCACAATTTCCCGCTGGCCTGCCCCGGCCTGCTCGGCGCCCTGAGTGTCGGCGCCACCACGGTGTTCACCACCGACCCGTCACCGGAGGCCGCCTTCGCCGTGATCGACCGGCACGGGGTGACCGTCACCGCGCTGGTGCCCGCGCTGGCCAAACTGTGGTCGGCGGCCTGCGACTGGGAGCCGTTGGCCCCCAAGGGGCTACGGCTGCTTCAGGTTGGCGGCGCGAAACTGGGCGCCGACGACGCGGCCACCGTGCGCGCCGCGCTGACGCCCGGGTTGCAGCAGGTGTTCGGGATGGCCGAGGGCCTGCTGAACTACACCCGGCTCGGTGACTCCCCCGAGCTACTGGACCACACCCAGGGCCGCCCGCTGTCGGAGCTCGACGAGTTGCGCGTGGTCGACGAGGCCGGCCAGGAGGTGGCTCCCGGCGTCGAGGGTGAACTGCTGGTGCGCGGGCCCTACACCATCAACGGCTATTTCAATGCCCCGCAGGACAACGCCCGCTCCTTCAGCCCCGACGGTTTCTACCGCAGCGGGGACCGGGTCCGACGGTTCGCCGATGGCTATCTGGAGGTGACCGGCCGGGTCAAAGATGTCATCACCCGTGGCGGGGAGACGGTGTCGGCGCTGGACCTGGAGGAACACCTGATCACACACCCGGGCATCTGGTCGGCCGCCGCCGTACCGCTGCCCGACGAGTTCCTCGGCGAGAAGATCTGCGCGGTGGTGGTTTTCAGCGGGGCCCCGGTCAGCCTGGCCGACCTGAACGCCTACCTGGACAGCCGCGGGGTGGCCGCACACTCGCGGCCCGACACCCTGGTCGCGATGCCGTCCCTGCCGACCACCGCGGTCGGCAAGACCGACAAGAAGGCCATTCTGAGGCAGCTGACCCGCTGAAGCTGATCAGCCGCACAGCGGCTGAAGCGGGTCAGCTGCGCGGCACCAGATGCGGTGCCAGCGTGGTGAGTTTCTCGCAGGTTTCCTCGAACTCGCGGTCCGGGTTGGACGCCGCGATGATGCCGGCACCGGCCCGCAACCAGGTCGCGCCGTCCTGCTCGTAGACCGCGCGCAGGGTCAGCGCCGCATCCATCTCGCCGCCGGCGGTGAACATCACCACCGCGCCGGAGTACAGCCCGCGCGGGGTCTGGTCCAGCCGCAGGATGGCATCGACGCTCTCGGCCTTGGGGATCCCCGAGGCCGTGACGGCCGGGAACAACGCCGCCAGCGCATCCATCCGGTCGAGCGACGAGCTCAGCTGGCCGCCGACGGTGGACCCCAGATGCTGCACGCTGCCCCGCTCGCGGATGGTCATGAAGTCGTAGACCATGGCGGTGCCGGGTTCGGCGACCTCGGAGATCTCCTGCATGGAGGTGCGCACGCTGATGGCGTGCTCGACGATCTCCTTGGAGTCGGATTCCAGCTCGTCGCGGGCGGCGCGGTCCTGGTCGGCGCCACGCCCGAGTGCTCGGGTGCCGGCCAGCGGTTCGGTGAGCACGGTGCCGTCCTCGTGCACGGCGGCGACGAGTTCGGGGCTGTAACCCAGCGCGCGAATTCCGCCGAATCGCAACAGGAAAGAACGCACCGGCGTGTTGTTGCGGCGGCCCACCCGATACGTCGCCGGGAAGTCCAGGGCGAACGGGACGTCGAAGCGCCGGGACAGGATCACCTTCTGGTACCGGCCGGTGCGGATCTCGTCGATCGCGGTGGCGACCCTGGTTCGGTACGCCGCGGTGTCGGCGCTGACGTCGAGTGGCCGCGGGGCCGGTGTCGGCGCCACGCCCTTGGCGATCAACCGGTCGATGGCCGCCGGGTAGGTCGCGTCGCCGTCGACGACGGTGGCCTGGGTCTCGGTGACGATCACCTGGCTGCCGGGCAGGAACAGCCGGGCCAGCGGTGTCCCCGGCGGCAGCTGCTCCTGCAGGCCGAATCGATAGGCACCGAATTCGAAAGCCACCCAACCGAACACCCGCTGGCCCTCCAGCAGCAGCCGGTCGACCGCCTCACCGAGCACCACCTCGGGACGCCCGGTCCAGGACTGCCGGGTCACCACGCCGTCGGTGATCAACCGCAGTTCGTCGGAGTCCAGTTCGATGGCCACCCGGACATCGCTTGCCAGGATCCACTGGCCGCGGTGTTCGTAGACGAGGTACTCGTGGCCGTCACCCTCGGCCATCCTGGCCAGTTCGGCCACCACATCGGCGGGGGTGATACCCGGCGGCAGCGCCAGCGGAAGTACCACAACGTTTTCCGCTCTGGTCTCCACGGTCACCTTTGCCTCACCTTGAGAGTCGACGTAAGCACCAGGTAAATTTAGCCTAACCTAGCTTATTGTTGGCGTCCTACGTCGATGTGAGTTAGCCGACCTTCTCGGCCATCGACCACCCGGACGCCGAGATCCGCTGCGCCCAGAAGTCCGCGTACTGCCCGCCGCGGGCCATCAGCTCGGTGTGCGTTCCGCAATCGGCGACGGTCCCCTCGCCGGAGAGCACCACGATCTGGTCCGCGGCGGTGACGGTGGACAGCTTGTGCGCGATGACGACGACGGTGCTGCGCTGCGCCAAGGTGCGGATCGCCTCGGCGACATGGCGCTCGTTCTCCGGATCGAGCGCGCTGGTGGCCTCGTCGAAGAGCACGATCGGGGCGTCCTTGAGGAGGGCGCGGGCAATCGAAACCCGTTGCCGCTCACCACCGGACAGCGCAGATCCACCCTCACCCACCCTGGTCTGCCAGCCGTCGGGCAGCCGGTCCAGCACGGTGGTCAGCCCGGCGGTCTGCGCCGCGGCGATGATCTCGGCGTCCGTCGCGCCCGGCCGGCCGATCCGCACGTTCTCCCACAGCGTGTCGTCGAACAGGTAGACGTCCTGGAACACCAGCGACAGCTGCGCCATGAGGTCGGCGGTGCGCTGATCCCGGACGTCGACGCCGCCGACGCGCACCACCCCGGCGTCGGTGTCGTAGAACCGGGCGATCAGCCGGGTCAGCGTCGTCTTGCCGGAGCCCGACGGGCCCACCAGAGCCGTCATGGTGCCCGGTTCGGCCACGAAACTGATGTCGGTGGCCACCACCCGGCCCGGATAGCTGAACGCGACGCGTTCCAACTCGACCCGGCCCGGCGTCGAAACCGGCTGGGCTGCATCGGGTTCGGCAAGGGCGGGGGTGCCCAGGATCGCGGTGATGCGATCCAGCTCGGTGCGGGCCATCCGCATGGCCGAGCCGTATTCGGCCAGCGCGGCCAGCGGTGAGGCGAACCGGGCCGCCAGCCCCAGGATCGCCACCGCGGTGATCGGGTTCAACGATCCACCGAGAGCCAGCCAGGCACCGACGGCGATCAGCACCGAGAAAACCGCCTGCACCGCGACGCCGTTGATCATCAGGCCGGCCACCGAACGCCACAGGGCCCGCCGCCCCACGGTGTGCTGGGCGTCCAGCGCCGCGCGCAGCGGCGCGAAATCCGCCCCGGTCCGGCCGAACGCCCGCAACACGGGCTGACACCGCGCAAATTCCACGACGCGGGTGTTCACCTCGACCTCGGCGGCGTGGTTGAGCACTTCGGCCTCGGCGATCAACCGCGACGCCAGCCGGCCGCAGCCCACCAACACCAGGCCACCGACGAGGGCGACGACGGCGATGCGCCAGTCGAACAGGGCCAGGCCGGCGACCACGGTGGCGGCGCTGACGATGTTGAGCACGATCGGGGTGATCAGGTGCGCGCCGCTGGTGCCGACGAAAGTGGTGCCCTTGACCGCGATCTGGGAGACCGAGCCGACGGTGTCGCGGGTGAACCAGCCCAGCGGCAGGGTGACCATGTGGTCACCGAGCCTGCGGTGCAGCAGCCGCATGGTGGCCAGCGCCATCCGCATCGCCCGCGAGGACTGGATGTACTGGGCGATCGCCGCGGCGAGCACCACCACGGCGAGCACGCCCAGCCAGCGCGCCGCGTCACCGTACCGGCCGTCGAACAGGGCCTGCGAGATGGGCACCAGCAGCACCATCGCGATGCCGTGCAACAGGCCGTAAGCGCTGACCCAGGCCAGGTAGCCGAACATCAGCCCGCGCTGCGGACCGAGGATGCGCAGAAAGCCCCGGATCATCGTGCGGCCTCCTTCAGATCGCTGCCCGCGCTGTACACCTGCCACATATCGGCGTATCGGCCGTCGCGGGCGAGCAACTCGTCGTGGCGGCCCTGTTCCACGACATGGCCGTCGGCGAGCACCACGATGTTGTCCGCACCGACGATCGACCCCAGCCGGTGGGCGATCACCAGCACCGTGCGGCCGGCGATCAGCCGCGACAGCGCGGCCTGGATCTGCGCCTCGGAGTCCGGGTCCGCCGACGCGGTGGCCTCGTCCAGGACGAGTACCGGGGTGTCGGCCAGCAGGGCGCGGGCGATGCTGACCCGCTGGGCCTCGCCGCCGGAGAAGTGCGCGTCCTCCCCCACCACGGAGTCGTATCCCCGTGGTAGTTCCAGGATCCGGTCGTGGATGTGCGCGGCTTCGGCGGCCTGGTAGACCTCCTCGGCGGTGGCGTCCGGGCGGCCCAACCGGATGTTCTCGGCCACGCTGATGCCGAGCAGTTGCACGTCCTGCAGCACGAAACCGACGTGCCGGTACAGCACCTCCGGGTCGACGTCGCGCACGTCGACCCCGCCGACCCGGACCACACCCGTCGTCGCGTCGTGGAAACGCGGCACCAGCGTGGCCAGGGTCGACTTGCCGCTGCCGGACGGGCCGACCAGTGCGGTGATGGTTCCCGGCGCCAGGTGCAGGTCCACCCCGTGCAGCACGGTGTTGACACCGTCGTAGCTGAAGCCGACGCCCTCGAAGTCGACCGAATTGCCTTGCGGCACTTGTGGATCAGAGCTGACTTTGAGCTTGGGCTGGTCGAGCAGGCGCACCAGCCGGCCCGCCGCGGCCTGCGCTTGCTTGCGCACACCGGCCGAATATCCGACGGCGAGCACGGCGGCGGGAATGGTCATCGCCACCAGCGTGGAACCCAGCACGTCGATCGGCGCCACCCAGCCGCTGCGCACGAACCAGTAGCCGCCAGCCAGGTTGACCAGCAGCACCGTCGGCGCCTCGATGAAGATGGACGAGGCCGCCTTGACCCGCACCATCGGGCCCATCCAGGCGGCGAAGCCGTCGTTGAACTCCTCGGCGGCCTCGGCGAACCGCTTGTGCGCGCGGCCGGTCTCGCCGAATGTCTTGACCACCGCCACCCCGGCGATGAACTCGACGATGGTGGCGCTGATCCGCGCGATGCCGGCGTTCATCCGTTCCATCTGCACCCGGACGTCGCGGCCCAGCCACATGTAGACCCCGAGGTAGACCGGGGCGGTGCCGATGGCCAGCAGGCCCAGCCGCCAGTCCAGCGCGAAACAGTAGGCCAGCCCGAAGACGGGAGTGGCCAGCGCGCCGGTGTTCTCCACCGCCGAGTGGGCGACCAGGAAGTGCAGTTCGCCAACGTCCTGCTGCACGGCCTTGCGCACCTCGCCCGAGGATGTGCCGCTGAACCAGCCGAGCGGCAGCCGGCCCAGGGTGTCGACGATGCGCCGGCGCAGGGAGCGCTGCAGGTCACCGTCGGCCAGGTGGGTCAGCGTCAGCGCGGTGCCGTTGGCCCAGGTCCGGATCAGCAGGGCGGCGATGACGACGGCGACGATGGTCCAGATCCGGGCCGGGTCGGCCGCGCCGGCGGTCAACAGGATGCGCCCGATCTCCACGATCCCGATGAACGGCACGATGGTGGCGGCAGAGGCGACCAGGGTGAGCAGCTGCGCGACCCGGGACCGCCCGGCCACCGGGGCAAGCAACGCCTTCAGCGCCGCCGCGTCGGCGCGGGCGGCCTGGCGCGCGGCCAGCTGGTTGTATCTCGCGGTCGCCCGGGGTGGCGCCTGAACTGTGGTCATCCACGCTCCATAGGTAAGGGTTGCCTAACACCCTAGCGTGCTCTCCCCGTTCACTTGGCGCTCACGGCGCCGCCCACTCGCACTTTCCCGCCATGGACGCCATCTCGACGCTGATCAGGCCAGCAGCGTGCGCACCACGGCATCGGCCAGCAGCCGGCCGGGATCGGTGAGCACCAGCCGATCGGCGGCCCGGGTCACCAGCCCGTCGCCGATGGCCACCTCGGCGCGGCTGCGTTCGTCGGCGGACAGCACCGCCACCGGCAGGCCGCTGCGCAACCGCAACCGCAACATCACGTCCTCGGTGTGCCGGGCGATGTCGTCCAGCGTCTCCGAATCGGCGATCGGCAACCTGCCCTCGGCCAGTGCTTGGGCATAAGCGTTGGGGTGCTTGATATTCCACCAGCGCGTCGAACCGACGAAACCGTGCGCGCCAGGGCCGGCGCCCCACCACTCGCCGCCGTCCCAATAGCCCAGATTGTGCCGGCACTCCCCGCCCGGGCGGCTCCAATTGGACACCTCGTACCACTGCAGCCCGGCCGCCGACAGCTGCGCGTCGAGCAGTTCGTAGCGCTCGGCGAGCACGTCGTTGTCCGGCGCGGGCACCTCGCCGCGGCGCACCCGGCGGGCCAAGGCCGTGCCGTCCTCGACCACCAGCGCGTACGCCGAGACGTGGTCGACGCCGGCCGACACCGCGACCTCCACCGAGCGGCGCAGGTCGTCGTCGGTCTCCCCCGGCGTGCCATAGATCAGGTCCAGGTTGACGTGCTCGAACCCTTCGGCCCGGGCCTCCAGCGCGGCCGCGGGTGCCCGACCGGCCGAATGCACCCGGTCCAGCACCGCCAGCACGTGCGGCGCCGCCGACTGCATGCCCAGCGAGATGCGGGTGTAACCGGCCGCGCGCAGCCGCGCGAACAGGGCGGGCGAGCTGGATTCCGGGTTGGCCTCGGTGGTCACCTCGGCGTCCGGCGCCAGGGTGAAATGGTCGCGGACCGCGTCGAGCACCGCGGCCAGCCCGTCGCCGCCCAGCATGGTGGGGGTGCCACCGCCAACGAAGACGGTGTCGACAGGGCGCGGACCGACCTGCGCGGCGGCCAGCGCCAGCTCGAGCCGGACCGCCGCCAGCCAGCCCGCAGGGTTCGCGCCCCCGAGTTCGGCGGGCGTGTAGGTGTTGAAATCGCAATATCCGCAGCGGGTCGCGCAGAACGGCACGTGGATGTAGATCCCGAATGGTCCCGGCGGCACGCTCATGGGTCCAGTCTCCCAGAACCGATTTTGCTCACCGTGATCGCAAATCTGGCCCGGTTAGGGCTGATGGCGCCGGTCGTGGCACAATGTCGGACGTGACCTCCGCCCGTAACAGCACCACTGGTATTGCACTGGTGGCACGGCGGCATGTCGACTTCAAGCGCGTCTGTAGCTGTTGCTGTCTTCCTTGACGACTGCGTTGACCTAGGACCCAGCCCACCCCGAAATCTCAGCTGGCCGACGGATCTGCGCCGCCGGACAGCCACCGGTGGCCTGCGCGATCCCTCCGCCTGCTCCTCCACTAAGGAGCCAGTTCAATGACGACCGCACCGGGTACATCTGCAGGATCGCCGCCAAAACCGGCCAAGCGACCACGCGGCGAAGGCCAGTGGGCCCTCGGCTACCGCGAGCCGCTCAACGCCAATGAGCAGTCCAAGAAGGACGACAATCCGCTCAACGTGCGGGCCCGGATCGAGAACATCTATGCCCCCGGCGGGTTCGAGAGCATCGACAAGAGCGACCTGCGCGGCCGATTCCGCTGGTGGGGTCTCTACACCCAGCGCAAGCCCGGCTACGACGGCACCTGGACCGGTGACGAGAACACCGACATGCTCGAGGACGAGTACTTCATGATGCGGGTGCGCTGCGACGGCGGCGCGCTCAGCGTGGCCGCGCTGCGCACCCTCGGCGGCATCTCGACAGAGTTCGCGAGGGATACCGCCGACATCTCCGACCGGGAGAACATCCAGTACCACTGGATCCAGGTCGAGAACGTGCCCGAGATCTGGCGGCGGCTGGACGCCGTCGGCCTGCAGACCACCGAAGCCTGCGGCGACTGCCCGCGCGTGGTGCTCGGGTCGCCGCTGGCCGGCGAGTCGCTCGACGAGGTCATCGACGGCACCCCCGCGATCGACGAGATCGTCAAGCGCTACATCGGCAAGCCCGAGTACTCGAACCTGCCGCGCAAGTTCAAGACCGCCATCTCCGGCCTGCAGGACGTCGTCCACGAGGTCAACGACGTCGCGTTCGTCGGCGTCAACCACCCCGAGCACGGGCCCGGCTTCGACCTGTGGGTCGGCGGCGGCCTGTCCACCAACCCGATGCTGGCCCAGCGGGTCGGCGCCTGGGTGCCGCTGGACGAGGTGCCCGACGTGTGGGAGGGCGTGGTCAGCGTCTTCCGCGACTACGGCTACCGCCGGCTGCGGTCCAAGGCCCGGCTGAAGTTCCTGATCAAGGACTGGGGCGTGCAGAAGTTCCGCGAGGTGCTGGAGACCGAGTACCTCAAGCGCCCGCTGATCGACGGCCCGGCGCCGGAGCCGCTGACCCGGCCCATCGACCACGTCGGTGTGCAGCGGCTGAAGAACGGGCTCAACGCCGTCGGTGTCGCGCCGATCGCCGGCCGGGTGTCGGGCACCATCCTCACCAAGGTGGCCGACCTCGCCGAGGCGGCGGGATCCAACCGGGTCAGCTTCACCCCGTACCAGAAGCTGATCATCCTGGACGTCCCCGATGAGAAGCTGGACGAGCTGCGCGCCGGGCTCGACGCCCTCGGCCTGCCGTCCACCCCGTCGCACTGGCGGCGCAACCTGATGGCCTGCACCGGCATCGAGTTCTGCAAGCTGAGCTTCGCCGAGACGCGCAGCCGTTCGCAGGTGCTGGTGCCCGAGCTGGAGCAGCGGCTGGAGGACATCAACGCTCAACTCGATGTGCCCATCACGGTGAACATCAACGGCTGCCCGAACTCGTGCGCCCGGATCCAGGTCGCCGATATCGGCTTCAAGGGTCAGATGGTGGACGACGGCAACGGGCCCGAAGAGGGTTTCCAGGTGCACTTGGGCGGCAGCCTGGGTCTGGACAGTGGCTTCGGCCGCAAGCTGCGTCAGCACAAGGTGCTCTCCAGCGAGCTGGGCGAGTACATCGAACGTGTCACCCGCAACTTCGTGAAACAACGCGAGCCCGGGGAGCGTTTCGCCCAATGGGCGGTACGCGCCGACGAAGCTGACCTTCGATGAGCGCTCGCGCGAAGAGCAAAGGCAGGGGCAGATGATGAGCGACCAAGCACTGATGACGGAAGAAAACCTGCGAGGCATCGCCGAGCGGGGCGCCCGAGAACTCGAGGGCGCCGGCGCGATGGACCTGCTGCGCTGGACCGATCGCAACTTCCGCGGCAACTACATCGTGGCGTCCAACATGCAGGACGCGGTGCTGGTCGCACTGGCCGCCAAGGTCCGCCCCGGCGTCGATGTGATGTTCCTCGACACCGGCTACCACTTCGTGGAGACCATCGGCACCCGCGATGCCGTGGAGGCGGTCTACGACGTGAAGGTGCACAACGTCACCCCCGAACGCACGGTGGCCGAGCAGGACGCGCTGCTGGGCAAGGACCTGTTCGCCCGCGACGCCGCGGAATGCTGCCGGCTGCGCAAGGTCGAGCCGCTGAGCAAGGCGCTCAAGGGCTATTCGGCGTGGGTCACCGGGATCCGCCGGGTGGAGGCGCCGACGCGCGCCAACGCGCCGCTGATCAGCTTCGACGAAGCCTTCGGTCTGGTGAAGATCAACCCGCTCGCGGCGTGGACCGACGAGGAGATGCAGAACTACATCGACGACCAGGGAATCTTGGTCAATCCCCTTGTCTACGAAGGTTATCCGTCCATCGGCTGCGCTCCCTGCACCAGCAAGCCGATCGACGGCGCGGATCCGCGCAGCGGCCGCTGGGCCGGGCAGGCCAAGACGGAATGCGGGCTGCACGCCTCGTGAGCAGGCCGCGGACGTGAGCAGCGCGAGCGCCCTCGTCCTGACCGCCCACGGCAGCGCAGATCCGCGCGCCGCCGCCAACACGCACGCCGTCGCGGCCACCATCCGCCGGATGCGCCCGGGGCTTGAGGTCATTCCGGCGTTCTGCGAACAGAACTCGCCGAATCTGGTCGACGTGCTGCGTTCGGTGGGCGACCGCGCGGTGGTGACGCCGCTACTGCTGGCCGATGCCTACCACGCCCGCGTGGACATCCCGGCGATGATCGCCGAGTCCGGGGCACAGGCCCGCCAAACCGAGGTGCTCGGCGAGGACGACCAACTGGTGGCCGTGCTGCGCCGCCGCATCGCCGAGGCCGGCGTGTCCCGGCTCGACCGCGTCGGCGTCATGGTGACGGCGGTGGGATCCTCCCGCGCACAAGCAAATTCGCGCACCGCCACGGTGGCCGAACAACTGGTGGCGCACACCAACTGGACGGCGGCCACCGCCTTCGCCGCCGGACCGCACCCGAACCTGGCGCAGGTCGCCGACGAACTCCGGGATCGCGGCGCCGACCGGCTGGTCATCGCGCCGTGGTTCCTGGCGCACGGCCGCATCACCGACCGGGTAGCGGGCTTCGCCACCGCGCACGGCATCCCGATGGCGCAACCGCTCGGACCGCACCGTCTGGTCGCGGAGACGGTGCTGGACCGCTTCGACGCCGCCTGCAGCATCGAGGTCGCAGCGTAGGCTCCAAACTCAGATAGTGGCCATTATTCAAATAGTGGTTACTATCCAAGTATGGACGATGCCGAGAAGCCGCGCCGGTTGACCCGGGCGGAAAGCAGAGAACGCACCCGCCGGCAGCTGCTGGATGCCGCCGCGGAAGTCTTCGCCCGACGCGGCTACGCCGCGGCCTCGGTCGAGGAGGTCGCCGAGTCGGCGGGTTTCTCGGTCGGTGCGGTGTACTCCAACTTCGCCAACAAGGACGAGTTGTTCGCCGCGCTGATGACCGACCGGGCCGTCAACCACATGGACGAGGTGGCCGACATCTTCGACTCCGCCGACGCCCTGTCGCAGGATCCGCTGCAGGCGCTGGGCCGGATGCTCATCGCCATCGCCGACAAGGACCTGCACGTCGCCGTGCTGAAGACGGAGTTCTGGCTGCACGCCGTGCGCAATCCCGAGCTGATGCGCATCGAGGCCGATGCTTCGGCGCGCACCCTGGCCGCGGTCCGCGGCATCCTGGCCGGCGTGCTGGACCGCAACGATGTCGACCAGACCGCGGTATCCGTCGACGATTTCGCCACCATCACGCTCGCCCTGTTCAGCGGCTTGATCCGGCAGCGCCGCATCGACCCGAAGCGGGTGTCCGACGACATGTTCGGCCAGGCGATGCGGTGGCAGATCGCCGGCATGCCCAAGAACTCCGGACGAAAGTAGCCTCCCGTGGAATGGATCGGCAATATCGGGCTCTACGCGATCCCGGCGTTCCTGCTGCTGCTCGGCATCGAATTCGTCGCCGACCGTCTGGAGCGCAGGCGAGCCGACGCGAAAACGCCGGCGCGCCGACGGGTCGGCTTCGGGCTGCGCGACACCCTGGCCAGCCTGTCGGTGTACGGGCTGGGCCGGATCGCCAAGGTGGGCGAGCATTTCATCTCGGTGCCCATCGTGCTGCTGGCGGCGACGCTGGCTCCGGTCGCCCTGTCGGCATCGGAGTGGTGGGTGTGGGTGCTGGCGATCGTCGGGGCCGACCTGGCCTACTACGCCGAACACCGCATGCACCACCGGGTTCGGATGTTCTGGGCGGCGCACAGCGTGCACCACTCCAGTCAGCACTTCAACATGTCGACCGCGGTGCGGCTCCCGTGGCTGATCCCGGGTCGGTTCCTGTCGTCGGTGGTGTACATCCCGCTGGCCCTGACGGGCGTTCCGGTGTGGCTGATCTTCCTGAGCCAGGCGATCGTCCTGCTGTACCAGTACCCGCTGCACACCGAGCTCATCGGAAAGCTGCCTCGCGCAGTCGAATACGTCTTCAACACCCCGTCGCACCACCGGGTGCACCACGGCGCCAACAACCCGTACCTCGACAAGAACTACGGCGGCATCCTGATCGTCTGGGACCGGTGGTTCAACAGCTACGCCGACGAAACCGAAACGGTGCGTTACGGATTGACCAAGAACATCGACACCCACAACCCCATCAAGGTGAACTTCCACGAGTTCGCCGCCATGGTGCGCGACATCTGGCGGGCCGGCACGTGGCGGGGCCGCATCGGCTACCTCGTGGGCCCGCCGGGGTGGACGGAGAAACGGCCCGTCGACGACGAGCAGCCCGCGCAACCCGTCGTGGCCTGACTACACGCCCGTCAGTGCCGCTTCCTCCTGCGGGTTCCGGGCCAGATTGGGCACCCGGGTGGCCCGCACGTAAACGGTGTCGCCGTGCTTCAACCCCAGCGCTTCGGCGTCGCCGCGGGTGATCTGGGCAGTGAACGGCACATTGTCGGTGGCGCTGGTCAGTTCGACGCGAACCTCGAAGCCCAGCACCACGATCCGGTCGATGACGGCCCGGATCACGCCGGTGGCGGCGACATTGGGATCGGCGCTGGCGATGGCCATCTCCGGATTGCGGCCCACCCGGATGTCGTGCGGGCGCACCAGCGTTCCGTTGACCGAGGACACCGCGCCGAGGAAGGACATCACGAACGGGTTGGCCGGCTCGTCGTACACCTCGGTGGGCGAGCCGACCTGCTCGATGCGGCCCTTGTTGAGCACCGCGATCCGGTCGGCGACATCCAGGGCTTCGGCCTGGTCGTGGGTCACCAGCACCGTGGTGACGTGGACCTCGTCGTGCAGGCGCCGCAGCCATGCGCGCAGATCCTCGCGCACCTTTGCGTCCAGCGCGCCGAACGGCTCGTCGAGCAGCAGCACCTGCGGATCCACCGCGAGCGCACGGGCCAGCGCCATGCGTTGGCGCTGCCCGCCGGAGAGCTGATTGGGGTAACGGGTCTGGAAACCGGCCAGCCCCACCACCTCCAGCAGGTTGTCGACCTTCTCCTTGATCTCGGCCTTCGGCCGCTTACGGATCTTCAGGCCGAACGCCACGTTGTCGCGCACCGTCAGGTGCTTGAACGCGGCGTAGTGCTGGAACACGAAGCCGATACCACGCCGCTGCGGCGGCACCCCGGTGACATCCCGGCCCTTGATGGTGATCTCGCCGGTGTCCGGGGTGTCCAGGCCGGCGATCGCCCGCAACAAGGTGGACTTGCCCGAACCGCTGGGTCCCAACAGCGCGGTCAGCGACCCGTCCGGAACCACGAAGTCGATGTTGTCCAGGGCCACGAAATCGCCGTAGCGCTTGTTGGCGCCCTTCACGGTGATGGCGTTGGTCATTGCACAGTCTCCTTGCGGCCTATTTTGCCGCCCGGACACGCCGGGCGTCGAGAATCACCTGAACGACGAGCACGATGACCGCGACCGTCATCAACAACGTCGAGACCGCGTAGGCGCCGTACTCCTGGCCCCGGCTGTAGCGATCGGACACCAGCAGGGTGAGGGTCTGCGAGGTGCCGGGCAGATTCGACGAGACCATGATCACCGCACCGAACTCGCCGAGGGTGCGGGCGACGGTCAACACGATGCCGTAGGTCAGCCCCCACCGGATCGAGGGCAGCGTGATCCGCCAGAACGTCTGCCACCACTGCGAGCCCAGGGTGGAGGCGGCCTCTTCCTGGTCGGTGCCCAGCTCATGCAGGACGGGTTCGACCTCGCGGATGACGAACGGGACGGTGACGAAGATGCTGGCCAGCACGATGCCCGGCAACCCGAAGATGATCTTGAAGCCCAGGTTGTTCTCCACGAACCCGAGCAGTCCGGCACTGCCCCAGAGCAGGATCAGCGCCACACCGACCACCACCGGGGACACCGCGAACGGCAGGTCGATGACGGCCTGCAGCGCGCTCTTCCCGCGGAACCGGTTGCGCGCCAACACCAGCGCGGTGGGCACCCCGAAGAGCACGTTGAGCGGCACCACGATGGCCACCACCAACAGCGACAACTGCAGCGCCGAGATGGCCGCCGGGGTGGTGATCGAGGCGAAGAAGGTGCCGATGCCCGGCTCGAAGGTGCGCCACAGGATCAGGCCGACCGGCACGATCACCAGGATGGTGACGTAGGCCAGCGCCAAGAATCGGATGAGGTACCGAACCACCGGCGAGAGCGTCATCTCGACAGTTCCTCACGCTTGGCCGCGCGGGAACCGACCGCGCGCAAGATGAACAACACGACGAACGAAACCAGCAGCAGCACAATCGAGATGGCTGCGGCACCGGTGCGGTCGTCGTTCTCGATCAGGGTGCGGATCCACTGGGAGGACACTTCGGTCTCGCCGGGAACGGCACCACCGATCAGCACGACGGAGCCGAACTCGCCGATCGCCCGGGAGAACGCCAGCCCGGCACCGGACAGCAGGGACGGCAGCAGCGCCGGCAGGATGATCTTGGTCAGGATGGTGAAGCTATTGGCGCCCAGCGAGGCCGCCGCCTCTTCGACGTCGCGGTCGAGCTCGAGCAACACGGGCTGCACCGAGCGGACCACGAACGGCAACGTGACGAACAGCAAGGCGACGCCGACACCCCATTTGGTGTGTTGCAGGTGCAGGTCCACCGGGCTGTTGGGGCCGTAGAGCGCCAGCATCACCAGGCTGGCGACGATGGTGGGCAGCGCGAAGGGCAGATCGATCACGGCGTCCACCAGCCGCTTGCCGGGGAACTCGTCGCGGGTCAGCGTCCAGGCCACCAGCAGCCCGAACACCAGGTTCACCAGCGTGACGCCGATCGAGATGGTGACCGTGACCTTGAACGACTCCAGCGCCGCGTTGGAGGCGACGGCCTGCCAGAAGGCGGTCCAGCCGCCCCCGGCGGATTGCCACAGGATCGCCGCGAGCGGCAGCAACACGATCACCGAGAGCCAGATCGATGCGGCGCCCACCCGCAGCGAGGTCGTACCGAGACGATGGCGACGCCCCGCCCCGGGAGCCGAGGCTCCCGGGGCGGGGCTCACCGCGGTCTCCGGAGAGACCGTCATCCGGTGGCCTGCTTGTAGATCTTGGTGATGCTGCCGTTGTCCTTGTCGAACAGCGCCGGGTCGACGTCCTTCCAGCCGCCCAGGTCGGCGATGGTCCACAGCTTCTCCGGCGTCGGAAAGTCCTTGGCGAAGTCAGCGGCCACGGCCGGGTCGACGGGGCGGAAGCCGGCCTCGGCCCACAGCTTCTGGCCCTCCGCGGTGTAGAGGAAGTTCTTCAGCGCGGTGGCCTGCTGCAGGTGCGCGCTGGTGCTCACGACGGCGACCGGGTTCTCGATCTTGAAGGTCTGCGGCGGGTTGACGTGCTCGACATCCTTGCCCTGCCGCTCGACGTTGATGGCCTCGTTCTCGTAGCTGATCAGCACGTCACCGGTGCCCTGCAGGAACACGTCGGTGGCTTCCCGGCCGGAGCCGGGCCGGGTCTTGACGTGCTCGGTGACCAGCTTGTTGACGAAGTCCAGGCCGGCTGCCGAGTCCTTGCCGCCGTTGCTCTTGGCGGCGTACGGGGCCAGCAGGTTCCACTTGGCCGAACCCGAACTCAGCGGGCTGGGCGTGACCACCTCGATGCCCGGCTTGAGCAGGTCGTCCCAGTCCTTGATGCCCTTGGGATTGCCCTTGCGCACCACCAGCGAGACGACCGATCCGAACGGGATTCCCTTGGTGGCGTCGGAGTTCCAGTCCTTGGCCACCTTGTCGGCCTTGACCAGGCGGGTGACGTCGGGTTCGACGGAGAAGTTGACGATATCGGCGGGCTTGCCGTCGACGACACCGCGGGACTGGTCACCGGAGGCACCGTAGGACGTCGTCACCGCGACGCCTTTGCCCTCGGGGGTGGCAGCAAACGCCGGGATGATCTTGCTCCAGCCCGGCTCGGGGACCGCGTAGGCCACCAGCGTCAGCGTGGTGTCGGCCTTGGCGCCGCCGGTGTCGCCGGCCACGTCGCTGGATCCCCCACCACCGCACGCGGCGAGCAGGGTCGCCGACACGGCCAGCGCTGCAGCCGCGCTCCAGCGCGACTTGATCGTCTTGGACATCTAAGGCCTTTCTTCATCTGTGACGGGATGGGGCAGAACTTGGCCCGTCACGACGGAGAAATTGGCCGGGGAACTATGACTGGGATGCAGCCACAACCGACACCAAACCGCGGGACGGGTTGGGGTCAGCGACAACAGTGCACATCGACGACAGCGCAAAGATCGACGACAGCGTGAGCCAGGACATGGCTCTGCGTGCTGCCGGGCGCTGCGTGCATGGCGCGAAGCCTAACAGAATCGCCTCGGTTCGCTATGCGAGTGGGTCCCCGACCGCGTCAGCGGGTGAAGTACCAGGTCACGACGACCAGAGCGACGAGGATGAGCAGGATCAGCGTGACCCGGGACCGCGGCATCTGGTTCACCGCGGATCCCCGTCCTCGTGGCGGGCGCGGCTCAGCAGCTTGATGCCGTTGCCCAGGGCACCGTCGAGCAGGACCGCCATGCCGTACGCCAGCGCGAGCACGACCGGCATCACCACCGCAGTCTGGGCGACGAAACCCAGACCCGAGAGCCACAGCTCGACACCGTCCCACCAGCTCAGGATCCCGCCCATGCGGACCACAGTAATGCCACCATGTGTCCATGCCGACATCGCCGGATCGCACCGGATGCCTGATCGCCGGCGGCGGCCCCGCCGGCATGATGCTGGGCCTGCTGCTGGCTCGGGCCGGGGTGGACGTCACCGTCATGGAGAAGCACGCCGATTTCCTGCGGGATTTTCGTGGTGACACGGTGCATGCCAGCACGCTGCGCGACCTGGACGAGCTGGGTCTGGGTCCGGCGTTCGCGGCCGTCCCGCACCGGTTGATCGACACCATCAGCATGTCGGTGCAGGGCACGCCGGTGAATGTCGACCTGCGGCATCTGCCTGGCCGGCACCAGCACATCGCGCTGGTGCCGCAGTGGGACTTCCTGGAACTGCTGGCGACGGCGGCCGAGGCCGAGCCGTCGTTCACGTTGTTGCGCAGCACCGAGGTGCTCGGGCCGCTGCGCTCCGGCGGCGCGGTAAAGGGAGTGCGTTACCGCGACGCGCGGGGTGAGCATGAGCTGCGTGCCGACCTCACCGTCGCCTGCGACGGCCGCGGGTCGACGCTGCGGGATGGAATGGGGTTGGTACCCAAGGCTTTCGGGGCACCGATGGATGTCTGGTGGTTCCGGCTGCCGCGAGCCGAGGGCGACCCGCACGGCCTGGCCGGGGTGCTGGGGACGGGACACGCGATGATCGTCATCGACCGGGGCGACTACTACCAATGCGCCTACGTCATCCCCAAGGGCAGCGACGCCCGGCTGCGCGCCGAAGGCATCGACGCGCTGCATCGCGGCGTGGTGGAACTGGTGCCCTGGCTCGGCGACCGGATCGGCACCCTCACCGACTTCGCCGACGTGAAACTGCTCGACGTCCAGCTCAACCGGTTGCGCCGCTGGTACGCCGACGGGCTGCTGCTGATCGGCGATGCCGCGCATGCGATGTCACCGGTCGGCGGCGTCGGGATCAACCTGGCGGTGGCCGACGCGGTGGCGGCCGGGCGGATGCTGGCCGATCCGTTGCGGGCCGGCCGGGTGACGACGCGGGAGTTGGCCCGGGTGCAGGCCAGGCGCTGGGTGCCGACGGCCCTGATCCAGGGGGTGCAGCGGGCGATCCACGCCACGGTGATCGCGCGAGCCGTCGGCGGTGCCGACAATCCTGGGACCGCACCGGCCGCTGTCCGGATGGTGGCCCGAATCCCGTTGCTGCGCAGCATCGCCGGCTACGGGGTGGCGATCGGACCGCTGCCCGAACACGTCCCGGCATTCGCCAGGCGCTGAACCGGCAAAACGCCGGGTTTCGGTCCCCGGTGGACGACAGGCCGCCCGGCGGTCGATGATGTCCGGCATGGTCCTGGAACACACCGACCCCGACACGCCGCTGTCCGTCACGGCACCCGTCCCGTACGCGACGACGGGGCCGTCGTTGCGGAACCCGTTTCCGCCGATCGCCGACTACGCGTTCCTCTCCGACTGCGAGAACACCTGCCTGATCTCGGCGGCCGGGTCGGTGGAGTGGCTGTGCGTCCCGCGCCCCGACTCCCCCAGCGTGTTCGGCGCCATCCTGGACCGCGGCGCCGGGCACTTCCGGCTCGCCCCCTATGGCGTGACCGTGCCCTCGGCCCGTCGCTACCTGCCCGGGTCGCTGATCATGGAGACCACCTGGCAGACCCACACCGGCTGGATGATCGTGCGCGACGCCCTGGTGATGGGGCCCTGGCATGACATCGAGACCCGGTCCCGCACCCACCGGCGCACCCCGATGGACTGGGATGCCGAACACATCCTGCTGCGCACGGTGCGCTGCGTGTCCGGCGTCGTCGAACTGGTGATGAACTGCGAACCCTCCTTCGATTACGGCCGCCAGCCCGCCACCTGGGAGTACTCCGCGGCCGCCTACGGCGAGGCCATCGCCCGTTCGCACAAGGACCCGGAAGCCCATCCCACGCTGCGCCTGACCACCAATCTGCGGATCGGTCTGGAAGGCCACGAAGCCCGGGCCCGGACCCGGCTCACCGAGGGCGACAACGTGTTCGTCGCGCTGTCGTGGTCCAAGCACCCGGCGCCGCAGACGTTCGAGGAAGCCTCGGACAAGATGTGGAAGACCAGCGAGTCGTGGCGCCAGTGGATCAACATCGGTGATTTCCCGGACCACCCGTGGCGGTCGTACCTGCAGCGGTCGGCGCTGACGCTGAAGGGGTTGACCTATTCGCCGACCGGCGCGCTGCTGGCCGCACCCACCACGTCGCTGCCGGAAACCCCGCACGGCGAACGCAACTGGGATTACCGCTACTCCTGGATTCGGGACTCCACGTTCGCGTTGTGGGGTCTGTACACGCTGGGCCTGGACCGCGAGGCCGACGACTTCTTCAGCTTCATCGCCGACGTGTCCGGCGCCAACAACGGCGAACGCCATCCGCTGCAGGTGATGTACGGCGTCGGCGGGGAACGCAGCCTGGTCGAGGACGAACTGCACCACCTGTCCGGGTATGACAACGCCCGGCCCGTCCGGATCGGCAACGGCGCGTACAACCAGATGCAGCACGACATCTGGGGCACCATGCTGGATTCGGTGTACCTGCACGCCAAATCCCGCGAGCAGATCCCCGAGATGCTCTGGCCGGTGCTGAAGAACCAGGTCGAGGAGGCGATCAAGCACTGGCGCGAACCCGACCGCGGGATCTGGGAAGTCCGCGGCGAGCCACAGCACTTCACGTCCAGCAAGATCATGTGCTGGGTGGCACTGGACCGCGGCTCCAAACTGGCCGAGCTGCAGGGCGAGAAGTCCTACGCCCAGCAGTGGCGGGCGGTCGCCGAGGAGATCAAGGCCGACATCCTGGCCCACGGCGTGGACTCGCGCGGGGTGCTGACCCAGCGCTACGGCGACGATGCGCTGGACGCCTCCCTGTTGCTGGCCGTGCTGACCCGGTTCCTGCCCTCGGACGACCCGCGGATCCGCGCCACCGTGCTGGCGATCGCCGACGAGTTGACCGACGAGGGCCTGGTGCTGCGCTACCGGGTCGAGGAGACCGACGACGGATTGTCCGGCGAGGAGGGCACCTTCACCATCTGCTCGTTCTGGCTGGTGTCGGCGCTGGTCGAGATCGGTGAGGTGAGCCGGGCCAAGCATCTGTGCGAGCGGTTGCTGTCCTTCGCCAGCCCGCTGCATCTGTACGCCGAGGAGATCGAACCGCGCACCGGGCGGCATCTGGGCAACTTCCCTCAGGCTTTCACGCACCTGGCGCTGATCAACGCCGTCGTGCACGTCATCCGCGCCGAAGAGGAGGCCGACAGCACGGGCGTCTTCCAGCCCGCCAACGCCCCCATGTAGCAGCGATTTCAGTAGCTGA
The DNA here is from genome assembly GCF_000613185.1 of Mycolicibacterium cosmeticum. Taxonomy (NCBI): domain Bacteria; kingdom Bacillati; phylum Actinomycetota; class Actinomycetes; order Mycobacteriales; family Mycobacteriaceae; genus Mycobacterium; species Mycolicibacterium cosmeticum. The sequence goes on from NZ_CCBB010000001.1 coordinate 534,282, forward strand.
TGGCGAAGTCGATCACCGTCGGCGTCGGGACGGCCAGCGCGACGGGCGTCAGCCGGTCGTCGTCGTAGGCGACGCCGGTGATGACCCGGCCGCCGAAGCCGTTGGAGGCCGCCGGAACGCTCGCGGTCACCACGATCCGGCCGGAGTGGTCGGCGGGCCGCAGGTAGATCTCGTGGCCCGGCTGGACCGGGCCCACGATCGGGGTGCCGTCGCGACCGACCAGGGTGCCGCCGGTCACCGACAGAGCCGCGGTGTCGGTGGCCTCGAACCGGAACGGGCCGAGCACGCCGTCGGCGTCGAGCACCGCGCGGTCGGCGACCAGGCGCGGCACCACGGTCAGCCGGCGGGCGGCGTCGGCGCCGGCCAGCAGGTAGTCGTAGAGGGCGACGACGCGGTCGGCGTTGCGGTAGGTGCCCGACCCGTGCAGCGCGAACGTCACCGCGTCGATGTCGACGGCGCCGGCCAGCACCTGCAACCGATAGTGGCGGAAGCCGCGATGGCGACGGCCGGGCCTGGTCTGCGACGTGGTGGCACCGACACCGAGGGTGGTGCGGTGGCGTCCCGAGCCGGGTGCCACGTTGAGCTCGGAACCGGCGACATCACGCCACTGCCGGCCATCCTGCGACTTCTGCAGGATCAGCGACGACGACGTGGCCGCGCTGAGTTCGACTGTGTAGCTTCCCAATTGGGGCTCGCCATCGAACTCGAAGGTCATCGCGCCGGGTTCGTGGCGCACGTCGACCGGGACGTTGAGCGGCCGGTTGTCCAGCCGCAGCCCGTTGGTGAAATGCCAGATCGCGGCCTGCGTCGCGGCGATGGCCTCATGCTCGGCAAGGTGAGAACCCCCCAGCGGGTAACCGGCGGCGCGCACTCGGCGGCTCAGCTCGACGGTGCCCAGGGTGGGAAACGAGTTGCGGATGATCCAATCGACCTCGGCCTCGAAAGCGCGGGCGGCGACGTTGGGCACCGCGGACCAGTTGGCCGGCCGGTACCGCGACGGGCGGGTGGGTGCCACCCCGAGGAAGTCCAGCGAGTAGGCGTCGATGTTCGGGTTCAGCCTGATCAGGTCGGTGCGCGCGGTGGTTCCGTCGGCGAACACGATGGTGTCGACGGTCGGCGAGTAAGTCCCGCCGCGATAGCGGGTCATCGGGGGCAGATCGGCATCGGGGCGGACGGCACGGCGCACCGAGACGGCGGACCGAGGGGCAGCGAGCAGGGGCAGGACAGACATCGAGCGTTGGCTTTCTGGTGGCGATGACAACGCGAATCCACACACCGCCGGAGATGGGCGGGCAGAAACGCAGGGGCCGGCGTCAGAAAATCAACAACAACAACACAGCACGACGACGGGGCGCGCGGTCGCGCGCTGCATCCGGACGTCGTGGGTCACGGTCCCTACCATACGGCAATACGCGCAGAACGCCACCCTGCCGGGTGCCGGGGAGGTTTCCCTCCCGTTGCGCGCTAATCATGTGGCCACAGCAATTTGGCCGTATCGTGGCCGCCGCATACACAACAGAACCCCGTCGGAGGTAGCACCATGACGTCTGCCCAGAACGAATCGCAGGCCCTCGGCGATCTCGCCGCCAGGCAGCTTGCCAACGCCACCAAGACAGTCCCGCAGCTGTCGACCATCACCCCGCGCTTCCTGCTGCATCTGCTGTCCTGGGTGCCCGTCGAGGCCGGTATCTACCGGGTCAATCGGGTGATCAACCCGGACCGGGTGGCGATCCATGCCGACGAGGGCACGGGCACCGAGGAACCGCTACCGGAGACCTATGTCGACTACGAGACCAGCCCGCGCGAGTACACGCTGCGGTCCATCTCGACGCTGCTCGACGTGCACACCCGGGTGTCGGACCTGTACTCCAGCCCGCACGACCAGGTCGCCCAGCAGCTGCGCCTGACCATCGAGACCATCAAGGAGCGCCAGGAGTACGAGCTGGTCAACAACCCGGAGTACGGCCTGCTCTCCCAGGTCACCCCGGAGCAGACCATCTCCACCCGGCGTGGCACCCCCACCCCCGACGACCTGGACTCGTTGATCACGAAGGTGTGGAAGACGCCGGCGTTCTTCCTCACCAATCCGCTCGGGGTGGCCGCGTTCGGCCGGGAAGCCACCCGGCGCGGGGTTCCGCCGCCAGTGGTCAGCCTGTTCGGCGCCCAGTTCATCACGTGGCGGGGCATCCCGATCGTGCCCAGCGACAAGGTGCCGGTCGAGGATTCCAAGACCAAGTTCATCCTGGTCCGCACTGGTGAGGAGCGCCAAGGTGTGGTCGGCCTTTTCCAGCCCGGGCTGGTCGGCGAGCAGGCGCCGGGGCTGTCGGTGCGGTTCACCGGGATCAACCGGTCGGCGATCGCGTCGTATCTGGTCACCTTGTACTCGTCGCTGGCGGTACTGACCGACGATGCGCTGGCGGTACTGGACGACGTCGCAGTGGACCACTTCCATGAGTACAAGTGAGTACAAATCTTTCGACGCGGAAGGTGACCTGCCGATAAGCGAGGCCGAACTCTCGGCGCTGGCGTCGCAGTTGTTCGCGACCAGCTTCCGGCCCGGGCCGGACAGCCCGCCCGCGACCACCCAGGTGGCTCCGCGCGGGGTGGCACCGGATGTGACGACGGCGAGTTCGGCGGGTTCGACGGCCGCGGGTGTCGCGCATCCGGGCACTCCCGCGGAGTTCGTGTCGGTGCCGGAGGTGAACATTCCGGCCCCGACATCGCCTGGGCCCGAGGGTATTCCACCGGGCGACGCGCCGGTCGCGCCCCGAGGGACAGCAGTGAGCCCGATCGTTCCGTTCAGCGGATTCGAGCCGTTCACGGTGCCGGATCTGTCCCCGTCGCTTCGCTCGCCCCTGACGGGTCTGGTGCCGTCGGCACCTCCGACGCCCTCGCGCGGGTCGGCGCCGGTGTGGCCGGGTGCGGTGCCGCAGGTGCCGGATCTCGGGTGGACCGGTGCGGCGCCGGCCTCGCAGGATGGTGACGGTTACTACTTCCTGAAACCGCCTGCGCCCGAACCGGTTCCGGCCATCCGCGATGACCACGAGATCTTCGACGTCCACGCGATCCGCGCGGACTTCCCGATCCTGCGTGAAACCGTCAACGGCAAACCGCTGATCTGGTTCGACAACGCCGCCACCACGCAGAAGCCGCAGTCGGTGATCGACCGGCTGGCCTACTTCTACGCCCACGAGAACTCCAACATCCACCGGGCGGCACACGAGCTGGCGGCGCGCGCCACCGACGCCTACGAGGACGCCCGGGAAGCGGTCCGCCGGTTCATCGGCGCGGCCAAGACCGAGGAGATCGTCTTCGTCCGCGGCACCACCGAGGCGATCAATCTGGTGGCCTACGCGTGGGGCGGCAAGCACCTGGGCCCGGGTGACGAGATCGTCATCACCCATCTTGAGCACCACGCGAATATCGTTCCGTGGCAGCTGATCTCGCAGAAGACCGGCGCGGTGCTCAAGGTCGCCCCGGTGGACGATGCCGGCAACCTACTGCTCAGCGAGTTCGAGGATCTGCTGGGACCCCGGACCAAGCTGGTGGCCGCCACCCAGGTGTCCAACGCACTGGGCACGGTGACGCCAGTCAAGACGATCGTCGAACTCGGCCACCGGTACGGTGCCCGGGTGCTGATCGACGGCGCGCAGTCCATCCCGCACATCCCGATCGACGTGTCCGAGACCGGGGCCGATTTCTTCGTCTTCTCCGGCCACAAGATCTTCGGTCCCACCGGAATCGGGGTGCTCTACGGCCGCGAGGACGTGCTGGCCGAAACCCCACCGTGGCAGGGCGGCGGCAACATGATCGCCGATGTGACCCTTGAGCGCTCGCTGTATCAAGGGCCGCCCAACAAGTACGAGGCGGGCACCGGCAACATCGCCGACGCGGTCGGGCTGGGCGAGGCGCTGCGGTACGTGGAGCGGGTCGGTATCGAACGCATCGCCGCCTATGAGCACGCGCTGCTGGAGTACGCCACCCCGCGACTGGCCGACATCCCCGGTGTGCGCCTGGTCGGCACCGCGCAGGAGAAGGCCAGCGTGCTGTCCTTCGTGCTGGCCGGTCACGAACCGCTCGAGGTGGGTAAGGCGCTCAACTCCGAGGGCATCGCGGTGCGGGCGGGGCATCACTGTGCGCAACCGATCCTGCGCCGGTTGGGCCTGGAGGCCACCGTGCGACCGTCGTTCGCGTTCTACAACACCTTCGACGAGATCGACGTATTCCTGCGGGCCGTGCGCCGGATCGCCGAGGGGTCACCCTAGTTGCGGGAAAATGCCTGCTGTGAATCGATACGGGTCAGGGACGCGCCGAGCGTCCAGATCGCCACACCGAGCAGGACGGCGTCCTTGAGCAGGAACTGACCGGGTTGCGCCGACAGGACCGGAACGCCCCATGCGTGGGCGGCGACAACTCCAGGCGTGGTGAACAGGAAGCTGAGCGTGCCGATGAACAGCACGACAGCGAGTGCACTTCCGATCGCCGAGACCCGCGGCCACACCGGGTACAGCGCAATCAAAAGGGCGGCAAGAATTTCCAGTGCGCCCAACGCGTGAGCGACCGTCCCGACGCTGAGGTAGTCGTAGATCCAACTCATCAGCGGGCTGTGCTCGATGAGCACTCGGGCTTCCATCTTCACGAACTTCCCGAAGCCGATCCACGCCAGCACGATGACCAGGCCGTAGCGGCTCACCAGGTGTCCGGCACGTTGCAGCCTCATGCCGAGAGTACGTGGCGGCGCATCGGTCACAGCAGTCTCGGTCAAGCACTTGCCCTTTCGCCATAGATTGGATTGTCCATTCCAGAGAACATCGCGATTTCTGGAATGTCAACTCCAAAATCGGTATGTTCGGGTGGTGATCACACGGAAGGGCCAAGCCACCCGCGAGCGGATCGTGGCCGAGGCGGCTCGACTGATGCACCAACGCGGCGTCGCCGGCACCAGCACCGAGGACGTCCGCGCGGCGGCCGCCGTGAGCGCATCGCAGATCTACCACTACTTCCGTGACAAGCGCTCCCTCACCCGTGCCGTGATCGAGTTCCAAACCGAGGAGATTCTCGGCTTCCAGAGTCCCCTGCTCGCCAGCCTCGACGACATCGGCGCGCTGCGCGCCTGGGCAGAAGCGATCGCAAATGTCCAGCGGGCAAGGGACTTTCGCGGTGGCTGCCCGCTGGGTTCACTGGCCGGCGAGCTGGCCGAACACGACGACACGGCGCGCGAGGACCTCGCCGCCGGGTACCTGCGGTGGCACCGGGTGATCAGGGACGGACTCCTTGCGATGAAGGACCGCGGTGATCTCGGTGAGCAGGCCGACCCGGAGGCGCTGGCCACCACTCTGCTCACCACACTCCAGGGCGGGTTGCTGCTGTGCAAGACACTTCGCGCCGCCGATCCGCTGGAGACCGCCCTTGGCACGGTGATCGACCACATCGCGTCGATGGCCACCTAGTACCCGGCCGGGTCAGCGATAACAGGGCCGGGGCCGCTGTTGCAATCCCTTGCAACGGTAGTGACCGCGCTCTCATCTCCATAGCATCTGTGACCGCGACCGACGCCTCCGAGAACCAACCACCCGGCGTCGGCATCGAGGCACCGGCCAGAGCAGCTCTGGCCAAATGGCGAAGGAGAAGCATGGCGTTGACCAAGCCGGAGTTGCTACACGCGTACCGCAAGATGGCCGAGATCCGGGCCTTCGAAGACCGCCTGCACGAGGAGAACGCCACGGGCGACATCCCGGGGTTCATCCACCTGTACTCGGGTCAAGAGGCGATCGCGGTCGGGGTATGCGAGAACCTCGGTGACCGTGACTACATCGGCTCGACGCACCGCGGGCACGGGCACTGTATTGCCAAGGGCTGCGACATCCGGGCGATGATGGCCGAGATCTTCGGCAAAGACGACGGGTTGTGCCACGGTAAGGGCGGCTCGATGCACATCGCCGACCTGTCGGTGGGCATGCTGGGCGCCAACGCGATCGTCGGCGGTGCCCCCTCACTGGCGATCGGTGCCGCGCTGACCGCCAAGACACTCGGAAACGGCGGCGTGGCCGCCAGTTTCACCGGTGACGGCGGCTCGAATCAGGGAACGGTGTTCGAGGCCATGAACATGGCCGTCGTCCTCGACTTGCCGATCGTCTTCGTGATCGAGAACAACGGCTACGGTGAGGCCACCGGGCGCGACTACGCCGTCGGGACGACCAGCATCGCCCAGCGGTCCGCGTCCTTCGGCATGCCCGCCACCACCGTGGACGGGACCGACTTCTTCGCCGTGTACGACGCCACCCGAGAGGCGGTGCAGCGCGCCCGCAGCGGCGGCGGCCCCTCCACGATCGAGGCCGTCGCGCACCGATTCCACGGCCATTTCGAAGGCGACGCCCAGCTGTACCGGACGTCCGAACAAGTGGCCGAGCTGCGCGCCACCAACGACCCACTGCAGAAGTTCCGCGCATCCGTGGCGAAGACGCTGGGCGCCGACGAACTCGACGAGATCGACCGAGCAGCTCGTGAGCTCGTCGACACCGCCGTGGCCGAGGCCCGCGCCGCCGCCTATCCGCCGGTATCCAGCCTGCTCACCGACGTCTACGTCGCGTACTGAGGGAGAAACACGATGAGCCTTTCGAAGATCACCTACCGCGAGGCGGTCAAGGACGCGCTGGCGCTGGAGATGCGACGAGACCCGACGATCGTCCAGATCGGCGAGGATCTGCGCGGTGGCCAGGGCGGCAGCAATCCGGCGCTGGCCACCGACAAGGTCGAAGCGTTCGGCGGGGTTCTCGGTGTCACCAAGGGTCTGTGGACCGAGTTCGGTTCGGAACGCGTCATCGACACCCCGATCACCGAATCGGCCATCATCGGCATGGCCGCGGGTGCGGCGTTGACGGGACTGCGTCCGGTCGCCGAACTGATGTTCATGGACTTCTTCGGCGTCTGTTACGACGCGCTCTACAACCAGGCCGCGAAGTTCCGCTACATGTTCGGCGGCAAGGCCCGTACGCCGCTGGTGGTGCGGGGCATGATCGGTGCCGGTTTCTCCGCGGCCGCCCAGCACTCCCAGTCGCCCTACAACGTCTTCGCCGCCGTGCCGGGCCTCAAAGTGGTGGCGCCGTCGAATCCGTACGACGCCAAGGGCCTGTTGATCCAGTCGATCCGCGACGACGATCCCGTCGTCTTCTGCGAACACAAGACACTCTACGACATGAAAGGCGAAGTGCCGCAGGAGTCCTACACCATCCCCCTCGGTGTCGCCAACTACACCCGCGAGGGCAGCGACGTCACCGTGATCGCGCTGTCGGCGATGGTGAACGTGGCCAACGACGCTGCCGATGCCCTTGCCGCCGAGGGTATCTCCGTCGAGGTGGTCGACCCCCGCACGGTGTCCCCGCTCGACGAGGAGAGCATCCTGGAGTCGGTGGCGTCGACCGGTCGGGTGGTCATCGTCGACGAGTCGGCCGCGCGCTGCGGGTTCGGGCACGATGTCGCCGCCCTCATCACGACGAAGGCGTTCTGGTCGCTCAAGGCGCCGATCGAACTCGTCACACCACCGCACACGCCTGTGCCGTTCTCACCGGCGCTGGAGAAGGAGTGGCTGCCATCGGTCGGCCGCGTCGAGGATGCCATCCGCCGGGTGATGTCGGCATGAGTGACGTGGCCGTTATCGAGATCCCGAAATGGGGCCTCTCGATGGAAGAAGGCACCCTCGTGGAGTGGCTCGTCACCGAGGGCACCGCCTTCGACAAGGGCGACCTGCTGTGCGAGATCGAGACCAGCAAGATCACCAATCAACTCGAAGCCCCGTTCGACGGCTTGCTGAGAAGGATCCTCGCCAAACCCGGTGAGACCCTCCCGGTCAGCGCGCCCATCGCGATCTGTGCACCCACGTCGGTCAGCGATGCCGAGGTCGACCGCTTGGCGGCCGACCTGGCCGCGACGGCGATCCCGGCGTCGTCTGCGCCACCGCTCCCCGCGGCCACACCAACCGCGACATCTCCTGTCGTGCAGTCGAGCCCGGTCACACCTGCCGGTGCCGCGCCGGCCTCGCGCAACGGCGGCGCCACCGTCGTCCCCGACGTGCTGCGCGGCAAGACCGACGGTGACGTGTTCGCCACCCGGCACGCCCTGCGCCTGGCCGACGAGCTGTCGATCGACCTGGCCCGCGTCACTCCCACCGGGCGGGGCGGCCGTATCTCGGTCACCGACGTCGAACACGCCATCCTCGACGCGGGTGGATCGGTCGCCGCCAAGGCCCCGGCGGTGCGCACCGGCGTCCCCGGACGATCGACCCGCGACGACAGTGCAGTCGCCGCCACCCCCGTCGCGCGCCGGCTGGCCGCGGCCCTCGGGATCAACTTGTACGACTGCCGCGCAACGGGTTCGCGCGGCCGGGTCTGCGAAGCAGACGTGCGGGACGCTGCACGTCGATTCAACCCGGAATCCGTTGCTGCCCCGAATGCGCCGTCGGCCACTGCCGCCGGCCACGAGACGATTCCACTGTCTACCATGCGGCGCGCGATAGCGTCGCGCTTGCAGGAGTCGAAACGCAACGCACCCCATTTCCGGCTGACCGTGGACCTCGCGATCGACGACCTGCTGCGGCTGCGCGACGAGATCAACGCGACCGTCGCGGGGGTGAAGCTGTCGGTCAACGACTTCATCGTCAAAGCCTGTGCCATGGCGCTGGTCAAGGTGCCCGACGTCAACATCCAGTACGACGAGCAGGCGCAGGCGGTGCTGCGCTACACATCCGCGGACGTCTCCGTCGCGGTCGCCCTTCCCGCCGGCCTGATCACACCGATCGTGCGCGGCGCCGACGGTCGATCACTCGCCGGAATATCTTCCGAGATCGCCACATTGGTGACGAAGGCGAAAGCCGGCACACTGCAGCCCGACGACTTCCAAGGGGGCACCTTCACCGTGTCGAACCTGGGCATGTTCGGCGTCAGGGAGTTCGACGCGATCATCAACCCGCCCCAGGGTGCGATCCTGGCCGTCGGAACCGCAGCCGAGCGGCCGGCGATCGTGGCCGGTGAACTCGTTTCGACGACCGTCATGACCGTGACCTTGTCGTGCGATCACCGGGTCATCGACGGCGCCACGGGAGCGAGGTTCCTGCAGCAGTTGCGGGCCTACGTCGAATCCCCCGCCCTGATGTTGGTTTAGGAGGTGCAGATGACCGACAACTTCGACGTCCTGGTGATCGGCGGCGGCCCCGGCGGGTATGTGGCCGCCATCCGGGCCGCACAGCTCGGCCTGAACACCGCCCTTGTCGAACGTGACCGTCTCGGCGGCATCTGTCTGAACTGGGGCTGCATTCCCACCAAGGCGCTGTTGCACGGCGCCGACGTCGCCCATACGCTGGCCAACGCCCACGAGGTGGGATTCACCGTCGGGGCAGTCGAATTCGACATCGCGAAACTCGTGCAGTTCAGCCGCGGCGTCTCGGCACGACTGTCCGGCGGCGTCGAGTATCTGATGCGCAAGAACGCCGTCACCGTCATCACCGGTACCGCCAGGCTGGCCGGCAAGGGTGTCGTCGACGTCAGCTCCGAGGACGACGTCCGACGTTACCGCGCCGATCACGTGATCCTGGCAACCGGAGCCAGGCCGCGCACCGTTCCCGGACTCATCCCCGACGGTGAACGGATCTGGACGTACTTCGAAGCGTTGCAGCCGGCCGCGTTGCCGCGTTCGCTCGTCGTGGTCGGCTCCGGTGCCATCGGCGTCGAGTTCGCCAGCCTCTACCGAGACCTCGGCACCGACGTCAGAATCGTGGAGATGGCACCGCGGATCATGCCCGCAGAGGATGCGGCCGTATCCGAGTTCGTCAGGCGGCGCTTCGAGAAACGCGGAATCGGTGTCCACACAGCCTCGCGCGTGACGGCCGCGACGGTCCACGACTCCGGGGTCGATCTCACCATCGACACCCCCGGCGGCCCGGAGAACGTGACTGCCGAGCGGGTCCTCGTGGCGGCCGGAATTCAGGGCAACATCGAAGAACTGGGACTCGAAGATATCGGCGTCGAAGTGTCCAACGGCACGATCGTCACCGATGAATGGTGTCGCACAACGGCATTCGGCACCTACGCGATCGGCGACGTCGCCGGCGGCCCGTGCCTGGCACACAAGGCCGGCCACGAAGCGGTGCTGTGCGTCGAGCACATCGCAGGTGTTGCGCACACCAGGCCACTGGACACCACCCTGGTGCCCGCCTGCACGTACGCCCGCCCGCAGGTGGCGAGCATCGGGATGACGGAGGAACAGGCGCGGGCAACCGGGCGCCGCCTGCAGGTCGGCACCTTCGACTTGCAGGCGTCGGGTAAGGCCCTGGCCATCGCGGAAGCCGACGGTTTCGTGAAGACCATCGTCGACGCCGACAGCGGAGCCCTGCTCGGTGCCCACCTGGTGGGCCCCGACGTGACCGAGCTGATCCAGGGTTTCGGGATCACCGCGTCGCTCGAAGCCACCGCTGACGACCTCGCGGACGTGATCTTCGCGCATCCGACACTGTCGGAAGCCATGCACGAATCCGTGCTGGCGGCCCTCGGCAAACCGCTGAACAGCTGACGTCGAAGGCTGCTGGAAGTTCTCACTACTGTGAACACCATGACCCGCCCTGCCAAGACAGGAGCATCCGTCGATCTGGTCCGGCACGCTCGACTGCTGAGTGAAATCCGGGAGGCGGTGCTGTCCGGCCGACGGCCACCCCGGCAGCCGCGCCCGCTGGTGGCCCGGTCCTGGGAACGGCTGTGCACACACGGCATTTCGCCCGACGACTGTGTGCGGTCGACCTCGGTGAGCCTGTCCGAGGTCGAGAACCGGCGCAGCCGAAGCGACTTGCGCAAGGTGTTGCCCGACCTGCGGGCGGTCCTGGGATCGGCGGCCGCCGGCGCCGACTTCGTCGTGGTCATCGCCGACGACGACGGTGTCGTGCTCTGGCGCGACGGGGCGCAAGCCATCCGCCGCACCGCCGATCAACTCGGCTTCGTGGAGGGCGCCAGCTGGGCAGAAGACCACGTCGGCACCAACGCGATCGGCACCGCCCTCATCGAGAACACCGGTCTGACGCTGTTCTCCGCCGAGCATTACGCCCGCCGCCAGCACAGCTGGTATTGCATCGGCGAACCTGTCCACGATCCGCGCTCCGGGGATGTCCTCGGCGTGATCGACATCAGCGGGCCCGCGATGACGCTGCACCCGTCGACGGCGGGCCTGGCACACTCGGCGGCGCGGCTCGCCGAAGCCACGTTGTGGCGGCTGCATCGCGAAAGTCTCGACCGCCTGTGCGAGGAGAGCGCCGCCCTGCTCGCCGGCACAGCCCCCGCCCTGGTGGTCGACGAACACGGCTGGGTCGCCTGTGCACGAGGTTTGGATAACCCCCGGCGCATCGCGGCGCCGGAACCCGGCACCGCCGCGTTCGTTCCCGGCCTCGGCCTGACCGTCCCGGAACCGCTCGGTCAGGGCTGGATCATGCGTCCGCACCGGGCCGACGCGCAGATAGAACTCGAGCTCGACCTCGGTGACTCACCTCGAGCCACCGTTCGTGGCGATGTCACCTGGACGCGCGCCCTTTCCCCCCGTCACGCCCAGATTCTGCGGATGCTTGCCCAGCACCCCCGGCACGGCGTCAACGCGACCGACCTCAGCGTCGCGTTGTACGGCAACGCCGAGCACACGGTTGCGGTTCGGTCGGAGATCTCACGCCTGAGGAGGCGTCTCGGTGCCATCATCACCGGCCAGCCCTACCGATTCTCCGACGAAGTCGTCGTACGGGTCCTCACCGGCGTCGTCCCTGCCCGAGGCTGAGATCAGCACGAAGGTCCGCGGCGGCCGAGCAGCCAGGCTTGTCCGTCACCCTCCCCCGCCGCGATGGGCTGCAGCTCGGCGAACGCCCGGCCCAGTTCCCCGGCAGCGGCGCGGAACGTCCCGGGTGACCCACCCACCTCGCTGAGCACGCAGACCGCCAGCAGCCCTCCGGGTTTCAGCCGGTCGACGAACACCGGGTACAGCCGGGGATCGCGAAACCGGTGACACAGCAGCACATCCACGGGCGCGCCGGGCGGCAGGCCGTCGTCGAGGTCCGCCACCGCAAAGCGTGCCGTCGTCCCGGCGGCCAGGGCGCGCGCCTGCTCGATCGCGATGACCGAGGCGTCGACGCCCAGCACGTCGAGTCCACGACGCGCCAACCAGACCGCCGCCGCGCCCTGCCCGCACGCGACGTCCAGCGCCGTGCCCGCGGTCGGGAACACCGCTTCGTACGCGGCGAAGACGGCCGGTAGAGCGGGCGTGCCCACCTCGCGGTCGCGGTAGGCCGCGTCCCAACGCTCACGGTCGCCCAGGCTCACCGCGACAACCTATCTCCGCGAACGTTGCGTACCGCTCGATTTTCCGGCCGCTGCTTGGAGCGGCAATCAACGTTCGGCGGCGCGGGAGGGCGGGAATACGACCGCCGGCGGCATTGTTGGGCGACAGCATGCGAGCCATCGTCTACGACCCGCACGCGCCGGCCAACCTGCGGTTCGGGGAGGTCGGCGAGCCCGCACCGACCGCCGGCCAGGCCGTGATCGACGTGCACGCCATCGCGCTGAACTTCGGAGAGGTGCATTTCATCGACCACATGCGCCGGCCCGGCGAGGTACCCGGTTGGGACACCGCCGGTGTGGTGGCCCGGGCCGCGGCCGACGGCTCGGGACCGCCGGTCGGCACCCGGGTGGTGGCCTTCGGCGGTGAGGGCGGTTGGGCGGAACGGCGCGCGGTGGACACCGCGAATGTGGCCGAGCTGCCCGAATTCGTGGAGTTCGAGGAGGCGGCCGCCCTTCCCGTCGCCGGTGTCACCGCCCTGCAGGCACTGCGGGCGCTCGGGCCGGTGGTCGGGCAACGGGTGCTCATCACCGGGGCCTCGGGTGGGGTCGGCCGGTTCGCGGTCCAGTTGGCCGCTCGGGCCGGTGCCCATGTTGTGGCCGCCGTGGGCAGCCCGGGCCGGGGCGACGGCCTGACCGAACTGGGCGCCGCCGAGGTGGTCGTCGGTCTGGACGGCGTGACGGAGCCGGTGTTCGGTGTGCTGGACAATGTCGGCGGCCCACTGCTGGCGCAGGCCTTCGCCCTGGTGTCCGACGGCGGCTCGGTGCAGTCCATCGGGATGGCGTCCAACGAGCCCACCACCATCGACTTCGAGGCGCATCGCCGGCTGGGCAACCGGAAACGCTTGGAGCCGTTCACGGTTCGGGCGCCCTTCCAAGCCGACCTGCGCTACCTGCTGACCCTGCTCGCCGACGGCGAACTGGACCCGCAGATCGGCCTGCGCGATTCGTGGGACAACGTCGGCGCCGCGACCCAGGCCCTGCTGGACCGGCAGGTCGCCGGCAAGGCCGTGCTGCGCGTGGTCTAGTTGCCCTGACCGCCGCGGCCCAGCGCGGCCAGGTTGGACACCGGATCCTTGCCGTTGATCAGATAGTCGCCGAGGATGCGCGCCTTGTACACCCGCGGATTGTGCGACGCCAGGGTCCGCGCGTTGCGCCAATGCCGGTCCAGCCCACGCTGTTCGGACACCCCGGACGCACCGAGCGCGTCGAAGACGGTGGTGGTGGCGCGCAGGGCGGCGGCGATGATGACCAGCTGCGCCTGGGTCACCGCCACCTCGGCGTCGATCAGGCGTCGCTTGGCGTCCTCGGCGGACGCATCGATGCGGTCCAGCGCCTCCCCCGCCCTGGCCAGCGCGGCCTCGGCGGCGAACGCGTCGGCGGACACCTCACCGATGACGGCCAACAGTTGCGCATCGTCGGACGGCACCTCGGTGAGCCCCTGCGGGTAGTTGCGTCGACGGCCGAGCAGCGCCGTCGACCCGTCCCGCAGTGCCGCCCTGGTGATTCCGGTCAGCACCGACAGCATGGCCGTCTGGTAGAAGTGGCCCTGATAGGCGAACCGTTCGGCGGCCGGGAACACATCGCCGCGCTCGGCCCGCACCCCGTCATAACGCGCGGTGCCGCTGGCGGTGGTGCGCTGACCGAAGCCATCCCAGTCGTCGACCAACGTCACCCCGGGATCATCGGCGCGTACCAGCGCGGTCAGTAGCTCACCGTCGTCACCGCGGCCCAGTACGTCGAGCCAGTCGGCGTACAGGCTGCCCGTGGCGTAGAACTTCGCACCCGTCACCCGGTAGTGGTCATCCTCGGCGGACACCGTGGTGACCAGGTTGGTCAGCGTGACGTTGTTGGCCTCGGTCCAGCCGCCGCCGACGAACTGGCCGGCCCGGAACCGCTCGATCCAGGTGTCGTTGGTCTCCGACACCGGTGCGTTCAACCGGTCTTCCACGAATGCCAGGTGGTTGCGCCAGATGTGCGCGACGTTCGCGTCGGCCTCCCCCAGATCGGCCAGCAGCAGGAACACCTGCCGCAGCGACGCGCCGAATCCGCCGTGCTGCACCGGGATACGCAGGGTGCCGAATCCGGCATCGTTGAGCAGCCGCACCTGCTCGTGCGGGAAGGTGCGCTCCCGCTCACGTTCCAGGTTCGCCTCGGCGATCTTCTGAAACGCCGGCGCGAACCGCGCCCGCAGGTCGTCGAGATCGGCGGTCGGCGCCTGCAGATAGCGTGCGGGGGAACTCATGTGGTGGGCCCTTCGCGGTCGATGTGGTGGAAGTCGATGCGGTAGGCGGCCTGGCGCTCGACGGCGACGTACCCCAGCCGCTCGTAGAGCAGATGCGCCTTACTGGCGTTGTTGATGTCGGTACCCAGCGAGGCGATGCCGACGCCACGGCGCAGCGCCGCCAGCCACACCTTGCGCAACAGGAATTCGCCGATGCCGGCCCGGCGCTGGTCGCGGCGCACGCCGATGTAGTCGGTGTGGGCGCTGCGTTCCTCGACGGCCCCGGCGAGGTGCGTGTACGTGCTGCCCAGCACGTACCCCACCACGTCGCCGTCGGTGTTGATCACCGCATTGCTGAAATCCGGTGTGAACGACCGGCTGGCGATGTGCTGGGCGAAGATCTCCGGCGTCTTGGACATGTTGCCGAAATGCTCGAGGAAGGTCTCGTACTGCAGCCGGCGTACCTGTTCGGCCAGGCCTCGGTCGAGCACCTCCGGCCAGCTGAGGTAGGTCAACCCGGGCAGGGTCAGCGCCGCCAGCTCGTCGACGTCCGCACCGTCGAGCGGTTTCCGCGTCCGGATGAAGCGGCCTTCCTCGGTGGCGCCGTGCCGGATCAGGGTGGTGCGGGCCGCCGGCTGGTCGGTGCCGATGAAGCTGCGCAGGAACGCATCTGGGATGTCGGCGGCCTCCCGGCGGAATCGGGCGACCACCGATCCGACGGTGCCGTCGACGACCGGCACGGGCGTGGCCGGGTCGAAGACGAAGTCGGCCAGCAGTTCCGGCTGCAAACCGTGGGGCTGGTGCAGCGCCGCGTACCCGCGGACCCGTCCCGTCTCGTCGCGTACCGCGGTCACGGCGCCGGGGAAGGCGCCGCCGAGTTGCTCGGCGACATCGCGGGAGTCGGCGGCGAACTTGCGTCCGGCGATGCCCGGTGTGGTGGCCAGGAAGTCGGCGATGTGCGGGAAGTCCAGCGGTGTCACGGCCGTGGTCGACCAGCTGCCGACACCGCTTTCATGCACGAGGGTCACGGTGTTGCAGCCTCTTTCACATCGCCGCGCTCGGTGGCACCGTCGTCGGGCGCGCCGAGCAAGCCCTCGTCGATCAGGCGCTGCTGTTCGGCCTCCGACAGGGTCTGGATGGTGCCGACGCGGCGGGCCACCTCGGGGTTGGTGCGCTTGAGGTACCAGTACCAGGCCAGACCGGCCAGCAGGATCCCGGCGAAGATCAGCGGCAGGATGTTGAACGGGAAGTCGGGGACCGGATAGAAGTTGCTGAAGAAGACGTACCCGAGGGCCAGCGTGGCGGCCACCGACACCACCAACCGCAGCGGGGTCAGCGCCCTGATCTTGTACAGCCAGATCGGCGTGGCGATGACCACCAGCAGGTAGCTGGTCAAAAAGCCCCAGGTGGCGACGTAGCCGCCGTATACCTCGAACACCACGCGACCGGACGAGCTGAACGTCGCCACCGTGGAGAAGACGAACGCCAGCGCACCGATGAAGACGATGCCCACCCACGGCGTCTTGTATTTCGGGTGCACCCTGGCCAACGCTGCCGGCAGGGCGCCCTCGTGCGCGAAGGTGAACAGGGACCGGGCGGCGGCGGTGGTGACCGCGGTGACGAAGACGATGAAGGCGACGGCGACGGTGCCGCTGACAAGCTGGTTGACCCACGGGACCCCGGCCGACTCGGCGAGCTGCGGCAGGATCGCCTTGTCCCCGTCGACGGAATCGAAGAACAGGATCTGCGGGTAGGTCGCGACGATGTACAGCACGCCCAGCAGCAGCACCACCCGCAGCAGCGAGCGGCCGATGGTGCGATGCGCGTCCTTGGCTTCCGCGCCGAGCGAGGCGACGCTCTCGAAGCCGGCGTAGGAGCCGACCGCCACCACGGCGGCGACGTAGGTGGTGCTGTGCCCCAGGTGCGCCGGATTCCACTGCTCCCAGTCGATCCGGGCCCCGTACGCGAGGTACGACCCGACGATGATCACCAGGATCGACGCGATCGCGACAAGTTCGAAGACCAGCTCGTACCTGGCGGCGATGGCAGCGCCGCGGTACGGCAGGTAGATACCCAGCCCGACGATGACCACCACCAGCAGCAGCCGGAACCAGGCTGCCTGTGAACCCAATCCGATGGATTCCAGGAATGCGTCGAGGTAGACGACCCCGCCCAGGGTTCCGGTGGTCGCGAAGCCGATGTAACCGACCAGCAGGCTGAACCCGGCGGCGTAGGCGAAGCCGGGGCCCAGCCCGTTGCCGGCGTAGGTGCCCAGCGAGCCGGAGGACACGGTGCGTTTGGCCTGGAAACTGATGGTGGCGGCGATCAGGACCGTGATGACCAGGCCGACGATGACGGCCCACGACGAACCGTTGCCGGCGGCGAGGAACAGTGAGAAGGGCACGGTGGCCACCGCGACGCTGGGCGCCGCCGCGGCCAGTCCTTGGGCGAACACACCCCAGAACCCCAGCGCACCGCGCTCCAGACCGTGCCCTTCCGCGGTCGACAGGGCGCGACCGCCCAGCTCCACCCGAGTCGGTGCCGACATGATGCCGCCTTCCATCCTGTGCGCCACGTAATCGCTTGGCGCACAGGTCGTTAACAGAGAGTTGATGTGAATGTCACGATGCCGCAGGGTGGTCCGCGACGTCAGTGATCAAATCGACGGGATTTTTTGCCGCCGGAAGGCGGTGCCCGGGTGATCGGCGGGCAGGTACGCGGATTCCGTGCCGAAGATCCGCTGCCGCAACGTCGTGGCGCCGCCCGCCTCGCGCGCCCGGCCGCGCCGCCGTAGCTCCGGGATCAGATGTTCGGCGACATCGGCGAAACTGCCCGGGGTGACGTGGTAGACGATGTTGAAACCGTCGACACCGGTGTGTTGCGCGTAACCCTCCAGTGCGTCGGCCACCGTCGAGGCGGACCCGACGAACAGCTCACCGCCGAACCCGCCCAGCCCGCCGACGTAGTCGCGCAGGGTGATCCGGTGGCGCGCCTCCGGATCGGCCACAGCGGCCAGGATCGATCGGCTGGCGTCGGTGTCGAACTGCTCGATCGGCCGGTCCACGCCGTACTCGGACCAGTCGACACCCGACAGAGCCGACAGCAGCACCAGACCGGCCTCCAGGTCGTGGAAGCGTGCCAGATCGGCCACCTTGGCCTGGGCCGCCGCATCGGTGCTGTCCACCACGATCTCGACCGAGGTGAGGAACTTGATCGCGTCCGGCCGCCTGCCGTGAGCCACGGCGCGGCGTCGGATGTCGTCGATATTGGTGCGCAACACGTCGGGCCTGGGGTCGCTGGCGAACACCAACTCGGCATTGCGCGCGGCGAATTCGCGTCCCGCCGGGGAAGTTCCGGCCTGGAACAGCACCGGGGTGCGTTGCGGGGAGGGCTCGACCAGGTGGGCACCGGGAACGCTGAAGTACGTGCCCTCGTGCCCGATCTGGTGCACCTTGGTGGCATCGGTGTACACGCCGCGGTCACGATCACGGCGCACCGCACCCGGCTCCCACGAGCCCTCCCACAGCTTGTAGGTGACTTCGAGGAATTCCTGGGCGATGGCGTAGCGCTCGTCGTGCGGGATCTGCCGGTCCCGGCCGATGATGTTGCGCGCCGCGCTGTCCAGCAGCGAGGTCACCACATTCCAGCCGATGCGGCCACCGGTGAGGTGGTCCAGCGTGCTGAACTTCCGGGCCAGCAGGTACGGGCTCTCGTAGGTGGTGGACACCGTGATGCCGAAGCCGAGGTGTTCGGTGGCCGCCGCCATGGCCGATACGGCCAGCAGCGGATCGGTGACCGGCGTCTGCACCGCACGCGTCAGCGCGGCATCGGCATTGCCGCCGAACACATCCAGTTGACCGACCGCGTCGGCGATGAACAGGGCGTCGAATCCGCCGGTGTCGAGCAGCTGGGCCAATTCCACCCAGTACCTCAGCTCGGTGTAGCGCGACGTCTGGTCCTGCGGGTGGCGCCACAGCCCGAAGTTGCCGTGCGACACCGTCGACATGGTGAAGCCGGCGAGGACGAAGGGCTCGGTCACGACCGAACCGGCACTTCCAGGCCGAGGTGCGACCGCAACGTGGTGCCGGAGTATTCGTGGCGGAACAGGCCGCGTTTACGCAACACCGGCACCACCTGCTCGACGAACAGTTCGGTCTGCCCCGGCAGCCCGGAGTCGCGCAGCACGAAACCGTCCGCGGCGCCCTCGGTGAACCATTCCTCGATCTCGTCGGCGATCCGTTCCGGCGTCCCCACCACGCCCGCACCCCACCCGTTCACGGTGCGGTACAGGAATTCCCGCACCGTCGGGCTCTCGGCGGCCAGCGCCCGGTAACCGGCCAGCGCGGTCTGGTGCGTCTCGGTCGAATCCGGGAAGGCCGAGGCCGGCACCGGCCCGTCCAGGTCGGCCCCGGTGACGTCGACCTCCACCTCCAGCAGCCAGCCGGCCTGGTATTCGGGGCTGAAGTAGGTGTATTCGTCTTGCTGTGCGCGCCGCGCCTCGTCCTCGGTGGAGCCGATGACATAACGGAAGGACGGGGTGATCAGCGGCGGCCGGTTGCGCCCGAACGCCCGTGCCTGCGCGTGGATCTGCCGGTAGAACTCCTGAGCCCGGGCTCGGTTGCCGTGGCTGGTGAAGATCACTTCGGCATGCTTGGCGGCGAAAGATCTTCCGGTGGGCGACGATCCGGCCTGGAACAGGACGGGCTGACCCTGCACCGAGCGGGAGGCGCCGAGCGGACCTTTGACGTCGAAGTAGGCGCCGTGGTGGTCGGTCACCCGGATCTTGTTGACATCGTGGAAGATCCCGGCGGCGCGGTCTTCGACGATGGTGTCTTCACCCCAGCCGTCCCACAGCGCGCGCACCACCTGGAGCGCTTCTTCGGCGACGGCGTACCGTTCGTCGTGGTCCACCACACCGCGGGCGCTGAAGTTGTCCGCCGCGGCCCGCGCGAAACTGGTGACCAGGTTCCAGCCGGCCCGGCCCCCGCTCAGGTGATCCAGTGAGAGCAGTTGGCGGGCAAGGTGATAGGGCGCCTGCAGGGTGGCCGACCCGGTGACCACCAACCCGATCCGTTCGGTCACCGAGGACAGCGCGGCGGTCGCCGTCAGGGGCTCGAAGTCCTCCGGGATCTTGTACGCCCAGGTGGCCGGCGGCCCATAGTTCAGCCCGTCGGCGAAGAACAGCGCGTCGAACGTGCCGGCCTCGGCGGTCTGCGCGTGCTCGATGAGTCGGCGCCGCACCCCGGCGGTGCTGTTGTCGGCGTCGGGATGACGCCAGGGCCCGGCGGACCGGGTGTTCCCGAAGGCAAGCAGATGGAGTTCTTTCGACACCCGGTGAGGCTACGACCGCTCCCGGCGATCTCTCAGGGTTGCGCTCAGCGAGAAGCTATCGGAATATTGCCCGGCGCAGCGCCTTTGATGCCCGCACCGGCAGTGCGGCCGCAGACCTACTTCTTCTTGCCGGCGTTGTCGATCATCTTCTGCACGATGCCGGCCGCTTCGTCGTTGATTCCGTACGAGCACGCCCACGCCTCGACGGTCACATTGGAGACATACGACATGGCGTGCTGGCATTCCCAGCCGCCGGCGTCCTCCTGCATGGTGCGCTGCGTGATGATCTGGTCTTTGACCTCCAGATCGTCGAGCTGCCAGGTGTAGCTGGACTGCCCGTCATCCACCGATACCGCCGAACCACCGCACTGCTTCCACGTCGACTCGGATTTCTCCCAGAACCGCTGTGCCTTGTCCGCGCTGGGATACAGCACCACCGTCTGTTCGGCCCAGTGCTGGTTGTCCTCTTCCGGCTCGCGCGCCACCTGGTCGCGCACCGAGGTCCACCCGCTGCCGTCGTACACCGGTTGTTCGGCGCCGTAGATGGCACCCAGACAGTCCGGATCCGAGATGTCCCGGGAATGATCGGTCATCTGATCCAGCTCGCTGGTGATCTCCATGTCGCTGGCGCCCATGACCGTGTTGATCTCGCGCACCGACAACAGCACCCGATCCAGCTGGGACTCTTTGAGCGGCGGCACATCGGCGGGGGCCGCATTGCGGTCGCGGACCGCAACACCGGTCACCGTGCTGACACATCCGGTCAGCAGGAGGGCCGCGGCGGCCATGCCCGACAGGGCCAGCAGGCTACGGCATGGTTTTGCGGCGCTGTTCACCGCGTCATTGTGACCGATGGTGCGGCTGGAGTCACTTCTTTGGCTTGTCCGCGCTCGCGTCGGTGGACAGCGCGGCGACGAAGGCCTCCTGCGGCACGTCCACCCGCCCGATGGTCTTCATCCGCTTCTTGCCTTCCTTCTGCTTCTCCAGCAGCTTGCGCTTGCGGGTGATGTCACCGCCGTAGCACTTGGACAGCACGTCCTTACGGATGGCCCGGATGTTCTCGCGAGCAATGATTCTCGACCCGATGGCCGCCTGCACCGGCACCTCGAACTGCTGGCGCGGGATCAGCTCCTTGAGCTTGGTGGTCATCTTGTTGCCGTAGGCCGACGCGCCGTCCTTGTGGACGATGGCGCTGAATGCGTCGACGGCCTCACCCTGCAACAGGATGTCGACCTTGACCAGGTCGGCCTCCTGCTCGCCGGCCTCCTCGTAGTCCAGGCTGGCGTAGCCGCGGGTGCGCGACTTCAGCGAGTCGAAGAAGTCGAAGATGATCTCACCGAGCGGCATGGTGTAGCGCAGTTCGACGCGTTCCGGGGACAGATAGTCCATGCCCTGCAACTCACCGCGGCGAGACTGGCACAGCTCCATGATGGTGCCGATGAACTCGCTCGGTGCGATGACCGTCGTCTTGACCACCGGCTCGTAGACGGTGCGGACCTTGCCCTCGGGCCAGTCCGACGGGTTGGTGACGATCAGCTCGGAATTGTCTTCCTTGATCACCCGGTACACGACGTTCGGCGAGGTGGAGATCAGGTCCAGATTGAACTCGCGTTCCAGCCGCTCCCGGGTGATCTCCATGTGCAGCAGCCCGAGGAAGCCGCACCGGAAACCGAAGCCCAGGGCCACCGAGGTCTCCGGCTCGTAGGTCAGCGCGGCGTCGTTGAGCTGCAGCTTGTCCAGGGCTTCGCGCAGGTTGGGGTAATCCGACCCGTCCACCGGGTACAGGCCCGAGTAGACCATCGGCTTGGGTTCGCGGTAACCAGTCAGCGCCTCCTTGGCGCCGTTGCGGGCCGTGGTGACGGTGTCCCCGACCTTGGATTGGCGGACGTCCTTCACCCCGGTGATCAGGTAGCCCACCTCGCCGACGCCCAGACCGGCGCTGGCCTTGGGTTCGGGTGAGACGATGCCGACCTCGAGCAGTTCGTGGGTGGCGCCGGTGGACATCATCGCGATCTTCTCGCGCGGGGTGATCTTGCCGTCCACGACGCGGACGTAGGTGACCACGCCGCGGTAGATGTCGTACACCGAGTCGAAGATCATCGCTCGGGTGGGCGCGTCCGGATCGCCGGTCGGGGCCGGCACCTGCGCGACCACGGCGTCGAGCAGCTCGGCCACCCCGGCGCCGGTCTTGCCGGACACCCGCAGCACGTCGGAGGGTTCGCAGCCGATGATGTGGGCGATCTCGCCGGCGTAGCGGTCCGGGTCGGCGGCCGGCAGGTCGATCTTGTTGAGCACCGGGATGATGGTCAGGTCGCGGTCCAGCGCCAGGTACAGGTTGGCCAGGGTCTGCGCCTCGATGCCTTGGGCGGCGTCGACCAGCAGCACCGCGCCCTCGCAGGCCTCCAACGCCCGGGACACCTCATAGGTGAAGTCGACGTGGCCGGGGGTGTCGATCAGATGCAGCACGAATTGCTCATCCCCGACCTTCCAGGGCAGCCGCACGTTCTGGGCCTTGATGGTGATGCCGCGCTCACGCTCGATATCCATCCGGTCCAGGTACTGGGCCCGCATGGAGCGGTCGTCGACGACGCCGGTGAGCTGCAACATCCGGTCGGCCAGCGTCGATTTGCCGTGGTCGATGTGGGCGATGATGCAGAAGTTCCGTATCTGCGCCGGCGCGGTGAACGTCTGGTCGGCGAAATTGCTGATTGGATTTCTCCTGGTCGAGGCGCGATATGTGGCTCCAGCGTATCGAGCGTGAGCCGTCCCGACACAATCGGAGGACCTATCCTCGTTTCCATGGCGTCGCAGTGGAAAACCTTCCAGCGCCTCGCGGGACACCTCGTCTTCAACGAAGCGCCGAAACTCATCCGCCAATTGCCCTCACCGGAGCGGGTGCTGCAGCAGGGCATCAAGATCGGCTTGGACGTGCTGGCCGGGTCACCGGCCCAACAGACCCCCGCGATCACCGCTGGCCGACCCGTCACCAACGCGAGCGTGCCCACCGCGCAGCGCGCGCGGCGCATCATCTACTCCCCCGACCTCGACGGTCAGGCCGATCCCGGCGAGATCGTGTGGACCTGGGTGGTCTACGAGGACGACCCGACCCGGGGCAAGGACCGGCCCGTTCTGGTGGTCGGCCGCGACCGCAATGTGCTGCTCGGGCTGATGCTGTCCAGCCAGGACTACCACGCCGACGACAAGGACTGGGTCGCCATCGGCACCGGCACCTGGGATTACGACGGCCGGCCCAGCTGGGTGCGCCTGGACCGGGTGCTCGACGTGCCCGAGGACGGTATCCGCCGCGAGGGCGCAATCCTGGACCGCGACCGGTTCGAGCTGGTCGCCGCCCGGCTCCGCGCCGACTTCTCCTGGTCCTGATCCGCCCGTTTGATCACATGGGCGCAGTTGTGCGAGTGCGATCCGGCCAAACGTCGATCTCGGCGCACGCTCACCGACTCGGGGCGGTGTACCGAACACACGGGCGTCCATCGACGACGGTGATGTCGCACGCGACCCGGTAGACCTCGGCGACCAGCCGTTCGGTGAGCACCTGCAGTGGCGTGCCCGCGGCCACCACCCGCCCATCGGATAACACCACCAGGTGATCGCAGAACATCGCGGCCAGGTTGAGGTCGTGCAGGGCGACCACCGTCGTGACATCGAGGGCCCGTACCAAGGCGAGGATGTCGAGTTGATGGGCGATGTCCAGGTGATTGGTCGGCTCGTCGAGCAAGAGTTCGCCGGGTTGCTGCGCGAGCGCACGGGCGATCTGCACCCGCTGACGCTCCCCGCCGGACAGGGTGTGCCAGTGCCGGCCGGCCATGTCCGTCAGTCCGGTCGCCGCCAGGGCCGCCCGCACCGCGTGGTCGGTGTCCCGGTCACCCCCGACCGGCCCGGCGTGTGGGATGCGGCCCAGCCGCACCACCTCGCGCACCGTGATGTGCAGATCGGTATCGGCATGCTGACCGACCATCGCCACCCGCCGCGCCACGGCCCGGCGCGACAGCCGGTGCAGCACCGCGCCGTCGAGGGTGACCGCACCGGAGTCCGGCCGGTCCACGCCGGCCAGCAGCCGTAACAGCGACGACTTCCCCGACCCGTTCGGGCCCAGCAGACCCAGCGTGCTGCCCGGTTCGGGGTCCACCGTGACACCGTCGAGCACCACATGCCCCGAGCGGCTCCACGTCACCTCCAGCGCCCGCAGGCTCATCGGTGTACCCCCTTGCGGCGCAGCAGGATCACCGCGAAGGCCGGCACCCCCAGCAGCGCGGTGACCACTCCGGTGGGCAGCTCCTGCGGCGCGAAGACGGTGCGGGCCAGCGCGTCCACCCACACCATGAAGATCGCGCCGAACAGGGCCACCGTCGGCAGCAGCCGCAGATGCCCCGGCCCGACGAAGAAGCGCGCGGCGTGCGGCAACACCAGACCGACGAAACCGATCGCGCCGGCGGCACTGACAAGCGCCGCGGTGACCAACGCCGTCACCACCAACAGCACGGTCTGGGCGCGGCGCACGGCGACGCCCAGGGTCGCGGCGGCATCCTCGCCGAAGGCGAAGGCGTCCAGCGTGCGCCCGAACGAAAGGCAGCACACCAAACCGGCCGCCACCACCAGCCCGCAGGTCAGCACATCGGCCCAGCCCACCCCGGCCAGCGACCCGAGCAGCCAGAACAACACGCCGCGGGTCTGCTCGGCGTCGGCCGAGGACAGCACGATGAACGAGGTGAGCGCCGAGAACAACTGGGTGGCCGCGACACCGGCCAGCACCACCCGATCGGTACTGCCGCCGGCGGCGTAGGCCAGGGCCAGCACCACCGCGAAGGCCAGCAGGGCGCCGGCGAACGCTCCCGCGGACAGTGACACCGCACCCGCACCGGCGCCGAGCACCACGATCAGCACCGCACCGGTGGACGCGCCCGAGGAGACGCCGAGCACGAACGGGTCGGCCAGCGGGTTGCGCAGCAGCGACTGCATGATGGCCCCGCACAACGCCAGACCGGCCCCGCAGATCGCGGCCAGCGCCACCCGCGGCAGGCGCAACTGCCAGACGATGCCGTCCTGCAGCCGGGTCGCGCCGGACGGGCCGGCGCCCAGATGTTCGGCGACGATGCGGTACACGTCGAGCACCGACAACGACGCCGGGCCGATCGTGATGGCCAGGGCAGCCGAAACCAGCAGTAGCACAAGGCCGGCGGCCCACAGCGCGACCAACGCCGACGTACGCATGCTCACGTGCCCGTCGCGAATCCGAGTTCACGCAGCCGCTGCGCCACCTTCTCGGCACCGTCGACCGTGCGGATGGACGGGTTCAGGTCGGCTCCGTTGACGACGATGTAGCGCTTCTCCCGAACGGCGGTCAGCCGGGCGGTCACCGGATTCGATTCCAGGAATTGGAATTTGGTGGCCAGCGAGTCACCCTCGATGGTGCGCCGGCTCAGGTCGGCGAGCACCAGGACATCGGGATCGCGGGCGGCGACCGCCTCCCAACTGACCTGGGGCCACTCGTCGGTGGTGTCGGCGAAGACGTTTCGGGCACCGACCGTGGCCGCGATGATGCCGGGCGCTCCGCAACAGCCGGCCATGTAGGGCGCGCGGATATCGGAGAACCAGAAGGCGATGTCGACATCGGCGACGGTGCGGGCTTCCGTCATCCGCCGACGCAGTTGGGCGGTCAATTCTGCCCCACGGTCAGACACGTCGAAGATCGTTGCCAGGTCGCGGATTTCGTCGTAGACGGGTTCCATGGTCAGCGGCGCGGTGCGGGTGCCGTCCGCGCTGCCGGCCGCCTTGCCGACACAGTCACTCGGCGCCAGGTAGGTGGGAACGCCGAGTTTGTCGAACTCGTCACGGTCGGCGACACCGCCCGGACCGAGGGTGCCGGCGAACGACGCGGTGACGAAATCCGGTTCGGTGTCGAGCACCGTCTCCAGCGCCGGCTTGTTCACTGCCAACCGCGGGACCCGGGCATTGGCGGCGGCCAGGTCCGGCCGGATCGGGTCGGTCCACGTCGCGGTGCCCACCATGCGCTCGGCCAGTCCCAGCGACAGCAGGATCTCGGTGGAGCCCTGGTTGAGCGACACCGCCCGTGCCGGCGGTGCGTCGACCACGACGTCGCGGCCACAGTTCGGCACGGTCAGCGGATAACCCGCGGCGTCGGCCGATCGCTGCGCCGGTGCCGCCGACTGTCCACACCCGGCCAGCAGCAGCGCCGAACAGAGGGCCGCCGCGACGCGGCGGATCATCGCGCCGGCCCGATCGCGGCTAACCCGGCGGCGAGTTTCTCGACGGCGTCAACCTGCCGAATCCCGGGATCGAGTTCGGATCCGGTGAGCACGACATAGTGCTTCTCGCGCACCGCCTTCAGGTTTCTGGTCACCGGATCCGATTCCAGGAAACGGATTTTGGTCTCCAGCGCGTCACCGTCCACGCGGCGCCGGTTCAGGTCGGCCAGTACCAGCACGTCGGGATCACGGTCGGCCAGCGCCTCCCAACTGATCTCCGGCCAGTCCTCGCGGGCGTCGGCGAACACGTTGGTGACGCCGAGTTCGCGTGCGTACAGTCCGGGCGCCGAACAGCAACCCGCCAGATACGGCGTCCGCAGCCCGGAGAACCAGAAGGCCACCGTGCGATGGAATCCGGTCGCCGTCGGCGCCGCGGCCAACCGCTGCTTCAGCCGGGACACCAACTGGGCACCGCGATCCCGCACATCGAAGATGGCTGCCAGCTCGGTGATCTCACGGAAGAGGGTGTCCATGCCGAGCGGTTCGGTGCGGGTGACGGTCTCACCGTCGACACTGGTGCCGTCGCACACCGACGGCGACTGATACGTCGGGATGCCGAGTTGGGCGAAGCGGGCGCGTTCGGCAACCACGGCCGGGGTGAAGGTGTGCGCACTGGCCGACGTGACCAGATCCGGTTCGGTGGCCAGCACCGTCTCCAACGACGGGTCGTTGTCCGCGAGCCGGGGCACCCGGGCGTTGTCCGCGGCCAGCCCGGGCAGCACCGGGTCGAACCAAGTCGAGGTCCCCACCATTCGATCGGCCAGCCCGAGGGACAGCAAGATTTCGGTGGACGCCTGATACAGCGACACGGCGCGGCGGGGTGGTCCGTCGAAAGTGACACGGACACCACAGTTCTCCAGCGTCAGCGGGTAGCTGGTGTGACCGCCGGAGCCCGCCGGTGCCGGCGGGGATTCCGCCGATGTCACCGTGGTGCAGGCGCCAAGGACAAGGGAGGCAAGGGAAAGGGAAAGGGACAGGAGCACGGCGATGATGCGCACGGCGGCTTCCTTCGATGCGGGGCCCGGTCGCGGGGCCGTCAACGGTCGGTACCGGCCGCAGGCATTCGGACTCGAGGCTTACCGCCTCACACCGCTGCGCGTCAGCTCCGGATTCTCACCGGATTCCCCTGCTGGTCGGCAAGCGCACTCTACCGGACCCCGCCGAGCTATCGTGGCTGCCGCCACATCTGCCCTATCGTGGCTGCCGCCACGTCTGCCCTATCGTGGCTCGCGCCACATGGGCCACAGCGAGGGCCCGCCGTCGGGCAGATTGATCTCCCCGGTCACCTCGAAGCCGAACCGTTGGTAATAGCCGATATTGGCCGGGTTGCTCGATTCCAGATACGCCGGGGCGTGCTCGGCATCGCACCGGTCCAACCGCGAGCGCATCAGCGCCTGCCCCTGACCGCTACCGCGGACCGTGGGATCGCTGCCGATCACCGCGAGATACCAGTGCGGTTCCTCCGGGTGATGACGCTTCATCAGTTCGGTGACCTGCTGCCCCCGACGCAGGGTTCGCCCGAAGGTCAGCAGCAGGCCGGGTGCGGCCCGCAACTCCTCGGCGGTGGTGTGCTGCCAGCGACCCGGCGGGTCCCACAGCGCGCAAGCCCCGATTGTCGGCACCGCCGACGCCGCCCCGCTCGTCGATCCCGCCGACGCCACCTCCACCCCGCCGCGCGACAGGTGATGATGCCGGGTCAACGCCGCGAAAACGCGGTGCAGTTTGCGCCGCCGGGCCACCGGATCGGGCAGCATCCAGGCCATCACCGGATCGTCGTAGAAGGCGCGCCCCAGCACCCTCGACAGCTCACCGATATCGGCGCGGACGGCGGGACGGACGTCGATGTCACTCACACCGCCCAGCCTATTCAGCCCTGCGTGATGTAGGCCTGCAGTTGCTCCTGTTGGGATTCCAGTTCCTGCATCCGCGTCTTGACGACGTCACCGATGCTGACGATCCCGGCCAGCCGCCCGCCGTCGAGCACCGGGATGTGCCGCACCCGGTTGTGGGTCATCACCGCACTCAGGCTGTCCACCGAATCGGTGGGCGAGCAGTAGACCAGATGCTTGGTCATGATGTCGGAGACCGGTCGCTGCAGCAGGTCGGCGCCCAGCTCATGGAGTTTGTGCACCACGTCGCGTTCGGACACGATGCCGACCGGACCGTCCGGGCCGACCACCACCATGGCGCCGATATTGCGGCCGACCAGGCCCGCCAGCAGATCCGCGACGGCGGTGTCCGGGGCGATGGTCGCCACCGTGGCGCCCTTGCTCTTGAGCACGTCGGAGATGCGCACCGGACCTCCCCTGGTGATGTGGATCACACCAGAGTAGGTCGGTTCGCCGCAGGACGAAAGCCCCGGTGCCCTCAGTCGGTCGCGTCCAGGCCGACCCGCAGGGCGATGGCGGCATCATCGAACTGCGCGGCCTGGGCCGTGATGCGGCCGATTTCGCTGGGCCGTTTCAGCAGGCCGCGCACCGCGATGGTCGCCACCTGCTCCCCGACCCGGATCGCCTCCTCGGCGCGGTCGCCGCGGTCCGGATGCAGCCGGGTGCGCTTCTGTGCGCCCTCATCGAAGTTCAGCAGCAGGCCCGCGGTCTCCTCGCGGTCGCAGTCGATGAACTTGCCCTCGCCGACCGCCGCACCGATCAGGTCGACCACCCACTGCCGCAGCCGCTCGTAATCGGTCCAGAACTGGTGGAACTCGTCGCGCTGCTCGTAGGCGATCCGCTGGATCTCGTTGAAGTCGATGGGCGACATGGCCAGTTGCATCGTGTCGAAGCGCAGCAGCCGGTACAGCTTGACCGCCGGCGACCCCGACCCCGCACCCACTTCGGCGATGAACTTCAGCGGTGCCCGGTTGACCAACAGCGTCTCCTGCAGCAGCTGCTCCTTGTTGCGGAACCAGTAGTACAGCGAGGACTGCTGCAGCCCGGCGGCGCGGGCGATATC
Organism: Mycolicibacterium cosmeticum; assembly: GCF_000613185.1. Taxonomy (NCBI): domain Bacteria; kingdom Bacillati; phylum Actinomycetota; class Actinomycetes; order Mycobacteriales; family Mycobacteriaceae; genus Mycobacterium; species Mycolicibacterium cosmeticum. The sequence goes on from NZ_CCBB010000001.1 coordinate 563,426, forward strand.
GCTCATCGTGGTCTGGGCATATCCCCGCTCGGAGAACAGCTTTGTCGCCGCATTCACGATGCCCGTGCGCGGCGACGCGGGCGGGCCGTCACCGGCCTCGGAGGCCCCTCCCACGCGCGGGCGTCCGATGGCACGTACCTGCGCCTTGCGCTCGGGAGGGGGCACGAGACGCATTCTAGAACCGATCGCTACGGCAGCGGCGGTTGCTCGGCCCGGGCCCGTGCGACGACATCCCGGGCCGCGGTGACGATATCGCGCCACAGCGCCAGGCCGAGCTCCTTGGAAGCCCGCGACGGATGGCCGGTCACGCCGTTGGTCGACACCTGGGCCACCGAGTAGCGGAAGACGAGCCCGTCGGTGCGATCGGGATCGTCGGCCTCGGCGAATCGGTCGGTGTCGACGAGTTCGGGCCGCAGCGCCAGCATGATCGAGGTCTCGGCGGCGTTGGCATGCCAGTCGACGGCGTCGGCGGTGGCCGTGGCCGCGATCTCGGGTGTCAGCTCCCACCACTGCATGACACCGATCCGCCCGTCCGGGTGAGCACGCCGGAAGCGATCGCAGGCCAGCCACAGCGGTGCCGTGTTCCCGACGTGCCCGTTGACGAACAGGATGCGGCGCACCCCGGAATCCAGGCAGGCGCGCGCCACCTGGTACGCCCGGTCGGCGGTGTCGGCACCGGAGAACGCCACCGTGCCCGCCAAGTCGGTTCCGTGGAACTGGCTGGCGCCGTAGGAAATCGCCGGCAGCACGACGACCGACGGTCCGTCACCGCCGGCGGCCGCCTCGGCGACCGCGGTGGCGATGACGGTATCGGTGCCGACCGGCAGGTGCGGCCCGTGCTGCTCGGTGGCGCCGACGGGGACGAGCGCCACCAGGGCCGGGTCGGCGGCGACGGCCGCCGCCAGTTGCGTCGACGTCAGTTCATCCCACCGCATGATCACCAGAACCGCAGGTAGCGATCGGTCTCCCAGGACGAGACATGCGCGTTGAAGGAGTCCCATTCCGCACGTTTCTCGGCCACGAACGATTCGAACATGGTGTCACCGAAGACCCTGCGCACCAACGGATCCGACTCCAGCGCATCGATGGCCTCCCCCAGGGAGCGGGGCAGCCACCCGATACCGCGGGCGGCCAGTTCCAGTTCGGAGACGTTGTAGAGGTTGTCCCGGTTGGGCTCACCGGGATCCAGGCCCTCCCGGATGCCCTCCAGGCCGGCCGCCAGCATCAGCGCCGCACCGAGGTACGGGTTGTTGGCGCTGTCGGCCGCCCGGCACTCCACCCGTCCCCCGCCTTTGGGGATGCGCATCATGTTGGTGCGATTGTTGTCGCCGTAGCACGCGAAGACGGGTGCCCAGGTCAGCCCGGACATGCTGCCCTGCTTGACCAGTCGCTTGTAGCTGTTGACGGTCGGGGCGATCACCGCGCAGATCGCCGACGCGTGCCGCAGGATTCCGGCGGTGAATCGGTAGCCCAGTTCCGAGAGCCCGCAGCCGCGCGGATCGTCGGCAGATTCGAACAGGTTGGTTCCGTCGAGCCCGGCCAGGGACATGTTGTAGTGCGCGCCACTTCCGGTGCGGTCGGCGAACGGTTTGGGCATCCACGAGGCGAACAGGCCGTGCTTGCGGGCGATCTCACCGACCATCATCCGGAAGAACACCAGCCGGTCGGACATCGTCACCGCGTCGGTGTAGGTGAAGTCCGTCTCGAACTGGCCGTTGCCGTCCTCGTGGTCGAATGAATAGACATCCCAGCCGAGTTCGTTCATGGCCGTGACGATCTCGTCGACGACGGGATAGTTGTGCAGCAGGCCGCGCAGGTCGTAGCACGGCTTGTCGAGGTTGTCATCCAGGCTGGCCGGCGCCGGGGTGCCGGCCCGGTCGTCGGTGAGCAGGAAGAACTCGGTCTCGATGCCGAGGTTGAAGGTGTAGCCCAGGGTCGCGGCGTCGGCGGTGACCCGTTTGAGGATCTGCCTGCTGCAGGCTTCGAAGGGGGTGTCACCGATCCACAGATCGCCCGGGAACCAGGCCACCTCCTTGTTGAAGGGGGCGATGATCGCTGCGCCCAGGTCGGGGTGGGGGGCCACCTCGTCGTCATTGACATCCTGCGGGACGCCGTCCAGTGCCGCTCCGGTGAACATCTCCGAGCCGCGGGCGGCCTGCCCGAGATGGTTGAGCGGAACCATCTTGGCCTTCGGCTTGCCGTGCATGTCCACGAAGCTGATGGCCGCGTACTTGACCCCCGCGGCGCCGAGGCGTTCGGCGACCTCCGTGGCGGGAGTGTGCTGGACGTGCCCGTTGAGTGTGCTGGTCATTTCTGGTCCTTTCAGCCGGCGGAGGCCAGATCGGCGGTTTGGGAGACGATTCCGAGTTCGCGTCCGAGGTAGCGGTAGAACTCCCACAGTGGTTGTTCCAGGTGCGACAGGCGTCCGGTGGACGTCACCCCCGCGCGGACCGACTTCTGCACGGCCGCGCACACGTCGAGGTCCTCCCGGTGGATGTCGCAGATGGACTTCACCAGCTGGCTGCGCCGGGCGTCGAGGTCGGGGGCGGCGAGCGCGGCCGGTGACATCGCGATGTCGAGGTGGATCTCGACCTTCCCCGCACCGACGGGCAATGTCTTGAGCCAGTACATGAAGCCGGGACCGAGCGAGATCTGCAGCAGCGGGTAAGCGATGAAGATCAGGATCTGGTGGCTCTGTTCGGGGGCCAGGGTCGGCGCGCCCGGCGCCAGGAAGGGTTCGCTGGCGGGGTAACCATCGGCTTGCTTGGACACCATGGTGCTGAAATAGGCTCCGCCGTGGAAGTTGGCGCTGAGCTTGGCCGGAAACTCGTCCTCCAGGGTTCCGCGGTGCGGCCCCATGTGGTGGTAACACTCCATGAAGTTGTCCACCATGATCTTCCAGTCCCAGTCGCACACCCCCCAATCGGTGTGCTCGACGATCTGGTAGTTCTCGAAGTCGTACGGGTCGACCATCGCTGCCAGGCCGGCCAGCTGCTCGGCGACCGGTGCGGCTTGCCCGTCGAAGTTGACGAAGACGAACCCCTTCCAGATCTCGTGCCGGAACTGCTTGAGCCCGTGGTCCTTCCGATCGAAGCCGGCGGACTGTTTCATCTCCGGTGCACCTGCCAGATGTCCGTCCAGCCCGAAGGACCACAGGTGGTACGGGCATTGCAGCACGCCGGCCTCACCGGCGCCGCTGCACACCTCCATCCAGCGATGGGTGCAGTTTCGCGACATCACCCGGATGTCGTCCTTGCGGTCGCGCGTGACCACCAGCGGGGTGCCGAGGATGTCGATGCTGTAGTAACTGCCCGGCGCCGGCAGTTGCTCGATGCGGCACAACGGGATCCAGCCCCGCTTGAAGATGCGATCCACCTCGGCGGCATACAGTTCGTCGCTGCCGTAGGCCTCCGGCGGCAGGGTGATGGCGTTCTCCGGTGATTCCACCGCACAGGTGGCGGCGAGCCGGGAATAGTCGAAAGACATGGGATTTCCTTCTGCGGGTCAGGCGGTGACGGCGGTGGCCGCGGTGATCGGAGCAACGGGGATGTCGGCGTCGCGGGCGGCAGCCGAGCGGTTCAGCACGTAGTGCAGACCACCGGCGACGATCAACCCGACGACCCAGGCAATGTCGACGCCGCCGAGCGCGTTGGCCGCCGGCCCGACGAACAGGGCGCAGCTCATGAAGGGCACCTGGGCCAGGACGGCGACCGCGTAGGTGGCGATGGCCTTCCAGTTGACCAGCCCGTAGCGGCCCCGCATCGAGACGATCTCCGCGACGTCGTAGCGGCCGCGGTGGATGAGGTAGAAGTCGACCAGGTTGATCGCCGTCCACGGCACCAGCATGTAGAGCAGCAGCATGATGAGGTTCTGCAGATTGGTCAGGAAGTCACCGGACAAGAAGATGCCGATGGCGGTGCCCAACAGCGCGAACCCGCCGGTGACCGTGGCCCGCACCAGCCGGGAGACGTGCGGCGGGCCGCCAGCCTGGGTGACGGTGGACAGTCCCGCCATGTAGGGCCCGTACAGGTTGTCGCAGTTCGCCCCGATCATGCCCAGGACCAGGATGATCGCGATGACGGGGGCGCCGACCGGGGAGAGGCTCGACAGGTAGACGATCGAGTCGGCGCTGAGGCTGTCCAGCGCGTAGACACCGACGATGGCACCCAGCGCCATGAACGTGATCGCGCCCACGCAGCTGCCGATGAGGGTGTACCAGAAGGTCTTTGCCCCACCCTGGCTGGTGGGCAGGTACCGCGAGTAGTCCGAGACGTAGGGCGCGAAGGTGATCTGCCAGCTGGCGGCGATCGACAGGATGAGGAAGAAGTTCGCGAAGCCGGGATGGCTCTCGGCCGGCGGTGCCGAGCCGAAGTGCCCGATCGCGGCGACGAAGAGCAGCACCAGCACGATGACCGAGACCACGGCCATGGCGCGGTCGAAGGCGTGGATGACGCGGTACCCCGCGAAGGCGATGAACCAGGTGAGCGCGTTGCAGATGATGATGCCGGTGGAGGTCGGCATGCCGAAGATGCTGGCGATGGCCTGGCCGCCGATGACACCGGCTCCGGAGAAGTAGCCGATGTACATGATGATGGCCAGCAGGTTGGGCAGGGCCGCGCCGAAGAACCCGAATTGGGCTCGGCTCTGGATCATCTGGGGCAGGCCGAGTTGCGGGCCCTGCGCCGAGTGATAGGCCATGAAGACCGACCCGATGAGGTTGCCGACGACGATCGCGATCAGTGTCGGCACCAGTCCGGCGCCGACGGAGATGCCGATGGCGCCGGTGGTGGCGGCCATCACCGTCGCGTTCAGGGAGAACCACAATGGGAGCAGGTGCCACGCTCGCCCGTGCCGTTCTTCTTCGGGGATGGCGCCGATGGTCCGTTGTTCGATGAATGTTGCCATGTGAATTCCTGTGATTCGGAAGGCAGTTGGGTCGCCACAGTCGTCGTGACCATCTCAAGGTAGGCAGGTTCTGTTGCCGCCCTGTTTCGGAGCAGTAAATGACTCATAGAAACATTCTGATCGCGAGCTGCCATGAATCACCACTTCAAAGCCCGATCTCAGCCCAATCTCCCAATAGGTTATTGAAACCTGGCGTCAGGCTGCCGCATCTCGCGATTCCGGTCCCCCAACCGGCGGATGTGGAGTTAGGTAGAGGCCATGATCGAGGTCACCCTGCTGGGCACCGGCAGCCCGATTCCCGACGCCGACCGCGCCGGCCCATCGACATTGGTGCGGGCCGGCACCCAGACCTTTCTGGTGGACTGCGGCCGCGGTGTCCTACAACGGCTGACCGCCGCGGGATCGAGTGCCGCCGCGCTGAGCGCTCTGCTGCTCACCCACCTGCACAGCGATCACATCGCCGACCTCGGCGACGTCATCATCACCCGCTGGATCGGCACGTTCAGCCCCGACCCGGCGCCGCTGCAGATCATCGGGCCGCCGGGCACCGCCGAGGTGGTGGAGGCCACGCTGAAGGCGTTCGCGCACGACATCGGCTACCGGATCGCCCACCACGCCGACATCACCGGACCGCCCGCGGTGCAGGTACACGAGCACACCGAGGGCCAGGTGTGGGAGCACGACGGGGTGCGAATCCTGGTGGGTCCCACCGATCACCGGCCGGTGACACCGACCATCGGATTCCGGGTCGAGCACGACGGCGCGTCGGTGGTGCTGGCCGGCGACACCGTGCCATGCGCCGGCCTGGACGCCTTGGCGGCCGGCGCCGGCGCGCTGGTGCACACCGTCATCCGCACCGACCTGGTGGCACAGATGCCGGTGCAACGCATCCGTGACATCTGCGACTACCACTCCTCGGTCGAGCAGGCGGCCGACACCGCCGCCCGCGCCGGAGTGGGCATCCTGATCCTCACCCACTACGTCCCGGCCCTGGTCCACGGCCAGGAAGAGGACTGGAGATCAAGGGCGGCAGCCCATTTCGGCCGCCAGATCGAACTGGGTGATGACCTGCACCGGGTCGAGGTGCATCCCGGTGTGTGCGCCTCGGGGATCACGCCAGCCGGGTGATCTCCACGACCACGTCGAGGTCGGTCGAGCCCTCACCGGAGTAGATGCCCTTCAGCGGCGTCACGTCGGCGTAATCGCGGCCCACCCCGACCGTGACGTACTGCTCGTTGATGGAGTTGTCGTTGGTGGGGTCGTAGTTCCACCAGCCGCCGGTCCACGCCTGGATCCAAGCGTGGCTCTGGCCGTCGATGGTGTCCCCCACCACGGCCTTGCGCTTGGGATGCAGATACCCGGACACATAGCGCGCCGGAATGCCCATGCTGCGCAGCAGGATCAGCGTCAGGTGGGCGAAATCCTGGCACACGCCCTTGCCTTCGCGCAGCGCGTCCAGGCCCGACGAGTGCACACCGGTGGTGCCCGCCACGTAATCCAATTCGCTGTGCGCCCAATTCGCCGCGGCGATTACCGCGTCCTGCGGCTCGTACTCCTTGGCGATGCGCTGACCGACCCGATGCACCCGCTTGCTGGCCGGGGTGTACCCGGTGGGGCTGAGCACCTCGTCGAATCGGTCGATCACCGCTTCGGTCGCCAGTTCGTCCCAGGTGACCTTCTCGGCGGGCAGTTCATCGGGTTCGGTCTCGACCACCGACGAGGAGACGACCTCGAGTTCGGTGTGCGGTGCATGCAGATCGAACGCGGTGACCGCGGTGCCCCAGTAGTCGACGTACCGATACGAGCGGGTGGCCGGGGTGGTCTCGACCCGGTTGAGGATGACGTTCTGCCGGGAATCCGACCGTGGCGTCAACCGGGCCTCGTTGAACGAGGCGGTGACGGGCGACTTGTAGGCATAACCCGTCGCGTGCACCACCCGCATCCGCCACATCACATACTCCTCTTCATCATCTGCTCTTCGCCTCGGGGCTCATCGCCGCGCAACGAGCCCATCGCTAGACTTCCCCCTCTTCGATCACCACGGCGCCGTTGCGCCCCGCGTCGGTCCACGCCACCCACGGCGCGGAGTGGAAGAACTGCAACGCCAGCGCCTCACCCACCTCACCGCACGTCTTCTGCAGACCGGCCAGATGCTCCTCCAGCGATTCGAGCAGGACGCCCGGCCGCAGGAATTCCAATTCACTGCGGGCCCGGCCCAGCAGGCGCTGGGCCTCGACGGTCGAACCGACCCGGTTGTGCGGGCGGTTGAGCAGCTCGTCGAGGCTGTGTTCGGCCAGCCGCAACGAATAGAACACCGACCGCGGGAACAGCCGATCCAGCAGCATGAACTCGACCACCCGGCCGGCGTCCAGCACACCGCGGTAGGTGCGCAGATAGGTGTCGTGGGCGCCGGCCGAACGCAGCACCGTCACCCAGGCCGGCGACGACGCGCTGTCCCCGACCCGGGAGAGCAGCAGCCGCACGGTCATGTCGACGCGTTCGACGGCCCGGCCCAGCAACAGGAACCGGTAGCCGTCGTCTCGCGACAGCGTCGAATCGGCCAGACCGGCGAACATCGCGGCGCGGGCCTCGACGTAGGCGAGGAATTCGTGCGGACCGAGACGTTTGGCGGCGCGTTCCCGTTCGGCCAGCGCGTTATAGGTGGTGTTGAGGCACTCCCACATCTCGGTCGAGGTGACCTCGCGGGCTCCGCGGGCGTTCTCCCGGGCCGCCGAGATCGAGTCGACGATCGAACAGCCGCCCTGGGTGTCCCGGCTGAACGCCACCAGATCGGTCAACGACCACACGTCCAGCGCATGCTTGGGTGGCTCGATTCCCAACACCCGCAACAGGGTTCGGGACTCCTGGTCGGGGTCGACGCTGGAATCCTCCAGCAGCTGGTGCACGGTGACGTCGAGAATGCGGGCGGTGTCGTCGGCGCGCTCGACGTAACGGCCGATCCAGTACAGCGACTCGGCGTTGCGGGCCAGCATCAGCGCATCACCGCCTGATTCTGTTGCTGCTGCTGTTGTGAGTTCGGCTCGGGCGCCCGGTCCGGTTTCGCCGTCTTGGCGGCCCTGCCGGTTTTCGGTGGCGGCGCCTTCACCAGTTCGGCGGCGGCCAGTTCCCGATCGGCGGCCGAGGTGCGCGACGCCAGCACCCAGGTGTCCTTGGAGCCACCGCCCTGGCTGGAGTTCACCACCAGCGAGCCCTCCGGCAGCGCCACCCGGGTCAGTCCGCCGGGCAGCACCCACACGCCGTCGCCGTCGTTGACGGCGAACGGGCGCAGGTCGACGTGGCGGGGCACCAGCTTGTCCCCGATGCGGGTCGGCACGGTGGACAACTGCACCACCGGCTGGGCGATCCAGCCGCGCGGGTCGGCGCGGATCTTCTTGGAGATCGCGGCCAGTTCCTTGGCCGAGGCGTCCGGGCCGAACACGATGCCGTACCCGCCGGAACCCTCGACCGGTTTGATCACCAACTCGTCGACCCGGTCGAGCACCTCCTCGCGCTCTTCGTCCAGCCAGCACCGGAAGGTGTCGACGTTGGCCACCAGCGGCTTCTCACCCAGGTAGTACTCGATGATGGTCGGCACGTAGGTGTAGACCAGTTTGTCGTCGCCGACCCCGTTGCCGACGGCGCTGGAAATCACGACGTTGCCGGCCCGGGCGGCGTTGAGGATGCCGGCGACACCGAGCACCGAGTCCGGCTTGAACTGCATGGGGTCCAGGAAGTCGTCGTCGATGCGGCGGTAGATGACGTCGACCTGCCGCTCGCCCTCGGTGGTGCGCATGTAGACGGTGTTGTCACGGCAGAACAGATCGCGGCCCTCGACCAGTTCGACGCCCATCTGCCGGGCCAGCAGCGAATGCTCGAAGTAGGCGGAGTTGTACACGCCGGGGGTGAGCACCACCACCGTCGGGTCGGCCTCGTTGGAGGCGGCGGCCTTGCGCAGGGCCCGCAGCAGATGCGACGAGTAGTCACCGACGGCGCGCACCCGGTGGGTGGCGAACAGATTGGGGAAGACCCGCGCCATGGTGCGGCGGTTCTCCATGACGTAGGACACCCCCGACGGGGAGCGCAGGTTGTCCTCGAGCACCCGGAAGGTGCCCTGCCCGTCGCGCACCAGGTCGATCCCGGCCACGTGGATGCGCACCCCGTTGGGCGGGTTGATGCCGACCGCCTCGCGGTGGAAGTGCTCGCAGGAGGTGATGAGCCGGCGTGGGATCACCCCGTCGCGCAGGATCTCCTGGTCGCCGTAGATGTCGTCGAGGTACATCTCCAGCGCCTTGACCCGCTGGGTGATGCCCTTCTCCAGCCGCGTCCACTCGGCCGCCGAGATGACCCGCGGCACCAGGTCCAGCGGGAAGGGCCGCTCCTGACCCGACAGCGAGAAGGTGATGCCCTGGTCGACGAACGCCCGGCCGAGCGCCTCGGTGCGCGCCTCCAATTCGGAGGCGTCCGACGGCGACAGCTCGGCGAAGATGCCCTTGTACGGGCCGCGCACATTGCCCTGCGCGTCGAACATCTCGTCGAAGGCCTCGGCGTAGCCGCCCCGGCCGTTGTAGCCGTCGAAGATCCCGACCTGGCGTTTCGACGCGCCGGAAGAATTGCGCGACGTCCGCACCGATTCGTTGGGCAGTGTTCGTAGGCTCACGGTTGTCAATGCTGCACCAGATGTGCAGTTTCGGCAGGCCAGACGGTCTCGCTTTGGGAGATCCGGCCATCCGCTGGTAACCTGGACAACCGCTGCCCAGCCATAACGCTGCGCCGGGCACTCAGACTTCGTAACCCAACCGACGTTGAAGAAGGATTTACACGCGTGGCCAACATCAAGTCGCAGGAAAAGCGCATCAAGACCAACGAGCGCCGTCGTCTGCGCAACCAGTCCGTCAAGTCGTCGCTGCGCACGGCTGTCCGCGGGCTGCGCGAGGCCATCGAGTCCGGCGACAAGGACAAGGCCGGCGAGCTGCTCGCCGCCACCAACCGCAAGCTGGACAAGGCCGCCAGCAAGGGCGTGATCCACAAGAACCAGGCCGCGAACAAGAAGTCCGCCCTGGCGCTGGCCGTCAACAAGATCTGACGGTTCTTCTCGAACTCGACCGACACGCGCGTGTGGCCACCGGCCCGCGCGCGTTTCGTCGTCTCCAGCTCTACCGGTCGGACGCCAGTTCGGCGACCCGGCGCACCGCACGCTCCAGCGCGTAGTCCGCGTCCGCCGCGGCGCCCTTGACGTCGGCGTTGAGCGCCGCCACCACCCGCATCGCCTGCGCCACGCGGTCACGCGACCAGCGCCGCGACTGCTTCTGCGCCTTCTGCACCCGCCACGGCGGCATGCCCAGTTCGCCGGCGAGCCGGTACGGGTCACCGGACAACGGCCCGACCCGCGCGATGGTGTGCACCGCCTCGGCCAGGGCGTCGGCCAACACGACGTGCGGTTCGCCGCTGAGCATGGCCCAGCGCAGCGCCTCGGCCGCGCCGGACACGTCGCCCAGCACCGCCTTGTCGGCGATGTCGAAGCCCTTCACCTCCGCCTTGCCGCTGTGGTAGCGGCGCACCGCGGCCACGTTGATCTGGCCGTCGGTATCGGCCACCAGTTGTGAGCAGGCCGCCGACAGCTCACGCAGGTCCGATCCGATCGCGTCGATGATCGCTGCCACCGTGTCGTCGTCGACCTTGGCTTTCAGCGCCCGGAATTCGTGCCGGACGAAATCGACGCGCTCGGCGGCCTTGGTGATCTTGGCGCACGGGTGCACGTGGGCACCAAGCTTTTTGAGCTGGTCGGCCATGGCCTTGGCACGCCCGCCGCCGGAGTGCACCACCACCAGCATGGTGCCGGGCGGGAGATCTGCCGCCGCCGTAACGATGAGCGTCACCGCATCCTTGCCGGCTTCGGCGGCCGCTTCCAACACCACCACCCGCTCCTCGGCGAACAACGACGGGCTGAGCAACTCGGCCAGCTCACTGGTGCTCACCTCACCGGCGCGCAGGCGGTCCACCGGCACGTCGGTGCTGCCGGCGCGTTTCCGGGCGCCGCGCAACACCTCCGCGACGGCGCGCTCCACGAGCAGTTCCTCGTCACCGAGTACCAGGTGCAGTCCGTCGCTCACCCCACGATCGTTTCACGCCGACCCGACAACACCGGAAACGGTCCATGCCAACAGTCCGACCCCACCGAGGGCCACCAGCAGCCGCACCCAGCGCACGCGCCAGCCCAGCACCAGGCCGAGCCCCGCGGCGGCGACCACCACCACGCCGAGCGGTCCGGAGGGCACCGGCACGGTGGCGCCCGGCACCGCGGCGACCCGATGGGCCACCTGCAGCAGCCACCACAGTTCGGGCCCGGTGAACCGGATGAGCAGCCCGGCACCCGTCGGCCACCAGGCCGCCAGCACCGCCGCGGCGGTCCCGATGACGGTGATCGGCGGGATGACGGCGGCGACCGCCAGGTTGGCCAGCACCGACAGCACGCTGAACCGGCCGGTGATGCCGGCGACCAAGGGGGCGGTCACCAACTGGGCCGCCACCGCCACACTGACCGCCGCGGCCAGCGGCCGGGGCCAGCCCCGGTCGGTGAGTCGCTGCGACCACACCGGAGCGATCAACACCAGCGCGGCGGTGGCCACCACCGAGAGCGCGAACCCGACGTCGACGGCGAGTTGCGGCGCGCCGACCATCAGTGCGATGACGCTGCACGCCAACACCGGGATGGCCTGCCTGCGCCGATGCGACACCATGGCCAGCAAGCCGATACCGCCCATCACCGCCGCGCGCAGCACGCTGGCCGAGGGCTCCACGACGATGACGAACGCGACGAGCACCACGAACGCCAGCGCCGCGGCCAACCTCGGGCCGATCAACGCCGCGCTGAGCAGGGCGGTCCCGCACACGATCGTCACGTTGGCGCCCGATACCGCGGTGAGATGGGTCAGCCCGGCCGTGCGGAAATCGGAGGCGACCGACGCGGGCACCATCGAGGTGTCCCCCAGCACGAGCGCGGGCAGCATCGCCGCCTGGTCGACAGGCAACACCAGCCGCGCGGTCGCGGCGAACGCCGACCGGATGTGACCGGCCAGCCGCGGCACGGTGGGTGTACGGCCAACGGTCGGCTCACCCACTGCGGTGAGCACCGCGACAGTCAGATCCGAGCGAGTGGGCCGACCCACCCGGGCCCGGAAGGTGGTGGGGCGGCCCGCGGTCGCCTCGCCGCCGCGCCAGGCGGGCGCGAAGACCGTCACCGCGCCGTCGGCCGGGGCGCCGGCCAGCTCCCGCAGCGCGGCCCGGAACAGCAGCCGACCGCCGGCCAGCACGCGCGGCGTCTCCGCGGGTGTCACGGTGACCGTCACCGTCGTCCCGGTGCGAGCGGTGATCGGGTGGTGGCGGACGTCGTGGGACCGCAGACCGATCGACAGGGCGAAAGCCGCCGCGACCATCGCCACGGCCACCACTCCGTCGGCCCCGAAGAGCGGTCGCCCCGGTTCGCGTGCGGCCATCCGGCGAGTGAATCGGCGCAGCAGGAGCGCCAGCACGATCGCCGCGGCGGCCGCCGCTCCCCCTCCGACCGGCCAGACGATCCCGGCAGCGGTGACCGCCCAGCTGGTCAGGGCGGCCGGTACCAGCCGCAGGTCCAGCGGTGACCGTTCGGCGCTCACACATGGACCAGGTTGCGCAGCTTCTCCAGGCGCGCCGGCCCGATACCGTCGACCTCACCCAGTTGGTCGACACTGCCGAAGCGGCCGTTGGCCTCCCGCCACGCGATGATGGCCGCGGCGGTCACCGGCCCCACGCCCGGCAGCGCGTCGAGGTCCTCGGCGGTCGCGGTGTTGAGGTCGACGGCCGTCCCGGCCGGCGCGGTATCCGGCTGGGCCGGTGCCGCAACGGTATTCGAGCTGACGGAACTGCCCATCGGCGACGGCGCGCCCGGCGGGCCGGTGATGCCGACGATGATCTGTTCGCCGTCGGCGATCCGGCGGGCCATGTTCAATCCGACCAGATCGGCTCCGTCCAGTGGGCCGCCGGCGGCCTCAAGGGCATCGGCGATCCGGGCGCCGGCGGTCAGGGTGACCAATCCCGGCTTGTGCACCAGGCCGACCACGCTGACCACCACCGGCCCCTCGGTTGCCGACGGTGTCGGGCTTGTCGAGGAAACCATCTGGACCGCCGGTAGATTCGCCGAGGCGACGGGCGGCGTGCGGTCGCGCAGCAGGGTGAACACCGTGACCAGCACCGCCAGCACGCCGACCGCGACCAGGGCGATGACCCCGGCCCGGCCGGGGTCGGCCCGCAGCGCGGCGATCCAGTCGCCCGAGCCGGGCGGGTGGTCGGGCAGCCACCGCGACAGCGAGGTGTCGGCCTCTTCTTCGGGCGCGGAGGCCGGGTCAACGTCGGGCGCCGCGCCGATGCGCCGGGTCAGCCGCTGCGCCGGTGATTCGGTGTCCATGTGCCGACGGTAGGCAACGCCGCCAACAGTTTTCGGTGTCACGGCACCGCAGGCGCCGCACCTGTGGATGAATCCGGCACTGTGGATAACGGCGTCAGTCGCCGTGCGAGGCGAGTACCGCGATCTGCACTTCGTCGGAACCGTCTGCTACCAGATAGGTCACCGCCACGCGGCCCAGTTCGGCACCCGTGACGTCATGCCGCACGAAGGCCCCGCGATACAGCGCGGAGGACGCGTTGAGCAGCGTCACTTCGGCGTTGAGCAGCGAGGTGTGGTGGTACCGCTGCGCGCGCAGACCGTCGACCTGCCCCTGGATCACCGAGGCCACCTCGTCGGCCGAGGTCAGGGTCACCACCCCGTCGTCGGTGGTGATCAGCAGGGGCACCGCGTACCGGCGCAGCAGCTCCGACATCTCCCGCTCCCCGCGCACGGCCGCGGCGAAAACCTCCAGGTAGTCGTCGAACCAGCGGCCTACCGCGGCGGAGTCCAGTGCCATGCCCCGAATACTAGGGCGAGCCCCAGCCGCCGCTTCGCCAACACACCCAGTCGATCTCGACGCGGGCGCCCACCGCCAAGCCCGTCACGCCGACGCAGGTCCTCGAGGGCAGCCGGTCGGGAAACCACGCGGCATACGCGGTGTTGAAGGCGTCGTACTCGGACCAGTCGGTGAGATAGGCGCGCACCGAGACCACGTCGGCCAGCCCGCCGCCGCACAGCTCGGTGACCCGCAGCAGATTGGTCAGCACCTGATCGGTCTGGGCCGCGATGTCCTGGCTCACCACCGATCCACTGGTATCGGTGGGCATCTGCCCGGTCACGTGCAGCGTCTCGCCGGCGGCGGTGGCATGCACGAACGGGGCCACCGACGGCGGCACCCCGTCGGCCGGGGTGAAGGTGAAGGGCCGGATGCCGCCCGCCGCGCTCACGCCGCGGTCCCCCATTCGCCGGGAAAGCAGCGCTTGTCGATCCGGGCGTGCACACCCTGACGCTGATCGACGACCTGGGTGACGGTGAAGTCCACCGCCACCGACATGAACGAGTAGGCGTCGGCGCGGGACAGCCCGTAGAGCCGCTGCAGGATGTCCAGGGCGCGGACCGCCGCGGCCCGCATCGCGCCGTCCAGGTTGTCGCCGAAACCGTGGATCAACAGTTCGGTCGCCGTCTCCAGCACCGGGACCGCGAACGGCAGATCGCGGCGCAGGGTCAGGCGCAGCAGCCCGTTCAACGACGCCTCCAGCGCCGTACCGCTGATCTCGCCGTCGCCTTGGGACACATGTGGGTCACCGATCGACAGTAGGGCACCGGCGGTGTGGACGGGGTAATACATCCGGCCGCCCGCGCCGATCCGCCAATTGTCGATGTTTCCGCCGTGATCGCCGGGCGGCACCGAGGACACCCGCCCGGCGGCGGCCGGCGCCACTCCCATGGTGCCGAAGTGTGGGCGCAGCGGGACGGTGACACCGGGCAGCGCGGGTTGCCGCGGGACACTTCCCGGTTCGACGACGGTCCCCGGTTGGTCGGCCAGCGGCGTGGTGGTCCAGTCGTAGCCGAACAGCGCCCGTCCGCGGAGCGCGGCGGCATCCAGTTCGTAGATCGTGACGCGCTCGGCGGCGGTGAGGTCGTAGAGATAACCCCAGTGCGCGGCAAGATTCGAGCCGTAGGCCAGGCGCGGGGTGGCCTCCAGGATGTCGACCTGCAGCACGTCACCCGGGCGGGCCCCGGTGACCGCGATCGGGCCGGTCAACAGGTGCGGGCCGGGCCCACGATCGGTGACCTGCTCGAAGACGGCGCGGATTTGGTTGTCCATCAACAGGTCCGGGGCGTCACCGGCGTGGTGGGTGAGCGCCTCCACGGCCACCAGATCACCCGAGTCGACCGTGAGCACCGGATCCAGCGCGGGGTCGAAATACCCCCAGTGCACCGTGGTCGGGGTGGCCGGCAGGACGTGATACATCCGGCGATCATGCCAGCGCGTCGGGGCCGCTGCAGTGCGAGTTCGGGGCCCGCCGTTTGGCGGGCCGGCACGCGGGTAACCGGGCCCCATGGCCACCGACAGACAACCGAAGGCGGGCCTGCCGCCCGACCCCGAACCGTCGTCGACACCAGGCCTGTTGCCCGGCGGCGGCACGGACCCTGGCGACACCCCGCCGGATGCGGGTCAGGAAACCCAGTCGAACAACCCGCACCCGGCTCCCCCGTCGCGGGTGTCGGTCACCGCGATCACGTCGATGATTCCGCTCGCGGTTTTCGTGCTGCTGGCCGTCGCGGCGGCCGTTCTGCTGATTCTGCAAATCTGCGGTGTTTTCGGCTGACCCGGTCAGCTCGTCCGGACGGGAACGGGTCGCGGCGCTCCGACGGCCGTCGCCGCCGTCTCCTCGGGTCGCTCCACCCATGCGCTGAACACCGGCACCCCACGCCAAGCGGGTGGCCCCTCGTCGCGCGCGGCGCAGGCCAGCACTGCGTACGGACGGTTGAACCGCATCTCGATTCGCTTCACCAGCACCTCGTGCGACGTCGGCATCCCGGCGGCCACCAGGCCGATGGCCGTCACCGCGGCGGCCTTGAATCCCGAGATCGTGTAGGAGGCGACGGCGGTCTGCGCCGCACCGAACGTCGCGGGCAGGTCGCCTTCGGCGAGAAAACCGGTCAGCGTGCTGACGATCGGCGCCACACCCGGGGCGTCCTTGAGGTCGTGGGTGCTGCTCGCCGACCACGCGGGCACGTGGCTTCGCCATTCGGTCTGCACCGACGGACCGCCGGTGCGCGGTTCGCGGTGTTCGGTCACCGTCCAGGCGTGACCGGCGACGAGGTCTTCGTCGGGTATCCGGCGTGCCGCCCGGTCGTCGCCGCGTAGCAGCGCCGCCACCTGATGAGCGGCGGCGTGCACGTCCGCCGGCGCCACGGCGGGGGCCGCGATGACGCTGAGTACTTCCAGCGCCGACCTGGTGTGCGGGGCGGCGACGGCGACCAGACCCGCCGCATCGGTTTCCACGACCGCCTGCGTACCGTGCCGGATCGTCAAGCCGCGGCTGATGAGCGCGCCGAATTCGCCGCCCAGCTCTTCGGTGGTGTCCAGCGGCGTTCGCCATGAGATATCGGTGGCGAGCGCTGACGCCAGCAGCATTCTGGTCAAACGTTCTATGCGAAGCGGGAATTCGTCGATCAGGCCGCGCGAATGCGTCTGCGCCCACTCGTTGGCCTCAGCCTGGCTGGGTATCGGGCCGCGCGCAACGACGTCGGGCAGGGTGCGCGCCCAGGCGTCGAACGCCTGACCCAGGTTGCGGTCCCAGACCGCCGCCAGCGCCGTCACCGCGGGATGTGGTTCGCCGAGCAGTTCGGCGGCGCGTGCCGCAGCATCCTCGACCGAAGTGCCCAGAACGGCCTCCACTTCGCTGCGGGCGGCGCCCGAGGAGGCCGGTCCCGCCAGCGCCAGCAGCAACCACAGACCCAGCGGTGACGTGACCGCGTGCCCGCGCAGGATCGCCGCGTTGAAGGGTCCGGCGTAGGACGTCACCAATTCGGCGGTCTCGGCTGATGACATATCTGAAGACTAGGTGGAGCGTCGCCGGTATCAGGTGTTGGCGTACCCGGGCACCAGCTCCCTGATCTTCTGTGCCGCGGATTCGTCTGAGACGCCTTGGAAGTCGTAGCGCGGCGTGTAGGGCTGCTGCAGGGCATGGATCTCGGCGCCGGTCAGCTCGACGTCCAGCGAGGCGACCGCGTCATCGATCTGCGCGGTGGTGTTGGCCCCGACCAGCGGTGCGGTGACGACGGGATTGCTGCGCAGCCAGGCCAGCGCGACCTGCGCCCGACTGATGCCCCGGTCGGCCGCGATCGCACCGACGGCGTCGACGATCGCGCGATTCGCCGCCTCCTCCACGGGGGTGTAGAGCAGATCGGCGAACACCCCGTCGGTCTCGGCGCGCGCGGTCGACTTCGCGCCCGCCCAATCGCGGGCCAGTCTGCCGCGCGCCAACGGGCTCCAGATGATCGTGCCGACGCCCTCGTCGCGGCACAGCGGGATCATCTCCCGCTCCTCCTCCCGCGCAAGCAGGTTGTAGTGGTGCTGCATGGTCACGAACCGGGCCCACCCGTGGCGTGCCTGGGTGTGCAGGGCCTTGGCGAACTCCCAGGCCGGCATCGAGGACGCGCCGAGGTAGCGCACCTTGCCGGCCTTGACGAGATCGTGCAGCGCCTCCAGGGTTTCCTCCAGCGGCGTGTCGTGGTCGTTGCGGTGGATTTGGTACAGGTCGATGTAGTCGGTGCCCAGCCGACGCAGGCTGTGCTCGACCTCGGTCATGATCGCCTTGCGCGACAACCCTTTTCCGTTTGGCCCCGGCCGCATGGGGTGCCGGAGCTTGGTGGCGATGACGATGTCGTCGCGGTCGGCGAAGTCCTTGAGCGCGCGGCCCAGGATCTCCTCGCTGGAGCCGTAGGAGTACATGTTGGCGGTGTCGAAGAAGTTGATGCCGGCCTCGAGGGCGTGCTTGATGAGCGGCCGGCTGGCGGCCTCGTCGAGCGACCAGACGGGGTGCCCACGATCGGGTTCGCCGTAGGTCATCGCCCCGATCGCGATGGGTGACACGTCCAGTCCCGTGGTGCCGAGCTTGATGTAGCGCATGATGCTCCTCTACAGTTTTCCGGAGAGATCTCCACATAACGTAGTGGAGAGTTCTCCGGATGGCAAGGGGTGGTGTCGATGGTGCGGTCTGATGCGCGCGAAAACCGGGAGCGGATCATGCAGGCCGCCAGCGCGGCCTTCGCCGAGAACGGGGATGTCTCGATGAACCAGATCGCCCAGCGGGCCGGTGTCGGCCCCGGCACGCTGTACCGTAATTTCGCCACCCGCGAAGTGCTCGTGCTGGCCGTCTACCAGGCCGAGGTGGAACGCCTCGTCGATTCGGTGCCCGCCCTGCTGGACCGGTTCACCCCATTGGAAGCGTTGCGGCACTGGACCATTGACCTCGTCGAAGCGATGCGGCGCAAACACGGGCTCGGCGATGCCCTGAGCGCCGGCGCGCATCGATCGATGGCCGAGCAGTCCTACGGTCCGGTCATCAGCGCCATCACGACGCTACTGGAGGCCGGCAAGAGCGACGGTTCGATCCGCCCGGACGCCGACCCCGGCGACTACCTGCAACTGACCGGCGCCCTGTGGCGGGCCGCATCCGGGCCCACGGACCGGTCCCAACCCATGCTCGGCCTGATCCTGGACGGACTGCGCAGACAGTGACCGGCCGCGCCGCCCGCCTCTGCGCCACCATCGCGCTCGCAGTCACGGTCGCCTCGTGCGGCCAGCCCCGGCAACGGCCGGATCCGCCGGTCCCGGCTCCCGCGGCGCCGACCGTGGTACCCGCCGGCCCGTTCGCACCCGTCATCCGGGTGGTCAACGACGCGGTCACCGCACACCGGATGCCGGGTGCGGTACTGCAGATCGGGCACGCCGGCACGGTCGTCTTCCGGCAAGCCTTCGGCTGGCGCAGGCTGCCCGACGAACCCGGACTCGACGGCACCCCGGCGCCCGGCGAACCGATGACCGCGGACACGATCTTCGACCTGGCCTCACTGACGAAACCGCTGTCGACCACCATTGCGCTGCTTCAGCTCTACGAAAAGGGCTTGGTGCGCATCGACGATCCGGTGCAGGCGTATCTGCCGGCGTTCAACGCCGACAACGATCCCCGCCGCGCGCGGGTGACGCTGCGCATGCTGCTCACCCACACCTCGGGCACGGGCGGTGATCTCAGCCGGCAGGGTCCGTGGGGGTTGACGGGCCCGGACCAGGCCGAGGGTCTTCGCCGGGCCCTGACGGCACCGTTGGAGTTCGGCCCCGGTGAAGGATTCCACTATTCCGACATCAACTTCCTGATCATCGGTGCGCTCGTGGAGAAGCTCACCGGCGAACCGCTGGACACCTATGTCCAGGACCACGTGTTCGCGCCGTTGGGGTTGGCCGACACCCGCTACCTCCCGGCGGCCAAAGCCTGCGGCCCGCATCGGATCCGGGGAACGGCAATCGTTTTCGACGCGGCGGCGAATCCCGCGGGCCCGTGCCCGCCCGGCGCGTGGCGCACCGACCTGCTGGCCCGCGTCGCTCCCACCGCGCACGACGACGACACCCCCGGCCTCAACCCCGACTTCGATCACCTGCTGCGCGGGACCGTGCACGACCCGACGGCACGGCGCATGGGCGGTGTGGCCGGCAGTGCCGGCGTGTTCTCGACGGCCGCCGACATCGGTACGTACGCCCAGGCCCTGCTCGACCGGCTGGCCGGCCGGCCGAGCACCTTCCCGCTCAGCCGGGCCACACTGGAACTGATGACCTCGCCGCAACAGCCCGGCCGTTCCCCCGGCCAACTCGACGCGGCCCGCGCCGCCGAGCGGCAAGCTCTCGAAAAGTCGCCCGAGCGAACCGATCCCCTGCTCGCGCCGAACTACCCTGCCATCGCGGGACAGGATCTGCGCGGGTTCGGGTGGGATATCGACACCGAACTGTCCAAGCCACGGGGCCTGGTCTTCCCCATCGGCAGTTTCGGGCACACCGGTTTCACCGGGGTGTCACTGTGGATCGACCCGGGGTCGGACACCTATGTCGCGGTACTCGCCAACGTCATCCACCAACGCGGTGGCCCGCCGATCGTGCGGCTCAGCGGGGACGTCGCGACGTTGGCGGGCCGCGCCCTGCACCTGTACGGGAGCTAGCCCGAACCCGCCACCTGCCAGGGCCGGGTCAGGTTGGCCGGCTCCAGGATGGTCTCCAGTTGCGACGCCGTGAGCAACCCGCGGTCCAGCACCAGCGACGCGATATCGGAGTCGGAGTTCAAGGCGTCGGCCGCCAGCCGGGTCGCCGCCTCGTACCCGATATACGGGTTGAGCGCCGTGACCAGTCCGATGGAATGGTCGACCGTGGCGCGCATCCGGGCGGCATTGGCCGTGATGCCCACCACGCACCGGCTCCGCAGGGTGTCACACGCGGCGGTCAGATGGGCCAGCGATTCGAACAGGCTGTGCGCGATGATCGGTTCGAAGGCGTTGAGCTGCAACTGGCCCCCCTCCGCGGCCATGCTGACCGCGATGTCGTTGCCGATCACCTCGAACGCGACCTGATTGACCACCTCCGGTATCACCGGGTTGACCTTGCCCGGCATGATGCTCGAGCCGGCCTGTACCGGCGGCAGGTTGATCTCGCCGAGCCCGGCCCTCGGGCCCGACGACAGCAGCCGTAAGTCGTTGCAGATCTTGGACAGTTTGACCGCGGTGCGCTTCAGCACACCCGACAGCTGGACGAAGGAACCGACATCCTGCGTGGCCTCGACCAGATTCGATGCCGTCACCAGCGGTAGTTCGGTGATGGCACATAGTTCTTCGCACACCGCCTCGGCGTAGCCGGGGTGCGCGTTGAGGCCGGTGCCGATCGCGGTGCCGCCGAGATTGATCTCCGAGATCAGCCGGACGGCCTCGCCCAGCCGGTCACCATCCTCGCCGACCATGACGGCGTAGCTGCCGAACTCCTGGCCCAGCGTCATCGGCACCGCGTCCTGCAGCTGGGTGCGGCCCATCTTGAGGTGGCCGCCGAATTCGACGGCCTTGTCGGCGAACGCCGACACCAGCTCGGCCATCGCCAGTTGTAGCCGGTGCACGGCGAATTGGAGGGCGACCTTGAGTGCGGTCGGGTACACGTCGTTGGTGCTCTGACCGAGATTGACATGCTCCAGCGGGTGCAGGTGCCGGTAGTCACCGCGCCGGTGGCCCAGCAGTTCCAGCGCCCGGTTGGCGATCACCTCGTTGGCGTTCATGTTGGTCGACGTGCCTGCCCCGCCCTGGATGACGTCGACGACGAACTGGTCGTGCAGCTTGCCGGATTTGATCTCGGCACATGCGGCGACGATGGCGTCGGCCGCCTCGGCGCCGAGCAACCCGAGCCGGTGATTGGCCCGGGCGGCAGCCAGTTTCACGCATGCCAGCGCGACGATGAGCTCCGGATACCGCGAGATCGGCGTTCCGGTGATGGGAAAGTTCTCCAGCGCGCGGGCGGTGTGCACGCCGTAATAGGCGGCGTCGGGGACGTCATAGTCGCCGAGCAGGTCATGCTCGACACGCAGATCACCGGTCGTCACGGTCGGCCTCCGTCGGCCGCGGCGAGCAACCGTTGCCGGATCCCCTCATCCGACGCCGCGTCGAGCAGGGTGAGCGCCAGCGCGCGGGCACCGTCGATGACGGCACGGTCGGCGGCCGGGGTGATCGCGGCGGCCGCGAACTCGGGCTGATGGTTGACCGCCGGCAGCGAGTCGATGCCGATGTACGGGTGGATGGCCGAGATATGTTGGGAGACATTGCCCATATCGGTCGACGCCCGGTTCATCAGCGAGTCCGAGCCCGAGCTGAACCGCCGGCCGAGTTGCTCGGCACGGCGCGCATAGCGGTCCAGCAGCGCCTCATCGGTGCGGAACTCCGCATACGGCTTGCTCTCCGGGGTCACGGTCAGCTCACAACCGGTGGCCAGGGCACCGGCCTCGAAGCACCGGATGACGCGCCGCTCGAGGTCCGCCAGTTCGGCCAGTGATCCGGCCCGGACATACCAGCGGCCCTCGGTGCGTTGCGGAATGGCGTTGGGCGCTTCTCCCCCGTTGGTCATGACGCCGTGCACCCGCACGTCGTTCGGCAACTGTTGGCGCAGCAACCCGATGGCGACCTGGGCAAGGGTGAACGCGTCGGCGGCGTTGATGCCCCGGTCCGGGTAGGCCGCGGCGTGTGCGGATTTGCCGTCGTAGCGGATATGGCTGTGC
Organism: Mycolicibacterium cosmeticum; assembly: GCF_000613185.1. NCBI lineage: Bacteria > Bacillati > Actinomycetota > Actinomycetes > Mycobacteriales > Mycobacteriaceae > Mycobacterium > Mycolicibacterium cosmeticum. The sequence continues at coordinate 585,557 of NZ_CCBB010000001.1, forward strand.
GACACGGCGTACGGTTCGGCGCGCGCGACATCCACCGGGCCCGGATGCACCATCGCCGCGGCGTGGATTCCGGCGAAACCGCCGCGATCGAGCATCTCGATCTTGCCGCCACCGCCTTCCTCGGCCGGGGTGCCCAGCACCGACAAGGTGATGCCGAGGTCGTCGACGTACGGCGCCAGCGCCAGCGCGGCACCGGTCGAGATGGCGGCGATGATGTTGTGCCCGCAGGCATGCCCCAGGCCGGGCAGCGCGTCGTATTCCGCGCACAGGGCCAGGTGCAGCGGCCCGCTGCCGCGGCGGGCCAGGAAGGCGGTGTCCAAGCCGGTGAAGCGGGGCTGCACATCGAAGCCGGCGTCGGCCAGTTCGCCGGCCACCCGAGCGCAGGAACGCACCTCCTCCCAGGCGATTTCGGGATGGGCGTGCAGGTCATGGGACAGCGCCAGCATCCGGTCGTGTGTCCGCTCGCCCGCGGAGCCGACGGCATCCTCCAAGGCGGTGGTCATAAATCGCCCGGCACTCCGTAGGACGGCGCGGCCGTGGGATCCAGGCCGCGGGTGCGGTAGTCGGCTTTCTGCGGTTCCCACACGGCCCACAACCGGTGCAGTTCGCCGATCGGGTCATCGTGCCAGTCGACGCGCAAATCCGTTACCGGCCACGGCACGTCGTCGACCACCTGAAGGCCGGCCGAGTGCACCGGCCCGGCCTCACCACCGGCGGCCAGCGCGGCCGCCAACCCGTCGAGCAGGCGCCCTTCGGTGCTGGGGGCGGTCGAGGTCTGGTACCGCTCGATGAGCGCGGTGACGACGGCCGCATCGGCCAGCATGTTGCCTGCGGCGGCGGCGTTGTCGGTTGCGACCTCGTGCCGGATGCCCAGTGCCTTGGCGCCGGTGTGGATTGCGGTGCGGCCGGCGCCGTCGACGACGACGAGTTGGCGGTAGTCGGCGTGCGGCTCGGCCGCGATGGTCGCGTCCAGCGCCGCGCGGGCATCCGCCCCACCCGCCAAAGCGTCCAGCGCCGCGGTGCCCAGTCGCGGGTTGGTGACGTTCTGACTCGCCACCGCACCCACGCCGGCGCGCAGGTGCACGCAGCGCGACGCGACGGCGGGGCTGGAGGAACACACCACCATGCCGAATGCCGATCCGTCGCGGACCACCAGTGAGAAGGTCATGACCGGTCCTGGCTGAGCACGGCGGTGGCGTCGATCTCCACCAGCCATTCGGGCCGGGCCAGCGCGTCGACGACAAGTCCGGTCGACACCGGATAGACGCCCTTGAGCCAGCGGCCCATCACGCGGTACACCGTCTCCCGGTACCGGATGTCGACCAGATAAACGGTGACCTTCACGATGTCGGCGAGGCTGCTGCCGGCCTCGTCGAGCAGCATGGCGATATTGGCCATCGCCTTCTCGGTCTGCGCCTCGACATCGCCGATGCCCACGGACTCGCGGGTGTCCAGATCTTGTCCGATCTGCCCCCGCAGATAGACCACTCCACCCGCGACCACGGCTTGGCACAGGTCGTTGTCCAGGTTCTGCTCCGGGTAGGTGTCCTTGGTGTTGAACGGCCGGATTCTGCGGTGGGTCGCCCCGGCCGGGGTGGCCTCGGTCATCGACGGGAGTCCTTTCTCGATCACGTTGGGCCGTCAGCGATCGGCGAGTGCCGGCGCCTGGTAGGCCAAATAGCTGCGCTGGATCATGATCTGGTCGGCGAGGTATTTGGCGTCGTGCCAGACACCCCAGATGAAGCTCGATCCGCGCCGTGACTGCCATGGCAGACCCAGGAAGTAGATGCCGGGTTCGGTGGACACCCCGCGCTGGTGGCGTGGCCGGCCGTGCTCGTCGAAGGCGTCGACGTGCAGCCAGCCGTAGTCGAAGGCGAACCCGACGGCCCAGACGATGGACGTGATCCCGGCGGCCGCGAGGTCCAGGGAACCGATCGGGTCGGTCATGCACTCCGGGTCCGGGCCGAAAATCCTGGCTTCGGGTTCCTCGGGCAGGTCGAGCCCGTTGCGGGCGATATAGGCGTCCGCCTCGTCGAGCATCGAGAGATAGTTGGCGTCACCGCGTTCGATGTTCTCGCGCAGGTCCGCGGCGAAGGTCATCACGCCGTCGCGGTACGGGCCCGCCATACCCAGCAGGGTGATGCCGGTGGCGGCGAGGTCGCGGAAGTCGACGGTGTGTCCGCCGTGCGCGCCGCTGACGGCGATGGTCACGTGCTCGGCGCCGCGCGGCGGGGCGGACATGTCCCATTTGCCCAGAACGCCGAGCCACCAACAGAAGTCGCGACCGCGGTACCGGCGGGGCGGCCGGTCGTGCGGGCCGACCGCGAGGTAGACCTGGCGGCCGGACTGCCGGAGCTCGTCGGCGATCTGCACCCCGGACGACCCGGCCCCGATCACCAGGACCGCACCGTCGGGCAGCTGCTGCGGGTTGTGGTAGCCGCTGGAGTGGATCTGGTGCACGCCGGCGGTTTCGGGCACGACGGGTGGGATGACCGGTTTCTGGAAGGCGCCGGTGGCGGCCACCACGAATTGGGCGTGGATGCTGCCGTCGGAGGTGTCGACATCAAAACCGGGACGCCCGTCCACTTTTCGGACCGAGTGCACCTGCACGCCGGTACGGATCGGTGCGTCGATCTTGTCGGCGTAGGCGACCAGGTAGTCGGCGACCTGTTCCTTGCCCGCGAACGCGTCCGGCGGGACGTCGAACTCGAGCCCCGGGAAGCGGTCATGCCAGGCGGGGCCGTTGGCCACCAACGAATCCCAGCGCCACGACCGCCAACGTTCGGCGATGCGGTCGCGTTCGACGACCAGGTGTGGCACGCCATGAGCCCCGAGGTGTTCGCTCATCGCGATCCCCGCCTGACCCGCCCCGACGACGAGAACCTCGACCTCTTGGCTCGACAACTTGACCTCCACGGAATCGACTACCTTGCACGCGTCTTCCATGGTTCAGCCCGGCGACTGCATCTGTACAGCGCATAGATCCGATGTATGGCATCGGAGAAAACGATTCTCGCACGTCGGAGGCGTCAGACTCCCGGCGGATTGGCGAACAAGGTGCGGCACAACTCGGCGACGACGCCGGCGCGCCGGGTGGGCCGGGCGGCGACGGCGTCCAGCAGGATGACGGTGAGGCTGGGCGGGTCACCGCTGATCGGGACCGCGGCGACGGGATGACCGTCGAGGGCCGTCGGCACCGCCGCGCGCAGGTTGAGCACGCAGTAGGCCAGGCCGCGGCCGACCAGCGCCCGGCACGTCTCCACCGTGGTGGAGCGGAACCGGATGTTCGGTGTGACACCGGCGGCGGCGAACACGCTCTGGAAGTAGTCGCGGCTGTGCGGCAGGTCCAGCAGCACCATGGGTTCGTCGGCCAGTTCGGCGAGATCGATGCTGTCCCTGGTCGCCAGGCGATGCTCCCCGGACAGCAGTACGTAGGGCGGCAGGGTGAACAACGGCCAGCGTTTCAACCGCGGATCGTCCACCAGGTCATATCCGATGCCGAGTTCGAAGGTGCCGTTGGCGACGCCCTCGGCGAGATCGGCGAGATCGACTTCGGTGGTGTGCAGATGCAGCCGCGGCAGCTTCTCGGCCACCGCGGCGAGCAGCTCGGGCAGCAGATACGGGGCGACGACTTGGAAGCACCCGATGGACAGGGTGCCACTGAGTGAGGTGCCCAGACCCTGCGCCACGGCGCGTAGGTCGGCCGCCGACGCCAGGAGCTGGCGGCTGGCGACCAGCAGTTCCTTGCCCGCCGGCGTCAGGCTGATGCCGCGCGCGTGGTGGCGCACGAGAAGCTGTACCGACAGCGCGTTTTCGAGGTCGGCCAGGGCGGCCGACATCGCCGACTGGGACAGGTGTACCGATGCCGCGGCGCGCGTGACGCTACCGGCCTCGGCCACGGCGACGAAGTACTCGAGCTGGCGCAAGGTGTAGTCGGACATCGCAAACCTCTCGCATCTGGAAAATCGATACTAAGGTTCGGAAACCCCGGCTGTACAGATGCATGGCGGCGTTGCAGGGTGGACTCGACACCTGTGTCCACCGTTCGGTCTGCTCAAGGAGAACACGTGACGACCATTGCCGATGCTCACCCCGCGACGCTGGCGGACTGGACCCGCCATGCCACCGAGTTGCGCCCGCGCGGCGGCATCTTCATCGACGGCGAGTTCTGGCCCGCGCAGTCCGGCGCCACCTTCGACTCGATCAACCCGGCGACGGGGGACGTCATCGCCGCGGTGGCGTCGGCGCAGGATGCCGATGTCGACCGCGCCGTGTCCAGCGCCCGTCGGGCCTTCGAGGACGGCGAGTGGTCGCGCAGCTCGATCACCGAACGCAAACGGGTGCTGCTGCGACTGGCGCAGCTGATCGAGGAGCACAGTGTCGAACTGGCGCTGCTGGACTCGATGGACATGGGCAAGCTGGTCGTCGAGGCCTTCACCGTCGACGTCCCTTCGGCCGCAGGGCTTTTCGCCTACTACGGCGAGGTGATCGACAAGATCAACGGCGAGATCGCGCCCACCGAGCCAGGCAACCTGGCCCTGGTCACCCGTGAGCCGCTCGGCGTGGTGGCCGCGGTGACACCGTGGAACTTCCCCCTCGACCTGGCGGTGTGGAAAGTGGCCCCGGCCCTGGCCGCCGGGAATTCGGTGGTACTCAAACCGTCCGAACGCGCCCCACTGTCGTCGCTGCGACTGGCCGAGCTGGCCGTCCAGGCCGGCCTGCCCCGCGGGGTGTTCAACGTGGTGCCCGGCTTCGGCCAGACCGCGGGTGCCGCGCTGGGTCGGCATCCCGACGTCGATGTGCTGGCCTTCACCGGGTCCACCGCCACCGGCAAGCAATTCCTGCGCTACGCCGCCGATTCCAACCTCAAGCAGGTCTGGCTGGAGTGCGGCGGCAAGAGCCCGAACCTGGTGTTCGAGGACGCCGATCTCGAGCAGGCGGTCGACAAGGCGCTCTTCGGCGCGTTCTACAACCAGGGCGCGGTGTGCTCGTCGAATTCGCGTCTGCTGGTGCAGAACTCGATTGCCGACCGGTTCGTCTCGGAACTGGTCGCGCGCGCCGCCGAGATGCAGCCGGGCAATCCGCTGGATCCGGCGGCGGCGCAGGGCGCCATCGTGGACGAGGCCCACACCGAGCACGTGCTCGGGTTCGTCGAGCGGGCACGCGCCGAGGGGCAGGTGCGGATCGGCGGGCAGCGGGTCGACGGCGGCTGTTTCATCACCCCGACCGTCGTCACCGGCCTCGGCCCGGCCGCCGAACTGGTCACCGACGAGGTGTTCGGCCCGGTGCTCGCCGTGCAGACGTTCGACGATCAGGACGAGGCCGTCCGGATGGCCAACGACACCGTGTACGGGCTGGCCGCCTCGGTCTGGACCACCGACCTGCGCCGAGCGCACACCGTCTCGGCCGCGCTGCGGGCCGGCACGGTATCGGTCAACACGGTCGACGCGCTCAGCGCCCAGACACCGTTCGGCGGGTTCAAGCAATCCGGCTTCGGCCGCGACCTGTCACTGCACGCCCTGGACAAGTACACCGGTCTCAAGACCACCTGGATCGCCTTGTGACGGAGGCCGGTTGGTGTCGCGCGATCAGCGCGACACCAACCGGCCTGCCGCAACCGGACGGTCGGCCGAGCCCGCGTCCTCGGCGATGAGGTCACTGGCCCGCTCGGCGACGGTCATGATGGTCCCCACCGGGTTCACCGACGGGATGGTCGGGAACACCGAGGCGTCGACGACGCGCAGCCGGTCGACACCGCGGACCCGCAGCCGCGAATCCAGCACGGCCATCGGGTCGTTCGCCGCACCCATGCGGCAGGTGCCCGACACGTGGTACACGGTCTGATGGGTGGCCCGCAGCGGTGCCGACAGTTCGTCGTCGGTGGTCAACTCGGCACCGGGAAACACCTCGCGCCCGATCCAGTCCGCCATCGGCGCCTGCGCCGCGATGCGACGCGCCAGCCGGATGCCGGCGATCAGGTTGGCTTCGTCGGCGCCGTCGGGATCGGTGAAATAGCGGTAGTCGATGTTGGGTGCCGCCGACGGGTCGTCGGTGGTGATCCATATCCGGCCCCTGCTCTTGGGCTTGGCGACGTTCGGGGCGATCGACACGATGCGATCCGGGAGTTCGGTGCCGTAGGTCACGGCGTGCTCGGCGACGGCCTCTACCGGGAAGTGCATCAGGATGTCCGGCCGGGCCGGCCCCTCGTCGTGCAGGCGCACGGCCGCACCCGCGTCCCAGCCGGTGGCGCAGGTGTCCGGGACGTCCCCGCGGGCCTCCCACACGATCAGTCCCTCGGCGTGGTCCATCAGGTTCTCGCCCACGCCCGGACTGTCGACGAGCACCTCGACGCCGGCGTCGGCGAGCACCCGCGCGGGGCCGATCCCCGACAGCTGCAACAACTTCGGGGTGTCGATCGCGCCGCAGCACAGCACCGTTTCCCGCGTCGCGCGCAGTTCAGAGGTGGTTCCGCCGCCGTCGCGCACCAGCACGCCGACCGCCGCACCGTCCTCGACGAGCACCCTGACGGCCGTCAGCCCGTGCAGCACGCGCAGGTTGGGCCGGGTGCGGATGGCCTCGTGCAGATAGTGCACCGAGCTCGACGAACGAAGATGCGTCTCGGGCGTGTAACCGATCTCGAAAAAGCCTGCGCCCCGGCCGGTTCTGGCGAAATCGGGGTCACTGTTCCAGGCGGTCCGTGCCGGCAGGTCGAGTGCGCGCCGCGCCGAGGCGACGACGTCGGCGACATAGGGGTTCTGGTCCTTGGCCGCGACCGGCGTGATCGGGGCGGCGATCCTGTCGTAGTACGGATCGAGCGTCGCGGAGTCCCACCCGTCGGCCCCCAGTGCCACCCATTCGTCGAGATCGGCGGCGAGCGGGCGCCAGGTGATCATCGTGTTCGCGGTCGAGCAGCCGCCCAGGATATGCATGCGGGCCTGCCGGATGTTCGGGTTGCCGCGCTCCTGGGCGATGCTGCGGTAGTCGAAATCGTACTCACCCTCCAGCATTTCGGCCCACCGGCGGATGTCGCGTGCGCGCGGCTCGTCGACATCGCTCGGACCCGGCTCCACCACGGTCACCGTGACGCCCGGATCCTCCGACAGCCGGGCGGCGACGATGCAACCGGCCGTGCCGCCGCCGACGATCAGATAGTCCGGATGGCTCACGCGGCGCTCTCCACCCCGTGCACGGCATCGGCGGCGTCCACGCTGCGCATCCGCGGCGACATCAACACGTAGTACAGGGGGCAGATGACGACCAGGCCGACGATCCACGAGATGTCGACATGCCCGATCGCTTCGGCGACGAAACCGGTGAACAGCGTGGTGGACAGGAACGGGATCTGCACCAGGATGCCGGCGAAGTAACACCCGATGGCCACCCAGTTGAACCGGCCGTAGCGGCCACCGTCGCGTTCGAACAGCGCGTCTATGTCGTAGTGGCCATGCCGCAGCAGGTAATAGTCGACCAGGTTGACCGCCGTCCACGGGATGAGCACGCACAGCAGCAGCGCCAGGAAGTTGGCGTAGTTGGCCAGGAAGTCGTCGGCACTGACCAGAGCCGGGACGAGGGCGATGATGCACAACACCACCGACACCGCCGCGCGGCTGCCGGCCCGCGGGCTCCACGTCGGGAAGATGTTCTGCCCCACCGTGATGGTGGACAACGTGCCGCAGTACAGGTTCATCGCGTTGGTCGCCGTGATGCCGATCGCGAAGATGGCGAACACGCCGGTGCTGACCCCGTGCGTCAGCGTGGACAGCCCCTCCATCGTGTCGTCGTCCGGCAGTGCGGCACCCACCAGCACACCGAGCAGCATGGGCAGCACCGACCCCAGCACGCAGCCGGAGTAGGTGCCCCAGAACGCGGCGCGCTGACCGGTATCGCGAGGCATATAGCGGGTGTAGTCCGAAACATAAGGGGCATAGGCGATTTGCCAGAGCGCGGCCACCGACAGGGTGGCCATGAAGCCGGCCCACGAGAAACCGTCGGTGTGCCACGTGCCGTCCGGGACACCGTTGACCCCGATGATCCACACGAACGCGACGACGAGCGCGCCACCGGCGACGACCGAAAGGATCGCGGTCACCCGGTGGATCAGCCGGTAGCCCACCATGGTCGCGACCACGCTGATCGCACAGATGACGATGATGGCCCAACTGGTCGGCAGCCCGGTCACCTTCGCCAGCGCTTGGCCGCCGAGCACCGCGTTGGAGGCGAAGAAGCCCAGATACATGAACACGACGAGGACGACGACCAGCAGGCTGCCGTAGGAGCCGAACTGCGCGCGGGTCTGCAGCATCTGCGGCACCCCCATCTGCGGCCCTTGGGCGGCGTGCAGCGCCATCACCACGGCGCCGACGACGTTGCCCAGCACCACCGAGAGCGCGCCGGCCCACAGCGGCAAGCCGAAGACGGTGGTGGCCAGGGCGCCGGTGATGATGGTCAGCAACATGATGTTGGAGCCGAACCACACCGTGAACAGGTCGCGAGCGCGGCCGTGCCGCTCGTCGATCGGGATGTGTTCGATCGTCCGGCGCTCGACCGATTCGGGCGTGGGCGTGGCTGCAGTCATGCGATACCGACTTTCGACAAACGGCGTTTCCGCGGTGGCGTCCTCGATCACCTGAGTATTGGCGAGCGGCTAGGACAGGTAAATCACAAAGAATCGCGCAACTGCATCGATTTTGGCGATACAGCAGGCCGGCAGGCTACCGGGGCTGTTCGGCGGGCCGGCCCGCCCCGGCCGGACGTTCACTGCGTGCGGCCTCCATGCGCAGCGGCTTGGCGGTCACATAGCCCACGATCCCGAGGGCAGCCAGCGCGGCCAGCGTGCCGAGGGTGAACAGTTCGAAGACGACCGCGCTGACACCCCAGGTTGCCTCGAAGTCGTACTCCAGGCCGAAGAGGCGATCCAGGGTGCCGGGAAACACGGCAACCCAGCTGCCGAGCACCACCCACGCGAAGCACAGCGCACCCAGGGCCCGGAAGCCGTTGTCGGACACCGGCACCTTGAACGGCCGCGCGATGTCGGGGAACGCCGTGCGCAGCCGGACCGCCGCGGGGATCGAGATCAGGTAGCTGAGCAGGAACGTCGAGACCGCGATCGACAGCACCACGGCGAACACCGCGGCCGCGGAGCCGCTGACCGCCATCGCGGACACCATGAAGACGGTGCCCACCACGCCGGAGAGCAGGTTGACCCGAACCGGGGTGCCCAGCTTCGGGTGGAAGCGCCCGAAGAAACCGCGGAAGAACGCCCCGTCGGCGGCGGCCATGGCCTGCATCCGGTCGCTGATGATCATCCACGCCGAACCCTGGGTCATCAGGACCAGGGTGAAGACGATTCCGGTGAGGGTCAGCATGACCGGGGCCGCCGAACCGTAGACGCTGTAGACGGTGGCGACAGCCTCCATCAAACCGCCGATTCCGGTGATCTTGTCGGCGGGCACCACCAGCAGGATGGCGGCGATGGGCAGCAGGTAGGCGGCCGCGGCGATGGCGGAGGACCGTGCGATGGCGATCGGCACGTCCCGTGCCGGTTTCTTCATCTCCTCGGCGGCGCTGTTGCCGGATTCGAAACCGAGGTAGGAGAACAGCAGCAGCGGTGTCACCCCGAGCAGGCCGGCCAGCGTCGGGGAGAAGTCACCGGCCGCCAGGCCGGCAAGACCGTTGCGAGCGGCGTAGATAGCCGCGGTGACGAGGAAACCGGCGAGGAACAGGATCTTCAGGATGGCTCCGGCGTTGGGGATCCACTTGCCGTGGCGCAGGCTGACCACCGCCGCCAGCACGGTGATCCAGATGAACACCGTCTTGAAGAGGTAATCGGTCAGCGAACCGTGATCGAAGGGCATGACGTACTGGCTCCACACCTCGGCGGCGATGAAGGTGCACGAGCCGCCCACCCACACCGGTTGGGTGATCCAGGTCAGCAGCGACGCGATCGCCGCCATCGGGCGGCCGAAGGCGCGGCGCACCCAGACGTACACCCCGCCCTCGTCGGTGAAGGTGCTGCCGATCTCGGCGAAGATCAGGCCGTACGGCACCAGGAAGAAGACCGCGAGCACCAGCGCCCAGGTGAACGTCTGCCCGCCGAAACTGGAAACCTGCCCGAGCACCTCGATGGACACCACCGCCGCGACGATGAGGAAGATGATGTCCAGGCGGCCCAGCGACTTCTGCAGATGTTTGGTCTCGCTGGCGGCCCGAGCGGTCTGCTGGTCCGCCGACACTTCGATCGGCTTGTCTGAGGCCATGTATCGCACCTTCGTTCGGAATGTGACGGGCGGGCAGTACCGCCCCTGTGAGGTATGACACTGCGGCCGCCGCAGCAATCTGTAAAGAACTCTTTTCCTGCACAGAAGATCGATTCTTCCGATGCCTGTTGTGATACAAGCACTTTCGCCGCACTATCAAAATCTGTTGGTAAGCACGACAATTCGCCCGCATCCCGTGGGGTGCGGGCGAACCGTCAACGCGTCACAACACCCGATCCGCAAGTTCCTCGAGCAGTCGGCGCATCCGGGTCACCAGATCATCGATATCCGACCGGGTGAACACCAACGGCGGCGAGAACTGGACCAGCGGGGTACCTTCGTGGTCGACCGCTGCGCGACAGAGGATTCCGGCGTCGAGCAGGGCCGGCTGCAGCATGGTGTAGACGAAGTCGTCGGCACTCGTCGCCGCCCTCCACGCACACCGGTCCTTGTCGGTGACCAGTTCCAGCGAGTAGTGATAGCCGATGCCGCGGACGTCACCGACAAGTCGCGTGTCGAGCAGACCATCCAGCGCAGTGCGGAAGTACGCCTCGTTACGCCTGACGTTGCCCAGCACGTCCTCGCGCTCCATCACCGCGATATTCGCCAGTCCCGCCGCACAGGCGGCGGGATGGCCGCCGAAGGTCAAGCCGTGCAGATACATTCCGTCCGGCCCGTCGTTGACGGCGTCGAGGATCTCGCTCTTGGTGATCATGCCGCCGAGCGGTGCGTGCGCCGAGGACACCCCCTTGGCGAACGTGATGATGTCCGGTTGGACGTCGAACCGGCTCGAACCGAACCACTCCCCCAATCGGCCGAAGCCACAGATCACCTCGTCGGCCACCAGCACGATGCCGTACCGGTCGCAGAGCTCGCGCACGCCGGCGTGGAATCCGGCGGGCGGAACCAGCGACCCACCGGCATTCTGCAGCGGCTCGAGGAAGATCCCGGCCACCGTATCGGGTCCTTCTTGGACGATCAAGGTGTCGATCTCGCGCAACAGCGACGCGGTGAACTGCCGTTCGGTCTCACCGGCGGGCCGCTTGTAGCGCTTGCAGTTGGTGATGTGCCGCGAACCGTACATCAACGGCTCGAACTGCTTGCGCAGGTTCGTCATCCCGTTGAGCGACAGGGCGCCCATCGACGTGCCGTGGTAGGCGGCCCGGCGCGACAGGAATTTGATCCTGGTGTATTCGCCACGCGCCTGGTGGTACTGCCTGATCAGCTTGATGGCCGCCTCGTTGGATTCGCCACCACCGGAGGTGAAGTACACCCGATCCAACCCGGGCGGCGCGAGTTCGGCGATCTTGGCGGCCAGCTTCACCGCCGGCGGGTGAGCCACCCCCCAATTGGTGTAGTACGGCAGATCGGCCATCTGGTTGCGGACCGCATCACCGATCTCGGCCCCGAAGCTGTATCCGACATTCACACAGAACAATCCGGCCAATGCGTCGACGTACTCACGGCCGTGTGCGTCCCACAGGTGGCTGCCCTCGCCGCGCACCATCACCGGTGGCGGGGCGTCCGTGTACGCGGTTTTAGGGGTGAAGCTCATGACGAGGTGGCGCTGGGCCAGCCGGCCAAGGTCGCTCGCCTCCGGGTCGGGAGCCGGAGCCTGCTGGGCCTCGATGATGTCGGTCATGGGTGGATGCCGTCCTCTCGGTTGGTGGCGGTGAGCGGTGCGTGGAGTGCGCGGGCGATGTCGTCGACGATGGCGCGCTGGTACTCGAGCACCCGTGCCGTCGGCTGCTGGGCGATGAACGTCTGCTCGAACGGATCGACGACGTCGGTGCGGATGCCCGACAGCGTTTCGACGACGGCAAGGCCGCAGAACGGTACGGTCGATTCGGCGTATCCGCCCTCGTGCACCACGACCAGTCGCCCGCCGCACAAGCCGTCGGCGGCCTGGCGAACCAGGCGTGTCATCTCGCGAAAGGACCCGGCGTGCAACAGCTGTCGTGCCAGAGGGTCGACGGCGTTGGCATCCAAACCGCTTGCCACGACGATGAGCTCGGGACGGAACCGCTCCAGCGCCGGGATGACGATGGCGCGCATGGCGTGCAGGTAGGTGTCATGCCCGGAGCCCGGCGGCAGCGGAACGTTGATGTTGAAGCCCCGGCCCGGACCGTCACCGCGCTCGGTCACGGCGCCGGAGTCGACGGGAAAGCAGTTCTCTTGGTGCAGCGATATGGTCAGCACGTCGGCACGCTCATAGTAGATGTGCTGGGTGCCGTTGCCGTGGTGCACATCCCAGTCGATGACAGCGACCTTGCCCAGCCCGCGGCTCGCCTTGGCGGCCTCGATCGCGATGGGGATGTTGGCCAAAAGGCAAAATCCCATGCCGGTATCGGGCAGGCAGTGATGTCCCGGTGGCCGCGACAGCGCGAAGGCGTTGGGGTGCTTGCCGTCGAGCACGTCCAGGACGGCTTGTTTGGCCAGTCCCGCAGACAGCGAAGCGATGTCGAAACCCCCTCGGGAGAACAGCGCTTCGGGGCCGATCTCGCCGCCGCGGCCGGCACTGAGCGCCTGGAACCGCCGGATGTACTCGTCGGTGTGCACCCGCTGCAGATCGTCGACGGTGGCGGGGTCGGCGCTGCTGACCGCCAGCCTGGCGGTCAACCCTGAGACGTCGAGTAGCGACTTCAGGCGGCGCTTGGACTCCGGGGATTCGGGATGTCCGGCGCCCGCCAGCGGTTGTAGCCAGCCACCGACCGGGAGGAACAGAACCGCTTCGCCGGTGCTGTGCCATAGGCACAGTTCGTCGTGATAGAAGCCGGTCCGCCCGCCGCCACATTCCCGCACGCCTGTCGCCTCTCACGAATTCTCTGCGCTTGAACGCAAAGAATGCACGGCCGCGGCGACGCAGTCAAGCCGTGGCCGGCATGCGAGCAAGCGATCGCGGGACCGGACGCGCGGATCCTAGAGGTGGGCGCCGGTGACCGAGCGTGCGTAGGACCGCAACAGCCCGACGGCGGTGGGGACGTCCAACGACGAATTCCCCCCGTTGAGGTGCATGCCGTAGGCGTCCTCGAGAGCGACGAAGTTCCGGGCGATGGCCAGCACAGGCTCGGTGAGCGCGAAGTGACCCGACGCGTGGCCGGCTTCGAGCACCGCGACGTAGAGCGACACCTCGCGGTCGAACAACAGGGTCAGCAGTGTCCCATGGGAGGGATCGCGACCCGCATTGACGGCCAATTCGTAGAGCGCCCGGTTGAGCATGTCATCCGCGCCCGCCGGCAGGCCAGATTCGATGAGATTGGCCAACCGGTCGCGGGGGTCGTCGAGTTTGTTGATGGCTTCCAGCCGTTGCCAGTAGTACCGGTCCACCGCGCTGCGATAGACGTCGTCGATGAGGTCTTCGATCTCCGGGTAGTAGTAGGCCACCAGCCGCGGCGAGATCTCGGCCGCGTCGGCGATGTCCTTGGCCCGCATTCCGCCGACTCCGCGCAGGGCGATGACCTCGATGGCGGCCGACACGAGCTGGTGGCGTCGCGCATCCTGGTTACGCACCCGCGCCATGACGACCCACCCCTCCGCTCGGCACCTTTCCCAGGTACCGTACCGGCCCACGGCCAGCCGTACGAAATTCTGCGCCGAAGCGCAACTATTGCTTCAGCGGAGGTGCCGGTTGCGCCCAGAGCGCGCCGGCGGCCGATTCGGCGGCGCGGACGCCGGCGGCCAGATCGACGGTGGCGACCAGGAGTTCGGGAGCTGCGCCGGGACCGACTCGGCTGGCCTGCGCCACGATCGTGCCGTCCGGGGCGATGATCCGGCTCTTGCCCAACAGGGCGCCGCCGCATTGGTTCGCCATCACCCACCATTGCCCATTGGCCAGCGCATTGGCGGGATACAAGATGTCCCACCAGCTTTCGGTTGCCGTCTCGTAGGCGCACGGTGCCACCACGACGCGCGCGCCGCGGTCGTGCAGCAGGCGGGCATAGTCGGGATGGTCACCGTCGAAACAGATGCTGACACCGACCACGCCGATGCCGTCGACGTCCACGACCGTGGCCCGGTCCCCCGCCGTGAACACCCGATCCTCGCCGAGCGGTGTGTACAGGTAGACCTTGCGGTGGGCCGCCGCCAGCCGGCCGTCCGGCGCGTACACCACCGCGGTGTTATACAGGTCCGTGCCGTCGCCCTCGGGCACCGTGCCGGCGAACAGCCACATCCGGTGCTCGCGGGCCGCGGCGGCAAGCGCCTGCCCCCGCGCGCCATCGAGCGGTTCGGCCGCTGCCGGTGCGTCGGTCGCGACCGTCGCCGGGTCATAGCCGCACGGCCACAGCTCGGGAAGGACGACCAACGCGCATCCGCGGGCGGCCAGCGTGGCGATGAAATCCAGTGCATCCCGCAGGTTGCGGTCCGGTTCGCCGCAGCGGGGCTGCCATTGTGCGATCCCGACGGTGACTGTGCCCGGCATGCGGACAGTATTCGCGCCGGCCGGCTGCCGGCAAAACCCGTTCCGTCGATGCACCGGTTCGGATTCGCCGATAATCGTGCCCATGGCCGTGCCCGCGCAACGCCTGATCGCGATTCTCGTCTATGACGGTGTGACCTTGCTCGACGTCGCGGGTCCGGCCGAAGTGTTCAAGGAGGCCAACCGGTTCGGTGCCGACTACCGAATCGTGCTGATGTCCCCGACGGGTGACACCGTGCGGTCGAACCTGGGTTTCGGCATCACCGTCGACGGGGTGGTGTCGGTCGATCTCGCACCCGACACGTACCTGGTTCCCGGCTCCGATCTCTACCCGCGGACGCCGGTGCCTCGGTCACTCGCGGCGGCCGCGCGGCTGCCGGCACCCGGCGCCCGCCGCGTCGCGTCGATCTGCACCGGCGCCTTCATCCTCGCGGCGGCCGGCCTGCTGGACGGTAAGCGGGCGACCACGCACTGGCGGGTCACCGGTCAACTCTCGCGCCGGTGCTCGACGTGCCATGTCGAACCCGATGCCATCTATGTCCGCGACGGCAACACCTACACCTCGGCCGGGGTGACCGCCGGCATCGACCTGGCACTGGCGTTGGTCGAGGAGGACCATGGAGCGGACCTCACCCGCGACGTGGCACGCACCCTGGTGGTGTATCTGCAACGGTCCGGCGGGCAGTCACAGTTCTCCGCGCCCCTGCAGGGGCCGCCGCCGCGGACGCCGGCGCTGCGCAGGATCGCCGATCTGGTGACCGCGGATCCGCAGGGCGACCACTCGATCGGCGAACTCGCCAAGCACCTCGACGTGAGCACCCGCCACCTGACCCGCCTGTTCCGCGAAGAACTCTCCATCACACCGGCCAAGTACGTGGAGAACATCCGGTTCGACATGGCCAGGGCGCTGCTCGACCAGGGGCACACCGCCACACACGCGGCCACGCGGGCCGGGTTTCCCAGCTACGAAAGCATGCGCCGGGTGTTCGCAAAACGTATGTCGATGAGCCCCGCTGCCTACCGCCGCCGGTTCGGCACGGCACGCGGTGGCGAACCGCCTCACCCGGGCGGGTCGTCGACCTTGAGCGGCTGACCGGTGTCGGCGACGAAGACGACCAGGAGTTTCGCCGGCTCGGTCGAGCTGGTATTCGCTGTCGAAAGGTGATGTGCCCCTGGGGCTTCGGACCAGCTCTCCCCTTGATGGAACACCCGGTCCGGTTGGCCTTCGAGCTGGCTGCGCACCGTTCCTTCGAGCACATAGGCGTAGACGAAGGCGTCACCATGGCGATGCGGCACCGCGCGGGCGGCGGGTGAAAAGGTCACCGTCGCCGAAGTGAAGGTCTTTCCGGGAACATTGGGCAGCACCTGTTCCAGCAGGGGTGCCAACGTTTCCGACGGCGGCGACGCCGACGCCGGTTGGGCGGCGGAAGCAGCACACCCGACCACCAACGCGGCGACCGCGGTCAGCGCGCCCTGAGCGGGACTCACGCGGATCATGACCGCTCTCCCTCGGTGTCGGCCACCCGGATGATCGTTTTCCCGGGCGTGCGGGTGCGGCGGGCGAACGCGTCGACGGCTTCGGCGAGTGGGCGCACCGCGCCGATCACGGGCCTCAGGCGCCCGGTCCGGACGCGCTGCGCCAGCTCGAGCAACTGTGCCCGGTCCGGTTCGACGACGAAGAAGACCGCCCGGCCGTCTTCGGGCCGGACGGCAGGTGGCTCGGCGACACTCACCACGGTGCCGCCGGGGCGCACCAGCGCCGCCGACTGCGCCAGGATGTCACCGCCGATGACGTCGAACACCATGTCGACGGCGCCGAGGTCGGTCAACGGGGCCGCACCCGGATCCACGAAGGCGTGCGCACCGAGGCCGAGCACCACCTCACGGTCGTCGGCGCGGCCGGTGCCGATGACCCGGGCGCCCACCTCCAGGGCCAGTTGGACGGCGACCGATCCCACACCACCGGCCGCGCCGTGCACGATGACCGTCTGGCCGGTGCGCAGCCCGCCGTGCACGAACAGCCCCTGCCAGGCCGTCAGGCCCGAGATCGGCAGCGCCGCGGCCACGGTGTGGTCGATGTCGGCGGCCAGCGGTGCGAGGTTGCGGGCTTCGACGGCGGTGTATTCGGCCAGCGAGCCGTCGCGGCACCAGTCGACGAGGCCGAACACCCGCTGCCCGACCGTCAGCCCGGTGGTGCCGTATCCGAGTTGGGCGACGACCCCGGACAGTTCGTGGCCGGGGACCGTGGGCGTGCGGTCCCGGCCGGCTCGGTCGGTCCAGGTTGCCGGCCAGTCGAGTTCCCCCGGGGTGAAGCCGGCGGCGTGGACACGGACGATGACGTCGTTCTCGGCAGCGTGCGGGTAGGGCACCTCGGTGCGGGTGAGTCCCTCGATGCCGGCGTCCCGGTCGCGGATGGTGATGGCCTGCATATGGTTTCCTCTCAACGGTTTTCGCGGGTGCGACGGGCGCGCGGTCAGCTCGGCCAGGGTGAACCCAGCATGCGCTCGACGGTGGTCACCCGCCGGAAATCGGGCATGAAATGTTCGACGACGTCGGCGTTGACGGTGCCGATCGTGGTCTCCGGGCGGTTCTTGAGACCGTCGAAGTAGGCGTTGAGGAAAGCGTTCTTGAAATCACCCCGCGGGTGGACGGCGAGAATCTCGTCCACCTGGCCGTCGGGCAGCGCGTCCAGGCCGACACCGACCACGTCGGTCAGCACGCCCAGATGTGTTGCCGCGATCTCCGGGCCCATCCGCCCCGGTATCCCCGGCGTGGTGTGCAACGCGATCGCGGTCCATACGGTGTCGGCCGCGGTGGCGGAGAAACCGCGTTCGAGCAGGAATGCGCGCCCGTGGTCGGCCCCGTCGACCTCGAATCGCTGCTCGGCGTCGGAGAACGGGGTGACCAGACCGGTGTCGTGGAACATGGCGGCCAGGTAGAGCAATTCGGGATCGGGTGCGATGCCCAGTCGGCGCGCGTGGATCTGGCCGAAGAAGAAGACGCGGCGCGAGTGATGGTAGATGAGTGGGCTGGTGCTGTCCCACAGGATGCGGGTGGCTTCGGCAACCGCCGCGGTGTCGGGAACCTCGATGCCGCCGATGATCTCTGACATGGTCGCGCCTTCGTCGTGTGGTTGTCGGACTCTCTCCGACATCCATACTGGGACGCGACATAGCCCCGGCGCTGCCCGCTTTCGGCCAGGAATCCCTCAAATCTGGACGCCGCCGGCGGGCTCCGGCGCCTCACTCGATCCGCAGTTCGCCCATCTCCGACCAATCGTCACCGTCGACCTCGACGTTGATGATCCGCGGTGTGCGGGCCAGTAGTGGACGCATGGCCGCGAGTCCGTCGCGGAAATGTTGGGATCGCACGTGCTCGATGCCGGACTGCTGATCGCGGAAGGCCTCCACCAGGACGTATTCCGCATCGTCGGCGACGCTGCGCGACCATTCGAACCACAGGTTGCCCGGTTCGGCTCGGGTCGCGGCGGTGAAATCGGCAGTGGTCGACAGCCATTCGTCCCGCCGCTGCGGCGCCACGTCGAACTTGACCACGATGAAGATCACCGGTGTGTTCCTTCCAGGAGTACCTTGAGCGCGCCGGTGTCCCCGGCGCGGGCGAACACGTCATAGGCCGTCTCGAACTCGTCGAGTCCGAAACGGTGAGTGATCAGCGTCGACGTATCCAGCTGACCGGCCGCGATCAACTCGATCAGAGTCGGTGTCGAGTAGGTATCCACCAGACCGGTGGTCATCGTCAGGTTCCGGCTCCACAGCGTCTCCAGATGCAGGGTCACCGAGCTACCGTGCACCCCGATGTTGGCGACGTGTCCACCGGGTCTGACCAGTTCGGTTGCCAGTTCGAAGGTGGCCGGAATGCCCACCGCCTCCATGGTCACATCGGCGCCCAGTCCCTCGGTCAATTCGGCGATGACCACTGCGGGGTCGTCGATCGCATTGTTGACCACCGTGTCGGCACCGATCTTGCGCGCCGCATCGAACCTGCTCTCGGCGCGGTCGATCGCGACGATATGCCTGGGGCTGAACAGTTTTGCGGTCAGGATTGCCGCGAGACCGATCGGCCCGGCACCGACGACGGCGACCACATCGGCGGGCCGGACCCGACCGTTGAGGACGCCCACCTCGTATGCCGTCGGCAGGATGTCGGCCAGCAGGATCATCTGCTCGTCGCCGACTCCGTCGGGAATCGTGAAGGTGGAGTTGTCCGCGAACGGAACCCGGACGTATTCCGCCTGCGTGCCGTCGATCAGGTGGCCCAGGATCCACCCGCCGCCGCCCAGGCACTGGCCGAACGCGGCGGCCCGGCAATACCGGCACGACCCGCAGGCGCTGACACACGACACCAGCACCCGATCACCGACCCGTACCCGCGTCACCGATCGCCCGATGTCGACGACAGTGCCGACCGCCTCGTGGCCCAATATCCGTCCCGGGGTCACCTCGGGCACGTCACCCTTGAGGATGTGCAGGTCGGTGCCGCAGATCGTGACCGCATCCACCCGCACCACCGCATCGGTGGGTTCCCGGATCCCGGGGTCCGGCGCGGACTCCCAGGATGATTGCCCTGAGCCGTGGTACACAAGCGCTTTCACGTCGGATCCGGCTTTCAGTAGATGTTCGAGGGACGGACCATGCCCTCGGCCAGGTCACCGAAACCGGGTGCGATGATGGCTCCCGGATTACCGATCACCTGCTCGACCACCGCGGTCTCGGTGGTGATCAGCAGGGCGGCGATGGACGCGGCGCTCTCCAACGCGGCACGGGTCACCTTCAGCGGGTCGATCACCCCTGCCTCGAACATGTCGCCGTATTCGCCTGTCAGCGCGTCGAATCCGTGGCCGAGCGGAAGATCCTGCACGATCTGGACGACGTCGTCACCCTCGAAACCGGCGTTGTGCGCGATCCAGCGCAGCGGCTCGGCCAGGGCCCGGCTGACCACCTGGGTCCCGACCGCTTCGTCGCCGGGCAGCTGCAACCCCGCCAGCGCACGGTGGGCCTGGGCCAGCGCCGTCCCCCCGCCGGACACGATGCCGGCCTGC
Source organism: Mycolicibacterium cosmeticum (assembly GCF_000613185.1). Classification (NCBI taxonomy): domain Bacteria; kingdom Bacillati; phylum Actinomycetota; class Actinomycetes; order Mycobacteriales; family Mycobacteriaceae; genus Mycobacterium; species Mycolicibacterium cosmeticum. The sequence continues at coordinate 605,289 of NZ_CCBB010000001.1, forward strand.
ATCGCCGCTCTGGTGGCCGCCAACGCATCCTCGACACGCAACATCCGTTCCTTGAGCTCCACGCTGGTCGCACCGCCGACCCGGATCACGGCCACGCGCCCCGTCAACCGGGCGATCCGCAGCTCAAGGTTGTCGCGATCGGCGTCGATCCTGGCGCGGTCGCGCTGAGCTTCCAGCTGGCTGACGCGGGCGTCCACCAACCGCTGGGCGCCATGTGCCCCGACGATCGTGGTCTGTTCCTCGGTGACGGTGACGCGTTCACACGATCCGAGATGTTCGCCGAGCACTTCGGACAATTCGATACCGGTGTCCTTGGCGATGACGTGACCGCCCAGCGCCACGGCCAGGTCCTCGAGTTCGGCCACCCGGCGATGCCCGAAACCCGGCGCCCGGACCACCACCGATTGCATGGTGCGGTGCATGTTGCCGCCGACCAACAGCTGCAGGGCCGGTCCGTCGACGTCCTCGGCGAGCACGAGCAGCGGGCGGTCGGCGCGCTTGGCCGCTTCGACGGCCGGCATGATGTCCTGCACCGCGGTGATCTTGCGGTTGGTCAGCAGGATCAGTGGATGCTCCAGGACGGCTTCCATCCGTTCGGGATCGGTGACCATGTACGCCGAGATGTAGCCGTGGTCGAACTCGATGCCGTCCACCACGTCGACCGTCAGCCCGAGCTCATCGCCCTCCTCGGTGGTGATCACCCCGGCCTCACCGACGTGTTCGACCGCCCGGAAGATCGCTTCGCCGATGGTCTCGTCGTCGCTGGCCGCCAGGGTGGCGATGCGCAGCAGGTCACCGCCGCCCACCGGGACGGACTGTTCGGTGAGCGCCTGCAGCACCACCGGAACGGTGCGTTCGATACCCTTGCGCAGCCGCATGGGGTTGGCTCCCGCGTCGACGGCCCGCAACCCTTCCCGGACCATCGCCTGGGCGAGCACGGTGGCGGTGGTGGTGCCGTCACCGACGACACCGTTGGTCTTCATCGCGACCTCCTTGACCAACTGGGCGCCCATGTTGGCGAACGGGTCGGCCAGTTGGATCTCCCGGGCGATGGTGACACCGTCGTTGGTGATGGTGGGCGGACCGGTCAGCTTCTCCAGCACCGCATTTCGCCCTTTCGGGCCGAGCGTGACCTTGACCGCGTCGGCCAGCGCGTTGACGCCGAACTCCAGCCGGGCACGGGCATCGGTGTTGTACCGCAGTTCCTTGGCCATGGCCTGTTCCTTTCTGTCGGTCTTTCGGATCCGGGTTACGGCACGAGAATCGCGCGGCCGCGCACCCGGCCGGCATCGAGATCGTCGAGCGCGGTTTGGAAGTCGTCGAGCGCGTACTTGCTGGTGTGCAACGTGACCTTGCCCTGGGCGGCCAGCGTCATCAGCTCCTGCAGATCGTTGTAGGAACCCACCAGATTGCCGATGAAATTGATCTCGGTCGAGATGATGTCGATGGTCGGGACATCGATGTTCTCGCCGTAGCCGACCACGAAGTAGTTGCCGGCGCGGCGCAACATGGCGACGCCTTCCTTGGTTGCGCCACCCTCACCGACGAAGTCCAGGACGGCCTCGGCACCGTGTCCGCCGGTGAGATCACGGATCTGCTCGACGTGTGTGCCGTCGGCGACGATGCCCCGGTCGGCGCCGATCTCGACGGCCAGCGCCACCGCGGCCGGGTTGCGATCGACCACGACGACGGTGGTACCCGAGATCGCCTTCAGCACTTGGATGCCGATGTGCCCGAGACCGCCGGCGCCGATCACCACGCACACATCACCGGGCCGGGTGGTCCGCGCCACCTTGGCGACGGCGTGGTAGGCGGTCAGGCCGGCATCGGCGAGGGCCGCCACGTCGGCAGGCTCCAGCGATTCGTCGATCCGCACCACGCTGCGGGCGGTGGTGCGCAGGTACTCGGCGTACCCACCGTTGGTGTCGATGCCGGGGAACTTGTTGTTCTCGCAGTGGACGTCATTGCCGAAGCGGCACGCCCGGCACAGCCCGCAGGTGATCAGGGGATGCAGGATCACCTTGTCCCCCGGGGCCACGTTGGTCACCGCGTCACCCACGTCGTGCACCCACCCGGCGTTCTCGTGACCGATGGTGTAGGGCAGCGTGACACCCGATTTCTCGGCCCATTGGCCTTCCAGGATGTGCAGGTCGGTGCGGCAGACACCCGCACCGCCGATGCGGACCACCACATCCAGTGGCCCTTCGACGGTCGGGGCCGGCACGTCGGTCATCTGCAGTTTGGTGTGGTACCCGACCACCTGGACTGCCTTCATCGCGGACTCCTGGTTCTGGTATTGGTGAATTGTGTTGCCGACGTGTCCTTCTCGCCGTAACGGGTGGCCAGCAGACCCCGGCAGAAATGCGCGTTTCCCTCGATCGAGATCCGCACCGACCGCGCGAACCGCAGCCGCATCGGCGCCTGCTCGGGGCGCAGCGGCCGGCCGTCCTCGTCCACCAGCACCCGGCTGTTGGCACAGGTGCTCAATCCGATGGTGAACCGCCGCCGCAGCAGCGCCGATTTCTGGTCGCCGTCCGGGAGGTCCCGCAGCGTCAACCGGTGCATGTCCTCGGGTGTGCAGCGGCCGGCGCGGATGGCGCCGACCACGCAGCGTTCCATGGCCGCCGTGTGGGCCTTGCGCTGGAAGGTCTTCCGCAGCTCGTCGAGGCTCTCGACCGCCTCGGACCCGAACGTGCCGAGGTAGCCCGCATCGGCGGCCAGTCCGGCATTGATCTTGTCGCTGTCGTGGTGATCGTCGAGCAGCACCCGCACCTCCCCGATGCCCTCGACCAGCCGCAGGGCGTCCACGGCGTCCGATGCCATCAGATAGGCGAAGTTCGGCGAGCAGAATGCCGTGGGCAGCCGCAGGTGCACGGTGACACCGGTGTCGTCGATCGCCACCGATCTGACGAAGCCGAGCTCGGTGATCGGTTGGTCCAGTTCCGGATCGAGCACCGTGTCCAGTGCCGCCCACACCAGGGCATCGACCGCGGCCAGCATCGCGGTCACAGCGGGACCGCCTCGGCGATGGCGGCGGCGCTGTCCTGTTCGCGGAACTGGGCGGGGACGTCCAGGCCGTAGAGGGCGGCGGCGTTCAAGCCGAGGATCTTCTGTTTCTGCGCCACGGTGATCGACGGATACTCCGACCGCATGTCCTCCGGGATGTCGAAGTCGACGAACGTCTCCACCAGCCACTTGGGGGTCCACAGGGCGTAATCGCTGCCGAACAGGATCCGGTCCTCGCCCAGCCAGTAGAGCAGCTCCCCGATGATCTGGGCGAAGTAGCGCGGCCGGGTGTGGATGAACGGGAGCGCGACGGCCAGCCCGCCGTAGACGTTCGATTCCTGGGTCGCGATCCAGCAGAAGTCCTCCAACCGGGGCAGTCCGACATGCTCGACGATGAAGTTGAGCTCGAGATAGTCGGTGGCCACCTTGTCGACATCCGCGACGTCGAAGGAATCCCGGTCCAAGGGCCGGATCGTCGGACCCTTGTGTACGTGGATGTTTCGGATACCGAGCGCGATGCACTCTTCGAGGTAGCGCCGCGACCAGGGATCGTCGAGCTTGTAGCCGCGGGAATCGCCGTGCCATTCCGCCGTGTAGAGCTTGACGCCCTGCAGGCCCATGCGCTCGGCATCGCGACGCAGCTGCTCCAGGCCCGCCTCACCGTGCCGTGGGTCGTAGGCGTGGTTGTAGGTCAGCTTGTCGGGGTGGCGGCGGGCCAGGCCGAACGCCTCCTCGGTCTGGCCGAATCCGTTGACGTAGAAGTCGCTGAGCAGGGTGGCCTGGAAGATGGCGTGGTCCACGTAGCCGTCGACGAACAGGTCGCGCATCAACCGTTCACCGCCGTAATAGGTGTAGGTGTCGTAGTCCCACAGCGCGTCCGCCGGTGACAGGTTGCGGTGGTAGTCGTAGAAGCAGTCGATGAACTGCTTTCCGTGCACGTTCTTGTGGTTCGACGCGCGGCCGTCCCAGATGTGGACGTGCCCGTCGACGATGAAGTAGGAGTTGCCGTCCTTGGTGTACATCGAGGCTCCTTGGTGGTGGGGTTATTTCGCGGTGAGGTCGAAGCCGATGTACTCGGCGGCGTCTTCTGGGCTGGCGAACAGCAGCGTCTTGTCGTCCAGGTGCACCATGCGCCCGTAATGGGTGGAGCTGATCTCTTCGAAGATCGAGCCGTCGAACTCCTCACCGAGGGCATCGGTGAGCTCCGCATAGTCGAAGTCGAGCAACCGTTCGCCGTCGACCCGGATCATGGAGGGATACTCGGTGAGCTCCACCCCCTCCTTGGCGCCCATCACGTCGGCGACGACCCGGCCGATCGGCGTATTCATCAGTGTCACACCGCATTTGTTGGAGAACTCGGTGGCCGATCCGAACTGCATGCTCACTTGACCAACTCCTCAGGGGTATCGAGCTCGATTGCCTCGAGCAGGGATGTGAACTTCTCCTCGGCGGCGCCGAGGCTGGCCGCGAACGTGATCGTCTTTTCGGCCGGCTGCGACCACAGCGGCTGCAGCGCACGGGCGGCCGCCAGGCAGCGCGGCACCCACGTGGACAGCCAGGACGAGAACAGCTTCTTGTTGGACTCGCCGTACTCCTCGTCACGGACCAGTAACCGGAAGAGGTTTCGGGTGTAGGCCAGGTCGCGGTCGTAGTCGTGCTCACCGGTACCGACGATGGTGGGGGTGATGTAGTCGCCGTTGCGCGCGGCGATCTGCATCACCAGTTCACTGCGGAACAGCGAGCCGACGAGCTGTTCGAACACGATGTTGGTGGCGAACAGCAGTTCGCACCAGTCCGCGACGGCGGTCAGCCGCTCGACCACCTCGCGGGTGGGCTGCCATTCGGAGGCGGACTGCCAGACCTGTCGGTGCGCCTGGCCGTCGAAACCCGGTGCCTCTTCGGACAAGTCGAGATTGAACAGCGCCAGATCCTGCGCGAAGCGCATCTTGTGGGCGGCGTTGACCGCCACCGCGGTGTTGATCATGTTGGTCGGGGCCGACCGTTGGATGGAGGTGAAGACGTGCAGTGCCAACCCGTTCTCGGCGTGCATCCAGGCTCCGACGTTGCGCTCCAGGAAGGTCAGCCAGGCACCGTTCCACCCGTCGTACACCTTGGCCCGCTTGGCGTTCTTGAGGCACAGTTCCACCTGCTTGACCACCGCGGTGTTGTTCCGGTAGATGGTCTGGTCCCATTCCTCGTTGGGGTCCAGGAACGCATGCCAGTTGGCGGATTTGGCGACGGTCCAATCCTGCGGGTAACCGCCGGGACCGTTGCCGAATCCGTAGATCCACCCCTGGGACAGGTGCCGTTCCGGGTCGGGCTGGACGTCGACGGTGACGTCCTCGTACATCGTGGAGCGCAGTTTGGCGGGCTGATAGTAGGTGAACTTCCGGCTTCGCGAACTGGGGAACTCCAGTGCCCCCGCCTCCGAGTCGGTGAACTCGATCTTGGGGAAGCTGCGTTGCTTCGTCGTGGTGGGCGTGGGGGCTGTGGACATGGTTTTCTCTCTCTGTGGGGCTGCAACCGGTCAGTCGAAGATCGGGCTGGTGAACTTGTCGTAGAACACCTGGTCTTTGGGCACGGCGTGGGTGTCGAGCAACTCGAGGGCGGCATCGACCATCGGAGGCGGCCCGCACAGATAGATCTCCGATCGGGCGATATCGCCTTCGTGCCGGGCGACGACGTCGGTGACGTTGCCGTGTTCGACGGTCACCGTGTCGGGGAGCGCACCGGCCATCGACTCGGACAGGCAGGCGGTGAAGGTGAAATCCACCAAACCCGCCCCTACCTCGGCGATTTCGTCGAGGTAGAAGAGGTCGGCCGCGGTCCGGGCGCCGTAGTAGAACCGCACGGCGCGCGGGCTCGCGGTCTCACTCATGTGCCGCAGCAGGGCCAGCACCGGCGCCATCCCGGCGCCGCCGGCGATGCAGATGACCGGCAGGATGTGACCGTCCTTGAGTGTGGAGGTCCCGTACGGCCCGGTGATGGTCAGTTCGTCACCGACGCTGATCCCGTCGTCCAGCAATCCGGAGAACTTGCCGCCGGGGTACTTCTTGATCAGGAACTCCACCTGTCCCGGCGTGGCCGCGGTGCTCGCCATGGAGAAGGACCGGTGTTCATCGGTGCCCGGGATGTGGATGTCGGCGTACTGGCCGGCTCGGAACTCGAAGGTGGCCGGTTCGACGGCCAACAGCCGCAGCGACACGATGTCGCGGGTCACCGGCTCGATCGCGGTGACGTGCGTGCGGACATCCTGGATCGGCACACCGCCCAGGAGCTCGTCCTCGTCGAAGTTCAGCAATTCGATCGTGCAATCGCTGAAGGCGTGCGACCGGCACAGCAGCACATAGCCCTCTTCGACCTCGGCGTCGTTGCAGGCGAACGTCGAATAGTTGTCCATCTGGACATCGCCGTCGAGCAGATAGGACTTGCAGGCCGAGCAGCGGCCCTCGCGGCAGCCGTGCATCAGGTGAATGCCCTGCCGAAACGCGGCGTCCAGGATGTTCTCGTCCTCGGCGACATCCATCTCGATGTCCACCGGTTCGAAACTGATGCGATGGGTGTCAGCCACCGTGCCTCCTCACAGGCGTTGGCGTTCTCGGGTGGGATCCGGTGGGCGGCGCAGGACCAGGCGGAGCGCCACCCACCGGAGTACGGGGTGATCAGGCGGTGACAGCACCGGCGCGGTAGGCGGCGATATGCGCCTGCCGCTCGTCGTCGCTCATCTCGTTGAGCAGCACGTTCGGGCTGTTGAAGGTGTTGCCTCGGACGTCGTCGAGCGTCCACATCTTGCTCGGGTCCAGATCCAGGTGCGGTTGGCCGATCAAGGTCTTGCCGTCGTCGCGGACGTAACCGAGATCGGAGACGATATCGGCGAGATCCTTGCCGTGGTGCAGGGTCTCCCATTCCCGGAACCCGGTGAGCCGGCCCATATTCGGCGTCGGTCGCCCCTCGTACTCACCCCGGAACGCCACCGCGTCGGTCCAGTGGCAGGTTTCCGAGCAGTAGGTCCGCCATTGGCCGTCCACCTTGTCGACGACCATGTCCTCCCGGATCAGTGCCGGCACCATGCACGTCCAGCAGCGGTGCGGGTACTGGTAGCCGACCTCTTCGAAGGCGATGGGCTTGTTCCGGCCCGGGTAGGCCAGCCGGTTGTACGCCTCCCACCAGCGGCCGAACTTGGCGTACCAGCCGGGGTACTTCTCCTCGAACCACTCGAAGTCGGTGTCGGTCATGGTGTCGATGCGCCAGTAGTTGACCGGCCAGCCGGTGGCGAAGAACCGGGCCACCTCGTGCACGTAGTGCTTGTCGACGATGCGCTTCCACGATTCCTCGACCAGGTCGTGCGGGATGGACAGGCCGTACTTCTCCAGCGGCAGCAGGTAACTGCGGTAGTAGTCGTCGTAGATCCAGCGCCGCCACATCTCGGCGTAGCTCTCCCGGTCCTTGCGCCGGTCCTTGGTGCCGTACTCGATGAAGGTGCCGATCGCAGCGTCCACCACGCAATGGTTGTTCCACCACGCGTAACGCAGATCGCGTTCCAGCAGCGGGCGGTTGCGCTCGTCGGCCAGCGCCATCAGCAGGATCGAGTATCCGTTGGAGATGTGCCGCGACTCGTCGGACTGCACGGAGTGGAAGACGGTGGGCAGCAGATAGTCGCCGTTGGCCGCGGCCTCGTCCGGCATGGCGACGAAAAGGGTGTTGGTGAAGGCGGTTTCGGCGACCACCGTCAGGTAGATGTTGGCGGCCGTGATGGCATCGCCGGTGATGAAGCCCTCGCCGAACTGGCGCCCGATGGTGCCGGCGTAGTTGTTGGCGAACGCCTTCTCGGTGATGTCGAAGCCGGCGGGGTCGATGTAGTTGTTCATGTACAGCTTTTTGAGGTTCATCTGGATGGTGGAGTGCCGAACCTCGTCGATCATCTGTACGGCCAGGCCGTTGTGGATCTCCGGATTGGGCACCGCGTCGATGGCCATCGGCATCGCGCGGGCCGCGGAGATCTCCGGGAACGGGATGATCGACAGGAACAACTTCTGCCATTCCAGCCAGCGCTGCTGAACCTGCCGGAACATGTTGCCGCGGATGGCACCGTCCATGGCGCCGTACACGCGGTTGTCCTTCTCCTCTTCCATCGGGAAGTAGGACCGCATGATCTGCTTGAGGGGGTCCTTCTTGGGAGCTTTCTCGAAGGTGTAGTCCGTGCCGAATCGGGTGGCCGGTGTGGCGAACGTCGGTTCCCACGAGAGCTCGGTGATCTTTGCATGGGCCTTGGTCAGGCTTTGCCTACTCAAAGTGCGCCTCCTGTGTGCGGGCCACCGCTGGGCTGCGGTGGTGATGCACACAGATGCAACCCCGGGACAACGCCCATAGCCGTCTCACTATGAGATGTGGGTCACACTGACGGCGCACGGTCAGGGCGTCTCATTTTGAGACGCGCGTCACAGCGCCGGGGTCTATTCTCCTAGGGCACCCACTTCGACGTCGAGGTACCGCAGATGGCCGACAACATCGGCACCGCCGGTGATTTGCGCCGGGCCCGGGAGGAGTTCCTGGCCGGCGGCGCCGCCCACACCGGCCTGGTCACACCCGATGTGCTGAGTTCGTGGCGCCGATCGCAAGCACTGGACGTGCATCCCGACCGGGTGGAGTTGCCCTTCGTGCGGGAGCCGGATCCCGAGACACCGTTGCTGGCGGCGGCCACGCCGGTGCTGCGACGAGTCGCCAGCGATCTGGCCGCCCAGGCGGTGAGCGTGATCCTCACCTCGGCCGACGGTGTGGTGCTCGACCGGGTGGTGTCCGACCCGGCGATACTGCGCGCGCTCGACGAGGTCCGGCTGGTACGCGGCTACAGCTACGCCGAGGAGTTCGCGGGCACCAATGGCATCGGCACCACGCTGGAAACCGGCACACCCACCTTCATCCGCGGCAGTGAGCACTACGTCGAAACGCTGGACCAGTTGGCCTGCGCCGGGTCGCCCATCCGCGATCCGGTGACCGGACGGGTGCTGGGTGTCGTCGACCTGACCTGCTGGGCCCGCCAGTCCGACCCGCTGTTGTTCGTCCTGGCCAAGAGTGCCGGCAGCCAGATCGAGGACCGGCTGACCGCGTTACGCAACGAGAGCGAAACCGCACTCTTGGAGGCGTATCTCAAGCACACCCGCCGGTATCCCGGTGGCGTGCTGGCCATCGGCGGCGACGTCGTGCTGATGAACCCCTATCTGCGCCGGACGCTCGACGCCGGCGACCAGAGCACGCTGCTCGACCATGCCGCCGAGATGGCACACGGTGGCGATCAGTCGACGGCCATCATCGCACTGCCGACCGGCGTCAGCGTGAAAATGACTGTTGCGGAGACGATCACGGCGCGCAATGCACAGCGCAGCGCGGTGTTCCACGTTCACTTGAACAACCACTTCGCGATTGCCGGGCGGGGTTCCGCGGAGGCGATCCCCCGTCTCGCCGGGCGCAGCAGCTCGTGGCTGCGCAGTTGTCAGCAGGTCGACCGCTGTTGCCGCGACCGGGATTGGGTGGTGATCGAAGGCGAGCGCGGCTCCGGACGGGCACGGCTCGGTCAGGCGGTCGCCCAGCATGTCAATCCGTCACGCACGGTGCGGGTGTTGCGCGCCGAGGACTTCCCCACCACCGACGATGTCATCGCCGAGGTGGAAGCCGAGACCGACGGCGACGATTTCGCGGTGATCATCGCCAATGTCGATGCGCTGCCCGATGATTCGCTGGACCCGCTGGCGGCGGTGCTGCAGACCCGCGCGGGCCGGGGTTGGCTGGCCGCGACCATGGGCACCGAACAGCGCTCCCCGATGGTGGACGCGCTGCTGCTGCCGTTCTTCACCCACACGGTCACCGTGCCCGCACTGCGGCACCGGATCGAGGATCTCGAGCAACTCGTCCCGGCGCTGCTACGGGAACTGACCCGGGGCGCCGACGTGCAGTTGGCGCCCGAGGCCATGCGCCAACTCGCGAAGCTACCGTGGCCCGGCAACGTCGCCCAGCTGCGCAAGGTTCTTGCCGAGACGGTGGCCCTGCAGCGGTCCGGCACCATCGGCATCGACAAGCTGCCCGCGGAGTGCCGCTCGCTGGCCCGGCGCCGGCTCACCCGGATGGAGGCCCTGGAACGCGACGCCATCGTGCGCAGCCTGCAGGAGAACTGCGGCAGTAAGGCGATCGCCGCCGAGGCGCTCGGGATGTCGCGCGCCACCATCTACCGGAAGATCAAGGAGTTCGGCATCGCCTGACCGGATGACGCGGACCCACCGGAGCACACCCCCACCTGGGGGATGCGCCCGAGGTCGTCGATTTGTACTGTCGGCCGGAATCATTCGGTGTCGACGGTGTACATCCGGAGACCGCTCACGACGGGACGGCCATCGCTACACGCAGGATCGGCCCACCGTCGGCACCCGGACCCGACCCGACAACGGCGCGAGAACCGCTCTGGCTCGGGATAGACGTCGGCACCCAACAGGTGCGCGCGCTGGTCGTCGACGACGACGGCACCGTTGCCGGCGCGGGCTCCGCACCGCTGACGAGCACCCGCAGCTTCTCGCACCACGAACAGGATCCCGAGCAGTGGTGGACCGCCGTGGCCGACGCGACCAGGACCGCGATGTCCGGGGTGCGTGCGGGATCGGTGGCGGCGCTGGCCGTCGCCGCCACGTCGGGGACCATCCTGCTCGTCGACCGCGCCGGGCGCCCATGCACCGCGGCGCTGATGTACGACGACGCCCGCGCGGTCGAGCAGGCCCGCATCGTCGACGATGTCGGCGCACCGGTCTGGTGGGCGCTCGGGTATACACACATGCAGCCGACGTGGGCGCTGCCGAAGCTACTCTGGCTCCTGCAGACCAACCCGGCATTGGCGGACCGCGCACCGCGACTGTGCCATCAAGCCGACCTGATCACCGCCCGGTTCGTCGGTCACCCGGTGCCCACCGACGCCGGCAATGCGCTCAAGTCCGGCTATCACGTCGGCGAGGACCGATGGCCGCACGAGGTTTTCACGCGCCTCGGCATTCCGCCATCGCTCCTACCGCCGGTGGTCAGACCGGGAACCGTGCTCGGCCGGGTGAGCGTCGAAGCCGCCGCAGCCACCGGAGTCGGCGCCGGAACACCGGTGGTGGCGGGCATGACGGACGGGTGTGCCGCGCAACTCGGTGCGGGATGCCTCGAAACCGGCTCGTGGAATTCGGTTCTCGGCACCACGCTGGTCCTCAAAGGTGTCTCCGACGATCTCATCACCGATCCGGCCGGAGCGCTGTACTCACATCGCGGGCCCGACGGCACCTGGCTTCCCGGGGGCGCCTCGAACTGCGGGGCGGGTGCGATCCCGGTCTGGTTCGGGGGCGCCGACCTCGGTGAACTCACCGGCAGGGCGGCCGACGTCCCCATCGGGCCGTTGGCGTACCCGCTGCTCGCCCGCGGGGAGCGGTTCCCGTTCCGGGCGGCCGCCGCCGAGACGTTCGTCCTCGGCACCCCTGCCGACGACGCGGGTATGTTCGCCGCACTGCTGCTCGGCGTCGCCTGCCTGGAACGGCTGTGCTACGACCGGATCCACCTGCTGGGTGCGCCGTCGATCGAGAATCTGACGTTCACCGGCGGGGCCACCCGCAACGAGTACTGGACGCAGCTGCGTGCCGACCTGCTCGGCAGGCACATCCAGATCCCCGAGCAGAGCGAACCGGCGCTGGGCATGGCGATCCTTGCCGCGACATCTGGTGGCCGGTGCGCGAAAGACGTTGCCGCCGCGATGGTCCGCACCCGCACCGTCGTCGCGCCGAACTCCACCAGGGGATCCGTCCTGCGTGAGCGCTATGCCGACTTCCTGCAGGCACTGACCACACGAGGCTGGCTGGACAGCGCCACCGCCGATCACGCCCGGGCGCGTCTCTAGGGCGACAGACCCGCCGCGAGCAACGCCTGCCGGGCCCGATCGTCACCGGCGACGATCGTCGGTCGGCGGCCCGCACCGCCGGCCTGCCACAGCGCCCAGGCCAGGGCCCGCACGACGACCAGTCCGTCGTCGCGCGGCCAAATCCCTTCCGAGGCGACCGTCACCACATCGTCCCGGATGGCGACCCGCCACGACGGCTGGCTCGCGATCCGGGTGGCCGCGCCCGGCCGGGTCAGGCACCGCAGATCCGCGGCCAGATGGGTGGGTCGTCGTTGCGGTGGCACCTCGAGCAGATCGGCCGGGCGGCTCACACCCGTGCACACCAGCACGCTCGGCACCCCGGCGGCGTTGGCGCAGGCGATGTCGGTATCCAGTCGGTCGCCGATCAACAATGGCGCCCGGAAATCGCCGCGCGCCAACACATGTTCCACGATCGCCGGCCGCGGCTTACCCGCCACCACCGGCTCGCGATCGGTGGCCGCCCGCAGGGCGGCGACCATCGATCCGTTGCCGGGCACCAGCCCTCGTTCGGTCGGCAGAGTCACGTCGGCATTGGTGGCGACCCAATGGGCACCGGCACGGATCAACACCGCCGCCCGGGCGAGATCGGACCAGCCGGTATGCGGTGAATGTCCTTGGACCACCGCGACGATGCCCTCGTCATCGTCCCCGGCACCTACCGGCGTAAGGCCCACCGATCGTATTTCGGCCGCCAGCGCCTGCGTTCCGACGACGAACACGCGGGCGCCGGGCCCCAGACGGGCGGCCAACAACCGTGCCGCGCACTGCGCGCTGGTCACGATCTGCCGCGCGGTCGGTGCGAAACCCATCCCGCGCAGCCGTGCGGCAACCTCGTCCGGTGCGCGGGAAGCGTTGTTTGTGACGAAGAACGTCGGCGTGGTGACCTCGGCCAGGGTGGACACCGCCGCCTCGACCGGTTCGGCGCCGCGGTGCACGGTACCGTCGAGATCCACTAGCAGACAATCGTGCTCGTCGGCCAGTGGGGTGTCTGCATCGATCACCGGTGAACCGCTTCGCGATTCTGCCTGGCCGACCACCAGTCGTGATGCACGCGCACGCACGCCGCGCTCGACAGCGGTTCGAGACCATCGAACTCGGGGCGCACGCACGCGGCGGCGGTGAAGTCCTGACCGGCCGTGTAACCGTTGGTCACCACCGCCGTGGCGATACCGGCCGCCGCGGCGGCACGCAGACCGACGGCCGAATCCTCGACCGCCAAGGCCTCCTCCGGCCTCATACCGAGTCGCTGCAGCGCGGTGCGGTATACCTCGGGATGCGGTTTCAGGTGCGTCACGTCGTCACCCGTCACGACGACCTCGGCCGGATGGTCCCGCAGCACCTGGCCCAGCAGGGGTTCGACCCAGGCGCGGCGGCCGGTCGTGGCGACCGCGATCCTGATACCGGCGGCCACCAATCCGCTGATCAGATCGTTCAGCCCGGGGCGGGCCGTGATCGCGCCGGCCAGGATCCGCTCCCGGACCAACCGGGTCTTGGTCGCATGCACCGCGTCGGCCAGTCGACGGGTATCGCCGTACCCCAGGGCTTTCAGGTGGGCTTCGATCCGGTGGTCGCCGCCGGTGATGTGCAACAGCTTCCCGTACTCCTCGACATCCCAGACGATCTCCAGGCCGTGCGCGGCGAAGGCCTGGTTGAATGCCGGTCGATGGCCGTCCTTTTCGGTGTCGGCCAGCGTTCCGTCGACGTCGAAGATCACCGCGCGCAGCGGTGGCGTCACGATGCGCCCACTATCGCGAACCGCGCAACAGGTGATGCAACAGGATCATCTGGGTGATCGCCAGCGGGGTGCTGCGCGTCCCGCACCCCGTGTCCCCCAGCGCATCCGGCACCTGCACATTCGGATCACCGAGTGCCTCCCAGAGCAGCTTTTCGGCAATCGCGTTCTCTTCCCGACTCGCGTACCCGTGTACGTGCAAGCTGTCCACCGGCCTGCCGTCGGTGTCCCGGGTGAGGCGCAGGTGAGCGGTGCCGGTGACGGCCGGCTGCAGAACCTGAGTCAAGTCGGGTTGGCTCACGGTCGGCCGCAGCAGCACCTCGGCCGACAGCTGGGTGCCGGGCGGGTCGTCGCGCCCGGTGATCGTCGCGAAGCGCACCACGATATCGGCGTGCGACCGCTGCGGGCGGATCACCTGAGCGGACGTACCCTCGTCGGCTTCCCATGCGGCGTCCACCTGTTCGGCGGTGTATCCACGAACCGCGATGTCGCGCCGGACCTTCCAGCTTCGCCGAACGTCCTCCGCGGGATCCAGGTACACCGCGACATCGAAGCAGGCTCGCGACAGCCTGGTGTACAACGGCAAGACGCCGTGCACGATGACGAACTCCCTGGGCTCGAACAACTCCGGGCGGCTGCGCCGGCCGACGGAATGGTCGTACACGGGTTTGAGCACCGGTTGTCCGGTCGCCAGCAACTGCAGGTGCTGTTCGAGCACGTCGACGTAGTTGCTGTCCGGATGGACCGACGTCACCGTCAGACCGCGTCGTTCGGCACGATCGAAGCGCTGATAGTCATCCGCGGAGAAGGACGCGCAACGGTCCGGCCCCAATGCCGCCACCAGGCCGGCGGTCAGCGTCCGCTTGCCGGCGGCGCTGTCGCCGGCAACCGCCAGCATCACCGGGCGGTGCCGGCCGGTTGATGCGCGGACCATTCTGAATCTCTTGTCGGGCAACCGATGTCCTCAGCCGGTGACCGATGCCCGCTCGACCGCGCCGACCGCGGCGGCAGCCACCGCATCCGAGGTGAGGCCGAGGTGCGCGGCCACCTGCGCACCGGGGCCGCTCTCCCCGAACCGATCGATTCCCACCACATCGTCGCGGTCCTCGGCCAGCGCCAGCCATCCCGTCGGCACCCCGGCCTCGATCCACACCACGGGCACATCGGGCCGCACCGACCGGTCGGCGGCCATCGCGTCGGCGAATCGTTCACGCCACAGCACCGATATCACCGCGGCCGCGATCCCCCGCGTGCCGAGCAATTCCGCCGCGTCCAGCGCCAGGACCACCTCTGACCCACTGGCGGCCAGGACGACGTCCGGTCGGTCGGCCGAGCGCACGGTGCGCGCCCCGATGCTGCGCGTCTCGTCCAGATCGCCGCCCAGCTGCGGGAGATTCTGCCGGGTCAGGATCAAGGCGGTCGGTCCCGACAGGTTCCGGGCGGCGATATCCCAGGCGACCACCGTCTCGGCGGCATCCGCCGGGCGCAACACCGTCAGTCCGGGGATCAACCGCAGCGATTCGACCTGCTCGACCGGCTGATGGGTGGGCCCGTCCTCACCGACGTACACCGAGTCATGGGTGAAGATGTAGATCACCGGCTGGCGCATCAGTGCCGACAGCCGCAGCGCGGGCCGCAGGTAGTCGGCGAACACCAGGAAGGTACTGCCGAACGGTCGCAGCCCGCCGTGCAAGGAGATGCCGTTCATGGCCGCCGCCATGGCATGCTCCCGGATGCCGAAATGCACTGTCCGGCCGGCATAATCGAGGCTGCTGACCGAACCGCCCGGGATCGCGGTGTTGGTCGAGGCGGCCAGGTCTGCCGATCCACCGACCAGTGCGGGGTATCGGGCCGCCAGGTCGACCAGGGCGGCACCCGATGCCTGCCGGGTGGCGACGGGCTGGTCCGGCAGCGTGCGCATGTCGAGCGCACCCGGCGGAGGCGCCGGTATGGTGCCCAGCCGATGGTCCTGCGCCAGCTGCGGATGCGCGCCGGCCCAGGCGTCGTGATCGCGAACCCACTCGTCGCGCACGGCGGCAGCGGCCCCCGCGAGATCCGTGACCAGGTCGGCCACCTCGTCGGGAACATGGAATGCGGTTGCCGGCCATTCCCAGCGCGAGCGCATGGCGGCGATCGTCTCCACGCCGAGGGGGCTGCCGTGCGCCTTCGACGTTCCCTCGACGCCGGGGGCCCCGAACCCGATCGTGGTGCGCACCCGGATGAAGGTGGGTGCGGATTCCTCGTCGCGCGCCGCCGTGAGCGCCCGGTCGATCGCCGCGATGTCGTTACCGTCGTCGACCGCGAGCGTGTGCCAGCCGTAGGCGGCGAAACGCGCCATGGCGTCGTCGGCGCAGCTGAGGTCGGCAGCGCCGTCGATGGTCACGTTGTTGTCGTCGAAGAGGACGGTCAGCCGGCCGAGCCCCAACCGCCCGGCAAGGGATGCGGCCTCGTGGCTGATGCCCTCCATCAGGTCACCGTCACCGGCGAGCACCCAGGTGCGGTGGTCGACCACCCGGTGCCCGTCGATATTGCAGCGCGCCGCCAGCATCCGCTCGGCGAGCGCCATGCCGACCGCGTTGGCCATGCCCTGCCCCAGCGGGCCGGTCGTGGTCTCCACCCCCGGTGTCTGGCCGTGTTCGGGATGGCCGGGGGTGCGAGAGTCGAGTTGGCGGAACTGCGCGAGATCGGTGGCCGTGACCCCGTAACCGAAGACGTGCAGCAGCGCGTACAGCAGCGCCGAACCGTGTCCGGCCGACAGGACGAACCGGTCACGGTCGGGCCACGCCGGGTCGGCGGGATCGTGGCGCAGGTGGCGGGACCACAGTGTCCAGGCCAGTGGGGCGGTGCCCAGCGGCAGCCCGGGGTGTCCGCTGTTGGCGGCCTGCACCGCGTCGGCCGCCAGAAACCGGAGCGTGGTGACGGCCATCTGGTCGATCTCGGTGATGGCGGTCGTGTCGCGAGTGGTGGCGGCGCCGGTCATCGGTTCTGCTCCTGGCCCAGGGCGGCGTCACGCAGGGCGGTGACCCGATCGGCCATCGTGTCCGGCCCGGTGAACAACGCGGAGCCGGCACAGAACACGTCGGCCCCAGCCGCCGCGGCCCGGCCGATGGTCGATACGCCGATCCCGCCGTCCACCTCCAGTTCGATATCGCGCCCGCTGCGGTCGATCAGTTCGCGGGCCGCGGCGATCTTGGTCTCCATCGAGGCGATGTACCGCTGACCGCCGAAACCGGGGCTCACCGTCATGACCAACAGCAGATCCATCAGGTCCACGACATTGGTCACCGCTTCCAGCGGCGTGGAAGGATTCAGTGCCACGCCGGCCCGTGCCCCGGCGTCCGCGATGGCGCACAACGTTCGGTGCAGATGGCGGGTCGCTTCGGCGTGCACGATGACGATCTCGCACCCGGCCTGCACCCAGCGGTTCAACATCGGGTCGGGATCGTCGACCATGAGGTGCGCCTCGAAACCCATGGCGACATGGGGCCGGTTGGCGGCGATCACGTCGGGGCCGAAGGTCAGATTCGGCACGAACCGGCCGTCCATCACGTCCCACTGGACGCGGTCGACACCGGCCTTCTCCACGTTGCGGAGCTCCTCGCCGAGATCTGAGAAATCCGCGGGCAGAACCGAAGCGACGACGGTGGGCGATCGCCTGTCCATCCAACCTCCTTGAGTCGAGGCAACCATAGGAATCGGCGCTTGACCTGCGTGTCCCCGAGTCGGGGGGTTCGGCGGGTTAGATTTCCCGGTTTTGCGCAAACCTGACAGACGGATCGCTCTGGCGGTCCCTATCGTGTTCGCATGACGACGGCGATTGTTGCGGGCGCGGGACCGGTCCGCGTGGTTCTGGTCGACGATCACCAGATGGTGATCGAAGGCCTCAAGGCCATGCTCACCTCGTTCCAGGGCAAGGTACGTGTGGTCGGTCAGGCGGTCGGTGTCGACCAAGCCGTTCAGGTCGTCGAAAGCCTGGATCCCGATGTGGTGCTCTGTGATGTCCGGATGCAGGGCTCGAGCGGACTGGACCTTTGCCTTGCGCTGCGCCAACGTAATCCCGCACGCAAGATCGTGATGCTGTCGGTGTACGACGACGAGCAGTACCTCTTCCAAGCCATGCGCGTCGGGGCGTCCGGCTATCTGTTGAAGAGCATCAGCAGCGACGAGTTGGTGCACCAACTGGAGTTGGTGCGAAACGGTGAGACGGCCATCGACCCCGGGCTGGCCGCCCGCGCCGTCGACACGGCCGCGCGCCTGCAGCGTGACGAGTTCTGGCCCGGCGCAGGCCACGGCCTGACGCAACGGGAGAGCGAGATTCTGTCCTTCATGGTCAGCGGGCTGTCCAATCGGGCCATCGCCACCAAACTCGTCATCGGCGATGAAACGGTGAAGAGTCATCTGCGTTCGATGTACCGCAAGCTCGGCGTGGGCGATCGAACCAGTGCCGTGGCGGCCGCGTTGCGCGAGGGCATCTTCCGTTGAGCACGTTGTCCGCCGGGCATGCCGCGACCGGCTCGACAGCGGTTCGAGAGTTCGTCGACGCCGACCGCGAGTTGGCGCTGCTGCGTGAACTGATCGAGGCCACCGCGCAGGGCCCCGGCGTGGAGCCCCTCGCGGCGGCCGCCGCCCGGATCATCGTCGATGCCACCGGCACCGATGCGTGCCTGGTGCATGTGCTCGACGACGGTGACCGGTCGCTTTCGCTTGCCGGTGCCACACCCCCGTACGACAGCGAGGTCGGAAGGGTCCGGCTACCACTGGGATTCGGCATTTCGGGTTGGGTGGCCAGCCATCGGCAACCCGTGGTGATCACCGAGGACAAGGAGTCGGACCCCCGTTACCTGGCGACCACCGTGCTGCACGACGCGCCGTTCACGTCGATGATCTCGGTGCCGATGGAGACCGCGCCCGGTGGGCTGGTGGGTGAGTTGTCGGTGCACACGTTCCAGCGCCGCGAATTCACCCCCCGGGACGTCGAACTGCTGCGGGTGATCGGCAGGCTGATCGGCGGCGCGCTGCATCAGGCCCGTCTGCACCGGCAGTTGGTCGCGCGCGAGCGCGCCCACGAGAACTTCGTCGAACAGGTCATCGAGGCGCAGGAGACCGAACGCCGGCGCCTGGCCGGTGATATTCACGACGGAATCTCCCAGCGCCTCGTCACGCTGTCCTATCGCCTGGATGCGGCCGCCCGGGTGATGCACGGCGACGTCGCCGAGGCGTCCCAACAGTTGGAGGCGGCAAGGGAACTCGTCGGACTGACGTTGGAGGAGGCGCGCGCCGCGATCGGTGGTCTGCGGCCGCCCGTCCTCGACGACCTCGGGCTGGCCGGTGGACTGTCGAGCCTGGCGCGCTCGATCCCGCAGCTGGACATCGAAGTGCAGGTGTGCGACCGGCGTCTTCCCGAGCACATCGAGGTCGCCCTCTACCGGATCGCGCAGGAGGGCCTGCAGAACGTCGTCAAACATGCCAAGGCGGCGATCGCCCGGCTCAGCTTCCTGGTCGACGGCGGCCTTGCCACACTCGAAATATCGGATGACGGACGGGGTTTCGAGGTTGCCGAGCACCAGCTCGGTCATTGCGAGGCGAGCGGTTACGGGCTGCTGTCCATGCGCGAACGAGCCGAGCTGGTCGGCGGCCGGCTGAGCATCCGATCGCGCTCCGGTTCCGGCACCACCGTCACGGCGACCATACCGCTATGACGATCAACGCATCGGTCAACTATCACAGGGTATTTCGCAATAGACACGTTCAGGATGGCCATGACACTATCCCGTCATGGCACACCAACACGACGAGCACGGCCGTACATGACTGAGTCGACCACCGAAAAGCCGCGTCGTGGCTTCGCATTCACCGACCGGCCGGCCTCCCGACAGGAGGCCGACCCGCAGAGCGGTGAACCCGAAACCGCGCTCTTGCGCGACGATGCCGTCATCGACGTCGCCGCGGCACGTCGTGACGCCGGCGTCGACGAGGTACTCGAGCGCCTGGACACCGAACTCGTCGGTCTGGCACCGGTCAAGACGCGCATCGCCGAGATCGCCGCCCTGCTGCTGGTCGACCGCATGCGGGCGCGGTTCGGACTTGCGGCACCCCAGCCGACACTGCACATGTGCTTCACCGGGAACCCGGGGACCGGCAAGACGACGGTGGCCCTGCGGATGGCCGATCTGCTGCACAAACTCGGATACCTGCGCAAAGGGCACCTGGTCTGCGTGACACGCGACGACCTGGTCGGTGAGTACATCGGCCACACCGCGCCGAAAACCAAGGAAGTGATCAAGCGTGCCATGGGCGGGGTGTTGTTCATCGACGAGGCGTACTACCTGTACAAGGCCGAGAACGAACGGGATTACGGTGCGGAGTCGATCGAAATCCTGCTACAGGTGATGGAGAACCACCGCGAGGATCTCGTGGTGATCCTGGCCGGCTACGCCGACAAGATGGCGCAGTTCTTCTCCGCCAATCCCGGGATGCAGAGCCGGGTGGCACATCACATCGAGTTCCCGGACTACACCCCCGCAGAACTCGAACAGATCGCCCACCTGATGACGGAGCAACTCGGCTACCGATTCTCGCCCGGTGGCCGAGAAGCGCTGCAGAGGTACGTGAGCTTGCGTATCGACCAACCATGGTTCGCCAACGCGCGCAGCATCCGCAACGCGATGGAACGCGCGCGACTGCGCCACGCCAGACGGCTGCTCGGCGGTGCCTACGAGCAGGTGGACCTCGCGGCGCTGACCACGATCGAAGCGCCGGACCTGTTGGCCAGCAGGGTGTTCGACGCCGCCGGGAACCCGTCGGAGCCGACGTGACGACCAACGCCCGGCTGCGGGCTTTCGTGGAGCTGGCCAACACCGGCTCCGTGCGCGGCGCCGCACTACGGCTGGTCGTCACCGAATCCGCGATCTCCTCCGCGGTCGGCAGCCTGAGCACCGAAGTCGGTGTCCCCCTTCTCGATCGACATGGCCGCGGGGTACGGCTGACCCCGGCCGGGAAACGCTATGCCGACTACGCACGCACCATCCTCGGGCTCCACGACGAGGCCGTGCGCGCGGCTCATGGGGAGGCAGACCCAGAACACGGGTCGATCAGGATCGCCGCGGTGACCACGGCCGGCGAGCTGCTGATTCCCGCCCTGCTGGCCTCTTTCACCGGCCGGTACCCCGACGTCGAATGCAAACTGCACGTCGCATCACGGACGGGATTGTGGCCCATGCTGGCCCGCCACGAGGTCGATATGGTGGTCGCCGGCCGCCCTCCGGCGGACCTGCGCCAGGTCAGGATCCGGGCCGTCAGCCCCAACACCCTGATCGTCGTCGGAAACCCGCGTGTGCAACACCGATTCGCAGCGGCGACGACCACATGGCTACTGCGCGAATCCGGTTCGGGAACCAGAGCCACCACCGTGGCACTCTTCGAGGAACTCGACATCGCGCCGCCTCAGATGGTGCTCGGGTCGCAAGGTGCCGTCGTCGCGGCGGCCATCGCCGGTCTCGGCGTCACACTGGTGTCCCGGCAAGCGGTGCAGCGCGACCTCGACGCCGGCACGTTGGTCGAACTCCGCCTGCCCGGTGCACCGCTGGAACGCCCGTGGCACATCGTCACCCAGTCCCCTTCGACGGGATCGACCGAGTTGCTGATCGCGCATCTGCTCGCGCACCGTGGACTGGGGTGGGTGCCGGCCGGCTAACCCGCATCCTCACCGATGAGGGGGATGCCCCACGTTTCCCGACGGACTAGCTCTGACTGAGGAGCCAGAACAAGGGAGGCAATCATGGCGAGTTACAAGGATCCCACTGACCATTTCCGCACCACTCTGCCGCACACCGGCGAGCATTTCATCGACGTCTACAGTTGGCCCGGTTACTGTTCCATCCTGTTGGGAGTGATGTCCCTGGTCGCCGGGGTCGCCGCAGCCGCCTACCAGCGGACCCAGTGGATTGCCACGGCCGGCATCGTCGGCGTGCTGGCCATCGCGGGCGGTGCGGCCTGGCTCGTGATCGAGCACCGCAGGATCCTGCGCATCGAGTCACTCTGGCACCGGGAACATGCCACCTCTTTCCCGCATGCCAGGTCCTTCCCGAACACCTGACCCCGCCTCGGCCGTTCAGTTGCGCAGCGTGCGGCGCAGCAACGGGAGAACGACGTCGGTCAGTTGCAGTGGGTCGATCGGCCTGCGCACCACCGCGTCCGCACCCGACCACCGGGCCAGCCACCGGTCATCGGGTCGCGCGATGGCGAGCACGATGGGCGGGCATTGCAACAGTTCGTCCTTGAGTTGCTTGGCGATTCCGATCCCACCTTCTGGAGCGGATTCCGCGTCGAGGACCACCAGATCGACCGCGGTCGTGCGTAGTTCGTCGAGCACGGCGGCACCGGTGGCGAACTCCCGGATCGCCGTGCGGCCGAGTCGATCGTCGGGCAACCTGCCGAGGGCACGTCTCACCTGCCCCCGAGTGTCCAGGTGCGAGCTGAACACCGCGATCTGTATCGGCGTGTAGTAGTCGAGCCTGGCCGCGTGGTCCGTCATCCTGCGCATGGTAGCGGTCCACCGATGCTGCGTGAATCCCCTTGTCCCTCCCCCAGTTCGGGGTGATTGTCCATCCCCACCCTGCACCACCATCGACACAACACATCCGAGGGGAAGCGAGGACGATGAACCTCTACACACCGGTGGCGGTGCTGGCCGCGGTCGCCGCGGCGTTCGCGCTGGGATCGCTGGCCGTCTCGAGATTCGTCGGGCCACAACGCTACAACCGCGCCAAGAATGCCGCCTATGAGTGCGGTATCGAGTCGGTGCATCCGGTCGGCACCGGTTCGTCGGGACGATTCCCGATCAGGTACTACCTCACGGCGATGTTGTTCATCGTGTTCGACATCGAGATCGTGTTCCTGTACCCGTGGGCCGTGGCGTTCCACGATCTTGGCGGGTTCGCGTTCGCCGAGATCGCGCTGTTCACCGTGACCGTGGCCGCGGCGTACGCCTACGTGTGGCGGCGGGGAGGCCTGAATTGGGACTAGAAGAGAAGCTGCCCGGCGGCATCCTGCTGTCCACCGTCGAGAAGGTCGCCGGCTATGTCCGCAAAGGGTCGCTGTGGCCGGCGACGTTCGGGTTGGCCTGCTGCGCCATCGAGATGATGGCCACGGCATCGCCACGGGTGGACATCTCGCGGTTCGGCATGGAGCGGTTCTCGGCCACGCCCCGGCAGGCCGATCTGATGATCGTGGCCGGCCGGGTCAGCCAGAAGATGGCCCCGGTGCTGCGCCAGGTGTACGACCAGATGGCCGAGCCGAAATGGGTGCTCGCCATGGGCGTGTGCGCGTCATCGGGCGGCATGTTCAACAACTACGCCATCGTCCAGGGTGTCGACCACGTGGTGCCCGTTGACATCTACCTGCCGGGCTGCCCCCCGCGTCCCGAGATGCTGCTGCACGCCATCCTCAAGCTGCACGAGAAGATCGCGCAGATGCCCCTCGGGGTGAACCGCGCCGAGGCGGTGCACGCCGCCGAAGTGGCGGCGCTGGCGGGAACCGGCTCGCTGCGCCAGGAGGTGTCGCGATGAACCGGGGCAAGGCCGAGCGCCCGTACGGGGGTTACTTCGACGACGTGGTCACCGATCTCACCCATGCCGTCGGCTCAGCCGAGTTCGCCCGGGCCGTCGAATCCGTCAGCACGGACCACGCGCAGCTGACCCTGCGGGTGGCGCGCCGGCACCTCATAGCCGTGGCCACGGCGATGCGCGATGATCCGGCCCTACGTTTCGAGTTCTGCGCCGGGGTCACCGGAGTGCATTACCCGCAGCTGCCGGGACAGGAGTTGCGTGCCCTGTATCAACTGATGTCGATCCACCACAATCGCCGGGTCTGCATCGAAGTGACTGCCCCAGAGAGCGATCCGCATATCCCCTCGCTGTGCGAGGTCTACCCGACCTGTGACTGGCATGAACGCGAAGCCTATGACTTCTTCGGCATCGTGTTCGACGGACATCCCGCGCTCACCCGTATCGAGATGCCCGACGATTGGGTCGGCCATCCCCAGCGCAAGGATTATCCGCTGGGCGGCATCGCCGTGGAGTACCACGGTGCCCGGATCGCCCCACCCGACCAACGCGGGGCGTGCTGCCCATGAGTCTGCGCTCCGCAGCACCCGGCCGGCGGGCCGACGACAGATCCCGTCCGCCCACCGTGGTCACCGTTTCCGGACAGGACTGGGACGAAGTGCTGGCCGCGGCCGATGACGCGGCCGCCGGTGAACAGATCGTCGTCAACATGGGCCCGCAGCATCCGTCCACCCACGGGGTCCTGCGACTCATCCTCACCCTCGACGGTGAGATGGTGACCGAAGCCCGATGCGGTATCGGCTATCTGCACACCGGGATCGAGAAGAACCTGGAGTACCGCACGTGGGTGCAGGGCGTCACCTACGTCACCCGGATGGATTATCTCTCACCGTTTTTCAACGAGACCGTCTACTGTCTGGGCGTCGAACGGCTGCTCGGGATCACCGACGACATCCCGGACCGGGCCACCGTCATCCGGGTGCTGCTGATGGAGCTGAACCGGATCTCGTCGCACCTGGTGGCGCTGGCCACCGGCGGCATGGAACTCGGTGCCATGGCGCCGATGTTCTTCGGATTCCGCGAACGCGAGCGCATCTTGGCGGTGTTCGAGACCATCACCGGTCTACGGATGAATCACGGTTACGTCCGGCCCGGCGGTGTCGCGATGGACCTGCCCGATGACGCTGTCCCCCAGATTCGGGACCTGCTGCCCACCCTGGCACGGGGATTCCGGGATCTGGAGGGCCTGCTCACCGAGAGCTATATCTGGAAGGCCAGAACCCGCGATATCGGCTACCTGGACATGGCCGGCTGCCTGGCCCTCGGGGTGACCGGTCCGGTCCTGCGCTCCACCGGCCTGCCCCATGACCTCCGCCGGGCACAGCCGTACTGCGGGTACGACACCTACGAGTTCGACGTCTGCACCCGCGACGCCTGCGACTCCTACGCCCGGTATCTGATCCGGGTCGACGAGATGTACCAGTCGCTCAAGATCGTCGAGCAGTGCCTGGACCGGCTCCGGCCCGGACCGGTGATGATCGCGGACAAGAAACTGGCCTGGCCGGCGGATCTCACACTGGGCGGGGACGGACTGGGCACCTCGCCGACGCATGTCGCCGACATCATGGGCGGATCCATGGAGGGCCTCATCCACCACTTCAAACTGGTCACCGAGGGAATCCGGGTGCCGGCCGGTCAGGTGTACACCGCCATCGAGTCACCCCGCGGGGAACTCGGCGCACACGTCATCAGCGACGGCGGCACCCGCCCCTACCGGGTTCACTTCCGCGACCCATCGTTCACCAACCTGCAGGCCGTCGCGGCGATGTGTGAAGGCGGCATGATCGCCGACGTCATCGCGGCCGTCGCCGGCCTCGATCCCGTCATGGGCGGTGTCGACAGATGAGCACCTTCATCCAACTCGGTTCCGCCACCGACGAACCCCTGCCGGGCAGGCACGCCTACCCGCCGGAGGTGTTGGCACAGCTGGAATCCGACGCGGCGACGATCATCGCGAAGTATCCGCACCCACGGTCGGCGCTGTTGCCGTTGCTACACCTGGTCCAGGCCGAGGATTCCTGCCTGACCCCCGCCGGTATCGGCTTCTGCGCCGAGCAGCTCGGGCTGACCCGGGCCGACGTCACCGCCGTCGCCACCTTCTACTCGATGTATCGGCGCTCTCCCACCGGCGACTACCTCGTCGGTGTGTGCACCAATACCCTGTGCGCCGTTCTCGGCGGCGACGCCATCCTCGAAGCGCTGCAACAGCACCTGGGCGTGACCGCCGGAACGACCACGCCCGACGAGCGGGTCACGCTCGAGCGTGTCGAGTGCAACGCGGCCTGCGATTACGCGCCGGTGGTGATGGTCAACTGGGAGTTCTTCGACAACCAATCCGCAGACTCTGCAGTGGCTCTCGTCGATGCGCTGCGCGAGGGCCGTCAGGTCACGCCGACCAGGGGCGCGCCGCTGTGCACGTTCCGCCAAACCTCACGCACCCTGGCCGGAATCGGCCGGCACAGCGGCGATGTCCATCCGGCCGGGGAGCCGACACTGGCCGGCCTGCGGGCGGCCCGCCCCGGCCCCGACCCGAACATTCCGCGATGACCGCGCTCACCCCGGTGTTGAGCCGGTATTGGGGCCATCCCTTGTCGTGGACCATGCCCACCCACCTGGAACACGACGGTTACCGGGCGCTGGAGCAAGCATTGCGGATGGGGCCGGAAGCGGTCACCGAAACGGTGAAACGTTCCGGGCTGCGTGGCCGCGGCGGTGCGGGATTCCCCACCGGTGTCAAATGGTCATTCATCAAACACGATTCGGCCGTCCCGAATTACCTGGTGGTCAACGCCGATGAGTCCGAACCGGGAACGTGCAAGGACGTCCCCCTCATGATGGCCACCCCTCATCTGCTGATCGAAGGTGCCATCATCGCCGCCTACGCGATCCGCGCCCGGCATGCGTTCATCTACGTTCGCGGGGAGGTGGTTGCGGCCATCCGGCGGCTGCAGCGCGCCGTCGCGGAAGCCTACGAATCCGGCCATCTCGGATCCGACATCCACGGCAGCGGGTTCGACCTGGAATTGACGGTGCATGCCGGTGCGGGCGCCTACATCTGCGGGGAGGAAACCGCGCTGTTGGATTCGCTCGAGGGCCGGCGCGGCCAACCGCGCCTGCGGCCACCGTTTCCCGCCGAGGCCGGCCTCTACGGCTGCCCCACGGTAGTGAACAACGTCGAATCCATCGCGTCGGTTCCGTCCATCATCCTCAATGGGGCTGAGTGGTTCCGCTCGATGGGCACCGAGAAGTCGCCGGGTTTCACCCTGTACTCGTTGTCGGGACACGTCACCAGACCGGGGCAGTACGAGGCCCCCCTTGGCATCACGCTGCGCGAGCTGCTCCGCCATGCCGGCGGTATGCGCACCGGGCACACCCTCAAGTTCTGGACGCCGGGCGGGTCGTCGACCCCGCTGTTGACCGCCGAGCATCTCGACGTGCCACTCGACTACGAGAGCGTCGTCTCGGCCGGATCGATGTTGGGTACCAAAGCAATTCAGCTCTTCGACGACACCACCTGCGTGGTGCGGGCGGTGCGCCGCTGGACACAGTTCTACGCGCACGAGTCCTGTGGCAAGTGCACCCCGTGCCGGGAGGGCACCTACTGGCTCACGAAGACCTACGAGCGACTCGAAACCGGAACGGCCACATCCGCGGACCTCGGCACGCTCGAAGACATCGCCAATGGCATCAACGGTCGGTCCTTCTGCGCCCTCGGTGACGGGGCCACCAGCCCGATCCTGTCATCGCTGCGCCATTTTGCCGAAGAGTATCGGCTGCACGTCATCTTGGGCGCATGCCCGTTCGATCCCGCGGCGTCGATGGCGATGGCGGCTCATCCACAGGAGGTCAGGTGACGGTCACCGAGCCCACCCGCGCGGCAGATGCGCACACCGGCGATATGGTGCGACTGACCGTCGACGGATCAGAGATCGCCGTCACGCCAGGCACGTTGGTGATCAGGGCCGCCGAAATGGCCGGCCGCCGCGTCCCGCGGTTCTGCGACCATCCGCTGCTGGCCCCCGCCGGTGCCTGCCGGCAGTGCCTCGTCGAGGTGGAAGGCCAACGCAAGCTGGTCACGTCGTGCACCACCCCCGTCGCCGCCGGCATGGTGGTGCGCACCCAGTTCACCTCGGAACAGGCCGCCCAGGCGCAACGCTCCGTCATGGAGCTGCTGCTGATCAATCATCCGCTGGATTGCCCGGTGTGCGACAAGGGCGGTGAGTGCCCGCTGCAGAACCAGGCCATGTCCACCGGCCGTACCGAGTCGCGATTCACCGAGACCAAACGCACCTTCCCGAAACCGGTTGCGCTGTCCAGCCAGATCCTGCTCGACCGCGAACGCTGCGTGCAATGCGCTCGGTGCACCCGGTTCGCCGACCAGATCGCCGGTGACCAGTTCATCGACCTGATGGAACGAGGAGCGTCGCAGCAGGTCGGTGTCGCCGACGGAGAGTCTTTCGATTCGTACTTCTCCGGCAACACGGTGCAGGTCTGCCCGGTCGGCGCGCTGACTGCGGCCTCGTACCGATTCCGTGCCCGACCGTTCGATCTGCAGTCGGCGCCGAGTGTCTGCGAGCACTGCGCGGCCGGCTGCGCGCAACGCACCGACCACCGCAGGGGAACGGTGCTGCGCCGGGTGGCGATGAACGATCCCGCGGTGAACGACGAATGGAACTGTGACAAGGGGCGGTGGGCGTTCACCTACGCCGATAGCCCGGACCGGATCACGGAGCCGATGATCCGAGACTCCGGCGGCGAGCTGGCCACCACGTCGTGGACGCAGGCACTGGCCACCGCCGCCGCCGGCCTACTCGGGGCGCGTGGCCGGACCGGCCTGCTGGTGGGTGGCCGGCTGACGCTCGAAGATGCCTACGCCTATGCGAAGTTCGCCCGAACGGTGCTGCGCACCAATGACATCGACTTCCGGGCTCGGGCCCACTCGGCCGAGGAGACGTGGTTTTTGACCCATCACGTCGCCGGGCGGCCGATGGCGGTGTCCTACGCGGACCTGTCCACCGCGCCCGTGGTGCTGCTGGTCGGTCTCGAACCCGAGGACGAGTCGCCGATTCTGCAGCTGCGGTTGCGTAAGGCGTTGCGCTCCAACGGGATACCCGTATACTCCATCGCACCGTTCACCTCTCCGGGCCTGGCGAAGGTTTCCGGACGGCTTCTGCCTGCCGTTCCGGGAGCAGAGGCCACGGTCCTCGACGGCCTGCACCACGGACCGGTCGGCGACCTGCTGCGTCAACCGGGAGCGGTCATCATGGTGGGCGAACGCGCGGGCATCAGCCCCGGCGCCCTCACCGCCGCCGTGCGCCTGGCCGAGGGCACCGGCGCGCGACTGGCTTGGGTGCCCCGGCGGGCGGGTGAACGCGGCGCCCTGGAAGCCGGAGCGTTCCCCACGTTGTTGCCCGGTGGCCGGCCGGCCGACGTTCCGGGGCGCGATACGGCGGCGATCCTGGACGGCGCGGCGAAGGGTGATCTCGGCGCACTCGTCGTGGCCGGGGTGGAGATCGCCGATCTGCCCGATCCCGAGGCGGCGAGCCGGGCTCTGCGGGCAGTGCCGTTCGTCGTCAGCCTGGAGCTGCGCAGCAGCGCCGTCACCGAGCGAGCCGACGTGGTGCTGCCGGTGGCGGCGGTGCAGGAGAAGTCGGGTACGTTCGTCAACTGGGAGGGTCGTCGCCGCAGTTTCCCCGCCGCGATGACCGCTTCCGGGGCGATGTCCGATGTTCGCGTCCTGGATGCGCTCGCCACCGAAATGGGTTCTGCACTCAACCTTCCCGACGATGGTGCCGCCCGTTTCGAACTGGACCTGCTGGGCAGCTCACCGTCGGATCGATCGGTCCGTGCGCCGTCTCCCCCGGCAAATGCGCAGCCGCCGGCAGCAGGGCAGGCGACGCTGTCCACCTGGCGGCTGCTGCTGGATGCCGGGCGGCTCCAGGACGGCGAACCGCATCTGGCGGGTACCGCCAGGACGGCCATCGCCAGGCTTTCATCGACCACCGCCCGCGAAATCGGTGTCGGTGAGGGAGAACACGTGTCGATCAGTACGGTCAAAGGCGCGATCACCGCGCCGGTGCACATCACCGAGATGACCGATCGGGTGGTGTGGCTGCCGACCAACTCCCGCGGCTGCGCGGTGCACACCCAGCTCGGCGTCACCAGCGGCGCCACCGTGACGATCGGGCGGGCCGACTGATGCGGGGTGACTTGTCGGCCTTCGGTCATGACCCGTGGTGGCTCATCGCGGCGAAAGCCGTCGCGGTCTTCGCCTTCCTGTTGTTGACCGTCTTGGCGGCCATCCTGGCCGAGCGCAAGGTCCTGGCGCGGATGCAGATGCGTATCGGCCCGAACCGGGTGGGTCCCCGCGGGCTGCTGCAGTCGCTCTCGGACGGCATCAAATTGGCGCTCAAAGAGGGCATCGTGCCGGCCGGCGCGGACAAGCCGGTCTACCTGATCGCCCCGGTGATCGCTGTCGTCCCGGCGATCTTGGCCTTCGCCGTCATCCCGATGGGCCCGACGGTGTCGATTCTCGGGCACGCCACGCCCCTTCAGCTCACCGACATACCGGTGGCGGTGCTCTACGTGCTGGCCACCACCTCGGTGGGCGTGTACGGCATCGTCCTGGGCGGCTGGGCATCGGGCTCGACCTATCCGCTGCTGGGCGGATTGCGATCGTCCGCCCAAGTGGTCTCCTACGAGATCGCCATGGCGCTGTCCTTCGCGGCGGTGTTCGTGACGGCCGGCACGATGTCGACGTCGGGCATTGTCGCCGCCCAGCACAAGGTGTGGTTCGCCGTGTTGCTGGCACCGTCCTTCCTCGTCTACGTCACGGCGATGGTCGGTGAAACCAACCGGGCCCCTTTCGATCTCCCGGAGGCCGAAGGTGAATTGGTCGGCGGGTTCCACACCGAGTACTCGTCGCTGAAGTTCGCCATGTTCATGCTCGCCGAATACGTGAACATGACCACCGTGTCGGCATTGGCGACCACCCTTTTCCTGGGCGGCTGGCAGGCCCCGTGGCCGATGTCCATGCTCGACGGCGCCAACAGCGGCTGGCTCCCGCTGGTGTGGTTCAGCGCGAAGGTCTGGGGATTCCTGTTCCTGTTCATCTGGTTGCGGGCAGCCCTTCCCCGGCTGCGCTACGACCAGTTCATGGCGTTGGGCTGGAAGCTACTCATCCCGGCGTCGCTGCTCTGGATGCTGGTGGTCGCCACGCTCGCCACCTTCGGCGGGCCGGATCAATCCCCCGCACCGGCCGCCGCGGCAGGCGTAGCGGTCCTGGCCCTGGTCACCGGAATCATCACCTGGCGTAGCCGCAGGGCGCGTCGCCGGGCCGGCAGCGTCCAGCCGCCGGCCGAACACCCACGGGTGGAACGCAACATCACCGCCGCCGAGGACTACGCCGATGTCTAGATTCGATCCCGTCGCCGGATTCGCGATCACCTTCGGTGCGATGTTCAAGAAACCGGTGACCGAGCAGTACCCGGAGGAAAGACCCCCGACCGCTGCACGCTATCACGGTCGCCATCAGCTCAACCGGTATCCCGACGGGCTGGAGAAATGCGTCGGCTGCGAGTTGTGTGCGTGGGCCTGCCCCGCCGATGCCATCTATGTGGAAGGTGCCGACAACACCGAGGACCAACGGTTCTCACCGGGTGAGCGTTACGGCCGCGTCTACCAGATCAACTACCTGCGCTGCATCGGTTGCGGCCTGTGCATCGAGGCGTGCCCCACCCGGGCCCTCACCATGACCGGTGAGTTCGAACTGGCCGATGACAACCGCGCCGACCTGGTCTACGACAAGGACAGCCTGCTGGCACCGTTGCAACCCGGAATGACGGCGCCACCACACCCCATGACACCCGAAACCACCGCTCGGGATTACTACCTGTCCGAGTCCGACGGCGCTGCGGCAGCTCGAACGGAGCCACGATGACCCTGCTTGCAGCCCCGGCGCTCGCCGCAACCTCCACCGGTGAGACAGCGATGTTCTGGATTCTGGCACCGGTCGCGGTCATCGGCGCGGTGGGTACCGTAATGGCCACTCGCGCCGTGTATTCGGCAATGCTGCTCGGCATGACGATGCTCGTCCTCGCGGTGCTGTATGTGGCGTTGGACGCGGCGTTCCTCGGGGTGGTTCAGGTGGTCGTGTACACCGGCGCCGTCATGATGTTGTTCCTGTTCGTCCTCATGCTGGTCGGCGTCGACCGTCACGAATCTCTCCGCGAGACCATCCGCAGACACCGACCACTGTCGCTGCTGGCGGCCACCGGCTTCACGCTGCTCCTCGTCGTGAGCATCGGCCATGCACAGCCGACCGCGCCAACGGAATCCGACCGATCCGCCTCCGACGGAAACCTGCACGGCTTGGCCACGATGATCTTCACCCGCTACTTCTGGGTTTTCGAGTTGACCGGCGCGTTGATGATCACGGCGGCGCTGGCCGCGATGGTGCTGGTGCACCGCGAACGATTCGAGACACGAAAAACGCAGCGGGAGATGGCCATCGAGCGGTTCAGGACTGGCGGCCGTCCAACGCCACTGCCCAGTCCCGGCGTCTACGCGCAGCACAATGCCGTCGACATGCCCGCCCGGCTGCCCGACGGGTCGGCGGCCGCGGGCTCCGTCGCCGGCGCCACGCCTCCACGCAACATCCCGCCGCACGAAGCCGATACACCCGCCCCGAAACCACCGCTGCGCCTGGTGACCTCGATGTCCCAGCGGGACACCGCCTGGGTCGATCGATGGGCAGCCACCGGCGGCGTCCCCCGCAACGGTCGAGTACCCAACGGTGGTGGCCCCCTGGACGGTGATGGTCGATGAATCCGCTGTACTACGTCTACCTGTCCGCGGCGCTGTTCACCATCGGCGCTCTCGGTGTTCTGGTGCGCCGCAACGTCGTCGTGGTGTTCATGTGTGTGGAGTTGATGCTCAACGCCACAAACCTGTGCCTCGTCTCGTTCTCCCGGATCCACCACAATCTGGACGGTCAGCTGCTGGCCTTCTTCACCATGGTGGTGGCCGCCTGTGAAGTGGTGGTCGGGCTGGCCATCATCATGTCGATCTTCCGCACCCGCAGGTCGACCGATGTCGACGACGCCAGTCTGTTCAGGGGCTGAGATGACGGCCGATCCCATCTGGTTGATGATCGCCCTGCCCGCCGCCGGTGCGGCAGTCCTGCTGTTGACGGGCAGGCACGCGGACCGCTGGGGCCACCTCATGGGCTGCGCCACCGCGATCACCGCATTCGGTGCGGCAGGCTGGCAGTTCCTCGCCATGACGGGACGGCCCGCCGACCACCGCGCTGTGCACCACGTGCTCTACACGTGGCTACCGGTCGACGGTTTGCACGTCGATGCGGGGTTGCGGCTGGATCAGTTGTCGATGTGCTTCGCGCTGCTGATCACCGGGGTCGGCGCGCTGATCCACGTCTATTCGGTGGGTTATATGGCCGGCGATCCGGGGCGGCGACGCTTCTTCGGCTACCTCAATCTGTTCGTCGCGGCGATGCTGCTGCTGGTGCTCGCCGACAACTACCTGGTCTTGTATGCCGGCTGGGAAGGGGTCGGGCTGGCGTCGTACCTGCTGATCGGTTTCTGGGATGACCGTCCCGCCGCCGCCACCGCCGCCAGGAAGGCCTTCGTGGTGAATCGGGTGGGTGACGTCGGGCTGGCGCTGGCGATGCTGGTCATGTTCGGCGAACTCGGCACGGTCGCCTTCGACGGCGTGTTCGCCGGCGCCGACGGGCTCGGCGGCAACACCGTGACCGTCGTCGCCGTGCTGCTGCTGTTCGCGGCCTGCGGTAAGTCGGCCCAGGTACCGTTGCAGTCCTGGCTGGGTGACGCCATGGAAGGACCCACCCCCGTCTCGGCGCTCATCCACGCC
Source organism: Mycolicibacterium cosmeticum (assembly GCF_000613185.1). Taxonomy (NCBI): domain Bacteria; kingdom Bacillati; phylum Actinomycetota; class Actinomycetes; order Mycobacteriales; family Mycobacteriaceae; genus Mycobacterium; species Mycolicibacterium cosmeticum. The sequence goes on from NZ_CCBB010000001.1 coordinate 638,467, forward strand.
GCCACCATGGTCACCGCGGGGGTGTACCTGATCATCCGGTCCGGGCCCGTGTTCGAACTGGCGCCCGTCGCCCAGACAGCCGTCACCTGTGTCGGCGCCATCACCCTGTTGCTGGGGGCGGTCATCGGATGCGCGAAGGACGACATCAAGAAGGCGCTGGCCGCATCCACCATGAGCCAGATCGGGTACATGGTCCTTGCCGCGGGTCTCGGGCCGGCCGGCTACCCGGTGGCGATCCTGCACCTGATCACCCACGGCTTCTTCAAGGCCGGGCTGTTCCTGGGCGCCGGGTCGGTGATGCACGCCATGGACGACGAGGTTGACATGCGCCGGTTCGGCGGCCTGCGCCGGGCTCTGCCCATCACCTTCGTCACCTTCGGGCTGGGTTACCTTGCCATCATCGGCATTCCGCCGCTGGCCGGGTTCTTCTCCAAGGACGCGATCATCGAGGCGGCCTTCGCTGCCGGTGGCGCGCGGGGCATGATCCTCGGCGGCGCCACCCTACTCGGCGCCGGCCTGACCGCGTTCTACATGACGCGGGTGATGCTGATGACCTTCTTCGGCGAAAGACGTTGGACGCCGGGTACTTCCCCGCACGAGGCGCCCGCGATGATGTGGTGGCCGATGGTGCTGCTGGCCGTCGGCTCGGTCGCCTCGGGCGCGCTGTTGGTGGTGGGCGGCGCCCTGCAGCGGTGGCTGGCACCGGTCTTGGGGCCCCAGGCCCACGAACCCGGAACCCACGACGGGGCACTGACCGCGGTGACCCTGGCGGTCGTAGCCGCTGGGATCCTGGTCGCATATCGCCGCTACGGGAACCGCCCGATAGCCGATACCGCGCGCACCGGCGGTGTTCTGGCCACGGCCGCGCGCCGTGACCTCTATGCCGACGCGCTCAACGAAGCCGTGTTCATGCGGCCCGGGCAGCGCCTGGTGGCCATGCTCGCCGACGGCGTCGAGACGGGGACCGCGGCGGCGACCGTTCGAATCGGCGGGCTGATCCACGTGTGTGCCGAGCGTCTGCGGTTGTCGCAGAACGGCTTCGCGCGGTCCTATGCGCTGGTTTTGTTCAGCGGTGCGGCACTGGCATTGGCCACCATCCTGGGAGTACGGCTGTGGTGACTGGCATTCCGTGGTTGACCGTACTGTGGCTGGTACCCGTGGCCGGCGCCGTCGCCGTGCTGGCGGTGCCCTCGGATCGCCAGACGCCGGCCCGCTGGGTGGGCTTGGGTGCGTCCCTGCTCACCCTGATCGTCAGCATGGTGCTCGTCGCCGCCTTCGATGCCGGCGGCGGACATTACCAGTTCGTCGAGGGCGAGCCCTGGATGGCGACCTTCGGCGCCGGGTACACCGTCGGCCTGGACGGTATCGGCTTGTGCATGGTGGTGCTCACGACAGGTCTCATCCCGATCCTGCTGATCGCGGGGTGGCACGACGGTGATGGCCAGGGGCGGTCGGTGCACGGTCATGTCGCACTCGTTCTCCTGGTGGAGGCGATGGTGGTGCTCACCTTCATCGCGCTGGACGTCCTGCTCTTCTACGTGTTCTTCGAAGCGATGTTGATCCCCATGTACTTCCTCGTCGGCCGGTTCGGGGGAACCGGCGGGCCCGCCGCGGCGATCAGATTCCTGGTCTACAACCTCGCCGGCGGCTTGGCCATGCTGGTCGCCGTGATCTGGCTGTACGCGGCCGGTACCAAAAACGGCCACGGCACTTTCGATCTGCGCGAGCTGGTGGCCGCCGGCGCGGGTGACCATGGCGTCGAGCGAATACTGTTCTGTGGATTCATGCTCGCCTTCGCGATCAAGGCACCGATGTGGCCGCTGCACACGTGGTTGCCCGACGTGGCGACATCCGCCAAACCCGCCACCGCGGTGCTCATGATGGCCATCGTGGACAAGGTCGGAACGTTCGGGATGTTGCGGTACTGCCTGCAGCTCTTCCCCGACGCCGCAGCATATTTCCGGCCGGTCCTCGTCGCACTCTCGGTCGTCGCGATCGTGTACGGCGCAGTGGTGGCCATCGGCCAGACCGACATCATGCGGATGATCGCCTATGCGTCCCTGTCGCATTTCGGCTTCATCACCCTGGGCATCTTCGTGATGACCAGCCAGGGCCAGACCGGCGCCACGCTGTACATGGTCAACCATGGCATCAGCACCGCCGCGCTGGTACTCACGGCGGGGTTCCTGGTGTCGCGCACCGGGACGAAACTCATCGCCGCCCACGGTGGAGTGCGGCGCGTCGCCCCGGTGCTGGCAGTGTGCTTCCTGCTCGCCGGTCTGGCCAGCTTGGCGTTGCCCGGGCTGGCACCCTTCGTCAGCGAATTCCTGGTCCTCATCGGGTCGTACGACCGATACCCGGTGTCGGCGATCTTCGCCGCGTCCGCTCTGGTGTTGTCCGCGATCTACATCCTGTGGGCCTATCAACGGATGATGACCGGACCGGTGAGTGCCGATGCCGCACGAGCCCGCGATCTGCGTCCTCGCGAGATCGCGGTGATTGCGCCGCTGTTGGCGTCGCTTCTGGTGCTCGGCTGCTACCCGAAACCCGTTCTGAGGGTGATCGATCCGGTGGTGGTGCACACGCTGGACCCGACCGGGATCCGCGGTTCTGCGGCGGCTGAAGGAGCGCATCGGTGATCGTGGTGTCCCCCAGCGTCGAATACGGCGCGTTGTCGCCGATGCTCATCGTCCTCGGGGCCGCGGTGGCGGGCGTCTTCGTCGAAGCGCTGCTGCCGCGCCACCTCCGCTACGTCGCCCAGCGCACGCTCGCCACCGCCGGCCTCGCCGCCGCTCTGATCGCGGTGCTCGCCCTCTCCGGACATCGCGCCGGTGCCGCCATGGGGTCGGTCGCCGTCGACGGTCCCACCCTGTTCCTGCAAGCCGCCGTCCTGATCACCGGCCTCCTGGCGCTGGCCCCCATCGCCCGGCATCGATTGGATGCCTTCGCCCCTGCGGCCGCTCTCACGCCCGCTTCGGCCGCGGAACGTTCCGCCACCTCGCTCGGCATACAGCAGACGGAGGTCTTTCCGCTGGTGATGTTCACCGTCAGTGGGATGCTCCTGCTTCCGGCGGCCGCGGACCTGCTGACCATGTTCGTATCGTTGGAGGTGCTGTCCCTACCGCTGTACGTGCTGTGTGGGCTGACTCGCCGGCGCCGGGTGCTGGCTCAGGAGTCGTCGCTGAAATACTTTCTGTTGGGCGCCTTCTCGTCGGCATTCTTCCTGTACGGCACCGCCCTGCTGTACGGCTGTTCCGGCACCTTCGACCTCACCGGTATCGCCGCGGCCATCAGCGCCGGCCACGCCGATCCCGCGCTTGCCTCGGCGGGCACCGCCCTTGTCGCCGTGGGGGTGTTGTTCAAGGTCGGCGCCGTGCCATTCCACGCATGGGTACCCGATGTCTACCAGGGTGCCCCGACTCCGATCACCGGGCTGATGGCCGCCGGTACGAAACTCGCGGGCTTCGGGGCGCTGCTGCGGCTGTTCTATGTCGCCCTGCCGGGGTTGATGGACCAGTGGCGCCCGCTGCTGGGTGCGGTGGCGGTGCTGACCATGGTGTTCGGCAGCGTGGTGATGGTGTCCCAGACGGATGTCAAACGCATGCTGGCCTATTCGTCGATCTCCACCGTCGGGTTCGTGCTGCTCGGTGTGACCGCGCCGAACACCGGAGTGGCACCCACCATGTTCTACGTTCTCGTCTACGGCGTCAGTACGGTGGGTGCGTTCACCGTGATAGGACTCATTCGCGGTGGTGATGGGCTGGAAGACAACGATATCGAGCACTGGGCCGGCTTCGGCCGGCGTTCACCGCTTCCGGCCGCCGCGCTGGCACTGTTTCTCCTGGCAGCGGCGGGAGTACCACTGACGAGTGGATTCGTCGCCAAGTTCGGTGTCTTCTCCGCTTCGCTTGCGGCGGGCAACGGGGTCCTGGTACTGGTGGCCGTCGCCTGCAGCGCCATCGCCGCGTACGCCTATGCCCGGGTGATATTGACGATCTTCTTCGCTCCGGCCGGAGGGCAGACGCCGGAGCTTGCCCGAGCCACCCCGGCCACCGTCGTGGGCGTGTGGGTGGCCGCGGCGGCGACGGTGCTGATAGGTGTCGCACCACAGCCGCTGCTGTCACTGGCGAGCAACGCCGCAGATTTCCTGCATTGACGGATTGAGTCCGGGCTAGGGGCGCCGGGCGGATACCCCGCCGAATCCCCTGTGCGGGGGCGGCGCGGCCCCGCCGGACGGACCACCATGGTTGGTAGCCCGTTCTGCACCGACGATTCGGAGAAGGCCATGACTCTCGCACCTGTCAGCTGCGCTTCGTTGCTCATCGCCGGCGACCGGGTACGGGTGGCGCACGGTGTCTTCGGACGCCTGGGCCGGGTCTCGTCCACCTCGCCGGGTCACGTCTTCATCCGATACGACGACGGGGCGCGCGAGATGATCGATCCCACCCGACGGCCATTGTGGGTGCTGCGATGACGTCCGAGATCACCCACGGCACGACATCTTCCACACTGCGCAGGACGCAGAACACCACGCAGTGGGCGCTGCTGTGGATTCTGATGCGGGGGCTCGACATCGCACTCGTCACGGGATTCGTCGGGTTGGTGGTGTGGGGTCTGCGCCAGCTGTGAGCGGGCTGCGCCCGCCCCCGATATCGACGGCACGACGAAGCGCGGGCGGTGATCGAGATGATCACCGCCCGCGCTGACACAGCGTCAATTCACCTGCACCGCAACCCGCATCCGCACCGCTGCACCGTTTGCCCGGACGTGCCGCAACAGCGCCTCCTGGCCCGCACCGATCAGGTCCGGATCCCCGTGCCATGCCGACAACGCCGGCGACACCAACGCCCGGCCGAACGAGAACGTCAACGGCCACGGTGTCTGGTGCGCCTGCATCGCTTCCAGATTTGCCGTCGCCCGCTCGGGTTCCTGACCGCCGGACAGGAATGCCACGCCGGCCAAGTGGTCGGGCCACGTCCGCAGCACCGCCACGGTCAGTTCGGCGACCTCCTCCGGTGTGGACGGCCGGATATAGCGGTCACCCTCGACGACCATGTTCGGTTTGAGCACGATGCCCGCCAGATCGACATTCAACAGGGCCAACTCGGCACGCACCGCGGCGTGGATCTCGTTCGTCACGTCTCGACAGACACCGCGATTGTGGGCGCCGTCCATCAACACCTCCGGCTCGACGATTGGCACGATGCCGGCCTGTTGACAGGCTGCGGCGTAACGGGCCAGCGCGTTCGCGTTGGCCCGGATCGCGCCCCGGCTCGGGGTGTGTTCCCCGATGACGAACACGGCGCGCCATTTCGCGAATGCAGCACCCATGGCCGCGTATTCGGCCAGCCGCTGGGGCAGTCCGTCCAGCCCTTCGGTGATGGTCTCACCGTCCAGACCAGGGCAGGGTTTGGCGCCGGTGTCCACCTTGATACCCGGCAGGATTCCGAGCGCCGATACGGCCAGGGGGAAAGGTGTTCCGTCACCGAATGTTTGGCGCAGCGTCTCGTCGCAGAAGATGATGCCGGACACGCTGTCCGACAGTCCGGGAGCGGAAGCCAATAACTCGCGGTAGATTCGCCGATTCTCGGCGGTCGGCTCGACGCCGTTCTCCTGTAGCCGTTTCGACATGGTGGCCACACTCTCGTCCGCGGCCAGAATCCCTTTTCCTGGCGCCATCATCGTCGCCGCGATCTCTGGGCAGCTGGTCATTTGGCGTGTCCTTCTGTGAGTTGGTCGAAGCACGCACGGTAACGTGCGGCCTTCACCGGTGGCCTCACCAAGAAGGTGGATACCGGGGGTGAGTTCGTCAACCGATCACTTGAGCATGGAACGGCAATTCTCCATGGACGTGTTCACCGATGTGCTGGCAGCATTCCCCGTATGACAGATAGATGGAATGCAGGGGTCATCCCCTACGCCGAAATGGGTTATTGGCAACCGGATTACGTTCCCAAGGACACGGACGTACTGTGCGCCTTCCGGATCACACCGCAGCAGGGTGTGCCGCCGGAGGAAGCCGGGGCGGCCGTCGCGGGCGAATCGAGCACCGCGACATGGACGGTGGTGTGGACCGACAGACTCACCACCTTCGAGCACTACCAGGCCAAGTGCTATCGGGTCGATGCCGTCCCGAACCAGCCGGACCAGTGGATCGCCTGGATCGCTTACGATCTGGACCTCTTCGAAGAGGGATCGATCGCCAATCTCACCAGCTCGATCATCGGCAACGTGTTCGGGTTCAAGCCCCTGAAGGCGCTCCGGCTGGAGGACATGCGCATTCCGACCCACTACGTCAAGACATTCCAGGGTCCCGCGCATGGCATCGTGATGGAGCGCGAGCACCTCAACAAGTTCGGCCGTCCCCTGTTGGGCGCCACCACCAAACCGAAGCTCGGGTTGTCGGCCCGCAACTACGGTCGGGTGGTGTACGAGGCGCTGCGCGGCGGGCTGGATTTCACCAAGGACGACGAGAACATCAATTCGCAGCCGTTCATGCGGTGGCGGGACCGCTTCCTGTTCTGTATGGAGGCCGTCAACCGCGCCCAGGCTGCCACCGGTGAGATCAAGGGCCACTACCTCAACATCACCGCCGGCACCATGGAGGAGATGTACGAACGCGCCGACTTCGCCAAGGAGCTCGGCTCCGTGGTGGTGATGATCGATCTCACCATCGGTTACACCGCGATTCAGTCGATGGCCAAATGGGCCCGCGCCAACGGTGTTCTGCTCCATCTGCACCGGGCCGGACACGGCACCTACACCCGGCAGAAGGCCCACGGCGTGAGTTTCCGGGTGATCTCGAAGTGGATGCGGCTGGCCGGTGTCGACCACATCCATGCCGGCACCGTCGTCGGCAAGCTGGAGGGCGATCCCAACACGACTGCGGGGTTCTATGACACCCTGCGGATGGACTCCATCAAGGCCGATCCGGTCAAGGGCCTGTACTTCGACCAGGAATGGGCCTCGATGCCCGGTGTCATGCCGGTCGCCTCCGGCGGCATCCACGCCGGCCAGATGCACCAGTTGATCCATTACCTGGGCGAGGACGTGGTGCTTCAGTTCGGTGGCGGCACGATCGGCCATCCGATGGGTATCGCGGCCGGAGCCGAGGCCAACCGCGTCGCTCTCGAAGCAATGATCAAGGCGCGCAACGAAGGGCGCGATTACTACGCCGAAGGTCCAGAGATCCTCAAGAAGGCCGCATCCCGCAACCGGGCACTCGACATGGCACTCGCCACCTGGGGTGACATCACCTTCAATTACGAATCCACCGATACCCCGGATGTCGTCGCCACGGCGACGACGTCCTGAACCAGAGCGGAGCGCACCATGCGGATCACCCAGGGCACCTTCTCGTACCTGCCCGACTTCACCGACGAAGAGATCACCGCCCAGATCGACTATGCGCTGGAGAACAACTGGCCGCTGTCGGTCGAATTCACCGACGACCCGCATCCGCGGAACGTCTACTGGGAGATGTGGGGCCTACCGATGTTCGACCTCAAGGACGCCGCCGGCGTGCTGCTCGAGGTCAACAGTTGCCGCAGTGCACACCCGAACCACTACGTCCGGCTGAATGCCTACGATGCCCGCCTCGGCCGGCAGACGACGGCGTTCTCGTTCATCGTGCAGCGGCCCGCCGAGGAGCCCGGTTTCCGGTTGGACCGGGCCGAAGGATCCGACCGCAGAATCGGGTACAGCACCGTCGCGTACGCCGCCCAAAAACCGCACGGTCGACGATACGTCTCGCCGTGACCGACGCAGTGGTCGAACCGGGGTCCGTCGATCGGTTGTACACGATCGACGGACTCCCGGTTCAGGTGAGCCTTCTCGGACCAAGGGATGGCAGGTCGGTCGTCCTGTTGAGCCAGTTGCCCTGGGATATCGGCTCATACCAGGATATTCAGGAGCGGCTGCGGGTGGCGCGCATCCAGTCCGTCCAGATTTCGGCGAACCGGCCACTCTCGGCCAAGGCGGTCATCGGGCTGTTCGACGCGTTCGACGTGCGCTCTGCGGTGGTCGTGGGTGATCGCGCCGGCGCCGACATGGCCTGGCAGACCGCGGCCCACCACCCGCAGCGCGTGACCGGCCTCGTCGTCATCGACCGTGGGCACCCCCGCGCCGCCGACATCACCGGAACCGTGCGCGACAGAAGCTGCCCACTGGTGCTGGCGAACACCACCACCCTCGTGAGTACCGCGAGCCACCATTCCGTCGCCCGGGCCAGCCGCCGGCACGTGCGTGGCGACTTCCGCATCACCGAACTGGCGGGTTGCCGGGGCTCGCGGCACTTCACCTCCCAACTGAGCACCGAGATCGTGTTGCGCAGCCTCACCAGCTGATCTGACGGGCCGGTGGTCAACTCTCCAGACTCTGCGGCCAGCGTTGTTCGATCCTGCCCAATCGCCACACCATCAGGGCGAGCAGCCAGGTCACGATGAAGACACCGACGATGACATAACCGATGTGGTCCAGGTTGATGCCCGCGATCGCCGCGAGCGGCCCGGAATCGATGCGCAGCCGATCGGCGAGCACACCGACCAATTCGATCGTTCCGATGATCAACGCGACGGCAACCGACATCGAGGTGACGGTGAAGTTGTAGAAGATCTTGCGCACCGGCTTGGCGAACGCCCAGCCGTAGGCATAGTTCATGAACACGCCATCAGTGGTGTCCATCAGACACATGCCGGCAGCGAACAGGATCGGCAGCACCAGGACGGCCGAGACCGGCAGACTGAACGCGGCCGCACCGCCGGCGAGCACGAGAAGCCCGACCTCGGTGGCAGTGTCGAAGCCGAGGCCGAACAGCGCCCCGATCGGATAGATATGCCAGGGTTTGGTCACCGACTTGGTCAGGCCGCCGAGAAAACGATTCATGAAGCCCCGCGAGTCGAGGCGGCGTTCGAGTGCGGCCTCGTCGTAACGGCCCTGCCGGAGTTCCCGGAAGACCTTGACGATGCCCAGCAGCGAGAACAAGTTCACGATCCCGATCACCCAGAGGAAGATGCCGGACACCGAAGGACCGATCAGCGCCGTGAGGGTGTGCAGGGTCGAGTCGTCGTCTCGGATGGGGCCGACCACTGCCCGCACACCCAGCGCGAGGAAGAGCGACAGGGTGAAGACGATGCTCGAGTGCCCGAGCGAGAACCAGAATCCGACCGACAGCGGCCTGCGATCGGCGCCCCGTTCGATATTGTCGGCCATCAGTTTTCGGGTGGTGTTGTCGACGGCCGCGATGTGGTCGGCATCGAAGGCGTGCCGCAACCCGAGCGTGTAGGCAAGGATGCCGACGCCGGCGGTGAACACCGGGTGGTCACCGCCGAGTCGGTAGTTGTTCGGCACGACCAGTACCAGCAACACCGCGAATCCGACCAGATGCAGCAGCGCGATGAACGTGTACATGCCGGCCAGGGCTGCCTTGTCACCCGGTGACGTGTTGCCGCGGAACCGAGCGGTCCTGCCGGCGGCCACCGGGTGGTCTGCGGAGTTCACCATTGCGGCCCGTCCGATCACTTTGGCATGGTCAACCCGCGTAACGGGTTGGGGCATCGGGTTGGATCCGTGGCGACCACTTTCTTGCCACGCCTGGTGAGCGTAACGCTCCCCTGATCATGTGTACAGATGGACAGATGCACTTTTTAGCTTGAGCGCCTGGGCATTTCACCCACTGGTCACCGTCGGACGCCGGGACGGTGCCCCGGGCTAGCGCGCGACCAGTTCCGCTTTGCGGCGCTCGACGATCCGCAGGATCATCGGCGTGAAGATCAGCTGCATGGCCAGGTCCATCTTGCCGCCGGGGCAGACGATGGTGTTGGGCCGCGACATGAACGAATCATGCAACATGTCGAGCAGGTACGGGAAGTCGATACCGTGCGGGTCGCGGAACCTGATGATCAACATCGATTCATCGGCGGTGGGAATGCTCCTGGCGATGAACGGGTTCGAGGTGTCCACCACCGGTACCCGTTGGAAGTTGACGTCGGTATGGGAGAACTGTGGGCAGATGTAGTTCACATAATCGGGCATCCGACGCAGAATGGTGTCGGTGACGGCCTCGGAGGTGTATCCCCGTACCACCCTGTCGCGGTGCAGCTTCTGGATCCACTCCAGATTGATCACCGGCACCACGCCGATGCGCAGGTCGGCATATCGTGCGACGTTGACGGTGTCGGTGACGACCGCACCGTGCAGGCCCTCGTAGAACAGCACGTCGGTACCCTCCGGGATTTCCTCCCATGCGGTGAACGTGCCCGGCTCCTGACCGTAGGGCGCCGCCTCCCCGTCATCGTGAAGGTATCTGCGGAACTTCCCCGTCCCGGTTTCGCCATAGGTGCGGAACAACTCCTCGAGTTCCTCGAAGAGGTTGGACTGGGGACCGAAATGACTGAACGTGTGATCGCCACGCGCGTGCGCATCGGCGATCTCGGCCTTCATCTGCACACGGTCGAAGCGGTGGAAGCTGTCCCCCTCCACGTAGGCGACATCGACCTGTTCACGCCGGAATATCTGCTGGAAGGTTCGCATCACCGAGGTGGTGCCGGCCCCCGAGGAGCCGGTGACGGAGACGATGGGGTGGATTCGCGACATGGTGGTCAGCCGATCGCTTCCCGGAACAGGCCCCGCGTGCCGTAGAGCGGAAGCGTGGTCGGCGGGTCATAGGGCTGACAGTGATACTCGGCGATGCGCTCGACCTCGTCGCGGGCGCCGAAGATCAGCGAGATCCGTTGGTGGATATCGCTGGGCACCACATCCAGAATCCGCTCCCGACCAGTCGTCGCAACGCCACCGGCCTGTTCGATGAGAAACGCCATCGGGTTGGCCTCGTAGAGCAGCCGGAGTCGACCCGCCTTGGCCGGCTGTTTGGAGTCGCGCGGATAGAGGAAGACGCCGCCCCGACTCAGGATTCGGTGTGTCTCGGCGACCAGGGACGCCACCCAGCGCATGTTGAAGTCCCGGCCTCGTGGTCCGGACCGGCCGGCCAGGCACTCGGACACGTACCGTTGCACGGCGGGTTCCCAGAAACGCTGGTTCGATGCGTTGATCGCGAATTCCTTGGCCGTCGAGGGAATCTTGATCGATTCCCTGGTGAGGAAGAACTCCCCCACGCTCGGGTCGAGCGTGAATGCGTGCACCCCGGTGCCGACGGTGAGCACGATCATGGTCGAGGGTCCGTAGATGGCGTAGCCGGCACACACCTGCCGACTGCCCTGCTGCAGGAAGTCCTCCGCGGTCGGGTCGACGCCGGGGTTGGGTGCCCGCAGGATCGAGAAGATGCTGCCCACCGACACGTTGACGTCGATATTCGACGACCCGTCCAGCGGATCGAACACCAACAGGTATTTCCCGCGCGGATGGCACTCCGGTAGCCGGTAGGGCTGCTCGAGTTCCTCGGACACCATGCCGGCAACGTAGCCACTCCACTCGGTGGCCCGCAGGAAGTAATCGTTGGCCAGGACATCCAGCTTCTGCTGCGTCTCGCCCTGGACGTTCACGTTGTCCACCGAACCGAGCACTCCACCCAGCGCACCGACGGCAACGCGATTGGCGATGGCCTTGCACGCCAGGGCAACGTCGAGCACCAGCCGGTTGAGTTCGCCGGACGCACCGGGGTGCCGTCGGCGCTCTTCGATCAGAAACTGCACCAGCGTGGTGCGTTCGGTCAGCATGTCGTTGAGGATGTCCCCCCGAGCCCGTTCGGCCATCCCCAATCTGGGTGGTGCGCGGGGTGGCCGAGCCGTCGCGCCGCTGTCCCGGCCTCAGTATCCCGGCGGTGTTGCGCTGCACGCCCGCTGGTGCAGGGCGAGCAGCCAATCACACCAGGCCTCGATACCGGCGCCGGTCCGCGCGCTGGTCTCCAGGACCGCGACACCGGGGTTCACCGCATTGAGATTGGCGTAGAAAGCGGCGAGGTCGTAGTCGAGATGTGGTAGCAGGTCGGTCTTGTTCACGATGACCAGTTCCACCGACCGGAACATCACCGGATACTTCAGCGGCTTCTCCTCGCCTTCGGTGACGGAGTAGACCATCACCCCGGCATGGCAGCCCACGTCGAATTCGGCAGGGCAAACCAGGTTTCCGACATTCTCGATGACGACAAGGTCGAGCTCGGCAAGCGGCAGCCTGGGCATGGCCGACCGCACCATGGGTGCGTCGAGATGACATTCACCGCCGAATCCGTCGGCGGTGTTGATCAGCGCGATCGAAGCACCGAAACCGGTGAGGCGATCGGCATCGATACTCGTCTCGATGTCGCCCTCGATCACGCCGATACGCAACCGGCCCCGCAACCGGCGCAACGTCTCGGCCAGCAGGGTGGTCTTGCCCGCCCCCGGCGAGGACATCACGTTCACCGCGGTGAGCCCTGCCGCCGTGAAATCGCGCCGGTTGTCGGCCGCGGCGCGGTCATTCTCGGCAAAGACGTTCTCCAGCACCATGACCCGCTCCGCACCGGTCGCGTACCCCGAATGGTCACCGTGCGGGCTCAGCGCCGAACCGCGGTCATCGTGATGGTGATGGTGGTGATCGCCGTGCGCGTGCTCGTGCTCGGTACCGTCGTCGTGTCGATGGAATCGCCCCATGACCTCACACCTCCGCCAGATCGAGTGAAGTGATCAAGAATTCGTCGCCCTGCACCAGATCGAGCGTGGCATCCGGACAGGTCTCACAACGCAGCACGGGCTCGTTGAGGGTTTGTTCCCGGCCGCAGCCCGCACACCGGATCTTCGCCGGCACCCGCTCCACCAGCAGTTCGACGCCGGCCAGCTCGGACGCCTCGGTCACCAGAGACCAACAGTAGACCAGGGTTTCGGGAACGATCTGGCGCATCGCGCCGATCCGGACACGCACGGTGCGGACGCTGCGCCCCTCGGCGTACCTGCGCACGATCCCGACCATCGAGTTGCAGATCGAGAGTTCATGCATCGGGCCTCCTCGGGCTCAGCAGACCATACACCGCGGCACGCCTCAGGCGCGCAACGTTTCCGATGGGGACACCCCCCACCGTTTGCGGTACTCGACGGCGAAACTGCCCAGGTGGTTGAATCCCCACCGCGTTGCCACACCGGTCACCGTGACCCCGTCACCGGGCAGGGCGTCGGCGAGTTCATGATGAACGCGCTCGAGACGGCGCTCCCGCACATACGTCATCGGCGAGACACCGAGCTCCTCACGGAAACCCTGCTGTATCGACCGGACGCTCATGTGCACGCTGCGTGCGATCGATTCCATCGTGATCGATTCGGCCAGGTGCGCGTCGATATAGCTCATCGCGTCGGCGACCACCGGCCGCACGGCATGCTTTGCCGGGCGGACGAATTCGTCATGGTAGGTGGACGGCTGGATATGGAGCAGGCTGTTCATCAGGAGCTCCTCGATACCGCTGATGCCATGGCCGTGCTGCACAAGCGAGCCCTCGTGGTACACCTCGGTGTGCAACAACTGCACGGCGGCGTGCCACCGCACCGCCACTTCGCTGGTCAGATCGAACGCCGGCTCGAACGACAATTGGTGGGACAGTCGTCGGCCGCGCAACCGGGTGAGGTATTCCCGCATGGCGGGCTCTTCGATCCTGAACAGCAATTGCGGGGAGTCGTCGTCGAGTTCCATCGTCAGCGGTGCGCCGGGATTGGTCACCAGCGCACGAATCGTGTTCGCCTCGAACCGATGACCGTTGTGCGTGCAGACGGCGCGACCGTTCATCGGCATGTGCACGCCGTAGTACGCCCCCAGCACCGGGATCTCCACGGTGGCGCGAACGTGCAGGTCCACATACAGCATGCTGATGTTGCGCAGCCGCACCCCGTGCATGCTCGCGGCAAACCCCGACACTCCGGGTTCCACGGTGATCCGGCCCGGCGCCAGTGCCTGCCCGAGAAGTGCCGCCGCCTGCCGGACGTTCTCGGTGTAGAAGATCTCAGAGTTTGCCAGAGCGGGCGGCACACCGCGCGAGCGAACCTTCCGCCGAACCGGATCGCCGGTCCGGCGCGAATCGATGTAGCCCAGCCTGGCAAGCCTCGACATCAGCGCAACCTAACAAAACCACGGTAGACAAAAACACAGATCTGTGAAGAGTCTGCGGTGATCATTCAAGCTTCCGCGAGCTATTGAGCGCATCACCGCACACATGTCTGCGCAATTCTGATAGTTGCTGCGTGAAAGCGATAGGCCGCAACCCCACGGAGGTCTACCGTGTGATCACTGACACACCGGCATCAGGAGGAACGAGTGGCCGTGCATGCAGCCCCGGCGATCGGTATCGATGACGTGGAGTTCCTCGGCGAATCGGCCGGAGACAAATTGGTCCAGCGCCTCGACGACCCCCAGGTCGCGACGTCGCTGTCGCTGATCCTCGATCATGCGGATTTGCTGGCAATGGCCGTGGTGGCCATCGACGGGCTCCTCCGGCGGGCCGATGTGATCGGCGATTCGGTGGCCTCCAGCTTCGCCGAGGTCCGTCAGGTGGCGGCGGCCAACACCCAGAACCGGCCACTCCCGAAGATCGACGTCGCCGCTCTCAGCGACACCGTCACCCGGTTGACCTCGGCCGCGGTGGACGCGACGCCGGCACTGGATCGACTGCTGCACTCCGCACTGATCGATCCGCAGACGGCAGACTTCCTGGCCCTCGCCGGTGACGCGCTCCTGGAGGGCAAGCAGGCCGCGGAATCGGATCCGCGGGGCCCGAAAGGCGTGTTCGCGCTGATGCGGGTGGCCAAGGATCCCGACGTCTCCCGCGGACTGGGCTTCATGATCCAGGTGGCCCGAGCCTTCGGCAAACGGCTCGACCCCAAGGCCCAAGAACCCACCGTCGCGCGCCATTCCACGGCTTGATCTCACGGCCTGATCTCGAGGGCCTGATCTTGATGGCCTGATCTTGACGGCCTGATCCCGACATCCCGAACCGATACCCAGCCCTCAATCTCCGTCAACTACAGGCTTTTTCGAGAGGAGTCCCCATGGCGTCCGTGCTCTGGTTCCAGGGAGGCGCGTGCAGTGGCAACACCATGTCGTTCCTCAATGCCGAGGAACCGAATGTCGTCGATCTGATCGTCGACTTCGGCCTCGACCTCCTCTGGCATCCGTCGCTGGGTCTCGAGCTCGGCGCCAACGCACAGAAAGTGTTCTGGGACTGCGCCCGCGGTGAGCGACCCCTGGACATCTTCGTGTTCGAGGGCACCGTCATCGAGGCACCCAACGGCACCGGGCGCATGGACATGTTCGCCGACCGCCCGATGAAGGACTGGGTCACCGACCTGTGCAACGCCGCTCAGATCGTCGTGGCCATCGGTGATTGTGCTTGCTGGGGCGGCATTCCGGCGATGGAGCCCAACCCTTCGGCATCCACCGGCCTGCAGTTCCACAAGCGCCAGAAGGGCGGCTTCCTGGGGCCGGACTTCACCTCCAAGATGGGTTTGCCGGTCATCAACGTGCCCGGCTGCCCCGCGCACCCGGATTGGATCACCCAGATCATCGTCGCGCTGGCCACCGGGAGGGCCGGTGACATCAGCCTCGACGAGCTGCACCGCCCCGAGACGTTCTTCAAGACCTTCACCCAAACCGGTTGCACCCGCGTGCAATTCTTCGAGT
This sequence comes from Mycolicibacterium cosmeticum, assembly GCF_000613185.1. Lineage (NCBI taxonomy): Bacteria > Bacillati > Actinomycetota > Actinomycetes > Mycobacteriales > Mycobacteriaceae > Mycobacterium > Mycolicibacterium cosmeticum. The sequence goes on from NZ_CCBB010000001.1 coordinate 654,058, forward strand.
ACAAGCAATCCACGCTGTCCTTCGGCGAGGGAACGCGCACGGGCTGCCTGTTCTATGAGTTCGGCTGCCGCGGCCCCATGACGCACTCACCCTGCAACCGCATCCTGTGGAACCGGCAGTCGTCGAAAACCCGCGCCGGCATGCCGTGCCTGGGTTGCACCGAACCAGAGTTCCCGCATTTCGACCTCGCACCGGGCACCGTTTTCAAGACCCAGAAGGTCAGCGGCATGATCCCCAAGGAAGTGCCCGAGGGCAGTGATCACCTGACCTACATGGCGCACGCCGCAGCGGCGCGCATCGCCGCACCGCAATGGTCGAAAGAAGACATGTTCGTCGTCTGACAGCCCCAACCCCGAACCGAAGTCTCGAAAGGACGCCATGACTGCGCTCGATTTGTTCGTCAGCCCCCTCGGGCGTGTCGAGGGTGACCTCGATGTGCGCGTGACCATAGAGGACGGGGTGGTGACATCGGCATGGACCGAAGCCGCGATGTTCCGTGGCTTCGAGATCATCCTGCGCGGCAAGGACCCGCAGGCCGGTCTCGTCGTTTGCCCGCGCATCTGCGGAATATGCGGAGGCAGCCACCTCTACAAGTCCGCGTACGCCCTGGACACCGCATGGCATACCCATATGCCGCCGAACGCGACGCTGGTGCGCAACATCTGCCAGGCGGCCGAGACGCTGCAGTCCATCCCGCGTTACTTCTACGCGCTGTTCGCCATCGACCTCACCAACAAGAATTACGCGAAGTCGAAGTTGTACGCCGAGTCGGTGCGCCGGTTCGCCCCGTACGTCGGGACCAGCTATCAGCCCGGCGTGGTGCTCTCCGCCAAACCCGTTGAGGTGTACGCCATTTTCGGTGGACAGTGGCCGCACTCCAGCTTCATGGTGCCGGGCGGTGTGATGTGCGCGCCGACCTTGTCCGACGTCACCAGGTCGATCGCCATCCTGGAGCACTGGAAGGACAACTGGCTGGAGAAGCAATGGCTGGGATGTTCGGTCGATCGTTGGCTGGAGAACAAGACCTGGGAAGACATCCTGGAGTGGGTCGACGAGAACGAGGAGCAGCACAACAGCGACTGCGGGTTCTTCATCCGGTTCTGTCTGGATGTCGGCCTGGACAAGTACGGCCGGGGTGTCGGCAACTACATCGCCACCGGCACCTACTTCGATCCCGCCCTGTATGAGAATCCCACCATCGAAGGGCGCAATGCCGCGTTGATCGGCAGGTCGGGGATCTTCGCCGGCGGTCAGTGGAGTGAATTCGACCAAGCCCGTGTGCGCGAGGACGTCACACACTCGTTCTACCAAGGCGATCGGCCACTGCACCCGTTCGACGGTGAGACCATCCCACTGGATCCGGAGGACGCCCGCAAGCAGGGCAAGTACAGCTGGGCGAAGTCCCCTCGTTATGACGTCGCGGGCCTGGGGACGATCCCGCTGGAGGCCGGCCCGCTGGCCCGGAGGCTCGCCGCGGGCGGGCCCAACGCCGCGGCCCATCAGGACAATGACCCCCTGTTCGTCGACCTGTACAACAAGATGGGCCCGAGTGTGTTCGTGCGGCAGTTGGCCCGCATGCACGAGGCGCCGAAGTACTACAAGTGGACCAGGGAATGGCTCAACCAGCTCGACCTCAAGGAGAGCTTCTACAGCAAACCCACCGAGCACGCGTCGGGCAAGGGTTTCGGTTCCACCGAGGCCGCCCGCGGCTCCCTGTCGGACTGGATCGTGATCGAGGACAACAAGATCAAGAACTATCAGGTGGTCACCCCGACGGCGTGGAACATCGGACCGCGCGACGGCGCGTCGGTGCTCGGACCGATCGAGCAGGCGCTCGTCGGATCGCCGATCGTCGACGTGGACGATCCGGTGGAACTGGGCCACGTCGCGCGCAGCTTCGACTCCTGCCTGGTGTGCACCGTGCACGCCTACGACGGAAAGACCGGTCGCGAACTGTCCAAGTTCGTGATCAACGGAATGGTGTGAGTCCGACGTCGGCCACCCCTGATCACGCCGCACAACCCGGCACGTCGGACCCCCACCTCGACCCGCCGGGTTGTGCGGTGCTCGTCGTGGGCTGCGGCAACCTGCTCCGCGGCGACGACGGCGTGGGTCCCATCCTCATCCGGCATCTGTGGGAACAGGGCATGCCCGACGGCGTGCGGCTGGTCGACGGCGGAACCGCGGGGATGGACGTCGCCTTCCAGATGCGTGGCGCACAACGGGTCGTCATCGTGGACGCCTCGGCCACCGGCTCTGCGCCGGGAACCGTCTTCCGGGTTCCCGGCGCAGAATTGGAGGAACTCCCACCTCTGCAAGGGCTGCACACCCACTCGTTCCGCTGGGATCACGCCATCGCCTTCGCCCGTTGGGCGCTGGGTGACGCGTGCCCGGCCGACATCACCGTGTTCCTCATCGAGGCCGCCAATGTCGCGATGGGCGTCGACCTCTCACCCCCGGTCGAAGAATCCATGCGGCAGGTGCTGGGGCTCATCGAGACCGACTTCATCGCACCGCTGCGACCCGCCGGATCCGACGGCGAGGTCACGGTGGAATTCACCGCCGACGGCTACCTGCGGATCTCCGCGGACCTGGCCGCCTCACGGTTTCCGGCCCACGTCGCGGCGGGTACCGTGCGCGACGGCCAGCTGTGGTTGCTACCGCTGCGTGGGCCGCGCAGCGGCGGCCTGCTGCTCAAGCAACGGACCGCGGCCGGCGACCGTGCCGTCCTCGTCCGCGAACTGCTGCACGACGAGATTCCGCAGGGAATCCGCACCGCGGTGTGGGATGCTTCCCATGGCGCACTGCGCATCTCACTGGAGCAGCGAAAGTGCTGAGCATGGTCGACGAACCCGACACCGGCGAGGAAATTCCGGAGGAGCGACGCACCAGGCCGCGCGAGACCAGTTCGGCCGAAGAGGCACTGGCGGTCGAGACCGTGGTGGTGCGGGACAAGGGCAGATGGGCGGTCGACATCATCGTGGTCTTCGCCGACGGCATCGTCAGGAAAAGAATCGACACCCACCCCACCAAGGTCCGCGCCGAGCTGTCCGCCCGGCTGATCAAACGGGCCGCCGAACGCGACATACGAGGACCACTCAATGGTTGATGCCACTGCTGCAGCACATCTCGACCCCGTCGAGGCCGCACATCTCGACCCCGTCGAGGCCGCACATCTCGACCCCGTCGAGGCGAGTCCGATCGCGATCCGTCCCCAACCGCTCGGCGCCTTCCCACTTCCGCTGGGTTACCTGTTGATACCTGCCGGACCCGACACCGAGGACGCCCGCACGGCGCTGCTCGCCGGCCGGCTACCCGCCGACTGGCCACCGGCGTTGCGTGCGCACCAACTCGTCGCGGCCGGACAACGGGACGCGGCCATCGAGGCGCTGACGGTGTCCCCGGCGGACTCACCCGACCCGGTGGCGTTGTACAACCGTTTCGTCCTGGCGCCCGACACCGTCGACGCCGACGAATTGCGGGGCCTTCTCGGCGAATTCGCCGCGCTGGTCGACGTCATCCAATTCGTCATCGGGCGTACCGACACGCCTCCGCCGACCGACGGGGCCGACGGCGAACTGGCGGTGGCCGTGCTGTCGACGCAGGCCGGTCACGCACTGGCCCGCAACGAACCCGAGCGGGCGATCACCCTGCTCAACCAGGCCATCAGTCTGGCCGGTTCGGTGTCGCCGGCGCTGACCGGACTGCTCCGCGGTGCCGTCGCAGCCGTCTACCGCGATCAGGGCGACGACAGCTGCGTCGCACATCTCACCGAGGCACTGGCCGATCTCGACGCTGCCGACGGGCTGCGCGTGGAACGCGCCGAACTGCACCTCTACCTGGCCGGCGCGCTACACGAACAGGCCGATGACCGGCCGGAACTGCTGACCGCCGCGGTGCCGCACTATCACTCGGCGCTCCAGCTCATCAAACGTGAAGACGCACCGACCATCTGGGCAGCCGCCCATTCGGGGCTTGCCACCGCCTACCTGACCATGCCGATGACCGAGGCGTCCGGCCAGCTGCGGTTGGGAGTCGCCGCCCAATCCCTGCGCGCCGCGTTGACCGTCTACACCCGAGACACCCATCTGCGGGAGTGGGCCAGCGTGCAGCTCAATCTCGCCAACTCGCTGGTGTACACGCCGTCCAAACACCAGCGGGACAACCTCGTCGAGGCGGTCGAAATCTACGAATCCGTTCTACAAACCCGGGATCGGGCCACCGACCCGCTCGGCAGGGCCCGGGTTCTGGCCAACCAGGGCAACGTGCTGGCCCACCTCGGCATGTTCGACGACGCCAAGGCCAAACTCTATGAAGCCAGGTTCCTGTTCGAAGAACTCGGCGACAACGACTCGGTGCGCACGGTACGCGGCATTCTCGACGAAATCGCCCGCCAAGGCGTCCTTTCCAGCACCGAGACCGGGAGCTCATGATGACCGTCAGCGACACCGCGGCTCACACCCGTCACCCCGAACCGCAGCTGGAATCCGGCTACGAGGCACTCGCCGCGCGGGTCGACGAGGCGGTCAAGGGACTGGCGCAACTGGATGCACCCGCCCGCGCCGTCGCCGAGGAACTCAAGGCGGCCATCGAAGAGATCCACCGTGCGGCGCTGGTGACGATCGTCCGGCGGCTGCGCGCCGACGAGGCCACCCGGGCCGCGCTGTACGAGCTCGTGGACGACCCCGTCGTCCACCTGTTGTTGTCCCTGCACCACATCGTCCGTCCGGACCCGATGACGCAGGCCGCCAAGGCGTTACAGGAAGTGCGGCCGCAGCTCCAGGGTCATGGCGGCGACGTCACGCTGGTGCGGATCGACGACGGCACCGCGTACGTACGGCTCTCCGGGGCGTGCAACGGATGCTCGATGTCCTCGGTCACCCTGCGCAATCTGGTGGAGAAGGCACTGCTGGAAGGCACGACGTCGATCACCGCGGTGGAGGTCCTGCCGAACGAACCCCAGACCACGGTCATCGCTGCCGAAGCACTGTTCGACTCCCCGCGGTTGCGCGAGGATGGTTGGGCCCGCGCCGGCTCCGCCGCCGCGATCACCGCTGACGGGTTGACGACCATGCGGCTCACCGCACCGGATTCCGGACGCGAGATCCCGGTGCTCATCGTGAGCCACGACGGTCGTCTGTCGGGCTATGTCAACGAATGCGCGCACGAGGCACTGCCTTTGGACAATGCGGTGCTCGACTCCGAGAACGGGACGTTGATGTGCCCGTGGCACGGCTTCTGTTATGACGCGCTCTCCGGCGAGTGCCTGACCGCGCCGGAAGCTCAGCTCGAGCAGCTGCCGTTACGGGTGAGCAACGGGACGGTGTGGATCCGGGTCGGGACATGACGACCAAACTGACGGTGCGGACCAGCCTGTCGCCACCCGCACCGCGCGCCGACGCCCCGCTCGACGGGAAACTGACCGGCGGGTGGTTCCCGGAGGTATGGCTGGGCGCACCCGCGACCGGTGGGCTGGCGCTGCCGGCCGCCAACCCCACCCGGGCCTGGATGTACTCCCCGCGGTGTGTGTTCTTCGACGACGACCACCTGGTCGCGGCCGATTCGGGTAATCACCGGGTGTTGATCTGGCACGGCAAACCGGACAGCGACGAACAACCGGCCGATGTGGTGCTCGGCCAGCCGGACGCGGAGACGGAGGGCCGTGCCGCCGGCGGCCGTGGACCGGAGAACGGCATGAACCTGCCCACCGGCGTACTGATCCATCGAGGCCGGTTGGTGGTCGCGGATGCCTGGCACCACCGCATCCTGGTATGGAACAGCGTTCCCGAAATCGATGGCACGCCACCTGATGTCATCCTAGGCCAGCCCGACGCCGCAGCGGTGGACCCGAATGCCGGCGGTGGCTGTACGGCGTCGTCGCTGTACTGGCCGTTCGGGGTCGCCGTCATCGGATCGGTGTTCTGGGTCGCCGACACCGGAAACCGGCGGGTGCTGGGCTGGTCGTCCGGGATACCGGAACCCGGCGTGCCCGCCGATACCATCCTGGGCCAGCCCGACGGCTGCCAACGGGAGGAGAACCGCGGGACCACCGTCGACCGTGACGGATTCCGCTGGCCGCACAGTATGACCGGCACGGACGACCTGTTGTTGGTCGCCGATGCCGGCGACCATCGGGTGCTGGGCTGGACGCCGCTGCCCGACGGTGACCTGCCGGCCGATCTGGTCTTGGGTCAGCCCGATTTCACCACGGCACAGGAATGGCCGTATGGACCGCAACGCGGTGACCGGCTGCGCTTCCCCTACGCGGCATGCCTGGACAGCAGCGCCATCCCGGGCGGCCGGTTGGCGGTCGCCGACACCGCGAACAACCGGATCCTCTTGTGGGACGGCATGCCCGGCGACGGCCGGCCGGCCGACCACGTCCTGGCTCAGCCCAGCTTCGCCGCCAATGGCGAGAACCGTTGGAGTGCCGTCACACATGACACCCTGTGCTGGCCGTACGGGGTATGGCTGAGCGGTGACCGGCTTGCCGTCGCCGACTCCGGCAACAATCGGGTCGTCATCTGGCGGCGACGATGACACGCGCTGCCATTCCCTCGGTCACCCGGGTTCGGGTGACCGTGACCGGTGTCGTGCAGGGCGTCGGGTTCCGGCCCTTCGTGCATCGCCTCGCCACCGAACTCGGGTTGGCGGGATTCGTCGGAAACGATTCCGCCGCAGTGTTCATCGAGGTGCAAGGCGCCGCCGAGGTGATCGCCGAGTTCGAACGCCGGCTGCGCAGCGAGGCGCCGCCGCTGGCCGTCATCGACGCCGCGTCCAGTACGGAAATACCCGTCGGATCCGACCGCGCCGGGGAGTTCCGGATCATCGCCAGCCGGCGGGCCGCGTCGGCCGCCACCGCGATTCCCCCCGATGTCGCGTTGTGCACGGCATGTGAGGCCGAACTGTTCGATCGGTCCGACCGGCGGTACCGCCACCCGTTCATCACGTGCACCGATTGCGGCCCCCGATTCACCATCATCCGGGGTCTCCCCTACGACCGGCCGGCCACCACCATGGCCGACTTCCCGATGTGCGCCCAGTGCGCGCGGGAATATCACGATCCCACCGCCCGGCGGTTCCACGCTCAGCCCATCGCCTGCCCGGACTGCGGCCCGTCGCTGTGGTTCACCGGTCCACACGGCCGGGTCGACGGCACCGATGCCGCCCTCGCCGCAGCGCAGCGTGCCCTGGCGGCCGGCGCCGTGGTGGCGATCAAGGGAATCGGCGGATATCACCTGGCCTGCGTGCCGGACAACGATGCCGCCGTGACGACATTGCGCGAGCGAAAAGCCCGCAGCGGAAAACCTTTCGCCCTTCTGGTGCGCGACCTCGACACCGCCCGGCGCTACGCACACATCACCGCCGCCGAGGCGGACGTGATGGCCACCCCGGCGCGCCCCATCGTCTTGCTGCGGCGCGCCGACGATGCGCCGGCCGCCACCGCGGTCGCGCCCGGCAGTCCGTTGCTGGGACTCCTGTTGCCCTATGCACCGATCCATCACCTGCTGCTGCGCGCGGTGCCCGGGGCGGGCACCGACCCAGTCGATGCCCTCGTGTTCACCAGCGCCAATCGATCCGGGGAACCGATCTGCCACACCGCCGAGGACGCGGTCACCCGGCTGAGCGCCCTCGCCGACGCCGTACTCGATCACGATCGGCCCATCCACGTGCCGTGCGACGACTCGGTGGTGCGGGTCGTCGACGGGCATGAACTGCCGATCCGGCGATCCCGCGGCTACGCGCCGTTGCCGGTCGATCTCGGTCGCGACGGACCGGCGGTGCTCGCCGTCGGTGGTGAACTGAAGAACACCTTCTGCCTCACCGACGGGCGCCGTGCGTTCTGCTCGGCGCATATCGGCGATATGGGTAGTGTGGCGACCCTCAAGGCATTCACCCGCTCGGTCCGTCAACTCGGCGAGATACGACAACAGCCCGGCCGGCTGGCCGCCGACCTGCATCCGCGCTACACCACCCGAAACTGGGCCGAGCACAACGCCGGTGACCGGCCACTCGACTTGGTCCAGCACCACCATGCGCACGTGGTGTCGTTGCTCGCCGAACACGGCGCGTTGGGTGAACCCATCATCGGTGTCGCGTTCGACGGGACCGGCTACGGGCTCGACGGCACCGTCTGGGGTGGCGAGATCTTGCGGCTGGGCCGCGATTCGCATCGGTTCGCCCGGGCCGGGCATCTGGCGGCGGTCCCCATGGCCGGTGGTGACGCGGCGGTGCGCAACCCGTGGCGGATGGCATTGGCGCACCTGTGGCATGCCCGTCTGGGCTGGGATCCGGATCTGGAGCCGGTTCGGGCCGCCTCGACCGCGGAACTACGTTTGCTACGTACCCAGTTCGCCACCGGGCGCGGCTGCGTGCCCACCACCAGTATGGGCCGGTTGTTCGACGCCGTCGCGGCACTGTTGGGGGTGCGCCAACAGATCGGCTACGAGGGCCAGGCCGCCATCGAGCTGGAGGTGCTGGCCGATGCCGGGCGAGGCGGGATCGCGTCACCCGGAGACGTACCGTTACGGTTCGCCGTCGGGTCCGATGGCGTCCTGGACCCGGCGCCGGTGATCACCGCGCTCGTCGCGGCGCTGCGGGCCGGCTCTGAGCCGCACGCGTTGGCGTCGGGCTTCCATCGCGCCGTCGCCATGGCCGTCGTCGACACCGTCGACGTGGTCGCCGGCCCGATCCGCACGGTCGGATTGACCGGCGGGGTGTTCCAGAACGTTCTGCTGCTGCGGACCTGTCGGCAGCTGCTGGAGCAAGCCGGTTACACGGTGCTGACCCACCGCATCGTGCCGCCCAACGACGGCGGCCTTGCGCTCGGTCAAGCGGCGGTCTCGATTCTCGCCGCGTCCGACGAAACATGCTGCGAGACAGCCGAAAATAGTGAGAGGATACCGCGATGTGTTTAGGGATCCCTGGCAAGATCACCGAAATCTGGGATGCCCCGGAAGGCGGCCGGTTCGCTCACGTCCAGTTCCATGACGCGGTCAAAACCGCATCGTTGGCGTACCTTCCCGATCTGCAGGTCGGCGACTACACCATCCTGCACGCCGGCTTCGCCCTGACCCGCATCGACGAGGAGTCGGCTCAGCTCACCCTGGCGACCATGCGCGAATACGGTGTGTTCGACGAGCGGGAGGTGTCATGACCGCCCCCGCCGCCCCGGCCCTGTCGGCCGAGGTGGCCGCCGATCTGTCCCGAGCCGCACTGACTCTGGCGCAGCGGTTCTCGGCAGGAGCCACCGCCTGGTGCATCGCCCCGGCATTTCCCCCGCACGCGCATCACATCGCCGTGGAGTTCGTGCATCCCGTCATCGTGGGCAAGCGGGCACTTCCCGCCGTCGCCCTGACCGGAACCGACCTGCTCGCTCAGGTACGGGTGTCGGTACGCCCCGGCGATGTGGTGATCGCCGTCGCCTCCGCATCCGATCCCGTGGTGGCGTCGGTGATGCGCCGCTGCGAAGCGTGGGGCGCCACCTCGATCTGGATCGGCAACGGTGACCGTCCGGCGCACGGCGCCGCCGATCACGTGTTGTGGCTCGGCGATCCTGATCCACGACTGCCCGTCACCGGTGAATTCGTCCTGATGTACCACCTCTTGTGGGAGCTCACGCATGTGTGCTTCGAGCACCCGGGGCTGCTGGCCGATCCCCGCCAGGAGTGCACCGAGGATGTCTGCATCACCTGCAGCGATGAAGGACGCCTCGCCGAGGTGATCACCGTCGCCGGTGACGGCACGGCCACCGTGCGCACCGCACGCGGCACCGAAACCGTGGCGGCGCTGCTGGCCGGACCGCTGTCGGCGGGCGATCTGGTGGTGTTGCACGCCGGAACGGCGATCAGCAAGGTAGCCGAGGAGTAGACCGATGAACCCTTCACCGTTCGACGTCAACCCACTGGACGAGGCGACCAACTTCCTGTACCCGTTCATCGACGCGCACGAATCCGATGCCGAGGCGCTGATGGTCGACCTGACCAAGTCGGCTCTGGCCAAGGCCGCCGACAGTGCCGCGTTACGGCAGTCGACCGTGCGGGCCGGCGCCACGCTGATCGCCGAAGCCGCCCGCGAGATCTCCCGCCGGTTCGCCGCCGGTGGACGGATGTTCACGTTCGGCAACGGCGGTAGTTCGACCGATGCCGCCACCATGGCCGCCTTGTACTCGTTGCCGCCGTCGGGCCGCCCGTTGCCGGCGTGGTCGCTGGCCACCGACGAGGCGGTACTCACCGCCCTGGGCAACGACGTCGGCTTCGACTTGGTGTTCGCTCGCCAGTTGATCGCCCGAGCGTCCGAAGGCGATATCGCGGTGGCCATGTCCACCAGCGGCAACTCCGCGGATCTGTTGCTCGCCCTTCGGGAGGCGCACGGCCGGGGCTTGTACACCGTGGGGTTCGCCGGATATGACGGCGGAGCGTTCGCCGACAATCCCGATGTGGACGTGTGCTTCGTCGTCGAATCGCAGAGTGTGCACCGAATCCAGGAAGCGCAGGCCTATCTCGGATTTCAGCTGTGGGCCGCCGTTCAAGAGGGGATTCAACGATGAGTGACCATGTGGCCGAATACCTGTCCTCGGGACCGTCATTCGGTGAAGGTGAGGTCATCGAACGCATCGAGACGTTCCGTAAGCGGCGGCCGCGCCTGCGCGACACCGTCGTCACCCTTGCCCACGGTGCGGGCGGCAAGGCGTCGGCGGCGCTGATCGACGCCGTGTTCGTCGAGGCGTTCCGTAACCCCCTGTTGGACAATCTCGGCGACGGCGCGGTGATCGATCTGCCTGGCGGCCAACGGATGGCCTTCTGTACCGACTCGTTCGTGGTCCAGCCGCTGCGCTTTCCGGGTGGATCGATAGGGCAACTGGCCGTGCACGGCACCCTCAACGACCTGGCGATGGTCGGCGCGGTGCCGTCCTGGCTCAGTGCTGCCTTCGTCATCGAAGAGGGCTTTCCCATCGCCGAGTTGCGCGGCATCGTCGCGGATATGGCCGCTGCCGCAGCCGATGCGTACGTCCAGATCATCACCGGGGACACCAAGGTGGTGCCCAAGGGAGCAGCCGACGGCCTGTACATCACCACCGCGGGAGTCGGACTGGTACCCGCCGGCCGCGATCTGACCCCGCACAAGGTGCGCCCCGGTGACCGGGTTCTGATCTCCGGCACCATCGGGGACCACGGCATGGCGGTCATGCTGGCCCGCGGCGACCTGGCCATCGAGGCCGATATCAACTCCGACACCGCCGCCGTGTCGGGCTTGGTGGAGCGGCTGTTGGAGGCCGCTCCGTCGACGCGGTGGCTGCGCGACCCCACCCGCGGTGGGGTGGGCACCGTCTGCAACGAGTTGGCCCAGGCGACCGACCTGGCGGTCGTGTTGGAGGAAGAGCAGCTGCCGGTCCGTCCAGAGGTCAACGGCGCCTGTGAGATGCTCGGCATCGATCCGCTCTACGTCGCCAACGAGGGCAAGTTCCTGGCCGTCGTCGCCCCCGACGAGGTCGACGCCGCGCTGGCGGCTCTACGCCGCGAACCGAACGGCGGCGACGCGGTGGAAATCGGCCGCATCGCCGACGAACCGGCCGGCACCGTCGTGGTGCGCACGGGGTTCGGTGGCACCCGCATCGTCGACATGCTCGTCGGTGACCCCCTACCCCGAATCTGCTGAGGAAGGACCCACCATGTGCCTCGGGATACCCGGGAGAATCATCGAGATCACCGATGTGGCCAACTGTCTGGCGAAAGTCGAAGTCAGCGGTGTCCGTCGGGTGATCAGCGTGCGGCTGCTGGAAGCCGACCTGCCCGAGCCCGACGACTGGGTGCTGGTGCACGTCGGATTCGCCATGGCCAAGATCGACGAAACCGAGGCGCTGCTCACCCTGGCGGCCGTCAAGAAACTCGGCGATGCCTATTCCGACGAAGTGCAAGCCTTCGACACTTCCGCGATCATCTGAGCTGGAGAGACCATGCGATTCGTTGACGAATTCCGCGACCCCGCGGCGGCCCGCCGGCTGCTCACCGCCATCGCGGCCCTGGCCCAAAGTGCCGACCCCGACGAACATTTCAAGTTCATGGAGGTGTGCGGCGGGCACACCCACACCATCTACCGGCACGGTATCGAGCATTTGCTGCCGGACAACGTGGAGCTGGTGCACGGGCCCGGCTGCCCGGTGTGTGTCATTCCGATGGGCCGGGTGGACGATGCGATCTGGCTGGCCAAGCGGCCCGGGGTGATCTTCACCTGCTTCGGAGACATGATGCGTGTTCCCGGTTCGGATGGCAGTCTGTTGGACGCCAAGGCCAACGGCGCCGACGTCCGGTTCGTGTACTCACCGTTGGACGCGCTCAAGATCGCCGTCGACAACCCCGACAAAGAAGTCGTGTTCTTCGCCATCGGCTTCGAGACCACCGCACCGTCGACCGCGGTGACGGCGGTGCGTGCGCGCGAGCTCGGAGTGCCCAACTTCAGCATCTTCTGCAACCACGTGACGATCGTGCCGCCCATCAAGGCCATCCTGGAATCACCGGATTTACGCCTGTCCGGCTTCCTCGGCCCCGGGCACGTCTCCACCGTCGTCGGTAACCGGCCATACCGGTTCGTGCCCGCCGTGTACCAAAAGCCCCTGGTGGTGGCGGGGTTCGAGCCGCTGGACATCCTCGCTTCGATTGCGATGTTGCTGCGGCAGATCCGCGAGGGTCGTTGCGAGGTGGAGAACCAGTATTCGCGGGTGGTCAACGAGGAGGGCAATCCGGCCGCCTTGGCACTGATGGCCGACGTTTTCGCACTGCGGCCGCATTTCGAATGGCGCGGACTGGGTTTCATCTCGCAGAGTGCATTGCGCCTGAGCGACGGTTACGCCGACTTCGATGCCGAGCAGCGGTTCGCGCTGCCGGGGATCCGCGTCGCCGACCCGAAGTCGTGCCAGTGCGGTGAGGTCCTCAAGGGGGTGCTCAAGCCCTGGGAGTGCAAGGTGTTCGGCACCGCGTGCACGCCCGAGACACCGATCGGCACCTGCATGGTCTCCCCGGAGGGCGCGTGCGCGGCCTACTACAACTTCGGCCGACTGCACCGGGACGCCGCAACGCTGATCGGGCAGGGCGCGCCGACGTGATCACCGACGGTGCCACGGTCACCGACGGCGCGCAGATGTTCGCGCGGTATGCCTTCGCACCCAACCGGCTCGGTTACTGCGGCCCGCCCGGAACGGTGCCGCCGGCGACTGCGGGACGGGCTGAGATCGAAAGAGCGGCACGGCAGTTCACCGGTGCGTGGCCCTACCTCGTGGTGCTGTCCACGATGGCCGGCATCACCGATCCGTTGGATCACCGGGTGGTGGAAAGCTACTGGTTGGGTGGCGGGATCGGCGCCGCGGTGGAGCCGCACACGTTCTGCGGTGCGCTGCTGGAGGTGATCGGTCCACAGGCCGGCCATTACTGGTCCCACCTCGACATGGAGCTGGCCGCAGAGGCCGCACCGGACCACGGGTTCCACGTGTTCGGCGTCTACCCGTGGACGCGGCTGCTCGGTACGGGGATGGACGAGCATCCGCTCATGGTGCTCGACAACTGCCGGATCAGTTGGGGCACGGTGCTGTCGGCACACGAGACCACCGCGATCGTCGCGTCGCGCGCCCTACAGTGGGACGGAACGGCCCTGTCGCTGGGGGCAGAATCGACCGGCCGGGTGGAGATCGGTGAGGAGGCTCCGGCCGACCGACCGGTCACCGCCGGCGACCTGGTGGCGGTGCACTGGGGACGGGTGTGTGACCGGCTGACCCCCGGCCAGGCACGCGAACTCGAAACCGCCACGCTGCGGCAGCTGAGGTGCACCAACCGTCGACTGGCCGGTGCACCGCGATGAGACCGCGGATCGTGCAATCCGAAGGGCAGATCGGTTTCTACTGGGCCGGTCCGACCGACGCGGCCCCGATCGCACTGGTCGACCTGGTGGTCGATGACGACGAACCCGAACGTCTCATCGCCACCCATCTGGAGGCCCTCGACGATGCGCTGATCATCGCCGCGGCCCGATTCGGCGAGTTGCTCGGCGGTGGCAAGCGGCCCGAGCACCAGGATCGATTCGATCTGACCTTCCTGTACCAATGCCTGGACCGCCTGGTCCTGGACTATGCGCAGGCCGCCGCTGCGGCCGGTGTCATGCCGGATCTGCGCGCCGGCAAGATCATCGGAACCGCCGCACTGTTCTCGATTCGTGCGCGCTTCCCCCTGGACCTGCTGGGTCCCGCGCCACTCGACGGTGAGCTCGACGAGGCGCCGATCGGGGTGATCTCCGGATACGGCCACCTGGAGCAGGTCGACCCCGAGCGCCCCTGGGCGGGCGGCAGGTGGGTGCTCAAAGCCGAGACGGGACAACGGTATCCGTTGACATTGTCGACGATGTTGTTCGACAGCTCGGGCGTGAACAAGGAAGCCGCTCGGCGGGAGCATCGGGAGATTGTCGAAAGATGCGTCGCCGCCTCGGCATCCGCGGATGCCGACCCGTTCACCGTTGCGTGCGCGCTGGACTGGTTGCTGTACGACTGGTTGATGGCGCACCGCGAGGATCCCGACAGCGCGGAGATCACCTTCCCCAGGGGACACGAGTCCGACGCCGCGCTTGTCGTGTCGGCCGCAGCCGCATCAGTTCGGGCCAGGACCGTGTTCGATCCGCAGCTGCGCGGGGCGTTCGTCGAGCCCTGACGCCGGCCCCGGCGTCTCGGCCGCCACATGCCTGCGGGCATGGGCGATCGCCTCGTCAAGCGTGTCGACCAGATGGTTGTCGTGGCGCAGACCGTCGAAGACGCCGACGTTTCGCAACAGCGACTCATGTTCGGGTTGGACACCTTTGATGATCACGGTGATGCCCTGGGCTTCCAGGTCCCTGGTGATCTGGGCCAGGGTGTGTGCGCCGGTGGCGTCGAGCAACCCGAGTTGGGACAGCCGGATGATGACCACGCTGACCTCGGGATGACGCGCGTCGCTGATCGCGGCCGAAATACGCTCGGCCGCACCGAAGAACATGGCGCCGTCGAGCCGGAGCAACGCGATCCGCTCGTCCCCCGGCTCGGCGGGCCCGGGGAGCTCTTCGCGCGCGACGCTGCTGCGACGAGCCAGGGCTCGCAGGGCGAACACCGCGGTGACCGCGATGCCGATCTCGACCGCCTGGATGAGGTCGAAGCACACCGTGACGACAGCGGTCAGCGCGAAGGTGACCGCGCTCGATCGACTGGCCCGCACGATCCGGACGACGCTGCGATACGGGACCATCCGCAAGGCGGTCACCATCAGCACCGCGGCCAGTGCCGCCAGGGGGATTTCGCCCACCGGGCCGCTGGCGAGGTACACCACGGCCAGCAGCAGCACCGAATGTGTGATGGCGGCGACCCGGGTTCGAGCACCCGAGCGGACGTTCACCGCGGTGCGCGCGATCGCACCGGTTGCCGGCATCCCGCCGAACACGCCGGAGGCGACCGAGGCCAAGCCCTGACCCACGAGCTCGCGATCGGGGTCATAGGGTCCGGTCGCGGACATCGCCGCGGCCACCCGCGCCGAGAGCAGTGACTCGATGGCCGCCAGGGCGGCGATGGCCAGCGCCGCACCGGCGAGTGTCTTCAGCGCGGCAAGGTCCGTGTGCGGCCAGTGTGGAGTCGGCAGCTGGTCTGGTAAAACGCCGATGCGCGTGACCGTCAGGCTCAAGCCCGCCGCCAGCACGGTCGCGGCGATCACCGCCAGCAGTGAGGCCGGAAGCGCCGCGTGCAGCCGGGGTAGCCCGACCATGAGCGCGGCCGTCACGAGCACCACCACCAGTGCGGGGCCGGCAGTGTCGGGATCGACCGCCGCTACCACCTGTGCCGCGGCCGCCAGTGGTGGCCTGCCCTGCGGGACCGGTTGGCCGAGGGCGGCCGGCACCTGCTGCAGGAAGATGATCACCGCGATGCCGAGGGTGAATCCCTCCATCACCGGCCACGGGATGAAGGTCACGGCGCGCCCCAGCCCGGTCATGCCGGCGACGACGACGATCACGCCGGCCAGCACGGTGACCAGTGCGACACTGCCCACCCCGTAGTGCGCGACGATCGGCGCCAACACCACCGCCATTGCCCCCGTCGGACCCGACACCTGGACGTGTGACCCGCCGAACACCGCGGCCACCACGCCGGCGACAACCGCCGTCACCAGGCCGGCCGCCGCGCCGACACCCGAACTGATCCCGAACGCCAACGCCAGCGGCAGTGCCACCACCCCGACGGTCAACCCGGCGATGAGGTCGCGCGTCCAGGTGGTGCGCAGGCCCGCGTAGTCGGCGGTACGCGGCAGCATCCGGACGGCGCGCCGAACGTGCTGGCCCATCATGTCGACGAGCCGATGGGCGGCAAGGACCCCACCGCGTCCAGCCGATCGCGCTGTGCGGCAAGGGTGTCCACCAGAAAGGTGCGGGCGATCACCAACAGCTCGGCGACTTTCGGATGGGCGAGCTGGTAGTAGACGGCATTGCCGACGCGTTGCCCGCTGACCACGTGGTGGCGTTTGAGCACGGCCAGGTGTTGTGAGAGCAGGGTCGGTTCGAGGTCGCTCTCGGCCAGGATCGTGCTGACCGGCGTCGGGGCGCTGTTCGTGGACAGGATCTCCAGCACGCGGATGCGCGCCGGATGCGCCAGCGCCTTGAACAGGTTGGCCTTGATCTCGTACAACGGTCGCTCAGGCCCGCCCAGGAAGCTGTCCGCCACGTCGCTCGGCCCTTCAGATAGTGGATTGAGATAATTCGCAATCCATCATACCGCCAGTTATGATCCGACCATGTCGAGCGAACACGTGCCCCCATCGAGGCCAGGGGCGCTGCAGTACATCGCGTACTGCTACGGCAAGCGACTGCCGGATTCCATGCGTCAGTGGGTCGCTCAGGACCTTGCGGGACCGGGCGCGACCGTCCGCATGATGGCCAGGGTGGCCGTGCCGGCCGTCCTGGTCCTGGCACCCATCTGGTTCATCCCGATGTCGCTCTACCTGCACGTGAGCATGACGCTGCCCATCTTCATCCCGTTCGTGTTCTTCTCACACGCGCTCAACAAGGTGTGGCGGCGCCATATGCTGGCCAAACACGGCTTGAACCCCGCCCTCGTCGACAAGCTCTCGCGCGAGCGCAACGCACACATCCACCGGGCCTACGAGCAGCGGTACGGTCCGAGATCCGGCGGGCCCAGCAGTCACGACATCTGAGGTGGCTCAGGATTCGACGCCGAGAACCGATCCGCCTCAACGATTCTGCAGCGTAGCGAGTGGGATCGGCCGGCCCAGGATGCGTTCGGCGGCGCGATGCCCCGACAGCAACGCCCCGTTCACCGTCGCGGGATCGGTGCTCCACGTTGCCTCACCGGCCAGATGCACCGCCCCAGCCACCGGGGTGGCCAGCGCATCGTGGTCGTCGTGCGAGGCACCCACCGCCACATAGGAATACGAACCGCGGGACAGCGGATCGCTACCCCACCCGGTCACCCACGAACCGACCGGCTCGTCAACGCTGTCACCGTAGATGTGCCGCAGGGAACTCACCACCGAAGCGACGACCTGTTCATCGCTCATCGCCTCCACCTCCCTGCCGCGTGGTCCACCGGCGAAGGTCAACAACATGGGCTGCCCGCTGACCGCGGACACGTCATACCAGGAATGCCAGGTATCACCGGCAGCGCCCTGTTGACGGATCGCATACACACCGTCGGGCCAGAATCGGCGGGGGAACTGAACGAACACCTTGACGAAGACGCCCATGCCCAACCGCTCGATCGGGCCGGCAACCACATCCGGCAGGGCAGGCACGAACTCGATCGCACCGGCCTTGAGCACCCCGAGCGGGACGGTGATGACCGCGGTGCGCGCCTCGAAGGTGGCCGAATCGGTCTCGACTCGCACGCCGGCCTCCGACCAGGTGACCGCCCGAACCAGGTGTTCGAGCCGAATGTCCAGTCCGCGAGCGAGATTCATCGCCAGCTGGTCATAACCACCCGGGAAGATCACCTCATCCCCGACGATCGCATCCTCGTCCAGGCCGTGCGCCGCGACGTCGCTGATGTGCGCGCCGCACTGTTCTTCGGTGCGGTGACGGTAGAACTCCCAGACGCGTTGGCCGCGTTCGGTATCCCAACCCTGCGCCGCGAGCGCCTGCGCAGCCACGTCGGCATAACTCTGTTCGGCACTCGACACCGCAACAATCCGCTCGAGTTCGGCGTCCGCGGCGTGCACGTCGTCAGCCCAGCGCCGTGCCGCCGCAGGATCCAGCAGCCGGAAAGCCGGGTCGTAGTTGGCGATCGGCCGGCTGTCGGGTTGAAACGCGCCCACCGTGAACTCGACGGCATCCATGCCGAACGCCTCGGCCAGATCGGTCAACGGGTTGCCCTCGATACCGTGAATCCACGACGCACCCAGATCCACGCAGAATCCCGCGGAGCGATCGGTCCACAACCGTCCGCCGACCCGATCCCGCGCCTCGAGCACCACCACCCGCTGGCCGGCCAGGCTGAGCAACCTGGCCGCGGTGAGGCCCGCCACGCCGGCGCCCACCACGACGGTATCGAATGCGTCCATCGACGTCCTTTTCGGTTCTGTGATCATCGGTCGCGGAGTTCGGTCAGCACCCGATCCAGAGCATCCACGAAAGCGTCCGCCTCGTCGAGGGTGAGCGTGAGCGGTGGTTTGATCTTGAGCACGTTCTGGCGTTCGGACGTGGCCTGCAAGATGATGCCGTAGGCCAGGATCCGCTCACACAGCCACTCGGTTTCATCCGTTGCGGGGGTGCGTGATTCGCGGTCGGTGACCAGTTCCACACCGAGGTACAGGCCCGCCCCGTGCACCGTCCCGATGAGCGGGTGCCGATCGGCGAGCCGGCAGAGCCGCCGCCGCAGGTGCTCCCCGACCAGATCCGCGTTGGCCTGCAATCCTTCATCGCGGATCACGTCGAGCACCGTCGAGCCTGCCACCGCGCTGGCGGGCGCCCCGGCGGCGGACGAGAAGAACATGCCCTCCGCGCGCAGTGCGTCCGCGATCTCTCGCCGGGTGATGACCGCACCGATCGGGTAGGCGTTGCCCGCGGCTTTGGCGACGGCGATGATGTCGGGGATGACGCCCTGGAATTGGGAGCCCCAGAACGCCTTTCCGAGCCGCCCGTACCCGACCTGCACCTCGTCGGCGATGGCCAGACCACCGTGTCGACGCACCGCGGCATACGCCCCGGCCAGATAGCCCTCGGGCGGGATCACGCCACCGGCGTTACCGAGCACGGGTTCACAGATGAAGGCCGCCGGGGCGCGGTTCTGGGCGACGAGTTCGGACGCGACGTCGGAAACCTGGGCCGCGTAGCGCGTTCCCGCATCCTGTCCGCGGAAGGGCCCGCGGTACTCGTTGGGCGCGTCGACAAGGTGCACCCAGTCGGGTCGTGAGGACAGGGCACTGGGGTTGTCGAAGGCGGATGTGCTCACCGAGTCGGACGCCATCGTCCAGCCGTGGTAACCCTCGCGCACCGCGATGACGTCACGTCGTCCGGTGGCGACCTGGGCGAGCCGCAGGGCGAGGTCGACCGCTTCGGAGCCGCTGTTCACCGGAATCACGGTGTCCAGCGCCGGATCCGGCGATTGGGCGGCCAGCCGCTCCGAGAAGTCGGCGTAGGCTTGATACAGGAACCGCGAGTTGGTGTTGAGCAGGTGGAGTTGCCTGCCGACGGCGTCCGCGAGCCGGGGGTGGCAGTGCCCGATGGCCGTGACGTTGTTGACCATGTCGAGGTAGGCCCGGCCTTGGGTGTCGACGAGCCTGGTGCCCCAGCCGCGTTCGATCTGAGGCGGCTCGGTGTAGTAGCGCTCGGCGGCGCCGCCCATGGCGCGGTCGCGGCGCTCCCGCGCTCCGTGCAGCTCCAGGAGCGGGTCGGGCACGGAGGCGATTCCGAGAACCGGCGAAGGGTCTGCCGCACCGTCTGTTTCGTACTCGTCATCCGGCCCGGCGAACACCGGGTCCGCGGACGCGTCGCGCACCCGACGGGTGAGGACGATCCGGCCGAGGCCTTCCGGGTCCGGGCCTACCCGGCCGATCGGCTGGCCGGCGCGGACGTCGCCGTCGGCGGCAAGACTCGTGACACCCTCGATCCGCAGCACCACCCCGTCGTCGGTGAGCTCCAAGCCGGATTCATCCGGCCGCAGCATTCCCGAAAAGGGTGCGCTGACAATCGTTCCCGGGCGGGTCCACAGTTCCACGCAGCGGGCACGCGCCGGTGCGGATTGCCCCACATCCAAACAGACACGGCTGAGCCGGGTCTCGCCGAACCGCATCGCCGCGACGCGGCAGCCGGAGAGCGCCTCCCGAACCAGCTCGCGCTCCACGCCGGGCGCGATCCAGCGTCCCCGGTCGAGCGCTTCGCTACGGACACCCAGGTCCAGCACGGTGGCTCGACGCAGTCCAGGGATGACGTCGGCATATTCGTGGCCGGGAACGTGGGCCCGGCCGGCCGCCAGCCGCAGTTGCGGAATCGCCTGCGCGGCATCGCATTCGACGGTCCGCTCGAACACCTGCCATTCGTGCTCGAGACGCTCGCGGGCGTACTCGTTGTCCGGGTCGATGCGCAGCTGCGACCATCCGCTCACCGCCAAGACCGCGCCGCGCAGGATCATCATCGGCCAGATGGCGGCGAGTTCGTCATCGCTCAACGGCACCGCGCCGACGAACCCACGAACCGCCCGGCCGGCCATGGCCAGACTGTCGGTGCGCCCGAGAACGTCGGCGGCGAGTACGGCGAGTTCGGCGACGCGCCAGGATGTGATGACATCGCCGAGATCCACCACCCAGAGCGCGCCCTGGCGGTCTCGAAGCACGTTGTCACTGGTGAGGTCGCCGTGGATGATCTGTCTCGGCAGTGCCGCTGCCAATGCATCCAGCTGCGCGGCGGCGTCCCGCGCCGCGCGCAGGCAGACGTCACGGCGATCGGCCGGAAGGTCACCGGACAGCGTCTCGACGACGTCGAGGCTGCGGCCGAGCTCCCACTGGAGCTCTCGGTGCGAGGCGGCGTGCTCGACACTCGCGAGCGCGGCGACGATGCGCCCGGCCAGAGCGCCCAACTGCTCCGCGAGCACCCCCGTCATGGGCCCGGGTTCGGCGACCGCCTCCCCGGCGACCAGTTCGAACGCGCAGGCTCGGGCCACGGCGCCGTCGGCGGTATGGACCTCGATCGATCGCTGCCCGTGCACGGTGGACAACACCGCCGGCGTCGCGATCCCCGACCCGCGCAGCCGGTCGGAGACCACGGCTTGCAGCTCCAATACCTCGGCCGGCACCGAGGGATGGTTGATCTTGAACAGCAACCCGTCCCCGGAGCTGGGATCGACGCGGTAGTTCCGGTCCTGCTGGCTGCCCAGTTCGACGACGGCGCCGTGGATGCCGAAGTGCTCGGCCACCAGTTGCGCGGCTTCGTCGGCTTCGACGCTGGGACGCGCGAGGCGCCACCGATCGCTGGTCACGCTATTCCCACCTGACTCATCAATTCGAACCATCTCGTGATCTTCAGTCACTATACGTCACTGATTGTGGTTCTTCCATGACTTATCAACACCAGAATGGGATCAGCGCACCCCCCACTCGAAGCGATGTGTCCGAATCCCGTAGTAGGTGAACGTCTCGGCGCGGGCGACCCCTGGGGTGGCCCGCACCTTCTGGTTGATCACTTCGAAGAGCCCTGCCTGGTCGGTCGCGATGACCTCGACCAGCAGGTCGTACCGGCCGGCCGCGAGCACCACGTAGATCACGTCGTCGATCTCGTTGAGCGCCGTGGCGATGGCCTCGATATCGCCGTCGGCGACGATGCCCACCATCGCCATGCTGTGATACCCGAGCCGGAGCGGATCGGTGACGCCGACGACCTTGAGAATCCCGCGTTCTTGCAGTCGCATGAATCGCTTGCGTGCGCCGCCGGCGGTCAGGCCGACCAGTTCGCCCAGTTCCGCGTAGCCGATGCGGCCGTCCTTCTGAAGCGCCGTGACCAGTACCCGGTCGATCTCATCGAGCTCGTCATGAGCGTCAGAAGAAGGCGATGTCATGTTCTTCTCCCCGGATGAGTGCGGCGCCTCGCTGGGTTCAGCCGAATGCGCATCGTAACCGACCGGCCGGTGCGCAAAGCCGCTGTGCGCGGTCTACGTCTCGATCTCGACGTGGTCGATATCGAGCGCGACGAGCATCGGGCCGGCCAGTGAGTGACCGCCGGGGCCTCGCGGGCGTACACGCCGGCGGGTCGGGAACACCAGTCCGCCGAACTCGCGGTGCCGGTCGCAGTGATGGGCCGCCCGCGCCCACTTTCCGACCGGTTCGGCGGTGTAGTCGTGGCGACGGATCAGGCCGGCACCGTCGACGTGGAAGACCTGCCGTGCGCAGTGCGTGTGCAGGTGTGCCGGAAAGGTGACCGCGAGGCGACGGCGGTGCGCTCCTCGCTTTGGTCCGACGTCGGTGACGACGAGGTCGGGGCGAGTCAGCAGCAGTGGCAGGGTCAGGTAGTTCCACCAGGCATAGCCGGCGAAGTAGGTGGCATCCAATGCGTCCCAGCGCACGGTGCGGCGCACAGCTCCGGCTCCGCGAAAGGCGTTGCGCGCCTGCGCGCGAGCGGTGATCACCTCTCCCCCAGCGGTTTCGACACGCACATCACCCCGGTCGAACACCGCTCGGCGGCCGTCGTCCGGGAAGCCCTCGAACACCACGTGCTGCTCGGACATGCACACTCGTGCCGTCACCTCGGTCATCCGGTTGCCGGGGAAGCGTGATTGCAGCAGGCCGCCGAAGGTCCCGTGGACGGTGAGGGCGGTGACAGAGCGCCATCGGTCCAGACCGCCGTGCGCGGCGAGCACTTCCTGCAGCAGGTCGGTCATCTCCAGCATCCGCTAAATGAGCTTGGGCACAAAGACATCGGCGACCCGGAACGCCAAACTCAGCGGAGTGGCCACGGTGGCCACCAGTACACCCCTGGCGCGTCCGCGCCGACGCGTGGTCACCCGCGGCGGCAGCGTCGCGAACAGTGCCGCCAGGGCGGGCAGCGGGCGGGCATAGATCGTGAACTCTACGATCTTGCCCTGTTGGTCGACCCGGACCACATTCATCGCCTCCAGCTGCAGCCCACGCACAGAGCCGGTGAACGTGAATGCCGCCGTGTCATCACGAGTCAGCGGATCCGATGTCGACAGACCTTCGATAGCCGCGAAGATGTCGCGGTGCAGCGCGGTGACTTCCTCCGTGCCCTCGAAACGGATACGCGAGGTCATCGGAGAGTGGAACACCACATCGGTGGCCAGTAGCCCGGCGACGGCGTCAGCGTCGGCGCGCTGAGCGGCCGCTCGCAGGGCGGTGACGGCCGCCAGTAGGCCCGGTGCGGCCGGCTCTTCGGCATCGGAAAAAGGCATCGCGATTCCTTGGCCGTCAGGCGGTCCCGGTGGCCACTTGTGTCCACCAGGTCTGGATGGCATGACTGAATTCGGTTGGCGCATCCGATTGCCCGAAGTGGCCGACCCCGGCCAGCACCGTCGTGGTGTGGTTGGGGAACGTCGCCTCCAGTCGGGTCAGATACTTGCCCGTGAAGATGGGATCGGCGTCGGCCCACACAATGAGCGTCGGAAGTTCCTGCAGCGGGCCCAGACCGTCGGCGAGCTCGGCGAAAAACGCACGCGCGCCGACGAGTTCACCGGGCAGCACCGCGCAGGCGTGCCGTCGCTGCGGCGTGGGCGTGGCGTGGCGGTACTGCGCCATCTCGGCATCGGTGAGTTTGCGCCGTTTGTGGGCGATGGGGATGAAGTAGTCGACCATGAGGTTGAACTGCTTGATCAGCGTACGTCCCACCGCCCCGCCCATGCCGCGGGAGAACACCTCGCTGCTGAGATCGCCGTTGAGCGGCCAAGCCCAGGTATTGCTCAGGATGAGCCGGTCGAACAGGTCGGGTCGTCGCAGACCGGCGTAGAGACCGAGCGGACCGCCCCAGTTGTGGCCCACCAGCGTCACGTGCGACAAGCCCAGGCGATCCACGAAAGACACCAGGAACTCGGCATGATCGCGTGCCAGGTACCGGTATCCGGTTGCGCCGGTGGATAATCCGAACCCGGGAAAGTCCACCGCGATGCACCGGAAGCGGCCGCGTAACCGCGCGATCACGTCGCGATACACGAAGGACCAGACCGGGTTGCCGTGCAACATCAGCAATATCGGACCCGACCCCTCGTCGACGTAATGGACGGCGCTGCCGGCCACGTCGACGAAGTGGCTCTCGAAGGGGAACAGCTCGTCGTCCACCCATGGCGGGCGTTGGCCCACCGGTTGCACGGCCGTCATATCGGACTCCTCCCGAGCGGTGCTTTAGTTTTGCAAGTAACTGTGCGAAAATCAAGCGATTGCTATGACGGATCGGAGAACGATGAGCACCCGCTCGTACGGCCAGTACTGCGGACTGGCCAGGGCACTGGACGTCGTCGGCAGCCGGTGGAGTCTGCTGATCGTGCGTGAGCTGCTCGTCGGACCGGCCCGCTATGGCCAGCTCCAGGCCGGCCTTCCCGGCATCGCCACCAACTTGCTGGCCGAACGCCTGCGTGAATTGGAAGAGGCCGGTGTGGTCGAACGCCGGCTCGACTCCGACAGCAACGGCGTCAAGTACGCGTTGACACCCTGGGGACGTGAACTGCGCGGTGCCGTCGCGGAGCTGGTCAACTGGAGCAAGCCGCTGATGATCTCCGGGCCCCGAGGCGACAACTTCCGGGGCCATTGGATGATCGTGGCGCTCGAATCGCTGCTGCACCGGCGGAAGGTCCGGACGCCGACCGTCGGCATCGAGGTGGACGACACCGCGTTCACCGTGCACGTCGACGGCGCCGGCCCACACGTCACACCGTTCGACCAGGATTCGCGGCCGGACACGGTGTTTCGTGCCGAGCCCATGGTGGTGCTGGGACTCGCGGCCGGACTGCTGACCATCGACCAGGCGATCGCCGCCGGTGACCTCCGCGGTCGGAAGCGGGACCTCGTGGAGGTGTTCGCACCAGCTTGAGGGTTCTGCTCATCCCGGCAGTGCCGGTGGGTACGGTGGCATCATTCGCTATGCCAGGAGCCCCGACGATGCGTTATGCCGCGATGCAGCTGTCGATCCTCACGCCACGATTGCGTCTACACCAGCGCGAGGCGAGCGACGCCGAGTGGAATCACGAACTTCTCGGTGAGCGTGACGGCGGGACGACCGAATCCTTGGAGAGCGTCCGCCGTCGGATGGCCAAGCAACGAGAGATGGCCCGCGAAAACGGAATCGGACTCGCGACGATCCGCAGGCGCTCTGACGACGAACCTCTGGGCTACTGCGGGCTCATCGTCGGGCGCTGCACCCTGGATGAGCCCGAGATCGCCTACGAACTGCTTCAGCGGTTTCACGGACAGGGCTATGCGACGGAAGCTGCCCGCGCGGTCATGGCCGCGGCGTTCGCCACGGGCCGAACCCGCATTTGGTCGACAGTCGGCGCCTGGAACAAGCAGTCACTGCGTGTCTTGGACAAGATCGGTTTCCACCGCCATCACGAGACCGTCGATGAACGCGGCCGGCCGTTGATCTATCTGGTCTGCGAGACTCCAACCAACCCGCCGGAAACTCCAGAGCACCGATCGGCTCACCACGAAACAGACGAGATAATCGACTCCAGTCCATGACTTGACCCTCACGCCACGTGAGGGACCAATCTGATCGACATGACGTGGGAGACGCAGGTGGACGAGCTGACCGTGGGCGAGGTCGCGCAGCGCTTCGGCATCACGGTCCGCACGCTTCACCACTACGACGAGATCGGGTTGTTGACCCCCGGCCGGCGCACCGCCGCGGGCTACCGGGTGTACACGCCGACCGACCTGACGCGCTTGTCACAGATCATCGTGTATCGCCGACTGGAGTTTCCGCTCGACGAGATCGCGAACCTGCTGAACGAGGGCGACACGGTCAGCCACCTGATTCGCCAGCGCGAACGCGTCATGGCACGGCTCGACGAGATGAAAGACCTCGTCGAGGCAATCGATCAGGCATTGGAGAAAGCGATGACCAACACCCCCATGACCGACGACGACATGCGCGAGCTGTTCGGTGCGGGCTTCGACGACTATCAGGCCGAGGCCGAACAGAAGTGGGGCGAAACCGCGGAATGGAAGGAATCCCAGCGCCGAAAGCAGCAGTACGGCAAGGAAGACTGGATCCAGATCAAGAGCGAGGGAGAGGCCCTCGAGAAAGCGCTGGCCGACGCCTTCCGGGCCGGACTGCCCGCCGATTCGGTCGAGGCGATGGACGCCGCCGAGCGGCATCGCCTGCACGTGAATCGCTGGTTCTACGACTGCCCGCCGGCGTTCCACCGCAAGCTGGGCGACATGTACGTCAGTGACCCCAGGTACGTCGCCAGGTACGACGAATCGTTCGGGCTACCGGGCTTTGCCGCTTACTGCCGCGCCGCGATTCATGCCAACGCCGACCGCGCGGAGCGCTGAGCGCCAGAGTTCGCCGCCGGGCCGTCAGGCGGCGAAGATACGATCGCGGATCTCGAATTCGAGGCCTATCGCTTCGGCGACGTACACATCTTGTGCCAACTGATTCCCGCGCAAGGTGACCTCGCCCCGGGGACTGATATAGGTCATGCCCTGAGCGGCCGCCATCATGTCGGGGATGCGCAACGAGCCCGCCCTCGCCGCGAGGGCGATCAACAGGGTGATGGCCTCGAAGCAGGACTCACCGATGCTGTTCAGAGCGGGCGCCGCGGCACCGAAGTGCGCGTAGTACCGGCTACTGAACTCGGCGCCTGCGGTGGTGTTGAGGGCCTCGAAATACCCTGCCGCGGCGAACAATCCACCGTTGCTCTCACTACCACTGGCCATCAACATGTTCTCTTCGACATGCGGGCTCAGCCGCGGCACCGAGGCGGCAAGACCGGCCGAGGCGAACTGCCGGTTGAATGCCACGCCGTCACCACCCACCAGGAGCAGCAGCACACCCGCCGCGCCGCTGCTGTCCACCTGCCGGATGGCCTCGGTGAAGTCACCGGTACCCAGCGGCAGGTAGATCTCGTCGATCAGCGGGCTGCCCTGGGCACGTGTGTGTAACCGCGCGGCGAAGCCGGTTTGTCGCGGCCAGATGTAGTCGTTGCCTATCAGAATCCATCTGTCGATGCCGTACTCGGTCTTCATCCAATCCATGGCGGGTAGCAGCTGCCGGGACGGGGTCTCACCGGTCAGGAACAGCCCTGGCGTCCGCTCTCCCCCCTCGTAGAGCGGACCGTAGACGTAGGGCACCCGATCGGCGGTGACGCGAGCCACGGCCTGTCGAACCGGCGAGATATGCCAGCCGGTGACCGCATCGATCGCGCCCACGCTCAGCAGCGCCGAGATGTCGGCCGCAACCTGGGCGGGCGGCCTGCTGCCGTCGACCGGGATCAGTCGGATCGGGCGACCGAGCACCCCGGAGCCGTCGTTGACATCGGCGATCGCCAGTTCGGCACACGCCATGCACGACGGGCCGTAGATGCCCGCCGAGCCATTGAACGGGATGACCAACGCGACATCGATGGTGTCCCGGCGCACCGGTGGCGGGAACTCGATCATCACCACACCTCCAACGAATGTTCGCCATTCGGGATACATGCTCGACCGCAGATGTTACCTCGACGTTTCACAACGGTTCTGGTAAGGAAAAGTTGCCTTCTAGAAGGATTCGTCTACCGCGTGGCCGGCACGGACAGCTGCGCCAATCGGGACAGCCCCCGCACCAGCGCCACCGCGGCCTCTTCGCCGAACTCCTCGATCAAGGTGGATTTGACCCATCCCTCGTGCCGAATCAGCTTGCGTACCTTGGTCTTACCGCGCGCCGAGAGATAGACCAGAACTCGCCGGCGGTCCATCGCATCGACGCGCCGCAAGACGAATCCCCCGTCGACGAGCTTGTCGACGATCCTGGTGAGCGTGGGAGGGGCGATCGCCATCCCGGCGGACAACTCGCTCATGGTCAGTCCGTCACCGGAACGAAGCGCCCCGAGCACACGCCACCCGTCCAGATTCGTGACGTCCGCGTCGAGAAGAGCGTTCGACAGTGTGCCGTTCCACCACCGCTCGACTCCGAACATTACTTCGGAAAGGCTCTCCAAGCTCGTCGTGGAAGGCACTTCGTCTCCTGCCTGAAGCTGTTGATCATCGGATACTCGTTGGGGTGCAGCATATCCCCGCCATGTGGACAGCCGTACCGATCATGCAGGCGCAGCGGTCTCGCCACCGTCGGGCAATCGCATCAGCCGCGCCACCACCGCAGCGCCCCATTCGGAAGCGATCCCGAACGTCGCCCCCACCAAAGCGGTTGTCGCCGCGACAAGCGCCGGGTTGGACAACCCTGCGGAGGTGATCCCGTTGCCCGTGGCCGCGATGGTGCCGACCGTCATGGCGAACCCGAAAACCACGGCCGGCGCCGCGGAGATCCAGCGCAGACGCGATGCCTGCACCATGGCCAGACTCCCGATTCCCACAGCGATGGCGAGCACCACGGCACTGCCGGTGAACTGCACCGACAACAGCGTCAGTGTCGCGATCACAATACCCGCCCAATTGCATGCCACCGATTTCACGAACCCTGACCAACCCGATCCGACGAAGAAGAACGAGGCCCAGGCCAGGAACAGCACCCACACCGGCAGCGGCCACACCGTTGCCGTCAACCATGTCGACACCGCGCCGAAGAAACCGACGCTGATCGACAATGCAGTCACCTTGGACACGCCACACTCCTAATGATGATGGTCATGGTCGTGATCGTGGCCGTGGTCATCGTGGGTCAAGTGCTCGAGCTCGACCCGCGTCCGCTGCTCCAATGCATCGGCATCGAAGAAGTGCTTCTGCGCCGCCAGCCGGCAGAACGCTTCGCCGAACTGCCGGTAGTAGACGGCCGGGTCACAGACATCGACGAGCCCGGACTCGTCGATCACCGCGATCAGATGGGTCTTGAACTCGTCCCATTCGAACGCGCCGGTCTTACACAAGTGCACCACCAAACCGAACAATCGGCCTTGCCACGGGGCATCGAAGACCAATTCGCCGTTGGACCGGGGCAACGCCAGTGCGGCGCCTTCGATGTCGAATTCGGTGAAATCGAGGGTCGTCGACATCTAAGCCCCCGGCCCGGCGCCGACCAGTGCGGTACCTACCATCGAGTCCCTGCTGATCAACGGAATCAGCTCTTCCACCGAAAGGCCCTCGGTGCCCGCTGGGCGCTGAGGTACCACCAGATAACGGATTTCGGCGCTGCTGTCCCAAACGTCGATGCTGACGTCGTCGGGCAGGGTCACACCGAACTCGGCGAGAACGCTGCGCGGTTCTTTGACCACTCGGGCCCGGTACTGGGGGTATTTGAACCACGCGGGCGGGATGCCCAGCAGCGTCCACGGGTAACACGAACACAACGTGCACACGACGATGTTGTGCTTTTCCGCGGTGTTCTCCACCGCCACCATGTGTTCGGTCTGCAAACCGGTGAAGCCCATGTCCGCGATGGCGGCGGTGGCATCGCGCAGCAACCACTCCTTGTAGTCCGGATCCGTCCAGGCCCGCGCCACCACCTTGGCGCCGTTGACCGGACCCATGTCGTTCTCGAACGACGCCACCACCGCATCGACGGCCTCGGATTCAGCCAGCCCCTTCTCCACCATCAGCGACTCCAGCGCGTTGACCCGCGCTTCGACATCGGATAGCGACAACCAGTCCATTTTCGTCAATCTCCTTGTGCTCTTCGGGGTTCGGTCAGTCGGTAACGGGTTCGAGGTAGTTCTCGAACAGATCGGCGTACAACTCGAACTGTTCGGGGGTGTGCTCACCCCACAGCTCGGTGGATGTGAAACGCACCATGTACAGCTGGTGCGGCTCGTCGGTCTGCCGGTGTGCGCTGGCAGCCGGATCGTGGTAGGCCCCATACTGTTTGGCGATCACACCGACGGCCCGATTGAGGTACCCCGGCAGCCGATTGTGCGTGGTCTCGTGGAGATTGCGCACGCGCACGGAGGCACCGACCTCGTAAGCCGGAGGGGCGTCCGCCGGCAGATCGTGCGGGGTGCCTTTCCACAGCACGTCGATCATCTGCTCGGCGAAGGGCGACAGCGTGTCCGGCTTGGCGGGGTGCGGCGTCATGTTGGGAGCTCCCAGCTCGGCCATCCGCGCGTCGATCTCGTCGTGGGTGATGTAGCCCTTGTCGTTGAGCAGTTTCTCCACCGAGAACAGCCAGTGCGCATAGTAGGTCGAGTCGGTGTAGTCGCTCCAGCGCATCAACTCGATACCGTGGCGCTGCTCGTCGAGGTTGAATGCGCCCTTGGCGATCGCCATCGCCGTGACGGCGTGCATCCGGCCTTCGAAAGGGTAACGCCAGTCCGGGATACCCGGCTCGAGGAACTCAGCGGCGATGGGCCCGAGCCCGTCGCGTCCCCCCACGTCGTGTGGGCCATGCATAGCTAGGTCTCCGATCTTTGGTTCGTCGGTCAAATACTTCCGAAATACAAATAATCGCAGCCGGCCGGGTATCGCAATCGGAACGGCTCGCCGTAACACAGCTTTTACGCAGCGCCCCTTCCGCTGTTACGACTTGGTTTCCAAACAGGCCAAACACCAGTCTTGTGTTGACGCGACCATCGACAGGCCAACAGAATCCAGGTGGCAACCAATAGTTGCGCAATGGAAGTAATCAGCTCCGGAAGGATCGAACAATGACCGCATCACACACCTCCGCCGGCACCCGATCGGTCGCCGTCGAGACACCCGACAGCACGGTCGTCGCAACCGCCCTGTGGCTGACCACCACCGTCACCCTGGCTCTGATCGCCTACTACTTCCTCGGGTACGACCAGGGAGCCGTGTCGGTCTTCGGCGCCGACACACATGTCCACGAGCTCTTCCACGACGCTCGGCACATGCTGGGCTTCCCCTGCCACTGAGAGCCCCTCGACATGGAAAAGAAGTACACAGCGATCGGCTTGGGGTCGGGGCTGGTGGCCGGCGTGGTGTCATTCGGGTATGCGCGAACGATGATCACCCCGCTCATCGACACGGCGATCCGTTACGAGGCGGACCGGTCGCACGCCGAAGCGGCACTCAGCGGCGCACATTCGCACGAGCACGAGATCTTCAGCCGGGCATTCCAGCAGAACGTCGGCGCCGGCGCCGGCACGATTCTGTTCTGCATCGTGATGGGTGCGCTGTTCGCGGTGGCTTTCACCGTGGCGGTGCGGTTGCTGCAACGTCGCGTCGCGGTCAGTGAGCGAGGCGTCGCCGGATGGTCGGCGCTCGCCGCCTTCGTTTCGATCACCCTCGTGCCGTCGCTGGCCTACCCACCCAATCCACCCGGTGTCGGTCTGGAGGAGACCATCGGCGATCGGACCACCGCCTACCTGGTGATCGTGCTCGCCTCCGTGGCGTTGGCCGTGGTCGCGGTGGTGATCGGGGTCCGGCTCACGGCAAAGTTCGGCGCGGCGCTCTCGGCCACGCTGAGCTTCGTCGGATATGCGCTGGCGATGTGCGCCATCGCGGCGGCACTGCCCTCCTTCCACGAGGTGCCGCTCGCACTCACCGCACCCACAGGCGAGCTCGTGTTCGGCGGCTTTCCCGCAGAAGTGTTGAGCGACTTCCGGATCGGATCACTCGTCGGCCAGGCGATCATGTGGGCGGTGATCGGAACCGGATTCGCGCTGCTACTCCCCGGCCGACGCCACCACTCCGACGCCCCCATCCCCAACGTGACGAAGGTACTGCATGGACATCGTTGAATTCACCCCCACACCGGACCAGTACGTCTGGACCTTCGGCGGGGCCGAACCGGCACTCGAAGTGGCACCGGGCACGGCACTGCAGCTCTGGACAGAAGACGCGTTCGCCGGTCGGGTCACGTCACGAACAGACAAACCGAGTCAAGTGCTCAACCCCAAGGAACTCAACCCCCAGACCGGCCCCTTCTACGTCACCGGCGCCGAACCCGGAGACACCCTCGCCATCCACATCGTCTCGCTGGAGCCGGCCCGGGACTGGGCCGCCTCGACAACGATCCCACTGTTCGGCGCCCTCACCGGCACTGACCGAACCGCCGGATTACAAAGTCCCCTAACCGAACTCACCTGGATCTACGAGGTCGACCGGGCCGCCGCGCTGGCGACCTTCGTCGCCCACGAAACCGATTTCACGATGACGCTGCCGCTGGCGCCGATGCTGGGGACCGTCGGCGTCGCGCCGGCGCTGCGTGAGGTCCGCACCACGCTGGTACCCGACTACTTCGGCGGGAACATGGACACCCCGGAGTTGCGCGCCGGCACGACGGTGTACCTCGGTGTCAACGTCGAAGGCGCGCTGTTCTCGGTCGGCGACGGCCATTACCGGCAGGGGGAAGGTGAAACCTGCGGCACCGCACTCGAAGGCGCGATGAACGTCCGCCTGATCGTCGACCTGATCAAGGGCGGCGCACCGGCCTGGCCGCGGTTCGAACACGACGACGCCCTGCTCACCGTGGGGTCCGCCCGACCGCTCGAGGATGCCTGGCGATGCTCGCAGGTCGAGATGGTGCGATGGCTGCAGGAGCTCTACCACCTGGGCCAACTCGATGCGTACCAACTGTGTAGCCAACTCTGCCGGTCGCCCTTGGCCAATGTCGTCGACGTGAACTACAGCGCGGTCACCAAGATCGACAAGGGGTTGTTGCCGGCCGCCACCGCCTATCACGGCACGCACGCCCGGCTGCGCCAGTTGGCGCAGACCCTGTAACGGCGGTCCTGCACTTCGGCGCCGGTGGTGCGAGTACGGCTTCTCACACTTCGTATCCACCGGCGCCTCGGTGACCTGCGCCCATTGCAGCGTCCTCACGACGCATCCATTCGACGATGTTGGGTGGCCGATGAACGGGCCAAGCGCTGCAACATATTCGCTATCGTCGCTACGTCGACGACAGGCTGACTGCAGCAAGGCGTCACACCGATAAGGGCAAGGCGGTCGAGCATATGGCTAGGCCACGTGATATCTGGCCGGCTGTTGCTCAGTTTGCGCCACCTGACGCACGCGCACACCACAGGGTCATCACATCCAAAGGCAACAGACGCCTCTACCGCGACATGGGGCCGCCAGGAAATTCCGGGCGGATACCTCGCCGGCGGGTGCTGCGCATCGAACTCGTCAGCGTGGTGGTCGGCGCGGCCGGAGCGCGTGGCGGCAGATCCATCAGGACTAGCAGCAACGCGCCCCCGTGTATGAGGTGAATTTTTCGTCGATAAACGAGCTATCGATATCTCCCTACATAGCATTGCCCCAATCTGTTTCGCTGCGGTAAACCGCTCATAATCCCCCCAATCCATACCTCCTAACATTTGCCAAAATATCAAGCATGGGCTTGGCATTTGAGTCAGATGAGAACTTCGCAGGATAAGCTATGATTGTGCCGCCCAGCGCTGCTGCCTGTAGCCAACTCCCACAGTTCGCGCCAGAAAGCAAACATTTCCACATACACGCGAATGAACCCTCTTAATGGGTATGAACTGCACTCTTACCCCAACTCGAGCATAGCTCCACCCTTAGTCACGAATACTAGCTAATTTTAAATTAGGTAACCTTTGTTTTGCTATTGCGGCGATATTTCTGCGCATTTACCCGACTCTGGTCCATTACCGATTGCGTCTCCATAACCCTGTTGCCGGGATTTACCAGTCGGTTATGTCTCGAAAAGCAATAAGTGCGTTTACAGTTCTTTCCGAACCCGCCTTGCAGGTCCGACCGAATGCGTGAGGGGAAAGTTATGGCCAGAAAGTGGGCGCCTGGTATGCGATGGATGACCGCTGCCCTCGCGGTCACGCTGGCCGCAGTGGTCGAGCTCGCGGTAGTGCATCCGTCTGTGCCGCGACCGGCGAGCGGGGTGGTTGCGATGGCGCAGCCGGACCGGTCGCGGGCCCACATCCGCACTGTCTCCTACAACATTGCACTGATGTCGTCCATCGATACCTCCTCGACAACGACGGGGGTGGCTGACTCGCAGCTGTATTTCATGGACTCCGCAGAACTGTCCACAGCGATCTCCGAACTAAAAGCCATGGGCGTCACCCAGGTTCGAGTATTCCTGCCCTGGGCGGCCATCGAAACTGCGGACGACACGTACAACTGGACTCAGGCAGACGCTCTGCTCAATGCACTGTCGGACGCCGGGATCGCCGTGGACGCCGCGATCACCAGCACGCCCACCTGGGCGTCGTCGGATACCAGCTCTGCCTACGGCGCGCCCACATCGACCAGCGATTACGCCAGCTTCGTCACCGAACTCGCCGAACGATATGGAACCACCGCCAACAACGGTGACGCCAAGATCGCCGCCTACGAGATCTGGAACGAGCCCAACGGGTCGACCGGATGGGCGCCGACACCGGACGCCACCGCCTACACCGAACTGCTCAAGGCGGCCTACACCGCCATCAAAGCCGTTGACCCCGACGCCACCGTCGTTGGCGGAGTGCTGGGGGCCGGCGTCACTTCCGGCACGTCGACAGTCAACCCCGTCACCTTCCTCGAAGAAATGTACGCCGCCGGAGCCGAAGGATATTTCGACGCACTGTCGTTTCATCCCTACAACTACAGCAGTGACTTCACCGACGGTGCATCCACCACCAACAGCCCCTATCAGGAGTTACAGGCGCTACGTGCGCTGATGGACGCCAACGGTGACACCGACAAACTCGTCTGGGCCACCGAGTACGGCATCCCGACCTCACTCGTCACGCAATCCCAACAAGCCGCCTATATCGCCGACTTCCTCACCGCTTGGGCCTCCCTCGAGGGCGTTGGACCGACCTTCATCTACTCGTTGGTCGACCTCGCCACCGGCGACGGCGTCGACCAGGACAACTTCGGACTCTTCACCTCCGACTGGACCCCCAAACTGGCGGTCGAAGTCCTCGAACAATGGATCGCCAACCAGACCGTCCCCGACTGGGCCACCGACACCTCCACGCCTACCTTGCAAGCGCTGTTGACCCAACTGGTCCGCAACATCGTCGCCACCGTCACTGCCCCGTTCACCCAACTGGCTAAGGGCCTCACCAGTATCACCACCGCCCTGAGCACCGCGGCCGTCTCCATCCGAACCCAGCTGACTGCCGGCGTGGCCAGCCTCACCACCGGGTTCAAAACACTCACCACAACCATTGCGACCGCATTGAAGAACCTCGCCAGCTCCCTGCAGAAGGCCGGCACCACGTCCGCAACCACAACCGAGACGGCCGTGACCACAGACTCCACCGAAGCCACCACACTCACGGCCGAGGCCACCGCGACAGCGGTGAGCACCAAAACCAGCCTCCTGGCAACAACAAGCACCACCGCAGCTACAGCAAAATCGACGACCGCAGAAGACGAGTCGGCCACCACTGACACCATCACCGATGCCGAGAGCACCAGCGCCCCCACAGCCGCCGACTCCGGTACCGGTACCGGTACCGGTACCGGTACCGGTACCGCCGCCGACTCCGGTACCGGTACCGGTACTGCGACCAGCACTACATCCGATGCCGACACCACTACTGCAACCAGCACTAAGTCCGATGCCGGTACCGGTACCGATACTGCAACCAGCACTAAATCCGGTGCCGCCCAGGGCACGACCCCGTCAGCTGATACCGGCACCGGAAAAGCGCAGGCCACCGGCGCGGATACCGCCCCGACCACCGCAAGCGCCACCACGGCCGCGAATCAGACCGCCGGGGGCAAGTCGACGACCAAGACCGACAACGCAACTGAAACCGGCACAAGAACCGCGCACCCACGACGCGACAAGACATCTGCCGCGAGTAGTCAGAACGTCACTGCTGACAAGTCGGACTCAACGGGGTCCACGAGTTCCCGTCAACGCCAGCGCACCAACAATCGCACACCGGCCTCCACGGCCTCCACCGATCAATCGCACTTCGCCAACCCGTGACAACCATGAACACTTCGGCAATAGTGTTCACCCATGAGCCCGTTACGCGTCATCCAGTGGACCACCGGCAACATCGGGAAACGCTCGTTGCACGCCATCATCGGCAGGCCGGACATGGAACTGGTCGGGGTGTACGCGCACGGCGCCGACAAGGTGGGCGTGGACGCCGCGGACCTTGCCGGCTGGCCGGAGCCGACGGGCGTGACGGCCACCAACGACATCGACGCGCTGATCGCCCTGCGGCCCGACGCGTGTTGTTACAACCCGCTCTGGCCCGATATCGACGAACTGGTCCGGCTGCTGGAATCGGGCATCAACGTTTGCTCGAGTGCGGCCTGGATCACCGGCGGTAAGCAGTCCCCCGAAGACCTCGACCGCATCAAGAAGGCTTGCACGACAGGAAATTCCACCATCTTCGGGAGCGGCGCCCACCCCGGCATGACGAATATGGTCGGCATGGTGCTCTCCGGCTCGTGCGAACGGGTGGACGAGATCCGGATCACCGAATCGGTGGACTGCTCCACCTACGAGTCGGCCGGCACGCAATCGGCGATGGGCTTCGGGCAGGATCCCGACACCCCGGGCCTGGCCGAGAGCGTGCGGGTGGAGAGTGAGGTGTTCGCCGAATCGGCCGCCATGATGGCCGACGCCATCGGCGCGCAACTGGACCGGATGACATTCGACGTCACCTTCACCGCGGCCACCGACGACACCGACCTGGGCTTCATGCAGATCCCAAAGGGCACCGTGGGCAGCGTGTACGGCTACCACCGCGGCTGGGTCGGTGACCGCAACGTCGTCAGCGTCGGGTTCAACTGGACCATGGGCAACCACGTCACCCCGCCCAAACCCCTTGAGCACGGCCATGTCATCCAGGTCTTCGGGTTGCCCAACATGCGCACCGTGCTGCACTGCCTGCCGCCGCGGGACTGGACCGAACCGGGGTTCATGGGACTGGGCATGATCTACACCGCGCTGCCGGTGACCAACGCGGTACCGGCCGTGGTGGCCGCCGCACCGGGCATCGCCACGCTCAAAGACCTGCCCCCGATCACCGGACGGTTCGCCGGTTGATCACTCGGCGAGGCTGACACAGGCCCCCACGGCACCGCCGCCGACGTGCACCGCCAGCACCGGCCCCATATCGGAGACGGTGAGCGACTCGATCTGGGGCAGCCGCGCGGTCAGCGCCGCACCGAGCTCGGCCGCGTCGTCGTAGTTGTCCACATGGTGCACGGCGATCGACGCGCCCCGCTCCCCCACGATCTCGGCGATCGAATCCACCATCGCCGCATGGGCTTTCGACACGGTGCGGATCCGCTGCGCGAGCACCAGCCTGCCGTCGACGTCGAGGTGCAGCAGCGGTTTCAACGACAACGCGGTGCCCAGCCAGGACACCGCGGTACCGATCCGGCCGCTGCGGCGCAGGTTGTCCAACCGGTGCACGACGATGAACACGTGCCCGCGCGCGACCGCGGCCCGGGCCGCGGCCTCCACCGCGTCCAATTCGGCCCCGGCGGCCGCGGCGCGCGCGGCGGCCAGCGCCACGAACCCGATTCCCATCGCCGCCGAGCGCGAATTCACCACCCGCACCGCCGAACCGAACTCCCTGACCACACCGGCAGCCGTGCTGAAGGTGCCCGACAGGGCGGCCGAGATGTGCACCCCGACCACCCCGTCACCTTCGCTGTCCACCAGCGCCTGACGGTAGGCATCGGCCAGGTCGGCCGGTGACGCGCCCGACGTCGTCACCTGGCTGCGCTCGTGCAGATCGTTGGGCATCGGGTCGATCCCGTCGCGCAGGTCGGTGTCACCGACCAGCACGTGCAGCGGCACCTGGCGGATCGACCAGCGCTCCAGGTCTTCTGCGCTCAGCCGGGCCGACGAATCGGTCACCACCTGCACGGTCATGAGCGAGCGGGCGGATCCGGCGATGTCCCCGTCGCTTCGCTCGCCCCAGGTTGGTAGGCACCGGCTTCGGCAAGTCCCTTGAGCATCAGCTCGGCGACGGCGGCGTGCGCCTCGAAGTTCCAATGGATCCCGTCGGGATTGCCCTGCCCGCGCAGCACGTACTCACCCACGGCGGCCTTGAGGTCGACGATCGGGACACCCTTGGATTCACCCCATTCGGTGATCGCCGCCACCGTCGCGTCACGCCATCGGTGCGACCGCCCGTAGGTGTCGGCGATGTGCACCGACGGCACCGTCGCCACCACCGGAATCCCCGGCCGGTTGAAATCCAGTGCTGCCCTAGTCTGTTCGAGATACTCGACGGACAGGTGCGGTGGCAGCGCCGGGCGCGCCACCGGTGACAGTCGCGGCTGCAGCCAGCCGTACCCGTCCCGCGCCCAGCGCCGCAGCCACGGCGGGCGCACGTAGCGGATGAGCTCGCGAAGGGCCGTCGGCAGCGGGGACGGCAGCGAATCCATGCCGCAGGTCGCGAAGATCACCGCCCCGGCCCGCGGCAGCGCCGCCCACGACCGCGGATCCTGCGTGGCCGCCCACCACACGTCACGGCACGTCCAGCCGATCCGGCCGATCAGCTCCACGTCCCAACCGAGTTGTTCGGCAACGATATTGGGCCAGATGCGGGGATCGTCGGCGGGCAGACCACCCGTCGGTCCGTAATAGGACAGCGAGTCGCAGAACACCAGCAGTGTCTGCCTGGGCGGATCAGAGGACATCGTTGGCCACCTGCGCCGAAGCGTTCCACACATCGAGGCGCCACTTGATGGTGTCGTTGACGATATGCCCGGACAGCTGCACCCAGCTGGCATTGCCCATCCCGCCGAGCACGGGCCAATTGTCGACCGGCAGGCCGAGCAGGGCGGCGGCCAGGGCCGCGATCAGCCCGCCGTGCGCCACCAGGACGACCGGGCGGTCCGACCCGTCCGCGCCCCATTCCGGCTGGGACTCAAGCAGTTCGGCGACCACGGGCAGGCTGCGCTGGGCGACGTCCACCCGGCTCTCGCCGCCGTGCGGCGCCCACCGGGCATTGTCCCGCCACGCCACCCGGGCCCCCGGCGCCACGGCGTCCACCTCCAGATGCGTCAGGCCCTGCCAGTCGCCCAAGTGGGTCTCGCGCAGCCGCTGGTCGATGTGCACCGGCAGCCCGGACCGGTCCCCCAGCGTGGTGGCGGTGTCCAGCGCGCGACGCAGATCCGAGGACACGATGATCAGCGGTTGCCGCTTGGCCAGCACCTCGGCCGCGGCGACGGCCTGCTCACGCCCGAGTTCACTGAGGTCGGTGTCGAGCTGACCCTGCATGCGGCTGCCGGCATTCCACTCCGTCTGGCCGTGCCGCAGCAGGACCAGCCGGCGGATGGTCACTGCGAACTCTCCGCATCATCGGCGGCGTCGAGATCGACGGGCACCTGCGGGCAATCCCGCCACAGCCGGTCCAGGGAGTAGAACTCCCGCTCCTCGCTGTGCTGGATGTGCACCACGATGTCGACGTAGTCGAGCAGCGTCCAGCGGCCCTCGCGGGTGCCCTCGCGGCGGGCCGGCTTGTATCCGGCCAGCCGCATCTTCTCCTCGACCTCGTCGACGATCGCGTTCACCTGGCGCTCATTGGACGCCGAGGCGATGACGAAGAGATCGGTGATGACCAGTTGCCCGGACACGTCGATGACGACGATGTTCTCGGCGAGCTTGGCCGCGGCCGCCCGCGCGGCGACGGTGGCCGCGGCCACCGCTTCGGTAGTGGCGCTCATGCGCGGGCCTCCTCTGTATATAGCCCTCGTTTGGATACGTACTGCACCACGCCGTCGGGCACCAGGTACCAAATCGGCCGCGACTGCCGGGCACGCAGCCGGCAATCACTCGACGAGATCGCCAGGGCGGGCACCTCCACCAGGCTCAGCGCGTCGTCGGGGAGTTCCTTCATCGCGGCGGCGATGTGCTCGCCGTCCAGTTCGTAACCGGGCCGGCTGACCCCGACGAAGCGGGCTAGCGAGAACAGCTCTTCCCAGTTCTGCCAGGACAGGATCGAGGCCAGCGCGTCGGCGCCGGTGATGAAGTACAGGTCGGCGTCCGGGTTGAGCGCGGCCAGGTCCCGCAGGGTGTCCTTGGTGTAGGTGGGGCCGCCGCGGTCGATGTCTACCCGGCTCACCGAGAACCGCGGGTTGGCGGCCGTCGCGATGACCGTCATCAGGTAGCGGTCCTCGGCCGCGGTGACGTGCCGGTCCCGCTTCTGCCAGGGCTGCCCGGTGGGGACGAAGAGCACCTCGTCGAGATGGAACAGGTCGGCGACCTCGCTGGCCGCGACCAGGTGGCCGTGGTGGATGGGATCGAACGTCCCGCCCATCACCCCGAGCCTGCGTCTGGTCACGAAGAGCCAGCTTACGGGAGGGGTTCGCGATGGTCCGCGGGCGCCGAGATCGACGTTTCGCCGGGATGCTCTCGCGCAAATCCACCCAAATGCGCATTTGGGCGAAGATTAGACGGGCAGGAGGCCGTCGATCACCGACGCGAGCTGCTTGGCCGACCGGCACTCGTGCATGGGGATGAGGTCCTGGTAACGGGGCACCGCCGAGTCCCCGCTGCCCCACAGGTGCCTGGGCTCCGGGTTGAGCCAATGTGCGTGCCGGCTCGCGCCGACCATCCGGGCCAGCAGATCGGTCTGCGGGTTGCGGTAGTTGTTCCGGCCGTCGCCCAGGATCAGCAGCGACGAGCGCGGTGACAACACGTTGGGGAAACCGTCCAGGAACGACACGAACGCGTGCCCGTAGTCGGAATGCCCGTCGCGGGTATACACGCCGGCCTCGCGGGTGATGCGCTGCACCGCGACCGCCAGGTCGGCCTCCGGGCCGAACATCTCGGTGACCTCGTCGGTGGTGTCGATGAAGGCGAAGACACGAACCCGGGAGAACTGCTGGCGCAGCGCGGCGACCAGCATCAGCGTGAAGTGGCTGAAGCCGGCCACCGAACCGGACACGTCGCAGAGCACCACCAGTTCGGGCCGGGCCGGATGCGGCTTCTTGAGCACCACCTCGATGGGCACCCCGCCGGTGGACATCGACTTGCGCAGCGTCTTGCGCAGGTCGATCTCCCCGGCCCGGGATCGGCGCCGCTTGGCCGCCAGCCGGGTGGCCAGGGTGCGGGCCAGCGGCTGCACGGTCTTGCGCATCTGGCGCAGCTGCTCACCGGAGGCGCGCAGGAACTCGACGTTCTCGGCCAGCTGCGGCACACCGTACATCTGCACGTGCTCGCGGCCCAGCTGCTCGGCGGTGCGCCGCTTGGTCTCGGATTCGACCATCTTGCGCAGCTGCGACATCCGTTGCTGGGCAATCGCTTTGGCGATCTGTTCCTGTGTCGGCGTGGGCTCCTCGCCGTACGGCGCCAGCAACCCGGCCAGCAGCCGGCCCTCCAGCTCGTCCAGCGCCATCGCCTTGAGCGCCTGATACGACGAGTACGACGGGCCCCGGCTGGAGTTGTACCGGCCGTAGGCCTCCACGATGCGCGCGACCAGCCCCGCCAACCGGTCGTCCAGGTTCTCCAGATCGGCGTCCGGGCCCAGCAGGTCGAGCAGCGCCTGGCGCATCGCCTCGATGTCCTCGGGCGGCAGGCCCTGCGGCTCACCGCCGGCGGCATCGTCGTCGTCGTCGAGAACGGTGCGGTCACCCAGCGCCGCGGGCCACCACAGGTCGAACATCGCGTCGTAGGTGTCGCGGTGATCGGCGCGGCGCAGCACCGCGCACGCCAGCCCCTCCCGCAGCGCGCCCCGGTCACCCAAACCCAGCTCGGCCAGCACCCGGCCGGCGTCCACCGTCTCCGACGGCCCCACCGAGATGCCCGCGCGGCGCAGCGCCTCGACGAACTCCACCAGGTGGCCCGGGATGCCGTGCGGCGCCAAGGGCTGCGGCGGGCGGGTGCGTCGGGATGTCATCGCGTCGAGCCTCTCAGTTCAGCTTCAGCTCTCCGGCCGCCTTGATCTGATCGGATTGGTGCTTGAGCACCACACCGAGCGTCGCGGCGATGAGTTCGTCGTCGATGGTGTCCATGCCCAGCGCGAGCACCGTGCGGCCCCAGTCGATGGTCTCGGCGACCGACGGCACCTTCTTGAGCTGCATGGCGCGCAGCACCCCGATGATGCGCACCAGTTCGGCGGCGATGCGCTCGGGCAGTTCGGGCACCCGGGACAGCAAGATGCGCCGCTCCAGATCGGCGTCGGGGAAATCGATGTGCAGGAACAGGCAGCGCCGCTTCAGCGCCTCGGACAGCTCCCTGGTGGCGTTGGAGGTGAGCAGCACGAACGGTGCCCGTTCGGCCTTGATGGTGCCGAGTTCGGGCACCGTCACCGCGAAATCGGACAGCACCTCCAGCAGCAGACCCTCGATCTCGATATCGGCCTTGTCGGTCTCGTCGATCAGCAGCACGGTCGGATCGGTGCGCCGGATCGCGGTGAGCAGCGGACGGCTCAGCAGGAATTCCTCGGTGAACACGTCGGTCTTGGTCTGGTCCCAGTCGCCGCCCGCCGTGTTCTGGCCGGCCTGGATGCGCAGGATCTGCTTGGCGTGGTTCCACTCGTACAACGCGCGCGCCTCGTCGACGCCCTCGTAGCACTGCAGCCGCACGAGGTCGCTGCCGGTGGTCTGCGCGACGGCGCGGGCCAGTTCGGTCTTGCCGACACCGGCCGGGCCCTCCACCAGAAGTGGCTTGCCGAGCCGGTCGGCGAGAAACACCGCCGTCGCG
Source organism: Mycolicibacterium cosmeticum (assembly GCF_000613185.1). NCBI lineage: Bacteria > Bacillati > Actinomycetota > Actinomycetes > Mycobacteriales > Mycobacteriaceae > Mycobacterium > Mycolicibacterium cosmeticum. The sequence continues at coordinate 696,718 of NZ_CCBB010000001.1, forward strand.
GTGGCCTTGTCGGCGAGATAGCCGGTCTCGGCGAGCCGGGTGGCCACGTCGTCGATATCGGTGAACAGCGAGGCCGGGCGGGCAGGAACGCTCACGTTGCTCCTAGGCAGACGGGGGTCAGGCGGGACGGGTCTGACCGTCACCCCACACGATCCATTTGGTGGAGGTCAGTTCGGGCAGCCCCATCGGGCCGCGGGCGTGCAACTTCTGGGTGGAGATGCCGATCTCGGCGCCGAAGCCGAACTGCTCACCGTCGGTGAAGGCGGTCGACGCGTTGACCATCACCGCGGCGGCGTCCACCCCTTCGGTGAAGCGCTGCGCGGCGGCCAGGTCGGTGGTCACGATGGCCTCGGTGTGCCCGGTGCCGTACTCGTTGATGTGGGCCACGGCGCCCTCCACACCGTCGACCACGGCCACCGCCATGTCCAGCGACAGGAACTCGGCGCGCAGCTCCTCCTCGGTGGGATCCAGATGGACGGTGACACCGGCGTCCTGCAGCACCGTCACCAGGCGGGGCAGGACGCTGTCGGCCACCGCCCGGTCCACCAACAGCGACTCCGCCGAGTTGCACACGCTGGGCCGGCGGGTCTTGGAGTTCAGCAGGATCCGCTCGGCCGTGTCGACGTCGGCGGCCTTGTCGACGTAGACGTGGCAATTGCCGACCCCGGTTTCGATGGTCGGCACGGTGGCGTCGCGTACCACCGCGTCGATCAGTCCGGCACCACCGCGCGGGATGACGACGTCGACCAGCCCACGGGCCTGGATCAGATGTGTGACGGTCGCGCGGTCGGCGCTGGGCAGCAGCTGCACCGCGTCCATCGGCAGTCCCGACTCGTACAGCGCCTCACGCAGGGCCATGACGAGGGCGGTGTTGGACTGCGCGGCCGACGAGCTGCCGCGCAGCAGCACCGCGTTACCGGATTTCAGGGTCAATCCGAACGCGTCGACGGTGACGTTGGGCCGACCCTCGTAGACGATGCCGACCACACCGAGCGGGACGCGCTGCTGACGCAGCTGCAAACCATTGGGCAACGTCGAACCGCGCAGCACCTCGCCGATCGGGTCGGGCAGGCCGGCAACCTGGCGCAGACCCGCGGCGATGCCGTCGATGCGCTGCGGGCTGAGCGCGAGCCGATCCAGCATGGCCTCGGCAGTGCCTGCGGCGCGCGCGATTTCGAGGTCGGCGGCGTTGGCGGCCAAGATGTCGTGGGTGTGCTCCAGCACGGTGTCCGCCGCCTGATGCAGGGCCCGGTTCTTGGTTTCGGTGCTCAGCGCCGCCAGGGCGCGGGAAGCGGTGCGCGCGGCGGCCGCGGCGTCATGCACCTGCCGGCGCAGATCGACTTCGATCGACTCCCCGGCCGATGCGCTCCTGCCCTGCGGTGACGCTTTTACGCTCATTTAGCCAGGGTAACGGGCATGCACGGGTCGGGCTTGGTGGGGTCGGTCACCGCGCTACGGTGAGGCCGTGACGCGGGTGTGTGTGGTGGGCAGCGTGAACATGGACGTCATCTTCGCGGTGGAGACACTGCCCCGTCCCGGTGCGACGGTGTTGGCGTCGTCGGTCACCCAATGCCCCGGCGGCAAGGGCGGCAATCAGGCGATCGCCGCCGCGCGCGCGGGGGCCGAGGTCAGCGCGATCGCGGCGGTGGGCGATGACGCGGCAGGCGAAGCGCTGCGCTCGCACCTGGCCGGCAACGGGGTGGACGTGGCCGGTGTGATCACCCTGCCGGTCCCCAGCGGGACGGCCGGCATCGTCGTCGACGCGCACGCCGAGAACGTCATCGTGGTGGCGCCCGGCGCGAACGCCCACCTGAGCCTGAACTCGGCGCGGCTGCGCGACATCATCACCGCCGGCGAGGTGGTGCTGCTGCAGCTGGAGATTCCGATCGACACCGCGGTGGCGGCGGCCAGGGTGGCGCGCGCCGCCGGTGCGACGGTCATGCTCAACGCGTCACCCGCCGGCGCCGACCCGGCCGCACTGGCGGAGTTGGCCGAGGTCACCGATGTGGTGATCGTCAACGAAACCGAAGCAGCGCAATGGCATTGGCAAGTGCCACATCTGGTGACCACGCTGGGGTCACGCGGCGCCAGCCATCGCAGCGCCGACGGTGAGACACCCGTGTCTGCGCCCGAGGTCGAGCCGGTTGACACCACCGGCGCCGGGGACGTGTTCGCCGGTGTGCTCGCCGCCGGCTGGCCCACCGGCCCGGCGCATGCGCTGCGCAGGGCGTGCGCGGCCGGGGCGCTGGCCACCCTGGTCCCGGGCGCCGGTGACTGCGCCCCGACCGACGAGGCCATCGAGGACGCACTCGGCTGAAACGACCCTCAACTGAACAGCCAACAGTTGGCGTTATAGTCGGCAGCCATGACAGCGCGACCGCCCGAAGGCGACTGGCTCGGCACCCCCTACCTGAAATTCGAGCGGCAAGGCCCGTTCGCGGTGGTGCGGCTGGACCGGCCCGAGGCGCGCAACGCAATGACCCCGGCGATGTATTTCGGGATCCGGTACGCCGTCAGCCATGTGGAGAACGACCCGGAGCTGGCGGGGTTGCTCATCACCGGCACCGGTGACGTGTTCGCCCCGGGCGGTGACCTGGGCGGTGGCGACGGCAGCGACGATTGGATGACGTGGGGCTCGGCGCTGTCGATGGATGTCACCCCGTTCGAGACGCTGCGCCAATCGGTCAAGCCGGTGGTGTCGGCGGTCAACGGCCTGGCGCAGGGCGGTGGCATGCAGATCGCGCTGTGCAGCGATATGGCGGTGGTCAGCGAGCGCGCCACCTTTCGGGTGCCCGAGCTGTTCCGCGGTATCGCCGACACCTATTACAGCCAGATGCTGGCCCGCTTGATCGGCCCGGTGCGCACCCGCGACCTGATGTTCACCGGGCGCGTGCTCACCGCCGGCGAGGCGCTGGAGTGGGGCATGGTGTCGCGGGTGGTCCCGCACGACAGCCTGCTCGACGAGGCGCGCGAGGTGCTGGCCCAGGTCTGCCGGACCGCGCCCGGCGCCCGGTCGGTGGTGAAATCCAGCCTGGACAACTATCTGGGGCTGTTCGACCGGATCGGGATGAAGGCCAGTTACCGCGGCGCCGAAGCGCGCCAGGGCTTCCTCGCCTTCAAGGAGCGCCGCTCCCCGGAGTGGGTACATCCGGAGCTGCGCACCGAGGGCCGGCTCTAGTCCGTCGGGACGGCCCGTTCGATCTCCTCGAGCCAGATCCGGGCGGACATGTCCGACGGGGCACGCCAGTCACCGCGCGGGGACAACGCGCCGCCGGCCGACACCTTGGGACCGTTGGGCAATGCGGAGCGCTTGAACTGGCTGAACGAGTAGAAGCGCTGGGAGAACACGGTCAGCCAGTGCCGGATCTCCTTGAGCGAGTACTCCGGCCGTTTGTGCGGCGCGATGCCGGCCGGCCAGTCACCGCGGCCGGCATCGCTCCACGCGTGCCAGGCCAGGAAGGCGATCTTGGCCGGGCCGAAGCCGTAGCGCAGGGCTTGGAACAGTGAGAAGTCCTGCAGGACATACGGTCCGACCTTGGCCTCGCTGCTCTGGATCTCCTCGTCCTCGCCCGTGGGCACCAGTTCCGGGGTGATCTCGGTGTCGAGCACCGACTGGAGGATCTCGTTGACCTCGCCGCCGAATTGATCGGAGGAGATCACCCACCGGATCAGGTGCTGGATCAGCGTTTTCGGGACGCCACCGTTGACGTTGTAGTGCGACATCTGGTCGCCGACGCCGTAGGTGGACCAGCCCAGCGCCAGTTCGGACAGGTCGCCGGTGCCGAGCACGATGCCGCCGCGCTGATTGGCCAGCCGGAACAGGTAGTCGGTGCGCAGACCGGCCTGCACGTTCTCGAACGTGACGTCGTACACCTTCTCGCCGCGCGCGAACGGGTGACCCATCTCGGCCAGCATCACGTCGGCGGCACCGCGGATGTCGATCTCGGCGAACGTCACACCCAACGCGCGGGACAGCGCGATCGCGTTGCTCTTGGTGCGGTCGCCGGTGGCATAGCCGGGCAGCGTGAAAGCCAGGATGTCGCTGCGCGGCCGGTCCTCCCGGTCCATCGCCTTGGCCGCGACGATCAGCGCGTGGGTGGAATCCAGCCCCCCCGACACCCCGATGACCACCTTGGGGTAGTTCAGCGCACGCAGCCGCTGCTCCAGCCCGGATACCTGGATGTTGTAGGCCTCATAGCAATCCTGTTGCAGGCGTTGCGGATCCGAGGGAACGAACGGGAACCGCTCCACCTCGCGCCGCAAGCCGATATCACCGGTGGGCGGATCCAGGGTGAACTCGATCCGGCGCGTCGTCTCCGCGGCGCGATGATGGCGGGCATTGTCGTCGAAGGTGCCCATCCGGATCCGCTCGGCGCGCAGCAACGCGACGTCGACATCGGCCACGCTGCGTCGCTCACCGTGGGGGAACCGGTCGGATTCGGCCAGCAGCACCCCGTTCTCGTAGATCATGGTCTGCCCGTCCCAGGCCAGGTCGGTGGTGGACTCACCTTCCCCGGCGGCGGCGTACACGTAGGCGGCCAGGCAGCGCGACGACGCCGAGCGCGCCATCAGCTTGCGGTCCTCGGCGCGGCCGATGGTGATCGGGCTGCCGGACAGGTTCGCCAGCACCGTGGCCCCGGCCAGGGCCGCGTGCGCGCTGGGCGGCACCGGCACCCACATGTCCTCGCAGATTTCCACGTGCAACACGAAATCCGGCAGGTCGGCCGCGGCGAAGAGCAGATCCGGCCCGAACGGCAGATCACGGCCCGCCAATCGGATGGTTCCGGTGACGTCGTCACCGGGGGCGATCTGGCGGCGCTCGTAGAACTCCCGGTAGGTGGGCAGATAGGACTTGGGCACCACCCCGAGGATCGCGCCGCGGTGGATCACCACCGCGGTGTTGTAGACGCGGTTGCGGTGCCGCAGCGGCGCCCCGATCACCAGTACGGGCAGCAGTTCGGCCGAGCCGGCCACCAGCTGGGCGACGGCCTCTTCGACCGCGTCCAGCAGCGTGTCCTGCAGCAGGATGTCCTCGATGGAGTACCCGCACAGGGTCAGCTCCGGGAACACCGCCAGCCCGACGCCGTCGTCGTGACATTCGCGGGCCAGCCGCAGCACCGAGTCGGCGTTGGCGGCGGGGTCGGCCAGGGTGGTGTGGTGCGTGCACGCGGCGACCCGGACGTACCCGTGCCGGTAGGCGGAGTAGAAGTCCACCCGGCCATTATCCCTATCCTGGATGGAGTGGAAGCCCCCGAACTCGTCTCTGCGCTCACCGGACTGCGGTTGGCGGTGTTGACGGGCGCGGGAATGTCGACCGATTCGGGCATCCCCGACTACCGCGGGCCGGACTCGCCGCCGAGCAATCCGATGACCATCGCCCAGTTCACCTCCGACCCGGTCTTTCGCCAGCGGTACTGGGCACGCAACCACGTCGGCTGGCGTCACATGGACGACACCCGGCCCAATGCCGGCCACCGCGCGTTGGCCCGCCTCGAGGAGGCGGGCGTGGTGATGGGGCTGATCACCCAGAACGTCGATCTGCTGCACACCAAGGCCGGTAGTCGCCGCGTGGTGAACCTGCACGGCACCTACGCCCAGGTGGTGTGCCTGTCGTGCGGATACACGATGTCGCGGGCCGCGTTGGCCGACGAGCTGGAAGGGCTCAATCCGGGCTTCATCGAACGCGCCGAGCGGGTGGGCGGCATCGCGGTGGCACCGGACGCCGACGCCGTGGTCGCCGATACCTCGAGTTTTCGTTATCTGGACTGTCCGCGCTGTGCCGGCATGCTCAAACCCGATATCGTCTACTTCGGCGAGAGCGTTCCGAAAGATCGCGTGGCCGAGGCTTATTCGTTGGTCGACGCGGCCGACGCGCTGCTGGTCGCCGGGTCTTCGCTGACGGTGTTCTCCGGCTACCGGTTCGTGCGGCACGCCGCCGCGGCGGGCATGCCGATCGCGATCGTCAACCGTGGGCCCACCCGCGGTGACGCGCAGGCAACGGTGAAGGTCGAGGGCGGCTGCTCGGAGCTGCTGACGCTATTGGCCGGCGAGCTGCCGACGGTGGTCGCGGCGCCCTAGAACGAGCACGGCATCGCCCGGATCGCGTGCACGAAATTGCCCGCCAGGTAGGTGGGTTCACCGGCGGCGATATCGGGCAATTGGGTGAGCAGTTCGGCAAACAGGGCCCGCAGTTGGGTGCGAGCGACGTGCGCGCCCAGGCAGAAATGCCGACCTCCGCCACCGAAACCCAAGTGCTGGTTGGGCTTACGGCCCAGGTCGAGGGCCTCCGGCCGGTCGAACACCTCGGCGTCCCAGTTGCCGGACGCGTAGAACATCACCACCTTCTCCCCCGCGGCGATGCGCTGTCCGCCCAGTTCGACGTCGGCGGCGGCGGTGCGCCGGAACGTCATCACCGGACTGGCCCACCGCACGAACTCCTCGACGGCCGTGCCGATCCGGTCGTCGAAGTCGTCCAACAGCCAGGCACGTTGCTGGGGGAAGTCGGTGAGCGCCTTGATCGCGTGGCTGGCGGTCTGGCGGGTCGTGTCGTTGCCGGCCACGGCGAGCAGGACGAAAAACGCTGACACCTCGAAGTCGGTGAGCCGGTCACCGTCGACCTCGGCGTGCACCAGTGCGCTGATCAGGTCGTTGCCCGGGTTGGCGCGCCGCTCGGCCGCCAGCGCCCCGGCCACCTGATGCAGATACATCTGGTTTTCCAATAGCACTTCGAGCGGGTTGCGGCCGGCCAGATACACCGGGTCCGCCCAGGACACCAGGGCGTCCGCCGCGTTGGCCACCCGGTCGCGTTCGGATTCGGGGATGCCGACCATGTCGGAGAGGGTGCGCACTGGCAGCTGTTTGGCGCAGTACGTGACGAAGTCCACCCCGCTGCCCGCGGCCGCGAGTTCCTCGACGATGACCTTGGCGTTGTGTTTGATCGAGGACTCGATCCGCGCCACCTGCCGAGGCGTGAAGGCCGAATGCACCACCTTGCGGATCAGCGTGTGCCGTGGCGCATCCATGGCCAGGAAGGACTGTGAGGCCTCGAGCAGTTCTTCTGGCACCGTCTCGAACAGCACGCCCTTGCCGGACAGGAAGGTGTCGCTGTCACGGCTGACGGTGACGATGTCGGCATGCCGGGTGACCGCCCAGAAGCCCTTGTCGTTCGGGTCTTCCATCAACGCGTCCTCGACCGGGGGATGCCAGCTGACCGGACGGTGCGCCCGCAGCTGCGCGAAGGACGCCTCCCGGTCGGCCGCGGTGGTGGCCCAGAAGGCGCGCGAGGACAGGTCGATCGGGTCGTACGGGCGGTCGGCCGCGGGCGGTGTGATCGGTGACACAGTCATGGCCGTGACGATAAATCTAGACACAGTGTCTAGTCAAGGCGTGCGTAGAGCCGATATCCTGTCGGGCATGCCGTCGGTGACACGGAAACCGCAGGCCAAACGCCAGGAGCGGCGCCAGCAGATCGAACGCGACCTGTTGGACGCCACCGACCGGCTGATGGCCGACGGTGCAAGCTTCACCGAACTGAGCGTCGACCGGCTGGCCACCGAGGCCGGCATCTCGCGCGCCAGTTTCTACATCTATTTCGAGGACAAGGGCCATCTGCTGCGCCGGCTGGCCACCCAGGTGTTCGGCGAGCTCGCCGAGGCGGCCGGCCGGTGGTGGCAGGTGGCGGATCGGCGTGATCCCTCGGATGTGCATGCCGCGATGTCGGGCATCATCGCCAGCTACCGTCGCCACCAGCCCGTCCTGGTCGCGCTCAACGAGATGGCCGGTTACGACGCGGCCGTTCGGGACACCTACGGCGAACTGCTGGCCGGCATCACCGACCAGGTGGCCCGCGTCATCACCGAGGGCCAGGCCGACGGCTCCATCCGCCGCGCACTGCCGGTGGCGGCCACGGCCAGCTCGTTGACCTGGATGGTGGAGCGCAGCTGCCATCAGAACCTGCCGTCACAGCCACCGACCTATGACGCCGCACTCGCCACCGCGCTCACCGAAATCGTTTGGGGTGCACTGTACCTGGATCCGACCGAGTGAATCAGGAGAACCGCTCGGGGTGCCAGTACACGTCCTCGGCCGCGCCGGTCAGCGCGTTGTCGACGGCCTGGCGCCCCTGCAAGTACCCGTAATCCTGATTCGAGGATTCGTAACGCCAGCCGCCGAATCGGCCGCGGCTGTGGATGCCGGCGGCACGCAGCGTCGCATCGGCGGCCCGCAGCACGTCATCGCGGCCGAGCGTGGGCACCGGATAGCCGAACGGGATGGTGTGCGCGAACCGGCTGACCACCGACTCGGGATCGGCTCCCAGTGCGGCCAGCGAGGTCTGCACCGCCTCGATCGAAGCCTGAGCGGAGTCCGCCCGACCGGGGAAGGACGGCACCTCGCACAACACGTTCCAGCGTCCCGGCCCGGCATTGCCAGGGTCGTAGTTGCTCAGCATCGTCGCGCGGTACCACGGCACCCGCTCGTCGGGGCAGTACAGCCACGTCTTGTCGGCCAGCGCGGGCGGCGGATCGCCGCGATAGCCCAGGCCGATCGCGTGCACCCGGCTGGCCCTTAGCCCGGCCGCGCGCTTGCCCTGACCCACCCAGTTCAACGCCGTCGTGATCGGCGCCGTGCTCACGCAGTGGTCGTAGCGCACCGCCGAACCGTCGTCCAGGGTCGCCACCCGGCTGGCGCCGTCCACGCCGACCACCGCCGTGTTCAGCCGCAGCGATCCCGGCTTCATCAAGGTGTCCTGCACGGCCCGCCACAGCGCACCCGTGCCGCCCCGCGGATAGGGAAACGTCTCGGCGGGTGCCGGTGCGGTACTGCCCGCCAACGCCAGCCGCGGCACGTTCGGGGTGTGGCTGCCACTGCGCAACGACGTCCAGGTGTGGTCGACCTGGTCGAGCGGCGCCGTCCACATCTTGCGGTTGTACGGCTCGAAAAACCGCTCGTAGAGCCAGCTTCCGAAGTGATTGCGGTAGTAGTCGGCGAGATCGCGCACCGGCGCGTCCGGGCGAAGGTCGGTGGGTAGCTCGGTGAGCTGCTGCTGGATCGGGGTGGGCACCAGGCTCTGCGGTCCGTCGCCGGTGAGCCACACCCACCCGTTGCGGGCCACCTGGTTGATGCCGACGCCGCTGGCCCGCACCGCCTGATCGAATTCGGCGAAATGACTGTGCAATACGTGACCGCCGAGATCCCAGGTGAAGCCCTGGTCATCGGTGACCGAGGCGGACATCCCGCCGATGCGGTCGCTTGCGTCGACCACCAGATGGTCGATGCCCAGCTCGGTGAGCCGTACCGCGGCGCCGATCCCGGTGGTACCGGCGCCTATGACGAGAAAGGTGGGCACGCCTCAGAAATCGAGGACTTGGCGGACCGGCTCGAAACCCTCCGCGAACGGCCGACGGCACAGGAAGCCATAGTGCTCGGCGGTGCTGCGCACCCAGGACGCGCTGACCTTCTCGCTGGCCTCGGCCTGCGATACATGGCACATCAGCGCCTGCACCTTCTTGTCCAGTGAATCCGAGATGTCCATGAAGACGGTCGGGTTGAAGCCCACCGCAGACGGGCCGCCGTAAGCCATGATCGTCGAAACCCACCGCGCCGCACCCATGGTGCACCGGGACACCACCCGGTGATCCTGGTGACTGTCGTTGGCCATGTGCGTGTACACGACGTTGGCCGACACCTTTTCGATCGCGTCCTCGATGAGGTGCACGAGTTCGAATTCCTGCAGCGACACCCGGCAGTCGGCGAACCCCTCGCCCCACAACAACTCGTCGACGCCCAGTACCTCGGCGGCGCGATGCTGCTCGGCCACCCGTTGCGCGGTGTCGCCGGGTCCGACCTCGCCGCGCGTCACGACCAGCATCGTGACGTGGTCACCCGCTGCCACATGTTTTGCCAGCGCCCCGCCGCACCCGAGCTCGATGTCGTCGGGATGGGCCCCCACTGCAAGTACCGATCGCCGCGTCATGCCCCCTGGCCTTCACTTTGCTGAACCCTGGATTTCAGGCAGCATAACCTTAATCTCCGCGATCCGTGCACATTAGCTCGCGGCTGTGATAGGTCTGCCTCACCCAGCACAGGCCCGCGAACTGCGCAGACACCCGAACGAGGGGCTCGAAAAATTTGCGAAAGTCACACCATCGTGACCCGTCAGGTGGCCACCAGGTCATCGGCGTGCACCGCGGGCCGACGCAGTTCGGCGGGCAGATCATGGGTGGATCGACCGATCATCGTGGTCAATTCCGCCGCGTCGTAGGCCACCACTCCACGGCCGACGGTTTGCGCATCCGGCCCACGCAGCTCGACCACATCGCCGCCGTGAAATTTGCCGGTTACCGCCGTGATACCGGCAGGCAGCAATGACCGCCGCTGCTTGACCACCGCGCGCACCGCGCCGGCGTCGAGGGCCAGCGCACCCGCCGACTCGGCTGCATACCGCACCCAGAACCTGCGGGCCGACATCCGCTCCGGGCGCGGCGCGAACACCGTACCGACCGAGGCGTCGTCGAGAGCGGCGGCTGCGTCGGACGCGGCGGCCAACAGCACCGGCACCCCGGCATCGGCGGCCAGCAGCGCCGAAGACAGCTTGGACGCCATTCCCCCGGTGCCCAGGCTGCTGCCGGCACCGGCCACCACGCCGTCGAGGTCCCCTTGTGCGGCGACCTCCGGGATGAAGCGGGCATTCCCCTTGCGTGGGTCGGAATCGTAGAGGCCGTCGATATCGGAGAGCAGGATCAGCGCGTCCGCCCCGACCAGATGCGCCACCAGCGCCGAGAGCCGGTCATTGTCGCCGAACCGGATCTCGTTGGTGGCCACCGTGTCGTTCTCGTTGACGATCGCCACCGCATGCAGGGCACGCAGCCGGTCCAGCGTGCGCTGGGCGTTGGTGTGCTGCACCCGCATCGAGATGTCGTGCGCGGTGAGCAGCACCTGACCGACGGTGCGGTGGTAGCGGCCGAAGGCGGCACTCCAGGAATTGACCAGGGCGACCTGACCGACGCTGGCGGCGGCCTGCTTGGTGGCCAGGTCTTTCGGCCGCTTGGTCAGACCGAGCGGTTCGATACCGGCGGCGATGGCACCCGACGACACGATCACCACATCCGAGCCCGCCTTCATCCGGCCCTCGATGGCATCGGCGAGATTGGCCAGCCGGGAAGCGTCGAACACCCCGGACGGCGTGGTGAGCGCGGTGGTGCCGATCTTGACGACGACGCTGCGTGCGGTGCGGATCGCATCGCGGTACGCGCTCCGGTCATGATTCGCGCCGCGAGCGTCGCCCGCGTCATGATTCGCGCCGCGAGCGTCGCTCATTCGCCGCTCTCCCGGCGCGCCTTCCGTGCCGCCTTACGCTCGTCGGCACCCACCCGCTCGGTCTGTTCGAGGCGGATGTCGGTACCCCGCCCCGACAGGTGCGTGTCGACGCCGGCCGGGGTCTGCGGCTCCCAGTCGAAGGTCACATCACCGATGGTGACCGCGCACCCCGGCGTCGCGCCCTGCTTGAGCAACTCGTCCTCCACGCCGAGGCGGGCCAGCCGGTCGCCCAGATAGCCGACGGCCTCGTCGTTGTCGAAGTTGGTCTGGGCGATCCAGCGCTCCGGCCGGGTGCCCCGCACGACGAACCCGCCCTGACCGTCCGGCGACACGGTGAATCCGGTCTCGTCGACGGGGATGGGCCGGATGATCGGGCGCCGCGGCGCCACCTCCGGCTGCGCCGCCCGGTACGCGGCAACCAGTTCCCACAATGCAAACGTCAACTGGCGCAAGCCCTCCCGGCTCACCGTCGAGATCTCGTAGACCGGCCAGCCGTACTTCTGGGCCACTTCCTCGCGGACGAAGTCGGCCAGCTCCTTGGCGTCGGGTACGTCGATCTTGTTCAGCACCACGGCCCGGGGACGCTCGGCGAGATCGCCGAGGGTGGTATCACCTTGCAACGTCGGCCGATACGCCGCCAGTTCGGCTTCCAGCGCGTCGATATCGGAGATGGGATCGCGACCCGGCTCCATGGTGGCGCAATCGACCACGTGCACCAATACCGCGCACCGTTCGATGTGGCGCAGGAAGTCCAGGCCGAGGCCGCGGCCCTGTGATGCGCCCGGAATCAAACCGGGCACATCGGCCACGGTGTAGGAATGGTCCCCGGCCGACACCACGCCCAGATTGGGCGCCAGCGTCGTGAACGGATAGTCGGCGATCTTGGGCTTGGCCGCCGAAATCACGGACACCAGTGAGGATTTGCCGGCCGACGGGAACCCGACCAGGCCGACATCGGCCACCGTCTTGAGTTCCAGCGTCAGGTCGCGGGTCTGGCCCTTCTCCCCCAGCAGGGCGAAGCCGGGCGCCTTCCGGGCCCGGGATGCCAACGCGGCGTTGCCGAGTCCGCCGCGGCCACCGGCGGCCGCTTCGAAACGCGTTCCGGCGCCGACCAAGTCGGCCAGCAGCCGGCCCTGCTCGTCGAGCACGACGGTGCCGTCGGGCACCCGCACCTCGAGATCGTCTCCGGCCGCGCCGTCGCGGTTGCTGCCGGCGCCCTGCTTACCCGAGGGCGCGCTGACGTGCGGATGGAAATGGAAGTCCAGCAGCGTGTGGACCTGGGGGTCGACGACCAGGACGATGCTGCCGCCCCGGCCCCCGTTTCCACCGTCGGGCCCACCGAGGGGTTTGAACTTCTCGCGGTGCACCGAAGCGCAGCCGTTGCCGCCGTTACCGGCCTGCGCATGGATGACCACACGGTCGACGAACCGGGGCATATCAGGTCCTTCCTAAAAAAGTGAAGCTGCCGAGAGTCCTGTCTGGAGAACTCGCAGCAGCTTCACCTTCGCGGAAAGTCCTCGAAAAACTAGGCTTCCTGGACCGACGGTCGCACGATGTTGACGGTGCGGCGGCCACGCTTGGCGCCGAACTCCACAACACCGGGAGCGGTGGCGAACAGGGTGTCGTCGCCGCCACGGCCGACGTTCACGCCGGGGTGGAAGTGGGTGCCGCGCTGCCGCACCAAGATCTCGCCGGCCTTGACCACCTGGCCACCGAACCGCTTGACGCCGAGTCGCTGGGCGGCGGAGTCGCGACCGTTGCGCGAGCTGGAAGCGCCCTTCTTATGTGCCATGTCGTTCGCCTCCTACTACTTGATTCCGGTGACCTTGAGGACCGTCAGCTGCTGACGGTGGCCCTGCCGCTTGTGGTAGCCGGTCTTGTTCTTGAACTTATGGATGCGGATCTTGGGACCCTTGGTGTGCTCGAGCACCTCACCGGTGACCGCGACCTTGGCCAACTCGTCGGCCGAGGTGGTGACCTTCGCGCCGTTGACGACGAGGGCGACGGGCAGCGAGACGGACGAACCCGGCTCGGACTCGATCTTCTCGACCTTGACCACGTCACCGACGGCGACCTTGTACTGCTTGCCGCCGGTCTTGACGATTGCGTACGTGGCGTTATCGGCTGCCATCGTTAGTCTTCCTCTACTTCGTTCTTCTGGGCGCGCGCAATCGGTGAAGGTGCACGTGCAGGTCTTGTTTGCGAACTGAGCCAGCTTTCGCGGCTGCAAGCCTCGCGACAACTGGTCAAGGGTACGTGAGCAGCGTGGACAGGGTCAAACCGCGCCGCCCGGGGGGCCTGCCGGCCGGGCCGCGGCGCGGCGACGGGGTCGCCTGCCGGCCGGGGTGGCCGCCTCGGCCGCCGGCTGGTGCGCGACGATGCCCTGGTCAGCCGGGGTGCCGTCGTCCGAGTCGTCATCCTCGGAGTCGTCCGAGTCCTCGGTGTCGTCGTCCGAGTCGTCCTCGTCGTCGTAATCCGAGTCGTCGGAATCCTCGTCATCGAACTCGTCGTCGGAGTCCTCGTCGTCCGAGTCCTCGTCATCCGAGTCTTCGTCATCGGAGTCCTCGTCGAACTCGTCGTCGTCTTCGTCCTCGTCGTCGTCATCATCGATGACGTCGATGACGTCGGCTTCGTCCTCGTCGGATTCGTCGGATTCGTCGAACTCGTCTTCGACGTCGTCGTCGTCGATGCCGTTGGCGTCCTCGGTGCCATCGGCCGCCGTCAGGTCGTCGTCGGCCTCGGTGACGGTCTGGGTCTCGTCCTCGCCGGCCTCGACCTGAAGGGCCTCGACGTCCTCGTCATCCTCGTGCTTGCCGTTGGCCGCGGCCATCGCCTTGAACATCGGGTGCTCACCGGCGGCGTGCGCGGGCACCTTCGCCACCTGCACCTCTTCGGGCTTGGCGCCCTTCTTGCCGCGCTTGCCGCGCCGTCCGCCACCGCCGCCGGCGCCTCCGCCGGATTCGGCCTTACGGGCGACCGCCTGCGCGGTGTCCACCGGATCGACATGCAAGACGATGCCCCGGCCCGCGCAGTGCGTGCACGTGGTCGAGAAGGCCTCGACGAGCCCCGTGCCCAAGCGCTTGCGCGTCAGCTGGACCAGGCCCAGCGAGGTCACCTCCGACACCTGATGCCGGGTGCGGTCACGGGCCAGCGCCTCGGTGAGCCGCCGCAGCACCAGATCCCGGTTGGACTCCAGCACCATGTCGATGAAGTCGATGACCACGATGCCGCCGATATCGCGCAGCCGCAGCTGGCGCACGATCTCCTCGGCCGCCTCGAGGTTGTTCTTGGTGACCGTCTGCTCCAGGTTGCCGCCGGCCCCGGTGAACTTCCCGGTGTTGACGTCCACGACCGTCATCGCTTCGGTGCGGTCGATCACCAAGGTGCCGCCCGACGGCAGCCACACCTTGCGGTCCAGCGCCTTGGCCAGCTGCTCGTCGATGCGGTGCACCGCGAAAACGTCCGGCCCGTCGGGCGTGTTGGGCTCGTACTTGGTCATCCGCGACACGAGTTCGGGGGCGACCGAGTTCACGTACCCGTTGATGGTGTTCCAGGCTTCGTCGCCGGACACGATCAAACCGGAGAAGTCCTCGTTGAACAGGTCGCGGATCACCTTGACCAGCACGTCGGGCTCTTCGTAGAGCGCGATCGCGGCGCCGGCCTTCTTCGCGGTGGTCTCGGTGGCCTTGGCCTCGATCTCGGTCCAGCGCTTCTGCAGCCGCTCGACGTCGGCGCGGATGTCCTCTTCCTTGACGCCCTCGGATGCCGTGCGGATGATCACGCCGGCACCGGCGGGCACCACCTCCCGCAGGATCTCCTTGAGCCGCTGCCGCTCGGTGTCGGGCAGCTTGCGGCTGATCCCGGTCGACGACGCGCCCGGCACGTACACCAGGTACCGCCCGGCCAGCGAGATCTGCGTGGTGAGCCGGGCGCCCTTGTGCCCGACCGGGTCCTTGCTGACCTGCACGACGACGTAGTCGCCGGGTTTGAGCGCCTGCTCGATCTTTCGGTTGTTCCCCCCGAGGCCGGCGGCCTCCCAGTTGACCTCACCGGCGTAGAGCACACCGTTGCGGCCCCGCCCGATGTCGACGAACGCGGCCTCCATCGACGGCAGCACGTTCTGCACGATGCCCAGGTAGATGTTGCCGACGAGCGATGCCGACGCCGCCGAGGTCACGAAATGCTCGACCACGACCCCGTCTTCGAGCACCGCGATCTGGGTGTAGCGGGCACCCTCGTGCGGCGGCTCGGTACGGATCTTGTCCCGCACGATCATCGTGCGCTCGACCGCCTCCCGACGGGCCAGGAACTCGGCCTCGCTCAGGATGGGCGGACGGCGGCGACCGGCGTCACGGCCATCCCGGCGGCGCTGCCGTTTGGCCTCCAGCCGCGTCGATCCGCTGATGCCCTGGATCTCGTCGGGGTCCTTGCCGGACTTGCCGGACCGTTCCCGCGGCGCCCGCTCGTGCACCACGGTGTTCGGCGGATCGTCCGGCGAACCCTCGTCGGAATCGCCGTTGTCGCCGTTGCCGGTCTTGCGCCGGCGCCGACGGCGCCGCCGGCGGCTGCCACCCTCGGCGCTGCCCGCCTCGTCACCGTTCTCGTCGTCGGTGTCCTCGGCGTCGTCGGTGTCGTCACCCTCGGCCTGCTCGCCGGTGTCCGCACCGCCCTCGGCATCGGCGTCCTCACCGGCGTCATCGGCGTTCTGCTCACCGCGGCCACGGCCACGGCCACGGCGTCCGCGCCGGCGCCGGCGGGCCGCCGGTCGATCGGCCTGCCCTTCCTCGCCGTCGGCCTCGGCGTCGGCATCGTCGACGTCGTCGCCCTCATCGGTGTCGTCGCTCTCGTCGGCGGCGGCCACCCGCGGCTGGAACTCGACCGGCTGCGGTGCGACGAACAGCGGCAGGTAGGGCGCCGGCTCGACCTCGGCGCGCGGGCTGAGCTCGCTGGCGACCTCGAGTTCGAACGCGTGCGGGGTTTCCAACAACAGGCGGGATTCGGGCTCGGCGGTCACCACTTCGACGGCCTCGGCCACCTCGGCCGGCTCGACCGACCCGGTGGGAACCGGCGGCTCGTCGGGCTGGGAATCTGCGGCTGCGCTGGCCTCGACCGCCTCGGCGGTCACCACGTCGACCGCTTCGGCCACCTCGGCCGGCTCGACCGACCCGGTGGGAACCGGTGGCTCGGATTCGGCAGCCTCGGCGGCGGTCAGCAGGTCACGGACGCGCTCGGCCTCGGCCTTGTCGACCGTGGAGTGGGGGCTGCGCGCCCGACCGTCCAGCTCGGCGAGCACATCGACGATGCGCTTGCTGGTGGTGCCCAGCACGCGGGCCAGCGAGTGGACTCTCAGCTTCGCCGGCAGTTCCTCTTGCTGCGCTGGTTGGGAAAGGTCTTGGGTATGGGCATCTTCGGCCACGTATTCTCCTCAAGCCCCCGGGCGCGTCAGTTCGACGCGGCCACGCGAGGGCTTCCGCTATGGATCCGGGACACTTCCCCCGGACTTGTCATGGTCTCGCCCCGAGCGGTTCGGGATGAACCCACTCGGTGCCTGGCTGAATGATGGCTGGACGGTCGGCGCCGCACCGCTTGTGGCGATGGTCGCGCTCGTCGAAGTCTTCATCCGGGAGGCCGGCCCCGTTGTGGCGCCGGTCTCCCACGGCCAGTATCCCATACCGCGGGCCGGAATCTGACGAAGCGGCCGAACGGCGAGCTAAGCGCCTGCCAAGCCCGGGAACCAGAGGGCGATTTCCCGGGCCGCCGACTCCGGCGAATCCGAGCCGTGGACCAGGTTGTCCTGGGTGACCAGGGCCAGGTCGCCACGGATGGTGCCTGGCGTGGCCTTCTCCACCGGATCGGTGCCGCCGGCGATCTGGCGGAACGCGGCGATCGCCCGCGGTCCCTCGACCACGGCCGCCACCACGGGCCCGGAGGTGATGAACTCCAGCAACGAGCCGAAGAACGGCTTACCGTCGTGCTCGGCGTAATGCTGGCGAGCCAGCTCGTCGCTGACGACCTTCAGTTCCAGAGCCGCGAACGTCAGGCCCTTGCGCTCGATCCGGCTGACAATCTCACCGATCAGGTGCCGCTGGACGCCGTCGGGCTTGATCAGAACAAGGGTGCGCTCAGTCACGGCGGACAGCGTACCGGTCGGTAATCGATCCGGGAAATCAGTCCGCGGCACCCTCGTCGCGGGGGCGTTGACCAGGCAAAAGGCCGCGTTCCTGGCGGCGCTTGACCTCACCACGCAAGAAGATCAACAACGCCCAGACCAACGCGAACACCACCCCGATGAAGCCGATGCCCCAGTGGATGAACGCCCCGCCGACGAGCACCAGCTGCACGCCGAAATTGATCCAGATGGCGCCCGGCCGGCCCTGGATCCCCGACAGCAGCACCAACAGCACCGTCATGCCGATCAGGAACCCGCCGGACACCCACGTCAGGCCGCCGGTACCGAACGACACCACCGGCAGCGCCAGCAGCACGACGATCGCCTCCAGGATCAGCGTGCCGGCCATCACGCCGCGGAAGCTCTTCCACGGATCGGGGGCGCTCATGCGGGATCCCGCCCGAACAAGGTCCGCGCGGCGCCCGCCGTCACCACCGAACCGGTGATGACGATGCCGCTGCCGGACAGCCCTTCGCCGCCGCTGGACTCCTCCACCGCCGCGATGGCCGTCTCGATCGCGTCGGGCAGGGTCGCGGCCGTGATGACGCGCTCCGGGCCGAACCGTTCCTCCGCGCGCAGCGCGAGCTCCTCGACGCTCATGGCGCGCGGCGAACCGTTGTGCGTGACGACGATCTGGTCGAACGCGGGTTCCAGTGCGGTCAGGATGCCGTCGACGTCCTTGTCCCCCATCACCGACACCACGCCGACGAGATAGCGGAAGTCGAACTCCTCGGCCAGCGCGGCGGTCAGCGCGGTGGCACCGGCCGGATTGTGCGCGGCGTCCAGGAAGACCGTGGGCGCGTTGCGCACCCGCTCCAGCCGGCCGGGACTGGCCGCGGCGGCGAATCCCGCGCGGACGGCGTCGATGTCGAGTTGGCGTTGCGCGCCCGCTCCGAAGAACGCCTCGACGGCGGCCAGCGCGAGAACGGCGTTGTGCGCCTGATGCTCACCGTGCAACGGCAGGAAGATGTCGTCGTACGTCCCGCCCAGCCCCTGCAGGGACAGCACCTGGCCGCCGATGGCGATCTGGCGGCCGAGCACCGCGAACTCCGAATCCTCCCGGGCCACCGCGGCGTCGGCCGTCACGGCTTGGGCCAGCAGCACTTCCATCGCCTCTGCCGGCTGGCGGCCGATCACCGCGACCGTGTCGGTGGGCACCAGGTCATCGGCCTGCTTGGTGATGATGCCGGCCTTCTCTCCCGCGATCTGGGCGATGGTGTCGCCCAGGAACTCGGTGTGGTCCATGCCGATCGGGGTGATGACCGCGACCGGCGCGTTGACCACGTTGGTGGCATCCCACCGGCCGCCGAGGCCGGTTTCGACCACCGCGACGTCGACGGGCGCATCGGCGAAGGCCGCGAATGCCATCACGGTGAGCACCTCGAACTTGCTCATTTTCGGCCCGCCGGCCGCTTCGGATTGCGCGTCGACGAGCTCGACGAACGGTTCGATCTCACGGTAGGTGGCGACGTATTGCGCTGGGCTGATGGGCTTTCCGTCGATCGAGATGCGTTCGACGGCCGACTGCAGGTGCGGGCTGGTGGTCCGCCCGGTGCGCCGGTGCAGCGCGGTCAGCAGGGCATCGACCATCCGCGCGACCGACGTCTTGCCGTTGGTGCCGGCGATGTGGATCGACGGATAGCTGCGCTGCGGCGAACCGAGCAGTTCCAGCAGCGCCTCGACACGCGCGGTGCTCGGCTCGATCTTGGTTTCCGGCCACCGCTGGTCGAGCAGGTGCTCGACCTGCAGCAGCGCCGCAATCTCGTCCGGGGTGGGCTCCGGATTGCTCATCGCAACCCGGCGAGCCGCGCCGTGATCCGCTCGACCTCTTCCTGCGCCAGCTGACGACGGGCCTTGATCTTGTCGACGACGGCCTCGGGCGCCTTGGCCAGGAACTCGGCGTTGCCGAGTTTGCCCGTGGTTTGCGCCAATTCCTTCTCCGCCGCGGCCAGGTCCTTTTCCAGACGGCGCCGTTCGGCGGCGACGTCGACGGTGCCGGAGGTGTCCACCTCGACCACCACGGT
This sequence comes from Mycolicibacterium cosmeticum, assembly GCF_000613185.1. Lineage (NCBI taxonomy): Bacteria > Bacillati > Actinomycetota > Actinomycetes > Mycobacteriales > Mycobacteriaceae > Mycobacterium > Mycolicibacterium cosmeticum. Next base: position 716,227 of record NZ_CCBB010000001.1, read on the forward strand.
GCCCTCGGTCAGGCGCACCTCGACCGATGCCGAGGCGGTGAAACCGTCGGCCGGTTCGGTGAGCCAGGCCAGCGCGGTGACCGCGGGCAGCTGCGATTCCACGTCGGCGGCGTCCAGGCCGCTGAGCCGGGCCGGCACCCGCTGCCGGTCGGCCAGGCCCTGGTCGCTGCGGAACCGGCGCACCTCGGTGACCAGCTTCTGCATGTCGGTGATGCGCCGGGTGGCGACCGCATCCGGCGCGAAGCCCGATGGCTCGGGCCAGTCGGCGACGACGATCGACTCACCACCGGTGAGCGTCTTCCACAGCGTCTCGGTAACGAACGGCATCACCGGGTGCAGCAGTTTGAGCAGCGTGTCCAGCACCGCGGCGAGCACTGCTGTGGTGTGCGAAAGACCCTGTGAGATCTGGACTTTCGCCAGCTCGACATACCAGTCGCAGAACTCGTCCCAGGCGAAGTGGTACAGCGCCTCGCAGGCACGGCTGAACTCGTAGCTCTCGAATGCCGCGTCCGCCTCGGCGCGCACCTCGTCGAGCCGGCCCAGGATCCAGCGGTCGGCGTCGGTCAATTCACCGGCCGCCGGCAACGGTGCCGGTGCCGCGCCGTTCATCAGCGCGAACTTGGTGGCGTTGAACAGCTTGGTGGCGAAATTGCGGGACGCGCGCGCGTGGTCCTCACCGATGGACAGGTCACCGCCGGGACTGGCCCCACGGGCAAGGGTGAAGCGCAGCGCGTCGGCACCGAACTTCTCCACCCAGTCCAGCGGGTCGATGCCGTTGCCCTTGGACTTGCTCATCTTGCGACCGAATTCGTCGCGAATCAGGCCGTGCAGGAACACATTCCGGAACGGAACGGAACCGGCGCCGATCGCGTCGTCGCCGGCGACGAAGGTGCCGAACATCATCATCCGGGCCACCCAGAAGAACAGGATGTCGTAGCCGGTGACCAGCACGCTGGTCGGATAGAACTTCTCCAGCTCCGGGGTGCGCTCGGGCCAGCCCATCGTGGAGAACGGCCACAGCGCCGAGGAGAACCAGGTGTCGAGCACGTCGGGGTCCTGCACCCAACCCTCGGGCGGGGTCTCGTCGGGCCCCAGGCACACCTGCTGGCCGTCGGGGCCGTGCCAGATCGGGATGCGATGCCCCCACCACAGCTGGCGCGAGATGCACCAGTCGTGCATGTTGTCCACCCAGGCGAACCAGCGCGGTTCCAGGCTGGCCGGGTGGATCACGGTGTCACCACCACGCACCGCGTCACCGGCAGCCTTGGCCAGCGATTCGACCTTGACCCACCACTGCAGACTCAGCCGCGGCTCGATCGGTTCGCCGCTGCGCTCGGAATGCCCGACGCTGTGCAGGTAGGGCCGCTTCTCGGCGACGATGCGGCCCTGCGCGGCCAGCGCCTCGCGCACCGCCACCCGGGCCTCGAACCGGTCCATGCCGTCGAATTGCGTTCCGGTGCCGGTGATCGCACCCGTGATGTCGAGGATCGACGGCATCGGCAGGTTGTGCCGGACGCCGATCTCGAAGTCGTTCGGGTCGTGCGCGGGCGTGACTTTGACTGCGCCGGTACCGAATTCGGGGTCGACGTGCTCGTCGGCGACGATGACGATATCGCGATCGAGGAAGGGGTGCGGCAGGGTCTTGCCGACCAGGGCGCGGTAGCGCTCGTCGTCGGGATGCACCGCGATGGCGGTGTCACCGAGCATGGTCTCCAGCCGGGTGGTGGCCACCACGATATGCGGCTGCGTGTCGTCCATGGAGCCGTACCGGAAGGAGACCAGCTCGCCCTCGACGTCCTCGTACTTGACCTCGAGATCGCTGATCGCGGTCCGCAGCACCGGTGACCAGTTCACCAGCCGCTCGGCCTGGTAGATCAGCCCGGCGTCGTAGAGCCGCTTGAAGATGGTGCGGACGGCGCGGGACAGGCCCTCGTCCATGGTGAAGCGGTCGCGGCTCCAGTCCACCCCGTCGCCGAGCCGGCGCATCTGCCCGCCGATGGTGCCGCCGGATTCACGCTTCCAGTCCCACACCTTCTCGATGAACAGCTCGCGACCGAAGTCCTCTTTGGTCTTGCCGTCGACGGCGAGCTGCTTTTCCACCACCGACTGCGTGGCGATGCCGGCGTGGTCCATGCCGGGCAGCCACAGCACCTCGTACCCCTGCATGCGCTTGCGCCGGGTCAGCGCGTCCATCAGGGTGTGGTCCAGGGCGTGGCCCATGTGCAGGCTGCCCGTCACGTTGGGGGGCGGCAGCACGATCGAGTACGGCGGCTTGGTGCTCGACGGGTCGGCGGTGAAGTAGCCGGCGTCGACCCAACCCTGATACAGCTCGCTCTCTACCGCACCCGGCTCCCAGGACTTGGGCAGGGCATCGGCGCGCGAGGAAGGGCTGGCAGTCACCGCTCGATTCTAAGGAAACCGGACGAGTGGCCGAACAAGCCCCCGTTCCCGGCGATCTGTGGAGCCGTACCCGTAACCATTACGGGTGCGGCTCCACAAATCACTTCTTGCCGCCGAGCAGCCCACCCAGGATGTCGCCGATGACGTTCCCCTGATTGCCGCCCTGCCCGCCGGAGCCGCCGCCGAGCACGCTGCCCAGGATGCTGCCCAGGGGGTTGTTGCCGCCACCGCCGCCGGCGCCGCCGAGGATGCTGCCCAGCACGTCACCCAGCCCACCGCCGGAGGACGCGGCCTCGGGCTGCCCCTGGCCGCTCTTCTGGGCGAACTGCTTGCCGATATAGGCCAGCACGATGGGGGCCAGGATCGGCAGCAACTGCTTGATCAGGTTGCTCCCCCCGGCGCCGCCGCCCGCCAGCGCGGCCGCGACCTGGCCACTGTCGTTACCGCCGAAGATGTTGGCCACGATGTTGTCGCCCTCGGCCTGGTCCACCTGGTCGACGCTGACCCCACCGTCGAGCAGGCCGCTGGCACCCTGCGCGGAGACGGCGGACTCCAACTGGCTCGAGTCGATGTCAGCGGACTGCACGTTGTGCTGCAGGCCGCCGACCAGGGCCGGCACCAGGGTCCGGATGGCGTTGTTCACCTCGCCTTCATCGGCGCCGAGCCGCGAGGCAATGTCCTGTACCGGAATCTGCGCGTAAAGATCATCAAGACCGGCCATGTCGTCCCCACCTTTATCGCTGGTTGAAGTTCCACCCGCGGTCGACCCTAGCCGTATTCGGCCCTCGCCCACAGGTGTTCGGCGCTCACCGGTTTCAATTCAGCCGGGTGGTCTGCAACGTCACGCCGGCGGCGGGCAACCGGGTGAGCAGCGCGTCACCCATCGCCGCGGCCGGGGTGAGCACGCCGCGCAGGTCCGAGAGCCGGTCCCGGTCGAGCGCCAGTGCCAGGCCGCTCTCGCCGAGCAGCACCGCGGTGGCCTTGTAGCCGGGGTCGCCCTGCTGGGCGATGACGGCGCGGTACCGGGCACCGCTGCTGGTGGTGGTGTAGGTCTCGATGCGGTAGTGCCCCTTGTCCCGGGTCCGTTCACTGGGCCCGCTGCCCGGTTTGGGGGTGATCCGCTCCAGCACCGTCGACGGCACCTTGTCGAGGTACTTCATCCCGAGGCCGAACGCCGCGGCGTTGACCGCCGTGTCCACCGCGGACGCGACCGGCGCCAGGACCGACGAGCCGGTGCTCATGTGCTCGGCGTACCGGAATTTCCGGCCGTACGCCCAGTCGAGAAGTGCGTTGCTGCGGCGCACGATTCGCGAGTTGGGTGCCGCCATGGCGAACGCACCGGTCCAGATGCCCGCCAGTTCCGGGGCGATCTGGACACCGCGGCGCCAGGGTGTGTCCGATTGGTGGCCGAGCTCGGGTTCGGCGGCGCGGTCGGTGCTCAGCGTGTAGGGATCGAGCATCGCGCGCCGGATGTCGGGATCGCTTGCGGCAGTGCGGAAGAACTCCACCATCGACGCGACGGTGCCGCCGGAGACCCCGCCGGCGAACCGGCGCAACACCAGGTCGGTGTCGGTGAGCTCGCCCGAGCCGTCCTCGCGCGAGCGGTGATAGAGCGCATAGACGGTGAGATCGGAAGGGATCGAGTCGAATCCGCAGGAGTGCACGATGCGGGCACCGGTGTCGGCGGCCTGCTTGTGGAACTGGTCGGCGCTGTCGCGGATGAAGGGTGTCTCCCCGGTCAGGTCGGCGTAATCGGTTCCGGCTTCCACGCAGGCCGCCACCAGCGGCAGCCCGTAGCGGGTGTAGGGCCCGACCGTGGTCACCACCACCTGGGTGCGCGCGGCCATCGCCGCCAGCGAGGCCGGAGCGCTCGTGTCGGCCTCGATGACGGGCCAGGCATGCGCGGGCTCGCCGAGGCTGTCACGCACCGCCCGCACCTTTTCCGCCGACCGGCCGGCCAGGGCGATCCGGGCCGACGCACCGGCCGTGGCCAGGTATTCCGCGGTGAGTTTGCCGGCGAACCCGGTGGCGCCATAGAGGACGAGGTCGAATTCCCGCTGCGTGGTCATGAGCCCGAAGCTACCCGAGCGTCTCCGGCAGGGGTCCGTCCTCACCCAGAACGTGACGGGCCAGGAAAGCCAGGATCACCTGGTACCAGATCTTGGTGTGCTGCGGCGCGGCGACCCAGTGCCCTTCGGAGGGGAAATACAGGAACCGGTGCGGGCTGTCACCGTCGTCGTCGGCCGGCAGCGCCGACTCGGTGAGCAGTTCGTACCACAGCCGCAACGCCTCACCGACCGGGACTCGATAGTCCTTGTCGCCGTGGATCACCAGCATCGGGGTGCTGATCCGGGCGACATGCCGGTGCGGTGAATTGTGTTGCGTCATCTGCTCGGTCATCTCACGCACCCACCAGTACGCCCCATCGGTGGTATGCCCGAACTGGTCCAGCGCCCACAGGCTGGCATGCGTGACGATCGCGTCGAACCGGTCGGTGTGTCCGGCGATCCAATTGGCCATGTAACCGCCGAAGGATCCGCCCATGGCGGCCGTCCGTCCGGCATCCACCCGCGGGTGGGCACAGGCCGCGTCGGTGGCCGCCATCAGATCCGTGTAGGGCGCCGCACCCCAGGCGCCCCAGCCACGCTGGACGAAGTCCTGTCCGTACCCCGTCGACAGCGCCGGGTCGGGTAGCAGCACGGCATAGCCCGCGGCGGCCAGCAGCCACGGATTCCACCGCCAGTGCCAAGCGTTCCAGCTGCCCAACGGCCCACCGTGCACCCACAGCAGCAGGGGCGCCGGTTCGGTCGTCTCCGGCAGCACCAGCCAGGACCGTACCCGCACGCCATCGGGTGCCGTCGCGGTGATCTCTTCCACGTCGCCCGGCAGTTCCGGGATGTCGACGCAGGGCAACACCACGACCTGCCCGTCGGCGTCGATGCGCACCGGATGGGGCGGTGCGGTATACGAATGGCGCAGCGCGTAGACGACTCCGCCGGGCGCGGTGTGCACCTCGGCGTAGCTGTAGTCGTCGTCGGTCAGTCTGGTGACGGCACCACCGTCCGGGTCCACCGCGAAGATCGGGCATCGGCCGTTGTCGTCGGCGGTGACGACGAGGCCGGTTCCGTCGGTCGTCCAGCCGACCGAGGCGGGCCAGCGATCCCAGTCCTGACCCACCTGTACCCACGGCTCGCCGAACGTCATGACGCACAACGTGATCCGTGGCGCGCGATCGGGGGTGGACACCGTCTCGCGCAGGAACGCCAGCCGGCTGCCGTCCGGGGAGATGGCGGGATGACCCAGATCGGCGTCCGGGTCCTCGGCGATCACCTGCCGCGCGCCGGTGGCGGTATCGACGCGGACCAGACAGACGCGGATCGAGGCGCCCGGCCCTGGCGCGTGCCAGGACGTCACCACGAAGCTGCCGTCGGCGCTGACGGCGACCCCGGCCTCACGCAGTGCCGCACCCGGTGACGGGGTGAGGTCACGGGAGTCGGCCGCATCGAGCAGGTGCGGGTGATCGGGTCCGAGGTCGTGATCCCAGTACCGCACCGGGTAGCGGGTGTGCAGAATGGCCGAAACCTGGTTGTCCTTGCGTAGCTTGCGCAGTCGGGCGTCGTCGGCCACGGTGGCCGCCGACGGAAGCAGCGGCGCGGTGACGATGACCCGGTCGGCCGACATCGCGGTGTGCACGGCACCGATCCCGCCGGGCAGCGTCAGCAGTTCGACGGCCTCACCGCCGGACGCGGGCAGCCGCCACAGCGCCGCCGGCGGCTTGTCGTCACGGGGCGTCGGGCGTGCCGCGATGAACAGCAGGTCGCCGTCGGCGGTGAAGGCAGGCGCCGTTTCCCCCTTGGCGCCGCGCGTCAGCCGCCGGGCGGGGTGGTGCCCGGCCGGATCCAGCTCCCAGATCGCCGTGACGAATTCGGTGTGTTCGTCGTTGATCTCGGTGATCGTGGTGACCAGCCGGGAGCCGTCGGGCGAGACGGCCAGGCCGGCAACCCTGGACAGTTCGAGAAAGCGGTCGAGGTCACCGAAGGCGTGGCGAGGCGTCATCCCGCCACGCTAACCGGATCAGACGACGTCGGTGATCTGCCCCGCGCTGTCGGCACGGACCTGCTTGGTGCTCCGCTCGCCCGCCACGTTGATGAGGATGCGCAAGCTGTCGTCGAACGGCAGGTTGCGGTCGACGATCACCGACTGCACCTTGCCGTCGGCGATCCCGCTGGCGGCCACGGCGCCGTCGACCGCCGCGATGATGGCCGTGGCGGGCACCTCGGTGATGGCAAAGAGGTTCTGCCGCAGGGCCTCTGCATCGTCGTCATAGTCCACCGGCCGGGAGGCGCCGACATGCCCGGCGGTGTAGGTCCACTGGTTCAGTTCGGTGGGCGCGTTCGGATCGACGGCCTGCACCGTGACCGTCGTCGGGACCAGGGTCACCTCGACCACCTGCATGGGGTCCGCCCCCACCTTCGCCGAGATGGCCGCGAACGCCTTGTTCAACCCGTCCACGGTGAGCACACTGCCGGTCGATTCGGTCAGCGCCCCGGTCCCCTCCTGGATCTGCTCGACCGCCGACGTGGCCGCATCGGTGATCTTGCGGACGTCGGCGACCGTCGAGCAGCCGCTCAGCGCGGAGATGATCAGGGCGGCTGCGGCCAGGCCGAATCGAAGGGGTAGGGCGGTCATCGTTTCTCTCTCCTCTGGTCGGGGGCCAACGCGCTGATGCGATGGCTCCGACAGCGTGGGTGAGAGAAGCGGCTACCGATCCCAACCTGGGCGGGGTATCAGCGGGGCTGCCCGAAGGCGGCGAGCGCGGTGCACATCTTGCGGATGTCGAAGATGCCGAGGATGGCACCGGGCCGGATGGCTTGGCAGCCGGCGGCGGCCGGGTTCTGGCCGCCGGGGGCCGGGGTGGTCCAGACGGCGGGGGTGGCGCCCTTGGCACCGCAGCTCGGCCAGGCTCCGAGGCCCTGGGTGCGCAGCACGTTCTCGGCGACGCGGATCTGCTCGGCGCGACTGGCCTGGTGCGGTGCGCCGACGCCCCCGTTGGCGGTCCAGGTGGCTTGCTTGAACTGGAGTCCCCCGGAAGCGCCGTTGCCGGTGTTGATCGACCAGTTGCCGCCCGACTCGCATTGGGCGATGGCGTCCCAGTTGACGCCGCTGTCGGCGCTGGCGGTCGCCGCCAGGGTCAGCGGTGCGGCGGCGAAGGCACCGGTCGCGGCCACGACCCACAGCATGCGGGTGAAAGTCTTCTGCAGAGCGACGCCGATGTTCTTCATTGCGGTCCTTCCCCGACCGGTGACACGAGTTCCGCATGTGTTTGAAGTGCTTTCTGACACTGCGGTTACCCGTGTTTCGGGTGGGGGAAATCGTCTGTTACTGACGATGCCGAAGTTTTAGGGGTTTCTTATGTGACCTATGGATATTGGCGGTATTCGTGAGAAAACAATGGCGCCGGGCTCGAAAGCCCGGCGCCATTGTCGTGTGTTTGGTATATGACGTGCGCGTCAGCCGCGACGGCCGCACACCGGCCATGCGCCGATGCCCTGCGAGTGCAGCACGTTGTTGGCGACCCGGATCTGCTCCTCCCGGCTGGCCAGGTGGGGCGAGCCGCTGCCGCCGTTGGCCCGCCAGGTGCCCATGGTGAACTGCAGGCCCCCGTAGTAGCCGTTTCCGGTGTTGATGGCCCAGTTGCCGCCCGATTCGCAGGCCGCGACGGCATCCCAGTTCACACCGTTGTCCGCATTGGCGGTACCCGCCCCCAGGGCCACGGGCGCGACTGCGAGCGCCCCGGCGATGGCGGCCATACCGAACGTCGTGCGGATGTTCTTCAACTTCGATCCTCTCGCCAAGCGCGCGCCAAAAGAACGCCCGCGCACAAGCGGGCGTGGAATGCCTGGATCACCCAGACGGGAATTTGGGCCGTGCCTTCTCGGTCGGGCACGACAGCGGGAGGCACGAGATCGCCTCGCCGGGGAAAATCGGCCCCGGCCGCTTCCGCGGCCTTGCCGCAGAAGCCCCGCACACACGCAGGTTTTGATGTGAAATTATTTGCTCCGGTCGGGGAGTTGAGGAAAACGTACAAAACCATCCAGACGAAGTCACATCACATCTAGAACGTGTCGCGAGAAGATCACGAGAAGATCACGACGCTCACTATGTATCAACTGTGCAGGTCAGCCGGAAGATCGACGCGAGTGCCCGAAACCGACGCGCTCAACCATTTCGTGACTCATATCACCACGTTTTTGTGAGCTGGGCCACGCGATCGGCCGGCCCGTCCCGGCATTTTCGCCGCGCGAGCTGCCGATGAGGCTTGACCTGCGGTTTTACCCGGGCGCGGTTCGCTGGCCGGTACGGCGAACCAGTTCAGTGCTCTACTTCCCCAAACATGGCTTGCTGCAACGCTTTCGAGTCGATACCGGCCAAATCGCGGTTGCGCCGCGGTAAGTGGCCCGTGCCGCAGGGCGGCGTTCGAACATGTTGCGCTGCAGGCAATTCAGGTGCTGCGAGCGCCTGATTCCAAGCCGCCCGGCGGGTGGGCCGCCGCGCCGGCCAGTGGCATGGACCAGTCGACAACCGCGGACAGAAGTTAGTGCAGCTTAGCGCCTTGTGTCGCTGAGCCTTTCGGCCAATCACACGAGTTACAGCACCGATGGCGAGATCCGATTCCGTTGTTGTGCAACATGTTTCGACACGCCCGCGGAATCGCACCCGCAGACGGCACCAGCCGACGGTGAACAGTCAGAAAACAATCTGTTCTGTTATCGATCGGAGATAAAAGCCAATAACGTCGTACCGGTTCGAATTCGCGCCGGGAGGCGTTCAAATTCACAATTTGCTGCCTCGCGGGACGGCAATTCACCGAGGTTCATGGCAGGTCGGCCGCGGTGTTGACGTTGGCCAGCGCACGTTGCTCGTCCAGCACGACGCGTTGCGTGTCGACCCCGGCGGTCCCGTCGACCAGGGCGCGCATGCTGCGCTCCCCCGCCGCCACCAGTTGTGCGGCCGTGTCGGCCAGCCGGGTCCGGTACAGCCCGGCCAGGTAGTGGTCGCGGCCATCCCACGGCAAGACCACATCGGCCACCGACGGCTCGGCAACCAGGATGTCGATCAACTCGGCCGACAGATGGGGCATGTCCACGGCACAGACGAACGCCCGCTCCGCTCCGGCGTCCGCGGCCGCCCGCAGGCCCCGCGCGGTGGCCAGCAAGGGGCCGACACCGCGCACCTCGTCACGCAGGATCTCGGCCGACAGCTCGGGAAGGGCCTGACCGGGTGCGGCGATCACGAACACCGGCGTGCACCGCTGGGATACCGCCGCGACGACGCGTTCCACGAAGGTCCGCCCGTCGAGCACCAGCGTCGCCTTGTCCCGACCCATGCGGCGGGATGCCCCGCCTGCCAACACAACTGCTGCCAGTGGCGGAGATGACGTCACCTAGGTGACGTTAGCGTGACTAGTCGACGGACCAGGTGTCTTTGCCGCGAAGCAGTGCCTGCAGCGCGGCGGTGTCGCCCGGCTTGGCGGCGCGCGCGTCGGCAACCTGCTGACGGGCCGCGTCGTCGTAGGTCGGCTTGCTGACCTGACGGAAGATGCCCGTGACCATGTGCTCGAGGTTCTGCTCGGACAGCCGCGACAGCGCGAACGCGTACGCCGGGTCGTCGATCGTGGCGTTGTGTACCACGATCTGGTCGGCATCCACATCGGCGGTCTTGGCGACCTCCAGGCCATACCCCGACTTCACCACGCAGTACTGGGCATCGGCACCGAATGTGATCGGCTCACCGTGATGCAGGTTGATCAGCCGGTCCTCGGAGCCCTCCTTGCGCAGCACATCGAAGGATCCGTCGTTGAAGATCGGGCAGTCCTGCATGATCTCGACCAACGCGGCACCGCGGTGGCTGGCGGCGGCGCGCAGCACCTCGGTCAGGCCGGCGCGATCGGAGTCCAGCGCCCGGCCCACGAAGGTGGCCTCGGCGCCCAGCGCGAGCGACACCGGGTTGAACGGGTAGTCCAGCGAGCCCATCGGGGTGGACTTGGTGATCTTGCCGACCTCGGAGGTCGGCGAGTACTGCCCCTTGGTCAGGCCGTAGATGCGGTTGTTGAACAGCAGGATCGTGATGTTGATGTTGCGGCGCAGCGCGTGGATCAGGTGGTTGCCGCCGATCGACAGCGAGTCACCGTCGCCGGTCACCACCCACACCGACAGGTCCGGGCGGGCCAGCGCCAGCCCGGTGGCGATGGTCGGGGCGCGACCGTGAATCGAGTGGAAACCGTAGGTCTCCAGGTAGTACGGGAACCGGCTGGAGCAGCCGATGCCACTGATGAATGCGATGTTCTCGCGCCGCAGACCGAGCTCGGGCAGGAAGTTGCGGATGGTGTTGAGGATGACGTAGTCACCGCACCCCGGGCACCAACGCACCTCCTGGTCGCTGGTGAAGTCCTTGCCCTTCTGCGGCTGATCCGTGGTCGGAACCAGGGCCGTCTTGCTGAGGGCTTCGGTCAGGCCCAGGTCGGCGCCAATCAGGTCGGTCATGCTCCAGCTCCCACAGATTCCACGGTGGCCGCCGCCAACCGTGCGAACTTCGCCTTGTCAGTTTCCTTCTGTCGCAACGTGCCGTCCAGCGCCGCGCCGATGATGCCCTCGACTTCGTCGGCCAAGAACGCCATGCCCTCGACCTTGGTGACCGATTGCACGTCGACCAGGAACCGGCCGCGCAGCAGCAGCGCCAGCTGGCCGAGGTTCATCTCCGGAACGACGACCTTCGGATAGCGCCGCAGCACCTCTTCGAGGTTGGCCGGGAACGGGTTGAGGTAGCGCAGTTGAGCGTGGGCCACCTTGACGCCGTTGCGCCGCGCCCGCCGGCACGCCTCGCCGATCGGCCCGTAGCTGCTGCCCCAGCCGAGCATCAGCAGCTCGGCGTCGCCGGTCGGATCGTCGACCTCGAGGTCGGGAACCTCGATGCCGTCGATCTTGGCCTGGCGCAGCCGGACCATCAGGTCGTGGTTCTTGGGCTCGTACGAGATGGCCCCGGAGCCGTTGGCCGACTCCAAGCCGCCGATGCGGTGTTCGAGGCCGGGAGTGCCGGGGATGGCGAACTGCCTGGCCAGCGTCTCCGGGTCACGGGCGTAGGGCTGGAACGGCTGGCCGGCCTCGGCGAAGGTGTGCTTGATCGGCGGGTAGCCGGCGATGTCGGGGATGCGCCACGGCTCCGAGCCGTTGGCGATCGCGCCGTCGGACAGGATGATGACCGGGGTGTGGTAGTGCACCGCGATGCGGGCGGCCTCCACGGCGATATCGAAGCAGTCCGACGGGGTGGCCGGGGCCAGCACCGCCAGCGGTGATTCGCCGTTGCGGCCGAAGAGGGCCTGTAGCAGGTCGGCCTGCTCGGTCTTGGTGGGCAGGCCGGTGGACGGGCCGCCGCGCTGCACGTCGATCACGATCAGCGGCAGCTCGGTCATCACCGCCAGCCCCATGGCCTCCGACTTGAGTGACACACCGGGCCCCGACGTGCTGGTGACGCCGAGCGCACCGCCGTAGGACGCGCCGATCGCCGCGCCGATACCGGCGATCTCGTCCTCGGCCTGGAAGGTCAGCACATTGAAGTTCTTGTGCTTGGACAGCTCGTGCAGGATGTCCGACGCCGGGGTGATCGGGTAGGTGCCGAGCACCACCTGCAGATCGCTGAGATGGCCGGCGGCCACGATGCCGTACGCCAGCGCGGTGTTGCCGGAGATCTGGCGGTACTCGCCGGTCTTGAGCTTGGCCGGGGAGACCTCGTAGGTGGTCCCGAACGCCTCGGTGGTCTCGCCGTAGTTCCAGCCCGCCTTCAGCGCCAGCACGTTGGCCTCGGCGACATCGGGCTTACGGGAGAACTTCTCCCGGATGAAGGCCTCGCTGTGGGCCAGCTCCCGGCCGTACATCCAGGACAGCAGGCCGAGGGCGAACATGTTCTTGGCGCGCTGGCCATCCTTCTTGGAGGCGCCGATGGCCTCGACCGCACCCAGGGTCAGGGTCGTCATCGCCACCGGGGTGACGACGTAGTCGGACAGCTCGTCGGTCTCCAGCGGGTTTGCCTCGTAGCCGACCTTGGCCAGGTTCCGCTTGGTGAATTCGTCGGAGTTGGCGATGATCAGGCCACCCCGCGGCAGGTCACCGACATTGGCTTTCAGCGCGGCGGGATTCATCGCCACCAACACGTCGGGACGGTCACCGGCGGTGAGGATGTCGTAGTCGGCGATCTGGATCTGGAACGACGAGACACCGGGCAGGGTGCCCTGTGGTGCGCGGATCTCCGCGGGGTAATTCGGCTGGGTGGCAAGGTCATTGCCGAACAGCGCCGCTTCCGAGGTGAACCGGTCACCGGTGAGCTGCATGCCGTCGCCGGAGTCGCCCGCAAAGCGGATGACGACCTTCTCCAGCTTCTGCCGCGGGGCGGCCCCGTTGCCGTTCTGGCCCACGACTCCCTGCCTTTCACGCCCCATCAACTCTGGCTGCTTCGAGGAGAGGCGTTGCGTCGAAGATTTTTGGTGTCACTACCGGTAACCATTATTGCACTTCTCTTAGGGTGGCTTTGCCAGCACGAACAGGCGACACGCGGGTAACCTGCGGAAAAACATGCAGTTCACAGACGTGAAGAGCGGCACCAATCGCCGGATTTGTGGCGTTCATCACGTCGAGGAGAACGGCATTCTCTAAGAACATCGCTACCCGCCGGTAGCCGGGCGCCGGCGCGCCGGACCCGAAGTTGACACCCGTCAACTCTAGCAGGCGTCACCCGGGTTCAGACCCGGTCGGGCGACCCGACCTCGACGCGCTTCTGCAACTCCCTGGCCACCAGTTCACTGGCCAGTTCGGCGGCCCGGTGCGGGTCCGCGCCGTCGGCCCGATTGGCGACGTAACAGGCGGTGAACATGTCGCCGGCACCGGTGGTCTGCACGCCCAGCACGCGCCACGCCGCGGGCACCCGGACCACGGTGCCGTCCTTGTAGATGTCACACCCCTCCGAGCCGTAGGTCACCACGATCTCGGGGACACCCAGCCACTCGGCGGTCGAGGCGTCGAAATCACCGTCGGCGACGATGACCGCCTCGTCCTCGGCGAGTTTGAGGATGTCGAGGTGCTGGAGCAGATCGGGCGAGAAGTTGCGATCCAGCGTGAGCGGGCCGAGCCGGTCGGCCCGCACCAGGCCCTGGCCGTCATAGGCGATGCGGTGCCCGCGCGCGGCCAGATGGGCCAGCGTGCCGGCCGGGAAGTCGGTGCGCATCAGCGGGGCGAGGTGGATCCAGGTGGTGCGGGGATCGTCGGTGTCGATATCGGCGGCCGTCCAGACCGGGCCGATCGCATCGACCGACATCCGGCGGTGGTCGGTGTCGTCGTAGTCGAGGCGGAAACCGCTGGTGCGGTCCGACGGCAGGAACCGCACGATATCGCCGAACCGGTCCAGGACCTCGTCGAACAACTCGTGGTCGTCCGGGGCGCCCATCGCCACGATGTGCCCGAGGACCTCGACGGCTTCCAGCGCCACCCCGGCGAAGGAGGCGCATCCGCCGGGACTGGGCGGGGCCCCGTCGATGATGTCGATCGCCAGGTTGCCCAGCACGGTCACGCCGGGGACCAACTCTGGCGTCATCGAACGGTTCTCCTTATGTCTTTACTTTCTCGCGGAATCGTAGTCGTGATGGCCGCGGAATCAGATTCCACGGCCGAGCGGGTGGCTGAGCAGGCCACTTATGCAGGCAGGTTGTACGGCGTGATGACGTGGATGGGCGTCGGGCGGACCGGTTCGGCGGGCAGGGCGCCGTGCTGGGCCAGGATCACCCGCATGGCCTGCCGCGCGTCGGCCCGCAGGTCATTGTGCAGCACCACCGAGATGCGTCCGTCCCGCAGCAGCCGCCGGTTGTCCGCGTCCAGATCATGGCCGATGAACACCTTGCACCGACGGCCGAGGGTGTCGAAGGCCGCGACCGTCGCGGTGTTGCCGCCGCCGGGCGAGTACACCGCCTCGATCGCGGGATGCCGCTCCAGCGCGTCGAGCACCAACCGCTCGTTGGTGGCATCGATGCCGTCACTGTCGCTCACCTCGATGATCTCCCTGCCGGTGCCGCGCAATCCGGACCGGAACCCCACCTCGCGCTCCCCTTCGCCGCGAAAGACGGTCCGGCTCAGGGTGATCAGCACACCGGAGGGGGACGCACCGAGCCATTGGTCCATCAGGTACGCGGCGGTGACGCCCGCCCCGTGATTGTCGATGCCGACGTAGGCGCAGCGCGCACTGGTGGGGATGTCGGTCGTGTAGGTCACCACCGGGACACCCGCGGCCACCAGGCGGTCGACCGCCTCGGCCACCGCGGGCTCGTCCTGTGCCTTGAGCACGACCCCGTGGCTACCCTTGATGCGGCCGAGCTCCTCGACCATCTGGGCGGTGGAGCCGGACTCCCACAGATGGAAGCGGGCGCGCAGCATCGCCGGGGCGAAGGCAGGCAGTTCGGCCTCGACGGCCGCCCGGAACGCGTCGGAGAACCGCTGCGGTGTCTGCATCACCACATCGATGAGAAATCGACGGCCGTTGAGCCGCAATTGCGCCCGCTGCTTGTCCAGGTCGGCGATGGCCTGCAGGACCTCGGCCCGGGTGTTCTCCCGCACCCCGGGCCGGTCGTTGAGCACGCGATCCACCGTCGCTTCGCTCAGCCCGCTCTGCTGAGCGATCTCACGGACCTTGTACCGGTGCATGACGGCCTTTGTGATGATGGTTTTTTGATGGCTTTTTGCCGTTGATTATGGCACAGCGCACAGCAAGACTGGCGGGCATGGTTGCACCACTCACCACATCGGCGTGGATCACCGAATCCGACTGCTCCTTGGCGGATTTCCGGGCCCAGGTGCTGCGCGACACCGATCCCGCCGAGTACCCGCACGCCGCCGACGTCCGGCGCAATGTGCCGATCTATTCGGCCGACGCGATCGCCGGCGCCGACCGCCGCGCGCTGCAGACCGAGCTGATCCGCGTGCTGAGCGACGGCCCCGGCGTGGTGGTGTTCGAGGGCGCCTTCGGACACGACGTGGTGGACCGCGCAACCGCCGCGTTCGGGGAACTGATCAGCGCCCAACGCGCGGCGGGCGGTGCGGCCGGTGACCACTTCGGCAAGGCCGGCGCCAACGACCGCATCTGGAACGCCGCGCAGAAGCTGGCGCTGCACGCCCCCGACGTGTTCGCGCAGTATTACGCCGCGGATACCCTGGCGCTGGTGTCACAAGCCTGGCTGGGGCCGCGCTATCAGGTCACGTCGCAGGTCAATGTCGTCAATCCCGGTGGCGCCGCGCAAGTTCCGCACCGCGACTATCACCTCGGGTTCGTCGACGCCGACCATCTGGCCGACTACCCGGCGCATCTGCACCGGCTGTCCCCCGCGCTGACGCTGCAGGGCGCCGTCGCCCACTGCGATATGCCGGTGGCCAGCGGGCCGACCATGCTGCTGCCCTATTCCCAACGCTTCGAGGCCGGCTACATCGCCTTCTACCGCCCGGAGTTCATCGACTTCTTCGCCGAGCACCACGTCCAGCTGCCGCTGCGCAAGGGTGACGCGGTGTTCTTCAACCCCGCCCTGTATCACGGTGCCGGCAGCAATGTTTCGGCAGATATCAACCGGATGGCCAACCTGCTGCAGATCTCCTCACCGTTCGGGCGTGCCATGGAATCGCTGGACCGCACCGCCATGGTGCGCGCCGTGTACCCGGCACTGCTGGCCATGAAGCATGCCGGGCGGCCGGCGCGGGACCTGAGCAATGCGGTCAATGCCACCGCGGAGGGTTATGCCTTCCCCACCAACCTGGACAGCGACCAGCCCATCGGCAGCCTGGCGCCACCCAGTCAGGTCGACACCGTGCTGGCCGCGCTGGCCGACGACCTGAGTCCCCAAGACCTCGACACCATCCTCACCCAACAGCAAGAACGGAGAATTCCATGACCACCCTCGGTGTTATCGGGTTGGGCCGCATCGGCGCGTTCCACACCGAAACCCTTTCTGCCCTCGACGGTTTGGACGGGTTGGTGATCACCGACGAGCGCACCGACGTGGCCGCCGCGGTCGCCGCCAAGCACGGCGCCAAGGCCGTCGACACGGTCGAGGAACTGCTGGCCTCCGGCGTGGACGGTGTCGTGGTGGCTGCCGCGACACCGGCCCACGCCGAGCTGACCCTGGCCGCGGTGGAGCGGGGCATCCCGACCTTCTGCGAGAAGCCGATCGCCTCCACCGCGGCCGAGAGCGCACGGGTGGCCGCCGCCATCGCGCGTTCCGGGGTACCGGTGCAGGTGGGTTACCAGCGGCGCTTCGACGCGGCCTTCGCGGCGGCCAAGCGGGCCGTCGACGACGGATCGCTCGGCGCGATCCACACGGTGCGCAGCACCACCATGGATCCGGCTCCCCCGCCGCTGGACTACATCAAGGGCTCCGGCGGCATCTTCCGGGATTGCGCCGTGCACGATTTCGACGTGATCCGCTGGATCACCGGCCAGAACGCGGTCGAGGTCTACGCCACCGGATCGGTCCAGGGTGATCCGCTGTTCACCGAGTACGGCGACGTGGACACCGCAGCGGTGGTGGTGCGCTTCGACGGCGGCGCGCTGGGCGTGGTGTCCAACGCCCGCTACAACGCCCGCGGGTACGACTGCCGCCTGGAGGTGCACGGCTTCGACGACAGCGTGGCCGCCGGCTGGGACCAGGGCGCCCCGCTGCGAAACGTGGACCCCGACAACACGTTCCCCACCGGACCTTCGCACCACTTCTTCATGGACCGGTTCACCGAGGCCTTCCGCACCGAGCTGGCCGGATTCCTTGAGGTGGTCAAGGGCGCACCGGTCGCGGGCGCCACCGTCGAAGACGCCGTCGAGGTGGCGTGGCTGGCCGAGGCCGCCACCGAGTCGCTGCGCCGGGGCACCCCGGTAACCCTTGAGTCGGTCAAAAAGAAGGTAAGCAACGCATGAGCACACTGATCAAAATCGCGGGGGCGCCGATCTCCTGGGGTGTCTGTGAGGTACCCGGCTGGGGGTATCAACTCGACCCGGAACGCGTGCTCACCGAGATGCGGGACACCGGCCTGACCGCCACCGAACTCGGCCCGGAGGGCTTCCTGCCCACCGACACCGCCGAACTTCAATCGGTGCTGGCCCGGCACGGGCTGGCCTGTGTCGGCGGATTCGTCCCCGTCGTCCTGCACGATGCCGATCACGATCCCGCCGAAGACCTTGCCGGACCGCTGGATTCACTGGTCGCCGCCGGTGCCGGGGTGGTGGTGCTGGCCGCGGCCACCGGATCCGACGGATACGACTCGCGGCCGGTGCTGGACGACGCGCAGTGGTCGTTGCTGCTGTCCAATCTCGACCGGTTGGCCGAAATCGTCTCGGCGCGCGGGCTGCTCGCGGTGTTGCATCCCCATGTGGGCACCATGGTCGAGACCCGTGCGGACGTCGACCGGGTGTTGGCGGGCTCGACGATCCCGCTCTGCCTGGACACCGGACATCTGCTGATCGGCGGCACCGACCCGCTGGAGCTGGCCAAGGCCGTGCCCGGCCGGATCGCACACACGCATCTCAAGGATGTCGACGCGGCGCTGGCCGCCAAGGTGCAGTCCGGCGAGCTCAGCTACACCGACGCCGTCAAGGCGGGCATGTACACACCTTTGGGCACCGGAGACGTCGATATCGCGGGCATCGTCTCGGTGTTGCGGGACAACGGTTTCGACGGCTGGTTCGTGATGGAGCAGGACACCATCCTGGACGGCGCCCCTGCCGGTGACGGGCCCGTTGCCGACGTCCGTGCCAGTGTCGCATTCCTGAACAGCGTCACCGCGTGAGGATCGGCGTTCTGGGTGCTTCCCGGATCGCCGAGTTGGCGATCGTGGGTCCCGCGGCCGAACTCGGTCACCGGCTGGTGGCCGTGGCGGCCCGGGACCGCGGCCGCGCCGAGTCCTTCGCCGGCAAGTACGGCGTGGAGCGGGTCCTCGACTCGTACCAGGACGTGATCGATGACGCAGAAGTCGACATGGTCTACAACCCGCTGGCCAACGCGCTGCACGCGCGGTGGAACCTGGCCGCCATCGCTGCGGGCAAGCCGGTGCTCAGCGAAAAGCCGTTCGCCCGCAACCACGCCGAGGCGCGGCGCGTCGCCGACGCGGCCCAAGCCACGGGTGTGCCCGTGCTGGAGGGTTTCCACTACGCGTTCCACCCGGTGACGCGGACCGCGTTCGGCCTGGCCGCCGACGGCACGCTCGGAGAGATCCGTTCCGTGGAGGTACGGATGGCGATGCCGGCACCGGGTCCCGACGACCCGCGTTGGTCCCTGGAGCTGGCCGGTGGGGCGGTCATGGATCTGGGCTGCTATGCCGTGCACATCATGCGGACGCTGGGCCGCCTCGACGTGCCCGGCGTGGCGGGCGCGCCGTCGGTGGTTCGGGCGCACGCCGAGCAGCGCGCCCCCGGCGTGGACTCCCGCTGCGACGCCGAGTTCGCGTTCCCGGGTGGCGCCCACGGTCTGTCGACGAATTCGATGGTGGCCGAGGACTATTCATTCACGCTGCGCATCACCGGCACCGAGGGCGACGCGTTCGTGCACGACTTCATCCATCCCGCCGAGGACGACCGGCTCACCCTGACTACGGCCGCCGGCGCCACCGTGAAGCATCTGGGCACCCGGCCGAGCTACAGCTACCAGCTGGAGGCGTTCACCGCGCACGTCGCGCACGGCACACCACTGCCGTTCGGCACCGACGACGCGGTGGCCAACATGGCGCTGGTCGACGCGGTGTACCGGGCTGCGGGGTTGACGCTGCGCTAGGACGCCGTCGTAAACGCCTCCCGGTTCGCCAGCAGGAACTCCCGCACGGTCACCGGTTCTCGACCGGTGAGTTCCCTCAGGGTGTCCGGGTCGGCCGGCAGCGCTCGGCCACTCTCGGCCACCATCTGGCCCACCGCCGAAATGTGCTGCGCCATCGCGGCGTTGACCGCGTCGGCGCCCGGGGTGCGGGACAATGCCAGCAGATCGTCGCGCCACTGATCCCGGCTGATCGGCTCGAAATGGACCGTGCCCGCCGTGGATTCGGTGAGCAGCTCGGCGATCTCGAGGTGGCTGTACTCCTCGGAACCCTTGGCGAAGTACACGGTGTCGGGGAACCGTTCGGGGTGCAGCAGGGCGGCCAGCGCCAGTTCCGCGGCGTCACCGGCGCCGATCCAC
Organism: Mycolicibacterium cosmeticum; assembly: GCF_000613185.1. Classification (NCBI taxonomy): domain Bacteria; kingdom Bacillati; phylum Actinomycetota; class Actinomycetes; order Mycobacteriales; family Mycobacteriaceae; genus Mycobacterium; species Mycolicibacterium cosmeticum. The sequence continues at coordinate 735,863 of NZ_CCBB010000001.1, forward strand.
GCGATCTTCCCCGTGCCGAACGAGTTGCGGATCACTGCGTGCTCGCGCACCGAGTGGCTGTGCAGGACCAGCAGGTTCTCGTGGAACAAGGCCGCGACCCGCAGAATCAGCAGATCGAGACCGGCCCAGTCCAGGACTTGCTCGGCCAACCATTGGGCACGCCCCAGATTCGACGGACTGTCCGGCCGTGCGGGTCCCATCGACATCACCACGGTGCGCGGTGAGCGACCCACTTCTCGCACGGCGGCAGCGTAATTGGCCGCCGCCGTCACGACGCCGTCGTCGATCGGATAGGTGAAGTAGGCCAGGTCGACATCCGCGAGGGCCGGGACCAGGGTGCGGCGATCGTGCAGATCACCCACCGCGATCTCGGCACCCAGCGCCGCGAGTTCCTCGGTCCGCTCGCTGCGCCGGCGGGTCAGGATCCGTACCGGGTGACCCGCCTCGCGAAGCCGGCGTACCAGGTATTCCCCGGTGTTACCGTGACGTCCGGTGGCGCCGGTGATGAGGATCGGGTTGGTCAAGATGTGTTCCTCTCGTGGGGGTGCTGTCTCAGTGCTGCCTCAGTCGAACGTGAACAGGACCTTGCCGCCGCGTTGTGTCGCCTGAGCGTGCTGAAAGGCCTTGCGGTGGTCGTTCAGTCGGTAGGTCGCTTCGACGGGGACGCGGAGCAGGCCGTCGGCCATCAGGGTGGCCAAATGGCCCAACACGGCCCGGATTTCGCGGGCCGGTGCCCGGAAGTACCAATTGCCGAGCCAGAACCCGGTGTGGCGGACTTCGCGCCGGAACAGGTCGGCCGACGTCAAAGCCTGCGGCGGACCGGTCAGGGTGCCGTAGCTGACGAGGGACCCGCCGAATTCCAGCGCGGAGGTCAGCGGGGCCGAGGCCGGACCGCCCAGCGGGTCGAGCACCAGGCGCAGTTTGTCCTCGCCCAGTGTGCCGGTGATCTCTGCCGCGAGGTCCGGTCCGCTGACCAATACGACATCTCCACCGGCGCGGCGGACGTCGTCGACGGCGTCGGCGCGCCGAACGACGTTGAGCGTCTTGATGCCACGGCGTTTGGCCAGCGTGATCACGTGCAGCCCGACCGCGGAGTTGGCGGCGGTCTGCCCCGCCCAGTCGCCGATGCCCACGGTGGTGATCCTCTCCAGGAGCAGGTGGGCGGTCACCGGGTTGATCGACAACATCGCCAACTGCACGGGATCCTCGCCCGGCACCACGACGACATCGTTCTGGGCCGCAACCACTTTCTGTGACCACGTGCCGTACTTGAAGGTGGGCAGGACGATGACCCGCCGGCCGACGAGCGCGTCGTCCACACCCGGCCCCGTCGCTTCGACGATGCCGACACCCTCGGCGCCGACGGTCGCGGGTAGGGCGGGGCGCGCCAGGTAGCGTCCCTCGATCAACAGCAGATCCGAGGGATTGATGGCCGCGGCTTCCATCCGCACCACCACGTCGCCCGGCCCCGGGGCCGGCTCTGCGTCGTCGACCAGCGCAACGCACTCCTGGGGATCTCCGAATTCGGTCAGTACCAGATGCTGCATGGGGCTCTCCTGCGACTAGAGGCAGCGGGTTGTCAGGGATTTGGCATCGCGATCACGGGATCACGGGACATCCGGCGCAGGTCGGCGAACCACGCGTAGTTCGGTGAACCGCAGCGACACCAGCGGCAGCTGTGACCGTGGTTGCCACCGGTCGTCGCGCAGGTAGGCACGCCGCGTCGTCGGGATCTTCAGTCCATTCACGTCGACGTGGTCCTCGACGTACTGGATCACGGGGACACCGCCCGCGATGTCGAGGTGGTAACCGTGCCGGGCCAGCAGCAGATCCTGGCCGAAGTAGAACTGCTGGTGGCGGCAATGGCTGGGCAGCCCGGCGGGCATGGTGGCGCCAAGGCCGACGAGGCGCTGGTCGCCGGTGCCGATCGGCTCGATGGCGTGTGTGTGCACCCCGGGTAGCGTCAGCAGGAACGGCAGATTCAGGTAGTTCCAGAGCGCGTAACCGCTGAAGTACGCCCGCTGCAACGGATTCCACGGGCTTTCCAGGACGTGCCCGACGAAGGTATCCCGCACGTTGTGCCGCCGCGCGAGCTCCGTGCCGTCCTCGGCAACCAGCGCGGTGCCGTCCGCGGTGAATTCGACATGCGACGTGTCACCGGCCGGCCACACCGCCGCCCAGACGTCGCGCATGGCGACGGCGAACTCCCGCTTCGACCGGCCGGGCATGTTCTTCATCTCGAACAACGAGCCGCCGCTCTCCAGCGTGCCCGTCACCTGTCGGCCTGCCCGCCAACGGTCCAGTCCGCCGGCGGCATTCACGATGTCGTCGAGCAAAGTCATGGTGCCCTCCGGGTGCCGGTGTGCCGCGTTGCCAGATCACCCTCACTCGCTGAGTATAGTTTTGTCAACCCAGACTCGTGAATGGAGGAACGATGACCGCCGAGCCCACCCGCGACCCCGGCACCGACGGCTGGGGCCGGCGCCGCACCAAGACCGTCAGCTGGCACGACCCCGCCCCGGCCACCGCGATCGGCCTGTCGATGGCCGGGGTCGACTACCTGAACGCGGTGATCGACGGCACCCTGTCACCGCCGCCGATCGCCGGACTGATGGACTTCACCATGGTCTCCGCCGAGCCGGGACGGGTGGTGTTCACCTGCACACCGGACGAATCCGCCTACAACCCGATCGGCTCCGTGCACGGCGGGCTCGTGTGCACCCTGCTCGATTCGGTGACCGGCTGCGCCGCGCACAGCGCGCTACCGCAGGGCAAGGGGTACACCTCGATCGAGATCAAGGTGAACTACCTCAAGGCGGTTCGCGCCGGCATCGGCGAGTTGACGGCGACCGGCACCCTGGTCAAGGCGGGTGCCCGCGTCAGCTTCGCCGAGGGCGTCGTAGCCGATGCCGCCGGCGCGGTGGTGGCGACGGCATCCAGCTCACTGCTGATCTTCGACCTCTGAGCCGGCCCGCTCAGTACCGCACCGCACTGGCCAGCAGCGGCGGGTAGACCCCGGAATCCTGGCCGTCGACGGTGGTGCCGGCGAACTGCAGGGTGGCCCGCATCGTCCCGTTGAGGTCGGCCGGATAGTTCAACGCGGGCGCGGACACCCGATCCAGACGGCCGCACTGATCCGCCGTGAGAGCGACCTCCAAACCGGCCAGGTTGGCCTCCAGATGCGCCAGTCGCCGGGCCCCGATGATGGGCACGACGGTGCCCTGGCGGGCTCGTAACCATGCCAATGCCACTGCCGCAGCGCTTGTTTCGAGTTCGGCGGCGATGGCGTCGACCGTCTCGATGACGGTGAACTCGTCGTCAGTCGGGCCGCCGACATACGCCGAGCGCGCCGAGTCCGACACCTCGCTGCCACGCCGGTACTTACCCGAGAGGAAGCCGTTCTTCAACGGGCTCCACGGCACCAGCGCCATGCCCTGATCGGCCGCCAGCGGTGCCAACTCCCCCTCCACGGTGCGGGCCAACAGCGAATACTCCACCTGCAGGGCGATCAACGGTGTCCAGCCCCGCAGCACGGCCATGGTCTGAGCCTGCGCGGTGACCCAGGCCGGCGTGTTCGAGAAGCCGATGTAGCGGATCGTCCCGGCACGCACCAGGTCGTCGAGGGTCCGCATGGTCTCCTCGATGGGCGTGTGCCGATCCCAGTTGTGCAGCCAATAGACGTCGAGATAGTCCGTCTGGAGCCGGCGCAGGGTTTCGTGCAGCTGCGCGATGATCGACGATCGGCCCGCACCGCCGCCGTTGGGATCCCCCGGGTACAGGTTGGCGAAGAACTTGGACGCCAGCACCACGCGATGGCGACGCCCGGGGCTGCGGGCGAAGAAGTCACCCAGAATCTTCTCCGAGTGCCCGTTGGTGTAGAAGTTCGCCGTATCGACGAAGTTGCCGCCCCGGTCCAGATATGCCGACAGGATCTGCTCGGACTCCTCGACGCTGGTTCCCGCCGCACCGGGATCCTCTCCAAAGGTCATCGCTCCCAGCGCGAACGGGCTGACACGCAGACCGGACCGGCCGAGGGTGACGTAGTGGTCGAGTGACATGGAACTTCTCCTCCTGAACGGGAATTGGACCTCTTCATTCCATCCGGGGAAGTGCTCGGCGGGTAGACCGATCGGCTTACGTCGTTGCACAATCCTGCCGATGACGCGCGAATCATGTCATCGGCGTGGTTCGCTACCAGTCATGCGCCCCGCAACGGATTCCCTATCCGAACTCCGCCGGCTGATCGACGTACACGCGCGCCCCGACCTGCACACGCGGATCGACGGGCTGCTGCTGTCGAAGGTCGCCGGAGCCGGCAGCCCCGATTACTCGCTGACCGATCCGCTGCTCGTCGTGATGGCCCAGGGCGGCAAGCGACTGCTGCTCGGGGACGAGGTGTTCGAATACCGCGCCGGACAGTGCCTCGTGGTCGCGGCGAGCCTGCCGGTCACCGGTCACTATCTCGATACCCGTCCCGGCCATCCCGCGCTGGCGATGGGGCTGGTGCTGCGTCCGGAGGCACTGTCGGCGCTGTTGTTACACGCACCGCCGCGGCCGTGGACGCGGGGCTCGGCGGACGTCCCGGCGCTCGGCACCGGCGACGCCGATCCTGGTCTGCTGGATGCGGTCACCCGGCTGGTCGCGCTGCTGGATACCCCCGCCGACGCCGCCGTGCTGGCCCCGCTCGTCGAACAGGAGATCCTGTGGCGGCTGCTCACCGGCCCGCAGGGCGCGATCGCCCGCCAGATCGGTGTCGCCGACAGCACGCTCACCCACGTCAACAAGGCGATCGTCTGGATGCGGGACAACTACGCCGAACCGGTGCGCGTCGAGGATCTGGCCCGGATGGCGGGCATGAGCGCTTCGGCGTTCCACCGCCACTTCCGGGCCGTCACGGCGATGAGCCCGGTGCAGTTCCAGAAGCGGATCCGGCTGCAGCAGGCCCGATCGCTGCTCGTCACCCGGCCTGGTGACATCGCCGGTGTGGGCCACCGGGTGGGCTACGACAGCCCCTCGCAGTTCAACCGCGAATACCGCCGACTGTTCGGCGTGCCACCCGGTCAGGACGCGGTTCGGCTCCGGGAGGACGTTCCGGAACGCCGAAACTACGCTTTCTGACCGAAAACCCGGTGATTCCGGCCAGAAAGCGTAGCCTCGGCGAGCCGCTGGGGGTCAGCGGCGGCCCAGTTCGTGGCTGAGCGCTTCGAGCTCGTTGCCACCGGCCATCTCCTGGGTGAGATGCTCCAGCGTGATCTCGTCGTACGTGCAGTCCAGCTTCTGCCTACCGCGGTTGAGCAACACGAAATGATCGCCCACCATGTGCGCGTGGTGCGGGTTGTGGGTGATGAAGATGACCCCGAAACCCTGCTCCTTGGCCGCGGTGATGTAGCGCAGCACCATGCCCGATTGCTTGACACCCAGCGCGGCGGTGGGCTCGTCGAGGATCAGCACCCGAGCGCCGAAGAAGATGGCGCGGGCGATGGCCACACACTGCCGCTGGCCACCCGAGAGCGAACCGATCGGGGCGTCCACGTCGGGCAGGTCGATGCCCATCTTGTGCAGTTCGGAGATGGTCGTCGCCCGCATCGCGGAGATGTCCAGCGATTTGAGGATGCCCTTCTTGCGCAGCTCATTGCCCAGGAAGAAGTTGCGCCACACCGGCATCAGGGCGACCACGGCCAGATCCTGGTACACCGTCGCGATGCCGGCGTTCAACGAGTCCTTGGGTGATTCGAACGTGGTGGGCTTGCCGTCGATGAGCAGTTCACCCTCGGTCGGCTTGTGCAGCCCCGCGATGATCTTGATCAACGTGGACTTGCCCGCACCGTTGTCACCGAGCACGCCGGTCACCTCACCGGCACCCACCCGCAGGTTGATGTCCTTGAGCGCGATGATGTTTCCGTAGCTCTTGCCGACGTGCTTGAGTTCGACCAGCGGCACCCCGCCGTCGGCCGGGGTCTCGGCGATGGGGGTCTCGGCAGCTGTAGTCACGAGGATCTCCTAACGCTTCGCTGCGTAGTTGCGGACGACGTTGTTGGCGATCACCGCGAACAACAGCATGGCGCCCAGGAAGAACTTGAACCAGTCCGGGTTCCAGCCCGCATACACGATGCCCTGGTTCGTCATACCGAAGATGAACGCGCCGATCAGCGTGCCGATGGCGGTGCCGTACCCACCGGTGAGCAGGCAGCCACCGACCACCGCGGCGATGATGTAGAAGAACTCGTTGCCGATGCCCTGCCCGGATTGCACGGTGTTGAAGGCGAACAGCAGATGCATGCCGACGAACCAGGCGCAGAAGCTGACGACCATGAACAGGCCGATCTTCACCTTGGTCACCGGCACACCGACCGCGCGGGCGCTGTCCTGGTTACCGCCGACGGCGAAGATCCAGTTGCCCACCCGGGTGCGGAACAGCACGTAGGTGGCGATGGCGGTGAACAGGATCCACCACAGGACGGTGACCCGCACCGACACCCCGAGAATGGTGAACGACGACGCGAAAACCGTCTTGCCGGAGTCGAAGCCCTGCATGTCCGACACGCTGGGGGTGGCGACCTGGCCGGACAGCAGCTTGGTGACCGCCAGGTTGATACCGGTCAGCATGAAGAACGAGCTCAAGGTGATGAGGAAGGACGGAATCTTGGTCCGCATCACCATGTAGCCGTTGAAGAAGCCGACGGCGAGCGCGATGACCAGCGAGAGTGCCGCTCCCACCCACAGATTCAGGTGCAGGTTGTAGGACAGCATGGACGCGGCCAGCGAGGTGGTGGTGACCGCGACGCCCGAGGACAGGTCGAACTCGCCGCCGATCATCAGCACACCGACCCCGACGGCCATGATGCCGATCGTCGAGCTGGCGTAGAGCACGGTGGCCAGCGCTTCCGGGGTGCGGAACGGCGGGGCCACGATGAGGAAGAGGACGAAGATACCGACCGCGCCGACGAACGCCCCCATCTCGGGGCGGATCAGCAAGCGCTGCAACCGGTTCTGTTCCTTGACCCGTTCGTCGCGGACGACGGTGTGGGTTTCCAGGTTGAGGTCTGCCTGGGTCGTCATCGTTATCGAGTCCCTGCTTCGGCGTACTTGGCGACCGCGTCGATGTTGGTCTTGTCGATGAACGACGGACCGGTGAGCGTCGGCTGGCCGCCGCCGAGGACGTTGCCGTTGTTCAGGTAGAGCCACAGCGAGTCGACGGCGAGGTAACCCTGCAGGAAGGGCTGCTGGTCGACGGCCCACTGGACGTCACCGCCCTTGATGGCGTTCACCAGCGCGGCGTTGGTGTCGAAGGTGCCGACCTTGGCCTTGCTGCCCGCGTTCTTCACCGACTGCACGGCCGTCATCGCGAACGGTGCGCCGAGGGTGACGATGTAGTCGACGCCGGGGTCCTGCTGCAGTTTGGCGGTGATGGTCGATTCGACCGAAGGCATGTCCTTACCGTTGACGTTGAGCACCTCGGTGGCCGGGAAGGCGTTCTTCACCCCGGCGCAGCGGGATTCGAGCCCGACGTGGCCCTGCTCCTGGATGACACAGATGGCCTTCTTGGCGCCCTCGGCGGCCAGCCGCTTGCCCGCGCCTTGCCCGGCGATGTACTCGTCCTGCCCGAAGAACTCCTTGACGCCCATCGCCTGCCAGGCGTCGGCACCGGCGTTGAACGCGACGACCGGGATGCCCTTGGCCGTGGCGGCCTCGACGACGCTCTTCATGGCGTCCGGCTTGGCCAGGGTGATCGCGATGCCCTGCACCCCGCTGTCCACGGCGGTCTGCACCAGGTTGGCCTGGTTCGGGGCCTCCGGGTCATTGGAGTAGCGCAGTTCGATGTTGTCCTTCTTGGCCGCCGTCTCGGCGCCCTTGCGAACCAGGTCCCAGAACGAGTCGCCCGGCACTTCGTGCGTGATCATCGCGATGGTGGCCCGCGGCGTGTCGGCCGAGCCGGCCCCCATCCCGCCGCCGCCGTTGCTGTCGGGCTTGCCGCCGGTGCTGGAACACGCGCTGGCCCCCAGGACGAGCACGCTCGCCCCGGCCACCGCCATCAGCCGACTGAACCTCATCGTTTCTCCTTGCTATCGACCTCACCGCGGGCGCTCGTCCCACCCGGACTCCAGTGGCAAGCGACACGGCCTCGGTGATGATGTAATACCGCTCACATCCGAAAGTCAAGACTTTGTTCGGACATTAGGACTGCATATCAAATGCCAGATACGCGCCTGCGCATTCGTGCGGAAGGCACGTCACAGCCGCGAGGCGAGCCGAAGCCCTTGTCGGCGAGGCGGTTACCGATCCACCAGGGTGGTGTCGAAGTAGTACCGGGACGCCCGGTAGGCATGGCTGCCGTACTCGACAATGCGGCCCGAATCGTCGAACGCGGTGCGTTCCATCACCAGCAGTGGCGCCTTGGCCTTCTCGTCGAGCAGCCGGGCCTCGTCGCGGTCGGCCGCCTTGGCGCCGATGCGCTGGCGGGCCAGCCGGATGTGCACCCCGCGTGACCGCAGGGACTGATACAGCCCGACCCGTTCGAGTTCCTCACGGTCGGGCGCCAACGGCGAGGGCAGATGATTGGTCATCAGCGCCAGCGGCTGGCCCCCGGATGTCCGCAGCCGGCGCATCATCACCACCTCGGCACCCGGCTCGAGGTTGAGATGGGAGGCAATCTCCGAGGACGCCGGACCGACCGCATAATCGAGCACCTTGGTGGCCGGCTCCTGACCGGCCCGCGCGAGATCGTCGAACAGACTCGTCAGCTCGACGGGCCGGTGCACCGGGGTCTGCACCACCTGGGTGCCGACGCCCCGCTTGCGCACCAACAGCCCCTTGTCCACCAGCTCCTGGATAGCTCGACGGGTGGTCGGGCGGGACAGACTGAGCCGGCTGGCCAGTGCCAGTTCGTTCTCGAACCGGTCTCCGGGCTTGAGTTCCCCACTGAGGATGGCTTTCTCGAAGACCTGGGCGACCTGGAAATACAGCGGTATCGGACTCGACCGATCGAGCTCGACAGCCAATGTCGGGGTCACTCTCACTCCGATCGACGTGGGTTCGGGCCGGGGTTGCCGGAAGTGATTGCCAAGAGTACCCGCAAAATGATTGTAAGTAAGAATGTCCGGACAAAGTATTGACACGACGTGGCGCCAGAGCGCAGAGTCGATGTCAACACCGGGCGCACTCGCGCCACCGGGGGGTCAATACGCACATCGCATCCGGGAGTCAGTTGTGACCGCTACCGTCAACCAGGCTTTCGACGCCATCGCCATCGGCCGCAGCGGCGTCGACGTCTACCCACTGCAAGTCGGACTCGGGCTGGAGGACGTCACCTCGTTCGGCAAGTTCCTCGGGGGCAGCGCCGCCAACGTCACGGTGGCCGCGGCCCGCCTCGGCAATCGCACGGCCCTGATCTCCGGCGTCGGCAACGATCCGTTCGGCCGCTATGTCCGTAAGGAACTCGCTCGCCTCGGCGTCGACAACCGGTTCGTCACCACCCACGGCGAGTACCCCACCCCGGTGACCTTCTGCGAGATCTTCCCGCCCGACGACTTCCCGCTGTACTTCTATCGCAAGCCGTCGGCGCCCGACCTGCAGATCCAGCCGGCCGAGCTGGACCTGGACGCCATCCGCGATGCGCGGCTGTACTGGTCGACGGTTACCGGGCTGTCCGAAGAGCCGAGCCGCAGTGCGCATTTCGCGGCCTGGGAGGCACGCGCACACGGCCCGCTGACGGTGCTGGACCTGGACTACCGGCCGATGTTCTGGGCTTCCCCCGCCGCGGCCACCGAGCAGGTGCAGCGGGCCCTGCAACACGTGACGGTCGCCGTCGGCAACCGCGAGGAGTGTGAGATCGCCGTCGGTGAGACCAACCCGCACAAGGCCGCCGACGCGCTGCTGGACCTCGGCGTGGAGCTGGCCATCGTGAAGCAGGGACCACGCGGTGTGCTGGGTAAGACCCGCAACAGCTCGGTCACCGTGCCGCCGAACGAGGTCGACGTGGTCAACGGCCTCGGCGCCGGAGATGCCTTCGGCGGCAGCCTGATCCACGGCCTGCTGCACGGCTGGCCCTTGGAGAAGACCCTGCGTTACGCCAACGCCGCCGGTGCCATCGTGGCGTCCCGGCTGGAATGCTCGACCGCGATGCCCACCGCCGCCGAGGTGTCCGACCTCGCCGAGAAGACCGCCGTGGAGGCCGTCAATGTCTGATGTTTCGACCGTTGGAGTCTGCACCGATTACGCCGCCGTCACGGAGCTGCGCGCCGCCGATCCGGGTGCGGTGGCCAAGGCCTGGCAGCAGCGCACCACCCGGCCGACGGTCCGCGGCGACGGCCGGCTGATGATCGTCGCCGCCGACCACCCGGCCCGCGGCGCCTTGGCCGTCGGCTCCCGCCCGACCGCCATGAACAACCGGATCGATCTGCTGGACCGGCTGCGCACCGCCCTGGCCGACCCGGGTGTGGACGGCGTGCTGGCCACCGCCGACATCCTCGACGACCTGCTGCTGCTCGGCGCGTTAGGGGACAAGGTGGTGTTCTCCTCGTTCAACCGCGGCGGGCTGGCCGGATCCTCGTTCGAGCTCGACGACCGGATGACGGGCGCGACCGCGGCGTCCACCGCCGCCGCGAAGATGAACGGCGGAAAGATGTTGTGCCGCATCGACCTCAACGATCCGGGCACCGTCGCCACCTTGGCGTCGTGCGCCCAGGCCGTCGACGAACTGGCCGCCCGCGGGCTGATCGCCATGCTGGAACCGTTCATGTCCACCCGGGTCGACGGCAAGGTCCGCAACGACCTGTCGCCCGACGCGGTGATCAAGTCGGTGCACATCAGTCAGGGCCTTGGTTCGACCTCGGCCTACACCTGGATGAAACTGCCGGTGGTGCCGGAGATGGATCGCGTCATGGAATCGACGACCATGCCGACGCTGCTGCTCGGTGGTGATCCCACCGATCCCGACGAGGCGTTCGCGTCCTGGGAGAAGGCACTGTCCCTGCCCGCGGTGCGCGGCCTGATCGTGGGCCGGACCCTGCTCTACCCTGCCGATGACGATGTCAGCGCGGCTGTTTCGACGGCAGTGAAGTTGGTCCGATGAACTCCGAACTGTATGTCCCCGCCAACAGCGCGGCGGCGCCGTTCACCGTCGCGATCACGCCCGAGGACGCCGGCTGGGCCGAGTCGTCCTTGCATGTGGTCGATCTCGGCACCGGCGGCACGGTCGCCCTGAACACCGGTGGCACCGAGGTGATGATCCTGCCGTTGTCCGGTGGCGGCTCGGTCGAGACCGGCGGCGAGACCTTCGAGTTGTCGCCACGCGGTTCGGTGTTCGACGGCCCGGCCGACATGGTCTACGTGGGCATCGAACAGGCGTACACGATCACCGGTTCCGGCCGGATCGCGATCTGCGGGGCACGCGCCGGCCGGTCGTTCCCGAACCGCCGGGTGGCGGCCGCCGACGTCGCGGTCGAGCTGCGGGGCGCGGGCAACTGCAGCAGGCAGGTGCACAACTTCGGCACCGCCACCGCCTTCGAGGCCGATTCGCTGATCGCCTGCGAGGTGATCACCCCGGGTGGCAACTGGTCCAGCTATCCCGCGCACAAACACGACGAGAACTCCGACGTCGAGACCCAGCTGGAGGAGATCTATTACTTCGAGATCGACGACAGCCCGGCCGGTACACCGGGATTCGGCTACCACCGGGTGTACGGCACACCGGAACGCCCCATCGAGGTGCTGGAGGAAGTGCGCACCGGTGATGTGGTGCTGGTTCCGCACGGGTACCACGGACCGTCGATCGCCGCGCCGGGCCACCATATGTACTACCTGAACGTGATGGCCGGATCAGGTCCCGACCGGGCCTGGCTGATCTGCGACGACCCCAATCACACCTGGCTGCGTGGCAGCTGGGAACACCAGGCGGTCGACCCGCGGCTGCCGTTCACCACCGCCTCACGAGGAGCCTGAGCCATGGTTTCCACCGCACCGAAATCCACCGCGAAGTTCGCCGATACCGAGCCGACGGTCCGACTCACGGTGGCACAGGCCACCGTTCGATTCCTGGCCAACCAGTACGTGGAACGCGACGGTGAGCGGACCAAGTTCTTCGCCGGGTGCTTCGGCATCTTCGGGCACGGCAACGTGGCGGGCTTGGGCCAGGCGCTGCTGCAGGACGAGGTCGAGTCGTTGGAAGCCGGGCGGGAACCCGGCCTGAAGTACGTGCTGGGCCGCAACGAGCAGGCCATGGTGCACAGCGCCGTGGCGTATGCCCGGCAGAAGGACCGGCTGCAGGCCTGGGCGGTCACCGCCAGCGTGGGCCCCGGCTCGACGAACATGCTCACCGGCGCCGCCCTGGCCACCATCAACCGGCTGCCTGTGCTGCTGCTGCCCGCCGACACGTTCGCCACCCGGGTCAGCGCCCCCGTGCTGCAAGAACTGGAGCTCCCGTCCTCGGGCGATGTGACCGTCAACGACGCCTTCAAGCCGCTGTCGCGGTATTTCGACCGGGCGTGGCGGCCCGAGCAGCTGCCCGCGGCCCTGCTCGGCGCGATGCGGGTGCTGACCGACCCGGTGGAAACCGGGGCGGCCACCATCGCGATCCCGCAGGACGTGCAGGCCGAGGCGCACGACTGGCCGGAATCGCTGTTCGCCGAACGTACCTGGCATGTTGCCCGCCCGCTGCCAGAGCGCTCGGTACTGGCCCGCGCGGCCGAGATCATCCGGTCAGCCGAGAAACCGTTGATCGTCGCCGGCGGTGGGGTCATCTACTCGGGCGCCTCCGATGCGCTGGCCGCGTTCTGTGCGCAGACCGGTATCCCGGTCGGCGAGAGCCAGGCCGGTAAGGGTGCGCTGCTGCACGAGCATGAACAGAGCGTCGGCGCCATCGGCTCGACCGGCACCACGGCCGCCAACGCGCTGGCGTCCGAAGCCGACGTGGTGATCGGCATCGGGACCCGCTACAGCGATTTCACCTCGGCATCGCGCACCGCGTTCAACAACCCCGATGTCCGGTTCGTCAACATCAATGTGGCATCACTGGATTCGGTGAAGCAGGGCGGTCTGAGCGTGGTGTCGGATGCGCGGGAGGCCATCGAAGGACTGGCCCAGGCACTCGACGGCTACTCGGTCGGTGCCGAGTACCGGGCGCGCATTGCCGAGCTGGTCGCCGAATGGGACGACACGGTGTCTGCCGCGTACGCCACCGAAGACGGTGTCGCACTGAACCAGAACCAGGTGATCGGCCTGGTGAACACGCTGTCCGACCCGCACGACATCGTGGTGTGTGCGGCCGGGTCGATGCCGGGTGACCTGCACAAGCTCTGGCGGATGCGCGATCGCAAGGGGTACCACGTCGAGTACGGGTTCTCCTGCATGGGCTATGAGATCGCCGGTGGTATCGGGGTGCGGATGGCCGCGCCCGAACGCGACGTGTTCGTCATGGTGGGCGACGGGTCCTACCTGATGATGGCCACCGAGATCGTCACCGCCGTGCAGGAAGGCGTGAAGGTCATCCCGGTGCTGGTGCAGAATCACGGATTCGCCTCCATCGGCGGGCTTTCCGAGTCGGTCGGCTCGCAGCGCTTCGGCACCGCATACCGGTACCGCGGCGAGGGTGGCCGCCTCGACGGCGCCACACTGCCCGTCGACCTGGCCGCCAACGCGGCCAGCCTGGGCGCCGACGTGATCAAGGCCGGCACCGCAGCGGAATTCGCGGACGCGGTCAAGGTGGCCAAGGCCGCCGACCGCATCACCGTGATCTACGTCGAGACCGATCCACGGGTCTACGCACCGGACAGCCATTCCTGGTGGGACGTCCCGGTCAGCCAGGAGTCGACGCTGGAGTCGACACAACAGGCATATCAGCGCTACGCCGAGTGGAAGCGCGTGCAGCGCCCGCTCATCAAGCCGACCAACGGCTGACGTCCTTTTCCCACATCTTCGACAACGAAGCGAGAATCACCATGTCCAACACCATTTTTCACTGGGTCGACAACGGAATCTTCGAGGGCACCTCGGGTGCGACGGCGCCGGTGACGAATCCGGCGACCGGTCAGGTCACCGGGCAGGTGGCCCTGGCCAGCGTCGAAGACGCCCGCGCCGTCATCGACGACGCCGCCGCCGCCTTCCCCGAGTGGCGGGACACCTCGCTGGCCAAACGCACCCAGGTGCTCTTCAATTTCAGGGAGCTGCTCAACGCCCGCAAGGGCGAACTGGCCGAGATCATCACCAGCGAACACGGCAAGGTCGTCTCCGACGCCCTCGGCGAAGTGTCCCGCGGCCTGGAGGTCGTCGAATTCGCCTGCGGCATCCCCCACCTGCTCAAAGGCGGATTCACCGAAAACGCCTCCACCAAGGTCGACGTCTACTCCATCCGCCAGCCCCTGGGCCCGGTCGCGATCATCTCGCCGTTCAACTTCCCCGCCATGGTCCCGATGTGGTTCTTCCCCATCGCGATTGCCACCGGCAACACCGTCGTACTCAAACCCTCGGAAAAAGACCCGTCGGCTTCGCTGTGGCTGGCCCAACTGTGGGCCGAGGCCGGACTGCCCGACGGCGTGTTCAACGTCCTCCAAGGCGACAAGACCGCCGTCGACGAACTGCTCACCAACCCCAAGATCAAGTCCGTGTCCTTCGTCGGGTCCACCCCGATCGCCCAGTACGTGTACGCCACCGGTACCGCCGCGGGCAAGCGCGTCCAGGCCCTGGGCGGGGCCAAGAACCACGCGGTCATCCTGCCCGACGCCGACCTGGACCTGGCCGCCGACGCCATGGTCAACGCCGGATTCGGCTCCGCCGGGGAACGCTGCATGGCCATCTCGGCCGCCGTGGCCGTCGGCCCCATCGCCGACGACCTGGTCGCCAAGATCGCCGAGCGCACCACCGGGTTGAAGATCGGGGACGGCACCAAAGACTCCGACATGGGCCCCCTGGTCACCAAAGCCCACCGCGACAAGGTCGCCTCCTACATCGACGCCGGCGAAAACGACGGCGCCAAAGTCGTCGTCGACGGCCGCACCGTCCAAGCCGACGGTGGTGCTGAAGGTTTCTGGCTGGGCCCCACCCTGCTGGACAACGTCACCCCCGACATGAGCGTCTACACCGACGAAATCTTCGGCCCCGTCCTCTCGGTGCTGCGGGTCGAGACCTACGACCAAGCCCTGGAACTGATCAACACCAACCCCTACGGCAACGGCACCGCCATCTTCACCAACGACGGCGGCGCGGCCCGACGCTTCCAAAACGAAGTCGAGGTCGGCATGGTCGGCATCAACGTCCCCATCCCCGTCCCCATGGCCTACTACAGCTTCGGCGGCTGGAAAGCCTCCCTGTTCGGTGACAGCCACGCCCACGGCACCGAAGGCGTCAACTTCTTCACCCGCGCCAAAGCCATCACCAGCCGCTGGCTCGACCCCTCCCACGGCGGCATCAACCTCGGCTTCCCGCAGAACGGCTGATGACCGATCCCCGGTTGGTCGCGACGGCGTGGACCAGCGCCGGTGACACCTCGCCGATGCGGATGCCCGCGACGAGCCTGGTACCGATCGCCGAACGGGTTGCCGCCATTGCCGATTCCGGCTATGTGGGGCTCGGCCTGATCACCGATGATCTGCTCGCGGTTCGTGATTCACTGGGCTTCGCCGGTCTGCGTGATCTGATCTACTCGGCCGGGCTGACGCACATCGAGATCGAACTGCTGGAACGGTGGTGGTTGCCGCGCACCGCGTTGGGCAACTCCTACGATGTGCGTGCGCTGCTGTTCGAGGCCGCGGATGTGCTGCAGCCGGCGTTCATCAGGATCGGTTCGGAGCTGGGTCCGCGCACCGGCCGCCCGGAGGCTCTGGCGGCACCGCTACGAGAGCTCGGTGACCAGGCGGCCGAACACGGCACCCGTATCGCGATGGAGACGATGCCGTTCTCCATCGTCTCGACGGTCCCGCTGGGGGCGGAGATCGTCGCGGCAGCGGGCCATCCCGCCGTCGGGCTGTTGGTCGATGCGTGGCATGTGTTCCGGGCCGGCACCTCGCTGGATCAGCTACGGGCGGCGTTGACGCCCGAGATGATCTTCGGGGTGGAGCTGGACGATGCTTCCGCCGTGTGGTCGGGATCGCTGTTCGAGGACACCGTCAACAACCGATTGCTGTGCGGTGAAGGGAGTTTCGACCTGCACGGCCTGGTGGCATTGTTGCGCGATCTCGGGTTCGACGGACCGTGGGGGGTGGAGATCCTGTCCGAGTCGTTCCGCGCCCTCCCGGTTCGGGAGGCGCTCAAGCTCGCCGCGGACTCGGCGTACTCGGTGCTCTGATCGGCCGTCAGCGCACGAACAGCGTATCGACCAGCACGTACACCGCGACCGCGAATACCAGGTAGGCGAACCAACGCTGGAGGCGCCGGGTGTCGAGTCGGGCTCCGAACTGTCCGGCGATCAACGACCCGGCGATCGCGGTGCCGACGAACGCTGCCGCGATCGCCCAGTCGATATCGGCGCCGCTCAGATGCGACAGGACGCCCGCCGCGGAATTGGCCACGATGATCAACAGCGAGGTGCCGACGGCGATGGACATCTCCACCCCGAGCATCAACACCAGCGCGGGGATGATCAGGAATCCCCCACCGACGCCGAAGAGTCCGGTGAGAAGTCCGACCAGGAATCCTGCCGGTATCGAGCGGGGCGCGCAGCGGCGCCAGTTGATGCCCCCGTCGCCCACTCGGCATGCCGTGCCGGTTCCGGCATTCTCCTGCAGCATGCGAATGCCGGCCACGACCATCACCGTGGCGAAACCGATCATCAGCACCGACTGAGGCAAGTGCCTGCCGATCGCGGTGCCGATGAAGGTGGCGGGAATGCCCGCGAGCGCGAACACCGTGGCCAGCCGCCATTGCACCTGGCCGGCCCGAACCCTCGGCAACACCCCGACCGCCGAGGCCGTGCCGACCACGATCAGCGACATCGGGATCGCCTGTTGGACATCGAGTCCCAACACGTACACCAAAGCCGGCACGGCAAGGATGGAGCCTCCGCCGCCGAGCAGGCCCAACAGCGCACCGATGACGGCACCGAGGGCGAGGGCGAGGGCGATGGTCATGAAGCAGTCTCTCCTTGTGACCCAGCGGCTTTCCTAGGCCACGCCCCGCAACATCAGGTTCCAGTACATGAACGGCAGCCCGTACTTCTTGAGGTACCAGTACGCGCGGTGCGGCGTGGTGGGGTTGAGCAGCGGGAAGGTGGGTTCCAGGTTGAGGTCGTAGTCGAACTCGGCGAGCAGCATCGAGTGCGACGAGGTGACGATCGGGCACGAGGAGTAGCCGTCGTAGGAGGCCAGCAGCGGCCGTCCGTTCAGATACGCGTCGATATTGTCGACCACCACCGGCGCCTGCTTCCGGATGGCAGCGCCGGTCTTGGAATTCGGCGACGAACCGGCGTCGCCCAGGCTGAACACGTTCGGATACCGCACATGCTGCATGGTGTGTTTGTCGATCTCGACGTAACCCATGGCGTCGCCGGTGGACAGCGGACTGTGCTTCACCCAGTCGGGTGCGGATTGCCGCGGCACAGCGTGCACGATGTCGTACGGCAGCATGGTGTCGGTGCCGCCCGGCCCCACGCTGCTGATGCCGACCTTTTGCGCCGCGCCGTCGACCGAGGTTACTTCCGAGTTGGTGTGCAAGGTGATTCCATAGTCGGCGATCACCTTGTCGAGGCTGTCCGCGATCGCCGGGATCCCGAACGGCCGGGCACCGGGCATGACCAGATGGATGTCGATGTCCTTGAGAACACCTTCCGAGCGCCAGTGGTCGGCCGCCAAGTACGCGATCTTCTGCGGAGCGCCGGCACATTTGATGGCGCCCGAAGGCACGGTGAACACGGCGGTTCCGGAGCGGAGGCCGCGGATCAGGTCCCAGGTGCGGGGCGCGAGATCGAACCGGTAGTTCGACGAGACCCCGTTGCATCCAAGGGTTTCCTCCAAGCCGTCGGTGCGGTTCCAATCGAGTTGGATACCAGGGCAGACGACCAGCACCTCGTATTCATAGGTGGCGCCGTCCACGCAGGTCACCGTGTTGGCGTCGGGATCGATGGCGCCTGCGGCCTTTTTGATCCAGGTGGCAGCCTTGGGCATGACCGACGATTCGGCGCGTTCGGTCGTCGAGGCCTTTGCCTGACCACCGCCGACGAGTGTCCACAGCGGTTGGTAGTAGTGCTTGTCCGACGGCTCGATGACCGCTACATCGGCGAAACCCTTGCGCAGCAACCGCGCCGCGACGGTGATGCCTGCGGTTCCGCCGCCGACAATCACGACCTGATGTTTGGCTGAGATGGTCATGGCGTGTCCTCGTTCTCAAGCGTTCTGGACGGTTTCTTCCCAGGCGCCGTACCCGCCCAGGATGTCACTCACATCGGTGAATCCGTTGTGCCGCAACAGGCTGGCGGCGACCGACGACCGGTAGCCACCCGCGCAGTACACGACCGTCGGCTTGGCGGGATCCAACTCGCCCAGCCGCGCGGGCAACTGGCCCACCGGAATCGGGATCGCGTTCGGAATGGCCCCGCCCTCGACCTCGCCCGGATTGCGGACGTCGACGATCTGCAGATCCTTGATACGGGCCGCGCGCTCGTTGAATGCCTTTGCCGTCAGACGCGACGCGACGACCACATCGTCCTGATGGGTGAACATCGTCCGGTACGGGTCGGCCAGGTAACCGACGACCCGGTCGAAGCCGATCCGGCCCAACCGGTTCTTGCCCTCAAGTTCCTGGCCGGGTTCGGTGAACAGAACGATGTCGACATCGGATCGCAGTACCGAACCGGCGAACTCGGCGTAGCGGCCTTCGAGCCCGATATTGATCGCCTGGCGCAGGTGGCCCTGCGCGAATTCCTCAGGCGTGCGCCCGTCGACCAGGACGGCTCCTCGATCGATCGCTTGACGGGCTTGCTCATAGGTCATCGCGGCGGGCATCTTGGTCTCGTCCAGCAGTTCCCGGTCCTTGCGATTGAGGATGGCGTCGTAGACGAAGTATCCGGGCGCTGGCGGCTGTCCTTCGGTGACGAGCTTCATGAAGGTCGCCTTATCGGGGGCCCGCAGCGCGTAGTTGGTGGCTTTCTGATCGCCGATCGTCGACCACAGGTCCGTCGACAGATTTTTGCCGCAGGCCGAACCCGCACCGTGCGCCGGGTACACCCGCGTCGAATCGGGCAAGGTCATCAACTTGTTGTGCAGCGAGTCGTAGAGCTTGTCCGCCAATTCCTCGCGGGTGAAGCCGATCGAGGCCAGCAGGTCGGGGCGGCCCACGTCACCGATGAACAACGTGTCGCCGGTCATCACCCCGTAGGGCACCTGATCATCGGCGTGCTCGTAGACGACCACGCTCATCGACTCGGGCGTGTGTCCGGGGGTGTGCCGGAACTCCAGCGTGACGTCACCGAGTGAGTGACGTTCACCGTCGCGGACGCCGATGGACTCGAATTCGGTCTCGGCGACCGAGGAGTAGACGATCTTCGCGCCGGTGGCCTTGGCGAGCTCGAGGTGGCCGGACAGGAAGTCGGCGTGGAAGTGGGTCTCGATGACCATCTCGATGGTCAGTCCCTGTTCTCTGGCATCGGCCACATATTCGGCCACATCGCGCTGCGGGTCGACGACGACCGCGCGACCGGTGGTTTCGTCGCCGATCAGGTATGACGCGTGGGACAGGCAATCCAGGTAGTACTGCTGGAGGATCATTGCGACCTTCTCTCTCGTGGTGGTGTTAATACCCCTACGGGTATATACAAGATACCCACTGGGGTAATTTATTCCGAGGTCTGGAGCAAGCAAGAGGGGGTATCGCTCAGTTGTCGAACGATACCCCCTGCCGTATTTTCCACTAGAGGCTTTGGTCACCTTACGGCCGGTAACCGCCGCGAGATCCGGGCTAAGCTTTGCCCTTCGCAGCCTTGCGTCGACCGAACCAACCCCGCCGGACCGGCGCAGGTCCATCCGACGAGTGCCCGGCGCACCACTGACCGGCCGGCACCCCACGCCGCACCGCGTCGACGTGCATCCCGCAACCGGCCCACGTGGTCTTTCCGCATACCCGGCATGTGACAGCACGACACATTGCAATACTCCTTTCCCCGACGAGGACATCTCAGACCAGGCCCGAGAAGAGCTTCTCCAGCCCTTCGGCAGTGAGGGCGTCCGGACGGCCTCCCGAACCATGTTCGCGAAGCAGGCGCGATCCCGTGACTATGTCAACATACCATACCCCCTATGGTATATATCGGTGGTTCGCGTTAAGCTGCCGTGGGCAGCGAAATACCGCCTGGGGTATTTGCCACGCCCGAGCCCGCCATCGACCGGGGGCCGGTGCACACATCTGAGAGGTAGGGCTCCACTGATGAAGATGCCGCCGTTGTTCGGCTGCTTACAACGGTTTTGGGTGCTCGCGGTGGTCGTGCTGACCCTCCTGGCCGCCGCGGCTGTGGTGAGCCGGCTGCGCACGTTCTTCGACTCGGATCTGCCATTCGTCGCCGGCTCCGAGCGTGTCGACGCCATCGTGCCGTTCAACACCAAGCGCGTCACCTATGAGGTCATCGGCCCTCCGGCGACGAGCGGCCAGGTGAGCTTCCTCGACGCCAACGGAAAGACCAGGGAAGCGACCTTCACCGCACTGCCCTGGTCGGTCGACGTCGTCACCACAGCTCCCGGGATCTTGGCGAACGTGGTCGCCCAGAGCGACAGCACCTCGCTGGGCTGCCGCATCCTTGTCAATGACAAGGTGGTCGCCGAGCGCCATGCCACCGGCCGCGATGCCCAGGCGTTCTGTCTGGACAAGGCCGCATGAGCGACCACGCCGCACGCCCGTTCGTCGCCCGCACCATCCGCGCCGGCGCCGTCCCCATGATCCTGGTATGGGTCGCGATCACCGCGGGGCTGAACCTTCTTCTCCCCCAGGTCGAATCGGTCAGCAAGCACAATGCGGTATCGATGTCCCCACAGGACGCCCCCTCGGTCATCGCGGCCAAGAAAATGGGCGCGAAGTTCGCCGAATCCACCTCCGACAGCATTGCCATGGTGGTGCTCACCGGTGACGAACCGCTCGGTGAGACGGCACACCGCTACTACGACCAACTGATCGCCGGCCTCGAAGGCGACACCAAGCATGTCGAGCACGTGCAGAACTTCTGGGGTGATCTGATCACGGCGGCCGGCGTGCAGAGCGCCGACGGAAAGGCCGCTTACGTCCAGCTGAGCCTCGCCGGCGACCAGGGCAGCACCCTGGGCAACGAATCGGTCGAGGCCGTACGCGACATTGTCGACCGCACCCCGGCGCCGGCCGGATTGCACGTCTATGTCACCGGTCCCGCCCCATTGACCACCGACTCATTGGAGACCGGCGACAAGAGCATGGTCAAGATGACCGTGGTCACCATGGTCGTGATCACGATCATGCTGCTGCTGGTCTACCGTTCGATCAGCACGGTGCTGCTCATCCTCGCCATCGTCGGCATCGAGATGGGCGCCGCGCGAGGGGCCGTCGCCCTGCTGGGCCACTTCCGGGTGATCGACTTCTCGACCTTCTCCGTCCCACTGCTGACGGCCTTGGCCATCGCGGCCGGAACCGACTACGCCATCTTTCTGATGGGCCGCTACCAAGAGGCCCGCCAGAATGACGAAGACCCGGAATCGGCCTATTACACCGCCTTCCACGGCGTCGCACACGTGATTCTCGGATCGGGCCTGACCATCGCGGGCGCGATGTTGTGCCTACGCCTGACCCGCCTGGCCTACTTCAAATCGCTGGCGTATCCGTCGGCAATCGCACTGATCGTCGCCGTCGCGGCGGCACTCACCGTGGCCCCTGCCATCCTGGTCCTGGCAAGCAGATTCGGCTTGCTGGATCCGAAGCGAAAGATGAAGACCAAAGGATGGCGCCGAATCGGCACCGCTACCGTCCGCTGGCCCAAACCGATTCTCGTCGTGGCGACCGCCATCACCATTCTCGGCGTCCTCGCCGTCATCGGGTACCGGACAAGCTACAACGACCGGCACTATATTCCCGCCGACGTGCCGGCCAACATCGGCTACGCGGCAGCCGAGAAGCACTTCAGCGCAGCACGGTTGAACCCCGACATCCTCATGGTCGAATCCGACCACGATATGCGCAATCCCACCGACATGATCGTCCTGGATCGAATCGCCAAGGCGCTGTTCAGGGTTCGTGGCATTGCCATGGTCCAGAGCATCACCCGGCCGCTGGGCTCGCCGATCGCGCACAGCTCCATTCCCTATCAGCTCAGCATGCAATCGGTACCGATCACCCAGAATCTGCAGTTCCTGAAACAACGAGTGAGCGACCTCGACTTGATGTCGGTCAACCTGGGCACGATGATCGACGCGATGACCCGGATACAGAATGTGATGGTCAAGTTCTCCGAGGCCATGCATCGCACCACGGCCTCGGCCGACAGCACGGTCGAGGACGCGAACGTCCTCAAGGCGTCGGTCGACACGATGCGCGACCACCTTGCCGATTTCGACGACGAAGTCCGGCCGATCCGCAATTACTTCTACTGGGAACCCAACTGCTTCAACATCCCCGCGTGCCGGGGCGTGCGGTCGGCGTTCGACGCCATGGACGGCGTAGCCACCCTCAGTGACAACATGAGCGTGCTGCTGAAGGACATGGACGCCATGACGAACGGGATGGGCGATGTCGACGCGCTGGTGCCGCAGCTGGTCAACCAACTCCCGCCGATCATCTCGACGGCAACGTCGATGCAACAGACGCTGCAGACCATCCACAGCAGCTTCGCCGGGCTGATCGAGCAAATGCAGCAGATGACCGACACCGCCACGGCGATGGGCGAGGCGTTCGACGCCTCCAAGAGTGACGACTACTTCTATCTCCCGCCCGAGGTCTTCGCCAATCCGGACTTCCAGAAGGGACTTGC
Source organism: Mycolicibacterium cosmeticum (assembly GCF_000613185.1). Lineage (NCBI taxonomy): Bacteria > Bacillati > Actinomycetota > Actinomycetes > Mycobacteriales > Mycobacteriaceae > Mycobacterium > Mycolicibacterium cosmeticum. Next base: position 758,763 of record NZ_CCBB010000001.1, read on the forward strand.
CCTGTTCCTGTCCCCCGACGGCAAGGCCGCACGTCTGATCATCACTCACGACGTCGATCCGGCCACCGAAGAAGGGATCTCGACCGTCGATGACGAACTCGTCGCCGCACACGAAGCGGTGAAGGGCACGTCGCTGGCCGATTCGGAGATCACCCTCACCGGGACCGCCGCGACCTATCGGGACATCCAGTCCGGCGCCAAGTACGACACCATGATCGCCGCGTTCGCGGCGCTGACCCTGATCTTCCTGGTGATGATCGTGATCACCCGGGCGCTGGTCGCGTCACTGGTGATCGTCGGCACCGTCGTGTTGTCGCTCGGGGCAGCCTTCGGCCTCTCCGTGCTGGTCTGGGAACGCGTGATCGGGATCGAACTGAACTGGATCGTCCTCGCATTCGCCGTCATCATCCTGATGGCCGTCGGCAGCGACTACAACCTGCTCCTCGTTTCACGATTCAAGGAAGAGATCGGCGCCGGGATCAAGACCGGCATCATCCGATCGATGGGCAGCACCGGCAGCGTCGTGACCGCCGCCGGACTCGTCTTCGCGTTCACCATGGGCGCCATGGCGTCCGGCGACCTGCTGAACGTGGGACAGGGCGGCACGACCATCGGCATCGGGCTGCTGCTCGACACCCTGATCGTGCGCTCGCTGATGACCCCGTCCATCGCGGCGCTCCTGGGCCCCTGGTTCTGGTGGCCAATCAAAGTCCGCTGGCGCCCCGCGGTCCGGGATACACCACTCCCGGCATCGGGCTCAGACGAAAACAATCAACGACACCAGGAGGTTTCGACATGATTCGATCCGACAACTCAGGACACGGGGTGAACGTCATCGATATCGACCCGGTGGCGGCGACCGCCGTCGTGGCCCAGTCCGGCGCCATCCTGCTCGACGTTCGCGAGGACGACGAGTGGGCCGCCGGCCATGCACCGGGTGCGGTACACGTTCGGCTGGGCGATCTGGCTGTCGGCACCTTCGACAGCACGGTTCCGGTCGTCGCCGTGTGTAAGTCGGGCCGCAGATCCGGCGCCGCGGCGGCCCAGCTCGCGGCCGTCGGCGTGCCGGTCTACAACGTCCACGGTGGCATGACGGCCTGGCAGCATGCCGGGCTGCACGTCATCCGTGACGACGGCACGCCCGGTGCTGTCATCTGACATGCGGCGCACCGTCCGCCGGGAATATACCCCCGCGGGTACGCTGTTGCGGTGGAGCGAGAGTGGAGGACGTGGACCATGACCGGTGACCAGGAAAATATCACTGCGGTGCTGAACCGACTGCGCCGCGCGCAGGGTCAGCTCGCCGGGGTGATCTCGATGATCGAGCAGGGCCGCGACTGCAAAGACGTGGTGACCCAGTTGGCCGCGGTATCGCGGGCGTTGGACCGCGCCGGTTTCAAGATCGTCGCGACCGGCCTGCGGGAGTGCATCGCCGGTGAGACGGCCGACGGTTCGGACCCGATGACCGAAGCCGAACTGGAGAAGCTGTTTCTCGCGCTCGCGTGACCGCGCTCAGTCCGCGACCTCGACCCACCGGCCGCCGGACTTCATCGACTCGATGAGGGCGTCGGCAACCAGCGCCGCGCGCAGGCCGTCCTCGGCGGTGGCCAACGCCGACGGCCGGCCGGCCACGACGGAGTCCACCCACTCCTGCAATTCGATGCGATAGGCGTCGCTGTACCGCGGGATCCAGTCAACCGGATAATCCACCGCCCGACGACTTTCCGCGTCGGTGACGATGTGCGCGGGCAACGCCAGGGCGGCGGTGCCGGTCTCCATCACGACCTCGCAGCGGGTTTCATATCCGTAGCGCGCATTGAGGAAGAGTTCGACGGTCACCAGTACGCCGGATGCCGTGCGCAGCAGATAGAACTGCGGGTCCTGGCGGGCGCCCGAGTGCTCGGAGGAGCGGCCGTGCTGATAACTGACCTCCACGATCGGGGAATCCAGCAGCCACGGCATGATGTCGAGTTCGTGGATCGCCGAGTTGGTGATCGACGCCGCCGAGTCGCCACCGGGAGCGCTGGACACATTGCGGCTGATGCCGTGCACCATCATGGGCGCGCCAAGGGCACCGTCGCGCACGCGTTCCCGCAGCGCCACGTATGGCGGGTCGAATCGGCGCATGAAACCGACCGTCACCAGGTCGACCGGTGGCGCCAGTTCGCGCTGGGCCGCGACGAGTTCGCGGCATTCCGCAGCCGTTGGCGCCAACGGCTTTTCGCACATCACGGGTTTCCCGGCGCGCAGCGCGGCCCGCACCAGATCGGCGTGGGTGTCGTCGCGGGTCGCGATGACCACGGCGTCCACGTCGGCGTCGGCGATCAACGCCTGCCCGTCCGGCTGCACCCGGGCACCGAGCTCGGTGGCCACCGCGCCTGCGACCTCGCTGTTGAAATCGGTGACCGCAACCAGGTCCGAGCCGGAAATCACCCGGGCGAGCTTGCGGGCATGGTCGGCGCCCATGACGCCGACCCCGATCACACCTACGCGTACAGTCATGGTCCGAGTATTACATCTTAATGTCTTAACAAAAAGCGTTTTGCCCGTTTACGCTGACAGGCATGACAACCGCCCTGCCGCTCCCCCGGACCCCCGATCCACGCGAGGCGCCCAGCCTGCGCTGGGGCATCCTGGGACCCGGCTGGATCGCCCACCGCTTCGCCGAGTCGCTGCTGTCGTACACCACCCAGCGCATCGTGGCGGTGGGCTCCCGCGGCGCCGACCGCGCGGAAGCCTTCGCCGCGCAATGGTCCGTGCCGAAGGCACACGGTACGTACGAGGCGCTGTTCGGCGATCCCGACGTCGACATCGTCTACGTCGCGACGACGCACCCGAGCCATCGCGACAACGCCATCGCCGCACTCGAGGCCGGCAAGCACGTGCTCGTCGAGAAGCCGATCGCGGTGGACGCCGACGGGGCGCGGGACATCGCAGCGGCCGCCGAACGCGCGAATCGTTTTGCCGGCGAGGCAATGTGGACAAAGTTCCTGCCCAAATTCGATGTCATCCGTCAACTCCTCGACGATGGCGCCCTCGGGGAGATCCGCACCGTGCTCGCCGATCACGGTGAGTTCTTCACACCCGAGCACCGCATCTACGACCCCACCCTGGCCGGCGGCCCACTGCTCGACCTCGGCACCTATCCGATCGCGTTCGCCCAGTTCGTCTCCGCGGGCTTCACCTCGGTGCGCGCCCACGGCCAGGATGCCGCACCCGGTCTCAACGGCCAGATCGCCGCCACCCTGTCCGATGCGGCGGGCAACCTGGCCGTCCTGCATACCACCATGTTGTCGGACACCCCCACCGCGGCCGTCATCGCCGGGCGCGAGGCAACGCTGCACATCGACGGACCGTTCTTCATGCCGGGCCCGTTCACGCTCACCCGACACAAGGGACACCCGAGCGCTCCGGGCCGCGTACTGCGGTACGACGAGAAGCCGGGCGTGCAAACCGACGGCCTGCACTACGCCGCCGTGGAGGCAGCCAGGCTGATCGCCCAGGGCCGCACCGAATCCGAAATCCACCCGCTGCGGTACGCGATCGCCACGCTGGAGGTCGCCGACGAGATCCGCAGGCAGCTGCGCGCTACGGGGTGAGCGGGCTGGGATTCACCCACGAACCAGCGCGCGCCGACTCGGTGATCGCCTCGATCACCCGTGCCGCTGCCACCGCGTCCCAGATGGTCGCACCGACGGGCTTGCCGGCCTGTACGGACTGCAGGAAGCGTTGCGCCTCAACGACCTTGAGTTCGTCATAGCCCATGGCCATCGCCGCACCGGGCTGGAAGGCCGCGTACTCGCCATCACCCGGTCCGACATGGCGAGTGGTGACCGGCTGATCCTGGTACACCGAGCCGGCACCCACCCGCAACTCACCGATGCGGCGGAAGTCCCAGCCGACAACACCCGCCGTGCCGTGAATCTCGAATCCGTATGCGTTCTGCTCACCGACGGCCACCCGACTGGCCTCGACCGAGCAACGGGCGCCCGACTTCAGCCGCAGCTGCGCGAAGACGTAGTCCTCGTTCTCCACCCTGTCCCGCACCCCGCCGGAGGCCAGCTGATGCCCACTGGTCGCACCGGTGGGCACCGGACGGTCCGGGATGAAGATGGCGGTATCGCCCATCACCGACTCGACGCCGCCCAGCAGGTAGTGCACCAGATCCACGGCATGCGAGGCCAGATCGCCCAACACCCCGTTGCCGCCGTGGTCGCGTTGGAAGCGCCAGCTGAGCGCGCCGTCGGGATGGGCGGCGTAGTCCGACAGGAAGTAGAAGCGGGCGTGCGTGATCGCGCCGAGCTCACCGGCAGCGATCAGCTCGCGGGCGGCCTCGACCGCAGGCGCGTTGCGGTAGTTGAAGCCGACCGCGGTGCGCACACCGGCGGCATCGGCGGCCTGCGCGACCGCCAGCGCGTCGGCGCTGGTCAGCCCCACCGGCTTCTCGATCCACAGGTGCTTACCGGCCGAGACAACCGCGGTGCCGATCTCGCGGTGCAGGAAGTTCGGCGCGGTGACGCTGACGGCCTCGATCACCGGATCGGCGACCACAGCGGCCCAAGCGGTTTCGGCTTTCCGGGCACCGAACTGCCGGGCTGCCTCGTCGGCACGACCAGGAACCTCGTCGGCGATGGCCACCAGTTCCGGGAATCGCTCCAGCAGTGGGTAGTGGTGCCGGACCCTGGCATAGGCCTGGGCGTGGACGCGGCCCATCCATCCGAAGCCGATGATGCCGACGGGCGTGCTGCTGCTCATCGTCCGAAGGGTAGCCACCCCGGTGTAGTGATGTCCATACGTTAAGACAAAGTCGGTGCACGCGTTTGTGCGGTTCCATCCGCGGACGTCGGCGCGCCGCGGATGAAACCGCACAAACCGGCAATCGCCTACAGGATGTAGAGCATCTCCTGGTACGTCGGCAGCGGCCACAGGTCATCGGCCACCACGCCTTCCAGCGCGTCGGCCGCGGCACGCACCGCCTCCATCGCGGGCAGCAGTGCCGACTGGGCATGCTTGGCCTCGTCCAGCGCGGACTCCGCGGAGTGGTCGGCCAGCGCCGCCTTCAAGGTCGCCAGCCCCGCCGACAACTCGGCGATCGGCTTCGAAACCCCTTCCAGCAGGGTGAGATCCGGCTCGACGCCGGCGGCCTTGAGCGTCGCCACGTTCTGCGCCAGCTCGGTCTGGTAGCGGATCGCGGCGGGCAGGATGACGGTCGTCCCCAGTTCCAGGGCGAGTTTGGCCTCCACACCGATGGTCAGCGCGTACTGCTCCAAGCGCACCTCGTAGCGGCTGTGCAGCTCCCGCTCGTTGAACACGCCGTACTTCTCGAACACCGCGATCGCCTCGGGCTTGATCAGCTCGGGGATGGCATCCAGCGTGGTCTTGAGATTCGGTAGGCCACGCTCGGCGGCCTCGATCTGCCAGTTGTCGGAGTAGCCGTCACCGTTGAACACGACCGCGCCGTGCTCGGTGATGATGTCGGTGAGCAGCTGCTGCACCGCGGCGTCGAAGTCGGTGCCGTCGGCGACGGCCTTCTCCAGCACCGTGGCCATGTAGTCCAGCGAATCGGCCATGATCGTGTTCAGGATGATCATCGGGACGTTGATGGTCTGCCCCGAACCCGGCGCCCGGAACTCGAACCGGTTGCCGGTGAACGCGAACGGGCTGGTGCGGTTGCGGTCGCCCGGGTCGGTCGGCAGTTCCGGCAGGGTGTCGACGCCGATGATCATGCTGCCCTTGCCCTTCGACGAGGTAGCAGCGCCCTTGGCGATCTGCTCGAACACATCGGCCAGCTGGGCACCGAGGAAGATCGAGATGATCGCGGGCGGGGCCTCGTTGGCTCCGAGGCGGTGGTCGTTGGTGGCCGAGGCGACCGACACCCGCAGCAGCCCTGCGTACTTGTGCACGGCGCGGATGACGGCGGCGCAGAAAACCAGGAACTGGGCGTTCTCGTGCGGCGTGTCACCCGGCACCAGCAGGCTGCCGAACTGCGCGTTGCCCACGGAGAAGTTGACGTGCTTACCCGAGCCGTTGACTCCGGCGAACGGCTTCTCGTGGAACAGGCATTCCATGCCGTGCTTCTTGGCGATGTTGCGGAAGATGGTCATCAGCAGCTGCTGGTGGTCGGCGGCGATGTTGGCCCGCTCGAACATCGGCGCGATCTCGAACTGGCCGGGCGCGACCTCGTTGTGCCGGGTCTTGGCCGGGATGCCGAGCTTGAACAGCTCGCGCTCGGTGTCCATCATGAAGCCGAGCACGCGCTCGGGGACGGCGCCGAAGTAGTGGTCGTCGAACTCTTGACCCTTGGGCGGCTTGGCACCGAACAGCGTGCGGCCGGCGTTGATCAGGTCCGGACGGGCCAGGAAGAAGTGCCGGTCCACCAGGAAGTACTCCTGCTCGGGACCGCAGAACGACACGATGTGGTCGAAGTCCTTGTGCCCGAACAGCTTCAGGATCCGTTCGGCGTGCGTGCCCATCGCCTGCTGGCTGCGCAGCAGCGGGGTCTTGTAGTCCAGCGCCTCACCGGTCATCGACACGAACACCGTGGGGATGCACAGCGTGTTGCCGTTCGGGTTCTCCAGGATGTAGGCCGGGCTGGTGACGTCCCAACCGGTGTAGCCGCGGGCCTCGAAGGTCGAGCGCAGGCCGCCGGACGGGAAGCTGGAGGCGTCGGGCTCACCCTGAATCAGGGTCTTGCCCGCGAACTCGGCCAGCGTCTGGCCATCGGAGACCGGCTCCAGGAAGCTGTCGTGCTTCTCGGCGGTCAATCCGGTCATCGGGTAGAACACGTGCGCGTAGTGGGTGGCGCCCTTCTCCAGCGCCCAGTCCTTCATCGCCGCGGCGACGGCATCGGCGATCGCCGGATCCAGCTTCGCGCCCTTCTCGATGGTCGCGACGACGGACTTGTAGATGGATTTCGGCAGCCGGGACTGCATCTCGGCCTTGGTGAAGACGTTGGACCCGAAGATCTCGCCCGGGGCTTCGGTCGGGTCGAAGCTGATGGCCGGCGGCACGTAGCCCTCGACGTTGGTGATCGCCTGGAGGCGGACGGCATTACCACTCAATGGAGTTCCTATCGCTGCGCGTGCTTGACCGACCCACGGTAGGAACCTTCGATGGCAAATCTGTTACGTACGCGTCAAGGACGCGATTCGCTTGTAACAGGCCCGCGCGATCCTTACTTTGGCAAAGACGCTGCCCTTTGGCGTCACTTGCGTTTCACCCGTCCCACGCCCGCGGAATCTGTCGGTGGTCGAACGTATGTTCGAATCATGTCGACAACCGCGTCCCAGGCGTTGGCGGCCTTACGCGCCGCCTCCGAGGCCTTGGCGGCGTGCGACTTCCAGCCGCTGACACGGGCCGAGTTGCTGGCCGTGATGGACGAGTTCGAGGTCCTCACCTGCCGCCTGCCCGCCCAGTCGCACCGGATGCTGGTGCAACTGCAGGCCGACGGCACCCCGCAGGAGCTGGGTGCGAAGTCCTGGAACGCGCTGCTGCGCATTCGTTGGCGGCTGTCCACCGCCGAGGCCGGCCGCCGTCTGGCGGAGACCGCCGATCTGGGGCCGCGCCGGTCGTTGACGGGTGAGCCACTGCAGCCGGCCCTGGCCGCCGTCGCCGCCGCGCAAGCCGCCGGGCTCATCAACGGCGGCCACGTCGACGTCCTGCGGGATGTCATCGACCGCCTGCCGGGATTCGTCGACACCACCACCCGGGAGCAGTTCGAGATCGACCTGGTGCGCATCGCCACCGGCGTGGGACCCAAAGAACTCAAGGACACGGCCGAGCTGCGCTTGTTCCTGCTCGATCAGGACGGACCCGTACCCGAGGACGCCGAGCGCGAACGCAAGCGCGGGGTCACGATCGGCAAGCAGGGCCGCGATGCGATGACGCCGGCCAGCGCGAACTTGACCCCGGAGGCGACGGCGGTCTTCGAGGTGCTCTTCGCCAAGTTCGCGGCGCCGGGGATGTGCAACCCGGCGGACGACGAACCGTGCATCTCCGGCACCCCGACCCAGGCGCAGATCGACAACGACCACCGAACCCCGGCCCAGCGCCGGCACGACGCGTTGATCGCCATCGGCCGGATCGCTCTGATGAGCGGTGAACTCGGTCAGCTCAACGGATTACCCGTCTCGGTGATCATCCGGACCACCTTGCAGGATCTGGAATCCCGCGCCGGGATCGGCGTCACCGGCGGCGGCACCAAGGTGCCCATCAGGGACGTCATCCGGATGGCGGCCCATGCCAACCATCATCTGGCCGTGTTCGACAAGGCCACCGGGTCGGCCCTCGCCCTGTTCCGGGCGCGCCGTACCGCGTCACGGGCACAACGGATCATGCTCATCGCGCGCGAGGGCGGCTGCACCAAACCGGGTTGCACCGTCGGTGCCTACGGCAGCGAAGTGCATCATGCGGCGGCGGATTGGGCACACGGCGGCAACACCAATGTGGACGAGATGGCGTTGGCGTGCGGGCCCGACAATCGCATGGTGCACCGCGACGGCGGCTACACCACCACGATCAACGGTCGCGGCGAGGTCGAATGGCAGCCGCCGCCCTGGCTTGACCATGGCCAACAGCGGATCAATTATCTGCACCGGCCCGAGCTGCTCCTGAGGCCGGTCGACGGCACCGGCACCGACCACGCCCACGGCGGTACGGGAATGCGCGGCCCGTGAATGCCGGCCCGCCCGGCCCCCGGGCCGTGACTCAGAGCAAGTGGGTCGCGGTGTCGATGCGTGCGCCGAGGTCGATGCCCTCGGCCACGGCGACGAGGGCCGTCGCCACGATGGATGCCGGGGCCCGGTCGAGCACCACCAACCCGATCGCCGGACTCGGGCCGTGTTTGACCATCGGCCGCGCCGCGAAACCCGCAGGCACACCCAACCGCGGCAGCCAGGCGGTCGACGCGATGGTGGCCCGCCGGGCGTGCGTCAGGTGCGCGTACAGCGCATCCACCGAATCCGCCTCCACGACCGGACGGTAGTGCACACCCTCGGCGGCCATGTTCGCGTCCAGGATGCGGCGATTACGCATCGTGGTGGTCAGCACGCACAGCTCCAAACCGGCCGCGTCGGCCCAGCTCACCTCCGGCCGGCCGACCAGCGGATGGTCCACCGACGCGATCAGGACGTACTGCTCCCGGTACAGCTCGACCGACCGGGTCCCCGGCGGCGCTTCGTCATCGAGGTAGGTCAACCCGGCGTCGATCTCGAAATCGGCCAGCCGCCGGGCGATCTCACGCGAGGACAGCGCCTCGATGCGCACCGACGCGGCCGGATTGCGGTGCAGGAACTCGGCGGTGATGAACGGACTGGCCGGAACCGCCGTCGGAATCGCGCCGAGCCGCGCGGTGACGGTCAACCGGCCCTGCATCCGCTCGAGGTCGGCGAGCATCTCGTCGCGCTCGGCGATGATCCGCTGCGCCCAGGCGACGACCCGCTGCCCCTCCTCGGTGAAACCCTCGAAGCGACGGCCGCGCTGCACGATCACGATGCCCAGATCGCGCTCCAGCCGGCGGATCGCCACCGACAGCGTCGGCTGGCTGATGTGGCAGCGCGCGGCGGCCCGGCCGAAGTGCCGCTCGGCGGCCAGCGCCAGCAGGTAGTCCAGGTGCTGCAGCAACACGTCGCCGGCCATCGTCTGACGATAGACGCCGTCTATCACTGCATGTCAAATACCGAATACCGACCGCCTGCATCGTCGGCCAGCGGTCGGTTCACAGGATTAGATTGGAAGGCATGACCAGTACCGAAGACGTCGACGCAAGCTACGACGAACGCGACGTCTCGGTCACCGGCGCCAAGCACGAGGCCGCCGGGGTGAAGGCCGTGATGGTCAGCATGCGGCGCGGCCTGGAGCAGATGGGTCCGGCCCGCACGCTGGCCGCACTGTCCCGGCTCAATCAGCGACACGGTTTCGACTGTCCCGGCTGCGCATGGCCCGAAGAGCACGGCGGACGCAAGCTGGCCGAGTTCTGCGAGAACGGCGCCAAGGCCGTCGCCGAGGAAGCCACCAAGCGACGCGTCACGGCGGACTTCTTCGCCCGTCATTCGGTGGCCGAACTGGCCGACAAGCCCGAGTACTGGCTGTCGCAGCAGGGCCGGTTGACCGAGCCGATGGTGTTGCGGCCGGGCGCCACCCACTACGAGCCGATCGACTGGGACGCGGCCTACCGGCTGATCGCCGACGAGCTGACCGCCCTGGACTCCCCCGACGAGGCGCTGTTCTACACCTCGGGCCGTACCAGCAATGAGGCAGCCTTCCTGTACCAACTGCTGGTGCGCAGCTTCGGCACCAACAACCTGCCGGACTGTTCGAACATGTGCCACGAGTCGTCGGGTACCGCGCTGGTCGACTCGATCGGCATCGGCAAGGGTTCGGTCACCGTCGACGATGTCGAGCATGCCGATCTGATCGTCATCGCCGGGCAGAACCCCGGCACCAACCATCCGCGCATGTTGTCCGTGCTGGAGAAGGCGAAAGGCAACGGCGCCAAGATCATTGCCGTCAATCCGTTGCCGGAGGCCGGGTTGATGCGGTTCAAGGACCCGCAGAAGGTGCGCGGTGTCGTGGGGCACGGCATCGCGATCGCCGACGAGTTCGTCCAGATCCGCATCGGCGGGGACATGGCGCTGTTCGCGGGGCTGGGCCGGCTGCTGCTGGAGGCCGAGGACGCCGCGCCGGGAACCATCGTGGACCGCGCGTTCGTCGACGCGCACTGTGCCGGCTTCGACGCCTACGAACGCCAGACCCGCGCCGTCGACCTGGACGTGGTGGCCGAGGCCACCGGCGTCGACGACACCCAATTGCGCCGGGTGGCAGCGATGTTCGCCCAATCGCAGCGCACGGTGATCTGCTGGGCGATGGGATTGACCCAGCATCGGCACGCGGTCGCGACGATCGGCGAAGCCACCAACCTGCTGCTGATGCGCGGCATGATCGGCAAGCCGGGCGCCGGTGTGTGCCCGGTGCGGGGGCATTCCAACGTGCAGGGCGACCGGACCATGGGCATCTGGGAGAAGATGCCCGAGGCGTTCCTGGCCGCGCTGGACGCCCGGTTCGGCATCACCAGCCCGCGCAAGCACGGCCACGACACCGTCGACGGTATCCGGGCCATGCGCGACGGCCGCGCCAAGACGTTCATCGGGATGGGCGGCAACTTCGTCTCCGCCACTCCCGACACCGCCGTCACCGAGGCAGCGCTGCGCAATTGCGCTCTGACGGTGCAGATCTCGACGAAGTTGAACCGCAGCCACCTGGTGCACGGCCGCACCGCGGTGATCCTGCCGACGCTGGGCCGCACCGACAAGGACTTCCAACGGGCCGGCAAACAGCTGGTGTCGGTGGAGGATTCGATGTCGATGGTGCATCTGTCGCGCGGTAACCTGCACCCTCCCAGCGATCAGGTGCGCAGCGAGGTGGCCATCGTCTGCCAGCTGGCCCGCACCCTGCTGGGCCCCGATCACCCGGTGCCGTGGGAGGCGTTCAACGACGACTACGACCTGATCCGCGACGCCATCGCCGACGTGGTGCCCGGCTGCGCCGACTACAACACCCGGGTGCGTCAGCCGGACGGATTCCAGCTCCCGCATCCGCCGCGCGATGCCCGCGAATTCCCCACCCACACCGGCAAAGCGAACTTCTCGGTGTACCCGTTGGAGTGGGTCCCGGTGCCCCCGGGCCGGCTGGTGTTGCAGACGCTGCGCAGCCACGACCAGTACAACACCACCATCTACGGTCTGGACGACCGGTACCGCGGCGTGAAGGGCGGCCGGCGGGTGGTGTTCGTCAACCCGGCCGATATCGCGGCGCTCGGTTTCCATGACGGGGACCGGGTGAACCTCATCTCGGAGTTCGAAGGCCGGGAGCGGCGGGCCGAGGACTTCCGCATCGTGGCGTACTCCACCCCGGCCGGCAACGCCGCCGCGTACTACCCGGAGACCAATCCCCTGGTGCCACTGGATCATACGGCCGTCAGATCCAACACGCCGGTGTCCAAGGCTGTCGTCGTCAGGCTGGAATCATGGGTCGGGTGACGACACGCCGGCCGATCAGCCACCGCACCGCCGACGGGGTGGTGACCAGGCCGGATACCCTCGTCGTCGAAGAGCCGCTGGAGATCCGGGTCAACGGCGCCCCGCTGACGGTGACCATGCGCACCCCGGGATCGGATATCGAACTGGCCCAAGGCTTTCTGCTCACCGAAGGCATCGTCACCAGCCGCGACGACATCGCCACGGTGCGGTACTGCCAAGGCGCGACCGAGGACGGCGTCAACACCTACAACGTGCTGGACGTGACCCTGACCCCCGGCGTCCCGACCCCCGACGTGGACCTGACCCGCAACTTCTACGCGACCTCGTCGTGCGGGGTGTGCGGTAAGGCGTCTCTGGACGCGGTACGGCTGATCAGCAGGCACTCCCCCGGGGACGATCCCACCACCGTCGCACCGGAGGTGCTCAGCGCGCTGCCCACCAAGCTGCGCAAGGCGCAGAAGGTGTTCGCCACCACCGGGGGCCTGCACGGGGCCGCGCTGTACGACACCGACGGCACCGAGCTGGTGGTCCGCGAGGACATCGGCCGGCACAACGCCGTCGACAAGGCCATCGGCTGGGCCCTGGAGAGCCGTCGAATCCCGTTGTCGGGCACCGTACTCCTGGTCAGCGGGCGAGCCTCCTTCGAGCTGACCCAGAAGGCGGTGATGGCCGGCATCCCCATCCTGGCCGCCGTCTCGGCGCCGTCGTCGCTGGCCGTGGATCTGGCCGCACAGGCCGGACTGACCCTGGTGGCGTTCCTGCGCGGTGCGTCGATGAACGTCTACACCCGGCCCGACCGGGTCCGATAACCCACCAGGACACAATCTCCCCCCGTTCTCCACCCAATCTCCAAGCAGCCGGGTACCGCTGGCGGCGAGCATCGAGGGCATGCCAACGATCCTCATCGCCTCCTGCCCACCGATCGGCCACATCGGCCCGCTGCTCAACGTCGCCCGCGGCCTGGTGCTGCGCGGTGACCGCGTCACGGTGCTGACCTCCGCCCGGCACGCCGACGCCATCCGGGCCACCGGCGCCGAGCCGCTGCCACTGCCCACCGCCGCCGACTTCGACGACAGCGCACTGGACGCCGACCTGCCCGGCCGCGCCGAGACCTCGGGGATCGAACGGGTGAACTTCGACATCAAGCATGTCTTCGTGCGGCCGCTGCCCTACCAGGCCGCGGCATTGGCAGATGCCCTGGCCGCCACCCCGTTCGACGCGGTGCTCACCGACGCCTTCTTCCTCGGCGTGCTGCCGATGCTGCTCGGTGACCGCCGGGAGCGGCCGCCGGTGCTGGCCTACTCGACGACGCCTCTGCTTCTCAGCAGTCGCGATACCGCCCCAGGTGGCATGGGCCTGCTCCCGGGATCGGGGTTGTCCGGCCGGGCCCGCAACCGCATCCTCAACCTGCTGGCGCAGCGCGTCCTGCTGCGGCCGGCGCACCGTTCGCTCACCGCGATGCTCGACGTCCTGGGTCTGCCCGAGCCTGCGGCCTTCGTGCTCGACTCCGGCGTCCTGGCCGACCGGCTGATCGTTCCGACCGTGCCCGAGTTCGAGTATCCCCGCTCCGACCTGCCCGGCAATGTCCGCTTCGTCGGCGCCGTCACGCCGATGCCGGCGACCGAGTTCCGGCCGCCGGCCTGGTGGGATCGCTTGGACCGGGAACGTCCGGTGGTGCACGTCACCCAGGGCACCGTGGACAACGCCGATCTGTCCCGGCTGATCGAGCCGGCCATCACCGCACTGGCCGACGCGGATGTCACGGTGGTGGTGAGCACCGGCGGTCGCCCGGTGGAGCAGATCGGGATCGCCTTACCGGCCAATACCGTTGTCACCGAATATGTTCCGCACGACGTGCTGCTTCCGAAGGTCGATGTGATGGTGACCAACGGCGGCTACGGGGCGGTGCAGCGCGCGCTGGCGGCGGGCGTGCCGCTGGTGGTCGCGGGCAACACCGAGGACAAGCCCGAGGTAGCCGCCCGGGTCGAATGGGCGGGGGCGGGCATCAACCTGCGCACCGGCACACCGTCGGCCGACGCCGTCGGCGCGGCGGTCCGGGAGGTCCTGGCCGACGACCGCTATCTGCGCCGGGCCCGCAAGCTTGAGGTGGCCTTCGCCCAGCGGGACGGGGTGGCCGAGATCGCCGCACTGGTGGACGAGGTGATCGTCGAGCACCGGGGGCCACAACGACGAAATGGCTGCGTTCCGGTGTGGAACACAGCCATTTCGTCGGGTTCGAAGAGCTAGATCGGCGTCAGGCGGTCTTGTCCCGGCGCTCGGCCCGCGACGGCTTGCGCGGCACGATGGTCGGCAGGACGTTGTCCAGCACGGTCTCCTTGGTGACGACCACCTTGGCGACGTCGTCGCGGCTGGGGATGTCGTACATCGCCGGCTGCAAGACCTCTTCCATGATGGCGCGCAGGCCACGGGCCCCGGTGCCGCGGTGGATAGCCTGATCGGCGATGGCCTCCAGCGCCTCCGGCGTCATCTCCAGCTCGACCCCGTCCATCTCGAACAGCCGGGTGTACTGCTTGACGAGCGCGTTCTTCGGCTTGGACAGGATCTGCACCAGCGATTCCTTGTCCAGGTTGGTCACCGAGGCGACCACCGGCAGGCGGCCGATGAACTCGGGGATCAGGCCGAACTTGATCAGGTCCTCGGGCATGACCTCGGCGAAGTGGTCCTGGGTGTCGATCTCGGCCTTGGAGTGCACCTCGGCGCCGAAGCCCAGCCCGCGCTTGCCGACGCGGTCGGAGACGATCTTCTCCAGTCCGGCGAACGCGCCCGCGACGATGAACAGCACGTTGGTGGTGTCGATCTGGATGAACTCCTGGTGCGGATGCTTGCGGCCGCCCTGCGGGGGCACCGACGCCTGGGTACCTTCCAGGATCTTGAGCAAGGCCTGCTGCACGCCCTCACCGGAGACGTCGCGGGTGATCGACGGGTTCTCGCTCTTGCGGGCGATCTTGTCGACCTCGTCGATGTAGATGATGCCGGTCTCGGCGCGCTTGACGTCGTAATCGGCAGCCTGGATCAGCTTGAGCAGGATGTTCTCCACGTCCTCACCGACATAGCCGGCTTCCGTGAGCGCCGTCGCATCCGCAATCGCGAACGGCACATTGAGCATCTTGGCCAGGGTCTGCGCCAGGTAGGTCTTGCCGCAACCGGTGGGCCCGAGCATCAGGATGTTGGATTTCGCCAGCTCGACCGGCTCGGCGCGGGAATCGCGCGACTTCTCCTGAGCCTGGATGCGCTTGTAGTGGTTGTAGACCGCCACGGCCAGGGTCTTCTTGGCGGTGTCCTGGCCGATGACGTAGCCCTCGAGGAACTCACGGATCTCGGCGGGCTTGGGCAGCTCGTCGAGTTTGACGTCGTCGGCGTCGGCAAGCTCCTCTTCGATGATCTCGTTACACAGGTCGATGCACTCATCGCAGATGTACACGCCGGGACCCGCGATGAGCTTCTTGACTTGCTTCTGGCTCTTTCCACAGAACGAGCACTTCAGCAGGTCACCGCCGTCTCCAATGCGCGCCATGTGGGTGGGTCCTACTTCCTGTTGGCCTTCGGTTGCAACACCGCTTGGTGGGCTGCCCCGGGTGTTCACCCGACGCTACCCGTTCGATCCATCCCGTTGCGACCGATAACACCGAATCGCGTGGGTGGTATTTGTTCGCGTGGAGGAGAACATATCCCTCCTCGCGGCTCGGCACCCGTCGGCGCGCGGACCGTGTCCCTGGCGTGTCGCCGGTGTAACGGAAACGCAGTCATCGAAGGTGTCTTCGCCGCGTTCCACGATACCGTGCGCCATCACCGGCAAAGGCGGAGATAACGGCCCTGCCTGGCGCCGTCGAAGCCTCATGTGCAGCAGCTTTCCCATCGTCCACCGTGGCCCCACGAGCACACGCCACCCGGCATAATCGGCGCATGGCTGCGCCGGCCGAGTCCCCGAGCCGCGCCGAGCTGCTCGCCGCCCTGTCGGTCGCGGTCGACCTGGGACTCGGACAGCCCGGCGAACACATGCTGCGCTCCGCACTGATCGCGACCCGGCTGGCCGACCGGTTGGGCCTCGACCGCGCCCAGCGCGACGGCGTCTACTACACGACGCTGATCATGTGGATCGGCTGTCACGCCGACTCCCACGAATACGCGCGCTGGTTCGGCGACGACATCGCGGTGCGCCACGACAGCTACCTGGTGGACAACGCCGGGCTGCCCCTGATGCGTTTCCTGGTCGGCAACATCGCCCGCGGCGAACCGCTGCTGCACCGGCTGCACGTGCTGACCACCCTCTTCGTCGACGCCCGCGGGCAGCTGTCCCGGATGATCCACTCCCACTGCACCTCCGCCGCCCTGCTGGCCGACCGGCTCGGCCTGGGACCCGATGTGCAGGCCGCGCTGGGCTACGCCTTCGAGCGGTTCGACGGCGGTGGGATGCCGGCGGGCGCGGCCGCTGACGGCATCCCGATCCAGATGCGGGTCGCGCAGCTCGCCGATCTGGCCGAGGTGCACCACCGGATCGGCGGCGTCGCCGGCGCTGTCGCGATGGCCACCGCTCGCCGTGGCGGCCAGTTCGATCCGGCGGTGGTGGACGCTTTCACCGCGGACGCCGAGGCGATCCTGGCCGGCCCGGCGACCGGCGACGCCTGGCAGGCCGTGCTGCAGCAGGCACCCGACCGCCACGAACGCCTCGACGACGCCGGGCTGGACGCGCTGTTGATGGCCCTGGGCGATTTTGTCGACCTCAAGTGTCCGTTCACCCTCGGGCATTCCCGGGCGGTGGCGCAACTGGCCGGTGACGCGGCCGCGGCGGCCGGCCTGGACGCGGCGGCCGTGGCCCTGACCCGCCGGGCCGCCCATGTGCACGATCTCGGCCGCATCGGTGTCTCGAATCAGGTGTGGTCCAAAGCCGGCCCGCTGACGGCCGGTGAAGTCGAGCGGGTGCGGCTGCATCCGTACCTGACGGTGCGCATCCTCAGTCAGGTGCGTGGTCTGAGCCGGGTCGCCCAGCTGGCCGGTAACCACCACGAGTGCCTGGACGGCTCCGGCTATCCGCGCGGCCTGCCGGCCGCCGCACTGGGGCTGCCCGACCGGGTCCTGGCCGCGGCGGTCGCCTACCGCTCGGGCTGCGAGCCGCGGCCCTACCGCGAGGCGATGACGGCGGCATCGGCGGCGCGTCGGCTGCGCGAACGGGTCCGGGCCGGGGCGCTGGACACCGTCGCGGTCGAGGCGGTGCTGCACGCAGCCGGGCACAGCACCGAGCGGCCCGTAGTCCGTCCGGACGGGCTGACCCCGCGCGAGGTGGACGTGCTCGGTCTGGTCGCCCGCGGCGCGTCGAACAAGGAGATCGCCGCGGCGCTGGTGATCAGCGAGAAGACGGCGCGCAACCACGTCGAACGCACCTACGCCAAGATCGGGGTGTCCAACCGCGTCGGCGCCAGCATGTACGCGCTGCGGCACGGGCTGGCGACTCCCGGATGAATGGGGCGAAAGCCCCATGTGCGCGGGCCGCGGGTGGGCCACGATCAGGTCATGACAAACACCACGAACAAAGCCGCCATCAGTCTCACCACCGGCCTGGAGGATGCGGAGCGGGTGACGGTGGCCTTCCTGGTCGCCGTCGGGGCCGCCGAATCGGGCCGACCGACCATGATGTTCCTGACCAAGGAGGCCGTGCGCCTGGTCGTCCCCGGGGTAGCCGTCGGCACCGCGTGTGACGGCTGCCCGCCGCTGCCGGACCTGCTGGAGCGCTACCGGAAGGCCGGCGGTCGCTACCTGGTCTGCCCGATCTGCATCCAGTCCAAGCACCTGGATGCGAGCAGCTTCATCGCCGGGGCCGAAGCGGGCGGCACCGTGCAGTTGTGGGAGTGGATCGGCGATGGAGCCACCACGTTCAGTTATTGACGCGTCTATTGCTGAAAACCCGGTGTCGCCGTCCCTGGGCCGCAAAAATCGACGTGACCGACAATTTTCGGTCACAGAGCATGGCCACAGGGAAGGAACGACGATGAGAAGACCCCTTGCCGGTGCCGGCGGTGCCACCGCCTGCACGTGCGTGCTCGCCGCCAGCATGGTGCTGGTGACGGATGTGCCCAGCCCACCTCGCTCGGCACCGCCCGCGGTTGCCCTGGCAGCCCTACCCCAACCGTTCACGACCACGGTGCCCGAACTCGTCGACCGCGTGAGCGCGTTCACCGCGCTCGTCGACCCCCTGGTACCCGGCGACATTCAGACAACGACATCCACCACGCCGATTGCGGCGGCAACGCCCCTGGCCACCGCCACGTCCGGACCCATCTCGTATGCCTTCACCCAGATTGTCAACGCCGTCGTCCAGGGTGTGCTGACGCTGGTGGCACCCGCGATGAACAATCCCGTGCTGGCTCCGATCGTCGGGCCCGCCGTGTTGTTCGGCGGCATCCTGGCGGGGCTGGCGGTGGGCACCATCTACTCGGTGATCGTCGGGATCGAGAACGCCGTGGGCGGCGCCTTGGCGTCCATCGGTGCCGTCCTGGGCCAGATCTTCGGACTGACCGCGCCCCTGGCGATCACCGCTGCCGGCGCCGCACCGGCTCCGTTGGCACCGACCGCCACCGCCACAGTCGCCGACGTACCCGACGCCGTCACCGCCACGGACGCCGTCGTCGCGCCTCGGCGCCACAAGGCCGAACCGGACACACCCGGCACCGTCACGCTCGTGGACACCGACGCAACGGACGACGACGCGGGGCCCTCGGCAACACCGCAGCCGCCCGCCGCGCGGCAGTCCGCGGCAACGGACGCCGAACCGGAGACCGCGGCGCCGTCGGACGAACCGAAGCCGGCCGCGCCGGTCAAGACCCGGCCCAAGGTCCGGCCGTCGCTGGGAAGCCCGGAGCGCCCGGCCCAGCACGCGTCGAGATCCGATGGCGGCGGCCCCAAGAAGGGCCCGAAGACGAGCGAGGTCACCGCGCCGGCCGGGGCGGCGCCGGCGTCCGGTGATGACGGCTCGTCGCCGGACGCCGCGGCGGGCTGAAACGCGAAATTGCCGCTACGGCGCGTTCTCTCGAACAGTCGCGCCGTAACGGCAATCTCGTGGTGAGCTAGGCGTTCTGCGCCGACAGCTTCCGGTAGGCGAGCACGGTGTCGATGATGCCGTACTCCTTGGCTTCCTCGGCGGTGAGGATCTTGTCGCGGTCGGTGTCCTTGCGGATGACGGCCGGATCCTTGCCGGTGTGCCGGGCCAGCGTGCTGTCCATCAGGCTGCGCATGCGCTCGATCTCGGCGGCCTGAATCTCCAGATCGGACACCTGCCCCTGGATCGCCCCGCCGACGGCGGGCTGGTGGATGAGCACCCGGGCGTTGGGCAGCGCCAGCCGCTTGCCCGGGGTGCCGGCGGCCAACAGCACCGCCGCGGCCGACGCGGCCTGCCCGAGGCAGACGGTCTGGATGTCGGCCCGGACGTACTGCATGGTGTCGTAGATCGCCATCAGCGAGGTGAACGAACCACCGGGCGAGTTGATGTACATGGTGATGTCGCGATCGGGATCCAGCGACTCGAGCACCAGCAGCTGGGCCATGATGTCGTTGGCCGAGGCGTCGTCCACCTGCACGCCGAGGAAGATGATGCGTTCCTCGAACAGCTTGTTGTACGGGTTGGACTCTTTGACGCCGAAACTGCTGTGCTCGATGAACGACGGCAGGATGTAGCGCGATTGCATCGGGTTCATTTGATACCTGCTCCTGGTCCGTCGCCGTTGACGCTGACGCTGGTGATGATGTGGTCGACGAAGCCGTACTCCAGGGCCTCCTTGGCGGTGAACCAGCGGTCGCGGTCGGCGTCAGCTTCCACCCGCTCCAACGTCTGGCCGGTGAACTCGGCGTTGAGCCGGTTCATCTCCTTCTTCGTCAACGCGAACTGCTCGGCCTGGATCGCGATGTCGGCCGCGCTACCGCCGATGCCGGCGGACGGCTGGTGCATCATGATCCGCGCGTGCGGCAGGGCGTACCGCTTGCCCTTGGTGCCCGCGGCGAGCAGGAACTCGCCCATCGAGGCGGCCAGGCCCATGGCGTAGGTCGCCACATCGCACGGCGCCAGCACCATGGTGTCGTAGATGGCCATCCCCGCGGTCACCGATCCACCCGGCGAGTTGATGTAGAGGTGGATGTCCTTGGTGGGGTCCTCGGCGGCCAGCAGCAGAATCTGCGCGCACAGCCGATTGGCGATGTCGTCATCGACCTGGGTGCCCAGGAAGATGATGCGCTCGGCGAGCAACCGCTCATACACCGAGTCGATGAGGTTGAGCCCCGACGCGCCAGAACGCATGTCAGTCACGGCTGGATACCTGCTTTCTCGAGTTGTCGTACTCGTTCACCGACATTAACCAACGCGCGGCGAACCGCACGCCCGAGAGGGCGCGCGTTCGCTCACAGCGTCACTCGTCGGCGTCGTCGCCCTTGTCGTCATCCTTGGCTTCAGCCTTGTCGTCATCCTTGGCTTCAGCCTTGTCGTCAGCCTGCTTCTCGGCCTTCTTGGCCGCCTTCTTCTCGGCCTTCTCGGCGTCGTCGGCGGCCACCGCGTCGTCCGCGGCCGGCTCACCCTCGGCGTCGGCACCCTCGGCACCGCCGGACGGTCCGAAGAACTCGGCGGTGTCGATGACGTTTCCGTCGGTGTCGGTGACCGTGGCCCCGTGCACCACCGCGGCGATGGTCAGGCCGCGCCGCACGTCGGCGAACATGGCCGGCAGCTGGTTGTTCTGCTGCAGGAAGCCCAGCAGCTGCTGCGGCTCCAGCCCGTACTGGCGCGACATGAGCACCAGCCGCTCGGTCAGGTCGGCCTGTCCGACCTGGATGTCGAGCTTGTCGGCGATGGCGTCCATGAGCAACTGCGTCTTGACGGCCTTCTCGGCGTTGCTGCGGTTGTCGGCGTCGAACTCCTCGCGGCTGCTGCCCTGCTCGGTCAGCGACTCCTCGAACTTGCTCTCATCGTGGTCCAGCCCGTGGATGGCGTTGTGCAGGGTGTCGTCGATCTGGGCCTGCACGATCGCCTCGGGCAGCGGCACCTCGACCTCGGCGAGCAGGGTCTCCAGCGCCTTGTCGCGGATCTGCTCGGCCTGCTGGATGCGCTTGGCGCGGCGGACCTGCTCGACGAGGTTTTCCTTGAGCTCGTCGATGGTGTCGAATTCGCTTGCCAGCTGGGCGAATTCGTCGTCAGCCTCGGGCAGCTCGCGCTGCTTGACGGAGTTCACCTTGACCGTCACCTCGGCCTCCTGACCGGCATGCGGGCCGGCGACCAGGGTGGTGGTGAAGACCTTGCTCTCATCGGCCTTCAGACCGATGATCGCCTCGTCCAGGCCCTCGATGAGCTGACCCGAGCCGATCTCGTGGGACAGCCCTTCGGTCTTGGCCTCGGGCACGTCCTCGCCGTCGACGGTGGCCGACAGATCGATGGAGACGAAGTCCCCCTCGGCCGCGGGGCGGTCGACACCGGTCAGGGTGCCGAAGCGGGCCCGCAGGTTCTGCAGTTCGGTGTCGACCTCGTCGTCGCCGACCTCGATCGGGTCGACGGTGAAGGTGAGCGCCCCGAGGTCGGGCAGCTCGATCTCCGGGCGGACGTCCACCTCGGCGGTGAACACCAGCTCCGCGTTGTCCTCGAGCTTGGTCACCTCGATCTCGGGCTGCCCGAGGGGCTGCACCTCGGCACTGGTGACCGCCTCGCTGTAGCGGCTCGGCAGCGCATCGTTGACCACCTGCTCCAGCACCGCACCGCGGCCGATGCGGGCCTCCAGGAGCTTGCGCGGCGCCTTGCCGGGCCGGAACCCGGGCAGCCGGATCTGCTGGGCCAGCTGCTTGAAGGCCCGGTCGAAGTCCGGCTCCAGCTCGGCGAAGGGAACCTCGACGTTGATCCGAACCCGGGTGGGGCTCAGCTTCTCGACCGTGCTTTTCACTGCGTTACTCCTGTTTGCGTCTTCGGTGGCAGCACGGCACGCCAGGACGAAACAAGTCGTCTCCGGTGGCCCGCGCGCTTCGCGAACAGGGTAGTTGACCCGCTCGGCCACCCGACACTTGGCGTCCCCGAGCAGGGCTGCAAACGGCCCGGCGATCCGTAATACGACCAATCCGTGCCCGAATGCGCACCGAATAGCCAGCGGAATGTTCAAACGCCCCCGACGCCGGGAACCGTGTGCCACAGTCACCCCCCAAGGAGGTCAGTCGTGACTCACCAGCGGCTCGTCGACCCGAGCCCGATAGACGAATTCGCCCCCGAAGAAGTGGCGCTGCGCCCCAGGGACGCCAGGTTCACCTGGGAGAACACGCCCCTGCACTGGATGCCGGGCGACCCGTACGGCTCGCACGCGGCGACCACGCTGAATCTGTTCCTGCCGGTGGCCGAGCGCTGGTTCGCGAAGTTGCTGACCGACGCGCTGGAGTACGTGCGCGACGAACGGCTGCGCGAGCAGATCATCGGCTTCATCGGCCAGGAGGCGATCCACGCCCGCACCCATGACGACGTGCTGGTGCAGTTCGTCCGCCGGCACGGCATCGATCCGACACCGTTCCTCAAGCAGCTGGACTGGGTGGCCGGTCAGTACGACAAGCGGATGGAACGGGTCACCGGTCCGGGCCGGCGCAAGGCGCTGACCTCGGGCACCCACGCGCTCAGCGCCGCCGAGCACTTCACCGGCGTGCTCGGCCACTGGTCACTGAACAATTCGTGGGACAGCCTCGGGGTGGACCCCACCATGGCCGACCTGCTGCGCTGGCACGGCGCCGAAGAGGTGGAACACCGGCACGTGTCCTACAACGTCGCCAAGTACTTCGGCATGGACTACTTCGCGCAGGCGGCGGCGGGCATCATGGTCAGCGCGGTGTTCTTCGGGCTGAGCCTGCGCGGCATCAAGTTCCTGGTGCACGAGGATCCGTCCCTGCCCAACCTCGGCTATCTGCGGCTGGCGTGGAAGCTGCGGGCGTCCGGCAAGCGCGGGTCGATCCCGACGGTGCCGTATCTGGTGCGGTCGGGGCTGAAGCTGCTGCGCCGGGATTACTCGCCGGTCGACGAGGGCAGCACCGCGCAGGCGGTCGCCTACCTGTCCGCCTCCCCCGCCGCCCGCGCCATGGCCGAATGACCCGGCTGTCGCTGCGCGCACTGCTCAAGCCCTACGTCGGGGATCCGCCAGCCGGGCTGTATCGCACCAAGGCTCCGGATTTGTTGATTCGCATCGCGGGGGCCGCCGTGCCGCATTTCCTGTCGGTGGTGACGCGCCTCGGCGGTGATGCCGAACTCCCGGAACTGCCGGCCGCGGTGAACCGCACGACGATGCGGATCGCCGACCGGCGAACCGTCGCGGCCGACGGCCAGGTGGTCGCGCTGACGCTCACACCGTTGGACGAGCACCCGTTGCCACGCTGGAATCCGGGCGCCCACATCGACGTACACCTGCCCTCCGGCCTCACCCGGCAGTACTCGTTGTGCGGTGACCCGCAACGGCGCGACGAGTACCGAATTGCCGTGCGGCACAGCCCAGAAGGCGGCGGCGGGTCGATCGAAGTGCACGGCCTGACGGTCGGCGCCCACATCGAGGTGAGCGATCCGCGCAACGCCTTCATGATGCCCGTGCCCGGATCGGCGTCGCGCACGACGCGGCTGCGTTTCATCGCAGGCGGGATCGGCATCACCCCGATCCTGCCGATGGTGCGGCTGGCCGAACGCCGAGGGACACCGTGGACGTTGTGCTACACGGGCCGCAGCCGGGCCGCGCTGGCGTTCCTGGACGAACTGCTGCCCTACGGCGACAAGGTGCAGCTGCGCACCGACGACGTGCACGGGCTGCCCACCGCGGAGGCGCTGGTGGACGACGTCGACCCGAGCACTGCGGTGTACGTGTGCGGGCCACCCCCGATGATCGACGCCGTCCTGCGGGCCATTCCGGTGGACTCGGGCGTGGAGGTGCACAGTGAGCGCTTCAGCGCCGCGCCGGTGGTCGACGGCGCACCCTTCGAGCTGGAACTGGCCCGCAGTGGCGCGGTGGTCGGCGTGGGCGCGGAGCAGAGCGCACTGGCGGCGCTGCGCAATGCCGTTCCGAGCGTGGCCTATTCGTGCCAGCAGGGGTACTGCGGTACCTGCGTGCAACGCGTGGTTTCCGGAGCGGTGGATCATCGCGACCGGCTGCTCACCGCCGAGCAGCGGGAACTGGGCCAGATGCTGGTGTGCGTGTCCCGGGCCGAGCAGGCCGGCGATCGGCTGGTGCTGGATCTCTGAATCGGCTGAGTCGGGGTGACAGGATTTGAACCTGCGGCCTTCCGCTCCCAAAGCGGATGCGCTACCAAGCTGCGCTACACCCCGTGTTTCGCTGCGGTCGGAATACTACGGGTTCAACACGCTGGGCCGTCAATTGGCTTTGTCCGCGCCCTCGCCGGTACAGTCTTGCGTTGCACGATCATGCGGGCGTAGCTCAATGGTAGAGCCCTAGTCTTCCAAACTAGCTACGCGGGTTCGATTCCCGTCGCCCGCTCCACGAGAACCGGCCCACGCGGCCGGTTCTCTGGTCTCCTGCCCGTATCAACCGCCGGCCGAACCATTCATCGAGTTTGCCGAGTGCCAGGACGATCGCGATGTGCACCACCACCGCATCAGATTCGCCATTCTGGCACCATCCTGTTTATTGACTGTGGGGACAATGGCTTTTGCGGCCGCGGAGCGAATATTGTGTGCTCGGCGCACACGGCGTTTGAGCAGCTAGGTCCCACCGATTTCGCATCTTCACAGCCAGCTTCAGCAACGATTGCGAACGCAACTACGGCACGATATAAGTATCCGATGACCGTGCATCCGCTGCCCACAACGGAACACGTGCAGCCCGGAATTGATGTTCCCAAAAAGATTGCTGACGTGAACTGGCGGGACCCGAAGCGATATCTATGGCTGCTGGTACCGGCAACCCCGGGCATGGTCGCGCTGTCCTGGCTCCTGGTGTGGACGACGGGCTGGACACCGTTTTGGTGGACGGGCGCCGTCTTGACCTTCGTGGTCATGCCGATCGTCGACCACGTGCTCGGCCGCGATACCCGGCACCGCGCACCGGACGAGGCGCTGGCGGCGCTGGAGGGCGACCGGTACTACCGGGCGGCCACCCACCTGTACCTGCCCGCCCAATACCTGTCGCTGATCTTCGCCTGCTGGTTGTGGGCGGGCGGAGGTTGGCTGCACATCGCCCCCGTCGGCAAGCTCGGCCTGATGGTGGCCACCGGCGTGGTGGGCGGCGTCGCCAACAATGCCGCCCACGAACTCGGCCACAAGCGCGGCCGGGCCGAGCGCTGGCTCAGCAAGGTGGCCCTGGCGCAGACCTGCTACGGGCAGTTCTACGTGGAGCACAACCGCGGCCACCACGTCCGGGTGGCCACCGCCGAGGATCCGGCCAGTGCCCGGTTCCGGGAGAACGTGTACGGGTTCGCGGTGCGGTCGGTGACGGGCAGCACCCGTTCGGCGTGGCGGCTGGAAGCCAAACGCCTTGCCCGCAAAGGCCACTCGAGGTGGTCGGTGCGCAACGACGTGCTCAACGCCTGGTTGTTGAGTGCCGCGATGCTGGTGGGGCTGACGGTCTGGTTCGGCGCGGTGGATCTACCCTGGCTGGCCGGTCAAGCCGTGGTGGGGATTTTCCTGCTGGAGGCGATGAACTTCGTGTCGCACTACGGTTTACGCCGGCGGCGGCTGGCGTCCGGACGATACGAGCCACTGCGCCCGGCGCACTGCTGGAACAGCACCGCCGTGATGACGAATGTCTTTCTGCTGCATCTGCAGCGGCATTCCGATCACCATCTGCATCCGCTGCGCCGCTTCCAGGCGGTGCGCGACACTGAACAGGCGCCGCAGCTGCCCGGCGGCTACGTCGCGATGCTCGTGCTGTCGCTGTGTCCGCCGCTGTGGCGGCGGGTGATGGATCCGCGGGTACTGGAGGTCTACGGCGGTGACATCAGCCTGACCGCGCTGCGGCCGCGCGATGCGAAACGCATCGCGCGGCCGCAGGTTCGGGGCGATCAGGGCTGAGCCGCGGTCCGGCTGCGCTGCGGGGCACGATCCCCCGCGTCCGTTCCGGCCGACCGGTCCGCGCCAGCGCGGTCCCGGTGCTCGGCGCGACGGTTCGCCGTGCCCGAGTCCCGCTGCTGCGTCCGGGTGGCCGTCTGGCTCGCAGCAGCGTCCCGCGCGTCGCTCGCCGGGGTGGCCGGTGTCGCCGGGGTCGCCGGCGTGGCCGGGCCGGTCGACGTGGCGGGCTGCGCCGGGGTGGCCGGGGTTGCGGCAGTGGCGGGTGTCGCTCGGGTGGGCTCGGCCTGCGGCGTCGTCGCGGTCTCCGAATCTCGCTCTGTGGCAACTTGATCGGGCTCCGCCTCGGTGGCCGCGATCAGTGGCGCCCGCAACGAATCCGCGGTGGCCGGGCTGACATCGGCAGCTGCCGTGGTCGGTTCCGTTGTGGCGGTGGAGGTTGCGGTAGAGGTTTCAGGAGCCGCCGGGCTTGCTTCGGCGGGCGCCATCCGCAGCGTCGCGGTGGTATCCGCCGGGGCGCTCTCGGCCGGGGCACTGAACGTCGACAGCGTCGTGGCCGTGGCCGTGGCCGCGGGCGAGGTCGCCGCCGTGTCGGCCGTGGCCGTCGACGCAACCGGAGCGGTGGGCGCCGCAGCGGCGTCCGGGTTCAGGGCCTGCTGCACCGACGCCGTCCAGCTGGCCCAGGCGGCGGCCACGGAATCGGCCCAACTCTGCGCCGGATCGGTCGTCGTCGCCGTCTCGGTCACCGGCGCCGTCACCGGCGCCACCACCGGATCGGTCGGCTGCAGATCCGGAATCTGCCCACCATGCTCGGCGATCCAGTTCCGCACCACGGCGGCGGCCTGCTTGGGCGTCCAGTCATCACGGAACAGGCCCCAGGTGTCCTCCACCTCGGTCGAGGCCGAGTTCTGGTCCACCAACGAGTAGATGAACATCGGCCCCACGCCGTCCAGCGTCGACCAGGTGTCCATGAAGTCGTCGATGAAGTCGGCCTGCTGCGCCTCCGAGACGTACGAGGTGGGGAGGCCGTACTCACTCGTCCAGATGAGCTTGTCCGCGTCACCGTTCTGGTCCATCAGGTCGCGCATGGCCTGCAACTGACCTTCCGCCGAAATCGGGTTGCCGACCCCGTCGCCGAACTTCCAGTCGTAGTTGTACGGGTGATACGACAGCGCGTCGAAGTACCCGGCCGCACCGGCGGCATACATGTCCTGGACGAATTCGACGGGGCTGATGTTGATGTCCCCGATCGTCCGCCCGGCCGTCACCACGCCACCCACGACGGTGCCGCTGGGGTCGACCGCCTTGATCGCCGTGTACGCCGCCTTGAGCAACTCGGTGTACGCGGCGGGGTCCGGCTTCGGATTCCAGAACACGTAGCTCTGCGGTTCGTTCCAGATCTCGTACGCCGAGATGCGCGCGGTCTCCGGGTCGCCCGTGCCCGCGCCGTAGCGGGTGGCCAGGGCGCCCATGAAGGTGCCGAAGTCCGCGGGATCGTTCGGCGCCCCATAGGCCGAGGTCTGGTTGTCGGATGCCCACGTCGGCGTGCTGGTGACCGCGGCAAGGACAGCCATGCCGCGAGCCTCGGCAGCGTCGATCACCTTGTCCACGTTGGTCCAGTCATAGACCCCCGGCGCCGGTTCCACCGCGCGCCAGGGCACGAACATCCGGAACTGCGTGACACCGAGTGACTGCATGGTGTCCAGTGCGGTGTTCACCTCCTCCGGCGTCATGAAATACAGCTGGGACTCGGCGATACCGACCGCATCGGCCGAGGTGTCGATCGCCGCGGCGAGCGCGACGTCGTAGGACGCCTGACGCAGCGCGGTCGGCGTCGGGGCGGTCGGCGCCGCCGCCCCCATCAGGGTGGCCGCCAACAGCGGCGCGGCTCCTATCGCTATTGGTTTTGCTACACACTTCCACGAACCAAACATGGCACTTGCTCCAACCCTCTCCCCAACCCATTACTTGTCGTGTCTTTCGTCACAGCGCCGTGCAATGTTCGTTACCCCGCCTTTGGGCACTCCAATCCAATGACGGCAAACTTCGCCGAATTCGAAATATCTTTGACGGGCTTATCAAATGGTCTTGAACAGCCGGTTTGCCGCTAATTAATTCACGAGCAAATAAATGTCGCCCGCGCCGACTGCGATATGGCGCATGTCCGCTTGCCGGGACACAAGCAAAATCAAGGTGGCGAAGTGAATGTTCTCGACCGTCCGCGCCGTTCAGTCATTCGCTGTGGACAATATCGCGCGCCTCTCGCACGGAAATTTGCCAGAATTTGTGCCCGCCGCAGATGTCGCTCGATATCCATTTACGTCCGGGCGCCGACGCGTAACGATCGGTGGGTGGACGACCCGGCCGGCCGACCTTAGATTCGCTCTCAGCAAACCCGCTCCGAGGCCGGAGACCAGGCGATTTCTGTCGGTACGCTGAAAGCCATGAACGGCGTCCTTCTCGTGCTCATCGTCCTGGTCATCGGCGCCATCGGCGTTGCGGTGTACTTCTCGCAGAAGGCGTCCGGGCAGCGCAGCGCCGCCTCGCTGGCCGATGCCAAGGCCGATGCCCGCCGGGTCATCGAGCGCCTGGGCGGCCAGGTGTTCAACCTGACCGGCTCCGACGACGCGTCCAAGCAGGCATTGGCCGATGCGTCCGAGCGCTACACCGCCGCCTCGTCGCAGATCGACCAGGCCACCACCGCCAAGCAAGCGCTGCTGGCCAAGGAGAGCGCCATCGAAGGCCTCTACTACGTGCGGGCCGCACGCACCGCGATGGGCATGGATCCGGGTCCCGAGCTCGAGACGCTCACCGGCCAACGCTCGGCCGGTGCGGTCACCGAGGATCGCCGGATCCAGTTCGACGGCAAGGAGATCGAGGCCTCCCCCACCCCGTCACAGCGCACCCCCAACTACTACCCCGGTGGCCGCGTCGCCGGTCGCCCGGTGCCCGCCGGCTGGTACTCCGAACCCTGGTGGAAACCGGCCCTGATCGCCGGCGCCTGGGGTGTGGGCTCGGTGCTGCTGTTCGACGCGCTGTTCTCCGGGATGCACGGAGTCGATTACGGCGCACAGGGTTTCGAGAACGGCTACGGTGACGGCTTCCAGCAGGGCTTCGAACAGGGCGAGCAGGCCGGGCTCGACCAGGGTGGCCAGGACATGGGCGCCGACGGCGGCTGGGGCGGCGACAGCTGGGGCGGCGACGGCGGTTTCGATGGCGGTGGCGACTTCGGCGGATTCGATGGCGGCGGCGACTTCGGCGGATTCGATGGCGGCGGCGACTTCGGCGGATTCGACTTCTGATCCGCTTACGCTGATCGCCATGAACGGCATCCTGCTGATCCTCATCCTGTTCGTCATCGCCGGCATCGGCTTACTGGTGTACACCTCCTCGAAGGCGGCGGGAACGCGCAGCGCCGCGACACTGGCCGATGCCAAGGCCGATGCCCGCCGGGTCATCGAGCGCCTGGGCGGCCAGGTGTTCAACCTGACCGGCACCGACCAAGCCTCCAAACAGGCCCTGGCGGACGCCTCCGAGCGCTACACCGCCGCCTCGTCCCAGATCGACCAGGCCACCACGGCCCGCCAAGCCGCACTGGCCAAGGAGAGCGCCATCGAAGGCCTCTATTACGTCCGCGCCGCCCGGGCTGCCATGGGCCTGGACCCCGGACCGGAACTGGAATCGCTGAGCGGTCAGCGGGCGGCCGGTGCGGTCACCGAGGACCGGCGCGTCACGGTGGAGGGCAGGCAGATCGAGGCCTCGCCCGCGCCGTCGCCGCGCACCCCCAACTACTACCCCGGCGGCCGCGTCGCCGGTCGCCCGGTGCCCGCCGGCTGGTACTCCGAACCCTGGTGGAAACCGGCCCTGGTGGCCGGCGCCTGGGGTGTGGGCTCGGTACTGCTGTTCGACGCATTGTTCGACGGCATGCACGGCGTCGATTACGGCGCACAGGGTTTCGAGAACGGCTACGGCGCCGGGTTCGATCAGGGTTTTCAGCAGGGCTTCGACCAGGGCAACGGCTCCGACGGCGTCTGGGACACCGGCAGCGGCAGCTGGGACGGCGGCAATTCCGGCTGCAGTGGGTCCAGTTGCAGCGGGTCCAGTTGTGGTGGCGGGGGTTGCGGAGGCGGCTGCGGCGGCAGCTAGAGCCGGCTCTCCAGGCGGGACGACACCCCGGCCTCCTGCAGATCCAGCCGCTCCAGCATGGCCCGCACGGCTTCGTCCTCGATCCGGCCTTCGTCACGCTCGGCGATGAGCGCCGCCCGTTGCGCCGAGAGCACGTCGCGGTAGAGCGCCGAGAACACCTTCGCGCGTTTGGTCGGCGCCTCGGGATCGGGCATCTCCTCGACATCCTCCGAGTGCCTGGCGATCGCCGTGCGGATCTCGGCGAGCACCTGCGGGTCCATCCCCTCGGGCGGGTTGTCGCGGAACTCCGCGAGCACCCGGTCGGCCGCGGCATGCACCACGCGTTCGGCCTTGACCTCCTCTTCCCGGTCGGCGGCGTGATCGTCGTTGAACCGGGACAGCTGCAGCCGCCGGATCAGCCACGGCAGCGACCAGCCCTGGATCAGCAGGGTCCCCACACTCACCACGAAGGCGATGGCCTGGATGGTGGCGCGCTCCGGAAACGGGTCACCTTCGATGGTCGTCGCGGGGATCGCGGCCGCCGCGGCGAGGGTGACCACGCCGCGCATCCCGGTCCACGACACCACGACGTTCTCCTGCCAGGACAGCGTGCGGCGGTCGATGCGTGATCGCCATTTGCCCGGCGGCTTGCGCCGGGTACCCAGCGCGCCGCGGCCGCGTTCGGGTGCGGGCACACTGAGCCGGGTCTCCACGTGCCGGAACAGCTTGTTGCGGCCGAACATCGCGAACACCGACAATGGCCGGATCGCGAGCACGATCGCCAGCACGATCGCGGACGCGATCGCCACCTCGACCAGTGACTCGTGGGCTTCGCGCAGATCCTCCAGCACGAACCGCAGATGCAGACCGATATAGGCGAAGACGAACGCCTCCAGCAGGACATCGACGGAGTTCCACACGTAGCGCTCCTGCAGCCGGGTCTGATACCCCGCGTCGAGGGTCCCGTTGCCCACCACGAAACCGGCGACCACGACGGCCAGCACCCCGGAGGCGTGCAGTTCCTCGGCGGTGATGAAGGCCGCGAACGGCACCACCAGGCCCTGCACGGTCTCCAGCCCCGGGTTGGCCAGCCGGCGGCGGATCCACAGCGTCACGTAGCCGAGCGCCGCGCCGACCAGCGGCCCGACCACCGCGCTGTACCCGAAGAGCAGGAACGGGTTTTCGATGAAGGTGTGGCTGCCGGCCACCTGCGCGACGGCCACCGAGAACAACGCCAGCGCGGCGGCGTCGTTGATCAGACTCTCACCGGTGAGGATGGCCATCACGCGTTTGGGCAGGCCGAGCTTGCGGCCCACCGCGACGGCGGTGACGGCGTCCGGCGGCGCCACGATGGCACCGAGCACCAGCGCCGTGCCGAAGGTCAACGGCACCAAGGCCAACCAGGAGGACACCGCGGCGACGGTGAACGCGCTGATCACGACCAGGCCGACACCCAGACCCAGGATCGGGCGGATGTTGCGCAGGAACGTCGGGAACGAGAAGTCCAGCGCGGCCGAATACAGCAGCGGCGGGAGCACCACCGTCAACAGGATGTGTGAATCGAGTTCGGGGGCTTCGAATCCCGGCAGGAACGATACGGCGATGCCGACGACCACGATCATCAGTGCGGGTTCGAAGCCGCGGCGGTGGGCGATGGCGGTGACCAGGATGGCGCCGACGACGACGAGGATCAGTTCCACGCACTGATTGTCCCGTCAAAGTCCCCGACGTGCCCGACCGGTGGTCAGGACTGGCAGTTCGGGCACCAGAAGACGTTGCGCGCCTCCAGCTCGGCGGTGCGGATGGTGGTGCCGCACACCCGGCACGGATCACCGGCCCTGCGGTACACGTAGGTGCGCGGGCGGCCCTCCCGGTACGACGGCGCACCGTGATCGTCCTCCGGGCGCACGACGACGATCTTCCCGCGCCGCACCCCGACCTTCATCAGCGCCACCAGATCGGTCCACATGTCACCGAACTCGGTTGCGTCGAGCTGGGTGCCGGGGCGGTACGGGTCGATCCGATGCCGGAACAGCAGTTCGCTGCGATACACGTTGCCGACCCCGGCCAGCACCGTCTGGTCCATCAGCAGTCCGCCGATGGTCCTGCGGGACTTGGCGATTCGCTTCCATGCCAGATCTGGGTCGGCATCGGACCGCAGCGGGTCCGGGCCCAGCCGGGCCACCACGTCGTCCACGCTGGGCTCGTCGATCAGCTCGCAGACGGTGGGCCCGCGCAGGTCCGTGCCGTACTCGGCGCCCACCATCCGCATCCGGACCTGGCCCACCGGCAGCGGCTGGGTCCTTTCCGGGGGCAGCGGCCACTCGGTGAAGCTGCCGTACAGCCCGAGGTGCACGTGCACCACCGCACCGCCGGCGTAGTGGTGGAACAGGTGTTTACCCCAGGCGTCGGCCTTGCGCAGCACCTGTCCGTTCACGGCGGCGGCGTCGGCGAACTTGCCCTGCGGGCTGGACACCGTCACCGGTGCGCGCCCGAATCGCTTCTGGTGCAGCCGGGCCAGCCGGTGCAGGGTGTGCCCCTCTGGCATCGATCAGGCCATGGGTCAGGCGGGGGCGCCGGGGACCGGCGGCGCGATGTGGTCCTTCTCGTACTGGGCCAGGATGTCGATCCGGCGCTGGTGCCGCTCGGCTTCCGACCACGGGGTGGACAGGAAGGCGTCGACGATGGCCAGCGCCTCCTCGGTGGTGTGCATGCGGCCACCGATGCCGATCAGCTGGGCGTTGTTGTGCTGGCGGGCCAGCTGCGCGGTCTCGACACTCCAGGCCAGGGCACACCGCGCGCCGGGGACCTTGTTGGCAGCGATCTGTTCGCCGTTGCCCGAGCCGCCGAGCACGATGCCGAGGCTCTCCGGGTCCGCGACGGTCTTGACGGCGGCGGCGATGCAGAACGCCGGGTAGTCGTCGTCGGCGTCGTAGGCGTAGGCGCCGCAGTCGATCGGCTCGTGGCCGCTCTTGAGCAGGTGGTCGATGATCGTTTTCTTGAATTCGAATCCGGCGTGGTCGGCACCGAGGTAGACGCGCATGGCGGTAACCCTAACCTGTCAGCGTTTCACCACCAGACCGTCGACCAGGAGGTCGAGCAGGCGGGCCGCCTGCTGGGTGGATCGGCTGGCCAGCACGACGCCCAACATGCTGGTGACGACGTCGTCGGGGTCGACGTCGTCGCGCAGGCTGCCGTCCCGCGCGCCCGCACCGAGCAGGGCCGACACCGCCCCGACGATGGCGTCCCTGGTCTGGCTGGGTTGCACGACACCGGAGGCGAACATCGCCTGCAGCGATTCGGCCATCCCGCGCTTGGCCGCGACGAAGGTGGCATACCGGTCCATCCACTGCCGCAGCGCGGGCGCCGGGCGGTGCCGCCGCAACAGGTCGTCGGCCGACGCCGCGACCTCGGCGAGCTCGGTGGAGTACACCGCCTCGATCAGCGCCTCCCGGGTCGGGAAGTGCCGATACAGCGTGCCGATGCCGACGCCGGCGTCGCGGGCGATCGCCTCCAGCGAGACCGGCCCGTCGGACGCGGCGAAGGCCGCGGCCGCGGCCGTCAGCAGCCGGGCCCGGTTGCGCCGGGCATCGACCCGTTCCGCCATAGCGGAGGCACCTCCGTTTTGTTACGGTAAAAGCGGAGGTTCCTCCGCATCGCTGTCAGTATGACATTCCAGGAGCTCAGCATGACCACTTCACACCCCGGCGGTACCGGCACCCTCGGCGGGCACGCCGTCGCGCGAATCGGGTACGGCGCCATGGGGCTCGGGCCCGAACTCCCCCGCGACGACGCCGTGGCGGTGCTGCGCCGGGCCGTCGCGCTGGGCGTCAACCACATCGACACGGCCTCCTTCTACGACGACGGCGTGGTGAACCGGCGCATCCGGGATGCGCTGTCCCCGTACGCCGACGACCTGGTGATCGTCAGCAAGGTCGGCGCCCGGTCCGCCACCTCCGGACCGCTCCCGCTGGCGTTGGCCCAGCATCCGGCCGACCTGCGCGCCGCCGTCGAACTGGACCTGGCCGGCCTGGGGGTGGAACAGATCCCCGTGGTGAATCTGCGCCGGGCTGACCTGGGGCCGGGCCTGATCGCCGAGGGCGACCAGATCGTCGACCTGGACGACCAACTGGCCGAACTGGTCACGCTGCGCGACGAGGGCAAGATCGGCGCCATCGGGATCAGCAACGTCGACCTGGCCACGCTGCGCCGCGCACTGCCCGCAGGGATCGTGTGCGTACAGAACGCCTACAACCTGATCAACCGCACGCACGAGGACGAACTGGCGCTGTGCGCCGAACAGGGCATCGCCTGGGTGCCGTTCTTTCCGCTGGGCTCGGCGTTCCCCGGCTTCCCCAAGGTCGCGGACAACGTTGTGGTGCAACGGATCGCGAGCGAGATCGGCGCCACGGGCACCCAGGTGGGGCTGGCCTGGCTGCTGGCGCACGCCCCGAACATCCTGCTGATCGCCGGGACGTCGTCGGTGGCGCACCTGGAGCAGAACCTGGCCGCCGGCGAAATCGAGTTCAGCACCGAACAATTGGCGGCACTGGACGCCGTGGAGGCCGCGCTACCCGATGGTGATGGCGTCGAGGCGTTCCTTGATGAAGGCCGATGACGTCACGGGATCCAGCCCAGCGACCTTCCCGACCGGCGGCTTCAACGGCGTGACCAGAGCGTCGTGGTTGGCCTCGTAGAAGTAGATCAGCGACACCAGATCCTCTTCCGGCGCATGTGGTTGCGGCGGCAGCACGCGGTGCCGGCCCGACGGCCACCGCCGCCCGCTCCAATACTCCAGCAGGTCACCGATGTTCACCGTGAGCGCGCCGGGCTGCCACGGGGCGTCCTCCCAGCCCTCGGCCTCGGAGTACACCTGCAGTCCCCCGGCGCCCGGCTCGCGGTCCAACACCGTCACGGTGCCGAAATCGGTGTGCGGCCCGATCCGGAATTGCCCCGGCTCGGGCTCGCCCACCACGCTCACCGGCGGGTAGTGGTTGATGTTCATCGTCCACGTCGGCCGGTCGGCCAGCGTGGCAAAGGGATTCGCCGGCAGCCCGAGCGCGTAGGCGAACAGGGCCAACAGGTCGTCGGACACCTTGCGCATCTGCGCGGTGTACTCGGCCACCAGGCCCTGCAGGTGCGGCACCTCGGCCGGCCACACATTGGGCGCGAACCAGATCCGGTCCACCTCGGGATCACCGGTCGCGGTCTCCGCGCCCAGGCTGTAGCTCTCCTTCAGGTCCGGCGGGGTCTCGGTGCCCTCGGCATAGCCGTTGGCCTCCGCACCCGGGCCGATCCAGCCGTGCCCGCCGACCGGCACCGAATACCGCTGCTTCACCTCGGTGGGCAGGGCGAAGAACTCCCGGGCCGCGGCCCGGACACCGGCGGCCAGCGCCGGGTCCACCCCGTGCCCGGTGATCACGATGAACCCGGCCCGCTGCAGGCCCTCGTCCACCTCGGCCGCCAGCGCGTCGGCGTCGGGGCCGCCCGCGTACCAACGGGAAATGTCCACCGTCGCAATGGCACTCATTCGCCGATATCCTCCGCCCACAGTTCCGGCTTGGCGGTGATGAACTCCTCCATCATCGCCACGCATCGTTCGTCGTCCAGCAGCGTAACCGCCACCCCGTGCTCGGCCAGCCAGTCGTGGCCGCCGTGAAAGGTACGGGCTTCCCCGATCACCACCGCGCCGATGTTGAACTGCCGCACCAGCCCGCTGCAGTACCAGCACGGTGACAGGGTGGTGACCATGACGGTGGACCGGTAGCCGCGCTGGCGGCCCGCCGCCCGGAACGCATCGGTCTCGGCATGCACCGACGGATCGTCGTTCTGTACCCGCCGGTTGTGCCCGGCGCCCAGCAACGCCCCGTCCGAGCTGAACAGCGCGGCACCGATCGGGATACCGCCCTCGGCCAAGCCTTTTCGAGCCTCCTCGACCGCGACGTCGAGCATCTGCTCCGGGGTCATACCAGGGCACGCTCCGCGGCCACCTTGGACCGGCACAGCACCAGATAGCTCGCACCGGCGATCAGGAAGCCGACGAAGAAGGTGATATCACCCAACTGAGGGGCCGCCTTGGCGATGAAGCCGACGAACTTCTCCTGGTTGGAGAACAGCACCACCGACACCACCAGTCCGAGCAGGAATGCCGACAGCCCTGGCCAGTTCGCATACGAACGGTCGTACAGGAATCCGGCGACCGACTGCCCACGGCGCAGGTACTGGTCGGCGAACACCACGCCCAGCCAGGGCCCGATCCAGTACGCGATGATCAACAGGAACGCCTCGTAGCTGGCCGCGGCGTCGGCCAGCGCCCACCAGGCGATGAGGAAACCGGCCACCCCGAAGAACACCGTGACCAGTGCGCGGGCCACGTGGTGCGGCAGCTTGATCCCGATGGTGACGAAAGCCATGGCCCCCGAGTACACATTGATCGCATTGGCTGCCACCGCGCCGATCGCGATGGCCAGCAGCGTGAGCTTGGCCAGCCAGGAGCTCAGCTCGGAGGTGAACGCCTCGGTGGGATTCTCCGACAGCGCCGGACCGATGGTCACCGATGCGGCGCCGACCACCTCCAACACCACGCACGACACGAAAAGACCTGCAGCGGCGAACCATCCGGTGCTCTTGGTGTTCACCCGGGAAGGCAGGTAGCGGGTGTAGTCAGCGGCGTACGGCGTCCACCCCGCGGCGTAACCGAACGTGGTACCGACCGTCAAGAGGAAGCCACCAAGTCCGCCTACGCCGCCTTCCACGGCCGGCGCACCCGGATGGGACTTGGCCAGAATGGCCACCGAGGTGACCACGAAGATGACCGCGAGCACCGGGAACGCCCACCGCTCAAACGCCTGCACCAGGTTGTGCCCGAAGAAGGCCAGCGCGGTCTGCACCACCACGATGATCACCAAGGCCAGCAGCGGACCGATATGGAACAGGGTCGACAGCGCGAAGGCACCACTGACACTGTTGGTGGCGAACCAACCGACGCCGGCGGTCACCGACATCAGCACCGCGGGAACCGCATTGCCCTTGAACCCGAAGGGCAACCGGCCCAACACCATCTGCGGTACCCCGTGCAGCGGTCCGCGCGCCGACAGGAAGTAGTGCGCGATGGCGCCCAGCCCGGTGCCCACCACGATGCCGGCGACGGCCTGCCAGAACGTCATGCCGTAGTAGGCCACCGCGAGCACGCCGACGAAGATGGTGGCGAATTCGAGGTTCGGCGAGGTCCACGTCCAGAATAACTGACTGGGTTTACCGTGCCGGTCGGCCTCCGCGATGAACTCGTTCCCGCCGGGTTCGACTGCTGCGATCTTGTCTCGATAGGACCCGTCGGTGGTGGGTTCGGCCGCTGTCATGAGAGGTACTTTCTCATCCCCGCCCGGAGTGCGCAGTTCGAACAAAGAGTTCACAGCCAGGCATGCGGAGGGAACCGCGGATGAACATCCGAAGACACCGCGGCGCCGCACACGGGGCGAAACAGATATGCCGTCACCGGCGTTGACCGACGGTAGAGAACCTGTACAGGACGGAGACCGCATGATGCAGACCCTGGTGATCAGCGCCAGCCCGCGCGAGGACGGAAACTCCCACGTGCTGGCGCGCGCCGCGGTCGAGGGCACCCGCTCCACCGGTCACGACGTCGAGCACGTCTTCCTGCAGGACTACGTCGAACGCCTGCTCGGCAACTGCCGGCAGTGCCGCCGCCCGGAGGACCGCACCTGCTCACTGGACGATCGGTACGAGGAGTTGCTGCTGGAGAAGATGCTGCCGGCCGACGGCATCATCTTCGCGATGCCGCTGTACTTCTACGGCATGCCCGGCCGGCTCAAGACGGTCTTCGACCGGCTGTTCTGCTATACCGCCAACAGCGCACCGCAACAGGAACAGGTGGTCGACGGCATCATGGGCAAACGGGTCGGCGTCCTGATCTCCTGCGAGGAAAGCTATCTCGGGGCGACCCAGGGCGTGATCGCACAGTTCCAGGAACTCACCCGGTATCTGAACCAGGATCTGGTCGGCGTGGTCGTGGGCAACGCCAACAGCCGAGGCGAAATCGTGCACGACCCCAGCGACCCGGTCCGCCAAGCCCATGACCTGGCGGCCCGGCTCTACGACAGCCGCGTCACCGATTACCGGCTCGACACCGTCCGGTCGAACAAGGTGTGGGACGGCGGGCAGCGCCTAGTCGAATTCGGGTGACTCGGTCCGGGTGCGCTTGAGCTCCCAAAAGTGCGGGTAGCCGGCGAAGATCACCGAGGCGTCCCACAGCTTGCCGGCCTCTTCGCCGCGCGGGATCCGGGACAGCACCGGACCGAAGAACGCGGTGTTGTTGACGTGGATGGTCGGGGTGCCGACATCCGGCCCGACCGGGTCCATGCCCTCGTGGTGGCTCTTGCGCAGCGCCTCGTCGAACTTGTCGCTGGTGGCCGCCTCCGCCAGTTCGGCGGGCAGGCCCAGTTCCTCCAGCGATTCGCGGATGACCACCTCGAAATCCTTGATGCCCTGGTTGTGGATCCGGGTACCGAACGCCGTGTAGAGCGGGGCCAGGATGTCCGACCCCTTGGCCTGCTCGGCCGCGATGGCGACGCGGACCGGCCCCCACGCCTTCTTCATCATCTCCAGGTACTCCTCGGGCAGGTCGCGCCCTTCGTTGAGCACCGCCAGGCTCATCACGTGGAAATTGATGTCGATATCGCGCACCTTCTGGACCTCCAGGATCCAGCGGGAGGTGATCCAGGCCCACGGGCACAGCGGATCGAACCAGAAATCTGCGACATCTTTTTGCGCCATGGGAATGAGTCCTCTCGACGTGGGCATGACAATCCACCCAACACAACTTCGGGCGTGCGACCGATGTTCCCGG
This sequence comes from Mycolicibacterium cosmeticum, assembly GCF_000613185.1. Classification (NCBI taxonomy): domain Bacteria; kingdom Bacillati; phylum Actinomycetota; class Actinomycetes; order Mycobacteriales; family Mycobacteriaceae; genus Mycobacterium; species Mycolicibacterium cosmeticum. The sequence goes on from NZ_CCBB010000001.1 coordinate 797,803, forward strand.
GGCGGACTTCGGTCCCCAGGGCGTCGCCGTTCCGACTAGGTTGATCTAGTGGCACTTCCCAATCTGACACGCGACCAGGCCGCCGAGCGCGCCGCGCTGGTCACCGTTGACAACTACCGCATCGATCTGGACTTGACGGTCGGGACCAAGACGTTCCGGTCCGTCACCACGGTGACGTTCGACGCGCTGCCCGGGGCCGAGACGTTCATCGACATCGCCGCCGACGCGGTGCACAGCGCCACCCTCAACGGCGTCGCCCTGGACGTGTCCGGGTACGACGAGTCCACCGGCATCGCACTGACCGGCGTGCAGGCCACCAACGTCCTGGTGGTCGAGGCCGACTGCCGGTACTCCAACACCGGCGAGGGCCTGCACCGGTTCGTCGACCCCGTCGACAACGAGGTCTACCTGTACTCCCAGTTCGAGACCGCCGACGCCAAGCGCATGTTCGCCTGCTTCGACCAACCCGACCTCAAGGCGACGTTCGACGTCACCGTGACGGCGCCCGCGCACTGGCAGGTGATCTCCAACGGCGCGACGGTGGCGTCGGAGAACGGCGTGCACACCTTCGCCACCACCCCGAAGATGAGCACCTACCTGGTGGCCCTGATCGCCGGACCGTACGCCCGCTGGGACGACGTCTACACCGACGAGCACGGCGAGATCCCGCTGGGCATCTTCTGCCGAGCCTCGCTGGCCGAGTACATGGACGCCGAGCGGTTGTTCACCGAGACCAAGCAGGGCTTCGGCTTCTACCACCGCAACTTCGGAATCCCTTATGCCTTCGGCAAATACGACCAGCTGTTCGTGCCGGAGTTCAATGCGGGTGCCATGGAGAACGCCGGCGCGGTGACCTTCCTGGAGGACTACGTCTTCCGGTCCAAGGTGACCCGCTACAGCTACGAGCGCCGCGCCGAGACGGTGCTGCACGAGATGGCGCACATGTGGTTCGGCGACCTGGTCACCATGCAGTGGTGGGATGACCTGTGGCTCAACGAGTCCTTCGCGACCTTCGCCTCGGTGCTGTGCCAGGCCGAGGCCACCGAGTACAAGCAGGCCTGGACGACGTTCGCCAACGTCGAGAAGTCCTGGGCGTACCGGCAGGACCAGCTGCCCTCCACCCACCCCGTCGCCGCCGACATCCCGGACCTGCACGCGGTGGAGGTCAACTTCGACGGCATCACCTACGCCAAGGGCGCCAGCGTGCTCAAGCAGCTGGTGGCCTATGTCGGCCTGGAAGCCTTTCTCGCCGGGCTGCGCGACTACTTCCGCGATCATGCGTTCGGCAACGCCACCTTCGGCGATCTGCTTGGCGCCCTGGAGAAGTCGTCGGGCCGCGACCTGTCACAGTGGGGCCGCCAGTGGCTCAAGACCACCGGGCTGAACACGCTGCGTCCGGATTTCGACGTCGACGCCGACGGCAGGTTCACCCGGTTCGCGATCACCCAGTCCGGTGCCGCGCCGGGTGCCGGTGAGACCCGGGTGCACCGGCTGGCCGTCGGCATCTACGACGACGACGCCACCGGGAAGCTGGTGCGGGTGAACCGGATCGAGTTGGACGTCGAGGGTGAGCGCACCGAGGTGGCCGAACTGGTCGGGGCCGCCCGCGGCAAGTTCATCCTGGTCAACGACGAGGACCTGACCTATTGCGCGGTGCGGCTGGACCCGGACTCGTTGCACACGGTGCTGAGCCGGATCGCCGACTTCGCCGACCCGCTGCCCCGCACCCTGGCCTGGTCGGCGGCCTGGGAGATGACCCGCGAGGCCGAGATGAAGGCCCGCGACTTCGTCGCGCTGGTCATCAGCGGCATCCACGCCGAGACCGAGGTCGGTGTCGCGCAACGGCTTCTGCTGCAGGCCCAAACCGCGCTGAACGCCTATGCGGATCCGGTATGGGCCAAGGAGATCGGCTGGCCCGCGTTCGGTGACGCACTGCTGGACAGGGCGCGGGAATCCGCGCCGGGCTCGGACCATCAGCTGGCCTTCGTCAACGCGTTGTGCACCTCGGTGCTCGCACCGAACCACATCGCGGTGCTGTCCACCCTGCTGGACAACGAGCCGGCCGCGGTGAACCTGGCCGGGCTGGTCGTCGACACCGACCTGCGCTGGCGCATCGTCACCGCGCTGGCCGCGGCCGGGGCGATCGACGCCGACGGGACCGCCACGCCGTTCATCGACGCCGAGGCGGCGGGCGACCCGACCGCCGCCGGCAGGCGCAACGCCGCCGCGGCGACCGCCGCCCGTCCGCAGAAGGCGGTCAAAGAGGCCGCCTGGCAACAGGTCATCGAGGACGACACGCTGCCCAACATCACCACCCGGGCCATCGTCGGCGGCATCGTGCAGCCGGGCCAGACCGAGCTGCTGACCCCGTTCCGGGACCTCTACTTCGCCGCCATCGGCGGGGTGTGGGAGCGGCGTTCCAGCGAGGTGGCCCAGACGGTGGTGATCGGGCTGTACCCGTCATGGGATGTCAGCCAGGGTGGACTGGACGCCGCCGATGCCTACCTGGCCGACCCCGAGTTGCCGCCGGCCCTGCGCCGCCTGGTGCTGGAAGGCCGGGCCGGTGTCGAGCGGGCGCTGCGGGCCCGGAGCTTCGACATCAGCTAGCTCCCTTCCGCGAGCGGCCGCGTTTGCACGCCGACACGCCGTAGATCGCGTGCAAACGGGGCCGCTCGCCGGGGGTGTTTACGCTCTGGCCATGGCCGCCCCCAACAGTCGGAGAGCTCGCGCGGCGCGCCGGCGAGCCCGCCGGGTCAAGGCGGCGGTCAACGACCTCACCGAAGAGCAGTGGGCCGCGCTGAAGGCGGCATGGAACGGCTGCGCCTATTGCGGCGCGACGGGCAAGCCGCTGCAACGGGACTGCGTCATGGCGATCTCCCGCGGCGGTCGCTACACCGTCGACAATGTGGTGCCCGCGTGCGCGGCCTGCAATGCCAGCAAGTGCAATGACGAGGTGACCAGCTGGATGCGGCGCAAACGCCTGGACGAGCGCGCATTCCTGGAGCGCTACGTCGCGATCAGGACCGCGGGCCTGGGGTAAGAACACGCGAGCGGCCCCGTTTGCACAGCCATGACGGCGTGTCGGCGTGCAAACGCGGCCGCTCGCGGAAGGAAATTCAGGCCGGGGAAACGCCGGCGGAGATGACCCGGACGGCGCTGATGAGGCCGTCGATGAGGTTGCCCTGCTTGAACGACGCGATGGCGGCAGACACCCCCAGCGGGGCGGCGGTCTCGATACCGCGGCCCTTCAGGTCGGCGCCGTAGACCACCTCGACGACATGCTGGTCCGGCGAGACGGCCAGCAGCACGGCGTTGTCCGGGGTCGGCACCCGGCCCAGGATCTCGCGCGCGGTGGCGGCGGTGTCCTCACCCAGGGGCCCCAGGTACACCGCGAAGCGGGCCTTGGCCGCCCGTGCGCCGTACTTCAGCGCGTCATCGAGGACCACGAGGTCCTTGGTGGGGAACGGGTAGTGCACCGACAGTTCGCCCGGCTCGGTGACACCCGAGATCCGGCCGCTGGAGGTCAGCGCGTAGCCGTAGGGCAGCTCGACGTCGGTCTTGGCCGCCACGTCCGTCGTCGCCAGATCACCACTTGCCACTTGCGGAACCTCCCACGTTCACATGCGATCCGTGGCCGCCATGGCCACCGTGGCCATGATCGGCGGGCTCGTCCGACGCCCACAGGATGGGGTCGTGCGTCCACTTCTCGGACAATTTGTAGGTCGCCGGGTGCGGGCCCTTGCGGGACAGGGTCACGACGGCCAGCAGCAGGAACACCACCAGCGGGACCCCGCCGAGCAGGGAATGGGTCAGTGCAATGCTCACGACGCAAACCGTATCGCAGGGCGTTTCACGCCGCGCCCTCACCCAAGTATCTGACCCAGGCCGGGTCGAGTTCCTTCACCGTGGACAGCAGTCGCCAGTGCTGGCCCTTGGGTGGCATCGGGGCCGCCCGCAGCGTCCAGCCCAGCTCGCTGAGCAAATGGTCGGCCTTGCGGTGGTTGCACGACGAGCAGGCCGCGACGCAGTTCTCCCAGGAGTGCTCGCCGCCGCGGCTGCGCGGGATGACGTGGTCGACGGTGTCGGCCTTCTGCCCGCAGTAGGCGCAGCGGAAGCGGTCCCGGTGCATCAGCGCGGCCCGGGTCATCGGGATACGCGCCCGGTAGGGCACCCGCACGAAGGTGCGCAGCCGGATCACCGAGGGCACCACGATGGTCCGGGTCGCGGAGTGGATGACCGGCCCGGACGGGTCGTCGTGCACGACGTCGGCCTTGCCGCACATCAGCATGATCACCGCGCGCCGCATCGGCAGCGCCGTCAACGGTTCATAGGTGGAGTTCAGCAGCAACACCCGGCGCCGGCCCCAGACCGGGGCGGGGTGAACGGCCGGCGGGACGTCGGCGAACTGCGGTGAGTGGGCAGCGACAGGAGTGACCGCGGCCGTGGGGTACCGGTAGCCCGCTCGTCGAGCAGGGCTTTTCTTGCGCTGCGACATTCGTCCTCCGCTGCACAGTCCACCATGGATCGGCGGCGATCGCACGGTAATTTGGCGGGTGTTCGCTGGTCAGTCCGATGAACATCGGGTGACGGATCGCTTAGCCCGGCTATCGGCAGCACACCTCGGCTGATCCTGGACAATGGTCACCGTGACTCAACCGGAGCGCTCGTTCTACGACGAAATCGGCGGCCACGACACCTTCGACAAGATCGTGTCGCGGTTCTACGAGCTGGTGCGCGAGGACGAGATCCTGCTCCCGCTGTACCCCGAGGACGATATCGACGGGGCCGAGGAACGCCTGCGGATGTTCCTGGAGCAGTACTGGGGCGGGCCGCGCACCTACTCCGACCAACGCGGGCATCCGCGGCTGCGGATGCGGCATGCGCCGTTCCGGATCGGCTTCCTGGAGCGTGACGCCTGGCTGCGCTGCATGCACACGGCGGTGGCGTCGATCGACGCGCAGACGCTGGACGACGCGCACCGCCAGATGCTGCTGAACTACCTGACCATGGCCGCCGACTCGATGGTCAACTCGGCGTTCTGATGATCCGTCACTTCGCTCGCCGGGAATGGTGGGCCGACGCCGTCTTCTATCAGCTCTACCCCCGGTCGTTCCGCGACAGCAATGGCGACGGCGTGGGCGACCTGGACGGCGTCACCGAGCGGCTGGACTACCTGTCCGCGCTCGGGGTGAACGCCCTGTGGCTCAACCCCGTGATGGTCTCCCCCATGGCCGACCACGGTTATGACGTCGCCGACCCCCGCGATATCGACCCGCTGTTCGGTGACCTGACCGCGCTGGACCGGCTGCTGGCCGCGGCGCACGCCCGCGGCATCCGGGTGACCATGGATCTGGTGCCCAACCACGTCAGCTCCGCGCACCCCTGGTTCCTCGAGGCGCTGGCCGATCCGTCGCGGCGGGATCGGTTCATCTTCCGCGACGGCATCGGTGACGCGCCGCCCAACAATTGGGTGTCGGTGTTCGGCGGCCCGGCCTGGACCCGGGTGCCCGACGGACAGTGGTACCTGCACCTGTTCGACAGCGCCCAGCCCGACCTCAACTGGGAGCACCCCGAGGTCTTCGAGGACGTGGAGAAGACGCTGCGGTTCTGGCTGGACCGCGGCGTCGACGGATTCCGCATCGACGTGGCGCACGGGATGGCCAAGCCGCCCGGGCTGCCGGACATGTCGCTGACCGACAACGCGCTGCTGCGCAACAAAGAGGACGATCCGCGCTTCGACAACGAGAGCGTGCACGAGATCCACCGCTTCATCCGGCGGGTGCTCGACGACTACCCCGAGTCGGTGGCCGTCGGGGAGGTGTGGGTGCACGGCAACGAGCGGTTCGCCAGATACCTGCGGCCCGACGAACTGCACCTCGGCTTCAATTTCCGGTTGGTGCAAGCCGATTTCGATGCCGCCGAGGTGCGGGCGGCGATCGACAACGCGATGTCCGCGGCCGATCTCGCCGGTGCCGTGCCGACCTGGACGCTGTCCAACCACGATGTGGAGCGCGAGGTCACCCGCTACGGCGGTGGCGCGCGGGGGCTGGCCCGGGCCCGGGCGATGGCGCTGGTGATGCTGGCGCTGCCCGGCGCGGTGTTCGTCTACAACGGTGAGGAGCTCGGCCTGCCGCAGGTGGACCTGCCCGACGAGGTGCTCCAGGATCCGGTGTGGGAACGCTCCGGGCGCACCGAGCGCGGCCGTGACGGGTGCCGGGTGCCGCTGCCGTGGTCCGGTGACGCGCCGCCGTTCGGGTTCTCGGCCAACCCGGACACCTGGCTGCCGATGCCCGCGGACTGGGCCGGTTTGACGGTGCAGCGCCAGGACGCCGATCCGTCGTCGACGCTGAACTTCTACCGTCGTGCCATCGAATTACGTTCGCGGCGACCGGAGTTCGACGGCGGCGTGCACTGGGTGCGCGACGGCGCGTTCACTCGCGACGGCGGGTTGCGCTGTGTGCTCAACACCGGTGCGGCGCCGGTGACCTTGCCGGCCGGTGAGGTGTTGCTGGCCAGCGGACCGCTGACCGGTGGCCTGCTGCCGCCCGACACGGCCGCCTGGCTGGTGTGATTTGTGGAGCCGCACCCGTAATGATTACGGGTGCGACTCCACAAATCGCTGATCAGCGCAAGACGAGCGCGGGGTCGCCGATGCGGCGGTACACCGAGCCGAACCGGGCGTCGATCCGCAGCCAAGCCGGGTGCACCCGCACCCGCACGATCTCCTCGGCACTGACCTCACCGCCGGTCGGCGGCAGGAAACCCATTGCGGTCAAGGCGAAGACGCAACGCATCGGAATGCCCACGGCGGTGGCCCCGGAACTGACGGCCAGCACCTCCTGGTCCAGCAGGGACGCCGGCGGCCCGTGCGCGCTGCCGTGCTCCTTGGCCAACTCGGCGCCGCGGTCGGCCAGGTCCAGCACGGCGCGGGCCGGTACGTCGTCGAGGTGCGCGAACCCGCTGTCCGGCGGCAGCGCCCCCCGCCAGGCCGAGTCCATCGCGAAGCCCGGCTCGACGAAGCCGGCGGCATCCATCGCGGGTAACGCGGCCACCAGGTGATCGGCGCCCACGCACAGGTCGGCAGGATTCACCCGGCCGCTCACCACCCGGCTGGCCAGCACATCGAAACCCGTTGACACCCAGGCGACGAGGTGGTCGTCGGCCCGTTGCCGCAGCCGGATCACCGCGGCCTCGTCGAGGCGCAGGGTGCGTTCGGCGAAGGTGCCCAGGTCGTCGCGGTGTGCCGGGCCGTCCAGCCAGACGCCACGCTCTGCGGCGGTCACGCCGTTGGCCGCAGGTAGCGCTCGAGGTATTCGCGATGATGCGGCGCCAGGCGCACCAGCTTCTGCTCTTCGATGCTGAAGGCCGCCAGCTGGGTCTCGGCGATGACGGCCGGTTTGGAGTCCGGGTCGGCGTGCACTGAGCGCACCTCGTAGCCGAGGGTGAAGTCCACCGCCCGCAGCCGGTTCACCCAGATGGTCACCTGCAGAGGCGAATCCGTCAGGCGCACTTGGCCTTTGTAGGACACCTTGACCTCGGCGATGAGCAACCCCGTGCTGTGGACGTCACCGGCGAACGGCTCACTGAGGAACGGGACGCGGGCCTCCTCCAGGATGGTGACCATGGTGGCGTGATTGACGTGCTGGTACATGTCGATATCCGACCAGCGCACCGGCACCGGCGTGACGAACCCGTTAGCCACTGGTTCCCGTTCCACTCGTGCGCGTCATGCTCCGGATCTGGCGTGCGGCCACCGACAGGGTGGCCAGGTCCCGCTCCCCTTCGGCGTAGATCTCGTCGAGGGTGCGGCGCGCCCGGGCCACCCGGGAGGTGTTGGTGACCTCCCACTCCTCGATCTTCTGCTCGCCGGTCTCGTCCGGTTCACCGACGGCCATCACGTCGAAGCACAGGGCGCGCAGCGACCCGTAGATGTCATCGCGAATGGCCAACCGCGCCAACGAATGCCAGCGGTCGTCGCGGGGTAGCCGGGAGATCGCGGTGAGCAGCCCGTCGGCACCGAGACGGTCCATCAATGCGAAGTAGGTGTCGGCCACCTCGGCGGCGTCGCGCTCCAGGATGTCGCTGATGTCGATGACGTCGAGCAGGCTGAACTGGTAGAGGCCGGTGGCCACCATGTAGGCCAGGTGCTCCGGCACGCCCTGCGCGATGAACTCGCCGGCGTCCTTCTCCACGATGGCCTTGTCGTCACCGCGCAGCCACTCCGACATCCGCGGGGTCAGGGTGGCCACCTTCTCGGCGAAGCGGTTGATCTCCGCACCGACGGCCAGCGGCTGCGGGCGGTAGTTCAGCAGCCAGCGACCGGCCCGGTCGATGAGCCGGCGCAGATCCAGTGTCATCCGGTCGGTCACCGTGACCGGCACCCCGGCATCGCCGGCGGCGCGGATCGCGTGCCACACCTCGCCGACCTTGAAGATCGCGTCGGTGGCGACGTAGCTGCGCACCGCGTCGACGGGGCCGACGCCGACGTCCTCACTGATCCGGTAGGCGTAGGTGATGCCGCTGGTGTCGACGAGGTCGTTGACCAGCATGGTGGTCACGATCTCCCGGCGCAGCTGGTGATTGCGGATGTCGGCACCGAACCGGTCCCGCAGCTGGGCCGGGAAGTAGGACGGCAGCCGGGAGGCGAACACCTCCTGGTCGGGCAGGTCGCTGGCCAGCAGCTGATCCTTGAGCGCCAGCTTCACATGCGCCATCAGGGTGGCCAATTCCGGTGAGGTCAAACCCAATCCGAGCTCGGCGCGGCGGTGGATCTCCTTCTCGTTGGGCAGCGCCTCCAGCTCACGGTTGAGCTCGCGCTCGTCGACCAGCTCCTTGATCTGCCGGGCGTGCACCGACAGCAGGCTCGGTGCGTTCGCCCGGCTCGTTCCCATCAGGTCGTTCTGGTCCTTGTTGTCGGCCAGCACCAGCCGGCCCACCTCGTCGGTCATCGACATCAGCAGCTCGGTGCGCTCGTCGGCGCTGACCTTGCCCGTGGTGACCAGCGAGTCGACCAGGATCTTGATGTTCACCTCATGGTCGGAGCAGTCCACCCCGGCCGAGTTGTCCATGGCGTCGGTGTTGATCCGGCCGCCACCCAGGTCGAATTCGATGCGGCCGCGCTGCGTCACGCCGAGGTTGCCGCCTTCACCGACCACTTTGACCCGCAACTGGTTTCCGTTGACGCGCACCGCGTCGTTGGCACGGTCGCCCACCGCGGCGTCGGATTCGGTCTCGGCCTTCACATAGGTGCCGATGCCGCCGTTCCAGAACAGGTCGACCGGTGCCAGCAGCACCGCCTTCATCAGGGCGGGCGGCGTCATCTCGGTGACGTCGTCGGCCAGACCGAGCACGGCGCGCACCTGCGGGCTGATCGCGATGGACTTCTGCTCACGGCTGTAGACGCCGCCGCCTTCGCTGATCAACGAGCGGTCGTAGTCGTCCCAACTGGACCGCGGCAGCGCGAACATCCGCTCGCGCTCCGCCCACGAGGTGGCCGGATCGGGGTTGGGGTCCAGGAAGATGTGCCGGTGGTCGAAGGCGGCGACCAGCCGAATGTGCTTGGACAGCAACATCCCGTTGCCGAACACGTCGCCGCTCATATCGCCGACGCCGACCACGGTGAAATCCTGGGTCTGGGTGTCGACACCCAGTTCGCGGAAGTGCCGCTTGACCGATTCCCAGGCGCCCTTGGCGGTGATGCCCATCGCCTTGTGGTCATAACCCACCGAGCCGCCGGAGGCGAACGCATCGCCCAGCCAGAACCCGTAGGACTTGGCGACGTCGTTGGCGATATCGGAGAACGTCGCGGTGCCCTTGTCGGCGGCGACCACCAGGTAGGCGTCGTCACCGTCGCGGCGCACCACACCCGTTGGGGTGATGACGTTTCCGGTCGACTTCTCGACGTTGTCGGTGAGGTCGAGCAGGCCGGAGATGAACAGCCGGTAGCAGGCCACCCCCTCGGCGCGCTGGGCGTCCCGGTCGGTGGCGGCGTCACCGGTGGGCACGGGCGGCTGCTTGACGACGAATCCGCCCTTGGCGCCGACGGGCACGATGACGGCGTTCTTCACGGCCTGCGCCTTGACCAGGCCCAGGATCTCGGTCCGGAAGTCCTCCCGGCGATCCGACCACCGCAGGCCGCCGCGGGCGACGAAACCGAACCGCAGGTGCACGCCCTCGACCCGGGGCGAGTAGACGAAGATCTCGAACCGCGGGCGCGGCAACGGAAGTTCGGAGATCAGACCCGGATTGAGCTTGAAGGACACCACGTCCTGGGCGCGCGCCGAGTTCGGGTCGGTGACGAAGTAGTTGGTCCGCAGGGTGGCCTGCACCAGGCTGGCGAACGCCCGCAGCACCCGGTCGGTGTCCAGGCTGGTCAACGCGTCGATATCGGCGGCGACGGCGGCGGCCGCGGCCTGGGCGTCGCGCGGCGGCTCGGCCGCCGGATCGAAGAGAGCTTCGAACAGTTCCACCAGGGAACGCGCGGTGCCGGCGTTGTCGTTGAGCACCGTCTCGATATGGGACTGGCTGTACGGGAATCCGGCCTGGCGCAGGTATTTCGCGTAGCCACGCAGGATGGTGACCTGCTGCCAGGTCAGGCCGGCACGCAACACCAGCTCGTTGAACCGGTCGATCTCGGCCCGGCCCTGCCAGATGGCGGTGACGGCGTCGGCGAACAGCGTCGCGGTGGTGTCGGGATCCTCGTCGACCGGGATGGACCGGTGCGGGGACACCTTGAACTGGTAGATCCACACCGGCAGGCCGTCGGCGCGGGTGACGGTGAAGGGCCGCTCTTCGAGCACCACCACGCCCATGCTCTGCAGCATGGGCAGCAGCTCCGACAGTGAGGCCGAACGGCCGCCCAGGTACCACGTCAGCTTGGCGACCCGGTCCTCACCGGTCCCTTCGGCGAACACCAGCTTCACCGAATTGTCTTGCAGCTCTTCGATGATCGCAATATCGGCGATGGCTTCGGCGGGCGTGAACGCCTGCTTGTACACCTCCGGGAACGCCGCGGCGTAGTGCTCGGCCAGACCCTGGCCGATCGCGCCGGACTTCACCGATCCGATCAGCCGGTCCGCCCAGGTCCGGGAGGCCTCGGTGAGCAGCTGCTGAATCCGGGTTTCGTTCTGCGGCGAGGTGTCGATATCGGCGCGTCGCCCACCCTCGGGCATTTTGACCGTGAAATGCACCACCGCCCAGGGTGATTCGCTGACCCGGGCGGCGTACTCGATGCTGACACCGCCGAGTTCGCGGACCAGGATGTCCTGGATGGCCAGCCGCACCGCGGTGGTGTAGCGGTCCCGCGGGAGGTACACCAGCGCGGACACGAAGTGCCCCAGCTGGTCGGCCCGCAGGAACAGCAGCGCACGCCGCAGCGAACCGAGGTCGACCACTGCCCGGGCGGTGTCCAGCAGTTCCCCACTGGTCAGCGCGAACAATTCCGAGCGCGGGATGGTCTGGATGATGTCGAGCATCAGCTGGGCGGGATGGCTGGGATCGCTCTGGGTGCGGGCCAGCACCTCGTCGACGCGGCGGGCGATCAGCGGAATCTCCAGCACGTTGGCGTTCATCGCGGCCACCGTGAACAACCCGACGAACCGGTGCTCGACGGCCTGGCTGGACACCACCCCGCCCGGGGTCTCCCGGATGACCACCATGTACGGGTAGGCGCCGTAGCGCAGGAAGCTGGGCATGGTGGCCTGCGCCAGCACCACCAGGTCGCCGGGTGCGGTCAGCTCGGGGAAGACGTCGGTGCGCGAGCGCAGCACGCCGAGCCGGCTGGCCGGGTCGACGGTGGCCGCGCCGCCCTGCACGGCGCAGCGCTGATAGCCCAGCAGCACGAAATGCCCGTCGGCCAGCCAACGCAGCAGTGATGCGACGTCGCGGCGGTCGGGTCCGGCGAAATGGCCGGCGTGGTCGGCGTCGAGCGCGTTGGCCAGGCCGACGAGGGTGGCGTTGAGTGCCGAGGAGTCGGCGGCGACCTGCCGGGCGTCGGCGAGGACGCTCGGCAGCAGCCGGGCCGCCTCGTCGACCGCGGCGGGGTCGGCGGTCGGCGCGAGCCGGACGTGGATCCACGTCTCGTCGATGCCGTCGGCCGGCGCGTCGGGACCGGCGGACGGGGCGACGTCGAGCAGCTCCCCACCGGGTCCGCGGTGCACCCGCAGCACCGGATTCATGATCGACACGTAGTTGACGCCGAGCCGGTGCAGCATCACCGTGACCGAGTCCATCATCATCGGGCTGGGGTCGGTGACCACCTGCAGCGCCGGCGCGAACCCGGGTGAGGTCTCGCCCGGCGCCTGGGACGGGTACACCGCCACCAGAGTCTCCCCCGGCGCCCGGCGTCGGCCCAGTGCGACGTGGGCGGCCAGCAACTCCGGCGACATCACCTTGCCGGTGATCGCCCGATCCACCGGCACGGTGACGGCGACGTCACTGGACGGCGCGTCGCCGTGCGGGCCGTGATGGGTGGCCAGATACGCCGCCGCCAGGCGCCCCACGGCGTCCTCGCTGAGACGCAACTGCTGTGGGGCTGCCGGATTCACCGTCATGCCGAAGGCTCCTCACTCACACCGGCGTGCCACCCTCGTTGGCGGCGCGCACGAGCGACACTAGTCTCCCCGACCGGCCCGGTAGCCCGTGCCCGCCGGATCAGTCGCGGGTGAGCCTGCGGTGCGTGACGCGGTGCGGCCGCGCCGCGTCGGCTCCCAGCCGCTGGACCTTGTTCTCCTCGTACGCGCCGAAGTTGCCTTCGAACCAGAACCACTTGGCCTCGTTGTCGTCGTCACCCTCCCACGCCAGGATGTGCGTGCAGGTGCGGTCCAGGAACCACCGGTCGTGAGAGATGACCACGGCGCAGCCCGGGAACTGCTCGAGGGCGTTCTCCAGCGAGCTCAGCGTTTCGACGTCGAGGTCGTTGGTCGGCTCGTCGAGCAGGATCAGGTTGCCGCCCTCCTTGAGGGTGAGCGCCAGGTTGAGCCGGTTGCGCTCGCCACCGGACAGCACGCCCGCCGGCTTCTGCTGGTCGGGGCCCTTGAACCCGAACGCCGACACGTAGGCGCGGGACGGGATCTCGTTCTGGCCGACCTCGATGTAGTCGAGGCCGTCGGAAACGACCTGCCACACCGTCTTCTTCGGGTCGATGCCGGCGCGGGTCTGGTCGACGTAGCTGAGCTTGACCGTCTCGCCGATCTTGACGGTGCCGCTGTCCGGCGCCTCCAGCCCGACGATGGTCTTGAACAGGGTGGTCTTACCGACACCGTTGGGGCCGATCACGCCGACGATGCCGTTACGCGGCAGGGTGAAGGACAGGTCCTTGATCAGGGTGCGCCCCTCGAAGCCCTTGTCCAGGTGTTCGACCTCGACCACCAGGTTGCCCAGTCGCGGTGGGGTCGGGATCTGGATTTCCTCGAAGTCGAGCTTGCGGGTCTTCTCCGCCTCGGCGGCCATCTCCTCGTAGCGGCCGAGCCGGGCCTTGTTCTTGGCCTGCCGGGCCTTGGCGCCGGAACGGACCCAGGCCAGCTCTTCCTTCAGCCGCTTCTGCAACTTCTGGTCCTTCTTGCCCTGCACCTCCAGGCGTTCGGCCTTCTTCTCCAGGTAGGTGGAGTAGTTGCCCTCGTACGGGTAGGCGCGGCCGCGGTCGAGTTCGAGGATCCACTCGGCCACGTTGTCCAGGAAGTACCGGTCGTGGGTGACGGCCAGGATGGCGCCCTTGTAGGCGGCCAGGTGCTGTTCGAGCCACAGCACGCTCTCGGCGTCGAGGTGGTTGGTGGGCTCGTCGAGCAGCAGCAGGTCGGGCTTGGACAGCAGCAGTTTGCACAGCGCGACGCGACGCTTCTCACCGCCGGAGAGGTGGGTGACCGGCTCGTCCGGCGGCGGGCAGCGCAGCGCATCCATGGCCTGCTCCAGCTGGGAGTCGATATCCCACGCGTCGGCGGCGTCCAGTTCCTCCTGCAGCTGGCCCATCTCTTCCATGAGCTCATCGGTGTAGTCGGTGGCCATCAGCTCGGCCACCTCGTTGTACCGGTTGAGCTTGGCCTTGACGGCGACGCCTTCTTCGACGTTCTCCCGGACGGTCTTGGTCTCGTCGAGATGCGGCTCCTGCATGAGGATGCCGACCGTCGCGCCCGGCGCCAGGAAGGCGTCGCCGTTGTTGGGCTGGTCGATACCGGCCATGATCTTCAGAACGCTCGACTTACCGGCCCCGTTGGGACCGACGACGCCGATCTTCGCGCCCGGAAGGAAGTTCAAGGTGACGTCGTCGAGGATGACCTTGTCGCCGTGCGCCTTGCGGACCTTCCGCATCGTGTAGATGAATTCGGCCATTGCCGTCGTCTTGCCTTTCGTCCGGCTGCGGGTCTCGATGAAACTCGCAGACCATCCTAGGCAAGAGCGAAAATCGCGGTTACGCCGAGATCGGCAGCTCCCCCGGCTGCTCGACGCCCTCGTCGGCGGCTTCGGTGCCGTCACCACCATCCGGGCCGGCCTGCTCGGCCTGCTCGGCGGCCCGCCGCGCGGGGTCGATCCTGACCCGGCACCGGGTCAGGTCCGGGCCGACCGCGGTGGCGCGCACCTCGATGGTGGACCGGCGGTTGCCCTCCTTGTCCTCGTATTCATTGGTGTAGATGTGTCCGACGACGACCACCGGATCACCCTTGAACAGCACGCCGGCCACACCGTCGGCGACCCGGCCCCAGCAGTTGACGGTGAGGTAGAGCGAGTTGCCGGGCTCCCAGGTGCCCTCCGGGGTGCGCCGGCGGGAGTTGCTGGCCACCCGGAACCGGATGAACTCCTGGTCGCCGACGCGGCGCGGCACCACATCGGTGATGACGGTGCCGACCACGGAAAACGGTGTCTCGAACATGGCATTTCCTTTCAGTCATTTCCTCGGTGCCCGCACCGGACGCTCGCGCTGCGGGCCTGTGCACCCATTGACCCGCCCGGCACCGACAGACACCGCGTCACGAGGCCGGGGCACCCCGCCACCTGTGGATCAATCGGGCACTGTGGATAACCGGGCTCTAGGGTTTGGCCCATGACCGTGTGGATCAGCCGACGCCCCGATGCCGATATCGACGCCGACCTGGCCGCCAGCCGTGCGGCCGGCGGGACACTGGCCGGGCTGCGACTGGCCGTCAAGGACAACGTCGACGCGGCCGGCCTGCCCACCACCGCGGCCTGCCCACAGTTCGGCTACCGGCCCGCGGCGGACGCCCCGGCGGTCGCGGCGCTGCGCGCGGCGGGTGCCGTCGTGGTCGGCAAGACGAACCTGGACCAGTTCGCCACCGGGCTGGTCGGGACGCGCTCGCCGTACGGCGCGGTATCGGACACCCGCAGGCCCGACTACATCAGTGGCGGTTCGAGCTCGGGCTCCGCGGCCGCGGTGGCCTCGGGGCAGGCCGATATCGCGATCGGCACCGACACCGCGGGGTCCGGCCGGGTGCCGGCGGGCCTGCAGGGCATCGTCGGGATCAAACCGACGCTCGGTGTGGTGAGCACCGTCGGTGTCGTGCCGGCCTGCGAATCCTATGACTGTGTCACGATTTTCGCCGGGGACCTGGAGCTGGCGAATACCGCGATGGCGGCGATGGCCGCGGCCGGGGACCGGCCGTGGCCCGCCGACACCCGGCTGGCGGCACCGCCGAATCCCGTTGTGGCCGTGCCATCATCGCTTCCTGCGCTCGACGACACCTGGCAGGCCGCGTTCGCGGCCGCGGTGCAGACCTTGGAGCAGGCCGGCGCCCGCATCGTCCACGTCGACATCGACCCGTTCCTGGCCGCGGCCCGGCTGCTCTACGACGGTGCGCTGGTGGCCGAAAGATACGCCGCGGTGGGCGAGTTCATCGACGGCCACCCGGACGCGGACCTCGATCCGACGGTCCGCCACATCATCACCAAGGCCCGCGACATCCCGGCGCACCTCCTGGTCACCGACCGCCGTGAGGTGGCCCGGCTGCGCACGGTGGCGCTGCGGTCGCTGGACGGGGTCGACGCGTTGTTGGTGCCGACCGCGCCGCTCCATCCCAGCCTGGAGCAGGTGGCCGCCGACCCGATCGGGGTGAACTCGGCGATGGGCACCTACACCAATTTCTGCAATCTGTTCGACATGTGCGGCGTCGCGGTGCCCGCCGGAACCGCGGGGGACGCACAGTTCGGTGTCACGGTGCTGGCCCGCGCGTTCGACGACGCCGTCGCGGTGGATATCGCCGCGATGGCCACGGGTGTCGAAGCGCCGCAGCAGGTTTGGCCGTTGTCGGTCGCCGACCACACCGAGCTGGTGGTGTTCGGCGCGCACCTGCGCGGTGGCGCCTTGGTGTCGCAGCTGACGGATCTGGGCGCCCGCTGGGACGGCGAGCTGACGACGGCGCCGCGGTACCGGATGACGGTGCTGCCGACCACGCCGGCCAAACCCGCCGTCACCCGCGTCGCCGAGGGTGACGAGGGCGCGGCGCTGCTGGGCCACCGCTGGCTGCTGTCCCCCGCGGCGCTGGGCCGGTTCCTGGCCGCGCTGCCGGCGCCGATGCAGCTGGGCAAGGTCGAGTTCGCCGACGGCAGTTGGCGCACCGCGTTCGCCGCCGACGCCTCGGCGGCGACCGGGCCCGATATCAGCTCCTATGGCAGTTGGCCAGCGGCCATCGCGGCCGGAGCGATCTGACACGGCCATCGCGGCCGGAGCGGTGTAGCGGACTCAGAACCAGTCGGGCCGGGCTTCGACGGTCACGCGGTCCAGCGATGCCAGCAGATCGAACTGCGGACCCACCTTGGGCAGCTCGTAGGTGAAGAAATACTGTGCCGCGGCACGCTTCCCATCGTAGAAACTCCCCTGGTTGTCGCTCACCACGAGCAGCTGCTCCAACCACAGCCAGGCCACCACGACGTGACCGACCGCTTCCAGGTACACCGACGCGTTGGCGAGGGTGGTGGCGAGCTCATCGGCCGACCAGAGGATCGCGGTGACCTCCTGGAGGCGTTGGACGGCCCGCCGGAGTGCGCCGGCCTGCGTGGCGGCGTAGTCGGTGGCCGCGGCCCTGTCGATGGTCTCGCCGATGCGTGCGACGAGCAGGGCCAGGCCCGCCCCGTCCTGCATGACGACCTTTCGGCCCAGCAGGTCCAGGCCGTGGATGCCGTGGGTGCCTTCGTGAATGGCGTTCAGGCGGTTGTCCCGGTAGTACTGCTCGACGTCGAATTCCGTTGTGTAGCCATAGCCACCATGAACCTGGATCGCCAGGCTGTTGGCCTCCAGGCACCACTGCGACGGCCAACTCTTGGCGATGGGGGTCAGGACCTCCAGAAGCAGATGCGCGCTGTCACGCTCGCCGTCGGCGCCGGTGCGGGCTTCGTCGACCAGGTTCGCGCAGTACAGTCCCAGCGCCAACCCGCCTTCCACATAAGACTTCTGCGCCAGCAGCATTCGCTTGACATCGGCGTGCTCGATCAGTGGCACCGGTCGCACGGACGCATCCTTGTTCCCGACCGGGCGGCCCTGGGTGCGCTGCTTGGCGTACTCCAGTGATGCCAGATATCCGGCGTAACCGGTTGCGCTGGCCTGCAATCCGACCGCCATCCGGGCCTCGTTCATCATGTGGAACATGTACGCCAGACCCTTGTGCTCCTCGCCGACCAAGTAACCGACGGCCCCCTCGCCGCCGGCCACCGGGTGGGTTCCGTCGCCGAAGTTCAGCAGCGCATTCGTCGTCGCGTGGTTGCCCATCTTGTGGTTCAGGCTCACCAGCGCCACGTCGTTGCGGGTGCCGTCCGGAAGGAACTTCGGCACGATGAACAGGGAGATGCCTTTGACACCCGGACCACCGCCAGGCGCCTTCGCGAGCACGAGATGCACGATGTTCTCGGTCAACTCGTGGTCCCCACCGGTGATCCACATCTTGGTGCCCGTCACCCGGTAGGTGCCGTCGGGTGTGCGGACCGCTCTGGTGGTGATGTCGGCGAGGGAGGATCCGGCTTCGGGTTCCGACAGGCACATCGTGCCGAAGTAGCGACCCTCCAGCATGGGGCGCACCCAGGTGTCGATCTGCTCCTGGGAACCGTACTCGGCCAGCAGGTTGGCGTTGCCCATCGTCAGGAAGGCATAGGCCGTGGTGCTCGGGTTGGCCGCACGCGCAAAGGCCAACGCCGCCTGCGACACCACCGTCGGCAACTGCATCCCACCGATCGCCTCGTCGAACGGACCCGCCATCAACCCCGCGGCACTGAACGCATCCAGCGCTTCCTTGATCTCGTCGATCAGCACGACCGAACCGTCGGACCGCACCACGGGCTGGGTCTGGTCGCCCTTCTTGTTGTGTGGTGCAAAGAGTTTGGCGGCGATGTCGGCCGAAAGGTCGAGCACGGCGTCGAACGTGTCCCTGGAGTGTTCGGCGAAATGATCACGCTTGGTCAGCGCGGTGACATCCAGCCACTCGTGGAGCAGGAAGTCGATATCGCGCCGTGAGAGAAAGTCGGCCATGGTCGCGCCTTTCGGGTCGACAGAAATTAGCGATCGCTCATTTGATGAGCGCTCGCTAATATTGCGCCCTCGGTGCCGCCGGTGTCAATTGTGTGTAAGATCACCTATCGTCATGGCCATCGACCGATCTTCGGATTCAGCTGCGGCAGAACGCATGCGGCGGGCTGCCATCGAAGCGTTCGCCGAGTCGGGATACGGCGGCAGCTCTACCCGCCAGATCGCCAAACGCCTCAACATGAGCGCGACGGCCATGTACCCGCACTACCGGTCGAAAGAGGAGTTGCTCTTCGCGATCGCACTGGAGGGCCACAGCAGCCTGCTGGCCGCCCTCAAACAGGCGGATCCGTCGACCCCGGCCTTCGGCGAGCGACTCCGCGCGGTCGTCGCCGCCTTCGCGCGCTGGCACGCGGAGAATCACAAGCAGGCCCGCGTCGTCCAGTACGAATTACACGGCCTGACCGCCGCCCACTACCGCAAGATCGCGCCACTGCGGCACGAAGCGACCGCGGTGCTGACCGAGATCATCGCCGGCGGCATCCGCGCCGGCGAATTCGGCGTCGACAGTGTCGACGAGATCGTGATGGCGATCTCGTCGCTGTGCGTGGACGTGTGCCGCTGGTTCCCGTCCAAGAAACACCACGACGCGGTCAAGCTCGGCGAACTCTACGCGGATATCGCCGAGCGACTCGTGCGCTGAGCCGGCGCCCGACTACATCACGCATCGCATCAATCCTCTCCGTGCATCACGCCGTTGACAGCAGATGCACAGCTCAGTCCTGTGACTCAGCTATCGATTAGATAAGCTTCGTGATATAGATACGGTGTGGAATCGCCCCGGTCCGACGACCATGCACGGGAGTGCATCGGCCAGTTGCTCGACGATGCCACGGACCTGACCGCGCGATTTCTCTCGGATCGCGCCGAACTGAGCGCCTCGGCGGCCTACGCCATGCACCGGGTGTCCCGGGAGGGACCGATCCGGCTGACCGTGCTGGCCGCCAAGGAAGGCGTGAGCCAGCCGTCGATGACACAACTGATGCAACGCCTGGAACGGGCCGACCTGGTGGCACGCGTTCCCGATCCGGACGACGGTCGCGCGTGCCTGATCGCCATCACCGAGCAGGGGCAGGCGCTGCTGGACAATCGCCGGCGCACGCGCCGCGAGCGCCTGCAGCAGTTCCTGGCGAGCCTGTCACCGGAAGAGGAACGCGCGCTGGCGCTGGCCGCCAGCGTCGCGGGCCCCATCCTGACCCGGCTGACCGCCGACGACCCGGCAACAAGTCCGGACCACGCCGGATCCGGCTGACACGGTGCCGTCGACACGACTGATTGAACGGTGAAAGAGGTTGGGGTGAAAAAAGTTCCATTCGGTCGCGCGCTGAAGAAGGCGTGGATCCCGGTGGTCCTGATCATCGTGCTGGCGGTCTCGGGCCTGGTGGTCTCGCGGTTGCACAAGATGTTCGGGTCTCAGGACCTGAACGCCAACGCCGGCGCGGGTATCGAAATCGTCCAGTTCAACCCGAAGGTGCTGGTGTACGAGGTGTACGGGCCACCGGGAAGCTCGGCCGAGATCAGCTATTTCGACCCGGACGCCAACGTGCACTCGGTGAGTGCGCCGCTGCCCTGGTCGGTCACCCTGTCCACCACGCTGCCGACGGTCAGCGCCAACCTGATGGCGCGCAGCGACAGCGAATCGAGCGGCGATGCGATCGGTTGCCGCGTCACCGTCAACGGCATCGTCCGTGAGGAGCAGAGCGCCGATGGTGTCAACGCCCAGACCTACTGCTTGGTGAAGTCCGCATGACCACGACCACAACCGAATCCACCGGCACGCCGAAACGGCCCGCCTTCCCCCGCCTGATCCGCATCCTTGCCTGGCCGATCGTGCTGGCCTGGATCGTGATCGCCGTCGTGGTGAACGTGATCGCACCCCAGCTCGAGGTGGTCGGCGAGTTGCACGCCGCACCGATGGCTCCCGAGGACGCGCCATCCATGCAGGCGATGAAGCTGATGGGTGGCAACTTCAAGGAGTTCAACTCCAACAGCACCATCATGGTCGTCGTCGAAGGCCAGCAGCCGCTGGGACCTGATGCGCACAAGTACTACGACGAGATCATCCACAAGTTGTCGCAGGATCCCGAACACATCCAGCACATCCAGGACTTCTGGGGTGACACGCTGACGGCGGCCGGCGCCCAAAGTGCCGACGGCAAGGCGTCTTACGTGATGATCAATCTTGCCGGCGAGCAGGGCATGACGCTGGCCAACGAGGGCGTCGACGCGGTCCGCAAGGTCATCGAGGAGACCAAGGCCCCACCCGGAGTCCAGGCGTACGTCGCCGGCCCGGCCGCCCTGACCGACGACCTGCACGTCATCGGCAACGCGAGCCTGGCCGAGATCACGCTGATCACCCTCGTCGCGATCGCTGCCATGCTGCTGGTGGTCTACCGCTCGATCAGGACCACGCTGATCCAGCTGTTCCTGACCTTCCTGGCCCTGCTCACCGCGCGTGGTGTGGTGTCGGTGTTGGCCACCCACAACGTGTTCGGGCTGACCACCTTCGCGGGCAACATCCTGACCATGCTGGCGATCGCCGCGGCCACCGACTACGGCATCTTCATCTTCGGCCGGTACCGCGAGGACCGTGGCCTGGGCCTGGACCGCGACGACTCCTACTACGCCACCTTCAAATCCGTGGCGCCGGTGATCGTCGGTTCCGGGCTGACCATCGCGGGAGCGACGTACTGCCTGAGCTTCTGTCGCCTGCCGTACTTCTCCACCATGGGCGCCCCGGTGGCGATCGGCATGGTGGTGGTGGTCGTGATCGCGGCGACGCTGGGTCCCGCGGTGCTCTACCTCGGCAGCCGCGTCGGGCTGTACGAGTCCAAACGACCGCCACAGAGCACGTTCTGGCGCAAGATCGGTACCGCCGTGGTGCGTTGGCCCGCACCGATTTTCGTCGCCAGCCTGTTCGTGGTGCTGATCGGCATCGTGGCCATCCCGGGCTACAAGCCGGCGTACAACGACCAGTACTACCTACCCAAGGACGCCCCGGTGAACATCGGCTTCGCGGCCGCCGACCGGCACTTCTCGCAAGCCAGGATGAACCCGGACATCCTGATGGTCGAGTCCGACCACGATATGCGCAATCCCGCGGACATGCTGGTGCTGAACAAGATTTCCAGCAACGTGATGCACTCCGAAGGCATCGCGATGGTGCAGAACATCACCCGGCCGCTGGGAATCCCCATCCAGCACAGCTCGATTCCGTTCCAGACCAGCATCTCGGGGCAGACCAGTAACCTGAACCTGCCGTTCCAGCGCAAGCAGCTGGAAGACCAGCTGAGGATGATCGACGCGACCAACGTCTCGATCGACATCCTGAAGAAGCAGTACGCACTGTCGGTCGAGCAGACCCAGCTCACCCAGGCCTCGGCCGCCAAATCCGAGGAACTGCTCAAGGTCACCGAGCAGGTACGCGACAACATCGCCAATTTCGACGACCAGTTCCGGCCGCTGCGGAACTACTTCTACTGGGAACCGCACTGCTTCGACATCCCGATGTGCGCCGCTGCCCGGTCGGTGTTCGACGCCCTCGACGGGATCGACGAACTGACCGACAAGACGGGCGAGGTTCAGGTCAACACCGACAAACTGGCCGACCTCGCGCCGAAGCTGACGGCTCTGCTTCCCCAGACGATCGCGTCGATGGAGACCAGCCGGGACCTGTCGCTGGCGTCGTACAACTCGCAGAAGGCACTGATCGACCAGATGCAGGCGATGAACGACACCGCGCTGTCCATGGGCGCGGCCTTCGACGGCGCCAAGAACGACGACCTGTTCTACCTGCCACCGGAGGCCTTCCAGAACCCCGATTTCGAACGCGGTCTGAAGATGTTCCTGTCACCGGACGGGAAGTCGGCGCGCATGTTCATCACCCACCAGACCGATCCCGCCACGGTGGAGGGCATCGCCCGGGTGGATTCCGAGCGTAAGGCCGCCCAAGATGCCCTGAAGATGTCGTCGCTGTCGGACGCCAAGATCTATCTCGGCGGGGTCGCGGCGACCTACAAGGACATGGCCGACGGGGCACGCTATGACCTGATGATCGCCGTGGTGTCGTCGCTGACGCTGATTTTCATGATCATGCTCATCCTCACCCGCAGTGCGGTGGCCGCACTCGTGATCGTCGGCACCGCCGGCAGCTCCATCGCCGCGTCGTTCGGCATCTCGGTGCTGCTGTGGCAGGACCTGTTCGGCATCCAGGTGCAATGGCTGGTCATGCTGATGTCGGTGATCATCCTGTTGGCGGTCGGCTCGGACTACAACCTGCTGCTGGTCTCCCGGTTCAAAGACGAGATCCACGCCGGACTCAAGACGGGCATCATCCGGTCGATGGCCGGTACCGGTGGCGTGGTCACGTCGGCGGGTCTGGTGTTCGCGGCCACCATGGCCGGGATGATGGCCAGCAAGCTGATCGTGCTGGCCCAGATGGGCTCGACCATCGCGATCGGCCTGCTGATCGACACGTTCATCGTGCGGTCACTGCTGATGCCGTCCATCGCCACCATGCTGGGCCGCTGGTTCTGGTGGCCCCAGGTGGTCTATCCGCGCGGTGACTACCAGTTCGTGCCGTACGTGCCGAAGCGGCGCTCCAGTGAGGCCGACACCGAGACGCTGCCCGCGCAGGGCTGATGCACGAGGTCGCGGCGGGTCTGACCGGGGTGTCGGACCCGCCGCTTGCCTGTTGAGCGATGATCGATGGCGTGGGTTATGACAGTGTCGGCGGGAACGAGGTGGCGCGATGACGGTGCCTCAGCAGCTGACCGATCGTTACGAGCTCGGCGAGATCCTGGGTTTCGGCGGGATGTCCGAGGTGCACCGCGCCCGCGACGTCCGGCTGCACCGTGACGTCGCGATCAAGATCCTGCGCGCCGACCTGGTCCGCGATCCGAGCTTCTACCAGCGCTTCCGCCGGGAGGCCAAGCACACCGCGGCGCTGAACCACCCGTCGATCGTGGCGGTGTATGACACCGGTGAGGCGCAGACACCCAACGGCAAGCTGCCGTTCCTGGTGATGGAGTATGTCGAGGGCCAGACGGTCGGCAAGCTGATCCAGCGGCACGGCGCGATGGCCCCGCACCGGGCGATCGCGATCATCGGCGAGGTCTGCACGGCGCTGGAGTTCAGCCACAGCCGCGGGATCGTGCACCGCGACATCAAGCCGGCGAACATCATGATCACCCCGACCGGAGCGGTGAAGGTGATGGACTTCGGGATCGCGCACGCCATGAACGCCACCACCGGCGACCGGCTGACCGCGACGTCGGCCGTCGTCGGCACCGCCCAGTACTTCTCCCCCGAGCAGGCCCGCGGCCAGGAGGTCGACGCTCGCACCGACGTCTACTCACTGGGCTGCGTGCTGTACGAAATGCTCACCGGGCAAGCCCTTTTCACCGGTGACACACCGTTGGCGGTGGCTTACCAACATGTCCGGGAGCGGCCGGTGCCGCCGTCACAACGGCGCGCGGGCATCTCCCCCGAACTCGACGCCGTGGTGCTCAAGGCGCTGGCCAAGAAACCCGACAAGCGCTACCAGAGCGCCGCCGAACTGCACGCCGACCTGCTGCGGGTCGGCAGCGGGGACGCGCCGGAGGCGTCGGTGCAGCCGCCGCCCGACACCGACGAGACACCCGCGGTACGCGATCCGCACCCGCACACGTTGCAGCTGCCGGCCCAGGACCGCCGCGGCCCATCGCGGAGCTGGCTGATCGCCGGTGCGCTCGCGGCGGTGACGCTGCTGGTGCTGGCCGGTGTGTACGTCGTGGGCACCATGAATCGGGTGCGGGTGCCCGACGTGCACGGGCTGACCCGCCAGGAGGCGGTGAGCCGGCTACAGGACCGCGGCCTGAGCCCACAGGTGGACACCAAACCGGACGGGTCGGTGGAAGCCGGCCGGGTGATCGACACCGATCCGGCCGCCGACGCCTCGGTGGCCTCGGGCAGCGATATCACCCTGAACGTGTCGACCGGACCCGAACAGCGCCGTATCCCCGACGTCTCGTCGCTGACGTACGACGAGGCGGTGCGCACCCTGCACGACGCCGGGTTCGACAACATCCGGCGCATGTCGCAGCCGTCCAAGGCCGAGGAAAAGGACCGCGTCGTCGAGACCATCCCTGCGGCGCAGCAGGATTCGGCCACCAGCAACGAGATCATCATCGTGGTCGGTGCCGGTCCCGCGACGCGTCAGGTGCCGGATGTGACCGGTCAGACCGAGGACCAGGCCAGGCAGAACCTCGGCACGGCAGGGTTCACGACCATTTTGCGAACCGATGCCGACAGCAACTTGCCCATCGGACAGGTGGCGAGCACCGATCCGCCCGCGGGCGCCTCGGTGGCCTCGGACACACCGATCACGCTCAAGGTGTCCCGCGCGAACCAAATCGAGACGCCCGATCTGACGAATCTGTTCTACGGGGATGCGCAACAGCTGCTGCAATCTCTGGGCTTCACGGGGTTGTTCCTCAAAGGCCCGGATATCAACGCCGGCAATGACAAACGCGCCAAGATCGTGCAACAGGATCCGGCGCCCCACGTTCCGGTGAACCGCGACGGCACCATCACGGTGAATTACGGCTCCTGAGGCCGGCGCCGTGATCTCGGCCACTTTTACATAGGCCTGCGCATACAAAAAGTCGCCACCGCCGGATTATCGAAAGCCACTGCGCCACTGGCTTTTGGATCGACCACGGAAACTCCCAGCAGGTTGTTGGACTTTCCGTTCGTTAACCTATATAACTTCTTGTATAAGAAAGGGCCTGCGCGAGGCGGCACCGACCGCCCCGGCCCACACAAATTGACGCAAAAGTACATAGGGGAACGAATATGAAGGGTCTGACTCTCGCGTCCTTGATCGGTGCGGCCGCCAGCGCGGTGGCACTGGCCGCTCTGGCCGGCACCGCCACGCTGTCGTCGCCGGATATGCACTCGGCGGCGGGCATGGAAACCGGTGTGACCGTCACGAACACCCCCGGCGCGCCGGCCGAGGTGCGTCCGCCGATGATGAGCGCGGCACCGCAGATCACCGGTCCCGCACCGCTGCCCACCGAGGAGCAGGGCCTGCCCGGCTAGCTTCGACCGGACTCCTGCTCGGCCAGCTTGGCCAGCATCGCGTTGTAGGCGGCCAGGTCGGCGTCCTCGTCCCGGTCGGCGGCCCGGTCCAGCCGCTTGGCGGTGCGGTCGTCGCTGCGCCGCCACTGGATCAGCAGCGCGAGCATGACCAGCACCAGCGGCACCTCACCGGCCGACCAGGCGATCCCGCCGCCGAGACGCTGGTCGCCGAGCAGGTCGGTGTGCCATCCCAGCTGCAGTGATTTGTAGAAGCCCTCGGCCATCACGGTCTGGGTGCCCATCAGCACCACGCCGAAGAAGGCGTGCAGCGGCAGCGAGCCGAACACCATGCCCAGCTTGCCCAGCGCCGGTAGGGGCCGCGGGGTCGGATCGATCCCGATGACGACCCAGTAGAACAGGTAGCCGGACAGCAGGAAGTGCAGGTTCATCGCCACGTGTGCGGCGTGGATCCCGGCCACCGCGTCGAAGATGCCGCCGAAATACAGGCCGTAGAAGCCGCCGACGAACAAGGCCGTGGCCACGAACGGATTGGTGAGCACCTGCGACACCCGGCTGTGCAGTGCGGCCAGCAGCCATTCCCGCATGCCCGGCGGGGCGCCACGGCCGGCGGTCGGCAGCGCGCGCAGCGCCAGCGTCACCGGAGCCCCGAGCACCAGGAGCACGGGCGAGAGCATCGACAGCAGCATGTGCGCGCCCATGTGCATGCTGAACATCGCCGGCATGTACCGGCCCAACCCCGACGACGTCGCGAACAGCAGCACCGCGCAGCCGCACAGCCAGGCGATGGTCCGGCCGGCGGGCCACGCGTCGCCGCGTCGGCGTAGCCGGATCACCCCGGCCACATAGACGGCGGCGAACAGGATGGCTGCGGTGCCGAAGATCAGGTCGAACCGCCAGTCGAACAGGATGCGCGCCACCGTCGGTGGGCCGGCCAGGTCGTAGCCGATCTCCACCGCGGTGACCGACGGGTTGGCCACCGGCGGCGGTGGCGGCGGCGTGCGGCCCAGCGCGACGGCGATCCCGAAGGTGACACCGAACACCAGCGACTCGACCAGTGCCAGCCTGATCAACGGTCGCCGGTCCTGCGGGTCGACGGCCAGCGCGCGGACCGCACTGCGCCGTTGCCAGTATCCGAGCCCCCCGAGCACCAGCAGGGCGGCCACCTTGCCGATGATCAGCCAGCCGTAGCTGCTGTGTAGCAGGTCGCCGGGACGCACCCGGACGAAGGCGTTGATGACGCCGGAGAATCCCATCGCCACGAAACACCACAGGGCGACCGCCGAAAACCGTCGCGCGGCCAGATCGGTGTGCGCGCCACCGCGGACCGCCAACGCCCACAGCGCCAACAGCCCGCCGGCCCACACCACCCCGGCGACCAGGTGGATGAACAGGCTGTTGGTGGCCAGGTCATGCGAGCCGCCGGCCGAGGAATGCCCGGACAACGCCAGCGGCACCAGGGTGAACACGGCCCCGGCGCACAGCACCGGCGTCCACGACCACCGCAGCACCGGGATGCTCACCACGGTGACCACCGCGGCGAACAGGGCGGTCCACCGCCAGGTCCCCGCGGTCTCGACCAGGCCGGCCACCGACCAGATATCGGCCAAACCAAGCTTGCTGAGCAGCGGCTGGCCGGTGATATCGGACACCGTCAGGGGCACCAGCAGCACCGCGCACACCGTCCAGACGCCCGACGCCAGGGTGCCCGCCCGCAGGGCGCGGTACCCCGCGACGTCGAGCACCCCGCTGGCCTGCGGCGGCACCAGGAACGCGGCCAGCAGGAACGAACCGACGGCGACGGCGGCGGCGATCTCCCCCGCCGCCCGGACGAACGGCAGGCCATAGGTGGTGACCGGACCCGGATCGGGCAGGCCGGTGGCCGTCAGGGCATCGGCCAGCGACAACCCGCCCAGCCCGGCCGCGACGGCGCCGGCCAGCACCGCGACACCGAACAGAACGGGCCATACGGCACCGTGTGGCGCGGTCACGCGGGGTCCGCCGTCGGCTCCTCGCTGGGCAGTCATGCCCTCCAGCGTATGGGGTGGCCTTCAGGCCTCAGCGGCGTGCCGGGCCGCTTTCTCGCGTTCGACGAACTGGGCCCGGGAGCCGGCCTCCACGGTGTCCATATCGGTCAGGATGTCCCGTAGCTCCTGCAGGAAGTCGGCTCGCCGCTGCGACAGGTCGGGTGCCCGCCCTAGCAGGTTCTGGTCGGCCACCACCTGACGAGCGGTCGCGAACAGCAACGCCGACACCGACTCGTTGCTTCGCACCCTGCCCTGGGCCACCTGCTGACGGCCGACGCCGAGCGCCAACTTCGTCAACTCCTTCTCGGAGATGTCCGCCGGGGCGTCGCGCAGCACATCGGCGACGATCTCGTAGGCCTCCACGAACGGACGCAACATGGCCGAACCGAGCAGCGGGCGCTTGGCCCGCAGCAGCGCCTCGATACCCTCGCGGCCCGAGGCGATCTGCTCTTCCCAGTCCTGCGTCCACGACATCTCCTTGGTCAGGTTGTCGCGGAACGTCGCCGAATCGGCGAAGTAGAACTCGAACTTCAGCAGATCCCGCAACCGCGCGGTCTGCGCCCAGAACACCTCCAGGTGATCGGATTCGGCACGGGCTGCGTGCGCCAGCGCCAATTCGATGATCGACGTTTCCAGGAAGGACGCGATGAGGGTGTTGCGGTAGAAGGCCGCCTCGTGTTCGTTCTCCGGCGCGATCCGCCACACCGGCTCGCGGCCGCCGTCGATCCGGGTCACCGGATGCCCGCCGGACAACGCGTCCACGGCGGCCCGCACCCCGTCGACCGTGCGCAACCGCAGGGCACTGTTGGTCATCGGAATGCCCTTGCGCTCCAGGTAATCCAGCGAGTCACCGAAGGTGCGGTGCAGCTGCCCCAGGGTCAGCGCGACACCGCGGGTGGTGAGCAGCAGCGCCGATACCAGCCCGGTGGCGTTGACCGGGGTGACCTGCTGGATGCGCCAGGCGACCTCGAACGCCATCTTCTGCATCGCCAGGCGTTTGGCGTCCGGGGTGCCGTTCATCCCGTCGCTTCGCTCGCCCCGACCGTTCATCCCGTCGCTTCGCTCGCCCCGACCGTTCATCGGGCCGCCCGGCTCCCCCAGGTACTGGCGCATCGAGACGGCCTCGGGGAAGCGCACATAGATCTTGCCGTAATTGCGCTCGCCCTGGGCCTTGACGAAGTTGTACAGCCAGCTCAGCCCTTCCGGCGTCTTCTCACCGCCGCGGGCGTACGCCGCATACTCCTGGGTCTCGTGCAGCTGGTCGAAACTGATGGACACCGGTTGCAGCAAGATGTCCTCACTGCGGCCGTCCAGGTAGGCATCGGCGACATAGGACAGCAGACCGAGCTTGGGCGGCAACATCTTTCCGGTCCGCGAGCGGGTGCCCTCGATGGACCAGTTCAGGTTGAATCGTTTCTCCACGATATAACCGACGTACTGCCGCAGCACGTACTTGTACAACGGGTCGTCGAGCTTGCGGCGCAGGAAGATCACGCCCGAGTGCCGCATCAGCGGGCCCATCACCCCGAACGACAGGTTGATCCCGGCGAAGGTGTGCACCGGCGGTAACCGGTTCTCCTGCATGGCGACCGGGACGATCACCCCGTCCAGATAGGAGCGATGCGAGAACAGCAGGACCGCCGGATGGATCTCAAGGGCGCGGCGCATCGTCTCGATCTCGTCGCGGTCGTAGTCGATGTTCGGGTCGAAGCCCCGGCTGAAGATGGCCCGGCCCAAGGTGGGGATGAGGTCCACCGAGAAGCGGCTCCACCCGGTGGACAGTTCGTCGAGCATCTCGCCGGCCTTCTCCACCGTCGCCCCGGGAATCTTGTCCAGCCCTTCCCGAAAACGGGCCGATGCCAACATCTCCGGTTTGACCAGGCGCGGCGATTTGTACTCCGGGCCCAGCAGTCGCAGCTCCACCCGTTCGATGGCCAGGATGGCGCGCCGGAGCACGAAGCGGGCGAACTCACGCGGGTTCTCGGCGGTGGTGGTGTCGTTCCACTGTTGACGCAGCTCGGACACCTTGGCCGGCTCACCGGCGACCACCCGGGCCCGTGACGCGTCTTTGCGCAGGATGCGGCGCTGCAGTAGTTCCGGCGGGCGGTAGGTATCCCGGCCGGAGATGAGCGCCACCACCTTGGACCGGGTGGGCAGCCCGCCCGGCACCCAGAACACCCGCACCGGCACCACCGACCGGTCCGGGTCGGCGGACAGCTTCTCGACCAGCTGAGCCAGCACGGTCGGTGGCGGTTCGTCGGAGTCCGGCAGGTGTAACACCTCGACGCGGGCCTCGGGGCGTTCCCGGCGCTGCTGCGCCAGCCAGTCCCTGAGCAGTTCCTGCTCGGCCGGCGAACCGACCGAGGCGAGCACCAACGTGTCACCCGTCGGGCTGAAGCCCTCGATGTGGGTGGAAAGCCTTGTCATGAATGATCTTCCTGGGCATCGGCTGCGCGCTTGTACAGCGGAACCTCCGGCAGCTGATCACGCGGCCAGGCCGACAAGGTGTCGAGATAGAGCTGGCGGACCTCGGCGATTCGCTCGGTCAGGTTCTCCGGGGTCCAGTCGTCGGTGGAGATGGGCGGGAACACCGCGACGTCGACGTTGCCGGCGTTGAAGGTGTTGGAATCCCGCGCCGCGATGACCTCCGCATTGCGGATCACGATCGGCACGATCGGGATGCCCGCCGCCATCGCGATGCGGAACGGACCCTTCTTGAACGGGCCGACCTCGGTGGTGTCCAGCCGGGTGCCCTCCGGGGCGATCATGATCGAAATTCCTTTACGCGCAAGCTCTTCGACCTTGTGCAAGCCTTCGATCGCGGCCTGGGTGTCGTCGCGGTCGATGAACGCGGCGTCCATTACCTTGCCCAGTGGACCCATCAGCGGGTTGCGCTCGAGCTCCTTTTTTCCGACGCTGGTGAAGTTGTCCCGGACCAACCTGCCGGCAATGAAGGGGTCGGCCTGGTTGCGGTGGTTGAAGATGAACACCGCCGGCCGTTGTGCGGTGAGGTTCTCCTCGCCCAGCACGTTGAGCTCGATGCCGGTGGTCAGCATCAGCAGCTTGCTCCAGTTCGAGGTGAAGAAATTGACCCCCACGCGTTTGTTGCGGGTGAGCAATCCCAGCCCGACCGCGCCGGCCGCCACCGTCGGGATGGTGGCCAGGCCGGCCAGTGTGCGCAATTGCGCAACCGGGCTGCTGCCACTGCGGCTGCGGAATCGCAGGATCGGCCAGCCGCGCTTGAGGGCGACGGCGGCCAGTTTGCCGCCGGGGTTGGTGGGCCGCGGATTGCCGACCACGTACATCAGCGCGACGTCCTCGTCGCCGTCGGCGTAGAAATAGCTCTTGGTCAGGTCCACTCCGTTGGCTGCCGAAAAGCGCTGCACCGCATGCGCTTTACCCGGACCCCAGATGATCGGCTGCTTCACCTCGCCGGTGATCAGACCGTCGTCGTCCACCTCGAACTCGTTGCACAGCACGTTGTCGATACCGAGGAAGCGAGCGACGGGTTCCACTTGCACGGTCAGCGCCGAGGAGCTCAGCACCACGGTGTGCCCACGCGCCATGTGTGCCCTGATGATCGACCGCATCTCGGGGTAGATGCGGTTACGCACGTGCTGGACGAACAGCCGCTCCCCCAGTTCGTCCAGATCCGACAACGAGTTGCCGCGCAACATCCGCGCGCCCTTGCCGATCAGGTCCTCGAACTCCGAGCGGCCCAGCTGATGGTTGAGCCCGGCCTGCACCATGCCGATGAACTCACCAACGCTCATCTGCCCGCGGCGCAGCCGGTCCTGGGTCATCAGTACGCCGGTGAACCCGGCCACCAGGGTGCCGTCCAGATCGAAGAACGCGCCGACCTCGGGCCCGGGCGGGCTGGCCTCGATCTCGGCGACGGTCCCGGGCAGGCGTGCCTCAGTCATTTATCGGCGCTTCCGTTCGGCGACACAGTTTCCGGTGCGGTGAAGGATGCCGCCACGGCGCGCCCCTCCCCACCGAGAGCCAGGATCTCGTCGAAACCCAGCAGCAGGCAGTCGGCCCACAATTCGTCGTCGACGAAGGCGGCCCGGTCATAGCGGGTGGTGACCGTGATGTAACCGCCGCGCGACACCAGCACGGTCATCATCGCCACGCCGGGTAGCGGACCGAGCCCGTAGTGCCGCAACACCTTTGCGCCCGCGATGAAGGTGTCGCCGGGATACACCGGCACGTTGCTGGCCTGCACGTCGGAGTTGACCACCGAGCCGGCCGCCGACTCGAGGACCGCGTCGGGCAGGAAACTGACGAACGGCGCCAGGGTGCCGACCATGTCCATGGCGCGTTCCTCGCGTTTGTCGGTCATCTGCGAACGGATCGCCTTGATCCGCCGCTCGGGGTCGGCGATACCGACCGGCGCCGCGAGATTGATTCCGGCAAAACGGTTCCCGCCGGCCGGATCGTCTTCGGCGCGCAGATTCACCGGGACCGCCATCGGCAGCGTCTCGATCGGGATGCCCTTGGCCTCGTGGTAGTGCCGCAGCGCACCGCACAAACCGGCCAGGTACGCGTCGTTGATGGAACCGCCGGCAGTCTTGGCCGCCCGATGGAAGTCGGAGAACACCATGTCGATGGCCTCGCTGCGGGAGGACAGGCTGCGCCGCCGCAACAACGGTGAATGGTCGGCCACCGGCCGGGACACCCGGGCGGTCGACAGCGCATAGTCGACGACACCGCTGACCGTGGCGGCCGGGTCACGCACGACATTGGTGACCGCGTGCACCGCACCCCCGAGCAGCCCCAGCACGCTGTTGGTGATCTTCATGGGTAGCCGGTTGATACCCATTTTCATCAGGTCGTTGGACGACAGATCCTGCGGAATCGGCAGGGGCGCAAGCTCACCGATCGGGGTGTCCCGTTCCAGGGTGTAGATGTTGGCGAACATCTCGACGCTGCCGACGCCGTCGGCGACGGCGTGACTGAGGTGCAGGATGGTGGCGGCCCGGCCGTCGGCGAGGCCCTCGACGAGGGTGGCCGTCCACAGCGGGCGAGTGATGTCCATCGGCGTCTGCAGCGCCACCTCGGCCAGGTCGAGCACCTGGCGGAGCGTGCCGGGCTCGGGCGCGCGGACCCGACGCACGTGGAAGTCCAGGTTGAAGTCGGGGTCCACCACCCAGCGCGGGGACGCCGTCGGCAGGGTCGGCATCACCACTTTCTGGCGTAGCCGCAGCACCTTGCGCGAAGCCTGCTCGAACACCGCGCGGAACTGCTCCCAGTCGGGGGTGAGGTCGAGCAGTTCGACGCCCATGATCCCCGAGCGGGTTCGTGGGTTGGCCTCGCCGCGGTGCAGCAGTGTGTCGACGCCGTTCAGTTTCTGGGGCAGCCCCGCCGCATCCAACGGCACGTTGCTCATCGCGCGCACTCCTCCTGCATGGCGCTCTCCGTCGGCCGCCATGCAGCGTCCACGCTAGTCCGCGCCGCGGTGGCGCGACGGGGCTTTCGTAGCTGTAACTGGGGCACCGCACCGGCGTCAGGCCGAGGCCCGATGTTGGGCGGTCCCGGGCAGCTCGCGGTGATCGGCGGCATTGAGGATCCGTTTCTGCTGACCATTCTTGACCGGCGTGATCCGGAGTGTCACGGATGCGTTGTGGTCGGCCGGCCGGAGGTAGTAGCACTGGTCGGTCTCCGGGCAGTAGATACAGATCGTGTCGACGGAGTTCTTGTCGATCGGTGTGCTGTGCACCCCGTGGCGGTCGGACCAGGTGGACCGGAGGTTGACGCTCACGACACCCGACGGCGCCGACCGGTATTTCACCTGGATGCGGTGAAAGATCCCGTCCGAGTGCGCGACGAGGTCGAACGGCGCATGCTCCGTGGCGGGGAACAGCACGTCGAACCCCTTGGCGACGAGGTCGGCGTGCGCTTTGGCGACGCCGAGGTCGCCTTTGTCTTTGGTGTGGTGTCGAGCCATCCACGTCTTTCCGTCGGATTCGGCGCACCCCGGCAAAGCGGGCGGCAGGTGGTGAGATACGGCGTCCGCGGCGTGTAAATTACGGTGCGTCCGTGCTTTGCCCCCGTGGCGCAACGGATAGCGCAGCCGGCTTCTACCCGGTAGGTTGCAGGTTCGAATCCTGTCGGGGGTACCAATCTCGTTCAATGGCGGTGCCGTTTCCCAGTGACCGCAACATAGCTCGAGGGTCCGACAAATCCGTTTCGGCACAGACGGCCATCCCGGTTATGTCACCCTGACTTCGTGAATGCCCGTGCCATGGCGGCTCAGCTGGTCGTCGCTGCAGCCCTTTCTGCCGCCGTGCTCGCGGCGGGCCCCACCGGAGTGGCGGCCGCCGACGTCTGCCCCGATGTCGAGCTCGTCTTCGCGCGCGGCACCGCCGAGCCGCCGGGAATGGGCCGGGTCGGCGACGCGCTGTTCGCCGCGCTGCAGCCGATGCTGGGCGGCCGCACCCTGGGCGCATACGCGGTGAATTACCCTGCCAGCTACAACTTTCTGACCACCGGCGTGGGCGCCGACGACGCCCGCGGCCACATTGCCTGGATGGCCGACCAATGCCCCGGCACCCGAATCGTGCTCGGCGGCTTCTCGCAGGGCGCCTCGGCGGTGTCGATGCTCGCCGGTGTCCCGCCGGTCGGTGACCGGATCGGCAGCATCGGTTCGGCGCCCGCCCTCGATCCCGGGCTGGCCGGCAACGTGGCGGCGGTCGCGGTCTTCGGCAATCCGGGCGCGCGGTTCGGCACTCCGCTGTCCAGCAGCGGGCAGTTTGCGGGCCGCACGATCGACCTGTGCAGCGCCGGCGACCCGATCTGCTCCGCCGGTGCCAGGGACCGCGCCGCCCACAGCAATTACGAGGCACCGCCCTACCCCGGTCAAGCTGCCGGTTTCGTCGCCGCGCGGGTGTGAGGAAGGCCCTCGACGCCGATTTGCCGCGCATTCGGGCCAGCTGGCACCCTTTCACGGTGACCGCGATCGATCCGGAGAAGCTGAGCACCTGCCTGCAGGTGCTGGCCGAGGTCGAATCGTTGCCGCCCGAGCACCCCGACGCGGTTGCCGTGCGGCGCGCGACGGCGGGCATCTTCAAGGCGGTACGCAAGGCGCGGCGCACCGCCGCACGCGAGGCCGTCGCCGCCGCCGACAAGGCCGTGATCGCCGCGACCGCCACCGGCGCCCCGGGCCGGATCGACGACGAGACCGCCGGTCTGCCGCTGGTCTCGGCGGCCACCGGCGCGACCGCGGGCACCCTGATCCGGTCGCGCGCCTGCTACATCTGTAAGAAGCACCACACCGTCGTCGACGCCTTCTACCACCAGCTCTGCCCCGAATGCGCGGCGTTCAGCCATGCCAAACGCGACGCCCGCGCCGACCTCACCGGCCGGACCGCGCTGCTGACCGGCGGCCGCGCCAAGATCGGCATGTACATCGCGCTGCGGCTGCTGCGCGACGGCGCGCACACCACCATCACCACGCGCTTCCCGAACGACGCGGTGCGGCGTTTCGCCGCGATGCCCGACAGCGCCGACTGGTTGCACCGGCTGCGGATCATCGGCATCGACCTGCGCGACCCGGCGCAGGTGGTGGCGCTGGCCGACACGGTCGCCGCGCAGGGTCCGCTGGACATCCTGATCAACAACGCGGCGCAGACGGTGCGCCGGGCCCCGGGCTCGTACTCGGCGCTGGTCGAGGCCGAACGCACCCCGCCGGCCGAACTGGCCCAGGTCGACGTGGTCAGCTTCGACCGGGTCAGCGACGCCCACCCGGCGGCCCTGGCCGGCAGCCTGGCCGAACACCAGACCCCGCACGCGCTGGCAGAGCTGGCGCTGACCGCGCGCAGCGCGTCACCGGAACGCATCGCGGCCGGCGTCGCGATCGATGCCGGGGGCCTGTTGCCGGACACGGCATCGGTCAACAGCTGGACCCAACGCGTGCACGAGGTCGACGCGATGGAGCTGCTCGAGGTGCAGCTGTGCAACCAGACCGCCCCGTTCATCCTGGTGAGCCGGCTGCGTCCGGCGATGGCCGCCTCCCCTGCCCGGCGCAAGTACGTCGTGAACGTGTCGGCGATGGAAGGGCAGTTCGGCCGCAAGTACAAGGGGCCGGGTCACCCGCACACCAACATGGCCAAGGCCGCGCTGAACATGCTCACCCGCACCAGCGCCAAGGAGATGCTGGAGCAGGACGGCATCCTGATGACCGCCGTCGACACCGGCTGGATCACCGACGAACGTCCGCATCCCACCAAGCTGCGGCTGGCCGACGAGGGTTTCCACGCGCCGCTGGATCTGGTCGACGGTGCGGCCCGGGTCTACGACCCGATCGTGCGCGGCGAGGCCGGCGAAGACCTGTACGGCTGCTTCCTGAAGGATTACCGGCCCAGCGACTGGTGAACCTGGTGCGCGGCGGTCAGGCCTGACCGGCCGGCAGCTGTTCGAACGCGTCGTCCAGAGTCGGGCGGATCGTCAGCACGGCCGCCAGGCCGACGAGCTCCAGCGGACGGCGGGTCACCGGTCCGTCGGCGACGACGATGAGCGGAACGTCCGGCGGCACCTGATTCTGCGTGTCCACCAAGGTGGCCATCCCGCACGAGGCGAAGAAGCTGATCTCGGTCAGGTCGATGATCATCGCGGTCGGCTGCTTCTCCAGGGCCGTCGCGATGACCTGGGTGAAGTCGGGCGCCGTCAGCATGTCGACGACACCGGAACAGCCGATCACCACCGTCGTGTCGTGCCAGGTCTGGGCACACATGAACGGGGACGGGCTGCGTTCGAAGTGGTCGGAAGTAAGGTCGGGCATCGAAAACCTCGCCAAGCATTGGTTCGGGGCGCAATGTCTCGCGGGCTGGTGTCTGAACCGAACAAGCTAGAACGCCGACTCTCTGAGAGCCTAACGTAACTTCCGTGCCCGATGCGATCGGCGAGCCGGAGCCTGGCAGTCTCGAGCTCATCGCACGCCACACCACCTGGGGGTTCTCATCTCGCATCCCGACACCGGCAGCACCGCCACCGACGGCCTCGTGCCCGTCGGGACACCGATCGACCTGGACAACTGTGCCCGCGAGCCCATCCACATCCCCGGGAGCATCCAGCCGCGCGGGGTGCTGGCGGTGGTCCGCGAGCCCAGCTTCGAGATCCGTCAGGTCAGCGCCAACGTCGCCGACGTGCTCGGCAGGCCGGTGCCCGAGGTGCTTGGCCACCACCTGGCCGCCCTGATCGGCGTCGACCAGGCGGCCCAGATCCAACAGGCCGCCGCGGTGTTCGGTGACCTGCGCCAGCGCAATCCCCTGGAGCTCGAGATCGAGGTGGCGGGCCGGCCACGCGCCTTCGACGCGTTGCTGCACCGCGAGCCGGGCGGGGTGTTGCTCGTCGAACTCGAAATCGCTTACGGCGCAAGGCCGTTCTCCTTCCCCAACACGTACCAGGCGGTGCGCAACTCGGTCGAAGAACTCAACCGGACCCATTCGATCGCCGAACTGTACGACGCCGCCGCCCGCGCGGTCCGTGACCTCACCGGCTTCGACCGGGTGATGGTCTACCGCTACGATCAGGACTACAACGGCGAGGTGGTCGCCGAATGCAAACGCGACGACTTGAACTCGTTTCTCGGCCTGCACTATCCGGCCAGCGACATTCCCGCGCAGGCCAGGGCGATGTACGAGAAGAACTGGCTGCGCCTGATTTCGGATGTCGGCTACACGCCGGCTCCGCTCGTACCGGCGTTGGACCCCGACAGCGGCACCCCGGTCGATCTCACGCACGCCACGCTGCGCAGCGTCTCACCGATTCACATCGAATACCTGCAGAACATGGGTGTACAGGCGTCGATGTCGATTTCGCTTCTGCGACAAGGCAAGTTGTGGGGCCTGATCGCGTGTCACCACTACGCGGGCCCGCATCTGCCCCCGTACGGCGCTCGCGCGGCGGCCGAGTTCCTGGGATCCACCCTCTCGCTGCGCCTGGTGGATCGCTTCGACGAGGACCAACTGCGGGAGCGGTTGGCGACGCAGTCGACGCTCGCGGCGTTGACCAACGCATCGCGCAGCGACGACGAACCCGTGGCGGCCGCCCTGCTCGGCTCACCCAGCCTGCTCGACCTGGTACCGGCCGCCGGTGCGGCCGTCCGCGTCGGTGGCAAATACCGCGTGCTCGGGACGGTTCCGCCACCCGAGACGGTGAGTGCGGTGGCCGCGTGGGCGCGTGGCGGCGCCGGGGAGGTGGTCACCACCGACTGCCTGTCCCGTGAACTTCCCACGCTGGAACTGGATCCGGCGGTGGCGGCCGGCGCGCTGGTCCTGAACCTGCCCGACGGTCAGCACGTCATCTGGTTCCGGCACGAGGCGGTGCGGTCGGTGGACTGGGGCGGCGATCCACACAACAAGGCGATCGCCGTGCGGCAGGGTGACGGAATTCGGCTCAGCCCGCGCAAATCGTTCGACCGCTGGCGCGAGATCGTGGACAAGTGCAGCGAACCGTGGACACCGATCCAGATCGAGTCCGCCGAGGCGCTGCGCCGCCATCTGGTGGAAGAGTTGTACCGACGCACGCGCGGCGCGTTACATCTGGCCGAGGTGATGCAGCGCAGCCTGCTTCCGGCGTCGATCCCGACCGTCGCGGGCTGGGAGTTGTCCGCCGACTATCGGCCCGCCGCCGGCGGCCGGGTGGGTGGTGATTGGTACGACGCGTTCCAGCTGCCGGACGGGCGGCTGGTGGTGCTGGTCGGGGACGTGGCGGGGCACGGCCTGAGCGCGGCCGGCGCGATGGCCCAATTGCGAAACGCCTTGCGCTCGCAGCTGTTCGGCGGTGCACCCCCGGCCGAGGCATTGAGCCGGCTCAATGCCTTCAGTGTGCACTTGATGCCGCGCGCCTTCGCCACGGTGATCGTGGCCCGGATCGAACTCGACTCGGGCCGGGTCGAGGCGGCCTCGGCCGGGCACCTGATGCCGTTTCACACCGGCCCGGTGATCGGTCTTGCCCCGATCCGACTGTCGCCACCGATCGGTGTGCGCAATGCCGTCTACACGGCGAGCACCTTCACCATCGACCACGGCCGCGGCCTGGTGATGTACTCCGACGGCTTGGTCGAGCGCCGCGGTGCGACCATCGACGACGGTGTGAACCGGCTCGCCCAGGCGCTGAGCGGTGCCGCGTTGCTCTCGGCGTTGCGGATTTCGACCGCGGTGGCTCCGCACGAGACCGAGGACGACGTCACCGTCATCACCGTGCACCGGCCATGACCAACGGGACGCGACGCGAGTATGTTGACGTCCATGTCGGTCACCGTGATCCTCGAATTGCAGTTCAAGCCCGAGTCCGTGGCAACCGCGCGGGAGGTGTTCGGCCGCGCGCTCAAGGACACCCGGGCCTTCCCCGGCAACATCCGCACCGATGTGCTGATCGACGAGGCCGACGAAGGCCACTGGGTGATCTACGAACTGTGGGAGTCGGTGGAGGCCGACGAGGCCTACCGCGCCTTCCGCGCCGGCGAAGGCAAGTTGACCGAGGTGCCGAACCTGGTCGCCGCCCCGCCGGTCAAGACCCGGTATCTCACCAGCGACGTCTGAGTTCACGTCTGGTCGCGCAGCTTGCGGCGGTAGGCCAACGGCGTCGCGCCGAACCACCGCTGGCACGCGCGGGTCAGCACCGCTTGCTCGGCGTAGCCGAGTTGGCGGCTCAACTGCAGCAGACTCATCTCCGTGTCCCGCAGGTAGCGCACCGTGATCTCGCGGCGCACGCTGTCGAGCACCGCGGCGAACGTGGTTCCCTCGGCGCTCAAACGCCGTTGTAATGCCTTGGGATGCAGCCCGAATTGCCGTGCGACGAACTCGACGGTGACCGCCCCGGACGGCAGCATCGGCCCGGCAAGGTCAGCCACCGAGCGCGCCACCGACGTGGTGCGCTCCCCCAGGGCGTCGCCGAGGTATCCGGTGATGTACCGATGGGTCTGCGCATCTCGATCCAGCGGCCGGGCCAGATCGGCGGTGTCCATCCGGAATCCGGAGGCCGACGCCTCGTCGCGCACCGGGCAGCCGAAGTAGCTCCGGTAGCCGGCGGGCGACGTCAGGCGTCGATGCGGGATGTGCACTTCCAGTGGCGCGTAGTCCGCGCCGAGGAAGCTGCGCAGCACCCCGACAATGATGCCGAGGGACAGTTCGATGGTGTGCGGGTGCGCCGGGAGCGGATCCAGACGCAGCTTCCAGTCGACGAACCCGGGGCGCACGTCGATCGCGATACCCGGACTGTAGGCGGCGACGAACTTGTCGAAGATCAGGAACACCTCCGCCACCGTCGCCGCGGTACGGGCGGCCACCCCGACCGGGCCCAGGATGTCGATGGTCTGACGGAGTGCCAGCCGGCGCCCGAAATCGGCGGCGCCCGTGACCGCCGCGGCCCGTTCCACGGCGTCGACGGCACTGCGCAGCGACACGAACACGTCGGTGTGGCCGGCATCCTCCGGGCGGATGCCGCTCTCCCGCAACAGCGCATCGGCATCGGCACCGAGTTCGCCGACGAGTTCCCGGTAACCGGTGAGCGACGACGCCATGACCAACTCCATGTCGCCAAAGATCAAAAAATTGTCCGCCGAAGTCAAGGCGACGCGCCCGACCGGCGGGCATAGTGGGCCGGTGAACAAACTGATGGGACTCGCGGCGCTGGTGGCGGTCATCGCCATGGTGGGAGCATGCAGCGCACAAAAGGACAACTCCGCACCTTCCAGCACAAGCGCAGCAGCCGGTGACACCGACCTGGCCGCCGCGGCGCGGGACGCGTACACCTACGCCTATCCCCTGGTCACCATGGAGTACACTCGTCGTTCGTTGACGAACGCCGTTGCTCCGCAGGGAACTTCGGCACCCATGGGCCAGTTCGTCCGGATGCGTGAATACCCGAACGCACAGTTCCGGGCCGTCACCGCGCCCAATGCCGACACCCTCTACACCCAAGCCTGGTTCGACGTCGCCAAGGAGCCGTGGATCGTCAGCGTCCCCGATATGGGTGACCGGTACTTCCTGCTCCCGATGCTCGACGGTTGGACCGACGTGTTCGCGGCGCCTGGTAAGCGGACCACCGGCGGCAAGGCGCAGACCTTCGCCATCACCGGTCCCGGCTGGACCGGCACGCTGCCGCCCGGAGTCACCGAATACAAGTCCCCGACCGCACTGGTCTGGCTGCTCGGGCGCATCTACTGCACCGGCACCCCGCAGGACTACGCGGCGGTGCACGCGCTGCAGGACCAGATCAACGCCGTGCCGCTGTCGGCGTACGGCAAGTCCTACACGCCGACACCCGGCGTGGTGAATCCGGCCGTGGACACCAAAACCGCTGTCCGCGAACAGGTCAACGCGCTCGACGGACCCGGCTTCTTCAGCGTTTTCGCCAACTTGCTCAAGGCCAATCCCCCGGCCACCGCGGACGCCCCGATGGTGCAGACGCTGGCGAAGCTGGGCATCGTGCCCGGCCAGGATTTCGACGCAGCCAAGCTGGAGCCCGCGGTGGCCTCGGCCCTCGCGGCGGCGCCGAAAGCCGCGCAGAAAACCATCATGGGGTGGGCCACAGATGGTGTCGCGGCGGGCGACAACACCTTCGCGAACGGCTGGTTGTTCACCGTCAAGACCGGGTCGTACGGCACCAACTATCTGCAACGCGCGTACATCACCGCCATCGGTTTGGGTGCCAACCTGCCGCAGGACGCGGTGTACCCGACCTCCGAAGGGCCGTCGCAGGGCGTCAAATACACCGGCGCCACCCGGTACCTGCTGCATTTCGACAAGGGACAGCTACCGCCGGTGAAGGGTTTCTGGTCGCTGACGATGTACGACGCGGACTACTTCTTCGTCGACAATCCACTCAACCGATACACCCTCAGCCAGCGTGACAATCTGACCACCAACCCGGACGGGTCGGTCGACCTGCTGATCCAGGCCGACCCGCCGGCACCGGACAAGACCGCCAACTGGCTGCCGGCCCCCAAGGGTGATTTCGTCTTGATGCTGCGGATGTACTGGCCGCAGGAGACGCCACCGTCGATCATCGACGGCACCTGGAAGGTTCCGCCCGTCACGCCGGTGCCGTGACGTGTCCGCACTCCTGACGAAAAGAGGTCCCGTGAAACGTCATCTGCTCGGCCTGACCGCGGCGTCGGCGCTACTGGCCGCGCCGATCGTCACCGCTG
Organism: Mycolicibacterium cosmeticum; assembly: GCF_000613185.1. NCBI lineage: Bacteria > Bacillati > Actinomycetota > Actinomycetes > Mycobacteriales > Mycobacteriaceae > Mycobacterium > Mycolicibacterium cosmeticum. The sequence continues at coordinate 839,576 of NZ_CCBB010000001.1, forward strand.
CCCCCGGACACGCAGAGGTGTGCGGCGACGTCGGTGGCCGGCACGTCAGCGTCGGCGGTTGCACCCACATCGCCGGCGATGTGGCGGCCGGGGCCGTGCTGGCCACCGATGACGACGTGGCGGCCCAGGTCGCCGCGGGATTGCCGCCCTGCTACACGCCCGATGGAGTGCCGTACTACACACCCGCCGGCCAACCCTGCAACTGATGCGCGCGGCCGATTGAACCGATCGGCACCGCGCACCGTGTCCCCTACATCCACGCGACACAGTAGGGGGCAGACCCATGCAGCGATCCATCAGCCTGCGTACCGATTTCGCTGCGGCCGGGATGGCCGCCGTCACCGCCGCCGCGGTGGTGGCCGCACCGCTCACCCCGGTCACGGTGGCGTCCATACCACCGACGGTGGTGCGCGAGGTCCGACTGGCCGCCGCCGTGCCACCCGGTGGGCTGATCACCAGCTTCCTGCACAACCAAACGGTCTACTGCTCGATCATCTGTCCCCTGATCGCGCAGACCGGTGTGACGGCGGTGACCACTGCCCTGCAGGCGCCGGGAACCTTCCTCGCCGCGCTGTCGGCCGGTGATGTACTCAAGGCCATCGGGGCGGCGGCCGCTTCGGTCACCGGACCGACCGAGGCCGCCGCGCAGAAGGCCATCGACGCCGACGCCGCGATCCCGGCCCAGCGGGCGCTCAACGCGTTCGAAGTCGGCGTTGTGGGCTTGCTGAATGTGTTACCCGCCGTCCAGGACGGCCTGCCCGGAATCGCCACGGCGCTGCAGAAGGCCCGCCAGGACACCTTCGACGCGCTCAATCTGCCGTTCGTCCCCAACCCCACCCCGACGGTGATGCCGCGCGGCGTGTTGCAGGTGGCGGTGGTGGGCGCCATCAATGTGGCTGCGGCCGTGATCTTCCCGGCCTTCAACGACTTCCTGGCCGGCGTCTTCCAGGTGCCCGATACGGTGGCGCAGGAACTCGCCGCCTCCGGCAACCCGGTCCGTGCGCTGGCCGCGGGGATCAGGACCGCCGCCGGGGTGGTGGTCGCCGCAGCCAAGGTGGTCGCCCAGGCCGTGGTGACCGCGGTCGACGACGTCCGGGCCGCCGCCGCGCAGCCCGTCACCACCGGCCGGGCAATACCGAAGCCCGAATCCGCTGCCACACCACCATCGACGACGCCATCCACAACGGCCGCCACGGCCCTGGCGCCGAAGACGGTGGCGGTCACGACGCCCAAAGCGCTCGCACCCGCCACGGCTCAACGCGACGACGGGCCCGCCGCCAAACGCGGCACCACCACCAAGGCCGACACCGACAAGCCCGACACCACTACTGTCTCCACGAGCGCGCCGTCGACGAACACGCCGTCCGCGACACCCAAGACCGCACCACCCAACCCGGTGCGTGACGCCGCGTCGAACCTGCGCAACGCCGTGCACAACCTGGTCAAGAACCTCACACCGAAGCCGCCGCATCAGGACGGCGCCGCCAAGGACGGCCACGGCGCACACGGCAAGTGATCCGGCTCAGGGCGCGGCGGCGGGTTCCTCGGTCTCCGATGCGAGGACCGTCTCCGGCGGGGCGTTGCGCTCCCACAGCACAGCACCGACGCACGCCGTCAGCACCCACCCGGTGCCGATCACCCCGCACCAGGTGAGCAGCGCCATCGCCACCCCGATCGGACCGAACTCGTCCCAGCCATCCAGCAAGGGCGGGAAGAACATTCGCGCTGCCAGCGGCACCACCGTGCCGTCAATCACCACACCGGCCATACCGGCCAGGATCAGATACTTGCGGCCCCGGCCGCCGTCGCGCACCAGCAGCGCGGGAGTGGCGGTCCAGAAGATCCACACCGGCACCAGCGACGCGAGGAACCGCAGCGTGCGCAAACCCATGTGATGGTGACCGCCGAAGGCGATCCGTTCCCGGACGATGATCACCGCCAGATACAGCGCGAACCACAGAACGCCGCGGCCCAGCTTGGCCAGCCACCCCAATTGCTCACGGCGCCAAGCCTTCGCGAAGATGCCGGCGATGGTCATCGACATCGGGATGCCCCACACCAAAAAGCCCGCGACGCCCAGGAACGTCCAGCTGGACCGCAACCCCGAGGCGCGGCCGAACACGGCGCGCACATGCTCGGTCATCGGGGACACCAGGCCGAGCTGGCGGCTGACGACGGTGCCCGGGCTGGCGTTGTCGGCGAATCCGGTCAGGTAGCTGAAGCCCAGAATCATCAACGGGATGACGGTGGTGAACAGCTGGACCGACACGACCGCCCCGAGAGTGCCGCCGTCGATCTCGGTGAACCGGGCGATGACCGCGGCCACGAGACGTAGTTGGCGCAGCTCCGCCAGGCGCCGGTAGCGCTCCTCGAGCCGACGCCGCATGTCCACCGGGTCGGCGTGCGTGCTCATCCCCTGCAGATTAGTGCCGCCGGCACCGGCGTCACCGGTCGCACAGCATCTTCGCACCAGGTTGACAGACCTGCGATCTGGCCGAATCGATCCGCAGGTGTAACCGCGCGCAGATGCGGGTACAGGTCAGTGACCCGTCTGCCGACGGCCGCCCGGGCCGCGGCCCTGCCGGAAAGTGATGGATATGCGCCTGGTTGCGGCCGTGCTCACCGCCGTGATCGTCCTGGCTTCGACGGCCTGCTCGCCCGGTGAACGCGTCGACCTCGGGTCGGACGCAGGTAATCTGATCGCCGCCATCGCCGGTGAACCCGACCAACTCGACCCGCAGAAGACCAGCGCGTACTTCTCGTTCGAGGTGCTGGAGAACGTGTTCGACACCCTCGTCGAACCGGACGCCGACCTCACCATGCGTCCCGCGCTGGCCCAATCCTGGGAGACCTCGCCGGACCAGCTGGTGTGGACGTTCCGGTTACGTCGCGGCGTCACATTCCATGACGGCAGCCCGCTGACGGCCGCCGACGTCGTGTACTCCTACCGCCGCGTCATCGACGAAAAGCTGGCCAATGCCGACAAACTCAGCGCCGTCACCGATATCGGCGCCCCCGACGAGCACACCGTGCGGATCACCGTCGCGCACCCCACGCCGAACCTGCTGACCAATCTCGGCGGTTTCAAAGGCATGGCGATCGTGCAGCGTCGCAACGTCGAGGACGGTCAGATCGCCACCCACCCCGTCGGCACCGGCCCGTTCGCCTTCGTCGCACGCAAGAGCGGCGATTCGATCACGTTGCGCGCCAACGCCAGATATTGGGCCGGTGCGCCGAAAATCCCCGGGGTGACGTTCCGGTTCATCAGTGAACCGTCGACGGCGTTGTCGGCGTTGCAGGCCGGTGAGATCGATTGGACCGATGCGGTTCCCGCTCAGCGCGTCGGCCAGTTGCGCAACGACGACTCCCTGCACCTCGCGGTCACGCCGAGTAACGACTATTGGTATCTCGCCCTCAACCAGGCCCGCGCACCGTGGAACGACGTGCGGGTACGCCAGGCGGTCGCCTACGCCATCGACCGGCCCTCGATCGTGCAGGCCACCAGTTACGGTACGGCGCAGGCCAACCAGCTGGCCATCCCGGAAGGGAATCCGTGGTTCGTGCCGTACGACCGCTACCGCCGCGATATCGAGAAATCACGCCGGCTGCTGCAACAGGCCGGTGCGGCGCCGAAGACCATGGACGTGCTGGTCACCACCGAGTACCCGCAGACCGTCACCGCCGCCCAGGTGATCGCCGACAACCTTGCGCCGCTGGGCATCACCGCCAACATCCGCACGGTGGACTTCGCCACCTGGCTCGACGAACAGAACAGTGGACACTTCGACATGCTGATGATGGGCTGGCTGGGCAATATCGACCCCGACGACTTCTACTACGCACAGCATCACACCGGCGGCGCCAGCAATGCCCAGAAGTTCTCCGACCCGCGCGTCGACGCGCTGCTCGACGCCGGCCGCACGCAGACCGATCGGCAAGCGCGCAAGGACGATTACGCGCGCGCGGCCACCCTGATCGCCGACGAGGTGAGCTACATCTACCTCTACAACCCGGCGGTCATCCAGGCCTGGTCACCCAGCCTCGGTGGCTACGAGGCGCGCCGCGACAAGGCGATCCGGTTCCGCGACGCCGTACTGCAGGCCGGCGGTGAGAATCGGTGACGGTACTCAAATTCCTGGTCCGCAGGTTGGCCTACTCGCTGGTGGTGCTGGTCGGTGTGCTGATCGTGGTGTTCGCGCTGGTGCACCTGGTGCCCGGAGACCCGGTCCGGATCGCGCTCGGTACCCGCTACACCCCGGAGGCCTACCAGGCGCTGCGCCAGGCCAGCGGCTTGGACCGGCCGCTGGCCGCCCAGTTCGCCAGTTACCTCGGCCATGCCGCCACCGGAAACCTCGGCGTCAGCTTCCGCAACGGCGACCCGGTGACGCAGGTCTTGCTGGAGCGGTTGCCGGCCACGGTGTCCTTGGCCGTCGTCGGAATCGTGCTGGCCCTGGTGATCGCGCTGCCCGCCGGCATCTACGCGGCGTTACGGGAGGGGCGGATCAGCGACGCGATTGTCCGGGCCACAAGTCAATTCGGGGTTTCGGTGCCCGACTTCTGGCTGGGCATCCTGCTCATCTCGCTGTTCTCGTCGGTGCTGGGCTGGTTGCCGACGTCGGGGTACCGGCCACTGTTCGACGACCCGGGTGGTTGGTTGCGTCATGTCATCCTGCCGGGACTCACCGTCGGACTGGTGGCCGCGGCGATCATGACCCGCTATGTCCGGTCGGCGGTGCTGGAGGTCTCGGCGATGGGTTATGTCCGCACGGCGCGCTCGAAAGGCCTTCCGCCGCGGGTGGTGACGCTGCGTCACACCGTCCGCAACGCGCTGGTGCCGATCCTCACCATCACCGGGATCCAGTTGGCCACCATCCTGGGTGGGGTCATCGTCGTGGAGGTGGTGTTCGCCTGGCCGGGGCTGGGCCGGCTGGTGTACAACTCGGTGGCGGCCCGCGACTACCCGGTCATCCAGGGCGCCGTCCTGCTGATCGCGGTGCTCTTTCTGGCGGTCAACCTGCTGGTCGATCTGCTCTATGCGATCGCCGATCCGCGAATCAGGCTGTCATGAGCGACCAACGGGTCAAGGCCTGGCGTCTGCTGGCGGGCAACCCCGTCACCGTGCTCAGCGCCGCCGTGCTGGCCGGCGTCGTCGTCATCGCCCTGACGGCGGCGTGGATCACGCCGTACGGCGTCAACGACGTGAACGTGCCACAGGCGCTGCGCCCACCCAGCGGCGCGCACTGGCTGGGCACCGACGAATTGGGCCGGGATGTGTTGTCCCGGGTGCTGGTTGCCGTCCAGGCCTCGATGAAGGTGGCGGTGGTCAGCGTCGCCTTCGCCGCGGTCGTCGGGGTGACGTTGGGGGTGCTGGCCGGGTATCGCGGTGGGTGGCTGGACACCGCGGTGATGCGCGTGGTCGACGTGCTGTTCGCGTTCCCGGTGTTACTCCTGGCGCTGGCCATTGTCGCCATCCTCGGGCCGGGTTCGGGCACAACGATTCTGGCGATCGGCGTGGTGTACACGCCGATCTTCGCGCGGGTGGCCCGGGCCAGCACACTGTCGGTGCGGGTGGAACCCTACGTCGCGGTATCGCGCACCATGGGCACCGGTTCGGGCTATATCCTGGCCCGGCACGTCCTGCCGAACATCACCGGCCCGCTCATCGTGCAGACCTCCTTGTCGCTGGCCTTCGCGATCCTGTCCGAGGCGGCCCTGTCCTTCCTCGGGCTCGGCCTGCAGCCGCCGCAGCCGTCACTGGGCCGGATGATCTTCGACTCACAAGGCTTCGTCACGCTGGCGTGGTGGATGGCCGTGTTCCCCGGCGCGGCCATCTTCGTGATCGTGTTGGCGTTCAACCTGTTCGGCGACGGCCTGCGCGACGTGCTGGATCCCAAACAGCGCACCATGATCGAGGCCAGGAGGCGACAATGACCGATCCAGTGCTGGCCGTGGACGACCTGGCCGTCCGGATCGGCCGCCGGGAGATCGTGCGTCAGGTGTCCTTCGAGGTGGCGCGCGAGCAGACCCTCGGCATCGTCGGTGAGTCCGGCTCGGGCAAATCGATGACCGTGCTGGCGGCCACCGGACTGCTCGACGCGCCAGGGGCGGTGGTCAGTGGCTCCAGCGTGCTTGCGGGGCAACAGGAACTGGTCGGGGCGTCAGCCCGGACGCTGCGGCAGGTGCACGGCGGCCGGATCGGTTTCGTCTTCCAGGACCCCGGGACGTCGCTGAACCCGCTGCTGACCGTGGAGCAGCAGATCATCGAGACGGTGCAGACCCACAAACGTCACACCCGCCGCCATGCCCGGGCCCGGGCGCTCGAACTCCTCGAGGCGGTCGGCCTGCCCGAACCGCAGAACCGGTTGCGCAGCTACCCGCACCAGCTTTCCGGCGGGCAGCGTCAGCGCGTGATGATCGCCATCGCGCTGGCTTGCGATCCCGAACTGCTGATCGCCGACGAGCCCACCACCGCACTGGATGTCACGACACAAGCCCAGATCATCGCGCTGGTCCGGGATTTGCAGCGGGATTTCGGTACCGCGGTGGTGTGGATCAGCCATGACCTCGGCGTCATCGGTGAGGTGGCGGACACGGTCACCGTGCTGCGAGACGGGGCGGTGGTCGAGCGGGCGAGCGTCGACGGCATCTTCACCGACCCGCGCGAGCCGTACACCCGCGAATTGCTCAGCGCCCGACCGGTATTGGGGGGCGGCGGTCCCCCACCGGCGCCCGCCGACGCGGAGGTGCTGTTGGAGGTCGACGGCCTCGACGTCCGGTTTCCGGTGAGCACACCCGTCGGCAGGTCGGTGGTGCATGCCGTCAAGGATCTGTCGTTCCGGATCCGGCGCGGCACCACCCTGGGCCTGGTGGGCGAATCGGGTTCGGGAAAATCCACGGTGGCCGCGGCGCTCACGGGCCAGCTGGCGCCCGACTCCGGTGGTGCACGCCTCGACGGCACCGATGTGCTGCATGTGCGGCGCGACCGGCAGCGGGCGGTGCGGCGAAGGATCAGCCTGGTGATGCAGGATCCGTTCGCCGCGCTGAACCCGCGGATGCCGGTGGGGGTCTCGATCACCGAGCCGTTGGCGGTGCATCGCCTGGTCGATCGCCGGGCGCGGGCCGCCCGCGTCGGGGAGCTGCTCGACGCGGTCGGGTTGTCGGCGTCGTTCGCGTCCCGCTACCCGCATGAGCTCTCCGGTGGACAACGCCAGCGGGTGAACATCGCGCGGGCGCTGGCCGTGCAGCCCGACCTGCTGATCCTGGACGAGGCCACCGCGTCGTTGGATGTGTCGGTGCAGGCCAAGGTGCTCGACCTGTTGCGGGACCTGCAGCGCGACCTCGGGTTGACCTACCTGTTCATCGCACACGATCTGGCGATCATCGAGCGGTTGAGCCACGATGTACTGGTGCTGCGTGCGGGTGAGTCGGTCGAATACCGTCCCGCCGGGGACCTGTTCGCCGCTCCCGAACACGAGTACACCCGGGACTTGCTGGCGGCGGTGCCGCCGGATCGGTTGGCGCGTGCCTGAAAGGGATTACTGGAACCACAACGCCGCATACCACGGCCGGCTGGTCAAGATCGCGGCCGAACACGCCGGGGAGGTGCTCGACGTCGGCTGCGGTGAGGGCCTGCTGGCCCAGCGGCTGGCGCGCGTATCCCGGACCGTGACCGCGATCGATCCCGACGCCGCCGCGGTCCGGCGAGCCCGGGCCCGCGTCGCATCGCTGCCGAATGTCACCGTCACCGAAACGTCGTTCGCATCGTTCGATCCGGGCCCGCAACGATTCGGGCTCATCACCTTTGTCGCCGCGCTGCACCACATGGACCTGCGCGCGTCGCTGACGAAGGCACGGGATCTGTTGGCACCGGGCGGCACCCTCGCCGTTGTCGGTGTGGCTGCCAACGGCAGCGTCGGTGACTGGATCGTCGACGGACTGCGGGTGCCGTTCGCCCGGGTCGCCGGCGTGCTGCACGGCGAGACCCGGAACATCGGCGTGGTGGTCGCCGAACCCCGCGAATCGTTACGCGAGATCCGGCGTACCGCCACGCAGATCCTGCCGGGCGTGTCCATCCGCCGCGGCCTGTACTACCGCTACCTGCTGCGCTGGCGCAACGTCTGACCGGTGCTCACCACCGGTCGTGCCGGATGATCCCGGCCGCGTCGGGCATCAGGCTCAAGCCGGTGTTGCCGGTCGTCCCCGGCGTCGAGGCCGACCAGCCGAGGCCCTCGCACACCAGGTCGGTCGGCATGGAAACCTGTGTCGGCACCGGAACTCCGAAACCGCTGAGGGCCGGCATGGTCAGCTGCGGCGTCGGCAGGAAACCCGTCAGGCCACCGGTTCCGGTCGGCGGAGCCAGGGACGGCTGCGGGACAAAATCGGCTGCCAAGCCGGCGGCCCCCGCCATGGGAGCCATCAGCAGTCCGGGCACCGCTCCCGCGATCGCGCCGGGAATCGCACCCGCCACCGCACCGGGAACGGCGCCGGCGACGGCTCCGGGCACCGCGCCGGCGATCATCGCTCCCGGCAGCGCCGCCAGGGCACCGGCCGGAGCACCGCCACCCACCGCGCCCGCATTGACGGCGGGCGCCGTGATCGTCTGCACGGCACCGAGGGCTCCGGTGCTGGCCATCAGGGGGCCCACCGCGCCGGTGGTCAGACCGCCCGACGCCGCACCACCGCCGCCGCCGGCACCACCCGCGGCAGCACCGCCACCACCAGCGCCGCCCGCGGCGCCACCGCCACCACCGGCTGCCCCGCCGCCGGCACCTCCGGCGGCTCCACCGCCGCCCGCTCCACCGGCTCCGGCGCCACCGGCACCGCCGCCTCCGGCACCACCTGCCTCGGCACCACCGGCAGCTCCACCGCCACCGGCGCCCGCACCACCGCCACCGCCGGCACCACCGCCGGCGCCACCGCCACCGGCACCGCCGCCTCCGGCCCCGCCGCCCCCGCCGGCACCTTCACCGCCGACGATCGCGGCCGCGGGTACAGCTGCTTCGCCGCCGCCGACTACGGGCGCTCCACCGGGAATCGCCACCGCGGCAGCATCCTGTACCGCTGCCGCAGCCGGCCCGCCCGCACCGGCGGCATCCGTCACCGCTGCCGCCCCGTCGACGACACCCGCGGCGGGGCCACCCGCGCCCGGCGTACCCGCACCAGCGCCCGGCGCGCCGACCGCGGCTTCCGGAGCCACCGCCGAGTTGAGTCCGGTCGTGGCCATCAGCGGGCCGACCGACCCGGAGTCCAACAGCACCGGAGCGCCTGCCTCTGCCGGAGCGGCCGCCCCAGCCGGCATCTCACCCACGATCGGGGCACCAGCACCACCGGCGCCGCCCGCGCCGGCGCCGCCAGCACCCGCGCCACCGGCACCTCCGGCGCCACCGGCTCCGCCAGCGCCGCCCGCTCCGCCGGCACCCGCACCACCGGCGCCCGCACCGCCGGCACCTCCTCCGCCGGCGCCACCAGGACCCGCACCGCCCGCGCCTTCGGCACCCGCGGCACCGGCACCACCGGCACCGCCTGCACCACCACCGCCGCCCGCGGCCGCGCCCTCAGCGCCCGCTCCGGCGCCACCACCACCGGCTGCCCCGCCGCCACCGGCAGCTCCACCACCGCCGCCACCGGCACCGCCGCCTGCTGCACCGCCGCCACCGACCGCGGGAACCCCCGCAGCGGCTTCGATCGGTGCGCCGACCACCGCCGGCGCCGCCACGCTCTCCCCACCGACCGCAACCGCAGGAGCCCCCGCGCCGGCGGCACCGGCCGCCGCCGCAGCCAACGGAGCCGCCGCGATGGCCGCCCCGGTGCCCGCGCCGGCAGCGCCACCGGCCACCGCACCACCGGCAGCCCCGACCGCACCACCCGCGGCACCGCCGGCAATGGCGCCCGGCACGGCCGCGGCGACAGCAGCCGGAACGGCTGCAGCCGCGGCGCCCGGCGCACCGCCGCCGACCTCGACCGCAGGAGCGGCCACCTCGACCGGCGGGGCCGCGACCTCCACCGGTGGGAGCGCAACCTCCACGGGCGGGGCCGCCACCGCGACCTCGGCCGGCACCGCAACGGCTCCCGCGGTCCCGCCACCGGCGGCCCCACCACCGGCCGCACCGCCACCGGCGGCACCGCCACCACCGCCGCCACCGCCTTCGACGACAGCGGCCGCAGGCACCGCAGCACCACCACCGGCACCTCCGCCGGCACCGGCACCACCGCCACCTGCACCTCCGGCAGCCGCGCCACCACCACCGGTTCCGGCGGCACCACCGCCGGCACCAGCACCACCGCCGCCGCCACCGGCCGCGCCACCACCGCCACCGGCACCCTCACCGCCCCCGACCGCGGCCACGGGTGCGGCGCCACCACCGGCACCGGCACCCTCACCGCCGACGACGGCCGCCGCCGGCGCGGCGGCATCGCCTCCAACAGCCGCAGGCACCATCGCCTCGGCCACGGGCGCGCCCGCCGCGCCGGCCGGGGGCGCCACCGCGGCAGCATCGGCGATCGGCGCGCCGACCGGATCAGCACCGGCAATCGCCGCCGCCTCCAAAACCTCGCCGTTCAGCGCACCCGCGGCCGCGTCACCGGCACCTTCGGCACCGCCGAACGGCGCACCCGCCGGCACTCCTGCGGCGTCAGCGATCGGGGCTCCCGCCGGCACTCCCGCGGCATCGGCGATCGGGGCACCCGCCGGCACTCCCGCGGCATCGGCGATCGGGGCACCCACCGGCACTCCCGCGGCATCGATGATCGGCGCGCCGACGGGAGCGCCACCTGCCGCGGGCGCGCCCGCGGCCAACCCCACCGGAGCACCCGCACCGCCGACCGCTCCACCACCGGCACCACCGGCACCCGCGCCGCCACCTGCGGCACCACCACCGCCGGCGGCACCTGCACCGCCGGCAGCACCGCCACCACCGCCCGCAGCGCCGGCGGCCGGCGCGGTGCTCGCCACGCCGTTGGCGGCGCCGGCCGGCGGGATCACGACGGGTTGCGCAGCGGCGCCGGTGAACGGCGCGGCCAATCCGCCGCCGCCCTGCCCGCCGGCCGGCGGCGCGGCGGCCGCCTGCTGCACCATGCCGACACAGGGCACGCCGGGGCTGGCCTTGAACGCCGGCTGCGCCTCCGCGGACGCGCTGAGCGCCAGTGCGGGCGAGCACAACGCGGCCGTCGCGACGATGCTGACGGCCAGCCGATTCGACTTACTACGCATGTTCTCCCCATGTGCTTATTGACGCCCGAGTCAGGGTTGAAGGTAAGTCCCATCTGTGTAATTTCCGCGTTCGACAGATTCGACGGTTATCGATCCGATACGAAGGCGAGCCGACGCTGTGACAGAGCTGGGCAAGTACTGCCGAAACCCCACAGAAACCGCCGCTCAGCCCGGTCGTAGCCTGAGCCCATGACCGATCTCGTGCTCGTCGACATCGCCGACCGCGTCGCCACCATCACCGTGAACGACCCGGACCGCCGCAACGCGGTGACCGCCGACATTTCCCGGGCCCTGCGCGCCGCCGTCGAGGCCGTCGAGGCCGACCCGGGAGTGCATGCGGTGATCGTCACCGGTGCCGGCAAGGCCTTCTGCGCGGGCGCGGACCTGACCGCCCTGGGCGAAGCCGCCGAGGACGGTCTGCGGGTGATCTACGACGGCTTCCTGGCGGTCGCGAACTGCACCCTGCCGACCATCGCCGCCGTCAACGGCGCGGCGGTCGGTGCCGGGCTGAATCTTGCGCTGGCAGCCGACGTCCGCATCGCCGGACCGGCGGCGCTGTTCGACCCGCGCTTCCAGAAACTCGGCATCCACCCCGGCGGGGGCGCCACGTGGATGCTGCAGCGCGGCGTCGGACCCCAAATTGCTCGTGCCGCATTGCTTTTCGGCAAGCGCTTCGACGCCCACGAGGCCGTGCGCTACGGCCTGGCACTCGACGTGGCCGATGACCCGGTGGCCGCCGCACGCGAGCTGGCGGCCGGACCGGCGGGCGCACCGCGAGACGTGGTGCTGGCCACCAAGAAATCGATGCGCGCCACCGCAAATCCCGGCTTCCTGGACAACGAACAGCACGCGCTCGCGGTCGACATCGAGATCACCCCGCAGGCCCGCTCCATCGAGTCACCCGAGTTCCAGAGCCGGCTCGCCGCAGCGAAGAACAGGTGACTACAGATCGGCCAACGCCAGCTCCGGCGTCTCGATCAGATCGCGTAGTTCACAGAGAAACTCGGCCGCCTGGGCACCATCGGCGATGCGGTGGTCGAAGGCGCAGGTCAACGACATCGTCGGGCGCGCGACCACCACGGCACCGTCGACCACCACCGCGCGCGGTTTCAACGATCCCATCCCGAGGATGGCGGCCTCCGGATAGTTGATCACCGGCACCCCCTCGTCCAGCCCGAGTGCACCGAAGTTCGACACCGTGAACGTCGAGCCCATCAGTTCGGCCGGACGCAAGCCGCCACCGCGGGCACCCTCGACCAGCCGCGCGACCTCCTCCGCCAACGCGCGCGTGGTGCGGGCGTGCGCATCGACAACCACCGGCACCAGCAATCCACGCGACGTCGCCACCCCGATGCCGAGATGAATCGACGAATGGCGATGTATCCGTGGGCCTTCCGGGGTGTCCACCCAAGTCGAGTTCAACAGTGGGTGATGCTGCAGGGCCAGCGTCAACAGACGCAGGGTCAGCACGAACGGCGTGATCCGCAAGCGCTGCGCCAGCGCCTGCAGGTGCGTCCCGTCCGCGACCACCGAGGCATGGGCATCAGGAATCCTACTGCGCGACATGGTCATTCGCTTTGCCATCTCGGCCTGCACGCCGGTGAGCGGCATCAGCTCCGACGTCGCCGAAACGGCCAGCACGTCATCGCGGGTGACGATTCCGTCCGGCCCCGTCGGCGTCAGCGCGGTCAGGTCCACCCCGGTGTCGCGGGCCAACTTCCGGGTCGACGGCTTGGCCCTGGCGCGCCGCGATCCGTCCATCCGCTCGTCGGCACCGTACCCCACCAGCACTGGACCCGAGCCGGTGTCGCTCCGCTCGCCGGTGCCCGATTTCCCGTCGCTCCGCTCGCCGGTGCCCGATTTCCCGTCGCTCCGCTCGCCGGTGCCTATTCTCCCGTCGCTCCGCTCGCCGGTGCCTATTTTCCCGTCGCTCCGCTCGCCGGTGCCCGATCCCTCGACCCGCACCAGCACCGCCCCGACCGCGAGCGTCTGGCCCACCGCTCCGCCGAGTTCGGTGATCCGCCCCGCATACGGGCTGGGGATCTCCACCTCCGCCTTGTTCGTCTCCAGCGTGCACAGCACCTGGTTGAGTTCCACCGTGTCACCCACATCGACCGACCAGCCCGTGATGGTCGCGTCCTCCAACCCCTCCCCGAGATCGGGCACCCGGAACTCGAACAGCTGTGAATCCGTCACTGCGCCATCGCTTTCTCGATGCAGTCCAGCAGCCGGTCCACCCCGGGCAGCCACAACTTCTCCAGCCGGGCCGGTGGGTACGGCGTGTCGAAACCGGTGGCCCGCAAAACGGGTGCCTCCAGGTCGTAGAACAGATCCTCGGAGATCCGGGCGGCCAGTTCGGCTCCGAATCCGAGCGTCCGCGGACCCTCGTGCATCACCACACAGCGGCCGGTGCGCCGCACCGACTCGGCCACCGTCTCGAAGTCCAGTGGATTCAGCGTGCGCAGGTCGACCACCTCGACGCTGACGCCCTGATCCGCGGCGATGCCGGCGGCGTTGCACGCGGTGTCGACCAGTCCGCCGTAGGTGAGCACCGTGACGTCGGTACCGTTGCGACGCACCGCCGCCCGCCCGAACGGCAGCACCGGGGTCTCGGTGTCGACGGTGCCGCGGGTCCAGTACCGACGCTTGGGCTCCAGGTAGATCACCGGGTCAAGGCAGGTGATGGACTGCCGCAGCAGCCAGTACGCATCCGCCGGGGTGGACGGCACCACCACCTTCAAACCCGCGGTGTGCAACCAATAGCTCTCGGTGGACTCCGAATGGTGCTCCACCGCACCGATACCGCCGAACGACGGGATGCGGACGGTGACCGGCATGTCGATATCCCCATGGGTACGGGTGCGGTACTTGGCCAGATGGCTGACCATCTGGTCGAATGCCGGCGCGGAAAATCCGTCGAACTGGATCTCCGGAACCGGCACCAACCCGCGCACCGCCATCCCGATGGCGATGCCGATGATCGCCGACTCGGCCAGCGGGGTGTCGAAACACCGCAGCGCACCGAAGGTCTCGGCCAGGCCGTCGGTCACCCGGAACACGCCACCCAAGGTGGCGACGTCCTCGCCGAACACCAGCACCCGGTCGTCGGCCGCCATCGCGTCGTGCAGTCCCTGGTTGATGGCCTGCGCCATCGTCATGGTGAGCAACGAGGGCCGCGGCTCCGGGAAATCGCCCATGGGTGGGCGTTCGATGATCTGCGTCATGTCAGGCCTCCTTTCCCAGTTCGACGAGCAATTCGTCACGTTGCCGGGCGAGTTCGGGGGTGATGTCGTGATAGACGGCGTCGAACACCTCCGCGATACCGGGGTCGGGTGCGTCGACGACGGCCTCGCGCAACTCCGCGCGCAACCGCGCCGCCTTGGCCGCGACCCGCTCGGTCACGCGTTCGGTGAGCACCCCGGTCGATTGCAGGTATGCCGTGTAGCGGGTGATGGGATCGCGTGCCGCCCACTGTTCGACGTCCGCCGCGGTGCGATACCGGGTGGGGTCGTCGGAGGTGGTGTGCGGGCCCATCCGGTAGGTGATCGCCTCGACGAACGTCGGACCGCCACCGCTGCGCGCCCGCTGTGCGGCCTCGGCCACCACCGCGAAACAGGCCAACACGTCGTTGCCGTCCACCCGCACGGCCGGCATGCCGTACCCGGCGGCCCGCTCGGCCAGCGACGACGCGGCGTGCTGATGGCTGACCGGAGTGGAGATGGCGAACTGGTTGTTCTGGATGAAGAAGATGGTCGGGACCGCGAACACCGCCGCCAGGTTGAGCGCCTCGTGGGCGTCACCCTCGGAAGTGGCACCGTCACCCATGAAGGCGATGGTCACCGAGTCCTCCCCGAGGCGCTGCGCGGCCATCGCCGCACCGACGGCGTGCAGTCCGTGGGTGCCGATCTGGATGGAGATCGGCGCACAGCATTTCTCGGTGAACGACAGGCCGCCGTGCCACGATCCCCGCCACACCGCACCCATCTGGGCGGGGCCGATACCGCGGGTGAGGAACGCGCCCAGCTCGCGGTACTGCGGGAACAGCCAATCGGTCTTCCGCAGGCAGGCCGCGGCTCCCACCTGGGCGGCCTCCTGGCCTCGGCACGACGCGTAGAGGGCCAGCTCGCCCTGGCGCTGCAGGTTCACGAACTCGATATCGAGCTCGCGGGTCAGCACCATCAGTTCGTAGAGCCAGGCCAGCGTCTCCGGCGGCAGGTCACGCCGGTAACGGGTCTCGGGAGTGGGTGAGCCGTCGGCAGCCACCAGCCGCACGGGCTCGAAAACCTCAGCCATACCGCCTCCTTCAGGTGACGGCATGTTCGGCCGTCAGTCCGCGAGGTGCTCAGCGCCGTGACGGTGGGCCCGATCCCCCTGGTGCGGGGGTGCCGGCTGGCTACCCGGGTGTGGAGCCAGCGCGACGATCCGTGCTGCCCGTCGCAGTACTGGGGCACTTCCCAGTATGCCCTCGGATCGGGCGTGGCCACGGTGAACGGCGGTCACGAGTTGGCTGCGTGTCGCCGATCAGGCGGTCTTGACCGGGCGCACCGGCTCAGCGGGGTGCCAGCGCGACGATGCGTTCCGCGCGCCGCAGCACCGGCGCGTCCACCATCAGACCCTCGTACTGGAACACGCCGCGCTGCCTGCCGGCTTCGTCGAGCACCGCCCGCGCCCACCGCACCTCGTCGTCGCTCGGCGCGTAGGCGTCGCGGATCACGGCCACCTGGGTGGGATGGATGGCGACCTTCGCGTCGAAGCCGACGGCGACGGCGTCGTCGCACTCCGCCCGCAGCCCGTCGAGATTCTTGATGTCCAGGTACACCGAATCCAGCGCCATCCGCCCGTAGGCCTTGGCGGCCAGCAGCGTCTGCGACCGGACGTGATGGGCGACGTCACGGTAGCTGCCGTCCGGCCGGCGGTTGGCGGTGCCGCCGAGCACCGCGAACAGATCCTCCGCGCCCCACATCACGGCCAGCGTGTTCTCGGGCCGCACCAGCTCGACGACGTTGAGCGCGCCCAGCGGGGTTTCGATCAGGACCACCACCTGCAGCGGTGCCAGCGCCCGCACCTGGTCGGCGTGTTCGGTCTTGGCGAGCATGACCGTCGAGTACTCGGTGCGCGCCAGCGCCGCCAGATCGAGCTCGTGGTCGGGGGTGCCCGCCGGGTTGACGCGCACCACCGTGCGGGTGGGGTCCAGCGGGGTGCCGATCAACGCCTCCCGCGCGGCTGCGCGGTCATGGGCGGCCACCCCGTCCTCCAGGTCCAGGATGACGATATCGGCTGCCGCAGCGGCCTTTCCGAACCGCTCTGGACGGTCGGCCGGACAGAACAGCCAGCCCGGGCCGGCATTGGCGAGCGACACTAGGCCTCCTGCGGTTTCTTGCGCACCATGGTCTGGCGCGTGGCGGTCGCCACGACGTCGCCGTGCTGGTTGCGACCGGTGTGCGCGAAGGTGACGATCCCCTCCCCCGGCCGGCTCTTGGATTCGCGTTTGTCGATGACCTCGGATTCGGCGTACAGCGTGTCGCCGTGGAACAGCGGCTTGGGGAAGGCGATTTCGGAGAATCCGAGGTTGCCCACGATGGTGCCCTGGGTGAGCTGGGCGACCGACAACCCGACCAGCGTGGACAGGGTGAACATCGAGTTCACCAGCCGCTGGTGGAACGGCGGCAGCGCGTCGGAGAACGCCGCGTCCAGGTGCAGGGCTTGCGTGTTCATCGTCAGGGTGGTGAACAGGACGTTGTCGGCCTCGGTGATGGTGCGCCCGGGCCGGTGCAGATACAGCACACCGGTCTCGAACTCCTCGTACCACAGCCCGCGCTGTTCCACGGTTCGCTTGCTCACAAGCCCAATTCCCGCCCGATCAGCATCAGCTGCACTTCGGTTGTGCCCTCACCGATTTCGAGGATCTTGCTGTCCCGGTAATGCCGGGACACCGGATACTCGTTCATGAAGCCGTACCCACCGAAGATCTGGGTGGCGTCCCGGGCATTGTCCATCGCGGCCTCGCTGGACACCAGTTTGGCCACCGAGGCCGCCTTCTTGAACGGCTTGCCGGACAACATCAACGCCGCGGCGTCGTAGTAGGCGGTGCGTGCGGCATGCGCGCGGGCCTCCATCCGGGCGATCTTGAAGGCGATGGCCTGATACGTCCCGATCTTGGCGCCGAACGCTTCCCGCTCCTTGGCGTACTTCACACACTCGTCGACGCAGCCCTGCGCCGCACCGACCGACAGCGCCGCGATGGCGATGCGGCCCTCGTCCAGGATGCGCAGGAAGTTGGCGTAGCCACGGCCGCGGTCGCCGAGCAGGTTCTCGGCGGGCACCCGGACGTCGTCGAAACTGAGCGGATGGGTGTCCGAGGCGTTCCAGCCGACCTTGTTGTAGGCGGGTTCGGCGGTGAACCCCGGGGTCGGCACCGGCACCAGGATCGAGGAGATCTCCTTCCTGCCGTCGGGGCCCTCGCCCGTCACCGCGGTGACGGTGACCAGCTTGGTGATATCGGTGCCGGAGTTGGTGATGAACTGCTTGGAGCCGTTGATGATCCAGCTCGCCCCGTCCAACTTCGCCGTTGTCTTGGTGGCCCCGGCGTCGCTGCCGCCACCGGCCTCGGTCAGTCCGAAGGCGCCCAGCGCCTTGCCGCTGGCCAGCAGGGGCAACCATTCCTGCTTCTGTGCCTCGTTGCCGAACCGGTACACCGGCATCGCGCCCAGGGACACCCCGGCCTCCAGGGTGATCGCGACGCTCTGGTCGACCTTGCCGAGTTCCTCCAGGGCCAGGCACAGCGCGAAGTAGTCGCCGCCCATGCCGCCGTACTCCTCGGGGAACGGCAGGCCGAACAGGCCCATGTCGGCCATCCCGGAGACGACCTCGTACGGGAACGAGTGCTCCTCATCGTGTTTGGCGGCCACCGGCGCGACGACGCTCTGCGCGAAGTCGCGGACGGTCTTGGCCAGCTGGGCGTAATCGTCGGGCAGTCCGCCCGTGGACAGGAAATCACTCATTGTTGGGTCTCCTTGGTTGCGGCGGTGATTCGGGCCAGCGGCTGACCCACCTTGACCTGGTCGCCGACGGCGACGAGAAGTTCGACCACGCCGTCGACCGGCGAGGACAGCGCGTGTTCCATCTTCATGGCCTCGACGGTGACGACGACGGCACCGGATGCGACGGCGGCCCCGTCGGTGACGCCGACGGCGACCACCGCCCCGGGCATGGGGCTGACCAGTTCGGCGTCCCCGGAGTGCTCGTCATCGGGGCGCACCGCCGCCTCGCGCACCTCGTGTACCACGACGGTGCGGTGCGGCCCGGCCAGCCAGACGTGCGGACCGTCGGCCGCGACGATGTAGTCGGTGCGCAGGCCGTCCACGGCGACGGTGAGCTCGCGGCCGTCCAATCGGGCTGTCAGCGGATATGTTCCGCCGTCCTCGACGGCCGCGACACCGGCGTCGGGGCTGCCGGTGATCCGCACGTGGTCGACACGCTCACCGGCCTGCAGCCGGAACACACTCGGTGCCCGCTGCCCGGTGCGCCAACCGGACGGCACCGACCACAGGTTGTCGTCGGCGGCGGCCCACTGCCGCAGCCACCGGTAGGCGGCGGCGGCGATGAGCTCTTCGTCGGTGGCCGGGGTGGTGGTGTAATCGGGCAGCCGGCGATCCAACAGGCCGGTATCTAGTTGCCCGGCAACGACTTCCGGATCGTCCAGCAGGAATCGCAGGAAGTCGATGTTCGTGGTGACGCCCAGTACGGCGGTCTGGGCCAGGGCCCGGTCCAGACCGCGCAGCGCGGCCGACCGGTCGTCGGCGTGCGTGATGATCTTGGCGAGCATCGGGTCGTAGTCGCTGCCGACGACGGTGCCCGCGTAGATGCCCGAATCGACGCGCCCCCGTTCAGGTTCCACCACGTCCAGAACGGTGCCGCCGGTCGGCAGGAAGCCGTTGGCCGGATCCTCGGCGTACACCCGGGCCTCGATGGCGTGCCCGCTGAGCGCGACGTCGTCCTGCCGCAGCGGCAGTTGTTCACCCGCGGCGATGCGCACCTGTAACTCGACCAGATCGACGCCGGTGACCAGTTCGGTGACCGGATGTTCCACCTGCAGACGCGTGTTCATCTCCATGAAGAAGAACTCGTCGGGCTTGTCGGCCGAGACGATGAACTCGACGGTGCCGGCGCCGGTGTAGTCCACGCTGCGGGCGGTGTTGCAGGCCGCCTCACCGATGCGGGCCCGGGTGGCCGCGTCCAGCAGCGGCGACGGGGCCTCCTCGATGACCTTCTGGTGCCGCCGCTGCAGGCTGCATTCCCGCTCACCCAGGTGGATGATGTTGCCGTGCCCGTCGGCGAGCACCTGCACCTCGATATGCCTGGGCCGCAACACGAATCGCTCCAGGAACAGGGTGTCGTCCCCGAACGCCGAGGCCGCCTCGCGCCGGGCGCTGACCAGCGCGGCCGGCAGTTCGTCGGCCGAGTGCACCACCCGCATGCCCTTGCCGCCGCCGCCGGCCGACGGCTTGACCAGCACGGGGAAGCCCACCTCGGGGGCACCGGCGATCAGGTCGTCGTCGGTGAGGCCGGGCCGGGAGATGCCGGGAACCACCGGCACCCCGAACGCCGATACCGCGGCCTTGGCGGCGATCTTGTCGCCCATGGTGCCGATGGCGGCCACCGGCGGGCCGATGAACACGATGCCGGCCGCATGCAGCGCGGCCGCGAAATCGGCGTTCTCGGCCAGGAACCCGTAGCCGGGATGCACGGCCTGGGCGCCGGTGCGGGCGGCCGCCCCGACGATGGCGTTGATGTCGAGGTAGCTCTGCCGGGCGGCGGCCGGGCCGATGCGGACCGCGGTGTCGGCCTCGGCGACGTGCCGGGCGCCGGTGTCGGCGTCGCTGTACACGGCAACCGAGCGGATCCCCATGGCGCGGAGCGTGCGGATCACCCGGACGGCGATCTCGCCGCGGTTGGCGACCAGGACGGTATCGAAGAGTTGGACGGTCATCTGATCACATCCTGAAAACGCCGTAGGACACCGGCTCTAGCGGAGCCTGTGCGACAACCGAAAGTGCCAGACCGACAACCGTTCTGGTGTCGGCCGGGTCGATGACGCCATCATCCCAGAGGCGTGCGGTCGAGTAGTACGGATTGCCCTGGTCCTCGTACTGGGCCCGGATCGGCGCCTTGAACGCCTCTTCTTCCTCCGGCGTCATCTCGCCGCGCACGGTGGCCAGCACCGAGGCGGCCTGCTCACCGCCCATCACCGAGATCCGGGCGTTGGGCCACATCCACAGGAACCGTGGTGAATACGCGCGCCCGCACATCGAGTAGTTTCCGGCGCCGTAGGAGCCGCCGATCACCACGGTCAGCTTGGGCACCCGCGCGCAGGCCACCGCGGTCACCATCTTGGCGCCGTGTTTGGCGATGCCGCCGGCCTCGTAGGCACGGCCCACCATGAACCCGGAGATGTTCTGCAGGAACAACAGCGGGGTGTTGCGTTTGTCGCACAGCTCGATGAAATGCGCGCCCTTGACCGCGGATTCACCGAACAGCACACCGTTGTTGGCGATGATGCCCACCGGGTGACCGTGGATGCGCGCAAAACCGGTGACCAGGGTGGTGCCGTAGTCGGCCTTGAACTCCGCGAACTGACCGCCGTCCACGATGCGGGTGATCACCTCGTGCACGTCATAGGGCACCCGGGCATCGGTCGGTACGACGTCATAGAGCTCGGTCTGGTCGGCCACCGGGTCCACGGTCGGGACCACCTCCCACGGTGGGTCGCGGCGCGGGCCAAGGGTGGACACGATGCGCCGCACGATGCGCAGCGCGTCGCGGTCGTCGTGGGCCAGATGGTCGGTCACACCGGAGATCTTGGAATGCAGGTCGCCGCCGCCCAGTTCCTCGGCGGTGACGATCTCGCCGGTGGCGGCCTTCACCAGCGGTGGTCCGCCCAGGAAGATGGTGCCCTGGTTGCGCACGATGACGGCCTCGTCGCTCATGGCGGGCACGTACGCGCCGCCCGCGGTGCACGAGCCGAGCACCGCGGCGATCTGCGGGATGCCCTGCGCGCTCATGGTGGCCTGGTTGTAGAAGATCCGGCCGAAGTGCTCGCGGTCGGGGAACACCTCGTCCTGACGCGGCAGGAAGGCGCCGCCGGAGTCCACCAGATAGATGCAGGGCAGCCGGTTCTGCGCGGCAATCTCTTGCGCGCGTAGGTGTTTCTTGACCGTGATCGGGTAGTAGGTGCCGCCTTTGACCGTGGCGTCGTTGGCCACGATCATGCATTCGCGTCCGGACACCCGGCCGATACCGGCGATCAGTCCCGCGCCCGGGCAGTCCCCGTCGTACATGCCGTCCGCGGCCAGCGGCGCGATGTCCAGGAAAGGACTGCCGGTGTCGAGCAGGCCGTCGACGCGGTCCCGGGGAAGCAGCTTGCCCCGGCTGACATGGCGATCCCTGGACTTCTCCGGTCCGCCGAGAGCGGCCTCGGCCAATTTGGTGCGCAGCTCGTCCACCAGGGCGACGTGCGCGTCGCGATGTGCCATCGCTGAACCCATTTCAGTTGAGTTAATGACGACTAACTCGTGGTATGTTAATCACGACTAACCGAAATGTCTACAACCGGACGGAGGCCGCGCATGACGACGCAAACCCCGCGCAGCAAGGCCAAATCCGACCGCCGCGATCAACTGATCGCCGCCGCCGAACGCCTCATCGCCGAGCACGGCTACCTGGCGGTGCGGCTCGAGGACATCGGGTCCGCCGCGGGTGTCAGCGGTCCCGCCATCTACCGGCACTTCCCCAACAAGGAAGCGTTGCTGACCGAACTCCTGGTCGGGATCAGCACCCGGTTGCTCAACGGCGCCACCGAGGTCGTCGCGGTGGCCGCCGACGCCCACCAGGCACTCGACGGGCTCATCGACTTCCACCTCGACTTCGCGCTCGGCGAATCCGACCTCATCCGCATCCAGGACCGCGATCTCGCGCACCTGCCCGCGCAGGCCAAACGCCAGGTCCGCAAGGCGCAGCGGCAGTACGTGGAGATCTGGGTGGACACGCTGCGCCGGCTCGACGACACCCTCGACGAGGCCGACGCGCGGCTCAAATCGCAGGCCGTGTTCGGATTGCTCAACTCGACCCCGCACAGCGTCAAGGCACCCACGCTGACCCACAGCTCGCGGGCGGTTTTGCGGGCGATGACCGTCGCCGCGCTGGCCGCCACGCCGTAGCTGCCGTGCGCAACGCGGTGTGACCGCACGGCGACGCGTCGCCGGGCCGCGCGGGTACCCTGCAGCCATGAGGTGGGCATGACCAATTCACCACGCGGCGATGAGCCGACCCGGCGCCTTGACGGCCGCTACGGCGACGCTTATCCCGGCTATCCCGGTTATCCGGGTTACTCCGATCCCGCGTACGCCGGTCAGGGCCCGTACGGCACACGGCCCACCGAACCGCTGCCCGCCTATCCGGCTTATGACCCGGCGTATGCGACCGGCCCCTACGGGGCGCCGCCCCAGCAGCCGCCGGTCCCCGGCGACCCGGTGCCCCCGGACGGCCCGCGCCCGCCCCGCTGGCTGTGGTTTTTGGCGGCCATCGCCATCGTGGTGGTGCTCGGCCTGGTCATCGCGCTGGTGATCGTGAACAGCTCCCAGCAGGACACCGTGGTCGCCCCCGTGCCCTCGCTGGCCGAACCGACCACCACCACCGCGCCGACCACCACACGCCGGCCGACCACCTCCACCGTCCCGGCGCCGGCGCCGTCCTCGTCGCCCACCACGTCCACCACACCGGGCATACCGGGCGCCGACCCCGGCGCCACCGAGACCGTCGTCTACGACGTCTCGGGGTCCGGCCGCGCCATCAACATCACCTACGTCGACACCGGCGGCGTGCTGCAGACGGAGTTCAACGTGCTGCTGCCGTGGAGCAAGCAGGTCGATCTGACCAAACCCGCCAAGGGTTCGGCCAGCGTCAGCATCATCAATGTCGGGCGCCAGGTCAGCTGCTCGATCACCATCGACGGCGCCCAGGTGCAGCAGCGCAGTGGATCAGGCCTGACGATCTGCAGCCCGATCGGCTGACCCGCGCGGGGTCTGCACCCCCAGCATCAGCAGCAGACCGAGGATCAACACCACACACAACCCGCCCATGCCGGCGCGGTCGCTGTGGAACACGTCGATGAACAACGCGAACAACGCGGGTGCCAGGAAGGTCGCCGCCCGCCCGGTCATGGTGTACAGACCGAACGCCACGCCTTCCTTGCCCTCGTTGGAGATGCGCAGCATCTGCGTGCGGGCCGCCGACAGGGTCGGCCCCACGAACAGGCACAGCAGCAGCCCACACACCCAGAACGCCAGCGGACCCGACAGCGCCATCAGCGTCAGCGCCACCACGATCATCAGGCTCAGCGCCCCGATGATCACCGGCTTCGCGCCGATGCGATCGTCCAGCCAGCCGCCGGCCACCGCGCCCGCGGCGGCCACCAGGCACGCCGCCACGCCGAACAGCAGCACCGTCGCCGACGAGATGCCGTACACGTTGACGCCGAGCACGGCGCCGAAGGTGAACACCCCGGTGAGCCCGTCGCGGAAGACGGCGCTGGCGATCAGGTAGTAGACGACGTTGCGGTCCCGCCGCCACTCCCCTTTCACCTCTGCCCACAGCGTGCGGTAGGCCGCCACGATGCGGACCGGGCGGTGCGCGGGATCGGCGGGCGGCGCCGGCGCGGAGAGCAGCAGCGGCAGCGCGAACACCAGCAGCCACACCGCCGTCAGCACCATCGCGGCCCGGACATTCTGGCCGTCGTCGGTCGGCAGGCCCAGCAGCCCGCCGTCACCGGCGATGAAACCGAGGTAGACGATGAGCAGCAACGCCACGCTGCCGCCGTACCCGACGGCCAGGCCCGCACCGGACACCCGGCCGGAGTTCTTCGGCGTCGTCAGCTGCGCCAGCATCGCGTTGTACGGCACGGTCGCCAGGTCGTTGCACGCCGCGGTCATCGCCAGCAGGGCCAGCCCGGCCCACAGGAAGTGGTAGTCGGAGCGGATCAGCGACATCGACGCGACCAGCGCCGCCGCGGCCACGGTGAGCGTGACCAACGCCCGGCGGCGCCGGTGCGCGGCGTCCACCCAGATGCCGGTGACCGGTGCCAGCACCGCGACGATGACGCCGGCGATGGTCAGGGCCCGGCCCAGCCAGCTCGCCGGCGTGGTGTCCCCCGGCAGGTCCTTCCCGACGGCACTGGTCAGGTAGACGGAGAACACGAAGGTCACGACGATCGCGTTGACGCCGGTGGCCCCGCAGTCGTACAGAACCCACGACAACACTTGCGAACGCCGCGCCCCGCGCGACTCCGACACGGGGCTGCCCATGGCCGCCACCCTATAAGTCCTTACGATTTCGGCATGCCTGTACCCGCACCCCACCCCGACGCCCGCGCGGTTGTCACCGGCGCCTCCCAGGGCATCGGTGAAGCCCTCGCCGCGGACCTGGCCTCCCGGGGCCACCACCTGATCATCACCGCCCGCCGCGGCGAGGTGCTGGCCGAGCTCGCCACCCGGCTCACCGAGAAGTACGGCGTCACCGTCGAGGTGCGCGCCGTCGACCTGGCCGACCCGGCCGCCCGCGACGTGCTGTGCGAGGAACTGGCCGGCCGCAACATCTCGATCCTGTGCGCCAATGCCGGCACCGCCACCTTCGGTCCGGTGGCCAAGCTGGACCCGGCCGGCGAGAAAGCCCAGGTTCAGCTCAATGCCATTGCGGTGCATGATCTTTGCCTGGCGGTGCTGCCCGGGATGATCGAGCGCAAGGCCGGCGGCATCCTGATCTCCGGCTCGGCGGCGGGTAACTCGCCGATCCCGAACAACGCCACCTACGCGGCCACCAAGGCCTTCGCGAACACCTTCAGCGAGTCGCTGCGCGGGGAGCTCAAGGGCACCGGCGTGCACGTCACGCTGCTGGCCCCCGGTCCGGTGCGCACCGAGCTGCCGGATGCGGACGAGCGCTCGTTGGTGGAGAAGCTGATCCCCGACTTCCTGTGGATCAACACCGAGTACACCGCCAAGCTGTCGCTGGACGGCTTGGAGCACAACAAGATGCGGATCGTGCCCGGGCTGACGTCCAAGGCGATGTCGGTGGCCAGCGGGTACGCGCCGCGCGCCATCGTCACGCCGATCGTCGGCGCGGTGTACAAGAAGCTCGGCGGCGACTAGATCGGCCCCGATTGTCCACTTGGGACACGGTGTTCGACCGCACGCGTGTCCTGAGTGGACATTCGGCCCGCCTACCGGCGCCGGCGGCCCGTCCCGAAGATGCTGCGGGTGATCTCGCGGCCGATCACTGTGCCGGCCGAGCGCATCGCGCTCTTGAACGCCGGGCTCTCCACCATCTTCTCGAAGAAGCCGGGCTCGGCGGCGTTGCGGGCGGTCGCGGTGCCCTCGATGTCGGCGCCACCGGTGCTCACCGGCGGCGGCAGCTGATCGGCCGGGGCCGGTGCGGCTGGGGGTGGAGCGAGCTTGGCGTTGAGCTTCTCGTAGGCCGATTCGCGGTCGATGGTCTGCCCGTAGGTGGCCTGCAGCGGACTGGCCGCGGCGGCCGCCTTGATCGCGTCCGGGCCGATGGTGTCCATCAGCGACCGTGGCGCCCGCATCCGGGTCCAGGCGACCGGCGTCGGGGCGCCGCGCTCGGACAGCACCGTGACGATGGCCTCGCCGATACCGAGTGACGTCAACGCCGACTCCAGGTCGTACACCGTCGTCTTCGGGTACGTCCGCACCGTCTTGGTCAGCGCCTTCTGGTCGTCGGGGGTGAATGCGCGCAAGGCGTGCTGCACCCGCGCGCCCAGCTGCGACAACACGTCGTTGGGCACATCGGTGGGCAGCTGGGTGCAGAAAAACACGCCGACACCCTTGGAGCGGATCAGCTTGACCGTCTGCTCCACCTGCTCCAGGAACGCCTTGGACGCGTCGGCGAACAGCAGGTGCGCCTCGTCGAAGAAGAACACCAACTTGGGCTTGTCGACGTCGCCGACCTCGGGCAACGTAGTGAACAGGTCGGCCAGCACCCACATCAGGAAGGTGGAGAACATCACCGGCCGCGCCGCCTGGGCACCCAGTTCCAGCAGTGAGATGACGCCGCGCCCCTGCGCGTCGAAGCGGATCAGGTCCTTGGGTTCCAGCTCGGGTTCACCGAAGAAGGTGTCGGCCCCCTCCGCCTCCAGGTTCACCAGGGCCCGCAGGATCACCCCGGCGGTGGTCGGCGACACCGCGCCGAGGTTCTTGAGTTCGGGCTTGCCCTCGTCGCTGGTCAGGTACTGGATGACGGCCCGCAGGTCCTTCAGGTCCAGCAGCGACAGCCCCTTCTGGTCGGCCCAGTGAAAGATGAGCCCGAGGGTGGATTCCTGGGTGGCGTTGAGTCCCAAGACTTTCGACAACAGAATGGGCCCGAAACTGGTGATGGTGGCCCGCACCGGCACCCCGATGCCCTCGGTACCCAGCGACAGGAACTCCACCGGGAACGCCGTCGGTGTCCCGTCGTCACCGGTGTCCTTGGCGCGCTGGGCGGTCTTGTCCCCCGCCTCCCCGGGCCGCGACAGACCGGACAGGTCGCCCTTCACGTCGGCCATCAGCACGGGCACGCCGGCCGCCGACAGTTGCTCGGCCATCACCTGCAGTGACTTCGTCTTGCCGGTGCCGGTGGCGCCCGCGATCAGACCGTGCCGGTTGACGGTGGCCAGCGGGATGCGGACCTGAGCGGCGGGATCCGCGACCCCGTCGACCACCACGGTGCCCAGCTCCAGGGCTTGTCCCTCAACGGCGTAACCTGCGGCGATCTGCTGTGCGGGGGTTGCGGTCGATTCTGAGGTCATGGCCAGACCCTACTGAACGGCGCCCCATTTGGGTGGGTGCGGGCAGCTGATTGGCGAGGGTGCGAATACTGTGGATCGCTGTGCGTGAAGAACTGGTCTGGATCGACTGCGAGATGACCGGGCTGGACCTCAAGTCCGACCGGCTCATCGAGATTGCGGCCCTGGTCACCGACGCCGACTTGAACATCCTCGGCGACGGCATCGACGTGGTGATCCATGCCGACGAGGATGCCCTGTCCGGCATGGTCGACGTGGTCGCCCGGATGCACGCCAGCTCCGGCCTCGACAAAGAGGTGCTGGCGTCGGACATCGATCTCGCGACCGCCGAGAAAATGGTGCTCGACTACATCCGCAGCCACGTCAAACAAGCCAAAACGGCGCCGCTGTGCGGCAACTCGATCGCCACCGACCGCGGCTTCATCGCACGCGACATGCCGCTGCTCGACGAGTACCTGCACTACCGGATGATCGACGTCAGCTCCATCAAGGAACTGTGCCGCCGCTGGTACCCGCGGATCTATTTCGGGCAGCCGGCCAAGGGCCTGGCGCACCGCGCGCTCGCTGACATC
The DNA here is from genome assembly GCF_000613185.1 of Mycolicibacterium cosmeticum. NCBI lineage: Bacteria > Bacillati > Actinomycetota > Actinomycetes > Mycobacteriales > Mycobacteriaceae > Mycobacterium > Mycolicibacterium cosmeticum. The sequence continues at coordinate 867,207 of NZ_CCBB010000001.1, forward strand.
CACGAGTCGATCCGCGAGCTGAAGTACTACCGCAGCACCGCCTTCGTGCCCGCCCCCGGCCCGTCTACCAGCGAGATCGCCGCGGTGGCGGCCGAGCTGGGTCCGCCGCAGGCGGACACTGGAGAAACCGATTCGGTTGTGGAGCAGTGAACCGCTAGTATCTACAACGCCGCTCGCGCGGCAATGGTGGCTGTAGTTCAGTTGGTAGAGCACCAGGTTGTGATCCTGGCTGTCGCGGGTTCGAGTCCCGTCAGCCACCCCGATAGGTCAGGGGCCCTCTTCAGGGCCCCTGACCTTTTTCGTCACCATGCCACCAGCTCCCGGACCTCCCGCAACGCCACCGCCAGCTCGGCACGACCCGGCGTCGCCAAGGCCAGCCGCAGGGCGTTCGGGGTGGCCTTGGCGGTGGAGAAGGCGTCGGCGGTGGACACCAGCACCCCACGCTCGGCCAGTTGGTGCGCGATGACGTCCATCCGGGCCTCTTCGGGCAGTCGCAGCCACCCAATGTAGGACGCGGGATGGGCGTGATAATCCAGGCCCTCCAGTTCGGCGCGGGCGAGTGCCTGCCGCTCCCGGGCGTCGTCGCGGCGTAGCTTCTCGACGGCATCGATGGTGCCGTCGGCGATCCAGCGGGCGGCCAATCGGGCGGCGACGGTGGAGGTCCCCCAGCTGGCCGCGCGCAGCGACCGGATCACCGCATCGCGATGGGCATCCGGGGTGACGACGAAGCCGAAACGCAGGCCCGGCGCCAGGCTCTTCGACATGCCGCCGACGTAGAACGTGCGCTCCGGGGCCAGGGCCTGAATGGGTTGCGGGGCAGCGGGATCGAGGAAAGCGTAGGTGGCGTCCTCGATGACGACGGCGTCACGCCGACGTGCCAGCTCGGCGATCCGTTGCCGCTCAGCGATTTTCAGCACGAGTCCGAGCGGGTTGTGCAGGGTCGGCATGGTGAAGATGGCCGCGACGCGACGACTCGCGCACAACCGCGCCAGCGCGTCGAGATCGGGGCCGTCGGTGTCCACCGGGACGGGCGCCAGCTCGATCCGCCGGGCCGCCGCCAGCAGCTTGAGTCCGGGATAGGTCAGCGCGTCGACCGCCACGACCGAACCGGGCGGGGCCACCGCACCGAGCACGGCGTCCAGGCCCTGCTGGCCGCCGGCCGTCAACACCACACTGCGCGGTGCCACGTCGATACCGTGCCCGAGCAGATAGGTGGCGACGGTGGCCTGCTCCCGGGTGCGCCCGCCCGGTGGTTCCTGCCGCAGCAGGCTGAGCAGGTCGCCCTCGGCGGCCATGTCCCGCAGTGCACGCCGTAGATGGTCGGCCTGGACTGGCTCCAGCGGCTGGTTGAACGATAGATCCGCGATGCGGGCCACGGTGCTGTGCCGGCGCGGCTCCAGACCGGCGTATCCGCTGAGGTCACGCACGAAGGTGCCCCGCCCCGGCTCGCCGACCACCAGGCCGGCATCGGTCAGCGCGCGGTACACCTTGGTCGCGGTGGCCACGGCGATGCCGTACTCGGCGGCCAGGGCACGGTGCGTGGGCAGCCGGGTACCGGCCGGCAGGCGGCCCGAGCGGATCTGGTCGGCGAGCCGGTCGGACACTTGTGTGTAGGACAATTTCTTGATTGCACTACCTTAGTGTTCCTAACGTGGCGGCCATGAGTGAATCCGTGCTGCCCGTACTCGACTATCTGCAACGCCACGTCGCGGGAACGCTGCAGCCGGGACAACGCAGCCCGTTGCGCTATCCGACAGCGATCTCCACCTTGTTGGGCTTCGAAATAACTGCAGTGCAACACGGTTCGGCAACGATCACAGTGAAAGTCGACCCGCAGACTCATGGCAACCAACAAGGCACCGTTCATGGCGGGTTTCTGGTCGAGCTTGCCGACGCGGCGATCGGGACCGCGCACTCCACCGTCGTCGGCGACGGAGAATCCTTCACCAGCATCGACATTCGTGCCACCTTCCTGCGGCCCGTCTGGTGCGACACCTTGACCGCGACGGCCCGGCCCACCCATGCGGGACGGACCATCACCCACTACGCGTGCGATATCGTCCGCGCCGACGGCAAGGTGGCCGCCAGCGTCACCAGTGCGGTGATGACGCTGCGTGGGGAGGCGGCGCGGGGACGCTGAGGCCTTGGCACGCCCGCCGCTCTCGCGGCGCGGCCCCTTCAGCGCCCACGCCGACCCGCCCGCTCGGCGAAGTCATCCAAGACGGCGAGTACCTCGGGAGCCCGCCAGGCACGGTTCCGTGCGCGATCGGTGAATTCCTTGAGCACACCGGCGTCGATGAGGGACTCCAGATACCGCGGCACGTTGCCAACCAGGATGCCCAGTTCCGCACTCAGCACCGCAGAATTGACCACCGGACGCCGCATGAGCAGGTCGGCGATGCGCCACACCGCGGAGTCCCGGCGGGCCGTGATCCGTTCTTCCCAGCTGGCTCGGACATTTCGTAGGTCGGCCACCAGTTGCCGACCATTGATGACCGCCAAGATCGACGCTTCCGACATTCGCTCGATGATCGGTGCCGCGTCGCCGTCCCGGTAGGCGGTCAGTGCATCGAAATAGCGGCCGGTGTCGACGAGGAGGCCCGCCGACACCGGCACCGTCACCTTGCGGGTCAACCCTCTGTGGCGAAGCATGGCCTGCACCAAGGCACGGCCCGTTCGACCATTTCCGTCCGGGAACGGATGGATTGTCTCGAATTGAGCGTGCGCAATGGCGATCTGGATCAAGGCGGGGGTGTCATCGCGGCCGGCGAACGCGATCAGGTCATCGATCGCGGCGGGTACGGCTTCGTGCCGCGGCGGGATGAACAGTGCACCGACCGGCCCGTAGTTGCCGCCGCCGATCCACACCTGATCGGCACGCCATCTCCCCGCCATCGCGGGCGCATGGTCGCCCATCAGCGCCCCGTGCATGGCCAGGATGGCGTCCGCGTCGATGTTCCCGGCAAGGTTGATCGCCGCCGTCATCGCGCGGGTGTTGGCGACCACCTCGGCCGCGTTGCGCTTGCCCGATCCTGCGCCCGGCAACTCGGCCTCTGCGATGGCGCGCGCGGAGGCGGTGAGGTTCTCGATACGGGAACTTGCCGCCGACTCGGAACGGAGCAGCAGCGCCGCGAACGGTGCGATCTCCTCACCCAATTCGGCGTCGAAGCGGGTGATTTCGCGGCTGGCGTCGTCAGCGTCGGCCAACACACCGGATTCCACGGTGAGGTCCAGGTCAGCAATGGCGGGAGTGACGGCGGCCCGGTAGCGCCCGGACTGTTTACGCACCGCGCCCAAGTCGGGTGCTTCCGGGTTCACCGCCCAGCGCAGCATCTCATACGAAACCGGCGGGACGGGCGCACCAACTGATGACACACGGTGAGCTTAGCATCACTTATATGCATAAGTGATGCTTACTCCGGACGACAGCCTCAGTTGGCCGTCGACGCCTTCGTCACGGCGCGATGACTTTCGGGGACGACCGGGGTCAACACCCTCATGACGACTTCAGCCAAACCTCCGGTGGTCGACCACCAAGCCTGGCGTGCCGCCCTGGACGATCTGCGCGCCCGGGAAAAGGCGGCCACCCGCGAACTCGATGCCATCGCGGCCGCCCGTCGGCGGCTGCCGATGGTCGAGATGCCCAAGTACGTGCTCACCGGGGAGGACGGGCCGGTGTGCCTGGCCGAGGTGTTCGGCGGCCGCTCCCAGTTGATCACCTATCACCACATGTGGACCGACGGCGCGGAGTGGCAATGCGGCGGCTGCACGGGTTTCACGTCGCAGTTCACCAGACTGGACTTCCTGGACAACTACGACGCCCGTTTCGTCGTGGTGACCAACGGGCCCATCGACGAGGCGCTGGCCTACCGGAAGAAGGTGGGCAACAAGATGACCTGGTACTCGTCGGCGGGCTCGGACTTCGGCGCCGACGTCGACGCGCCTCCCGGTGGTGGCTTCGCGGTGAATGTCTTTCTGCGGGACGGTGAAACGGTGTACCGGACCTGGCACACCAACGGCCGCGGCACCGAACAACTCAGCCACAGCTTCGCACTCATCGACCTGCTGCCCTACGGCCGCCAGGAGGAATGGCTGGACTCGCCGGACGGCTGGCCGTCCCGGCCCACCTACTCGGGCTGGCTGGACAGCCCGGACATCGCTCGCATGTACGGAGAGGAACTCGCATGACCGACCAGCGCTATGTCGTCACCCGGACCATCCCGGCACCGCCGAGCGAGGTGTTCGCCTTGCTCAGCGATCCGGCCCGACATCGCGACACCGAGCCCGGGGACTGGGTGCGCGACGCCGTCGACCCGAAACCGATCACCGGCGCCGGGCAGGTGTTCGTGATCAACATGTTCCTGGAACAGGCCGGCGGCCACTACGTCATGCACAACGTGGTCGACGAGTTCGTGCCGGACCGCACCATCGGTTGGAAGCCCGGTCAACTCGACGAGTCCGGCGAGGTAGTGCCGGGCGGCTGGTGGTGGCGCTATGACCTGGCCCCCAACGGCGACGGCACCGACGTCACGCTGACCTACGACTGGACGGCCACCCCGCAGGAGTTCGCCGATGCGATCGGCGGGATGCCGCCATTCGGAGTCGAGTTCATCGGCGAATCGCTTGCCACCCTGGAGCGTTCGCTCACCAAGGTCTAGCCCGGCACCTTGTCCAGGAAGCCGACCACGGCCCGGATGCGACCGTCCTCGTCGGTGGAGAGCACGTCGAACCCGACGATCACCGGTTCGGCGTCGCGGGGTCCCAGACCCCATTGGAACCGGGCGTGCCGGTGGTGACTGTCCGGGCCGCTGACCAAGGTGAAGACGAATCCCGGGAACTGGTCGTGCACCGCGTCGATCGCGGCGAAGATGCCGTCGTGACCGCCGACTTCGGCGAGCGGATCGACATAGGTGGCGTCCGTCGCCCAGTGTTGGTCCAGCAGGGCCTTACGCGTCGGCGCATCGGTGGCGTTCCAGGTGTCGAGGTAGGCGGAGACGATATCGGTCATGGTCGGCGCTTTCTGTCGTGGAATGAAGCTGGACACAACCAGATTCACCGCACGGCCGCGCATTGTCGATTACCCGGGAGGTAACCGCTCAGACGTTGGCGTTGCCGGCCTTCCACTGCGGCCACGGGATGTTCCAGTCACCCAGACCGTCGGTACCCGGCAGCGGCGACCCGACCGTGCCGACGACCTCCACGATGTCGCCGCGCTTGGTGTTCTCGTAGAACCACTGGGCATTGCTGGTGCTGACGTTGAGGCAGCCGTGGCTGACGTTGCTGTACCCCTGGCTGCCCACCGACCACGGCGCGGCGTGCACGTAGATGCCGCTGTAGGACATCTGCGTGGCGTAATCCACCTCGGTGCGATAACCGTTGGGCGAGTTGACCGGAACGCCGTAGGTCGACGAATCCATGATCAGGTGGGAGTACCGGTCCCCGATGATGTAGGTGCCGTTGTTGGTGGGTGTGCTGTTCTTGCCCATCGAGATCGGCATGGTCTTGACCACGTCACCGTTGCGTCGCACCGTCAATGTCTTGGTGGCGTCGTCGGCGGTCGCGATGACCTGATCACCGATGGTGAAGTGGGTGGACACGTTCTCCTGACCCATCAGCCCGTCGCCCAGGTCCACCCCGTAGGTGTTCACCTCGACCTTGACATCGGTACCAGGCTTCCAGTATTCGGCTGGGCGCCAACGAACTTCGCGATTGCTCAGCCAGTAAAAGGCGCCCTCGACATGCGGTTTGGTGGTGACTTTGATGGCCTTCTGCGCCGCGAGGCGGTCGGGGATGTTCTCGTCGAACCGGACGGCCACCGGCTGCCCGATCCCGACGACCTCGCCGTCGTTGGGCAGCACATACGGCATGGTGAGGTTCTCGGGCGAATGCGTCTCGAAGGTCATCTCCCGACTCGTCTCCCCACCGAGCCCCAGGGAGCGCGCGGTCAGCGTGTAGCGGGTGTTGTAGTCGAGCGGGTCCGTCGTCGCCCACGTCAAGCCGTCGGGGGTGAACTTGCCCGCCACCGCCGTGCCCGACGAGTCGACCATGCTGACCGCGCCCAACACGCCGCCCTCGGCGCTGACGGTCACCGGGGCGTCGACGGTCACCCCGACCGCGCCGTCGGTCACCGATGCGTTGAGCTTGGGCACCAGAAGGTCGCCGAACGGCGTGCCCTTGTCGGTGATGGTCTGCGGTGCCGGCGCCGGTTGGTTGGTGGAACAGGCCGCCAGCACGACAGCGGCAGCCACGACCAACACGGCGGCCAGGGCTCCGCCCCGACGTTTCCCGCCCCACGGTGTGACCTGCACCATTACCTCACTCCACCCATCACCGCCACACATTCGCAGCAACTTGCCAGCATTCTAGGGGAATTGGGAGCCGTCGGCGCACCCGCTGAGACCGGCGCTCAGACGGCGTGCGCACCCCGTCCTTCATGCGGATTTCACCTCGCGCGGTGGGGCCTGTTATTGTTCCACACGCGCGCCGTTAGCTCAGTTGGTAGAGCAGCTGACTCTTAATCAGCGGGTCCGGGGTTCGAAACCCTGACGGCGCACCACACGCAAAAGCCCTGCTTCGGCAGGGCTTTTGTCGTTACGGGCAGCAGGTGTCCCCGCGCCAGGCGTCGCGGCCCTCCTTGACCGCCACCGCCGCGATCGCCAGGCCCGCGATCGGGTCGGCCCAGAACCAGCCCAGCAGGCTGTTGAGCACCAACCCGGCGAGCACCACGCCCGACAGGTAGGTGCACAGCAGGGTCTGCTTGGAATCGGCGACCGCCGATCGTGAGCCCAATTCGCGGCCGGCCCGGCGTTGCGCATACGAGAGCACCGGCATGATCACCAAACTGGTTGCCGCCAAGACGATCCCGACGACGGAATGCTCGGGTCGGCCCACACCCCGCAAGGCTTGGACGGCGTCGACCGTCACGTAGGCGGCCAACCCGAAGAACGACAGCGCGATGATGCGCAACGCGGACCTCTCGCGCGTCTCGGGATCAGGGGCGGCGAACTGCCATGCCACCGCTGCCGCCGACGCGACTTCGACGACCGAGTCCAACCCGAAGCCGATGAGCGCCGTCGACGACGCGCGGGCACCCTCGGTGATCGCCACGACGGCCTCCAGAACGTTGTAAGAGATGGTCGCGGCCACCAGGATCCGGATGCGACGGGCCAGCAGCGTGCGACGGTCCCGCGTGGGTGAATCGGTCACCCGCAACCGCATTCCCGGCCGTCGGACCCCACGCAGGTGCAATCCGGGTCGACGGCCAGCACCAGTCCCATGAGGTCGTTCAGCGCGTGCCCGATGCGTGGGTCGGCCAGTTCGTAGCGCATACGCCTGCCCTCGGGCACCGCCACCACCAGGCCGCACCCGCGCAGGCAGGCCAGATGGTTGGACAGGATCTGCCGAGTCACACCGATCTGGTCGGCGAGGTCCGACGGATAACTCGGCGCACGGTTGAGGCTGAGCAGGATGCGGGTGCGGGTGGAGTCCGCCAGGGCATGCCCGAAGCGCGCCAAGGCATCGCAGTGGGTCAGGGTTTCCACCCCTATGAGAGTACAGAAATTTCTGTATCAAAAACCCCGGCGCACGGGAGTTTGCCGGCCGGATCGGTACCGCGGCACCAAAAATTCGACAAAACCCACGCAGCGTCGGCGGGTCTGCCATGATGTCTCGTGCAGCAGCGAACTAATTGACGTTAGCTACAATTATTCGCCCTGTCAACGGGGAGTCGGGTGCGACAACGCAGGCCAACTGGGAGGGACGCACTGTGACACACCCCGGCGTGCGTTGGTCCCGCGGCGTCGTCCCCCTCGTGTTGGTGGGCGCCGCCGTCGTCGTCATCCGCGGCCAAGAACCCCTCGAAAGCCCGCCGGCACCGACGCCCGTCGCGGCCGCCCCCACGCCGCCGATCACCACGCGCATCGCCCCCGCCCCGCCGGCGTCTCCGGCCGTCGTCGCGGCGGCCGCGCCGGTCGCAGCCCCGCCACCACGCGGGACACGTGCAGCGCCGCCGGTCGCCACGCCCGCCCCGCCATTGCCGGCGAACGCCCCGCGTTCCGCACCGCCCCGGCCCGCGGCGCCACCCCCGCCGCCACCGCCGGCACCCGCGCCACCGCCGCCACCATTGCCGCCCGCACCACCACCACCACCACCCGCGCCGCCGGCGGCGCTCGTGGCTCCCCCGCCCGGCGCGTCGGCGCCCTGCGTCCTGACGATCGAGCAAATGCGCACCATGGTGGCATCTGCGTATAGCGGGACCATTCTCAGCAAAGCGTTCTACGGCCCGGATTGCGCATTCCCCCTCGACGCCGGACCGCAGCTGAACATCAACCTGCCGGCGCCGGTCGGCCGGCCCAATCCCGCTCCTCCGGCACCCGCCGCGCCGCCTCCCCCGCCGGCCCCCGGACCACCGCTTTCGACGAATCTGGTGACCGACGAGGTGATGGTGGCCGTGCTGACCGGGATCGGCGACTTCGGCTACCACGCCGGGACGGGTCTGACCTGACCTCAGGCCGCCGCAGATGTCGTCACTTCACTTCGCCCATCCGCCCGGCGAACCCACCGACGGCAAAGTGGGTGGCGCTCGAACTGCGCGATCGGCGATTAGCCGGAAGGCGTGCCGGGCCGGCGGCGCGGTGTTACCGTTGCGGTCGACGCTGACGTCAATATCAAGGGTTTATCTGCGCACGATCCACCAGAATGTGCTGGATCCACCCATAACTTGCTTGTCCGATTAGCCATACGACTCGAAATTGCAGGTAAGAGGCTCTCAGACCGCATGCCAAGGGATCTCGGGCCGTGCTACGCTGAAGTTAGCTGTACGCCAAGGCTCATTCGCCGAGGCAAATCGACGGGGGACGAAGGTAGGGATTAGCTGATGCGAAGCGGAAGTGCATCGCCGGCATCGGGTGCCATCGGTGACGGTGACGCCGCGCCCAGCAACGGCACGGTGGCCGTCATCAGCTGTAGCCGCATCGGCATGACCGCCAATCCGCCCCGCCTCACCCTCGTCGACTGGTTCCGCCCCCGCCGGCGGCGTTGAATTGCCGGCTCAGCCGGCGGCGTTGAATTGCCGGCTCAGCCGGCGTGCTGAATTGCCGGCTCAGCGACGCCGCACGCGGCGAATCACCAGCACCAGCACCACGGTGCCGACCACCGAACCCACCACCGCGGGCTTCGTCACGAATGCCAGCACGCGAGCCTTGGCATCGTCGGCCAGACGCTGCGGGTTCGCCCGCTCGGCCAGCAGATCGACCGTCGACGCAAGCTGATCGCGCGCCTGGTCGATATCGCGCTTGATGCTGTCAGGATCCCGGTCGGCCACTGTGCCCCTCCATGTGCGCCTTCATCTCACAACCTTGCCGACTTACCCTAGAGCAGCCGCAGCCCACCGCGCTGCACCGGTCGATCAGAAAGACGTGTAACAGGTATGCCCCAGACCCCGCGCCTCGCCGTCGGCGACAAAGCCCCCGCGTTCAGCCTCCCCGATGCCGACGGCAAGACGGTGCAGCTCTCCGACTTCAAGGGCCGCAAGGTCATCGTGTACTTCTACCCGGCCGCATCCACGCCGGGCTGCACCAAGCAGGCCTGCGATTTCCGGGACAGCCTGGCCCAACTCAACGAGGCAGGCCTGGATGTCGTCGGCATCTCCCCCGACAAGCCGGAGAAACTGGCCAAGTTCCGCGACAACGAGGGACTGACCTTCCCGCTGCTGTCCGACCCCGAACGCAAAGTGCTCACCGCCTACGGCGCCTACGGCGAGAAGACGATGTACGGCAAGACCGTGCAGGGCGTCATCCGGTCGACGTTCGTCGTCGACGAGAAGGGCAATATCGAGGTCGCCCAATACAACGTCAAGGCCACCGGGCACGTCGCCAAGCTGCGTCGCGACATCTCGGTATAGCCCCGTTTCCGACATTCTGGTCGCCACACCCGCAACACGGCGACCAGAACGTCGGAAACGCGCCTAAGGCGTACCCAGCGCGCCGAGCAACAGCGCCTCGGCCGTGGCCGCCCGCTCCAGCACGCCCAGGTGCAGGCTCTCGTTGATGCTGTGCGCCTGTGTGCCGGGGTCCTCCACACCGGTCACCAGGATCTTGGCGTTCGGGAACGCGTTCGCGAACTCGGCGATGAACGGGATGGACCCACCCATGCCCATGTCGACGGGCTCACGGCCCCACGCCGTCGTGAACGCCGCGCGGGCCGCGTCGTACACCGGGCCGGTGGCATCGATGGCGTAGGGCTGGCCCACGTCACCCGGCGTGACGGTCACCTTGGCGCCCCACGGTGCGTGCTCCTCGAGGTGGCGAGTGAGCGCCTGCAGGTGCGCTCGCGCGTCGCCGCCGGGCGCGACCCGCATGCTGACCTTGGCCCGCGCCCGCGGGATCAGGGTGTTCGACGACTTGTCGATCGGCGTGGTGTCGATGCCGATGACGGTGATCGCCGGTTTGGCCCAAAGTCGTTGCACCACAGCACCCGAGCCGATCTGTGACACGCCGTCGAGCAGACCGGAGTCGGCGCGTACCCGCTCGTCGGAGAACTCGACCTCGGCGGCGGTGGCCTCGTGCAGGCCGGCGACGGCCACGTTGCCGTCGTCGTCGTGCAGGCTGGCCAGCAGCCGCACCAGGACCGACAGTGCGTCGGGCACCACGCCACCCCACAACCCCGAGTGCAGGCCATGGTCCAGGGTGGCCACCTCGACCACACAGTCGGCCAGGCCCCGCAGCGACACCGTCAGCGCCGGGATGTCGGTGCTCCAGTTGTCCGAGTCGGCGATGATGATGACGTCTGCGGCCAGCAGGTCACGATGCGCGTCCAGCAGTGCACCCAGCGACGGCGAGCCGGACTCCTCCTCGCCCTCGACGAACACGGTCACACCGACCGGCGGGTTGCCGCCGTGCGCCCGGAATGCGGCCAAATGCGTTGCGATCCCTGCCTTGTCGTCAGCGGTGCCGCGCCCGTACAGCCGGCCGTCGCGCTCGGTGGGTTCGAACGGCGCCGACGCCCACTGCGCGGCGTCACCTTCGGGCTGCACGTCGTGATGGGCGTACAACAGCACCGTCGGCGCGCCCTCGGGTGCGGGATGCCGCGCGATGACGGCGGGCGCTCCCCCGGCCGCTACGATCCGGACATCGCCGAAACCCGCCTCCGACAACAGTTTCGCCGTCAGGTCCGCACTGCGGTGCACCTGGTCGCGGCGGGCCGGGTCGGCCCACACCGATTCGATGCGCACCAACTCTTCCAAATCGCGGCGCACCGACGGGAGCAGGTCACGTACACGTTCGACAAGGTCAGCCATGGCGTCGAGCGTAGTGCGCCGACAGATCACCCGGCGTATCGTCACCGCATGCCGTCGATTGGTCACCTGCTGGCGTTCGGGTTGATCTCATTCCTGGTGATCGTGGTGCCCGGGCCGAGCGTGCTGTTCACCGTCGGGCGGGCGCTGACGGTCGGCCGACGCCAGGCGCTGTTGACGGTGGCTGGTAACGCGATGGGCGCCTACGTCCAGATCCTCGCCGTGGCCCTGGGCGCCGGTGCGCTCATCTACGCGTCATCGCTGGCGTTCAGCATCATCAAATTCGTCGGCGTGGCCTACCTGATCTACCTTGGCGTCCAAGCCTTCCGGCATCGACACGCCCTCGGTGAAGTGCTCGCCGGCGGTGCGGCGACGCTGGGGCCTTGCCGGGTGCTGGCCGACGGCTTCGTCGTCGGGATGACCAACCCCAAGACGATCGTGTTCTTCGTCGCGGCGCTACCGCAGGTGGTCGACCGCGCCGCCGGACACGTAGCCAGCCAGATGCTCGTGCTGGGGGTGGTGTTCCTGGCCATCGCGGTGATCTCCGACAGCGTCTGGGCGCTGGCCGCCGGGCTGGCCCGGGACTGGTTCGCGCAGTCCCCACGCCGGATCGCCGCCATCGGCGGTGCCGGTGGGCTGGCGATGGTCGGCCTAGGCGTCAGCCTCGCCGTCACCGGCCGCAAGGACTGAGCGCCCCCGAAATGCCAACCGCGAGCGGCGTGTCTTGTGCAGACACGGCCGCTCGCGGAAGGTGAATCAGGCCTCCAACACCGCGACCGCCGCGGCGGTGTCGGCCTCGTGGGTGAGCGACAAGTGGATGGTCACATCCTTGAGATGCTCGGCGATGGCGCCGGTCAGCCGGACCTTCGGCCGACCCCACATATCCGTGATGACCTCGATATCACGGTGAATACCCTCCGGCAGCATCGGCCGCTTGGAGAACCGTGATCCCGACCAGGCCTTGATCACGGCTTCCTTGGCCGCCCACCGCGCCGCGAGGTGGCGCGCCGCCGACGAACTCTTGTCCGCGGCGTCGCGCCGTTCCCCCGGCGTGAAGGTTTCGGCGAACACAGTGCCCGGCTGGTCGACCTGCTCCGCAAAATCCGGAATGGAAACCAGGTCGATACCTACCCCAACGATGCCCATACCCGGCACGCTATCCGACTCGCTTTCGCTCATTTCGAGTAGTGGCCGTCCACGCCGAGGCGGGCCGCGGGATCCAGCAGCATCGCCGCTTCCTGAGGCTTCTCCGCGGTGTCACCACCGAACCGGCGGTCGGCCGGCTTCTCGTACAGCGCGGGACCACCGGCGATCGCCGAGGCCAGCTTGCGCTGACCGGCCAGCACCCGGGCGTTGGCCCGCTCCTGGTAGTCGGCGCGCTGATCGGCGGGCAGGGCCGCGATCAGTGCCTGCGGATGCACCAGCGCCACCAGACCGGACACGTGCCCGAACCCGAGGCTGGTCACCAGACCGGCCTTGAGCGGGAACTTGTCCCCGAAGTGCAGGGCTTCCCGGACCCAGACGAAGTGCTGGGCGTGGTCCAGTTCGTCGTCGACGCAATCCAGGCTGCGGTTCGGCGGGATGACGCCGTCGCGCAGGATCTGGCACAACCCCATCAACTGGAAGGCCGCCGCACCGCCCTTGCTGTGCCCGGTCAGGCTCTTCTGGCTGACCACGAACAGCGGCGCACCCTTGGACCGGCCCATCGAGGCGGCGAGCCGCTCGTGCAGCTCGGTCTCGTTGGGATCGTTGGCCAGCGTGGAGGTGTCGTGCTTGGACACCACCGCGATGTCGTCGGGTCCGACGCCGAGCTTGCCCAGCTCGCGGGCCAGCCGCGACTCGCGCCCGCCACGGCCGGCGCTCAGCGCGCCCAGACCGGGGGCCGGGATCGAGGTGTGCACCCCGTCACCGAACGACGACGCGTAGGCGACGACGGCCAGCACCGGCAGACCCATCTGGACCGCGAGATCACCGCGGGTCAGCAGAATCGTTCCGCCGCCCTGTGATTCGACGAAGCCCAGCCGTCGACGGTCGTTGGCCCGGGAGAACTTCGAATCGCTGATGCCCTTGGCCCGCATCATCTCGGTGTCCGCGGTGGCCGACATGTCACCGAAGCCGATGATGGCCTCCAGCGTCAGGTCGTCGTAACCACCGGCGACCACGAAATCAGCCTTGCCGAGCTTGATCTTGTCGACGCCCTCCTCGACCGACACCGCGGCCGTCGCGCAGGCGGCGACCGGGTGGATCATCGAGCCGTAGCTACCGATGTAGCTCTGCACGACGTGGCCGGCGAAGACGTTCGGCAGCACCTCCTGCAGGATGTCGTTCGGCTTGCTCCTGCCCAGCAGGTTGCCGTGGTACATCGTCTGCATCGAGGTCATGCCGCCCATGCCGGTGCCCTGCGTGCTGGCCACCTGGCTGGGATGCACCCAGCGCATCAGCTCGGCCGGGCTGAAGCCGGCCGACAGGAACGCGTCGACGGTGGTCACCAGGTTCCACAGCGCCAACCGGTCGATGGAGCTGGCCATGTCCGGCGAGACGCCGTAGACCTGCGGATCGAATCCGGTCGGGATCTGCGCGCCGACGGTCCGGGACAGCTTCACCTTGCGCGGCACCCGGATCTCGGTGCCGGCCTTGCGGGTGACCTGCCAGTCGGAGCTGTCGGGCACCGGCGCGATGACGGTGTGCTCGGGATCGAACTCGACGAACGCCCGGGCATCGGCCTCCGACGACACCACGAAGGTGAAGTCCTTGTCCAGGAACACCGAAACCAGCAGCGGCGACGCGTGATCGGGGTCGATCGCGCCGTCGTCCACCCACTCGCGGATGCCGACCCGCTCCACCACCGCGTCGTGGTAGCGCTCGACCAGTTCGCCCTCGTCGACCAGGTCACCGGTGGCGGTGTCGTACCAACCCGGCTTCGGGTCGTCCTCCCACTTCACCAGGCCGGTGGTCCAGGCCAGCTCCAGCACGCCCGCGGCGGACAGCTGCCCGGAGACCTCCATCTCGAAACGGGTGCGCGAGGAACCGTACGGCCCGAGCTCGGCGCCACCGACGATGACCACCATGTCGGCGGGGTCGATGTCGAGGTCGGCCCACTCCGGCGGCGGGGCCGCCTGGTAACCGCGCGGCGGCGACGGCAGCGCGGCGATGGTGCCGGTGCCGTCTGCGTCGTCACCGTCATCGTCGGAAGCGGACTCCGACAGCATCTCCTCGCGGGCCTTGGCGGCCAGCTCGGCCATGTCCAGCTGGACGTCGCCCAGCCCACCGGTCAGGTCGACCTTGATCGGCTCACGCGCCGCGGCCACCTTGGACTCGACATCGCACAGCGCCAGCAGCATCGACGCCATCTCGGCGGTGGTGTAGGTGGTGACACCGGCTTCCTCGACCGCCCCGACGATGGCGTCGTTGTGGCCCATCAGCCCGGTGCCCTTGGTCCAGCCGATCAGCGCGTGTGCCAACGAAACCCGTTGCGACCACGACGATTCGGCCTTCCAGCGGGCGACGACGGCGTCCAGCGCGGACTTCGACTCGCCGTAGGCGCCGTCACCGCCGAACATGCCGCGGTTGGGCGAGCCCGGAAGCACCACGTGCAGGCGCGAGGCGATGTCCCGCTCGGCGCCCAGGTGCGAGAGCCCACCGATGAGCCGCTGCACGGCCCACAGCAGCACCTTCATCTCCATCTCGGAGCGCGCACCGGCCTCCGACAGGTCCCCGGCCACGCGCGGCGCGGCGAACGGGAACAGCAGCGTCGGGGTCTGCGCGTCCTTGAGGTGGATCGCCTTGGGGCCGAGGTTCTCGGTCTGCTCGTTACCGACCCACTCGACGAGGGCGTCGATATCGCTGTAGGAGGCCATGTTCGCCGGGACGACCCACAAGGTGGCGCCGAAGCGGGCATGGTCGCGGTACAGCGTGCGGTAGAACGCCAGCCGGTCGTCGTCGAGCTTGGACGTCGTCGCGACGACCGTCGCCCCGCCTTCGAGCAGCTGCGCCACCACCGAGGCGGCGATGGAGCCCTTCGAGGCACCGGTCACCACCGCGACTTCGTTGGCGTAGCCACCCTTCTCGGGATTCTCGGCACCGGCGGCGGCCCGCCCGTACAGCGCGGCGTGGATGTTGCGGCCGGCGGCCAGGGCCTTACCCTGCCACCAGGTGGCCTGCGTACCCACCACATTGCCGGCACCCTCGAAGCGCTGCGACAGCCGCTCCCAGTCCTCGTCGATCTCACTCTCGTCGAGCAGCCACAGCTTGGCCAGATCCTCGCGGGCGCTGGCCCACCGGTCGTCGAACACCACGGCCTTGCGGGCGTCGAACACCGGCGCCACCAGACGCGGCCAATCCGAACCGAGTTCGGCGGTCACCAGGTCGATCAGCTCGGAATCGCTGACCGTCTCCTGGGGTGCGGGGCTGTCGAGGCCCAGTTCGGAGAGCACCAGCCGGGCGGCCGAGGCCAGCACACCGTTGGGTCCGGTCACCTGCTCGGCGAACTCGGTCAGCGCGGCGGAGTCCACCACACCGCCACCGGCGGCACCGGAGGACGGCATCGACACCGAAATGCCCTTGCGTGCACCGACTGCCGCGACCGCGGCGTCGATCACCCTGTCCACCGAGGCGGCGTCCGACAGCGCGCCGTCGTGCAGGCCACCCAGGCTGCCACCGCGGACACTGGAGCCCTCACGGGTGCCCAGCGCCACCTCGGCGGTGACGTGCTTGGCCCAGCCGGGTCCGAGTTCCCATGTCTTGGTGACGCGTTCGGTGATGTAAGCCGGGCGCTTGCCCGACGGGCCGAACACGGTGCGCAGCTGATCGTTGATGGCATCCGAGAGCACCGGGCCGAACGGCTTGTAGGTGCGGGCCAGCTTGGTCACCTGAGACTTCAGCCCGGACAGGTCCGCCTCGGCGGCACCGTCGATGGCACCCAGGTTCAGCTCGGAGCCGAGGTCCACCAACAGCTGGTTACGCCGCGAGGACGCACCGTCGGTGATCGACTCGATGGAGTCCAGCGGCTCGATCTGGTCCACCCGCATCTTCGCCGACAGCGCGATCAGCGACAGGGTCGCATCCGCGGCGTCGTAGGCGATGTCGTCGGGGCGCGGGCCACCGGACGGCGCGGCGGCCGGAGCCGGAGCGGCGGGGGCGGCGGCCGGAGCGGCTTCGGCCGACGGCGCGGCGGGAGCCTCTTCGACCTCGGGCTCGGGCTCCGGATCGGTGTCCGTCGCGAACAGCACCGCGGCGTCGCGCTCGGCGTTGAGCACCTCGGTGGTGTTGTGCGAGTACTCCGGCAGCTTCAGCGTGTTGGTGGCCAGGCCGGCGACCGTCGGTGCGGTCTTCACGCCGATCTCGACGAACCGCTCGACGCCGAGGCCTCCCGCTGCTTCTTCGATGAACAGCAGGTCCTGGGTCTCGATCCAGCGCACCGGGCTGGCGAACTGCCAGGCCAGCAACTCGATGACGATCTTGCGGCACAAGGCTTCCGGCTTCTCGTTGCGCCAGGTGTCGTAGTCGGCGAGCACCTCGTCGAGCGGCTCGGCGGGCACCAGATCGCGGATCTCCTGGATGAAGTCGCGGTCCAGGGTGAACGGCCGCGGCACCAGGTTGGGGATGTAGCGGCCGACGATCAGCGCCGGATCCTGGCCCTCGGGCATGACCCGCTCCAGCGCGCGACGGAAGTCGGCGACACCGACCCGCAGCACCTCGGAGTGGAACGGCACGTCGATGCCGGGCACCAGGATGAACGAGCGCTTGCCGCCGCTGATCTCGCGGCGCCGCTCGATCTCCTCCTCCAGCGCCTCCAGACCGCGCACGGTACCGGCGATCGCGTACTGCGAACCGCGCAGGTTGAAGTTCACGATCTGTAAGAACTCACCGGTATTCGCCGCGATTTGAGCGACGAAGTCGGTGACGTCGTTGTCATCGAGGTCGATCTGCGAGGGCCGGATGGCGGCCAGCCGGTAGTTGGACCGGCCCTTCTCGTCGCGCGGCACGATGTCGTGCATCTTGCTGCCACGGTGGAACACCACCTCCAGCAGCGCCTCCAGCTTGTAGACACCGGAAACACAGGCCAGCGCGGTGTATTCGCCGACGGAGTGGCCGCAGGCGATGGCGCCCTCGACGAACGCACCCTGCTCACGCATCTCGGCGACCTGGGCCGCGGCCACCGTGGCCATGGCGACCTGGGTGAACTGCGTCAGGTAGAGCACGCCCTCGGGGTGGTGGTAGTGCACGCCGGAGGCGATCAGGCTGGTCGGGTTGTCCCGCACCACGTGCAGCACCGAGAAGCCCAGGGTGTCGCGGGTGAACTTGTCCGCGGAATCCCAGATCTTGCGGGCGGCCTTGGACCGGGCGCGCACCTCCATGCCCATGCCCTTGTGCTGGATGCCCTGACCGGGGAAGGCGTACACCGTCTTCGGGGCGGCCAGCTGCGCGGTCGCCGACATCACCAGGTCGCCGGCGACCTTCGCGGTGACCTCGATGATCTCGGCGCCGCGGTCGATGCCGACGCGGTCGACGCGGAAGTCGATCTCGTCGCCCGGCAACACCATGCCCAGGAAGCGCGAGGTCCAGCCGACCAGCCGGGCCGGCGGGGTGGCCCGGCCGTCGGTGGCGGTGACCACGTGCTGCGCGGCGGCCGAGAGCCACATGCCGTGCACGATCGGGCCTTTCAGCCCGGCCAGCAGGGCGGCGGCCCGGTCGGTGTGGATCGGGTTGTGGTCACCGGAGACCACCGCGAACGCGCTCATGTCGGTCGGCGCGGTGACGGTGACATCGCGCCGACGGCGACGCGGGGTGTCGGTGGCGTTGTCTGTGATCGCACCGCCGGCGCGCGGCGGGTCGGCCAGCTCGGCCGAACCGTTGCGCCCGCGGATGGCGAACCGCTCCTCGAGGGTGGCCAGTACGGTGCCGTCGGCATCGGCGATGGTGACCGATACCGGCACGACGCGGCCGTACTCGGTGTCACTGGCCGGCGAAGCCGTTGCGGTGACGGTCAATTCGGCCGCTGTCTTGGGCATCGGGGCCAGCAGGTGCGCGGCGTGGTCCAGGTGCACCAGGCTGAGCAGACCCTCGACGACGGGGAATCCCTCGGCGGTGAGGGCCGATCCGATGGTGGCGAACACCGCCGGCCAGGTGTGGCCGACCAGGGCGTCGGGCACCAGGGTCAGGCCGGGGGCCAGCGGGGCGCCGAAGGTGGCGGTCACACCGGTGTGGTCGGCGACCTCTTCGGGATCCCAGTCGACGGTCAGCGTGGCCGTGTTGTCACTCACCGGCGGAAGCGATTCCGCGCCGTCCACGCCGGCGGCGATGGCCAGCACGGCCCGCATGGCGGCCGCGGCGTCCTCGGTGGTGACCACCGGCATGCCGCCGTTGACCGTGGCGGCCGGCAGCGTCAGCTTGATCTCGATCCAGATGTCCGAGAGCGGCACGCTCAGCGTGACGCCCTCCTCGGTGAGCTCCAGGCGCGAGCCGGTGGACGGGTGCACCGCGGAACGGTTCTCGTTGACCTGCCATTCGCTCGGGGCGCCGATCCGGTGCACCGGGTTGATGGCGGTGCGCCCGGCCCACAGTACGTCGGGCGAATCCAGCACCACCGCGATCGGACCGGTGACGTCGGCGCGGGCCTGCCGGCGCGACACCACGGGCACCGAGTCGGCACCGGAGGCGAGCACCTCGTCGATGGCGGCCTGCTCGAAGCGATCCAGCAGCTCACCGACCGGCTCGTCCACCCGGGTGATCCCGGCGACGGCCTGGGTGCCCGGGATGATGCAGACCTGGTCGGCGCTGTAGCGGGCGTCGTGGGCCTGCCACAGGGAGTCGCTGCGCCACCAGCGCCGCACATCCTTGTCGATGACGGGCACGAAGTTGACCGGCTTGCCCGGCGTCTTGCACAGCGTGATGAAGAACGGCACGTCGGCCGGGTGCAGCTTGATGGTCTCGGCGTCGGGGTAGCGCGACAGCAGCGCAGCGCGCGCGGCGGCCGGATCCTCCAGCAGGGCGGCACCTTCGGAGCCCGAGTCGAACAGGGTCTCGATCGGGCCGGAGTCCTGCGGGTGCAGGCGGGCCTCGGCGCGCTTGAGCATGCCTTCGAAGCGGTCGCGCCAGGTGATGTCCAGCCACGGCGAATCGTCGCGCTTGGTGTCGGCGGTGGAATTGCCGTCACCGATGGCCAATTCGACGTAGCGGTCCAGCCACTGCAGATACGTCATGTCCGACACATCGCCGAAGTAGGGCTTGGCGGTGTCGGCCATCGCGGCGATGATCTCGTCGCGCCGCTCGGCGACCGCGTCGGCGTCACCGGCGACCTCGTCGAGCAACCGGCCGCAGCGGGAGGCGGTGTTGTCGATCTCGTGGATGTCGGCGCCCAGCTGGCTGCGCCCGGAAGCCATGCCGCCCTGGGCTTTTCCGGCACCCACCCAGATATCGGTGCCGTTGGTGTCCACCAGCAGCTGCTTGACCTGCGGGGAGGTGGTGGCCTCCAGCGTGGCCATCGCGGCGGTACCCACCAGGATGCCGTCCACCGGCATCAGCGGGAAGCCGTACTCCTGCGACCACCGGCCGGACAGGTACTCCGCCGCCCGCTCCGGGGTGCCGATACCGCCACCGACGCAGATGGTGATGTTGGACAGCTTGCGCAGATCGGCGTAGGTCGCCAGCAGCAGGTCGTCGAGGTCCTCCCACGAGTGGTGACCGCCGGCGCGGCCGCCCTCGATATGGGCGATGACGTCCTTGCCGGGCACCTCGGCGGCGATCTTGATGACCGACTTGATCTGGTCGACGGTGCCGGGCTTGAACACCACGTGGGTGATCCCGATGCCGTTGAGTTCGTCGATCAGCGCGACGGCCTCGTCCAGTTCCGGGATGCCGGCGGTGACGATCACACCGTCGATCGGCGCGCCGGCCTGGCGGGCGCGCTGCACCAGGCGGCGACCGCCCAGCTGCAGCTTCCACAAATAGGGATCCAGGAACAGCGAGTTGAACTGGATGGCGCGGCCGGGCTCCAGCAGCTGGGTCAGCTCGGCGATCCGGTTCTCGAAGATCTCCTCGGTGACCTGACCACCGCCGGCCAGCTCGGCCCAGTGGCCGGCGTTGGCCGCCGCGGCGACGATCTTGGCGTCGACCGTGGTCGGGGTCATCCCGGCCAGCAGGATCGGCGAGCGGCCGGTGAGGCGGGTGAACTTGGTGGACAGCTTCACCGAGCCGTCGGGCAGCGTGACGGTCGACGGGGCGTAGCTGGTCCACGGGGCCGGAACCTCGGGCACCGCACCGACGGTGAACAGGCTGCGCTGCCCGGCGCGGGTGGCGGCCGGGACGATGCCGATGCCCAGACCGCGGATCACGGGAGCGGTCAGGCGGGTGACGGTGTCGGCCGGGCCGAGGTCGATGATCCAGCGGGCGCCGGCCCGCGCCAGGCCCTCGACGTCGCTGACCCAGTCGATGGGCTTGACGAAGATGGATTCGGTCATCTCGTGGGCGAGCTCGGCGTCGATGCCGACCTTGGCCGCCCAGCTGTCGACGAGCGCGACGCCGTCGGCCAACCGCGGCGTGTGGAAGCCCACCTCGACCTGCACCGGGTTGAAGACGGGTGAGAACACCGCACCGCCGCGCAGCTTGTTCTTGCGCTCGGCCTCTTCCTTCTCGGTGATCTTGGAGCAGTACAGCTCGAACCGGCCCAGCTGTTCGGGGGTGCCGGTGATGACGACGGCGCGGCGGCCGTTGCGGATGGACAGGACCGGCGGCAGCACGGTGCGCACGTCCTGGGAGAACTCTTCGAGCAGTTCGGCGATGCGGTCGGGGTCGACGTTGGTCACCGACACCATCGGCGACTTGTCGCCGCGGCCCACCATGCCGCGGCGGCGCGACATCAGCGAGCCGGCGGCACCGATCAGCTGCAGCAGCGCCAGCAGTTCGGCATCGCGGGCGCCCTTGGCCTTCAGCGATTCGACGCCGAGGATGCCCTGGGAGTGGCCGGCCATGGCGACCGGCGGGGTGCCGTAGAGGTCGAGGCCCTGCCGGGTCAGCGCGCGGATGGCGGCGATCTGGGTGAGCAGGATGCCCGGCCCGGAGATGGCGGCGGTGGTGAGCTGTTTGGCGGCGGGCAGCGGCTCCTCGGCGGCCAGCGCGCGCACCCACTGCAGCGGCTCGAAACCGATCGGGCGGACCACGACGAGTTCGCGGGCCACCGGCTCCAACATCATGGCCGCCTCGGTGACCAGCTCGCTCAGTTCCGATTCGATGCCGGCCGAGCTGACCAGTTCTTCCAGGCTCTCCAGCCAGGAAGCGCCCTGGCCGCCGAATGCGACGGCATAGGGCTCGCCGGCGTTCAGCAGGTCGACGAGCGCGTGCGCACCCGACAGTGGAGCTCCCCCGAGGCCACTCTTACCGTTGGCCGCCACCCTGTCGTGTTCGTTGATCGTCACGTCTTGCCATCTCCCTCGGTACTGATGTGTTCACGCGTCTGGCTGATGGTGCCGGTGACGCCGCGCCGTCGCGGCGGATCCGGATGTGCCCGCGGGCTGCGGGCCCGGCGATTCGGCACTGAATCTCCACAAGCTCTCCGGCCGGTGCCGTTCCGCTGGCATCGTGCGGGGTCACGCCCCGGTGACGAATCACCGTGGTGCGACCCCCGGGCACGGTCCAGCAGTGCAGTCCAGCCGTACTAAGAGTGTCATAAGAGCTAGGGTGATTTTCCGCCCTCAAATGGTTACTAGCGAGTTCTACGCTCGGGTAACAACGGTTGCGATAACGCCGCTCCGCGTGGTCGCCAAAGTCTTGCGGGACAAATGTCCTGTTGGCAGGTGGTTACGGTCGAGTAGCCATAACTTCCCAGATCAAGGCAGCATTGTTATCAAATCGTTATGTAGATTTCGGGCGACTCGCACGTCCGTGGGCGACATCGACAGTTTGACCAAAAGTGTCCAACAAGGACCGCTCGCGAACGAAAAAAGTTTGCTGGCTTTTATTACTGATCGGTAAGGTTTTAGTCCCACTGCCCGAACGACGGCTTCAGGGCGTGGTTGACGTCGACCCCGACGCCGCCCACCGAACGCGCGTCGATCTCCACCTGATGCAGATGCGCCGCGGGGTGCGCCACCCGGCCCGGCGAGCCCCAATTGTGCTGCCAGAAATAGGAGCCCAAGCCGTCCTGGACCGCCCACTCGATGGTCTTGGAATTCGCGTAGACGCCGGTGCGCTGGTGCCCCAGCAACGCCTCCCAGCCGCGCAGATACGGGGCGACCTGCTGCTTGTACTGCTCGTAGCTGGGGTCGTCGTCGATCGACGCGTACACCGGCGCGCCGACCGGCCCGCCGGCAGCGGTGTGCAGTTCCCAGCCGCGTCTGGCATGCGCGACACCGGCACTCCGGCCACCCAGCCAGTCCGCGGTGTCCGCTTTGCCGTACTGATAACAGGACACGATCTTCAGCCCGGCCCGGTACAGATCGCGGGCCTCGGCCAGCTGGATCGGCTTGCCCAACATCCACTGGCCGCCGGGGCGCCGATCCGAGACGTAGCGGATGGCGCCGATCGCCCCGGATGCCCGGATGTCGTCGGCCGGGATCACCCCGGCCGCGTAGTCCAGCAGCACGCCCAGCGGCGCGGCGGCGGCCGGCGGTGCGGCAGTGACGCCAGTGGCCGCCATCCCGAGAACGGCGGGCGCCGCGGCCGCGCATCTGAGCAGATCCCGGCGGCAAAGTGGCACGGACCTCACAATATGACAGCAGTCTCGGCAACCTCGTCAACGCCACCGGCCACACCGGCATCAGTTCCCCCGGCCGGTGAAAACCGTGCCCACGGGCCGGTCCTGGCACGAAATCCGCACTTACGCTGCGCTTAGACCGGCGAATCCATACGATCGCGACCATGCCCGCACCGTTATCCGGACTCGCCGAGCACGCCGGGATCAGTAGCGCGGGCGAGCCACGCATCGAGCTGATCGGCGTGCGCAAGGTGTTCCCGGGCCGCCAGCACGACGTCGTCGCCGTCGAGGGCGCCGATCTCGCGGTCGCCGACGGCGAGCTGTTCGCCATCCTCGGACCGTCCGGATCGGGCAAGACCACCGTCCTGCGGATGATCGCCGGCTTCGAACAACCGACGGCGGGCCACATCAAGCTGGGCGGCACCGATGTCACCGGCGTCCCCGCCCAGCGCCGGGACGTCAACACGGTGTTCCAGGACTATGCCCTGTTTCCGCACATGACGGTCGCGCAGAACGTCGAGTACGGGCTGAAGGTGCGTGGTGTCGAGAAGGCACAGCGGCGCCGGCGCACGGCCGACGCCCTGGACATGGTGCGGCTGGCCGAGCACGCGGCGCGCCGGCCCGCGCAGCTGTCCGGCGGTCAACGCCAGCGCGTCGCGCTGGCGCGTGCCCTCGTCGGTCGCCCCCGCGTGCTGTTGCTCGACGAGCCGCTGGGGGCACTGGACCTCAAGCTGCGTGAGCAGATGCAGGTCGAACTGAAGGCCATCCAGCGCGACGTCGGGATTACGTTCGTCATCGTCACCCATGACCAGGACGAAGCCCTCACCCTCTGCGATCGGTTGGCGGTGTTCAACGCCGGCCGGATCGAACAGGTCGGTGCCGCCCGTGAGGTGTACGAGACCCCGGCCAACCGGTTCGTCGCCGATTTCGTCGGCACCGCCAACGTGTTCGACGGCGACGCGGCGCAGGCGCTGCTCGGCCGCACCGGCACGTTTGCCGTGCGACCCGAGCGCATCGCGGTGCACGCCTCGGGTGAGGCGCCCGCCGCCCCGAGCCGGATCGTCGAGGCCACCGTGGCCGAGATCATCTACGCCGGCCCGCTGACCAGGGTGACCTCCACCGCCGCCCAGGGGGTGGCCATCACCGCGACGGTGCTCACCGCCGCGAGCTCCCTCCCCGCCGGCTTGGCCCACGGCTCGCCCGTCGTGCTGTCCTTCCCGGATTCCGCCGTCCACCACCTGAACTCCTGAGGAGACCGAAGATGTCACGCACCGTCATCCGCACCGGGTTGGTGCTCGCCGCAACCGTCGCGCTGATCGCCGGCTGCTCGAGTGGTTCCGGGGGCGGTCCCACCGGGCAGGCACCGCCGAAGATCGAGGCGCCGACGGCCGTCGGCGACGGGGAAGGTCAGCTCAACCTGATCGCCTGGGCCGGTTACGCCGAGAACGGCTCCAACGACAAGGCGGTGGACTGGGTCACCCCGTTCGAGAAGGAGACCGGCTGTAAGACCAACGTGAAGGTGGGCAACACCTCCGACGAGATGGTGCAGCTGATGCGCACCGGCCAGTACGACGGTGTGTCGGCGTCCGGGGACGCGTCGCTGCGCCTGATCTACGGCGGTGACGTGGCGCCGGTCAACACGGAGCTGGTGCCCAACTACGCGACCATCTCGCCGTTCCTCAAGGACAAGCCGTGGAATTCGGTGGACGGCAAGATGTATGGCATCCCGCACGGTTGGGGCGCCAACCTGTTGATGTACAACATCGCCGTCGTCAAGGACGCGCCGGACTCCTGGGGCGCGGTGTTCACCGACAGCGCCAAGTACAAGGGCCGGGTGACGGCCTACGACTCCCCCATCTACATCGCCGACGCGGCGCTGTACCTGTCGAAGACGAAACCCGAACTGGGCATCAAGAACCCCTACGCGCTGACCGCCGAACAGCTGGATGCCGCAACGGATCTGCTGAAGGCCCAGCGCGAGAACATCGGCGAGTACTGGTCGGATTACACCAAGGAGGTGCAGGCCTTCGAGTCCGGCACCTCGGTGATCGGCACCACCTGGCAGGTCATCGCGAACACCATCGGCGCCGACAACAAGGTGCAGGTGAACACCATCCTGCCCAAGGAGGGTGCCACCGGCTGGTCGGACACCTGGATGGTGTCGGCCAAGGCCGCGCATCCGAACTGTATGTACAAGTGGATGAACTGGATCACCTCGCCGGAGGTCAACGCTCAGGTCGCCGAGTACTTCGGCGAGGCACCGGCGCAGACCAAGGCGTGTGAACACACGACGCAGCGCGACTTCTGCAGCATCTTCCACGCCACCGACGCGAAATACGCCGACCAGATCCACTATTGGACGACACCGCAGAAGAAGTGCGTCGACGGCAGCGGGGACAACTGCACGACCTACGATCAGTGGGTCGACAAGTGGCAGCAGATCAAGGGGTGATGGCGCCGCGCACAGGCACCACCCGACGGGGATTGGGACCGGGGCGAGCGAAGCGACGGGGGCTAGGTCTCGCGCTGCTGCTCATCCCGCCACTGGCCTGGCTGGTCATCGCCTACCTGGGATCGCTTGCGGTGCTGCTGGTCTCGGCGCTGTGGAGCACGGACAGTTTCACCGGGGCGGTCACCCGAACGGTCACCACCGACAATCTGGTGCGGGTGTTCACCGATGCGGTGTTCCGAGTGGTCACCGTGCGCACGCTGGGCATCGCCCTCGCGGTGACGGTGATCTGCATCGTGTTGGCGGTGCCGCTGGCGTTGTTCATGGCGAAAGTCGCCTCGCCCCGGGTCCGGCTGGCGCTGCTGGTCGCGGTGACGACGCCGCTGTGGGCCAGCTATCTGGTCAAGGCCTACGCCTGGCGCATGCTGCTGTCCCCGGAGGGGCCGCTGGCCTGGGTGGCCGGCGGCACCCCGGGCTACGGGTTGATCGCCACGGTGATCACGCTGAGTTATCTGTGGTTGCCCTACATGGTGATTCCAGTGTTCGCGGCGTTCGAGCGGGTGCCCGACGCGCTGGTCGACGCGAGCGCTGATCTGGGCGCCTCCGATGCGACCACGCTGCGGACGGTGATGGCGCCGTTGGTGTTTCCCGGCATCGCCGCGGGCTCGATCTTCACCTTCTCGCTGTCGCTGGGTGACTACATCGCGGTGACGATCGTCGGCGGCAAGACACAGATGCTGGGCAACCTGATCTACGGGCAGCTGGTCACCGCGAACAATCAGCCGCTGGCCGCGGCACTGTCGCTCATCCCCCTCGCCGCCATCGTGGCCTATCTGCTGGCGATGCGGCGCACCGGCGCATTGGAGAACGTCTAGTGCGCTCACAACGGACCCGGTGGGTGCTGCGGTGCTGGGCGGCGGTGGTCCTGATCTTCCTCTACGCGCCACTGCTCCTGGTGGTGGTCAACGCCTTCAACGCATCACGCACCTTCGCCTTCCCGCCCACCGGTTTCACCCTGCGCTGGTGGGCCGATGCCGCCAACAGTGCCGGCATGTGGCAGGCGCTGGCCAACTCGGTGGTGGTCGGGCTGGCGGCCACCGCCATCGCGCTGCTGCTGGGCACCATGGCCGCATTCGCCGTGCAGCGCTACCGGTTCTTCGGCAGGCAGGCGGTGAGTTTCCTTGTCGTGCTGCCCATCACGCTGCCCGGGATCGTCACCGGCATCGCGCTGAACGCCACCTTCACCTCGGCGCTCGGCATCACCCTCGGCATGGCGACGGTGATCATCGGGCATGCCACCTTCTGCATCGTCATCGTCTTCAACAACACCCAGGCGCGGTTGCGGCGACTGGGCACCCACCTCGAGGACGCATCGGCGGATCTGGGTGCCTCGTCATGGCAGACGTTCCGGTACGTCACCTTGCCGATGATGCGGGGCGCGCTGGTGGCCGGCGCCATCCTGGCGTTCGCGCTGAGCTTCGACGAGATCGTGGTGACCACCTTCACCGCAGGCCCCGCCGTGCAGACGCTGCCGATCTGGATCTTCGCGAATCTGTTCCGGCCCAACCAGGCGCCGGTGATCAACGTGGTCGCGGCGGCGCTGACGGTGCTGGCGATCCTGCCGGTATGGCTGTCGCAGCGGTTCGGCGGCGACCCCGCCAACACCAGGCTGTGACGTCAGGGGCCGATGCGCTGCCCGACGATGTCGTCGAGCCGGCCGGTGACCGCCAGCCGGCCCAGCCGCCGGCGATCCTCGTCGCGGCCGCCGCTGCTCTCCACCTCGTCGACCAGGGTCGCCGCCTCGGCGGCCGCGTGCCGCAGGTCGTCGTCGACCGCGTCGATCAACCGGACCATGAACCGCACCTGCCCGCTGCGGTCCCCGGCGCGCGCGACGATGGCGCCGATCACCGGATTCACCCACACCAGCTCGCCTGCGGACCCGCGCAGCAGCCCCACGCGCACCAGTGCCGCGGCATCGTCGGCGGCCAGATCGCCGATGACGGTCTGGTGCCGCAGGCCGAGGAACCCGGCGAGGTCACCACCGGCGCGCACCACCTCGAAGAACTCGGCGATGTGCGCGGAGGTGAAGCCCCGCCGCAGCAGTTGGTTGATCGTCTGTAACTGCCGCAGGTGATGATCGTCGTAGATGGCAGCCCGGCCGTCCCGCCGCGGCGCGTCGAGCAACCCACGCTCGCGGTAGGCGCGGATGTTGCGGGTGGTCACTCCGGAGATGCGGGCGAGCTCACCCAAACGGTAGTCAGGCAACGTCGTGCACCCGCTCACTGGTGCAACCGTTCATGGCCACACTTTAGCGCGGGTTTTGCGGTTGCGAGCGAATTCCCCGGCGCCACCTCGCCACACCGGCAGTATGTCCGTATCGCATAGTTCAACTGCACATATCCGATTGCAAATGTTGCCTACGGGACAATTCAACCGAACTCAGCCAGCGTGCAGCAAAGGCAAACATGCGGCGGTGAGCAAATTCACGCAAATATTCGCTGGCGATTCGTCCTATCAATTTGCGAGAATATGACAGGACAAATCATTTCCCGTTCTGCGAAGAGAGGCTGCCCACGTGCGTCCCTGGATCGTCTGGGCCACCGGGTTACTCGCCTATATCGTCGCGGTGCTCAACCGCACCACCCTCGGGGTGTCCGGGTTGGAGGCGGCCGATCGTTTCCACGCCACGCCCAGCGTGCTGTCCGCCTTCGTCGTCCTGCAGGTCATCGTCTACGCGGGCGCCCAGGTTCCGGCCGGTGTGCTGCTGGATCGGTTCGGCTCGAAGGTCCTGATCGCCTCCGGTGCGACGGTGATGGCCGCGGGCCAACTGGCCATCGCGGTCACCGATTCGCTGCCGCTGGCGTTGGCGGCCCGTGCGGTGGTGGGCCTCGGAGATGCCATCACCTTCATCTCGGTGCTGCGCCTGGTGCCGCACTGGTTCCCGGCCCGGCAGATCCCGTTGCTCACCCAACTCACCGGCATATCCGGGCAGCTCGGCCAGGTGCTCTCGGCGGTGCCGTTCCTCTCGCTGCTCGGTGTGGCCGGTTGGACATCGGCCTATCTGTCGGTGACCGCCCTCAGCGTGCTGGCGTTGGTGCTCACGGTGGTCATCGTGCAGAACACCCCGAACGGCCCAGTGGCCACCACGGAGACCATGAGCGTGCGCGACACGCTGATCAGCGTGCGCACGGTGTGGATGCGTCCCGGCACCAGGCTCGGGTTCTTCACCCACATGGGCACCCAGTTCTCGGTGACCGTCTTCGCCCTGATGTGGGGGGTGCCGTATGTGACGGTGGCGCAACACCAGTCCCGCGCGGTCGCCGGCACCCTGTTGACCATCTCCGTCGTCACCGCCATCAGCGCGGGCGTCGTGCTGGGCATCTTCACCGGCCGCTATCCACACCGTCGTTCCTGGATGGTGCTCGGCATCATCGGCAGCAATGCCGCCATCTGGACCGTCGTGCTGGCGCTGCCCGGACCCGCGCCGTTGTGGCTGCTGGTGGTGCTCATCGTGATCATCTCGGTCGGTGGACCGGGTTCCATGGTGGGCTTCGATTTCGCCCGCACCTTCAATCCGAGCGCCACGCTGGGCACCGCGCAGGGCATGGTGAACATGGGCGGTTTCCTGGCCTCGCTGATGCTCATGCAGGCCATGGGCTGGATCCTCGACGCCGCCGGCGGTTATTCCTTCGACTCGTTCCACCTGGCGTGGACGCTGCAGTACGCCGTGTGGGTGCTGGCCGTCATCGGCATCCTCATCACCCGCAAGAAGGCGCGCAGGCTGATGCGCGAAGAGCAGGAGCGCTCACTCCTGGAGACGTTCGACGCGCACCCCGCCTCGCGTTAAGCCACCAGGCGGCGCTCCATCGCGTCGGCCATGTGCCGGTGACCGACCAGTTCGTAGCCGACCACCGAGACCATCGGAGCGGCGGTGGCGACCAGCAGGCACAGCGCCATCGACACCCCGCCCAGTGCCAGCAGGACCGATCCCACCAACACCGCCGCGGTGAGCACGAGCAACAGCAGGTGGAACCAGTCGATCTGCCGCACCAGGATCGAGTAGATGAGGAACACCAGGCACACGAACAGCCCGACCGGGATCACCACCGAGAACACCGTTCCCACCGATCCCAGTTTCGAGTTCCCCTCCAAGTAGTAGGCGGCGACATGAAGCCCGGCGCCGGTGGCCACGATCGACCCGAACAGGAAGATGGGCAGATAGCCGAACCAGAAGGACTGCTCACGGTGCGCGTGCAGCAGGTCCCCCGTCGGCACCGTGAAGAACACCCACCACATGCCGAACGTCAGGCCGATTCCGGCGACCGTGACCAGGATGGCGTCGACACTCCAGCCCTGTTCCTGAACCACCGCCGATAGCGTGGCAACGGTGCCGACCACCCCCTCGCCGAGCGCGATGATCGCCATCAGCCCATAGCGCTCGGAGATGTGGTGGGCATGCCACGGCGTGCCCCCGCCCCAGCGTTCGGCCACCACCGGCACCGCCATCTCCAGCACCAACATCAGACCGACCCACGCCGCCGTCACCGGCAGCGACGTGTGGGTGAAAATTTGTGCGATCCAACCGATTTGGACCACACCCAGCAAGGTCGCGTAGGTCAGGCAGGCCCTCCGCCGGGGAGCATCCTGGGCCGCCGCGCGTAACCATTGCGCGATCAGGCCGACCCGCATGACCACGTAACCGGCCACCAGCACCGCGTTGTCGACGTGCTCGCCGTGCTCGATCGACGCGAACACGTCGGGGATGCCCAGCGTCAGGATCACCACGCCGACCATCTGCACCATGGTGGTGACCCGGTACATCCAGTCGTCGGTGTCATAGGCCGAGGCGAACCAGGTGAAGTTGATCCAGGCCCAGCAGATCGCGAACGTCGCGAACAGGAACGAGATCAGACCGGGAAACACGTGGTCGGCCGTCAGCGCGTGCGCGAATTGCGAAGCAGCGGTGCCGAAGCCGACGACGAAGGTGAGGTCGAAGAGCAGTTCCAGCGGGGTGGCGACGCGATGCTGTTCATGGGGGTCACGCCCCGCCATCACCCGCAGCCGATGTGCCGTCCCGCTCACGACACCGTCCTTTCGTCGTCCTTCGTGCCCCGCGCACCGCCATGGGCCCGACGCCCGTCCCCGTCACCCTAGGGGATTGACAGCGCGGAACCGGCGCAGGTAGTCATCCCAGTCCCAGTCGGCGAGAAACGCCCGCGCCGCGCCGTACCCTTCGGCATACAGCGCCTCGACCTGCGCATCGGTGATGTCGAAGTCGAGGAAACCGACCTCGGTCGAATCGACCCGGATGGTCCGCGCACTCACCCACGGCTGGTTGAGGTAGGCCTGATCGCGGCCGACCAGCACCGTCGTGATCACATCGTCGAGCAGCCGGGGCGGCCCGAGCCGGCGCAACAAACCCCAGTCCGGCAGCACCTTGTCGATGCCGTCGGGCAGGTTGGGCAGCAGTGTGATGCCGAAGCTCGGCCAGCGCGGCGCCCTGCCGTCGGTGCGGTCCAGCGAATCGACCGGAAAGTTGGACAGCAGGCCGCCGTCGAGCAGCGTCGAGGTGCGTCCGGCGGCACCGGTCAGCTTCACCGGTCGGAAATAGAACGGGATGGACATCGAGGCGCGCACCGCGTCGGCCACGCTCTGCTCGTCGGGGTCCAGGCCGTACACCCGCCGGTAGTCCCAGGGCAGCCGCACCAGCTGCCCGGTGGTGACATCGGCGACGGTCACGACGAGCTTGTAGCGCTGTTCGGGTGGCAGCTCGTCATCGTCGATGGTCAGGTCACCGAAGGTCTCGACACCCAGGTCGCGCAGCTGCCTGCGCACCCAGTCGCGGGCGTAGTCACCCTTGTACATGCCGTCGCCCAGGAGCACCGCCACCGAGCTGCCGACCAACGGCAGCCGCTGCGCCGGCACCGGGTCACGGAATTTGTGGTAATCCAGTTGCAGCGCAAGGTCTTTGACCTCGGCGCCGGTGAGTGCGGAGCCCGGCCGGGAGCCCGCCGCGACGATGGCTCCGACTATCGATCCGGCCGATGTTCCGGACACCCGCTGCACGGCGTAGCCGGCATCCAGCAGGGCCACCACGGCACCGACGAGTCCGACACCCTTGACACCCCCGCCGGAGAGCACCAGGTCGGCGGACAGGGACGGCACATCGGAGACGATACCGCGGCGGCTCGGACCGGGGCCTAGACCGGATCGAACGATGCGATCAACCAGTTGCCGTCCACCTTGGTCAGTCCGACCTTCACGCTGCTGGTGGAGAACGAACCGTCCGGATTCTCGGCACTGGTGGTGGTCTGGTTCAGGAACAGCAGGACGACCGCCGAGCCGGGATGCAGCTCCATGACCGCCGAATTGACGATTGCCGCCGAGGTCTTCACCGACTTCTTCTTGGCCGCGGGGGTGACGATCTGCTCGGTGAACTGGGTGTAGTAGTTCAGGAAGTCGCCGGTCAGATGCGTCTTGGCAGTGGAGAAATCCTTGTCGAGCGTGTCCGGTGCATAGGACAGCAACGCGACCGTGCCATCGGAGGCCGCCTTGATGGCCGACGCGGCCGCCTCGGCGTCGGTCTGCCGATCGGGCCGGTACTGGTTGACATAGATCCATGCCGTGGCGCCGGCCGACGCCACCAGCGCCACGGCCAGCGCCAGCGCGAACCAGTGCCGGCCCAGCGCCCGCAGGACTCGGCGCACCGGGCCGGCCGGGCGTGTGGGGCCGGCTGCCTCCGGTGCGTCGAACGGGACGGCGTCGGCCCCGTCGGCGGCGGTGTCCTCGAGTTCGACCACGTTCGCATCGTCGAGTTCGACGTGCGATTCGACAAGGGCCTCGTCATGTTTGACGGTCACGGCGCGAACTCGACTTTCGCCATCTTGATCTGGCCCCCGTCCCGAGCCATGCTCACGATCAGTCGCCAGTTCCGTGGATTCTGTTTGGCGCCTTGGGCATTGGTGATCGTCGAATTGGCCACCACCAATACGTCGGCCGCGTCCTCGGTCATCGTCTTGACCGCGGCCGCGGAGACGTTGGCCTGCGTGACCACCTTGGACGATTCGGCCACCTTGGCGAACTCGCCGGCCTGACTCTCGAAGTCCTGCCGGAACTGCCCGGTGGAGTTGTCCAGGATGCGCTGCACGTCCGCCTTGGCGCTGTTGAAATCGAGCGACATCAACGAGACCACGCCTTGCCGGGCGGCCGCCGTGAAATCGGCGGTGAGCTGCCGCTGGTGCTGCGCGTCCCGGTGTTTCCAGACCATCCACCCGCTGGTGCCGGCGAGCCCGACGATGACGACGATGGCCAGGACCGCCGCCGCCGGCTTGACGATCGCGGCGAGTCGGCGGCGGCCGGCGCCCTCCGGCGCCTGCGGTTCGGCGGCGGCCGACTCGGCTTCCCCGGTCGCCGCAGGAGTGGTCGACTCCTCCGGAGTCTCCGATGTGTCGGCCGCCTTGCGCGCCTGCGCTTCGGCCTCGGCCTCGCGGCGCAGTCTGATCGCCTTGGCCCGGGCCCGCGCGGCGGCGGCAACCGCTTCGGCTTCGGCGGCTTCGGCCTCGGCTTCCTCGGCGGATAGCGCGAGCGCGTCCTGCGCGCCGCGTTCCGGCTCCGCGTCGGGCAACGCTGCCCGGCGCTTACGGATGGCCATCATGTCCTCCTGCGCCAGTGAGAATGGCATTATCAATTTCGACTATTGACCCGACGATACCTCATTGCAGAGGCCCGGAAAATAAGCCTTTTCCAGCGGAAACGCTATTTACATGCTGTGCGGCCGCTCAGCTTGGTGGCGCTCTCACACGCCCGGAAGTCGGTCCTTCATCACCTTCCCGGTGGCGTTCAGCGGCAATTCCTCCAAGAACTCTACGTACCGCGGCACCTTATACCCGGCCATCCGTTCCCGGCTCCAGTCGATCAATTCAGTGGCAGCGACCCCGGCGCCATGACGCACCACGAACGCCTTGCCCACCTGACCCATCCGCTCGTCGGGCACGCCGACGACCGCCACCTGCGCCACGGCGGGGTGTTCCATCAGGAAGCCCTCGATCTCGGCCGGATAGGCGTTGAAGCCGCCGACGATGAACATGTCCTTCTTGCGCCCGACGATGCGCAGCCGGCCCGACTCGGTGAACTCGCCCAGATCGCCGGTGTGCAGCCACCCGTCGGCGTCGATCGCCTCCGCGGTGGCGGCAGGATCGTCGAGATACCCGCGCATCACGCCGTAGCCGCGCACCAGCACCTCGCCGTCGGCGGCGACGCGCACCTCGACGTCCCGGCACGGCACCCCGGCGGTGGTGGCGACCTCTTCGGGGCTGTCGCCCGGCCGCGACAGCGTGACGTTGCCGGCCTCGGTCAGCCCGTACCCGGTCATCAGGCTCCGGAACGGCAGCTCGTCGCGGATACGCCGGACCAGTTCCACCGGGATGTCCGCGGCCCCCGTGACGGCGGCCCGCAACGTCGCCAACCGGGATTTGTCGGCAACGCCCAGCAGCGAGTGATACAGCGTGGGCGGCCCTGGGAGCATGGTGATGCGTTCGCGCTCAACGAGTTCCACCACCGCGTCGATGTCGAATACCGCGACGGGCACCATGGTGGCACCGCGCAGGAAGGCGGCGACCAGACCGGCCTTGAGGCCGAAGGTGTGGAAGTACGGATTGATCATCAGATAGCGATCACCGCGGCGCAGGTCGGCCAGGGTCGCCCATTCCTCGTACATCCGCAGCGTCTGGCGGTGGCACATCATGGCGCCCTTGGGCCGTCCGGTGGTGCCGGAGGTGTAGATGACATCGCACACGTCGTCGCCCGACAACCCAGGGTGTTCGAAGGGCGCACCACTGCCGAGGAAGTCCGATCGCAGATCGATGTGCGGTACCCCGGGCAACTCGAAATCCTGCCCCAGGAACCCCTTTTGGACGAGCACCGCTTTGGCGCCGCTGCGGGCCACCACGTCGGCGGCTTCGTCGGCCTTGAATCGGGTGTTGACGGGAACCAGCACGCCACCGGCGGTCATGATGCCGAAGGCCGCGATGATCCACTCGGCGGAGTTGGGCGCCCACACCGCCACCCGGTCCCCTCGGGCGATACCGAATTCGTGGAATGCACCCGACGCCAGGCGGATGCGGTCCGCCAGGTCGGCGAAGGACAAGCGCTGCGGACCGTAGACGACGGCTTCGGCGTCGCCGAATCGGTCCGCAGCGCCCAGGACCATCTCGGGGATGGTCTGCCAGCTCATCTAGGTGGTGACGAGACGCCCGAGGTTGCCACCCATGATCTTGGCCTGATCCTCGACCGAGAGATGCTCGAGGGCGGTGACATAGTGCGTCGGCTCGGCGAGCCCCTCGGGGTGCGGCCAGTCCGACCCGTAGAGCACCTGGTCCACCCCGATCAGGTTGATCAGGTCGTCGATGCCCTCTTCGTAGAAGGGGCTGACGTAGATGCGGTTCTTGATCTCCTCGATCGGGTTGCCCAGGAAGGCCTCCGGGGCCTTCTTGTACACCTCGGCCATCGAATCCAGCAGGGGGAACATCCATTTCGAGCCGGCCTCGACGATGCCGACCTTGAGCTTCGGGTGCCGGAACAGCGCGCCGTGGATCACCCAGGAGGCGACCGCATCCTGGATGGGACGCCACTCGTTGAGGATCGACATCGCGTTGGTCTGGAACGGCAGCATCTCCTGCGCCTGGCCGTCCCACTCGGAGGTGTAACGCGAGTAGCCGCTGTCCGAGGAGTGCATGCCGACGAACACGTCGTGGTACACGACGCGCTCCCAGAACGGGTCGAATTCGGGCAGCGCGAACGAACGCGGACCGCGGAAGCCGGGCACCGGGGCGGGCCGGATCAGGATGGCGCGGGCGCCGCGCTTGACGCACCACTCCAGTTCCTCGATCGCCTTCTCGACGATCGGCAGCGTGATGACCGGCGTCGTGAAGATGCGGTTCTGGTAGTTGAAGCCCCACACCTCATCGAGCCACTGGTTCAGCGAGTGGATGAGGACGTGGATGGCGACCGGATCGTCGGACAGCCGCTCCTCGATGAGACTGGCCAAGGTCGGGAACATCAGGCTGCGGTCGACGCCGAGTTCGTCCATCACCTTGATGCGCGGCTCCGGCTCGAAGAACGCCGGAATGGCCTTCATCGGTTCGCCGAACAGTTCGCGCTTGCTCTTGCCGTCGGGGTTGCCGAACTTGAAGTACTCCTCCCAGGCACCCGGCTTGGCGACCACCGAGAACGTGGGATTGGGGATGTAATTGCTAATCACCCCGCGCAGCGCGATCTTGGTCCGGCCGTTCACCTCGACGTACTGGACGACGTCCGCGTAATCCTTCGGCAGGAACTTGGTCATCGCCTCCGGCGGCTCGTAGAGATGGTTGTCCGCATCGAACAGCGGAAACGGAATGTCGACCCGATGCGACAGTTGTCCCATGAGATGCTCCTTTTCGGTTCGTGAGAATCATATTCTCACGAACCGGATGCCGCAATGCCCTCAGGACGAGGTGACAGCCGCCTGCCGGACCGCCTGCCGGATGCGGAACTTCTGCACCTTGCCGCTGGCGGTGCGCGGATAGTCCTCACCCTCGGGCACCTCGTGCAGCTCCTCCGGCCACTTCTGCCGCGCCACCCCGGCCCGTCCGAAATGGGTCCTGACCTCGTCGAGGGTGGGCATCGCGTGGCCGCTGCGCAGTCTCAGCACGGCGGCCACCCGCTCGCCCAGCCGCGTGTCGGGGGCGGCGACCACCGCCGCCTCGGCGATCTGCGGCATGCCCAGCAGCACCTCTTCCACTTCCAGAGCGCTGATGTTCTCGCCGCCGCGGATGATCAGGTCGGCCGTCCGGTCGGTGATCGTCAGGTAGCCGTCTTCGTCGAGCACACCGATATCGCCGGTGCGGTACCAGCCGTCGTCGTCGAAGCACTTCGCGGTCAGCGCATCGTCGGTGTAACCCAGGCACAGATCGGGTCCCCTGCTGAAGATCTCGCCGTCGGGTCCGAGCCGGATCTCCACGCCGGGACGGACATTGCCGTCGGTGTACAGCCTCTTGTCCTCGGGCGCGGTGACGCCCGAGCCGGTGATGGACGGGTGCTCGGTGCTCCCGTAGGACCGGTAGACGAACAGTCCGTGATCGGCCAGCCGCCGGGTGACGGCGGCGGGTACCGTCGAGCCGCCGAGGCCCACCGACGTGAACCTCGCCAGATGCTCCTTCGTGAACCGCGGATGGTCCATCAAACTGGTGACGAAATACGGCGGGCCGCCGCCGATGGACAGGCCCTCGCGCTCGATCAGGTCCAGCACCTTCCCCGGATCCCACACGTCGCACAGGTCGATCGGCGCGCCCTCCAGCACGGGGATGAGGAAGGCGCCGAGCATCCCGATGAAGTGACCGACCGGCGTCGCGGTCAGCTGACGGCCCCGGTCGGGCGGGTAGTTGTCCAGTAGCTGCCGCGTCTCGAAGCCCAGTGTCTGATGGCTGTGCACCACTCCCTTGGGCTCCTTCGTGGTTCCCGAGGTGAAGGCGATCAGGGCCGGGGCGGCGGGGTCGGTGGGCAGCGTCTCGGCCAGCGGCGCCTCGGCGAGCAGGTCGTCGAAGCCGCTGAGCCCATGCTCTTCACGCAAGCGTTCATCGGCCCCCACCAGACCGACGATCGGGATGCCGCGGCACAGGTCGGGCTGGAATGACATCCGGCCGAACTGTGCGGTGGACAGGTAGACCTTCGGCTTGACCGTGGCGATGATGTGCCCCAGCTCCCTGCGACCGTAGAAATGCACCACCGGCACGGTCACCGCACCGAGGAACGCCGACGCCCAGAACGCGACCGCGGCCTCCATCCAGTTCGGCAACTGCAGCACCACCACGTCACCGGGACCCACCCCGCGATCGCGCAAACCGGCCGCCAACCGCCTGGCCCGCTGTTCGACATCGCCGAAGGTGCCCGCGTACGGCCGGATCTCCGAGTGCACACAGAAGCCGACATCGGGGCCGGCCGCCAGGCCGTCGGCCAGCATCCGGCCGAGGGTTTCGGGCCGCCACCAGCCTTCCGCCACGTACCGTTTGGTCAGGTCACCGGGGATGGCACGCACCCTGGTGATGCTATTCTCACCTCCCGAGAATGCCAATATCGAATCTGGAGAATGCTTGATGGTCGACCTCGAGATCGAGGACGGATTGGCGGTCGTCACCATCGACCGCCCGCACGCACGCAATGCCATATCGCTGGACACGATGGACGAACTCGGCAAGGCACTCGACGGAGCCGAGGGTGCGCGGGCGCTGGTGATCACCGGCGCGGGCGACAAGGCCTTCGTCTCGGGCGGCGACCTCAAGGAACTGGCCGCGCTGCGCACGGAGTCGGAGGCCGCCGCAATGGCCTGGCGCATGCGCACCATCTGCGATCGGATCGCCGGCTTCCCGGGACCGGTGGTGGCCGCACTCAACGGTCACGCGCTCGGCGGGGGTGCCGAGTTCGCGGTGGCCGCCGATATCCGGATCGCCGCCGACGACATCAAGATCGGGTTCAACCAGGTGTCGCTGGCGATCATGCCGGCCTGGGGTGGGGCCGAACGCCTCGGCGCACTGGTCGGCCGCGGCCGCGCTCTGCTGTTGGCCGGCACCGGCCGGGTGCTGCGTGCCGACGATGCCCACCGGATCGGGCTGATCGACGAGGTGGTGCCGCGCACCGAGTTCGCCGCGCACTGGCGGACCACGGCCCAGCTGTTGGCCCGCCGGCCCGGCGGCGAGATCAAGCGGGTGATCAACGGGACGACGACCACCGATGCGGTCGCGGCCTTCGCGAAACTGTGGGTGTCCGACGAACATTGGGCGGCCGCGGACAAGGTGTTCGACAAGGGCAGGTAGCCGCACCCTTGTGACGAAGTAGCCGATCGGCTAGTGTCCGAGCATGGTAGCCGAACGGCTATCACCTTGGAGGCACGTGCCGATGAATGCGTCCACCAGTACAGGGCCTGGTCATACGAGGGGCCAACGCATCCTGTTGTGGACGGCACCGCCGGCCGCGGCGCTGTTCGTCCTCGCCTACCTGCTGTTCCCGCCGTTCACGCCGCCGCTGTCACCGGCACTGACGCCGGAGCAGGTGGCGGCGTTCTTCCGGGACAACAACACCGGCATCCTCGGCGTCGTGATCCTGTGCAATCTGATCGCGGGGTCGCTGGTTCCGCTGTTCGCCGTCACGGCCGTGCAGATGTCGCGCACCACCACCTCCAGCAGCGTGTTCACCTACGCCTACGTCATCTGCGTCGGCGTGGGTACGACGGCGTTCATCCTCGCCGACTACTGCTGGGGCATGGCCGCGTTCCGGCCCGACCGTGACCCCCAACTGATCAGTCTGCTCAACGACATGGCCTGGTTCTTCTTCATCGTCCCGGTCGGCACCATCGCCGTGCAGAACATCTGTCTGGCCCTGAGCATCTACCTCGACCGCCGCCCCGACCCGGTCTTTCCGCGCTGGGTGGCACATTTCAACATCGCCGTCGCGGTGCTCGTGCTCCCGAGCGCCTTCTCGATCCTGACCACGTCGGGTCCGCTGGCCTGGGACGGATTCATGTCATTCACCTTGCGGCTCACCGTTTTTGCCGTCTATATCGTGGTGATGTTCCTGGTCTTGCTGCGCACCGTGGGTCGCCAGGGCAGTGAACTGGCGGCGCTGGCATGACAGCACCCAAGAAGCTCGACCAGTGGATCGCCTTCTGGAGCGTGCCCGCCTTCTTCACCCTCTTCGGCATCGTGTTCGTCCCGCTCAGCTGGATGATGCCGCCGCGCTCCCCCAGCAGTTCCGCCCCACAGATCATCCAGTTCATGCAGTCCCACACGCTGCTGACCGCATGTGTGATCCTGACGCTCTGCTTCGGTTTGGCGCCGGTGTCCAACGCGATGTACCTGATCCAGATCAAGCGGATGTCGGTCAGCCCGGTGTTCCGGTACACGCTCATGGTCGGCTCCATGACCGGGGTGATCGTCGGCATGTTGTTCCCGATGTTCTGTTTCGGACTGGGGGCGTTCCGCGCCGGCTACGACCCGTCGGTCCTGGCCATGCTCTACGACTTCGGCTATCTGGCGTTCATCGGTTCGTTGGGCTGCTTCTGTGTCATGTGGATGGCCTTCGGCCTGGCGATCATCCTGGACGAGAACAGCATTCTGCCGAAATGGCTTGGCTACTACACCGTTTGGCAGTATGTCTCCGAACTGATGGCCGCACCCGTCTGGATCGCCAAATCGGGCCCGTTCGCCTGGAACGGTCTGATGACGTTCTGGTTCGCGATGGTCGTCTACGTGCCCTGGCAAATCGTCGTCTATGTGTGCATCTACCGCTCCATCCGGGCACAACCGGACGACGAGCTCGAAAATGCCTGGCGGGCAACGTCGGAACCGCTGCCCCAACTCCGCAGGACGGCGAACACATGACCCGTGCCGTCGCCGCCGATTCACGTAGGTCACAGGCGGCCGGTCACCTCCCCGGCGAAGGGAGCATGTGGTTCTTCGTCATCGGTGACCTGCTCATCTTCGGCGGCTATTTCGTGGGCTACATGTATTTCCGCGCCCAGGAGCACGCCGTGTTCTTGGCCGCTCAGGCCCGGCTGAATGTGGTTGTGGGCGCGGTGAACACGATCATGTTGCTGACCAGTTCACTGTTCGTGGCGCTGGGTGTCGCGGCCGCCCGCACCGGCCGGGCGCGGGACGCGGCCCGACTGCTCGGCGTGGGGTGGGCGTTCGGCGCCGCCTTTCCCCTGCTGAAGCTGTTGGAGTACGTGCCGGAGATCACCGCCGGCCTGACACCGGGAACGAACGCGTTCTTCATGTTCTATTTCGTGATGACGGGCCTGCACCTGTGCCACGTGCTGTTGGGCCTGGTGATCCTGGGCTTCGTCATCCGCAATCTGCTTGCACAACCGAGGCTTTCGTTCGTGGAGACCGGTGCCACCTACTGGCACATGGTCGACGTGCTGTGGTTGATCCTGTTCGCCTTGCTCTATCTGATGAGGTGACCGTGCTGTCCTACCTGCGCAACCCGCTGACGACGGTGTGGGCGGTGCTCACCGCCGTCACCCTGGCGTCCTGGCTCACCGCTCGCGACGGTGGCGCGGCGCATCGGCTGAATGCGCCGATCACGGTGATCGTGCTGACCATGGCAATGGTGAAGGCTTTTCTGGTGATCTGGCATTTCATGGAGGTGCGCCACGCCCCCACTTGGCTGCGCGCCACCATGGTCGGTTGGCTGGTCGGGCTCTTCGCCTCGTTGCTGGGAGTCTATTTCGCCGCCGCGTAGCCGCGCCGCTACGGCGCGGTCGCGACCACCTCGGACACCCCGTCCTGGATCCGCAACAGCCGGCCGTCGGGCAGCGGAATCTCCAGCGGCTGCGGCTCACCTTCGAGCCAGCGCAGCCAGCGCTCCACGAAGTCCAGCGTCTCGGCGTGCCCCGCCGACATGCCCAGCTCCTGCTCCATCACCAGCACCCGGGACAGGCTGGTGGCGAACACCGTCCACACCACCGGCGGCACCTCGGAGGTGTCCACCCCGTAGCGATCCAGCGCCGCCGTCACCGCGATGCGCTGATCCTCGCGGAAACGTTCGGCGAAATAACCGATCTCGGCGCGCAGCGCCTTGCGATGGTTGGCCAGGCCCATGAACTCCATCGTCAGCCGGGTGGCCGCCGGGTCGGTGCCGAATCGCCACAGCGCCCACAGTGGTTGCGCGGACTGCAGGGCGGCGGCCTGCACCGCGAGCCCCTCCTCGGCGCGGCGGCGGAACACCGCCAGGAACAAGTCGTCCATGGTGCGGAAGTAGTAGTGCACCAACTGCGGTTTGAGACCGGCCTTGTCGGCGACGCGGCGCGAGGTGACAGCGGCGTAGCCGTCTTCGAGCATCAGCACCTCGGCAGCATCGAGCAGGACGCCGCGATTCTTGGCGTCCGGCGCCCCGATCCTGCGCGATGTCGTCATGCTCTCCCCAGTGTGTGCTCGCGTGCCCCGATGGTAGCGACCCGTGCACGCGGTGATCTTGACCACGACTCTATGCCCATGCTAAGCAGGTGCACAGCACTTTGCGGTAACGCGTTTGGCCAATCCCACCCAGCCCCGGGAGCACCGAAGATGACGACCGATTACGCCACGCTGGATTTCCTCACCGATCAGTCGCTGGTCCCGGACCCATACCCGTACTTCGACTACCTCCGGGAGCGCAATCCGGTGCTGGAGGTACCGCCGTGGGGCGTCATCGCCGTCACCGGGTACGAGGAGGCCGTCGCCGTCTACAAGGACACCGAAAACTTCTCCAACGCGATCGCCGTCGGCGGCCCCTTCCCGCCGTTACCGTTCACCCCGGAAGGCGACGACATCTCCGAACAGCTGGAGGCGCATCGGCATCTGCTGCCGATGTTCGAGCACATGGTCACCATGGACCCGCCCGACCACACCAAGGCCCGCTCCCTGCTCAACCGACTGCTCACCCCGAGCCGGTTGAAGGAGAACGAGGACTTCATGTGGCGACTTGCCGACAACCAGCTCGACGAGTTCCTGTCCAACGGCCGTTGTGAGTTCCTCGCCGAATACGCAAAACCGTTCTCGCTGTTGGTGATCGCCGACCTGCTCGGCGTGCCCGAAGAGGACCACCGGGAGTTCCGCACCGTGCTCGGCGCCGACCGGCCCGGTGCACGCGTGGGCTCCCTGGAAGGCGAGGTCGTCGCCGAGAACCCGCTGCAGTTCCTCGACGACAAGTTCGTCGCCTATCTGCAGGAGCGGCGCGCGGCACCGCGCGATGACGTGCTCACGTCGCTGGCCACCGCGCTCTATCCCGATGGCTCGGTGCCCGAGGTGATCGACGTCGTCCGCTCGGCGACGTTCCTGTTCGCCGCCGGGCAGGAGACCACCACCAAACTGCTCAGCGCCGCCATGCGGGTGCTGGCCGAGCACCCCGAGGTGGCCGACAAACTGCGCAAGGACCGGACCCTCATCCCGACCTTCGTGGAGGAATCGCTGCGCCTGGAAAGCCCGGTCAAATGCGACTTCCGGCTCGCCCGGCGCACGACCCGGATCGGTGACGTGCAGATCCCGGCCGGCGGCATGGTCATGGTGCTGCCCGGGGCGGTCAACCGGGACCCGCGGCGATTCGACCACCCGCACGAATTCCGCCTGGACCGCAAGAACGTCCGCGAGCACATGGCGTTCGGCCGCGGCGTGCACTCCTGCCCGGGCGGGCCGCTGGCCCGGGTGGAAGGCCGCGTCTCGCTGGAGCGGATCCTGGACCGGATGGCCGATATCGCCGTCGACACCGACGCGCACGGTCCGGTCGGCGGCCGGACTTTCAGCTACGAGCCGACCTTCGTGCTGCGCGGCCTGACGGAACTGAACATCACCTTCACCCCGGCCGGATAGCCCGGCTCGCCACCGGCCGATCGGAGCTCATCCCCCGGGGGATAATGGACGCCGTGACGTCCCCCGGCGCCGAATCCGGCGCAACCCGGCGCCGGATCCTGGACGCCGCGCTCGAGCTGGCCTCCACCACCGGGCTGCGCAAGTACTCCATGGAGCAGATCGCGCGGACCGCCAAAATCGGCCGGGCCACGCTGTACCTGTACTTCAACGGCAAGGACGCGCTGATCGCCGCGCTGGTCGAAACCGAGTTGGCGCGCTATTTCGCCGGGATCCAGTCCGTGATCGACGGCTACCAGGACGCCGACGACCGCCTGGTGCACGGATTCGCCGCGGCGTACCGGCTGCTGCGCGACCACCCCGCGTTCACCACGGTGCTGCGCGTCAACCCCGAACTGCTCACGCCCTACCTGATCGCCGAGAATTCGCGGGCGATGGATCTGGCCCGCGGCTTCGTGTACTCGGTGATCCGGCCCGGTGACCTACCCGACGAGCTGCGCGCCCAGTTCGCCGAACATGTTGCGCGAACCATTCATTCGTTCATCCTCATCCCCGGCGGGGTGCTGGCCCTGGACACCACCGGTGGACCCGAGGGGTACGCCCGGCGCTTTCTGCTGCCGGTACGCAAGGCGTTGGCCGCCGACAGTCAGATCCGCTTCATGTAGAAGGGCATCTCGACGACCGGCCACTGGTTGCGGCCGCACGAACCGCTCGGGCCGACGGTCTTGTCCTGGCCGGTGTACTCCTGGGCTCCGACGTCCACATGCCCGTCGGCGCCCACCGGGTAGATCTTGTAGATCTGCAGTCCTTCCACCGGAACGCCGTCGGCGCAGAATCGCCAGTTGGGCACCGCCCGCTTGACGTACCACAACCCATTGGTGGTGTAGATCGGGGCGGTCCAGCCGGCGTCGCTGGTGACCGTTCCGACACAGTCGGTGGGCGACGTGCACTGCGTCGAGACGGTCCAGGTGCTGCGTACCGACGGCTGATCTTCGTAACGCTGATTCACCTGCGCCCATTCACCATTGGACGACGTCGCGAAGGTTCCGTTGATGCCCCACTCCGGCGCCGCCCCGGCAGGCACCGCGCCGGCGAGCGCAGTGCCTGTCACGCATGCCCACATCACGGCGACCGCGGCGACTTTACTGCCCAACATCGATCGAGCTCCTCTGGTCCGGACCGCACATGTCCTCGGAACATTCTTCTCCAAAGGAGAGAGTTTCGTTTCCGTTTGTGCGAAAGTAGACGGTGTGCGAGTGACGGTGCTGGCAACCACTGCCCTGATCGCCGCCGGCGTAGCGGTGGCTCCGACGGCGAATGCCGGTCCGCAGACGTGCAACGATCCGTACTGCGTACCGGGGATCAATCCGAACGCGATCCTCGGCGCGCCGTGCGACAACACCTCGTACTACGTCTTCGGCGTCGACGCCCGCAACGGTTGGGGCAGGCTGCTTTTCTGCGGTTCGCCGCGACGTTACGAGCCGCGCTGGTTCCGCTCTCCCCCGATGGTCGGCATCCGCGAGGAGAACAGCCTGTGCATCAACGAGAACGACTCCGTCGCGCAAGCCCCCGACGGACTGTTCCTCAGCTGCGTGAGCATGAACGGGGACACCCGCTGGCGGCGCGGCGACGCCTGACACGTCGCGCCTACCAGTTCCGCAACGAGCACAGCGCGCCCTTGGCTCCGCTGTTCGACTTGAGCACCGCGCCATCGACGGCCAACGTGCAATTGATGGTCGGCACCGGCAGATTCGGTGACTCGCCGCTCTGCACCGCGACCATGGCCCACAACTGGGGATCGGTCAGCATCGCGTCGAAAACCCACGGCTTGTCCGGTGCCACATCGGCTTCCACGCGTGGGCTGAACTCATACGGGTTGTGGC
This sequence comes from Mycolicibacterium cosmeticum, assembly GCF_000613185.1. Taxonomy (NCBI): domain Bacteria; kingdom Bacillati; phylum Actinomycetota; class Actinomycetes; order Mycobacteriales; family Mycobacteriaceae; genus Mycobacterium; species Mycolicibacterium cosmeticum. The sequence continues at coordinate 911,896 of NZ_CCBB010000001.1, forward strand.
TGTAGTCCGACCACGTCGGCGGGTCGGTGTCCCGGTAATAGATGTGCACGTAGAAGGGCGCATTCGCGGTGACGGTGTACTGCACGTGATGCAATGGCGGCGGCGGATCGTCGTCGGCCACCGCCGGTGTGGCATCCGCGATGCCGAGGGTCAGCAGCAGCGCGGCCGCGGTGGATATCGCGGCGGTCGGGACGGGGCGCATCGTCACATCCTCGTCAGGTTGAACGGATAGGTCAGCGTTCCCCCGGGAGCACCGTCACAGCCGGCGTCGAAGGTCGACACCATCTCACCGGCCAATGTCGTTGCGTCCCAGGAGTAGACGTCGTGGGTGGGCACCGTCGGTCCGTAATAGATGTCTCCGCACCGCAACCCGAAGGGATCATCGATCGTCATCGTGTAGCGGCCGTCGACCAGATAGGCGTCGGCATGGGTGTACACCGCCTTGGCGACCGGCTGCGGCAGCGTGACGATGTTGACGCAATCCGGGATGCGATCGCCCTGGGGATTCTGGCAGGGCGTCAGGGCCGACCAGATCCAGGTGTGGAAGTCCCTCCGGTCCGGGATGGTCAGCGCGTAGTTACCCAAGAACATCGCGGCCGCAGGCGGAGCGACGGTGACCGACGTCGACACCAGGACCGCACCGATCACGGCGGCCGCACGCGCGACTCTCATTCTCCCCCTCCATGATCGGCCGTCGAGCGGCGGTTGACCCGGGTCATGTCGGCATCAGCTCCTGCCAGGACGTGGCAGTCTTGGCCAGATCGGTCTGCTGGTAGAGGTGCCCGTCCGGACCCATGTACTGCCCGGTGCGCGGATCGTACTTCGCGATCGCCACCGACGGACCGGGCGCCGGCCCGTCGTGGAAGGCACTCGGCGCGGCCGGCGCGGCACCATCGGACGGTCCGGTCAACCCGGTATCGGGTAGATGTGGGATCTCGGTCGACTGCGGCAGATCGGCGGGCGGCAGCGGCACCGCAGCCGGATCGGGCTCCGGGGGCGGCAACTGGCCGACCACGGGCGGGGTCGTGTACAGCGGCTGCCCCGGCAGCAACGGGCCCGGCGGCATACCGGGGAAACTGGCAGGTGGTTGGGGTTCCGGTGCCGCCGCCGGCGGCGGCGCGTCCACACCGGGCGGCAGCGGTGTGCCCTGCAGCGGCCCGAAGATGTTGGCATCGGGCAACACCCGGGAGTCCGGCGGCACCCCTTGCGAGATCAGGTTGGGATCCAGTGGATACGGACCCAGCGCATGCTGACGTTGGGCCAGCGGCTGGTAGCCGTTCGGGTCGTCGCAGAGTTCGACCGTGGGGGCCCGCTTGCCGGGATGCGCCATACACGGATAGTTCCGCGCGCCGCGAACCGCGATCGGCGAGTCTTGCGGCAGCTTGCAGTAGATGTTGTCCGGTGTGTCGATGACCGTGGTGTCGGCCGGCGATCGCCACGCCGACGGCGGCAGGAACCCGACGGTGCACGACGGCGGATCACCCAGCCCCAGTGAGAAATCACCGGCAGGCAGGCCCGTCGGATTGTTGGTCGGGGCGTAGGTCTGGATTTGCGAGACGTAGGGCGGCAACAACACCAGCAACTGCTCCAGCGACGGGTGGTAGGTGACCCCGATCTGACCGATGGTGGTCAAGTTCGCCAGCAGGATCGGCAGGGTGGGCTTGAGTTGGTCCAGCAGGCGGGAGGTCTCCGCGGCGAAGCCGGGGCCGTTCTGCAGGATCGACCGGATGTGGGCGTCGTTGTCGGCCAGCGTGCCCGTGATCCCGGCCAGGCCGGCCGCCCAGGAGCGGGTCGAATCCGTGGTCTGGGCCTGCGCTTCCAGGAACGGCACCGCATCATCGATCAGCCCGCGGGTCTGGTCCGACACGGCCATCGAATCACGGGTGATCGTCGAGGCCGAATCCAGCAGCGAACCGAACGCGAAACCGGTTCCGTTGAATGCCTGGTACGACTCGTCGAGCAGTTGGCTCAACTTGTCTTTGGGGATGGTGTCCACCAGCGCACTCACCTGGTCCAGCATCGGGCCGACCATCTGCGGGATGGTCGTGTGCTCCTGGGCTATCACCGACCCGTCCTGCAGGTAGGGCCCGGAGTCGTTGCGCGGCAACAGTTCCACGTACTGTTCGCCGACGGCCGACATGCTGCGCACCTCGGCCTGCAGGTCGGCAGGCACCTTCGGCGACCTGTCCAGCGCCAGCGTCGCCTCCGCGCCGTGGTCGGTCAGTGTCACCGCGGTGACCTTGCCGATCTGCGAACCGCGATAGGTGACGTTGCTGAACCGGTAGAGCCCGCCGGTCGCCGGCAGCTCCAGTTTGACGGTGATACGTCCGACGCCCAGCAGCGTGGGCACCTGCATATAGGCGAAGACCATGACCGCCACCCCCACCAACGAGGCGATGGTGAACAGGATCAGCTGCATACGGACGAAACGAGTCAGCATCAGTGCCCCCCGGTGGTCGACGGTGCCGGCGCTGTGCCCTGTGCCCCATACGGTCCGGCGAAAATCGGCGCCCCATCGCCGGGCAGTGGCGCGGCGACCTGTCGCGGACCGCCGGGCATGTTCAGCGGCGGGGGTGTCACCGGCAGCACCGGGCCGACCTCCGCCGGGATCGGCGGGGGCGGCGCAGCCGGCGCCTGGCCCTCGGGCTCCGGCGGGATCACCTCCGGCGGCGGCGGGTTCACGCCCGTCTTGAGCGGGTCGTAGGTGTAGTTGAGGTACGGCGGATCACCGGGAACCGGAATGAGTTCGGCGCCCTCCTGGCCCCAGCGGGTGCCCAGGAACAGGCTGCGTTTCAGGCGCGGAACCGTGAGGTCGATGGTGGCGAACAGGTTGTAGTAGTCGCCGCGGATCGCCCGATCCATGAAGCTCTGGGTGAACGGGACGTGCACCGCGTACTCCAGCACGCCCGGCAACTCCGGTCCGACGTCGGCCAGCGCCTTGATCGCCGGCTCCAGGTTCTTGAGATTGGCCACCAGATCCGCCTGCGAATCGTTCACCAGCTTGTTGGCGGTGTCGCTGAAGGTGCCCAGTTTCTGCAGCGCTGCGGTCAGCCGTGGACGTTCGGCGATCAGCACGTCCATTGCCGGCGGGACCCGGTCCAGGGCGCGGGTGATGACTTCACGTTGGCCGGCAAAGGTGTTGGAGAGCCGGTTGAGTGACTGGATCGAGGCGACGATGTTGTCGCGCTGCTCGTCGAGCACCCCGACGAAGGTGTCCAACCGCGTGATCAGATCCCGGATGTCGGCCTCGCGTCCGTTCACCGCGGAACTGAAGTTGTGGATGACGTCACCGATCTGCCCGAGTCCGCCGCCGTTGACCACGGCGGCCAACGAGGACAGCGTCTGCTCGGTCGACGGGTACGTCGACGAATCATTCAGCGGGATCGTCGATCCCGGCTCCAGCGCCCCGTCGGGCGCCTGCCCGACGGGCGGATCGAGCGCCAGGTGCATCGATCCGAGCAGGCTGGTCTGCCCCACACTGGCCACCGCATTCGCCGGCACCACCACATCGGGCTGTACCGACACCTCGACGTCGGCGTGCCAGTCCTTCACCGTCAAGGAGCGCACACTGCCGACCACGACATCGCTCATCATGACCGGCGAATTCGGTTCCAGAGTGGCGACATTGGCGATCTCGACGTGGTACACATGCGCGTCGTCGCCGCGCCCCACCGCTCCTGGCAGCGGGAGCGAGTTCACACCCTGGAACGCACACCCCGAGGTGGTCAAGGCCAGGCACGCAGCGACCACGAGGGCCGAGCGGGGATGTCTGCCTTTCATGCCGGCGGCGTCCCTTCGGGAGCAGGAAGCGGTGCTTCGGCGGGCAGCGGTGCGTCGGGGGCGGGCCCGGGAAGCTCACCGGCGGGGTTGAGCATGTCGCGCAGTGACGACGGCACATTCGGCGGGACGACCGGCGGAGCCCCGGGCAGCATCTGCTGCGCTCCCGGCGGCGGGGTGCCCGGCGGCCGGCCCGTGAACGGCGGCGGTGGAGGTGGGCCCCCGTTGTAGGCCGACAGGGCGGGCGCCGTGTCCGGCGGTTCCGGGGATCCGCCGGCACCACCGGGCATCAGGCCCGGCTCCGAATAGACGATGTCCTCCGGACTGGCCGACGGCATCAGGAAGGGCGCGATCGGGAACGGCAGGTGGTTGAAGTTGAGCAATCGCAGCGCCGGTCCGAGATATTGGGAACACAGCTTGGCGGTCTCCGGCGCGGTGGTGTTCTCGACCGCGCCGATCGCACCGCACACGAACTGCACCGGATTGGAGAAGTTGTTCAGCACGAACTGTCCGACGGGACTACCCGTGGACGGGTTGTAGATGTTGTACCCGTTGAGGAACGCGTTCGGCGCGATGTGCAGGAAGTTCTGCAACTCCATCTTGTTGTCGACCAGGTTCTGCGTCACGTTGGCCAACCGCTGCACCTGCTCGGCGGTCTGGTTGCGGGTGCCCGCGACGAACCGCTGCACCTCGGTGATCGCAACGGACAGTTCCTTGACCGCGGCGTCGAGGTCAGAACTGCTGCCGTTCACCACGCTGGTCAACGTCGCCAGCCGGTTCTGGAACTGCACGACCTGCTGGTCGCTGTTCTTCAACGCGGTGACGAACAACTGCAGGTTCTTGATGATGTCGACGATGTTGCCGCTGCCCTCGGCCAGGATCCGGGCCACCCCGGACAACTCGTTGATGGTGTCGCGCAGCTTGGGCCCGTTGCCCTCCAACGCGTTGGCCGCGCTGTCGATGAACCGCGACACCGAGGTACCGGAGACACCGCTCTGCGGGCCCAGATCGGTCGCCAGCCGCATCAACTGTGTCTTGACCTCGTCCCACTCGACGGGAACGGCGGTGCGTTCCAACGGGATCACCGCGTCATCGGGCAGCGTGGGACCGCTGGACCGGTACGCCGGCGTCAGCTGGACGTAGCGCGAGGCGACCAGATTCGGCGCGACGATCACCGCCTTGGCATCGGCGGGAACCTTGACGCCCCGGTCGACTTCCAGGGTGAGCCGGGTCTGGGTGCCCTCGGGCTGGATCGCGGCGATGGTGCCGACCTTGACCCCGGACACCCGCACCTCGTCACCGGGGTACACACCGGTCGCCGTGGTGAACAACGCGGCGATCGTGGTCGGCCGGAAGACGAACTGCCGGAGCACGACCGCCGCCCCGAGCGCCAACGCGACCACCAGGGCCCCCGCCGCCACCCGGATTACCGTTCTACGGTTCATCAGCGCGAACCTCCCGGGATGCCGTTGTACGGGAGCGGCAACTCGGCACGCGGCCCGGCGTTGTCGGGCGGCTGGCCGGCGTTGACACCACGCCGGAAGCCGAACGCGTAGTCCAGGAACGGCTGCAGCAGCTGCGCCGGCTGCAGGTTCGGCACGTAGGCGTTGTAGTACGGTCCGTTGGCCAGCGTCTCGGCCTGCGACAGCATGAACTTCTTGATGTTGGGCAACGCCTTGCTGATGTTGTCGCGGTTCTTCTCCAGGACCTCGGTGACCCGATTGAGCCGCTCCAGGGTGGGTGCCAATTGTTTCTCGTTGTCGGCCACCAGCCCGGTCAGCTGGCGCGATACCGCCGCGGTGTTGGCCAGCAGGTCGACGATCGCTTCACGTCGATCGTTGAGGGTGCCGAGCAGGTCGTTGGCGTTGAGGATCAACGAATTCAGTTGTGCGCTGCGCTGGCCCAGCACCACGGTGACACTGCCGGCGCTCTTGAGCAGCGCCGCCAGATCCTCGTTGCGGCCGTTGATCGACTTCGACAACCGGCTCAGCCCATCGAAGGTGGGGCCCAGCCGGGGTGCCAGCTGGTCGATGGTCGCCGACAGGGTGTCCAGCGACTGATTGAGCGACGTCGTGTCGGTGCCGGCGGTGTTGGTGGTCAGGTCGCTCACCGCGTCGGTGAGGGAATACGGCGACGAGGTTCGCGACGTCGGGATGATCTCGCTCTGCTCCAGTGTGCCGCTGCCTGCCGACTCCAGCGTCAGTACCCGCTCGCCCAACAGCGAACCCGTGCGAATGTGCGCGGTGGTCTGGGAACCCAGCGGATACTTGCCCGCGGTCGTGAAGGTCACCAGCGCATCGCCGTTGCTCAGCGACACGTCGGTGACCGAGCCGATCTTGATGCCCGACAACGTGACATCGTTGCCGACCGCGATGCCGCCGGCCTCGGTGAACAGCGCCTTGTGGCGCACGGACGTCGCCCATTGGACCAGTTTTTCGGGCTGCAGGCCGACGGCGATGACGAGCAGGATCAAGACCGTGCCCATGAGTCCCGTCTTGACGAGATTGACTCCGCGATACTTCAACATCAGGGCTCTCCGCACCTCCCGCCTTCTTGTTTGAGCATCGGGAAAACCGCTGTGCGGCCCTGCAAGTCGGTCACGCGGAGTGAGATGCCACAGAGGTAGTACATGATCCAGCTGCCGTACGAGCCCAGCCGGGCCAGCTTGCGGTAGTTGTCCGGCGCCTTCTGCAGGCCGCTGTCCAGGGTCGCCCTGCCGTCGTCGAGCAACGGGGCCATCCGGTTGAGCTGGTCGACCGTTCCCTTCAGCGGCGGCCGTGCGTCGGTGAGCAGACTGGCCAGCGACGCGGTGCCGTTGTCCAGCGAGGTGATGGCGTCCCCGATCGGGTCGCGGTCCGCCGACAGCCCGTTGATCAGCTGTTCGAGCTTGTCGATGGTGCCCGAGAACTTGTCACCGTCTTTTGCCAGGGTGCCGACCACGGTGTTGAGATTGGTGATGAGCTGCTGGATGACCTCATTGTTGTCGGCCAACGTGTTCGAGAACGAGGACGTCTTGCTCATCAGCGAGTCGAGGGCGTCACCCTGGCCCTGCAGGATCTGGATCAGCGAGGTGGTCAGTGCGTTGACATCGCGCGGGTTGAGTCCCTGGATGACCGGCCGCAGGCCGCCGAGGAGCAGATCGAGGTCCAGCGCCCCGGCGGTGCGGTCTCTGGGGATCTGGGAGCCGGACGGCAGCAGCCGGGTGGAGCCGGGACCGTCGATCAGCTCGAGATAGCGGTCCCCCACCAGGTTGAGGTACCGCACCGCGACCTTGGTGCCGGTGGTCAGGGCAATGTTGCGGTCGGCGTCGAACGTGACCAGGACGGTCTTGTCGGGTTGCAGCGAAACGTCGCCGACGGTGCCCACCCGCACGCCGGCGACGCGTACCGAGTCACCGGCCTTGAGCCGGGACGCGTCGGCGAACACGGCCGAGTAGCCGTAGGTCGAGCCGCTGCGGTACTGACCGAACGCCATGAACAGGAACGCGGTGAGCAGCACCATCACCACGGCGAAGACGCCGAACTTGAGCAGCGTGGTTCTCGAACGGGTCATCCGGGCTGCCCCACCTGTGTGGTGTTGCGCGGCGGACCGTCCAAGGGGCCGAACAACAGCTGCTTGAGACCGTCGGAGTTCAGCAGGATGCCCTGATTGCCGTACTGCCAAGGGTTTGCGTCGGTGTCGGTGACCAGGTACTTGGCCCGGTTCCCGAAGCCGATATAGGGCAGACCCATACAGTGCGGACCGCCCTTGGCGGCGACCTTCGGCAGGTTCTGCGGGTAGCGGTACCGCTCGATCCCGAGGGTGAACGCGACACTGACCTGCACGCCCGGATCCGGCGACGGCGGTTGGTTTTTCAAAAACACCATGCCCTCCAGCGCGCAGTTGAGCCCGGGAGCGTACTCGTTGAGCAGGTCAGTGGTGGGCACCAGCAGGTGCAGCACATCGGTCAGCGCCTGCCGGTTGCCGCCGATGACGTCGTTGCCGATATCGCCGAGGCCGATCATGCTGACCAGGAATCCGTCCAGGTTCTTCTGTTCGTCGACGATGGACTGGCTCAACCGCGTCGAATTGTCAAGGGTGCGAACGAGGTCCGGCGCGGCATCGGCGTACGCGCCGGCCACTTGCGCCGTCGCCGCGATATCACGGGCCATGTTCGGCAGGCTGGGTTCGAGTTTGGCCAGCAGGGCGTCGAAATCGCTGAGCGTCTGGCCCATCTTCGCACCGCGCCCGGCGAATGCGGCCGACATGGCGCCCAGCGTCTCGTTGAGTTTCGCCGGATCGATCTTGTCCAGGACCCGGGTCAGCTGCTGGAACACCGTGTTGATCTCGACGGTGACGTGCTGGCCCTGCAGCACCTGCCCGGCATACATCGCCCTGGGCGAAGGGTTTTCGGGCGGGACCAACTGGACGTACTTGGCGCCGAACACCGTCGTCGACGCGATGTCGGCGATGACGTTGGAGGGAATGTGGCGCAGCTGCGACGGATCCATCTTCAGGTGCAGCGCCGCCCGGCCGTCCGGGAGCGTTTCGATGGACCCGACCCGGCCCACCTCGACACCACGCATCTTCACCTTGGCGTCGGGGTTCATCACCAACCCCGCCCGATCGGAGATCAGGGTGACGGATTCGGTCTTGGTGAAGTCGGCCCGGAACAACCCCACGGCCAGCGCGATGATCAGCGCGACCACCAGCACCGAGGCCGCTCCGGCGAGCGGACGGGCGTACCCCGCCGCACCGAAACTGCGCCCCGGCCGCGCCGCGACCGGCGGTGCGCCGCTGGAGGTCTCGGACCGGTGAGCCGGGCCGGGGCCGATGTTCTGTGTCACCTTGAGTCTCTCCTAGCCGCTCAAGTTGAAATTGCCGTTGGAACCGTAGATGGCCAGGGAGACAAGCAATGTCACCGAAACGATCACGATCAGCGAGGTGCGGACGGCGTTGCCGACGGCGATACCGACGCCGGACGGTCCGCCGGTGGCGAAGTAGCCGAAATAGGTATGTATCAGCAGGATGGTGATCGCCATCAGGATCGCCTGCAGGAACGACCAGAGCAGATCGATCGGGTTGAGGAAGGTGTAGAAGTAGTGGTCGTACAGCCCGCTGGACTGGCCGAGCAGCACCGTCGTGGTGAATTGGGAGGCCAGGAACGACAGGATCACCGCGATGGCGTACAGCGGCGTGATGGCGATCATCCCCGCCACGATGCGGGTGGACACCAGGTACTCGACCGGCCGAATGGCCATGGACTCCAGCGCGTCGATCTCCTCGTTGATCCGCATGGCACCGAGCTGGGCGGTGACGCCCGCGCCGAACGTGGCGGCCAGGCCGATGCCGGCGACAACCGGGGCGGCGATGCGCACGTTGATGAAGGCGGCCAGGAAGCCGGTGAGCGCCTCGATACCGATATTGCCGAGGGAGCTGTATCCCTGGATGGCCAGCGTCCCGCCGGTGGCCAGCGTCAGGAACCCGACGATGACCACGGTGCCGCCGATCATGGCCAATGTTCCCGCGCCCATGGAGATCTCGGCGATCAGCCGGATGACCTCCCGCCGGTAGTGCATCGCCGCATGTGGTGTCCCGGCGATCGCCCTGCCGTAGAACAGGGTGTGGTCCCCGATCCGCGACATCAGCGCCACCGGTTTGCGTCCCTGCGCCACCAACCGTGGATAGGTGGACCGCAGTACCGTCATGGTTCCCATCAGTGCGCCGTCATCCGGATACCGATGGCGGTCACCACGACGTTGATCACGAAGAGGGCCATGAACGCGTACACCACCGTCTCGTTGACCGCATTGCCGACGGCCTTCGCGCCGCCCCCGCTGATCGTCAGGCCGCGGTAGCACGCCACCAGGCCGGCGATCAGCCCGAACAATGCGGCTTTCACGCAGGAGATGATGACCTCGGGTACACCGGTCAGCAGGGTGATGCCCGCGGCGAAGGCGCCGGGGTTCACATCCTGGATGAACACCGAAAACGTGTAGCCGCCGATAATTCCGATGATCACCACCAGACTGTTGAGCAGCAGGGCCACCAGTCCCGAGGCGAGGATGCGCGGAGTCACCAGGCGTTGCACCGGGTTGATGCCCAGCACCTCCATGGCGTCGATCTCCTCACGGATGGTGCGTGAACCCAGATCGGCGCACATTGCGGTCGCGCCCGCGCCCGCGACGATCAGCACCGTGACCATCGGGCCGATCTGCGTCACCGCCCCGAACGCGGCGCCGGCCCCGGACAGGTCGGCCGCCCCGAGTTCGCGCAGCAGGATGTTGAGGGTGAAGCTCACCAGGACGGTGAACGGGATCGCCACCAGCAGCGTGGGAGCCATCGATACCCGGGAGATGAACCAGCACTGCTCGAGAAACTCCCGAACGAAGAACGGTCGCTGGAACGCGTAACGGAACGCGTCGGCGCCCATCAGGAACAACCCGCCGATGGCTTGCATCGGGCCGCTCATGCCCTGGATCCGCGCAACCCCCGGGGACCACTTGTCTGCCATCTACGCCGGTCCTTCCAGGAGGGTCACCGCGGCCACTGCCGTGGGGCCACCGACATTGTGTGCCAACGCAACCCGGGCCCCGTCCACTTGATTGACGGCCTCCCCCCGCAATTGCGCGAACAGTTCGACGCACTGTGCCACACCGGTGGCACCCGGCGGGTGCCCTTTGGCTTTTAATCCCCCACTGGGATTCACCGGCAGTGCCCCGCCGACGGTGGTGGCTTCCGTCTCGACGAGTTTGTGGGCCTCGAACCGGTCGGCGAAACCGAGGTCTTCGTAGCTGATCAACTCGATCCCGGTGAAGAAATCGTGTACCTCGGCGACATCGATGTCGGCCGGTGTCATGCCGGCCATCGCGAATGCCTGCTTGGCGGCCCGGACGGTGGCCGGCAGGGTCGTCATGTCCCCCTTGTGCTGGTGCATCACCGAGTCCAACCCCAGGCCCACGCCCCGGATCCACACCGGACGGTCGGTGAACCGGTCGACGACCTCTTCGGCGGCGATCACCAGTGCGGCCGCGCCGTCGCTCTGCGGCGCGCAGTCGTACACATGGAATGGTGTCACCACCGTCGGCGCCGTCAGCGCTTGTTCGAGGGTGATCTCGAAACGTAACCGCGCCTTCGGATTCGGCAAGCCGTGCCGGTGGTTCTTCACCGCGATCATGGCGAGGTGTTCACGGGTGGCCGGCGATTCGTGCAGATACCGGCGGACGTGCAGGGCAAAGCCGGCCGGGGCGACCAGGCCCAGTGGGTAGTCCCAGGCCTTGTCCCTGGCCATCGCCTCCCATTCCCACAGCATGTCCTTGCTGGTGGTGTCCCGCAGCTTGTCCGCCCCCATCACCAGCGCCACGTCGTATGCGCCCGCGGCGACCGCGTACATCGCGTTGCGAACCGCGTCATTTCCGGTGGCACAAGAGTTTTCGATGCGGGTCACCGGCAGATCGGGTAGGCCGAGGGTGTCGGCCAGGATGCCGGCCGGGAACCCGTCGGCGGTTCCCATCGAGCCGTACCAGGCGGCCTGCAGGTCGTATTTGTCCAGACCCTTGTCGATGCTGCGCACGCAGTCGGCGAAGGCCAGCGGCAGCAGGTCCTTGAGACCGAGCGCGAAATGCTCCCCGAAAGGGGTCATCCCGGCGCCCACGATGGCGACGTTTCTCATGACCTCCCTCCCGGGTTGCGGTGGATCGTACCGAGCTGATTACGGTATGGTTCGCCGTTTTTGCGGATCGGGCCCCGGTGGGCGCTCATGCGGCTGCCTCGTCCGGCACGAAGGCGTACCCGTAATCGGGCACCCCGGAGCGCACCGCCACCCGGCGCAGCGCCATCCGGCCCCGGTCGCCGATATCGACGGTGCCGGGTTCGACACCGGTGACCTTGACCAGCGCCCGCACCCCGACCCCGTCCAGTTCGACGATGACCAGTGAGTACGGGGTTCGCAGGCCGGGAACCGGCACATGCACGGTCACCTCGGTGTACACGGTGCCGGTGCGCGGCAACGGCACCAGTTCGTAGTCCATCGCCAGTGATCCGTCCCGGCCCACACGGAAGCGGGGCGGGAAGTCCAGTTCGTCGCCACCCGCGAATGTCCCTGCTTCCCAACGGACCTTGGCCTCGAAGGCGCGCTCGTAGGCGGCCAGCGAGATCGGGATGTCTGCGCCGGGGACAACCGAACCGACGGGCACCGGCCGGGCGGTGGGTTCGTGACAGCGGGTGACCGCCGTGCCACCGCTGACCGTGATACCGGACAGAATGGCCTGCTCGACGGCCACCATGGGGCCGGTCCTGCCGCTCTCGACCATCCGCGCCAGGGCGAAGATGCTCGCACTGGCGCCCGTGGTCGGCAGCCGGGGCGGGTCGGGCAGGCACAGTTCCCGTGCCCGATCGTGATCGACGCCGGCGACCGCGGCCGGCGTGTCCAGCCAGGCCGCTTCCAGGGAGGCGATCAGACCGCGCTCGTGCAGCAGCCGCGGGTCGCCGTAATCCTGCACTCCGCCGGCTTCCGTGCGGGTGCGCACCGGCAGGCTGCGGGCCACCCGGGCGGCGGTGCGCACCTGCAGGCCCTGCTCGGCGGTCACCAGTGCGGCCGCCCCGGCGGGGTCCAGGTCGACGCCGATGATCAGCGTCCTGGGCCGGGCCGAGCTCACCGCGTCGGCCGTCGCCGGGGCGCCCCCGAGCCGCTCGTCGACCTCCAACTCGGGGTCCAGCCCCAGGCCGGCCAGCAGTACCGCGGCGTTACTGCTTTCCAGCAGCGGGAAGTCGCGGCTCACCACCACCACACGCTCGACCGCACCGCCGGATTCCAGTGCGGCACGGCCGGCTTCGACGGCGAGGGTGATGGCATCCTCGTCGTCGCCGGGCACCCGGTGCTGGGGGCTGCCCCAGCACGGCAGGTAGCTGCCGATGGAAGCGACGTAGGGCATGGGCTGTGTCGGAACCTCTCTGGTGAACGATCAGGTGACCGCGCCGGCGGTTTTCAGTTCGATGATGCGATCCCAATCCAGCCCGAGCTCCAACAGGATCTCCTCGGTCTGCTCGGCGAATCCCGGGGCTCCCGCGGTGTGCGGTGCGCCGACGTCGAACTGCACCGGATTGGCCACCAACTCCAGATCGCCCGCGGTGACGATGTATTCGTTCGCCCGGATCTGGGCGTCGGCGGCGGCCTGCAGGGTGTCCTGCACCGGCGCCCACGGCCCGGCCAGGGTGGCGAACCGCTTGCTCCACTCCGGCAGCGTCCTGCCGGCCATCACCTTGCGCAGGATCTCGACGGCCTCCGCGGTGTGCTCGGCGATCGACTCGGCCGTGGCGAACCTCGGGTCATCCGCCAACTCCGGCAGGTCCAGGTGTCGGCAGACATCGGCCCAGAATTTGGTGGGTTGCATCATGACGAACGAGATATAGCGATCGTCGGCCGTGGCATAGACCCCGACGAGCGGATTGATCGGTGACCCGTGCACCCCCGGCGCCGGTGCGACCAGCCGCTGATTGAGGTGCGAGGTGAGCGCGACGGTGTGGCCCATCGCCCACAGCCCGCTGCCGAGCAGCGATACGTCGACCACCGATGGCTCGCCGGTACGTTCACGTTTGAGCAACGCCGCGGCGATGCCGCCCGCCAGGTTGGTGCCGGAGATGGTGTCGCCGTAGGCCGGCCCGGGCGGGCCGATCATGCCTTCGATACCGGGCGGGGTGATGGTGGCCGCGGTGCCCGCGCGGCACCAGAAGGCGGTCATGTCGTAGCCGCCCCGCTCAGACTCCTCGCCGCGAGGTCCGAGCGCACTGCCGCGCGCATAGACGACGGTCGGGTTCACCGCACGGATGTCGTCGACGTCGATACCGAACTTCCTGCGGTGTCCTGGCAGGAAGCTGGTGAGGAACACATCGGCACGCCGCGCCAGTTCAAGCAGGATCTCTCTGCCCTCGGGGACCGACATATCCAGGCCCACACTGCGTTTGCCGCGATTGGCGTGTTCGATGTTGGGGTTGGGGTCGCCCTCGACGCGCAGCGGCCCGGTCTGGCGCAGCCCGCGCTGCGGGTCACCGGTGACGGCGTGCTCCACCTTGATGACATCGGCGCCCCATTCCGCGAGCACCGCGCCGGCCGACGGGACGAACCCGTACATGGCCACCTCGAGCACCCGGATCCCGTCCAGCGGCTTGGTCATTCGATCACCGCCTCGCAAGCTCGGTTCCCGAATGACCAACCATGATTCGCTCGGCAAGCCTCGCTCATTCGACCGGCCCTACCGGCACCGCGAAGGTCTTGGCCTCCAGGAACTCCTCCAGCCCGGCCGCACCCATCTCGCGGCCGATACCGGACTGCTTGAACCCCCCGAAGGGGCTGTCCGGACTGAAGTAGTTGCCGCCGTTGATGGAGAAGGTGCCGGTGCGGATCCGGCGGGCCACCGCCAGCGCCCGGTCCTGACTGCCGAACACGGCGCCGGACAGTCCGTAGATGGAATTGTTGGCGATCGCCACCGCGTGGTCGTCGTCGTCATAGGCGATGACCACCAGGACGGGACCGAAGACCTCTTCCTGGGCGATCTCACTGTCGGGATCGACGTCGGTCAGCAGGGTCGGGGTGTAGAAGAACCCCGGCCCCTTCTTCTCCCCACCGGTGACGAGGGTGGCACCGGCAGCCACGGCGCGCCGCACCATGGCGTCGACCTTGTCGCGCTGCTTCTCACTGATCAACGGCCCCATATAGGTGGTGGGGTCGGTGGGGTCGCCGAAGCGGACGTGTCCGAAGTTGGTCTTGACCAACTCGACGATCTCGTCGTGGTGGCGGCGGGGCACCAGCAGCCGCGAGGTCAGCGCGCAGCCCTGGCCGGCATGAGTGACCATGCTGAACGCGGCGAACACCGCGGCCATGCCGAAATCCGCGTCATCGAGCACGATGGCCGCCGACTTGCCGCCGAGTTCCAGGAACACCTTCTTCAAGGTCGCGCTGGCGGCCGACATGATGGCCCGGCCGGTCGGCGTCGAGCCGGTGAAGGTGACCATGTCGACGTCCGGGCTGGTGGTCAGCACCGCGCCGACCTGCGGGTCGGCACCGCTGATGACGTTGACGACGCCGGCTGGGATATCGGTGTGCTCGGCGATCAGCTCGGCCAGCGCCAGGGTGATCAGCGGTGTATCGGGTGCCGCCTTGAGCACCACCGTGCAACCCGCGGCCAGTGCGGGGGCGAGCTTGGCCAGGGCCAGTTGATTCGGATAGTTGTACGCGATGATGGCGGCGACGACGCCGGCCGCTTCCTTCTCCACCCACCGGTGGTGCAGCGCGCCGCGACTCTCGACATTGCCCAGGTCCTCGGTGAGCGGATAGTCGCGCAGCAGGTCGGTGTAGTACTTGACGATCGCGATCGGCTGGTCCAGCTGCGCGCCCTGGTTCAGCGCCGCGGTGGCTCCCACCTCGGCGGTGGTCAGTGCGGCCAGCTCGTCGCGGTGATCGAGGAGAGCCTGGTGGAACTGCTCAAGGCAGCGGATCCGCAGCGCGACATCGGTGGCCCACCCCGAGGTGTCGAAAGCCCTGCGGGCGGCCGCCACCGCGGCCTCGGCATCCGCGATCGACGCGTCGGGGGCGTACCCCAGCACCTCACCGGTGGCGGGGTTGAGGGTCGCGAAGGTGTGCGCGGCGTCGACCAGTTGCCCGTCGATCAGCATCCTCCGGTCGGCGTTCGCCGATCCCCGCTCAGCGGTGATCGTCGAGGTCTCACTCATCGTTGCTCCTCACTGTGATGGAAATTTCATTCTCATCATCGGCGAATCTTACATTCGCGCCATGAGAACGCAAGGACGCGCAGACATCCGCGGTGAGCGGCCCCATCAGGCCCTTCGAGCCAAAGTTCTGTTCCGCGGATCGGCGTCACGTACCTTGCGGGATCAACTCTGGCGAGAGTACGGTTCTCATATTCGGAAGGATGATTCTTGAGCCGAAGGCACGCGAGGAGGCCCTGTAGGTGAAGAACGCTGTCGTCACCGGTGGCGGGTCCGGCATCGGACTGGCCATTGCGGATCGACTCCGCGCCGACGGTTACAACGTGGCCGTCCTGGATCTCAACCCGTCCGATACGCCCTGTTCATTCGTCGCCGACGTGACCGACCGCGCCGCGGTCGATACCGCGATGGACGCCGTTCGCGCCCGACTGGGGCCCATCACCATCCTGGTCAACGCGGCCGGGCTGGACAGCTTCAAGAAGTTCACCGACACCTCGTTCGAACACTGGCAGCGCGTCATTGACGTCAATCTCAACGGGGTGTTCCACTGCATCCAGGCCGTGCTGCCGGACATGATCGAGGCCGGCTGGGGACGCATCGTCAACATCTCGTCGTCGAGCACGCGCTCCGGCCAGCCCTATATGGCCCCGTACGTGGCGGCCAAGTCGGCGGTCAACGGGCTCACCATGACGCTCTCCCAGGAGTACGGCCCGGCCGGGATCACCGTCAACGCCGTCCCGCCCGGTTTCATCGACACGCCGATGCTGCGCAAGGCCGAGGATCGCGGCTTCCTCGGCGACACCGAGGAACAGATCGCCAAGACCCCGGTGCGGCGGATGGGCAAGCCCGAGGACATCGCCGCCGCCTGCGCCTTCTTCGTCTCCGAGGAAGCCAGCTACATCACCGGGCAGATCCTGTCCGTCAACGGCGGCCGGACCAACTAGGAGCAAGGGACACCATGGGAAACGTTGAGGGCCGGGTTGCCGGGAAGGTCGCATTCATCACCGGCGCGGCACGCGGCCAGGGGCGCAGCCATGCCATCCGGCTCGCCGAAGAGGGCGCCGACATCATCGCGGTGGATCTGTGCCGGAACCTGGACACCGTCGGCTACGCCTTGTCCACCCCGGAGGACCTGGAGGAGACCGCGCGCTTCGTCGAGAAGACCGGGCGCCGCATCGTCACCGCGCAGGCCGACGTCCGGGAGGCCGGTCAACTCAAGGAGGCGCTCGACGCCGGGCTGGCCGAGTTCGGCAGGCTCGACATCGTGGTGGCCCAGGCCGGTGTCGCCGCGATGAAGGGCCAGCCCCCGATGCAGGCCTGGACGGACGGCATCAACACCAACCTGGTCGGCACCATCAACGCGATCCAGGTTGCCTTGCCGCACTTGACCGAAGGCGCATCGATCATCGCCACCGCATCGGCGGCAGCGTTGATGGACGCGAGCAACAAGCCGAATCCGGGTGCCGATCCGGGCGGCATGGGTTACATGGTGTCCAAGCGGATGATCGCGGAGTACGTCCACTACCTGGCCACCGAGCTGTCCCCCCGCGGCATTCGCGCCAACGTCGTCCACCCCACCAACTGCAACACCAACATGCTGCAGAGCGAGCCGATGTACAGGTCGTTCCGTCCGGACCTGGAGCACCCGGAGCGCAAGGATGCCGAGCCGGTGTTCTATGTGCAGCAGGCGATGAAGGTCCCGTGGGTGGAGCCGGTGGACATCAGCAACGCGGTGCTGTGGCTGGCCTCCGACGAGGCCCGGTTCGTCACCGGTATGCAGCTGCGCGTCGACGCCGGTGGCTACCTCAAGTGGTACGACTACCACGTGTGATGCGGGACAACGGATTTCCGGCACTTCCGAAGGAGCTGACGTAGTGAAGGTCTCAGTGGACGCGTCCCGGTGCCAGGGACACACCTTGTGCTCGATGATCGCGCCGGAGTCGTTCCAGCTCGACGATGTCGACGGCCACGCGTCACCGGTCTCCGAGATCGTGCCCGCCGACCGGCAGGACGCGGTGCGCGAGGCCGCGCACTCCTGCCCGGAACAGGCCATCGTCATCGAATGACAGCGCCGTCTGATCACCGAAGCCAAAGGGAGACAAAGCGTTGAGTATCGACGACCGCGTGACCGACGACGACCGCAAGAAGAACACCTACCACTTCGACCGGCACACCCCGGAATACCGGCTGCAGTTCGAGAAGATCACCGAGGAGATGCAGTCCCGGTGCCCGATGGCGTGGACCGACACCTACAACGGGCACTGGGTGGCCGCGGACAGCAAGCACGTCTTCGAGCTGGCGCGTTGCCCCGTCGTCTCGAACCACCACGACATCAGCGGTGAGACACCGTATCAGGGCATCACCATCCCGAAAGCCAGTCGTGCGACCGTGGTTCGCGGCGGCATCCTGGAGATGGACGAGCCAGAGCACAGCATCTATCGCGGTGCCCTGAACCCGTATCTGTCCCCCGCCGCGATCAAGCGGTGGGTACCGTTCGTCGACGAAATCACCCGCGCTGCACTGGATGAGCACATCGAGTCGGGCCGTATCGACTTCGTCGAGCATCTGGCCAACGTGGTGCCCGCGGTGTTCACCCTCGCCATGATGGGCATCGAACTCAAGAAGTGGAATGTCTACAGCGAGCCCACGCACGCCTCGGTGTACACCCCCGAGCATTCCCCCGACCGCGAGAAGATCAACGCCCAGCACCGCGAGATGGGCATCGACATCATCAACAACATGATGGAGATCAGGGAGAACCCGCGCCCGGGTCTGGTCAACGCGATGCTGCAGTTGCGCATCGACGGCGAACCGGCGCCGGACATCGAGATCCTCGGCAATCTCGGGCTGGTCATCGGCGGCGGTTTCGACACCACCACCGCGCTCACGGCCCATGCGCTGGAGTGGCTGGGACAGCATCCCGACGAGCGCGAGCGGCTGAGCCGGGAGCGCGCCACACTGCTGGATCCGGCCACCGAGGAATTCCTGCGCTTCTTCACCCCGGCGCCCGGCGACGGCCGCACCTTCTCCGCGGATGTCGAGGTCGAGGGGCAACGGTTCAAGCAATATGAGCGGCTGTGGCTGTCCTGGGCAATGGCCAACCGCGACCCTTCGGTGTTCGACGAGCCCAATGAGCTCATCCTGGACCGAAAAGGTAACCGGCACTTCAGCTTCGGCATCGGTGTGCACCGTTGCGTCGGTTCGAACGTGGCCAGGACGGTCTTCAAGTCCATGCTGACCGCGGTGCTGGACCGGATGCCGGACTATGTGTGCGACCCGGAGGGCACCGTGCACTACGACACCATCGGTGTCATCCAGGGCATGCGCAACCTGCCGGCGACCTTCACCCCGGGCAAGCCGCTGGGGCCCGGCCTCGACGAGACGCTGGACAAGCTGCAGCGCATCTGCAACGAGCAGGAACTGGCCCGGCCCATCACCGAACGCAAGGAAATCGCGGTCATCGACTGACGACCGGGGCAATTCGGCGCGCGCAATTCTGTGAGTTCGGTAATATTCTGCGTCCCGGAATGGAAATGTCCGGCAAAACCGCACGTCACGACCCCTTCGTCGCGCGACCCCTTGGCATGTCGGCGCGTGCTGTTAGCCTGTCAAAAGGAACATGTAACGCAACCGGCGCGGCCACCGAAAAGTAAGTGTCGCCGGAAACAGGTCGGGCGGGGAAAGGTATCTAGGTAATGGTGAAAGTGTCGGGAAAGAAATTGGTGTTCACCCTGGTCGGGCTGGCGGCGTCGCTGCCACTGACCGCAGGTATCGCGTCGGCGACTCCTGACTTGAGCCCGGTGGTCAACACGACCTGTACGTACGACCAGGTCATCGGCGCGATGAACGCCGAGCGGCCCGATCTCGCCGCCGAGTTCAACGCACAGCCGGTCGGTCAGGCGATGCTGCGCAACTTCCTGGCGTCCGGTCCGGCGGAGCGGCAGCGCACCGCCACCCAGATCGCCAACGCGCCGGGGGCCTCGCGGTACTTCGACGGGATCGCGCAGATCATCACCACCTGCAACAACTACTGATCTCAGCACCGGATTCGGCGCGTCTCGGCATTGCCGAGACGCGCCGAATCCGTTTCAGCCGCGGGGCAGGCCGAGCACCTGTTGCGCGATGATGTTGCGCTGGATCTCCGAGGTGCCCCCGGCGATGGTCCCCGAGAAGCTGCGCGCGTAACGCTCGAACCAGCTGGCGAAGTAGTGGTCCAGGTTCATGTGCGCGTAGGGGCCGCTGAACGACGGGTGGAGCAATCCGTCCGGGCCCGCCGCCGCCAGCGCGTTTTCCGAGGCGCGCAGTTCGGCCTCCGCCCCGAGCAACTTGGGCACCGACACCGACGCCACGTCCACCTCGCCGCGCGCCGCCTTGGCCAGTCCGACGGAGCCGAGCAAGCGCAATGCCTGGTAGTCCATGATGGTGCTGGCCAGCTGATCGCGTTCCAAGGGTGTGGACGGCCGGAAATCCCCGATCGAGTTGGCGATCCGGTCCGCGAAGCCCAGCCACATCATGGTGCGTTCGTGGCCGAGCGAGCCGTTGGCCACCCGCCAGCCCTGGTTGAGGGGACCGATCAGGTTCTCCACCGGCACCCGGGCGTCGGTGAAGAACACCTCGTTGAAATCCTTGTCCTCGATATCGCAGATCGAGGCGAACGGCCGGCACACCACACCCGGTGTCGACGTCGGGATGACCAGCACGCTGATGCCCTTGTGCTTGGGCGCGTCGGGATCCGTCCGGACGAACGTCAGCAGCAGATCGGCATCGTGGGCGCCGGAGGTCCACACCTTCTGCCCGTTGACCACGAAGTGGTCCCCGTCCCGGACCGCCCGGGTGCGCAGCGAGGCCAGATCCGATCCGGCGCTGGGCTCGCTCATGCCCAGCGACGCGGTTTGTTCGGCACGCAGGATGGGCACCGCCCAGCGGTGCTTCTGTTCCTCGGTGCCGAACGTCAGCAGCGAGGCCGCGATGATGTTGACGCCCTGCGGGTTGAAGCTGTGATAGATCCGCCGCTTGCACAGCTCCTCCAGGTGCACATAGGTCTGCAGCACCGAGGCGTTGCGCCCGCCGAACTCCGGCGGTTGCGCGGGCAGCAGCCAGCCGTTGTCGAACAGCAGCCGCTGCCAGTCGCGGGCCCATTGCGGCATGTGCGACACCGAACGCGGCCGTTCCAGCGTGACGGCGGCCGAGGGCAGGTGCTCGTCGAGGAAGGCCGAGAACTCGGCACGGAACTCCTCGACGTCGGCATCGAAGGTGAGCTGCATCAGAACTCCTGGAAATTCGAGCGGTATTCGGCGGCGATGACGGCCCGGTGCTCGGCGGCGCCACCCAGCATCAGCTCACCGGCCTTGGCCCGCTTCAGCGCGAACTGCAGGTCGTTCTCCCAGGTGAAACCCATGGCCCCGAAGGTCTGCAGGCCGTGCCGGAACACCAGGGACTGGCACTCCCCCGCGCTGGCCTTGGCCATCGCCGCGGCGATGCGCCGACGCGGGTCCTCGGCGGCGATGGTGAGCGCCGCGAAGTAGGCCAGGGCCCTGGCCCGTTCGATCGCGACGTACATGTCGGTGGCCTTGTGCTGGATCGCCTGGAACGACCCGATGGGAACACCGAACTGGTGCCGGCTCTTGGCATGTTCCAGGGCAAGATCGAGGATCCGCTGGCACGCACCGACCATGGTGATCGCCATGCCCATCAATGCGACGTGCCGCGCCCGTTCGACCCGGTCGAGCGCCGCGGCCGGGTCCAGGTCGAGCCGGTCCGGCTCGTCGACCCGGACGTGGTCGAAAATCACCTCGGCGACGTGCAGTACCGGGTCGAAGACCTCGGCGCGCCGGATCGTCAGCGCGTCCGGCGCGATGACGAACACCCCGCCGGCGGTGACGACGGCGAGCCTCTCGGCTCGGTCCCCGTCCAGCACGAAACGTGCGGTGCCGTCGAGCAGCCAGCCCCGTGCGTCGCGGTGGGCGGTCACCCCGTCGTAGATCGCCGCCCCGGCCAGGGCCGGATCGAACCGGTCGCCGGCCAGCGGCGCGTACTGCGACAGCGTCGCCAGGAACGGCGTCGGATCGGTGGCCCGGCCCAGTTCCTCGAGCACGATCGCGAGCTCGACGGCGTTCTCCTGGTCGGCCAGCTCCGTCCAGCCGGCTTCCAGGTAGGACTGCCAGAGCGGCGCGGGGTCCTCCCCACGCTCGGCGATCCCCCGCACCAGCGACGGCGGGCACTGCTTGCCCACCGCGTCGCGTACCGTCTCCTGCCATAGCCGCTGGTCAGCGTCGAACTCGAGCAGCACGCGGCACCTCCCGCCTGGTCGTCCTGATTTGGCGAGAATATCATTCTCGTCATTGGTGTCGCCATTCTCCGACAATCAGTATGGGGTTTTACCGAGCTGGCGCTGCGCGACTGACCAGCATGGTCTCTCACCAGCACGGATGTAAGCGATCCGCTGGAGAACATTATTCTTGCTTTGGAAGAACAAGGATCTACACTGGGAGCAACTACGGCCGGCCCGCCCGGCATCGTGATGCGAAGGATGGCCCCTGGTGAAGCAGTTCAGTGACGGTTCGACGGTGGTGGACGTCCCCGTCGTCGACGCCAGCGTGCACATCTTCTTCGGCTCCAACCGCGACCTGCGGCAGAACTTCCTGCGTGAGCCCTTCAGCAGCCGCGGCTTCCCCGACTACGAGATGGATTGGTACGGCGCGCCCGGTGGCGAGTACCTGAAACAGGCGACGGGACCCAACCGCGAATACCCCGGCTCCGACGTCGGACTGGTGGCCGAGCACCTGTTCGCCGACCGGGGCGTCGACGTGGCGGTGTTGCACCCGATGACGCGCGGCATCATGCCCGACCGCCACCTGGGATCGGCGATCGCAGCCGCCCACAACGACATGATGGTCACCCGCTGGCTGGAGCACGACGAGTTCGGTGAGCGGTTCCGGGGCACCATCCGGGTCAACCCCGACGACATCGCCGGCGCCCTGCGCGAGATCGAGAAGTACCGGGACCATCCGCGCGTCGTGCAGATCGGTGTGCCGCTGCAGTCCCGCGAGCTCTACGGCAAGCCGCAGTTCTGGCCGCTCTGGGAGGCCGCCGAGGCGGCCGGCCTGCCGGTGGCCGTGCACATCGAGGTCGGCGCCGGAATCCAGTTCTCCCCAACACCTTCCGGCAAGACCCGCACGCACGAGCAGTACCTCTCGTTCATGTCGCTGAACTACCTGTACCACCTGATGAACATGATCGCCGAGGGCGTGTTCGAACGGATGCCGAACCTCAAGATGGTGTGGGCGGACGGCGCCGCCGACATGCTCACGCCGTTCATCTGGCGGATGGACTGTTTCGGGCGGCCGCACCTTGAGCAGACACCATGGGCGCCCAAAATGCCCAGCGACTACCTGCCCGGCCACGTCTACTTCGTCCAGGGAGCCTACGACGGGCCGGGTGATGTCGACTTCGCCGGCGAGTGGTTCGGCTTCAGCGGCAAGGAGGACATGACGATGTTCGGGTCGAGCTACCCGCACTTCAACGCCGCCGAGCTGACCGTGCCGGCGTCCTACAGCGCCGAACAGCGCGACAAGCTGTGCTGGCGCAACGCCGCCGAGTTGTACGGCATCCACAGTCCGGTTCTCTCGCCCGTCGCGGGCGCACAGTAGAGGCAGCGAGGAGTCCGCCGATGACCGTCACCGCCACCCCCCGGGTCGCCCCGGCCGAGCGCATCACCGTGCGCTGCGTCGACTCCGACGTGCACCCGATGCCGCGCCGCGGTGAGCTGGCCCCCTACCTGCCCGAGCCCTGGCGCAGCAAGTATTTCGGCTCGCACCCGGTGGGCGAGCAGATCTACTACGACGCACCCGATTACGCGCACTCCTACGCCATGCGGGTGGACGCCTTTCCACCCGATGGCGAGTTCGCCTGCAGCGACCCGGAGTTCGCGTTCAAACAGCTGATCATGGAGGCCGGCTCGGATATCGCCATCCTGGAGCCCACCCATGCCGAGAGCCGGCTCAGCGAAGCCACCCACGCGTTCTGCCAGGGGGTGAACTCCTGGCTGGCCGAGAACTGGCTGGACGCCAAGAACAACTGGCACGAGCGCTGGCGCGGGTCGGTGTGCGTCGCCATCGAGGAGCCGGAACTGGCCGCCGCCGAGATCCACAAGTGGGCCCAGCACCCGTACATGGCGCAGGTGCTCATCAAGGCCGAACCACGACCCTCGTGGGGCGATCCGATGTACGACCCGATCTGGACGGCCGCCACGGACGAGGACATCACGGTGTCCTGTCACCTGTCCCGCGGTTATTACGAGACGCTGCCGATTCCTCCGGTCGGGTTCCCCAGCTACAACCACGATTTCATGGTCACCTACTCGCTACTGGCGGCCAACCAGGTGATGAGCCTCATCTTCGACGGCGTCTTCGACCGCTTCCCCACCCTGCGCATCGTCTTCGTCGAACACGCCTTCACCTGGATCCTGCCGCTGATGTGGCGCATGGACGCCATCTACGAAGCGCGCAAGGGCTGGATGGACATCAAACGCAAACCCAGCGAATACGTCAAAGACCACATCAAGTTCACCACCCAGCCGCTGGATTACCCGGACGACAAAACCGAACTGACCCGCGCATTCGAGTGGATGGAATGCGACAAGATCCTGCTCTACTCCAGCGACTACCCGCACTGGACCTTCGACGACCCGCGGTGGCTGGTCAAACACCTCCCCGAACACGCCCGCGAGAACATCATGTTCCGCAACGGCATCGGCACCTACAAGCTCCCCGACACCGTGCCCGCCCTCGAGGGACAGGTTCGGGTGTTCTAGTGACGGAACCGAATCCGCCACGCCTCGCCCAGGGCCGCGAGCATGCCGTGGCCACCGTCGACGAAATCCCACCGGGGACGCACAAACTGGTGCCGATCGGGCGCCACGGGGTCGGCGTGTACAACGTCAACGGAACCTTCTACGCCATCGCCAACTACTGTCCGCACGAGGGTGGCCCGCTGTGCTCGGGGCGGGCACGCGGCCTCAACGTCGTCGACGAGAACGTGCCCGGTGACGCGGTGATGGTGCGCGACAAGGAGTTCATCTTCTGCCCTTGGCACCAATGGGGTTTCGAACTGGCCACCGGGACCACGGCCGTCAAACCGGAGTGGAGCATCCGCACCTATCCGGTGCGCGTCGTCGGCGACGCCGTACTGGTGCAGGCATGACGAGCAGCGAAGGGCCCCAGCTCAAGCGGGGCGAGAAGATCATCGAGATCAACGGCGGCAACGTCGTCTACGAGATCCTGGGCAAGTCGGGTGATCTGATCGCGCTGACACCCGGCGGCCGATTCAGCAAGGACATCCCTGGGCTGCGACCATTGGCCACCGCGCTGGTCAAGGGCGGCTACCGGGTGCTGCTGTGGGACCGGCCGAACTGCGGCAAGTCCGACGTCCAGTTCTACGGGCAGAGCGAATCGCACATGCGGGCCGAGACGCTCTACACCCTGATCGCCAAACTCGGTGTGGGACCGTGCATCATCGCCGGTGGCTCCGGTGGGGCGCGGGATTCGATGCTCACCACCATGCTGTATCCGGAGATCGTCACCAAGCTGGTGGTGTGGAACATCGTGGGTGGGGTGTACGGGTCGTTCGTGCTCGGCGGGCACTACGTGACCCCGAGCATCCTGGCGGTCCGTGGCCTGGGCATCGACGGATTGCTGCACGTACCGGAATGGCGGGAACGCATCGAGCAGAACCCGGCCAACCGGCGGCGCTTCCTCGACCTGGACCCCGACGAATTCCTCAAGGTGATGTTGCGCTGGCTCAACGCATTCGTGTCGAAGCCGGGCCAGACCATCCCCGGCGTGCCGGACGAGATGTTCGACAACATCACCGTCCCCACGTTGATCATCCGCGGCGGGGAGAACGACTGGGACCACCCGAAACGCACGTCGCTCGAAGTGAGCTGCCTGATCAGGGGGTCCACCCTGATCGACCCGCCCTGGCCGGAGGATGCATGGGAACGTGCCGGTGAGAAGTTCGCCCGCAGCGGCGGAAAGAAGTTCTGCCTGTTCGACACCTGGGTGCAGGCCGCACCGGCCATCCTCGACTTCCTGGCCACCTGAGATGGACTACTCCAGCAGGATGCGCACCTCGCTGTTCAACGACGCCTCCAACGCGGTGTGGATCCGGCTCTCCGGGATGCGTTCCATGTCGGCACGGCGCAACGTCACCTCCACGATGTCCCAGCCCTGCCCGCCGGGGAGCCGGTGTACCCGGCCGGTCAGGCCGAAACCGGCGAGCACTCCATGCGCGTCGTCATCGGTGCCGCGGCTCACGAAGGTCAGCACGCCGGCCACCGGCCGGGTGCCGAATGCCTTGCTGCACAAGGTGACGGCTTCGTCGGTGAGCACTTCGGCGTGCACACCGGTCAGCAGCACCTCGATCTGCCGCCGGCCCGCGGGAAGCGCCGCGAGGTCGGTGGCCACCACGTCGACGCCCAGGGCACGCAGGGTAGCCAGGCCCTCGACCAGCCGGGCCGGCGTCAGCTGCCCGAACGGATCCACGTCGACACGCACCACAGCGGTTCTCACGATCGCCAGCCTATCCGGATATGCGGCGCGGGAAGGGATCAGCCACCGATGACCACCACCACCGCAACGGATATCGCGACCGTCGTCTGGCCCGGCCTGACACCGCGCCTGCTCTCGGTCGGCCCCGAAAGCCTTTCCGACTACACCCGTTCCGGCGGATATCAGGATCTCGACGATCCGCGACGCTTGCTGGACGAGGTCGCCACGGCCGGCCTGCTGGGCCGCGGTGGTGCGGCGTTCCCGCTCGCGGTGAAGCTGCAAACGATGCGCGCGGCGCACCTCGCCGGGCGACCGACGGTTGTCGTCGCCAACGGCGAGGAGGGTGAGCCGGCGTCGGTGAAAGACCGTTGGCTGCTGCGTAACCGGCCGCATCTGGTGTTGGACGGGGTGCGGTTGGCCGCCCGGGTGATCGGCGCCGACCGCGCGTATGTGTACGTTTCGGATCCGCACGCGGCGGCCGCGGTGCACGCCGCGCTCGCCGAGGCCGACACCTCACCGCCGGTCACCGTGGTCACCGTCTACCCCGGCTATATCGCCGGTGAGGAATCGGCCGCGGTGCGCGTGATCAACGGCGGGCCCGCCAAACCCACCGACAAGCCGCCGCGGGTGTTCGAAGAGGGGGTGGCCGGGCGGCCCACGCTGGTGAGCAATGTCGAGACGCTGGCGCACCTGCCGTATATCCAGCGGCACGGCGCGGAGGCGTTCCGTGCGCACGGCACCCAGGCGTCACCGGGTACCTTCCTGGCCACGGTCACCGGCGCGGGCCGGACGCCGGTGCTCTACGAGCTGCCGCACGGCACGCCCATTGCGGATCTGCTTGCCCTGCATGGTGTTTCCCCTGCCGAGGTGGCGGGACTGCTGATGGGTGGTTACTTCGCCGGGTTGCTCAACGCCACGGCGCTGAGCGCCGGCTTGGACCACGAGACGCTGCGCGCCCTCGGCTGTGGCCTGGGATGCGGAGCGATCGCGGTGCTCACCACGGACTGCCCGGTCGCCGTCGCCGCATCGGTGCTGGACTATTTCGACCGGGAGAACGCCGGGCAGTGCGGATCATGCTTCAACGGGACTGCCGCGATGGCCGCGGTGACCGGTGCGCTGCGTGCCGGCGCCGCCACCGCCGAGGACGTCGATCGGCTCCAGCGCTGGTCGGTGGTGCTGCGGGGACGCGGCGCGTGCGCGACGCTGGACGGCGCCGCCAACATCGCGGCCAGCCTGTTGGCCCAGTTCCCGGATCTCGTGCAGGCGCACCTGCACAGCCCGTGCGAGGGGTGCCGCTCCTTCGATGCCCGACGTCCCTTCGAGATCGAGGCCCTCTGATGAGGATCAAGCTGGACCGCACCGTCTGCGACGGTTTCGGCGTCTGCGCCAAACATGCGCCCACATACTTCTCCTTGGACGACTGGGGTTATGCCAAGCTCGAAGGCAATGGTGTGGTCCCCGAGCAGGATCGAGACGCCGTGATGCGCGCGCTGCTGGACTGCCCGGTGCACGCGATCATCGAACTCAGCACCGCCGACACCAAGGCGGGCAGCTGATGGCCGGGCGCCCCCTTCCCCAGCTGACGCTGCAGAACGAGTTCTTCTGGACCTCCGGCGCCGACGGCCGGCTACGTATCCAGGAATGCCGACGCTGCGAGGCGCTCCTCCACCCGCCCGCCCCGATCTGCCGGTACTGCCGCAGCCAGGATCTGGGTGTGCGCGCGGTGTCGGGCCGGGGCACCCTGGCCGGCGTCAGCGTCAATCACCGCTTCGGCTTCCCGGATCTGCCACCGCCGTACGTGATCGCCGAGGTGGCCATCGCCGAGGATCCACGGGTGCGGCTGACCACCAATATCGTCGACTGCGATCCGGACAAGCTGGAACTCGGCCAGCCCGTCGAGGTCCGCTTCCACCACGTCGACGACGTGTGGTTGCCGGTGTTCACCCTGGCTGCCGACCAGACGACACCGGCCGCCATGCCCGAGGACGAGATCGCGCCAACCGATTTCGGCGCGTACGTACGGCCGATGCGCACGACCGAGAAGTTCGAGGACCGCTCGGCGATCACCGGTATCGGGGCGTCGACACTGGGCCGCCGGCTGATGGTGCCCCCACTGTCGCTCACCATCGAGGCGTGCCGCGCGGCGGTGGCCGACGCGGGATTGACCTTCGACGATATCGACGGCCTGTCCACCTACCCGGGCCTGGACGTCGCCGGCATGGGCGAGGGCGGGGTGTCGGCCCTGGAAGGTGCGCTGGGACTGCGCCCCACCTGGATCAACGGCGGAATGGACACCTTCGGTCCGGGCGGCTCGGTGATCGCGGCGATGATGGCCGTGGCGACCGGCATGGCCCGGCACGTGTTGTGCTTCCGCACGCTGTGGGAGGCCACCTTCCAGCAGCTGCTCAAGGACGGCAAGATGTCGCCGCCGGGCGGCGCCCGCACCACCAGTTGGCAACAGCCGTTCGGCGGTGTCTCGGCAGCACACACGTTGGCGCAGAATGCCTCCCGACATTTCCACCGGTACGGCACCACGCGTGAGACGCTCGGCTGGATCGCGCTCAACCAGCGCGCGAACGCCGCCCTGAACCCCACCGCCATCTATCGGGACCCGTTGACGATGGACGACTATCTGTCCGCCCGGATGATCACGACGCCGTTCGGGTTGTACGACTGCGATGTGCCCTGCGACGGTGCGGTCGCGGTCATCGTGTCGGCGGTGGAGACCGCGGGCGATCTGCCGAAGAAGCCGGTGCGCGTCGAGGCCGTCGGCACCCAGATCATCGAGCGGCTGGACTGGGATCAGACCACACTCACGCACGAACCTCAGGTACTCGGCCAGTCGGCGCATCTCTGGAGCCGGACGTCGTTGCGGCCCAACGATGTCGATGTCGCCGAACTGTACGACGGGTTCACCTTCAACTGCCTGTCCTGGCTTGAGGCGCTCGGTTTCTGCGGGATCGGTGAGGCCAAGGATTTCCTGGACGGCGGCACCACCATCGCCCGTGACGGGCTCATCCCGCTCAACACCCACGGCGGCCAGCTCTCGCACGGCCGCACCCACGGGATGGGACTGATTCACGAAGCCGTCGTCCAGCTGCGCGGGGAGGCGGGCGAGCGGCAGGTGGCGGGTGCCAAGGTGGCGGTGGCCAGCAGCGGCGGACTGACCCCCAGCGGTGTGCTGTTGCTGCGGACCGATGACTGACCGGCCATGACAGACGTCCAGCGCCGCATGGTGATGGTGGGCGCGGTGCCGATGACGGCGCTGGTCGCCGCGGTTGCCGAGCCGCGCGCGGTGGTGGTCGCGATCCACGGCGGGGCCACCTCGTCGGTGTACTTCGATTGCCCCGGGCGGCCGGACCTTTCGCTGGTCCGCCAGGCCGCCACACAGGGGTTCACCGCCATCGCGCTGGACCGGCCCGGGTACGGCGCGTCGTCGCTGTATCAGGACGGCATGGATGCGCCGGAGAACCGTGTCGCCCTGGCCTGGGGTGCGGTCGACAAGATCGCTTCCGGTGAGCCGGTTTTCCTGCTGGGTCATTCGCTGGGTTGTGAGCTGGCGCTGCGGATGGCCGACCACGAGCGCGTCGTGGGTATCTCACTGGCCGGTACCGGATTGAGCTACCACCCGGATGCGAAACCCTTGCTGGGTCAAGCGCGCGTGTCCCGCAGCGCGGCCGGCATCCGGGATCTGCTGTGGCAGCCGACCGCGTTGTACCCCGACGAGGTACTCACCGGTGGGCTGTCCGCACCAGGGGCGGCCTACGAGGGGGCAATGTCGGCGAACTGGCCGCACCGGGATTTCGCTTCCGTCGCCGCCGCGGTGCGGGTTCCGGTGCAGTTCAGTGCCGCCGACCACGAGAGCGTGTGGGAGTCCGGACCGGAGTCGCTGGCAGCGATCGCCGCCCTGTTCACGGCGGCGCCCCGAGTGGAGATCAACCACATGGCCCACAGCGGACACAATCTCAGTGTCGGGCTGTCGGCGGCCGAGTACCACCGGCGGGTGCTGGCATTCGCCGGTCAGTGTGTGTCGAGCGATATCGAAGCGGAGGCGGGTTGATGCGGGTCGGATTCATCGGATTGGGCAGCCAGGGCGGCCCGATGGCGCGCCGGATCGTCGAGGGTGGTTATGACACCACGCTGTGGGCGCGCCGCGCGGCGTCGCTGGATCCGTACGCCGGGACGGCAGCCAAGACGGCGAGCACACCCGCCGAACTGGGCGCGGCCAGCGACCTGGTGTGCTTGTGTGTGGTCGGTGACGACGACGTGCGCGAGGTGCTGTTCGGCGCCGACGGGGTGATGGAAGGTCTGGCGCCCGGCGGGATGGTGGCCATCCACTCCACCATTCACCCGGACACGTGTCGCGAGATCGCCGAAACGGCATCGGCACAGGGGGTTTCGGTGATCGACGCGCCGGTCAGCGGCGGCGGCCCGGCCGTCGAGGCCGGGCAGTTGTTGGTGATGGTCGGTGGCGCCGACGCCGATGTGGAAAAGGCCCGGCCGGTGTTCGCCACCTATGCAGACCCGATCGTGCATCTGGGTCCGCTGGGCAGCGGGCAGGTCGCGAAGATCCTGAACAACCTGTTGTTCAGCGCCAACCTGGGTGCCGCGATGAGCACCCTGGAACTCGGCGAAGCGCTCGGGGTGCCGCGGGACAAGCTGTGCGAGGTCGTCTCCCGCGGCTCGGCCAACAGCAAGGCGCTCGGCAGCATCGCGGCCTTCGGCGGCACGCTGGACCACCTTGCCCCGATCGCCGGTGCGCTGCTGCAGAAGGACTGCCGGCACGCCACCGCGCTGGCCGAAGAGGCGTCCGCTCCGCAGGGTTCGGTGTTCACCGCTGCTGACACGGCGCTGGCGATCATGCACCACCCGCGCTGATGAGCGCTTGCGCGAAGAAGAGACAACACCGATGAGCGCTCGCGCGAAGAAGAGACGTTACTGATGGAGGTCGGGTTCATCGGCGCCGGCCGGATGGGCGCCCCGATGGTGAGTCGGCTGGTCCAGGCCGGCCATCGGGTGACGGTGCTGGGCCGCACCGCCGAGAAGCGCACGGCGATCGCCGAACTCGGCGCCATCGCCGCCGGCGATATCGCTGCCGTCGCGCTCGAGGTGGTGGTGCTGTGCGTGTTCACCGATGACCAGGTGCGCGCGGTGTGCGCGGGCCCGCTACTGGACGCCATGCCGGCCGGTGCCACGCTGGTCATCCACACCACCGGAAGTCCGCGCACCGCGCAGTGGATCGCCGAGCGGGCACCACACGTCGCGGTGGTGGACGCGCCGGTGAGCGGTGGACCACACGACATCGCCGCCGGACGGCTCACCGTGTTCGCCGGTGGCACCGACGACGCCATCGCAGGGATCAGGCCGGTGCTGGCCAGCTACGCGGATCCGTTACTGCACATGGGCCCGCTGGGCGCCGGCCAGGGCATGAAGTTGGTCAACAACACCATGTTCGCCGCGCAGATCGGATTGGTCGCCGAGGCGGTGCGGATGGGCGCACACCTTTCGATCGACGAGACGGCACTGCTCGGCGCGCTTGCTCACGGTAGCGGCGCCAGCCGCGCGCTGGAGATGATCGAGCGGGCCGGATCCACGCAGCGGTTCATCGGCGCCGTCGGTGAGTTCCTCACCAAGGATGTGGCCGTCGTGCAGCGGACGCTGGCCGATCTCGGCTTCGGTCTCGGCGCGCTCGAGCCGGTGGTCGGCGCCGGCGTGCCGGATTGAGCCGCACCGAAATCGGTGTTTCCGGCGTGTCCCGACGCCACCACTGTTAGCGTTACAGTTTTACAGCCTTCCGTAATGTGGCTGGGGTGCCCGCCCACCCCGAAGGAGGACCAGGAATGACGACGGCCGAACTGGTTTTCGATCCATTCTCCGAGGAGTACTTCAACAACCCGTTCGAGATCTATCGGCGCATGCGCACCGAGGCACCGCTCTACTACAGCGCCGACCAGGATTTCTACGCCCTCACCCGTCATGTCGATGTGGCGGCCGCGCTCAAGGACCACGAGTCCTTCTCCTCGTCACGCGGGTGCGATCTGGCGATGGTGCAGAGCGGTGAGCCGCCGCAGAAATCGATCATCTTCATGGACCCACCGGACCATCGCCACATGCGCAGCCTGCTCAACAAGGCGTTCACCCCACGTGCCATCCAAGCCCAGAAGGACACCATCGTCGAGCAGATCGATCGGTTCCTGGACAACATCACCGGCGATGAATTCGACGTCGTGCAGGATTTCTCCGGGCCGTTCCCGGTCGAGGTGATCACTCGGATGGCGGGCGTCGAAGAGGACTACCGCCAGCAGGTGCGGCACTGGATCGACACCAGCCTGTCGCGCGAACCCGGACAGGTCGGATATTCCGAGGCCGGCATGAAAGCCAATATCGACACGGCAATCTATTACTACTCACTCGTCCAGAAGCGCCGGGAGAACCCGCAGGACGACATGATCAGCCGCCTCATCGCCGCGGAGATTCCCCGCGATGACGGCGAATTGCACAAGCTCGACGATATCGAGATCACCGGCTTCGCAACGCTGCTCGGCGGTGCCGGTGCCGAGACGGTCACCAAGCTGATCGGCACGGCGGTGGTGCTGTTCGCCAAGCACCCGGAGCAGTGGCAGAAGCTGCTCGACGACCGCGAGCTGGTCCCGTCCGCGGTCGAGGAGCTGCTGCGGTACGAGGGACCGGTGCAGTACAACGTGCGGTACACCCTCAAGGAGGCGCACGTGCCCAGCGGGGTCATCCCCGCGGGCAAACCGGTGTTCCTGATCAGCGCCGCCGCCAACCGCGATCCCGACGCGTTCACCGACGCCGACAGGTTCGACATCGAGCGTGATCGCACCGAGGCGCAGAACCTCGGGCTGGGCTACGGAATCCACAGCTGCCTGGGCGCGGCGCTGGCGCGCATGGAGAGCACCATCGCGCTGGAGAAGTTGCTCGACTTCATGCCGCGCTACGAGGTGGATTTCGCGGGCCTGGAACGGGTGCGGATGCAGAATGTGGCGGGCTACGCGCGGGTCCCGGTGCGGGTGACCAGATGAGCCGCATCGAGGTGGATTTCGGGTTGTGCGAGAGCAACGGTGTCTGCATGGGCGTCATCCCGGAGGTGTTCGATCTCGACGATCAGGACTATCTGCACGTGCTCACCGAGGAAATCACGCCGGCCAACGAGCATCAGGTGCGCGAAGCGGTCCGGCAATGTCCGCGCCAGGCGATCGCGATCGTGGACTGAGCGGCACTTCGCCGCACATCCCACCCGTCGTGCCGTTGGCACTTGTCGATCGACGCCACACGACTTGTCGTACCCCTCTGCCAGAATTGGTGTCATGTCCACCGCCGCAGCGTCTTTGGAGCCCAAAGAGCGGTTGGCGGTGCTGTTCGGTGAGATCGGTGAGTTGTGCGGGCAACGCAACGCCATCGACGGCCGGTTGGTCGAGATCGTGGCCGAGATCGCGCACGAGGACTTGGCCGGGATGACCGGCTGCCGCTCGATCGCGGCCCTGGTGGCCTGGAAAACCGGGGTAACACCCCGCAACGCCGAAACCATGACCGCCGTCGCGCACCCGCCCAGCACAGCACCGCCGAACGTCGCCCCGTACAAGGGCCCGGCCGGGGAACGCGCCCAATGGTGGTGGTACCAACCCTTCCAACCACCACCGACGAGCGAGAACTGACGTGACGTCAGGCGCCGAATCCGTTGAGGATCACGGCATTACAGTCGGCCGCATTCTGCCGTAGTTTGGCGGCGGCCTGATAGGCGTCCGAGTAGTACCAGTCGTTGGCCGCCTGGACTGATTCGAATTCCAGCAGCACGGTTTGCGTGCATTCCCAGGTGCCCTCGATGACCGTCGGTTTCCGGTCGACGGCCAGGATGGTGGCGCCTGCCATCGCGGGGCCGGCCGCCTTGGCGTATTCGCCCATCCCCGCCGGGTCGGTGATCGTCTCGGTCAGCAGGACATACCCTTTGGCCACGTTGTTCAGTTCCCTTCGGTGATGCTGATTGCTTGCTCCGGACACCATTCGACGGCATCCCTGACACCGGAGGCATATTCGTCGGGCACCTCGTCGAGAAGCACCTCGGCGTAACCGCCGTCGGCCAGGGTGAAGACCTCGGGGCATGCCGTCAGACACATCCCGTGGCCCCGGCATCGGTCCTCGTCGACCGTCACCTTCATGTGTCGAACTCGAGATGCAGGTCGATCAGGCCGCGCAGGATGAACGTCGGGATGTACCGGTAGTGACGGGCGTCGGCGGGACCGTGCTTGTCCTCCGCGATCCGGATGTCGGTGGTCCGGTCGAGCAACCGCTCAAGGGCCACCTTGGTTTCCGCGCGAGCCAGCGGCGCGCCCGGGCAGCTGTGGATACCGCGCCCGAACGCCAGGTGCTGGCGGGCGTTCTTGCGTGCCGGGTCGAAGGAGTCGGGATCATCGAACCGGCGCGGGTCCCGGTTGGCGGCGCCGTTGAGCACCATGACGGTGGTTCCCGAACCGAGTTCGGTGTCACCGACCGTGACCGGGCAGCGCGACAATCGGAAGTCACCCTTGACCGGGCTCTCGATGCGTAACGCCTCTTCGATGAAATTCGGTATGAGGCCGCGGTCTTCCCGCAGCCGGGCTTGGATATCGGATCGCTCGGCGATGACCTTCAATGCCGTACCGAGCAACCGCACGGTGGTTTCCTGCCCCGCCGAGAAGACATTGGTGGCCACCCGGGCCACGTCCCCGACGTCGGGGATGGAGCCGTCCGGGAACGTGGCCTCGGCCATGCCGGTCAGCACGTCGTCGCGCGGGTTGGCGCGCCGGTCCTGGATGTAGTCGGCGAAGATCCCGTACAGGAACTCCAGCGGGCTGTGCGCCAAGGCTTCGTCACCGGTTCCGCCGACGCCGCCGCCGGCATGGTTGCCGATGTTCTCGACGAACGAGTCCCGGTCTTCGTCGGGGATGCCGAGCAGGTCGGCGATCACCAAAAGGGTGAACGGCCCGGCGAAGCCCTTGATGAATTCGCCCCGGCCGCCGTCGAGGAAGGTATCGAGCACCTCGTCGGCCAGCTTCCACATCGCGTCCTCGTTCTCCTTGAGGCGCTTGGGCGTGATCAGCCGCATCAACAGGGCACGGTGGTCGGTGTGCGTCGGCGGGTCCAGTGTCGGCAGCTGGTCGCTGAACGGCAGTTCGTCACGGTGCTTCTCGATGAGCGCGCTGACCTCGTCTTTGGACAGGCCCTCCAGCGGCACGGGGAACCCCGGGAACGGACCGGTGACCGACGTGACGGATGAGAACGTGTCGGCATCGTTGTAGACCTGCACGGCCTCGTCCCAACCGGTCACCATGGTCACGCCGTACGGACCGTTCCGGTGCACGGGACAGCCGCCCCGCAGGGCCTCGAAGTAGGGGTAGGGATCCTCGACCAGCCGCGGGTCGCGGAAGAAGTCCAAGTCGGTCAAGCCGTCCGCCATCTGCGCTCCGTTTCGGCGATCTCTCTCGGAGAGAATCCAATTCTCATCTTTGGGTATCAGATTTCCACAACCGTCCTGGTCCGTCAACGGGCGGCGGCATTCCCCCGCGAGCAGACACAGGCTCCCGCGCTTCGGGGCCACTTTGCGGGAGTCTGTGTCTGCTCGCCACGCAAAAGTTGACCCTGGTCAACTCCACCTGCTGGCGATATCGTCGAGAAATGGCAGCCGCTCCCCGCCCAGACACATCTGACCGCGGTCAGCGTCGCGCCTCCCTCGCCCAGGCCCGGTCGAAAGAGACCAGGCGCCTGCTCGTGCAGGCCGCGATGGCGTTGTGGCGCACCAACGGTTACGCGAACACCACGGTGGCCGACATCTGTAAGGCGGCCGGGGTATCGAAGGCCCTGTTCTACTTCTACTTTCCCCGCAAAGAGGATGTGCTGTTCGAGGTCGGCGTCATGTCCACGCGGTCGGCGCAACGCGTCGTCGCCGGCATGCTCGACGACGACTACGACGTCGCGGCGGTCATCACCGCGGCCCTGTCGGACCTGGAACGCTCCATGGCACGCAATCCGCGCGAGTTGGTCATCGAGACCATCCTCGAGGGGTACCGCCACGAACACCGGATCCTGGCCACCGGTGAATCGCCCGACCTGGACAGCGGCATGTTCACCGCACTGTTCGAGCGTGCCACCGCCGACGGCAAGCTGCCGGCCGGCACCGATGTCCCCCACCTGGCGTACCTGGCGATGACGTTCGTCAGCGAGGGCGCCCGGCATTGGGCGGCCGGCTCCTTCGGGGACCGCTCGTTCGCCGACGTGGTCGCGGCGGACATCCTCACCCTGATCGCCGGATACCGGAGGAGTTAGTCATGGCATGGGATTTCGAGACCGACCCGCAGTTCCAGGAGTTACTGGACTGGGCCGACGACTTCGTGCGTGCCGAAGTCGAGCCACTCGACCTGATCTGGCCGCACCTGCAGTTCACCCCACTCGATGACACCCGCCGCGCCGTGATCGACCCGCTCAAGGAACAGGTCAGGCGGAAGGGATTGTGGGCCACCCACCTCGGACCGGACCTCGGCGGCCAGGGTTACGGGCAACTGAAACTGGCTCTGCTGAACGAGATCCTGGGCCGTTCGCAGTGGGCACCGATCATCTTCGGTTGTCAGGCGCCCGACACCGGTAACGCCGAGATCATCGCGCACTACGGCACGCCCGAGCAGAAGGAGCGCTACCTGCGCCCGCTGCTCGACGGCGAGGTGTTCTCCTGCTATTCGATGACCGAACCGCAGGGCGGTGCCGATCCGACGCAGTTCAAGACCTCCGCGGTGCGCGATTCGGATGGG
The DNA here is from genome assembly GCF_000613185.1 of Mycolicibacterium cosmeticum. NCBI lineage: Bacteria > Bacillati > Actinomycetota > Actinomycetes > Mycobacteriales > Mycobacteriaceae > Mycobacterium > Mycolicibacterium cosmeticum. The sequence continues at coordinate 948,722 of NZ_CCBB010000001.1, forward strand.
GTCAGCTGGATCATCAACGGCCACAAGTTCTTCTCCTCGAACGCCTCCACCTCGTCGTTCCTCATCGTCATGGTGGTGACGAACCCGGATGTCAGCCCGTATCAAGGCATGTCGATGTTCCTGGTACCCACCGACACGCCCGGGGTGCGGATCGAGCGCAACTGCGGCCTGTACGGCGAATCCGACGGTCAGGGCTCGCATGCCCTCATCCACTACGACAATGTGCGCGTTCCGGATTCGGCGCTGCTCGGCGGTGAGGGTCAGGCCTTCGCCATCGCCCAGACGCGGCTGGGCGGTGGCCGCATCCACCACGCCATGCGCACCATCGGGCTCGCGCAGCGGGCGCTGGACATGATGTGCGAGCGCGCGCTCAGCCGCCACACCGCCGGCAGCCTGCTGGCCGACAAGCAGGCCGTCCAGGGCTACATCGCCGACTCCTACGCCCAGCTCACGCAATTCCGGTTGCTGGTGCTGCACACCGCCTGGGAGATCGACAAGTACAACGACTACAAGTTGGTGCGCAAGGACATCGCCGCGGTGAAGGCGGTGATGCCGACGGTGCTGCACGATATCGCCTGGCGGGCGATGCAGGTGCACGGCGCCCTCGGCGTGACCAACGAAATGCCGTTTCTCGGCATGGTCACCGGCGCGGCCGTGATGGGCCTGGCCGACGGGCCCACCGAGGTGCACAAGACCACGGTGGCCAAACAGGTGCTGCGAGACTATTCTGCCAGCGACGACGTGTGGCCCACCGACTGGTTGCCGCGCAAACGTGCAGCGGCACAAGCGAAATACGCCGAATACCTGGACCTTGAGGTCGGCAACCTGTGAGCATCGACATCGACCGGCTGACCGCCTGGCTGGATGACAACGGCCATCCCGGCCGGGGCGAACCGGCCGAGGTCGACCTCCTGTCCGGTGGAACCCAGAACGTCATCTACCGGATCACCCGCGGCGAACATCAGTGCGTGCTGCGCATGCCACCGGCGGGCGCTCCGGCCGACCGCGACAACGGGATCCTGCGCGAGTGGCGCATCATCGAGGCACTCGACGGGACCGACGTCCCGCACACCGCGGCCCTCGGGGTCTGTTCGGACGCAACCGTTCTGGGCCGGCCGTTCTACCTCATGGGATACGTCGACGGTTGGTCACCGATGGACTCACGGCACTGGCCGGAACCGTTTCACTCCGATCACAGCCTGCGCCCCGCTCTGGCTTACCAACTGGCCGAAGGCATCGCGCTGCTCGCCCAAGTGGATTGGCGGGCCCGCGGCCTCGCTGATCTGGGCCGCCCCGATGGCTACCACGACCGCCAGGTCGCGCGCTGGACCGGTTTCTACGACCGGATCAAGAACCGCGAACTCGACGGGCTCGACGTCGCCACCGCATGGCTGCGCACCCATCGCCCGTTGGATTTCCTGCCCGGCCTGATGCACGGGGACTATCAGTTCGCCAATGTGATGTACCGGCACGGCGCACCCGCCCGGCTGGCCGCCATCGTGGATTGGGAGATGGGCACCGTCGGCGACCCGAAACTGGACCTGGCGTGGATGGTGCAGGGCTGGCCGGCCGACACCCGCGCGCCCGAAGCCGCCGAGTCCGGGTATGTCGACATGCTGGACATGCCGTCGCAGGAGCAGGTGGTGGCGCACTACGCGCAGGTGTCCGGGCGTCAGGTCGACGACTTGGACTACTACCTGGTGTTGGCGAAGTGGAAGCTGGCGATCGTGCTGGAGCAGGGTTTCCAGCGCGCCGGCGATGACGAGAAGCTGCTGGCGTTCGGCCCGGTGGTGGCCGAGCTGATGCGCTCGGCCGCCGACCTCGCCGAGTCCAGTACCTACCGGTGAGGGCGGCCGTCTGTCCGGCGTACGGGCCGCCGGAGGTGGTTCGGGTCGAGGACATACCCGACCCTGAGCTCGCCCCGGGCCAGATTCGGATCCAGGTCCACGCGGCAGCGGTCAACTTTCCCGACGTGCTGCTGGTCGCCGGCCGGTACCAGGTGCCGGTGCCACCGCCGTTCATCCCAGGCAGCGAGTGCGCGGGTGTGGTCACCGAGATGGCCGGCGACGTCACCGGTTTCACCATCGGTGACCGGGTCACCGGGACCTCGATGTCCGGTGCGTTCGCCGAACAGGTGTGCCTGCCGAGCACGGCCGTCACCCCGATCCCCGGCATGGTCGACGACCGCACGGCAGCCGCCTTCGGCGTCGCCCACCGCACGGCGTATCACGCGTTGCGGTCGGCGGCGCGGATCGGCCCCGGCGACGACGTCATCGTGCTGGGCGCGGGGGGCGGAGTCGGGCTGGCGGCCGTGCAACTGGCCACGGCGCTCGGGGCCCGCGTGATCGCGGTCGCATCGACGGACGAGAAGCTCTCTGTCGCAAGGAAACACGGTGCGCAGGCGGTCGTGAACCACCGCGCCGGCGACCTGCGGGCCGCATTGCGCGCGGTGATCCCCGATGGTGCGCACGCCGCGCTCGACCCCGTGGGCGGTGATCTGTCCGAGCCCACGCTGCGCGCGCTGCGCCGCGGCGGCCGGTACGTGACCATCGGCTTCGCCTCGGGAACCATTCCCCGCATCCCGTTGAACCTCGTGCTGGTCAAAGGCATTGCGCTGCTCGGCTTTCAGTTCCAGGACGTGCCGGCCGACGAGTTCGCCCGCAACGAGGCCGAACTGGCGGAATGGCTGGCGCGGGGAACCGTCGCGCCGCACATCGGGGCGGTGTATCGGCTGGAGCAGATCGCCGCGGCGCTGCGCCACGTCGCCGACGGACTGGCCGTCGGCAAGGTGATCGTGCAGGTCGGCTGAGGCCCGGCTCAACTCCGACCAGTCATGGTCGATAGATATGCCCACATAGTGATCTATGGCACATTCTGACCGTTTGACCAAAATGGTCAGTACGCTCCTAGCCATGATCGGACAGCTGGTGCTGCACAGATCGATCGCACCCACTCACACCGAAGGACTTCAGATGATTGACAGCGCCGGCTGGAACAGGACCAATATTCGCGACGCGGGGAGACGGCGATGACCAAGACCCTCAGCCGCGTCTGGTTACCCGCCCTCGTCGTCATCGCGGTGGTGCTAGGCGGCCTCACGGTGTCCCAACTGCGGTCGGTGTTCGGCTCGAACCCCGTCGTCGTGACCCCCAAGGGATCCGACAGTGCCGCCGATTTCAGCCCGAAGGTCGTCGTCTACGAAGTCTTCGGAACAGGCTCCAGCGCGGTGATCAACTATCTGGATCTCGACGGCAAGCCCCAGCGGGTACCGACGACGCCCTTGCCCTGGAGTGTGCGGTTGACGACCACGAACCCCTCCACAACTCCCAACATGCTGGCCCAGAGCGACGGCCAATCCATCAGCTGCCGGATCACGGTCGATGACGTGGTCAAAGACGAAAGGACGTCCACCGGCGTGCACGCCCAGACCTTCTGCTTGGTGAAATCCGCATGAGCGCACCCGTAGACGACACCCCGACCGAAGCGATCTCCGCCGCGCGCCACCGTGCCCATCCACGGATCCCGCGCTTCATCCGCACCTTTGCCATCCCGATCATCCTCGGCTGGATCGCGATCATCGCCGTGCTCAATACCGTTGTCCCCCAACTCGAAGAGGTGGGCAAATTGCGTGCGGTATCGATGAGCCCGAACGACGCGCCGTCGATGATCGCGACGAAACACGTCGGCGAGGTGTTCAAGGAGTACAAGACCAGCAGTTCGGTGATGATCGTGCTGGAGGGCGATCAACCGTTGGGAGCCGAGGCGCACGCCTACTACGACACGATGGTTCGAGAACTGCGTGCCGACACCGAACACATCCAGCACGTCCAGGATTTCTGGGGTGACTCGTTCACCGCGGCCGCTGCCCAGAGCACCGACAACAAGGCCGCCTACGTGCAGGTCTACATCGCCGGCGATCAGGGCGAGGCGCTGGCCAACGAATCGGTGGCCGCGGTCCGCAAGGTCGCCGCCGAAACACCGGCGCCCCAAGGGGTGAAGGCCTACGTGACCGGACCGGCAGCCACCCAGGCCGACCAGAACATCGTCGGTGACGAGAGCATGAAGACCATCGAGCTGGTCACGTTCGGGGTCATCATCGTGATGCTGCTGATCGTGTACCGCTCCGTCGTCACCACGCTGATCGTGCTGGTGATGGTGGCAGTCGGACTGACAGGCGCCCGGGGCATCGTCGCATTCCTCGGCTATCACAACGTCTTCGGCCTGACGACCTTCTCGACGAACATGGTGGTGACCCTGGCCATCGCCGCGGCCACTGACTACGGGATCTTCTTCATCGGCCGCTACCAGGAGGCGCGCCGTAGCGGCAAGGACCGCGAAGCGGCGTTCTACGACATGTATCACGGCACCGCACATGTCGTGCTGGCCTCCGGCCTGACCATCGCCGGCGCGACCTTCTGCCTGCACTTCACCCGGCTGCCCTACTTCCAGACCATGGGCATCCCACTGTCGATCGGCATGTCACTGGTCGTCGCCGCGGCCCTGACCCTGGGGCCGGCCCTCATCGCGGTGTGCAGCCGATTCGGCAACGTCCTGGAACCCAAGCGGCTCAAGAAAGCGCGGGGGTGGCGGCGCATCGGCACGGCCACCGTGCGCTGGCCGGGAGCGATCCTGATCGGTGCGGTCGTGGTGTCGCTGGTCGGCTTGCTCACCCTGCCCGGCTACCACACGACCTACAACGACCGCATCTACCTACCCGCCGACATCTCGGCGAACGTCGGATACGCCGCCGCGGACCGGCATTTCTCGCAGGCCAAGATGAATCCCGACCTGATGATGGTCGAAACCGACCACGATATGCGCAATCCCGCCGACTTCCTGGTCATCGACAAGATCGCCAAGGCACTGGCCCGGGTGCACGGAATCGCACAGGTGCAGACCATCACTCGCCCCAAAGGCGAGCCGATCGAGCACTCCACCATTGCCTACAGCGTCGGGCAGAGCGGCGTCGGGCAGATCATGAACAACGACTACCAGCAGACGGTGATCGCCAACACCCTCAAGCAGGCCGACGAGATGCAGACCACGATCGACTCGATGGAGAAGATGCAGGCCATCACCGAGCAGCTGGCCGCTGTCACCAAAAGCATGGCCACCAAGATGGACACCACCTCGTTGGACATCCAGGATCTGCGCGACGACATGGCCGATTTCGACGACTTCTTCCGCCCCATCCGCAATTACCTGTACTGGGAACCGCATTGCTTCGACATCCCGATGTGCCAGTCGTTGCGGTCGGTCTTCGACGCCCTCGATGGCATCAGCAAGATGTCAGACGATTTCCAGGGCCTGGTACCCGATATCCAGCGCATGGCCGACCTGATGCCACAGATGGTGGCAATCATGCCGCCGATGATCGCGTCGATGAAGAGTCAGAAACAGATCATGCTCAACCAGTACCAGGCCCAGAAGGCCCAACAGGACCAGACGCAGGCGCAGCAGAACAACAACACCGCCATGGGTGAGGCGTTCGACCAAGCGAAGAACGATGATTCGTTCTACCTGCCGCCGGAGGCCTTCCAGACCGACGACTTCAAACGCGGCATCAAGTTGTTCCTGTCCCCCGACGGTCACGCCGTGCGCTTCACCATCTTCCACCAGGGTGATCCGCTGACCGAGGAAGGCACCTCGCGCATCGAAGCGCTCAAGGTGGCGGCCGCCGACGCCATCAAGGGCACCCCTTTGGAGGGCTCCTCGGTCTATCTCGGGGGCAGCGCGGCCATGTACAAGGACATGCAGGAAGGGGCCAATTACGATCTGCTGATCGCCGCGGTCGCCGCCCTGATCCTGATCTTCCTCATCATGGCCGTCCTCACCCGCGCGATCGTGGCCGCGGCGGTGATCGTCGGCACCGTGGTGCTGAGCCTTGCCGCGTCCTTCGGGCTCTCGGTGTTGTTGTGGCAGCACATCGTCGGAATCCCGTTGCACTGGATGGTGCTGCCCATGTCGGTGATCGTGCTGTTGGCCGTCGGCGCGGACTACAACCTGTTGTTGGTGTCCCGCATCAAGGAGGAGATCCACGCCGGACTGAACACCGGCATCATCCGCGCCATGGTGGGCACCGGCGCCGTCGTGACGGCTGCGGGCCTGGTGTTCGCGTTCACCATGGGTTCGATGGCGGTCAGCAGCCTGATCGTGATCGGCCAGGTCGGCACCACCATCGGGCTGGGCCTGCTGTTCGACACCGTCGTGGTGCGCTCCCTGATGACGCCGGCGATCGCCGCTCTGCTGGGCAAGTGGTTCTGGTGGCCGCAACGGGTGCGCCAGCGCCCGGTCCCGTCGAATTGGCCGGCACCCATCCAGAAGTCACCCGAGGAGGCCCTGTCATGAAGTTCGCCATCGGTATCGTGATCGCCTGCGCCGCAATCGGGTTGGCTGCTCCCGGGCAAGCCGACCCGTCCTTCGACCGGGATCCGGACACCAACTTCGCCCACGAGTTGCACACCTACGGCATCTACGGGCAGAAGGACTACAACGCCTGGATCGGCAAACTGGTCTGCAAACGGCTCTACAACAACGTCGACCACGACGCGTTCGCCTCGGCCACGTTCATCGGCGACAACCTCGACCGACACAACACCACCCAACAGAACTGGCAGTTCCTCGGCGCCGCCCTGAACTACTACTGCCCGGAAAAACGCGTCATCCTCGACCAGGCCGCCGCCGCCCAGCACTGAACCGGAGAAACACCATGGCATCCACCGCAATCCGCTTCGGCATCGCAGGACTGGCCCTGGCCGGCGCCCTGACCACCTCGGGTATCGCTTCAGCCGACGCCACCGATGACTACCCCATCCCCAACCGCATCCTCAAAACCCCCTGCACCGCCGAACAGATCATGGCCGCCGCCCGCGACGTCGAACCCGTCTACTACGAGCGCTACATGATCGACTACAACAACAAACCCGCCGCCGACCAACAAGGCGCCCAAGACCGCATCCACTGGTTCTTCTCCCTGGACTACGCCGGCCGACGCCAATACTCCGAAGACACCGCCACCAACGCCTTCTACGAACAAATGTCCTGGCGCTGGCCCAACTGGGCAAAACTGTTCTTCAACAACAAAGGCGTCGCCGCCCACACCACCGACATCTGCCAGAATTACCCGGCAGGCGACATGTCGGTCTGGGACTGGCACTAGACCCGATGCACAACGATCGGCATTCCCTGTCACCGGGCAGGGTGCGCACCTGCGAAAGCGACGGCAGGTCCTGATGCCACCTTCGACCGTCGAACGGCTATGTTTCGAAGCAGCCGCCATACCGACGTCGATGTCTGGAGAGAACTTTCCCGTGCTGCCCGAACACAGCTCGCCCAAAGCCGCTCGTATCCTCGAAGCCGCGGGTCAGCTGCTGGTCGCTCGCGGCGCCAAAGGTGTCACCATCGCCGACGTCGCGCAGAAGGCGTATGTGGGCAAGGGCACCGTCTATCTGTACTGGGCGAGCAAGGAAGAGCTCCTGCTCGGCCTCATCGGCCGAGAATTCCTCGCCGTCGCCGAGACGTTGACGGCCGAGCTCAACCGGGACCCCGACTGTGCGCGCCCATCCCGGTTCTGCCCGCTTGCGTTGAACACCATCGACGCCAGCCCCTTGGTTTCCGCATTGCAGGCGCACAACGATTCGATTCTCGGCCTGCTCACCGACCATCCGCTGTCCACGAGCATCTATGAAGCGCTCGGACCGGTGGCAATGCTGCGAACGATCGTGCCGATCTGGCGTGAGTGCGGATTGGCCCGCACCGAGTGGGATGCCGGCGACCAGATTCTTGCTGTGCACGTGTTGATCTCAGGGTGCATCATCGTCAGGGCCGAACCCGCACTCCTGGAAACGACCAGCGACCCCATCGCGGTTTTCGCACGCGCCATCGCCACCATGCTGGAAACCGAGGATCCGAGTCGGGACCAGGTCGAGGCAGCCGCGGTCGCGATCAAGAAGTTCCTCGCCGACGGCAGCGCGAAGGTGCTGGAGCTCATCAGCATGCCGGGGGCCGCTGAGTAGCAGCACGCCGCTCATGCCGTCGCGATGTCCGGATCGTCCCGAAGGGGGCGCCCGCGGCTGCGGTACAGCGCGGCATCGGCGCGGCGGTACAGGACGGCGATATCGGCTTCCGGTGAAGCCGCGGTGGCGGTGCCGAAGCTGACCTCGGGCGTCTTCGCCCGCACGGTGCGCAGGAATTCGCCGACGACGTCGGGAAGCCCACCGACGATGCAGACGGCGAACTCATCGCCGCCCAGCCGGGCCAGCGCCGCACGCCCGGACAGCGCCCGTTGCCATTGCCGGGCGTACTCGGTGATCCGGCGGTCCCCCGCCTGATGGCCATAGGTGTCGTTGAGACTCTTGAGCCCATCGATATCGAGTGCGATCACGGTGACCGGCACCGCCGTCCGGCATCGGCTCAGCAGGGTCGAGGTTGCGATCTCCCAGCCGGCGCGATTGAGCAGACCGGTCAGAGGGTCGGTGCATGCCGCGCCGAACATGGCCCGGATCAGCAGGCCGAAGGACTCGGCCGCGGCGGCGATGGCGACGGCGATGATGAGAAAGGTGATCACCCCGACGTGCCGCGCCGGGGCGATGGCCACGGCACCGGCACACGCCGCGATGAGCACGGTGATCAACGCCCACGCCCGGGCCGGCGGATGAAAGGCCCGAAGGTACATGGCGAGGAACATCGGCGCGATCAGGCACACGTATTCGGCGGTCATCGTGACGTGGAAAGCCATCACGATCGGAGTCGCCGCGATCGCGGCCGCCGTGGCCACGGCGACGCGCTGCGGCCGAAAGGCCGAGTACACCAGCGCGGTGACCCCCAGCACGATCGCGACGATGCCGCCGACCGGGTTGCCGTACGCGATGTCGGTGCGTACCGGGAACAACGTGAACACCACGCCGTACGCATACAGAAAAGTGGTCGCGCTCAAGTAGATTCGCAGTAGCCGCACCTGCTGCCTGCGCCCGGCATGGGCGTCGGCCCCGGCGGGCCACCTCAGGCGGTACATGACCGTTAACCTGCCTTCGAGTCCGGTGATCGTCAACTGAGAAGTCTGCGCGGCCGCGACGCCCCTGTGGCCGGCCTCACCTTTTCGGCTTGACGCCACCCGGTCACTAATCCACACTTGCAGGCATCCGCAGTCAGATTTCCACATGGATGGGTGCGCATGCTTCCGGTTGTTCGGCACGACGCCATCGTCGACGCGGTCAATGCCGCGTCGACGATCAGCACGGATGAGCTCGTCCGGATGCTCGGGGTCTCCGCCGAAACCGTGCGCCGTGACCTGGCCCTTCTCGAGGAACGCGGGGCGATCCGCCGGGTGCACGGCGGCGCCGCGACCGTCGCACCGCGCGGCGAGGAGCCGTCCTTCACCGAACGGGCCGGCATCCATCGACCGGCCAAATCGGAGATGGCCCGGCTGGCGGCCGGACTGCTCGAGTCAGGACAAACCGTCACCATCGACATCGGCACCAGCGCCGTCGAGGTGGCCAGGGCCATCCCGCACGGCTGGCGCGGCACCGTGGCCACGCCCTCGCTGCTGGTCGCCGTCGAACTGGCGGGCCGGCCCGGCATCGACGTCCTGGTGTCCGGCGGACGCGTCCGTGGCGGTGATCTGGCCTGCTCGAACGGGCACGCCAAGGCGATGTTCACCGATCTGTACGCCGACATCGCGTTCATCGGGTCCGGCGGCGTGGACGCCACCGCCGGACTGACCGACTACCACCTCGACGAGGTGGACGCCCGCCGCACCATCATCGCCAACAGCGCCCGATCGTTCATCCTCGCCGACTCGTCGAAGCTCGGTCAGATCGCACCCCATCGGGTGTGCGGACTGGCTGCGGTCAGCGGGCTGATCACCGAACGGGATTCCGCTCCGGCGGTCACCGCGGCCATCCGCGAGGCGGGAGGTGTCGTGCTGTCAGCGTGACGGCCAAAAGGGTGCGGGCGGCGTTGCAGCGCCGCCCGCTGGACCGAACATTCAAAACCAGTCAGAAAGCACGATCCATGACACATACTCCCACATCCGCGGACCCGGCCGACGCGTCCGGCGTCGCCCGCTTCGGCTACCGCGAATCCTTCGAGCGCACCACCGGCCGATTCGCCTCGTTCGCGGTCGCCTTCGCGTTCGTCTCGATCGCCACCGGCATCTTCACCACCTACGGAAGCGTTCTCAATTCCTCTGGCCCGCTGGGCATCTGGACCTGGCCCATCGTGGTCATCGGCCAGCTCGCCGTCGCCCTGCTCATCGGAGCCCTCGCCGCGCGGATACCCGTCACCGGCTACGCCTATCAGTGGGTGTCGCGGCTGGCCAATCCCGTGCTCGGTTGGATCACCGGATGGGTGTCCTTCACCTTCCTGGCCATCGTGGTCAGCGCCGTCGACTACACGGTGGCCGCCACGGTGCTGCCCGCCCTGTTCGGCTTCCAGGGCACCCCGGCCACCGCATTTCTGATCACCGCGACCGTCCTGGTGTTGCAGGCTGTCCTGGTGGGTCTGTCGACGAAATGGACCGAGCGGGTCAACAACTTCGCGGTGACCGCCGAGCTCATCGGCATGGTCGCGCTGGTGGCGTTGCTGCTCATCGTCGGCGTCATCGCACACAAGCTGCACGTCGGCAACCTGTTCTCCACCGGGGACGTGTCACCCGAGAATTACTGGAGCTTCGGGACTGCGACCTCGGCCGGCCCCTGGATGCTCGGCTTCCTGCTGGGCGCCTTCACCATCGTCGGATTCGAATCCGCCGCCAATCTCGCCGAGGAAACCAAACGGCCGGAAGTCGTTGTCCCCCGCGCCATGTGGCAAGCGGTGTTGGCGTCTGGTGTGCTCGGCTTCCTGTTCCTGCTCGTGGTGACGGCGGCGGTGAGCAACCCCGGCGAGCTCGCCGAGTCCGGCACCCCGATCGCCGACGTCATCCAGGACATCCTCGGATCGTTCGTCGGCACCGCGCTGCTGGTGCTGGTCGCCATCGCGATCTTCGCGTGCGGTCTGGTCATCCTGATGACCGGGGTCCGGCTGGTGTGGGCCATGTCGCGCGACGAACGTTTCCCCGGCTGGCAGGTGCTGCGCACCGTCTCCCCGCGCTTCAAGACGCCACTGAACGCCACGGTGTTCATGACCGTCGTCGCGGCGGCCATCCTCGGGTTGTTCTCCACCAGCACCGACGCCCTCTTCAAACTGTTCTCGGCCGCAACGCTTCTGCCCGCGATCATCTACGCAATCACCGTGGCGCTCTACATCACCAAACGGCGCCGGCTTCCCCGCAGCGCCGGCTTCAGCCTGGGCCGATTCGAACTGCCGATCATCGTCGTCGCGGTGGTGTGGCTGGTGTTCGAACTGTCGTTGTTCCGCGACGCCTCCTTCCGTGACCCCTGGCTCTACGTCCTGGTGATGGTCGTCCTCGGTGCCGTCTACCTCGGCTACCTGCTGGTCACCCGCGGCACCCGTGGGCTCCGGATGCCCGAGATGCGGTCCATCGACGCCGAACTAGACGAAGCGGCCACGCCATGACGGTGCTGGCCATCGATCAGGGCACCTCGGGCACCAAGGCCATCGTGGTGGACCCCGCCGACGGCGTCTGCGGGGTCGCCGAGGTGCCGGTGCACCCGCGGTATCTGGACGGAGGCGGGGTGGAGCAAGACCCCGGCGAGCTGTTGGAGTCGGTCCTGGCGGCCGGGCGCGCCGCCGTCGCCGAGGCGCACCGGCCCATCGCGGCGGTGTCGCTGGCCAATCAGGGCGAGACGGTGTTGGCCTGGGACCCGGCCAGCGGACGCCCACTGACCCAGGCCATCGTCTGGCAGGACCGCAGAGCCGAAGCACTGTGCTCGGAACTGTCCGAGCACCGCGAAACCCTGACGGCACGAACGGGCCTGGTGCTCGATCCCTATTTCTCCGCACCCAAGATGGCGTGGCTGCGCCGCAACGTCGAGTCCGCGGGTGTCGTGACGACCTCGGACACCTGGCTGCTGCACCAACTGACCGGCGAGTTCGTCACCGATGCCACCACCGCCAGCCGGTCGCTGCTGACCGACCTCGGCGGCGACGGCTGGAGTGCCGACCTGCTCGCCCTGTTCGGGCTCGCCGGGGAGTCGATGCCGAGGATCGCCGGGAACGACGAGATCGTCGGCGCCACTTCGGCATTCGGAGGCGATGTTCCCGTCGGCGGTATCGTCGTCGACCAGCAGGCGGCATTGCTGGCCGAAGGCTGTCTGGCGGCGGGCACCGCGAAATGCACGTTCGGTACCGGCGCCTTCCTGCTGGCGAACACCGGCAACACGCCGGTGCTCTCCAGCACCGGGCTGACCTCGTCGGTGGCCTGGCGAGTGGCCGGGCGCGACACCTTCTGCGTCGACGGGCAGGTCTACACCGCCGCATCGGCGGTGCGCTGGCTGGCCTCGCTCGGCATCATCACCGGCGCCGCCGACCTGGACGCTGTCGCCGCCGCGGACAACGCCGGTGTGCTGTGTGTCCCCGCCCTGGCCGGCCTGGCCGCGCCGTGGTGGCAGTCGGGTGCCACCGCAACGTTTTCCGGGATGACGCTGTCCAGTGAACGCGGCCACCTGGTGCTGGCGCTGTTGCAGGGCATCGCCGCCCAGATCGGGGAGCTGGTGACCGCCATCGGACCGCAGACCACACTGACCCGGCTGCGCGCCGACGGCGGGCTGACCCAGTCCAGGGTGCTCATGCAGGCGGTCGCCGATATCTTGCAAGTGCCCGTCGACGTATACCCGTCACCACATGCCACGGCACTGGGCGCCGCGGCGCTGGCCCAACTGAGCCTGCATCCCGCCCGGGGGCTGCCCGGAGTCGTCCCGCACTGGTCGGCTTCGGCGAGTTACGAACCGGCCTGGAGCCCCGAGCGTTCCGCCGAATTCCGTTCGCTGTGGCGAGCCTTGGCCTCCACCACCTACCCGCACCCTAGGAACCCCGAGTGAACACCACCCATGACGTCGCCGTGATCGGCGCCGGTATCGTCGGCGCGGCCATCGCCCGCGAACTGTCCGGCCACCAACTGTCGGTGGCGTTGCTCGACGCCCGAGATGATGTCGGCGACGGCACCAGCAAGGCCAACACCGCGATCCTGCACACCGGGTTCGACGCCAAACCCGGCACGTTGGAATCCGCGATGGTCAGCCGCGGCTATCGGCTGCTGTCCGAATACGCCCGCCACACCGGCATCCCGATCGAGCACACCGGCGCCATCCTGGTCGCCTGGGACAACGAGCAGCTCGACGCCCTGCCCGGCTTGCGCGACAAGGCCGTCGCCAACGGCTATCGGCACTGCGAGATCATCGACGCGGCAGAGGTCTATCGGCAGATTCCGCACCTCGGCCCCGGCGCCCTGGGCGGGTTGACCGTCCCCGACGAGTCGATCATCTGCACGTGGACGGTCAACCTGGCACTGGCCACCGACGCCGTGCACCGAGGCACCACCCTGCTGCGGGGCCACCGCGTCGAAAGCGTCGACGTGGGACCGGAGTTCACCACGCTGCACACCACCGCCGGGCCGGTCACCAGCCGCTGGGTGGTCAACGCGGCGGGGCTGGGTGCCGACGTCGTCGACGCCCGGTTCGGCTTCGAACGGTTCACCGTGACACCACGGCGCGGCGAGCTGATCGTGTACGACAAGCTGGCGCGCCGGCTGGTCGACAAGATCGTGTTACCGGTCCCCACCGCCCGTGGCAAGGGGGTGCTGGTGAGCCCGACCATCTACGGCAACGTCATGCTGGGACCGACCTCCGAAGACCTGCAGGACCGCACCGCGACCGGCACATCCGAGGCGGGATTCGAGTTCCTGCTGGACAAGGGTCACAAGCTGATGCCCGATCTGCTCGCCGAAGAGGTGACCGCGACGTACTCCGGCTTGCGCGCCGCCATCGACCACGGCGACTACCTCGTGGCCCCCGACGCCGCCCAGCGGTACCTGCTGGTGGGCGGCATCCGGTCCACGGGCCTGACCGCCGGTATGGCGATCGCCGAACACGTCGTGAATGAATTGCGTTCGGCAGGACTGGATCTCGTACCCAAGCATGAGCTCCCGGAGCCGCCGCGGATGCCGAACCTGGGTGAGGCGTTCATCCGCCCGTACCAGGACGCCGACCGCATCGCCGCCGACCCCGCGTACGGCAAGATCGTCTGCTTCTGCGAGCGGGTCACCGCGGGTGAACTGCGCGACGCCTGCCGCTCCCCCATCCCCCCGGCAGACCTCGACGGCCTGCGCAGGCGCACCCGCGTCATGAACGGGCGTTGCCAGGGCTTCTTCTGCGGCGCCGAAGTCCAGGAGTTCCTGGACGCCACGCCGACCGGCGCGGTGCACGCACGCACCACCCATCCCGAGGAGATCGCACTGTGAGCACCACCAAGACCGTCGACGTCGTGATCGTCGGCGGCGGACCGGCCGGTCTCACCGCGGCGGCCGAACTCGCCCCCGACCTCGATGTGGTCGTGCTGGAACGGGAGTCGGCAGCCGGTGGTATACCCCGGCACAGCGACCACCCGGGATACGGCATCCGCGACCTCAGACGTTTCCTGAGCGGCCCCGAGTACGCCCGCCGGCTGGTCCGCCGGGCAACCCACGCCGGCGCCACCATCCGCACCGACACCATGGTGACCGGCTGGGCAGGCGACCGCGCGCTGGAAGTCACCTCACCGCAAGGGCGGTACCGCCTCGACGCGGGTGCCGTCATTCTGGCGACCGGGGCCCGCGAGCGGCCCAGGCCGGCGCGGATGATCCCGGGCGACCGGCCGTCCGGTATCTACACCACCGGTCTCCTGCAGAACCTGGTTCATCTCAAGCACCGCGCCGTCGGCCGGCGTGCGGTCGTGGTGGGTGCCGAATTGGTCAGTTACTCCGCGGTTCTCACTCTCCGGCACGCCGGATGTGAGACCGTGCTGATGACCACCACGCACTCGTCGCCGGAGTCCTACGCGGTGTTCAACCTCGCCGGCCGCTCGCCGTTGTTGGGACTGGAGGTGGCCACCCGCAGCAGGGTGGCCCGCATCATCGGAAAGCCGGCCCTGGAGGCGGTGGAAGTCGAAGACCTCGACACCGGTCGGCGCCGCATCGTGGACTGCGACACGCTGGTGCTGACCGGCGACTGGATTCCCGACAACGAACTGGCCCGTAGCGCCGGGCTGGACATGGACCCGAAAACCCTTGGGCCATTGACGGACACCGCATTGCGGACCAGCCGTCCCGGCGTTTTCGCGGTGGGTAATCTGTTGCACCCGGTGGACACCGCCGATATCGCGGCGCTCGACGGGCAGCACGTCGCCGACCCGGTGCGGGCTCACCTGCGTGGTGTGACGGCCACCGAGGACGGGTTGCGGCTGCGGGTGCAGGCGCCACTGCGGTGGATCACCCCGGGCATCGTGCGCCCGGGCGACGACGCGCCGTCGCGTGGACGGCTGCTGTTGTGGACCGATCACCTGGTCCGCGTTCCGACGGTCACGATCCGCCAGGACGGCCGGGTCATCGCCCGAAAGACGTTGCCCTGGCCGGCATCACCGGGGCGGGTGTTCCGGGTGCCGTCCCGTTTGCTCGACGGTGCGGACCCCGGGGGCGGACCGGTGACCGTCTCGGTCACCGGCTGACGTCAGCTGGCGGGCACCAGGTCGGCGGCCACCGCCGGACACGACATCACGCCGCAGCGGAAGGCCTCGACCCGCTCGACCGGGTGCGCATCGCCGACGGCGGCCAGCGCCTGGGCCTTGAACGCCCGGGCAGCCGCGCTGAGCTCGTGCAGCATGGAGTCCACCGTGCTGTCCAACTCCTGCGGCCAGCTCTCACCCCACAAGGTCACCTCGGTGAGGCCCTGGTCCAGGGCGCCCAGGACGCCGTCACGCACCCGCTCGTCGGCGACGAACAGGTCGGCGGCCACGGCGACCGTCTGGGGGTGCGGGCGCTCCTCCCAGTCGCGCATGGCGGTCTCCAGATCACCGGTCTGGACCCCGAGGATGCGCAGCGGGCGCAGATCGTCGTCACCGGAGATCAGCACCGTGACATCCCAGCCGGCCATCACCCGGTCGACCAGCCAGCCGCCGGCGGACCGGACCACGTCGGCCACACTCGGCGCCACCACGTCCAGCCGGTACCTCATGGCGTCGTCCTGCTCGGCGCGAAGTCGCGGGCCAGCGCCTCGGCGTAGCCCTTGAACACCTCGGCTAGAGGAATCGAAGGATCGAGTAGCCATGCGGTCTCCATTCCGTTGACGAAGGCGAGAATCTCCACGGCCTTGGTGGCCGGGTCCAAGTCGGTGCGGTAGCGGCCTTCGCGCTGGCCACGGCGGATGCCCGCGGCGACGATGTTCACCGCGGCCTGCTGGCGGGCCACCAGTCGGTCGTGCAACGGCGCGTCGGGCTGGATGTTCTCCACCAGCAGCACGGTGAAGGTGCCGACCAGGGCCGGTGCCCGGTCGAAGCGTTCGGCGACCCGCCCGATCTGGTCGATCAGGTCGGCGCCGCGGTCGGCGTGGGTGTCGTCGTCGAAGTCCCTGGCGTCGAGGACGGCGTGCAGCAAGGCTTCCTTCGAGGGGAAATGGTGCAGCAGGCCGGCGGTGCTGACCCCGGCCTCCCTGGCGATCTGGGCCAGCGAGGTGCTGCGCCAGCCGTTGCGGGCCAGCAGGGTCTCCGCGGCGGCGAGAATGCGCTGCTTGCGGTCCTCCCCCTTGGCGAGAAGCGACTCGTAGCGCCGGGATCCCCGCGTCGTCGCCGATATTGCTGTCACCGATCTCCTCGGGCTCGCCAACCAACCAACTGAACACACAGTAGGTTGGTTTACGCGCTGTGACAAGGGTCTCAGTTAACAAATTCCGGGCGCGCTGTCACGCCACCGGCGGCCGGGTCCGCCGCCGCCCTACGTTCAGATGGCCCTCACGGCGCAGACCACTCGCACTTTCGCGCCATCACGGCCATGTCAACGGCCTAACCGGCAGCCAGCCGGGGAAAGAGCGCCAGCGCATTGCCGTGGTCGATGGCGTCGCGTCCCGCGTTGTCCAGCCCCGGGAACACCTGGAGTCCTTCCCCGAAGTACCGGCCGACGACGGTCGGGCCGAACGGCCAGTCACTGCCGAACGTCACGTGCCCGGGCTTGGCGAAGGCCAACAAGGTGGGCAATGCCGCCGGGCTGGACGACAGCGCGGTGTCGAAGTAGAAGCCGGCAAATTCGTCGAGCACCGTGCCGGGATCGCGACCCGTTTCGCTGACGATCGCCAGCGCCATCCGGTGCGAGGCGTAGGGCACGAAGCCGCCGCCGTGACTGAGGATGAACCGGATGTTGGGGTACTTTCGCCGGATCCCGTTGCGGACCAACAGATACGCGGCGCGGGTGGTGTCCAGCAGGAAGTCGGTGGCCCACGGCAGCACGCCGGGTACGGCCGGGCCCGGCAGCTCGTCGGGATGGATGAACACCACCGCCGATCGCGCGTCCAGGGCCGCCCACAGCGGGTCCTGACCCTCCTCACCCAGATACACGCCGGCATTGTTGGCCAACAGCACCACTCCGTCGGCGCGCAACTCGTCGAGTGCCCGGACCGCCTCGGCCACTGCCGGATCGACATGGGGCATGGGAACGACGGCGAAGAAGCCGAATCGATCCGGTTGGGCCGCCACGAGATCGGCCGCATGGTCGTTCAGGTCACGCGCCAGCGCGGCGGCGTCAGCGGGTGCAGTCAGAAAATGCGTGCCGGGGGCCGACACCGACAAGATCGCCGTGTCGACGCCGAGTTCGGTCATCGCCGCCAGCGATCCGTCCGGGCTCCAGTCCGGCAGTGCCCGTCCGCCGGCATCCTCGATACCGGCTCGCCGCATCGCGTCCCGATACTCCGGCGGGATCATGTGGTGGTGGGTGTCGATGCGTGCCATGGCCGTGTCCTCCTCAGTTGTCGGGAATGCCGGCACCTGCGAGGGCCGGGACGGTGTCTTCGTGACGGGCCAGTGACCGAGCGCCCGTCGCGAACTGGGCCAGCTTGTCCACGATGGTCTGACCATGTGGCGTGTGACCCCAGATGCTGATGCCCTGGTATGTGGCGGGCTGCCACGTGGTTTCGTCGACGACGATCGGGTTCCAGCCCACCTCCCATTCGAAGCCGGACGGGGTGACGGCGTAGTAGGACAGTTCCCGGTCGTTGGTGTGCTGCCCGACATCGAGTGCCATGCCGAAGCCGAGCGCTCGCACACGTTCGTAGGATCGGGTCAGGTCGTCCAGATCCGCCACCTGGATGTTGAGATGTTGGACCCTGGTGCGAATGGGGTTGACCGGTAATCGGTTCACCGCCGCGATCGCCACCGAGTGATGGCGGGCGTTCATGCGCAGGAACCGGATCTTCAGCTTCATCCCGCTGATCGTCTCGTCGATGTAGTCGGAGAGCCGGGCGTCGAAGACCGCGTCGTAATAGCCCCGCATCTGGTGGGGTTTCTTGGAGGTGACGGCGACGTGGCCGATGCCGTACTGCCCCGTCACGAATCCGCCGGTCCCGAGGATCACCGGTTCGGTCGAGATCGCCGCCCGCACGAAGACCTCCTGATACAGCCCGTTGGGTCCCGGGAAGCGCACCAGGCGCTGCACCCCGCGCAGGGCGGCCTCGTCTGCGGTGCCCTCGGTGGCGGGAACGCCGTGTCCGCTCACCCGGCGCAGGATCTCGTCGAGGGTGTCGTGGTCGCGGGCCTGCCAACCCAAGGTGATGACGTCCTCGGCGGGTCCGCGCTGCAGCAGGAATCGGCAGGCATGCTCATCCAGCCGGAATCGCACCGCATCGGCGTCGGCATCGTCGACGTGCATGCCGATCGCTTCGCGGCCGAAGCGGCGCCACTCCGCGAACCGCTCGGTCTCGATCACCAGATAGCCCAGCCGGACCCGGCCGAAGACGTTCACGGCTCGAACACCGAAGGCTCGGAGAGGAATTCGGTCACGAGCCGGTTGAACAGGTCGGCGCGTTCCCACTGCATCCAGTGTCCGGTGCGTGATGTCATCACGAGTTCGGCATGTGGCAAGCTGCGCAGCAGCAGCGGCCCACCGGCCGGCCTGTTCACCAGGTCATCACGGCCCCAGAGGATCAGGGTGGGCGTGGGCAGCGCCTTCAGGCGAGGGTCGCGGGTCAGGTCCATTCGCCACAGGGTGCGCAGCGCCCACGGCCCGGATGGCCGCGTCAACGGCGGGTCGGCCACCACCTCCGGGTCGATCGATGCGGTATACCGGATGTCGATGAGCTCGTCGGGAACCGAAGCACCGTCGTAGACAAGGTAGTTACGGATGAAGTCGGCCAGTTTGGCTCGGCTCGGCCCGGCACCGGCGTAATAGGACAGCAAGCTGTTGAGTCCGCGGGTGGGCAGCGTCCTGGTGGTACCGATTCCGCCCGGGCCCATCAGGACCATCTTGCCGACGCGATGCGGGTGGTCCAGCGCGAGCCGCAGCGCCGCGGCCCCGCCGTAGGAGTTTCCGACCAGATGTGCGGTGCCGATCTGCAGTTCGTCGAGCAGACCGCGGACGGCATCGGCGAGCGAGCCGAACGGATCGCGTTTGTCGATCTTCTTCGTCGAGCGCCCGTACCCGGGCATGTCGGGCACGATCACCCGGAAGTGCCGTGCGAGTGCGTCGATATTGCGCGAATAGTTCGTCACGCCGGAGGCGCCGGGACCGCCGCCGTGCAAGAGCACGATCGCGGGGCCGGTGCCGGTTTCGGCGACGAAGATCCGCCGGTCGCCGACGGTGACGGTCCGTTCGGTGAGTGTGCTGGTCATGCGGGGGCTCCTGTCAGGTCGGTGCGGCGCAGGCCGGCCGGTGGTCTCGTCAGCGGGCGGCCTGATCTACTTGCGGTATAGACGAATCCGTCGGGACGCAGCACCACGGTGTCGGCCTTGCGGGCGCGCAGCCAGCGCACCAGTTCGGGCTGACTGACCCGCAGGGTCGTTGCTCCCATGCGCTGCCAGGCCTGGGCTCCCGGCGGCAGAGCAGCGGTGTGCAGCAACGCCCACCGCCCGTCCAGGTGATCGTCCAGCGGCTTGGTTTCGCCGTCATGGACGATGTGCGGTTGTGGTATCTGCCAGCCGACCGCGGGGCCACCGCCGGCGGCGAAGAACCCGGCGGTGTACCGGGCGGCCGGAATCCACCAGAACTTCTGCCCTTTCGTCAGGACGCCCGGCAGCCGGGTCAAGGCCCGCAGGATGTGGTTCCGCAGCGCGGCGATCACGGGCCGGCGTTCGGTGATGACCCGGCCCACCAAGACGGCGCGGCGGGTCACCTCGACCACATGTGGCTTGCGTTCTGCCTCATAGGAATCGAGCAGTTCTTCCGGGGCGCCGCCGGCCAGCACGGCCGCCAGTTTCCAGCACAGGTTGGCGGCGTCGCGCACGCCCGCCGACATCCCTTGCCCGATCCACGGTGGCATGGCGTGGGCGGCGTCACCGGCCAGGAACACCCGGCCGATCCGCCACCGATCGGCGACCCGGACATGGTGGCTGTAGACGACGGCCCGCAGGACCTCGACGTGGTCGCTCGTGATGCCTTGCGCGGCAAGGACGTTGCGTACCGCCTCGGCGGTGACCAGATGTCGCTCATCCTGGCCGGACCGGACCGGGTATTCCCAACGGTGGTGGCCGAGCGGAGTGGGGCAATCCACCATGGGCTGATCGGGATCGCAGTGGAAGCGTAAGCGGTCGTGAGCGTCCCACTCCTTGCGCACCTTGGTGTCGATGACCACCCAGCGTTCGCCGTAGGTACGTCCCGTGTATCCCACCCCGAGCAGACCGCGGGTCGGCGACGAGCCACCGTCGGCCGCGATCACATAGGACGCGCGCAGCCGGGTGAAGCCGTCGGTGCGCAGGTCGGCCAGCAGCAGTTCGGCGTGGTCGGCGGCGTTGGTGACGCGCAGGCATTCCCGCTCGAGGAGCACGTCGACGTTGGGGAACCGGGTTACCCCGTCGCGCAACACCTCGTCAACCGCCGGTTGGTACAGGAACTGCTGGGCGGGGTGGCCGCACCCCCGGCCCTCGATGACCGTCTCGACGAACGGCCGGCCGTCGGTATCGACGAAGGCCACCGGGCGGTTGGGCAACATGTCGCGCTTCAGCCGGTCGGCCAGCCCGACGGATTGCCAGATCCGCAGCACCTCTTCGTCGGTGGAGATGGCCCTGGCACGACCGTAGATATCGGGGTCGCGTTCGATCACCACGACTTTGAGGCCGAGCCGCCCCAGCAGGTTGGCCGCCGTGGCGCCGGTCGGGCCGTAGCCGATCACGGCCACGTCATAGGTGTCGCAGGTGTTCACAGGCCCTCCGGTTGATCTGTAGTGATCGCTACGGTACTGTAGCGATCACTACAGGGTCAAGAGTTGGGAGTGCCGGATGCCAGAAACCCCCAAGCCCCGCCGCAAGCGCGCCGACGGCGAGCTGTCGCGCGAGCGAATCCTTGATGCCGCCACCGAGATCGCCTCCGAGCGCGGTTATGAGGGCACCAGCATCTCGCTGGTCAGCAAGAAGTGTGGACTGCCGGCGAGTTCGATCTACTGGCATTTCAAGGACAAGGACGACCTGCTGGCCGCCGTCATCGAGCGCAGTTTCGGGGCGTGGCTGCAGTCCTGGCAGCTGCCCGCCGACGGTGAGCCGCGGGAGCGGATCAACGCCATGGCCATGCAGATCGCCAAGGCGCTGCTCGACTCCCCCGACTTCCTGCGCTTGGGCCTGATGCTGTCCCTGGAGCGCCGGCCGGTCGAGCCGCGAGCCCGCGCGATGTTCCTACAGGCCCGCGCGCAGGCCGCGGATTCGCTGTCCGAGACCCTGCGAGAGTTCACCACCGGACTCGACGAGTCGCAGCAGCGGCTGCTGGTGACCTACGCGATCGCCGGTGGTGACGGATTGTTCCTCGCCAAGGAGATCGGCGGCGATGCGGTCGACCTGCCCGCGCTGCTGGAGATGCACGCGAACGCGCTCTACGACACCGCGCGCCGGCTCATCGCCGAAAACGAATCGTGACCACCGGTGCCGCACGGGCCGCGGTGCCCGTCGTCGCCGCGGTCGGCCGCTCGGCGCAGGTGCGCTATGCCGAGGTGGTGACGTCCCTCGCCGCGCGGTCGACCGGGCCCGACACCCGGCGCGACATCGACGATCACATCGAACAAACCTGCGCCGCCTTGGTTTCCGACGGCGGCGCAGACATCGCGAAGGCGATCGTGGTGATCAACCCCGCCGACCCGCCGGTGCCGACGCGCTACACGGTGTACTGCCTGGCGGCCGGAGACTGTGACGCCGTGGCCGTCGAGCGCGATGTCACGGCCGCCGTCGACAGCGTGCGCGGTGGCCTGCCCGGACTCCGGCTCGCCAAGCCGGTGCAGTTCGAGGGCCTGGGGCCGGTGCACCTGCCGCGGGTCGGGCCGTTCTACGGCACCCGCGTCACCGCGCTGCTGGAGATCGGCACACCGTGAGCCACGACGTCTTCGTCAGCGATGTGACGTTGCGCGACGGCATGCATGCCGTACGTCACCAGTACACCCTGGCCCAGGCCGCCGCAATCGCCACCGCCCTGGACGCCGCCGGGGTGGATTCCATCGAGGTGGCCCACGGCGACGGCCTGGGTGGGTCGAGCTGTGTGTATGGCTTCGGCGCGCACAGTGATCTGCAGTGGATCGAGACGGTGGCCGGTGTCGTCGACCGGGCGCGGGTGGTCACGCTGGTGCTGCCGGGCATCGGCACGCTGCGCGACCTGCGCGACGCACGGCACGCCGGCGCCTCCGTCGTCCGGGTCGCGACGCATTGCACCGAGGCCGATATCGCGGCCCGGCACATCGCGGCCGCGCGCAACCTGGGCATGGACACCGCCGGCTTCCTGATGATGAGCCATCTGGCCGAACCGTGGCAGCTCGCCCAGCAGGCAAAGCTGATGCAGGACTACGGCGCCACCTGTGTGTACGTGGTGGACTCCGGTGGCGCGATGACGATGCGCGATATCGCCGACCGGGTCACGGCACTACGCCAAACCCTCGACGCGACAACCGGTATCGGCATCCATGCTCATCACAATCTCTCGCTGGGCGTGGCCAACTCCATCGTCGCGGTCGAACACGGCGCCGACCGGGTCGATGCCTCGCTGACCGGGATGGGCGCCGGCGCAGGCAACGCCCCCCTGGAGGTGTTCATCGCCGCCGCGACCAAACTCGGCTGGCGCCACGGCTGCGATCTGCACGCCCTGCAGGACGCCGCCGAGGACCTGGTCCGGCCGTTACAGCAGCGGCCGGTCCGGGTGGACCGGGAAACCCTCACCCTCGGCTTCGCGGGCGTGTATTCCAGTTTCCTGCGGCACGCCGAATCGGCGGCACAGCGTTACGGCGTCGACGCCCGGCTGCTGCTCGAGGAGGCCGGTCGGCGGGGCTTGGTGGGCGGCCAGGAGGACATGCTGATCGATATCGCCCTGGGACTGGCCGGCCGACGGTGCGCTGAAACCGTTACAGACCGAGGTCTTTGGCGATGATCACTTTCATCACCTCGCTGGTGCCTGCGTAGATCCGGGCCACCCGGGCATCGGTGTACAGCCGCGCGATCGGGTACTCCATCATGTAGCCGTACCCGCCGAACAGCTGCAGGCAGCGGTCGATCACCCGGGCCTGCATCTCGGTGCAGAACAACTTCACCCGCGCCGCATCCGGTGCCGACAGTTCACCGTCCACGTGCAGGGCGACGGCCCGGTCCAGCATCGCCTGGGCGGCCTCGACCTCCGCCGAACAGGCGGCCAACTCGAACTTGGTGTTCTGGAAGGACGCCACCGGGGTGCCGAAAGCCTTGCGGTCCTTGGTGTAATCGATGGCCGCAGCGATCGCCGACCGGGCTTGGGCCACCGAGCCGACCGCGACCGTGAGCCGCTCCTGGGGCAGGTTGTGGCCGAGATAGCCGAACGCCTCGTCCACCTCACCGAGCACGTTGGCCGCGGGGACCCGGACGTCGGCGAAGGACAGCTCCGCGGTGTCCTGCACCTTGCAGCCCATCTTCTCCAGCTCACGGCCGCGGGTGAAGCCGGGCATCCCGTCCTCCACCACGAACAGGGTCAGCCCCCGTCGCCGGTTCTCCGGGTCGGTGGAGGTGCGAGCGACGACGACGACCAGATCGGCCTGCATGCCGCCAGTGATGAAGGTCTTGGCGCCGTTGAGGATCCAGTCGTCGCCGTCACGCACCGCGGTGGACCGCATGCCGGCCAGATCCGACCCCGTGCCCGGTTCGGTCATCGCCACCGCGGTCAGCAGGGTGCCGTCGGCCAGCCCGGGGAACCATCGCTTGCGTTGTTCCTCGTTGGCGTAGTGCAGGAAGTACGGCAGGATCACCTCGAGCTGGGTGCGCACCGTGGACAGGGTCACCAGGGCCCGGGCCGCCTCCTCCTGCAGCACCACGTTGTAACGGTAGTCCGGCTCGCCACCGCCGCCGTATTCCTCGTCGATGGCCATGCCGAGCATGCCGAGCGAACCCATCTTGGCGAACACCTCGCGGGGCATCCGGCCGCCCTTCTCCCATTCGGGATAGGCGGGTACGACTTCTTTTTCGACGAAGTCACGGGCGAGTTCACGGAACGCCTGGTGGTCCTCGGTGAAGAGATTGCGTTGCACGTCTGCTCCTGTCAGGCCACCAGCTCGACCAGTGTGGCGTTGGCGGTGCCGCCGCCCTCACACATGGTCTGCAGGCCGTAGCGAATTCCGTTGTCGCGCATGTGATGGATCATCCTGGTCATCAGCACCGCGCCCGATGCGCCGAGCGGGTGGCCCAGCGCGATGGCGCCGCCGAGCGGGTTCAGTTTGGCCTCGTCGGCGCCGGTCTCGGCCAGCCAGGCCAGCGGCACCGGGGCGAACGCCTCGTTGACCTCGAATACGCCGACCTCGTCGATGCCGACACCGGCCTTGCGCAGCACCTTCTCGGTGGCCGGGATGGGGCCGGTCAGCATCAGCACCGGGTCGGCGCCGGTGACCGCACCGGCCCGGTACCGGACCAGCGGGGTGAGCCCGAGTTGCAATGCATGCGCGGCCGTCATGACCAACAGCGCGGCCGCCCCGTCGGAGATCTGGGACGAGTTGCCGGCGTGGATGATTCCGTCTTCGGTGAACGCCGGCTTGAGCCCGGCGAGCTTTTCGGCGGTGGTGCCGCGCCGGATTCCCTCGTCCGCGGCGATCACGTCGCCTTCGGTGAACACCGGGACGATCTGGTCGATGAACGCGCCGGCATCCTGCGCGGCGGCAGCTCGTTCGTGTGACCGAGCGGAGTATTCGTCGCAGCGGGTGCGCGACAGATTCCACTTCCGGCAGATCAGCTCAGCGGAGATGCCCTGATTGAACGAGAAACCGTCATACCGGGCAAGCACTTTCGGGCCGTACGGTTGGCCCGTCTGGCGTGCCGCGCCCAGCGGCACCCGGCTCATCACCTCCACCCCACCGGCGACCACGATGTCCTGCTGCCCGGACATCACCGCCTGCACCGCGAAATCCAGTGCCTGCTGGCTGGATCCGCAGGCCCGATTGACGGTCGTTCCAGGAATGTGCTCGGGCCAGCCGGCTGCCAGAACCGAGTAACGCCCGATATTGCTGGACTGGTCACCGACCTGGGAGACGCAGCCCCACACCACATCGTCGATGACACCAGGGTCCACGCCGGTGCGTTCGACCAGTTCCTTGAGCACCACGGCGGACAGGTCGGCGGCGTGTTGGTCGGACAATCCGCCGTTGCGCTTGCCGACGGGGGTGCGCACGGCTCCGACGATCACGGTTTCACGCATGAGCTACTCCTTGGTGGTCTCGACGGCGGACGGTACCGCCCAAGTTCCGGTGAAGGACGGGTCGCGCTCGGCGGCGAACGCCGCATACGCCTCACCCGCGTCTGTGGTGGCGAAGTTGCCCGGCTGCGCCCGCGCCTCGTTGGCCAGCGCCTGCGCAAAGCTGACTGCGGCCCCGTCGTTGAGCAGCGCCTTGCTCTGCGCCAGCGCGAACGGCGGCCCACCGGCCAGCCGTCCGGCCAGCTCGTCGACGAAGGCGTCGATCTCGGTGGCCTCCTGCACCCAGCTCACCAGGCCGAGCCGGTGCGCCTCCGCGGCGGAGATCATGTCTGCCAACATCACCAGCCGCTTGGCCTGTTGCAGCCCGACGATTTTCGGCAGCAGCCAGGAGCCGCCCAGATCCACCGAGAGGCCACGTTTGGCGAAGATCTGGCAGAACCGCGACTCGGGGGTGGCGACCACGAAATCGCACCCGAGGGCGAGGTTCCAGCCCGCCCCCACGGCCACACCGGTCACCTTGGCGATGGTGGGCACGCTCAGGTTGTGCAGGGTGAGCGCGACGTCGGTGAGCCGCTGCAGCTTACGCCTCGGATGGACCGCCTCGCCGGTGCCGATATCGGCTCCCGAGCAGAACGCTCCGCCGGCACCGGTCAGCACGACGGCCCGGACATCATCGGACGTGTCGGCCGCGCGCAGGGCCTGCGCCAGCGCCAGCCACAGTTCGGGATCGATGGCATTCCTGCGCTCGGGCCGGTTCAGCGTCAGGGTCCGTACGCCGCCATGGTCCTCGCTGAGTAGCACGCTCATGGGTACGCCGCTCCGATGGCACCGTCGGCGCGCAACAGGGCGACCGCGTCGGCCGCGTAGCCGAGTTCGCGCAACACCGCGTCGGTGTGCTCACCCAGTCCGGGAACCGCGCCCATGCCCATCTCGAAATCGCTGATCACCGGCGGCGGCAACAGTGCTTCGATCGTGCCGTTGGGGGTGGCGACATCCCGCCACCGGTCCCGGGCCCGCAGGTGCGGATGGGCGATCACCTCACTGGGCAGGTTGTAGCGCGAATTGCCGATCCCGGCCCGATCCGCGGTCTGCTGAATATGGTCCAGATCATGGCGGGCGCACCAGCTTTCGATGGCGTCGTCGATTTCGGCGCGGTGCGCGCAGCGGTCGGAGTTGGTGGCGAACCGGGGATCGTCGGCCAGGTCCGGACGGTCGATGATCTCGCGGGCCAGCCGCTGCCATTCGCGGTCGTTGGTGGTACCCAGCACCACCGTCTGGCCGTCGCGGGTGGCGAACGATCCGTACGGCGCCACCGCCGGTGAGCTCATCCCCAGGGGCGTCTGGTCGACACCGGAGTGCTGGGTGTAGGTCAGCTGATAGCCCATGATGTCGGTCATGGTGTCGAACAGGCTCACCGCCACGGAAGGGGCAGGGCCGGCGTGTCCGCCACGTGCCCGGCCCAGCAGCAGCGCCATGATCGACAGCGCCGAGTACAGACCGGTGCTGATATCGGCGACGGCTGCCCCGGGTTTGGCCGGCATCCCGGCGTGGCCGGTGGACGCGCAGGAACCCGACTCGGCCTGCACCAGCAGGTCGTAGGCCCGCTTGTGCGACAGTGGGCCACCGGGCCCGTATCCGTCGATCTCCAGCGAAATGACCTGTGGGTGCCGTATTTTCAGGTCATCCGGGGACAGCCCGAGTCGCGCCGTCGCACCCGGTGCCAGGTTGGAGACGAAGGCATCGGAACGGTCGAGCAACCGGTGCAGCACCTCCATCCCGGCCGGGGATTTCAGGTTGAGCGTCACCGATTCCTTGCCCCGGTTGGCCCACACGAAATGGGCGGCCTGCCCGAGCACCACATCGTCGTAGTCGCGGGCGAAATCACCACCCACCGGGTTTTCGATCTTGATCACCCTGGCCCCGAAATCGGCCAGCACCCGCGTGCACATCGGCGCGGACACTGCCTGTTCCATGGCGATGACGGTGATGCCGGCAAGTGGTGCGGTCACGACAGGGCTCGTGGTTCGCTCGTAAACTCGCTCACCACTTCACATAACCATGCCGCCATCGACCGGCAGCACCTGCCCGGTGATGTACGACGCGGCATCCGAGGCCAGGAACACGAACGCGCCGGCGACCTCTTCGGCCTCGGCCCAGCGTTTGAGCGGGATGCGGTTCATCATGTTGGCCGCGAACTTCTCGTTGGTGCGGATGGTCTCGGTCATCGGGGTCGCCGCCAGCGGAGCGAGCGCGTTGACCATGATGCTCTTCGGCGCGAGCTCGCGGGCCAGCGATTTGGTCATGCCGATGATGCCGGCCTTGGCCGCCGAGTAGTTGACCTGGCCCAGCGTGCCGGTGATTCCCGCCGAGGACGTCACGTTGATGACGCGCCCGGTCCCGTCGGTCGGGATGTGCGGCAGCGCCGCCTGGGTGACGTGGAAGGTTCCCATCACGTGGATGTCGAAGGTCAGCCGGAAGGTTTCGTCGGTCAGCTTCGGGAACATCGCGGGCGAGGTCACCCCGGCGTTGTTGACGACGATGTGCAGGCTGCCCGACCCCAGGCCGGCGGCCTGCGCCGCCGCGGCCACCGCCGCGTCCCGGTCGCTCACGTCCAACGGTGCGCTGTCGGCCTTGCCGCCCGCGGTGTTGATCCGCTCGGCGACGGTCGCCGCCGCCTCCGCACTGATATCGGTGACCAGCACGGCCGCTCCCGCCGCGGCCAGCGCCTCGGCCACCCCGGCGCCGATACCGGCCCCGGCGCCGGTCACCAGCGCCGAGCGCCCGGTCAGATCGAAATAGGTTCGTGCCATCGGTCGGGCTCCTTCAGTAGCTCTTGGGCAGGCCCAGAACATTGGTGCCGAGGAAGTTCAGGATCATCTCCTGGCTCACCGGCGCGATCTTCATCAGACGTGACTCGCGGAAGAACCGGGAGATGTTGTACTCCTCGGAGTAGCCCATCCCACCGTGGGTCTGCAGTGCGCGGTCCGCCGCCGAGAACCCGGCATCCGCACACAGATACTTGGCCATGTTGGCTTCCCGGCCGCAGGGTTTTCCGTTGTCGTACAGCCAGGTGGCCTTGCGCAGGATCAACTCGGCGGCGTCCAGCCGGGCCAACGAGTCGGCCAGTGGGAACTGGATGCCCTGGTTCATCCCGATCGGCCGGTCGAACACGACGCGCTCGTTGGCGTATTTCACCGCCCGGTCCAGCGCCACCCGGCCGATGCCGAGCGCTTCGGCGGCGATCAGCATCCGTTCCGGATTCAGCCCGTGCAGGATATACGAAAAGCCCTTGCCCTCTTCACCGATGCGGTCACAGACCGGGACCCGCAGATCGTCGATGAACACCTCGTTCGAGCTGACGGCGTTGCGGCCCATCTTCCTGATCGGCCGGATGTCGACGTGGTCGCGGTCGATGTCGGTGAGGAACAGCGTCAGCCCTTCGGTCGGTTTACCGCCGCGCTTCTCGACGTCGTCCCGGGATTCGGTGCGGGTCAACAGCAGGATCTTCTCCGACTCCAGCGCCTTGGAGATCCACACCTTGCGCCCGTTCACGACGTACGCGTCACCATCGCGCTTGGCGAACGTGGTGATGCGCGAGGTGTCCAGGCCCGCACCGGGTTCGGTGACACCGAAGCAGACGTGCAGGTCACCGTTGGCGATCCGGGGCAGGGTGGCGGCCTTCATCTCGTCGGAGCCGAACACCACCACCGGTTGCATGCCGAAGATCGACATGTGGATGGAGCTGGCGGCGTTCATCCCACCGCCGGAGCGGGCCACCTCCTCGGCGAGGATGGTGGCCTCGGTGATGCCCAGGCCGTGACCGCCGTACTCCTCGGGGATGGTCATGCCCAGCCAGCCGCCGGCGGCGATGGCGTCGTAGAACTCGGTCGGGAATTCGTGCGCCTGGTCCTTCTGCATCCAGTAGTGGTCGTCGAACCTGGCCGCCAGCTCCGCCACCGACTTGCGGATCAGCTGCTGGTCCTCGGTCGGCTCGAAGTTCATTCCGCCGGACATCTACGTCTCCTCGATTCGCATGGCGGTACGCCGGCGCGCCTGCCGCGCCGGCGCCCGTGTCGCCGTGATCAGTCTTTGACGCCGCTCACCGCGCGGGCGCTGGCGGTGAAGTCGGCGACGCTCGAGCCGGCCCGGTCTTTTTGGTGGCTCAGCGCCTGGATCGAAACATCGTGTCCGGCAGCCTGTTTGCGCAGCGCGCCGACGGTCGCTTGCTCGCGCGGGATCTGCGTGAACGGGTCGAAGTGGTAGAGCCGCATGGCGTTCGCGTGGGTGATCTTGTCGATCTCGTCGTCGGGCACGTCGTAGGTGTCGAACACCGCGCCCAGTTCCTCGGGTGCGCCCGGCCACATGGAGTCCGAGTGCGGGTAGTCCATCTCCCAGCAGATGTTGTCGATGCCGATCATGTGCCGGTTCTTCACGCCGACGGGATCGGAGATGAAACATGTCATGAAGTGCTCCCGGAACACCTCGGACGGCAGCTTGCCGCCGAAGTCCTGGTGCGTCCAGGTGGAGTGCATCTCGTAGGTGCGGTCCACCCGATCCAGAAAGTAGGGAATCCAGCCGGTGCCGCCCTCGGACAGGGCGATCTTGAGGTCCGGGTAGGCCTTGATGGGGGCCGACCACAGCAGGTCGGCCGCGGCCTGCACGATGTTCATCGGCTGCAGGGTGATCATCACGTCCATCGGCGCGTCCGGCGCGGTGATGGCCAGTCGGCCCGACGATCCGATGTGCACGTTCATCACGGTGTCGGTGTCCACCAGGGCATCCCACACCGGCTTCCAGTACTCCAGGTCATGGAAGCTCGGGTAGCCCAGGGCGGCGGGATTTTCGGTGAAGGTCAGCGAGTGCACGCCTTTCTCGGACACGCGGCGGATCTCGGCGGCGCACAGTTTCGGGTCCCAGATGGCCGGGATCGCCATCGGGATGAACCGGCCGGGATGCGAACCGCACCATTCGTCGATATGCCAGTCGTTGTAGGCCTGCACCAGGGCCAGCGAGAACTCGGCGTCCTCGGTGGCGAACAGCCGGGCGGCGAAACCGGGGAACGACGGGAAATTCATGGTGGCCAGCACGCCGCCGGCGTTCATGTCCTTGACCCGCTCGGCGGCGTCGTAACAGCCCTTCCGGATCTCGTCGAGGCCCTGCGGCTCCAGGCCGTACTCCTCCTTGGGCCGGCCCGCGACGGCGTTGAGCGCCACGTTGGGGATGACTGTGTCGCGGAACTGCCAGGTGTCGGATCCGTCCGGGTTGTGCACCAACCGCGGCGCTTCGTCCGCGTACTTGGCCGGCAGGTGGTTCTTGAACATGTCGGGCGGTTCGATGATGTGGTCGTCGACGCTGATCAGAATCATGTCGTCGTGGTGCATAGCTGTCCCTTCGCCGATCCGTCACGCTCGTCGAGCTTGATTCTCCATAGATGCAAACTAACTTCTCATACTGCGAGAATCAATGTCCGAGCCTCGCCCTTGAGCCCCTGACCGCGCTTTTTCGCCGAACGCCGACCTGCCGCCGGACCGCATCCACGATCCCCGCCATTGACCATACGACCAAAAGGTGGAAATCTGTTAGTCAGATATGAGAATATGATTCTCGTAGCGGAGAAGACGACCGCGGGAGCGTTTCCCGGGTTCGTCCCGACCACATCGCACACAGGAGAGGTACACCGTGGCATTTTTCCCGAAACCGGCTGCCGGCAGCTGGACCGAGAACTGGCCCGAGCTCGGGACCGCCCCGGTCAACTACGAGGATTCGATCGACCCCGAGCACTGGAAGCTGGAGCAGCAGGCGATCTTCCGTAAGACGTGGCTGCAGATGGGCCGCGTGGAACTGATTCCCAAGAAGGGTCGCTACATCACCCGCGAGCTGCCCTCGGTCGGGGCCGGCACGTCGATCATCATCGTCAACGACGGTGACCAGATCCGGGCCTTCTACAACCTGTGCCGCCACCGCGGCAACAAGCTGGTGTGGAACGACTACCCCGGCGAGGAGGTGTCCGGCAGCTGCCGCCAGTTCGTCTGCAAGTACCACGCCTGGCGTTACGACCTCCAGGGTGAGCTCACGTTCATCCAGCAGGAACAGGAGTTCTTCGACATCGACAAGGCCGACTACCCGCTCAAGCCGGTGCGCTGCGAGGTCTGGGAAGGCTTCATCTTCGTCAACTTCGACGACGACGCGGTGTCACTGGAGGAGTACCTCGGCGAATTCGGCCAGGGCCTGAAGGGCTACCCGTTCCACGAGATGACCGAGCACTACAGCTACCGCTCGGAGATCAAGGCCAACTGGAAGCTGTTCATCGACGCGTTCGTCGAGTTCTACCACGCGCCGATCCTGCACATGAAGCAGGCGGAGAAGGAGGAAGCCGAGAAGCTGGCCAAGTTCGGCTTCGAAGCCCTGCACTACGACATCAAGGGTGACCACTCGATGATCTCGTCCTGGGGCGGCATGTCGCCGCCGAAGGACCTGAAGATGGTCAAGCCCATCGAGCGCATCCTGCACAGCGGCCTGTTCGGTCCGTGGGATCGGCCCGATATCAAGGGCATCCTTCCCGACGAGCTGCCGCCGGCGATCAACCCGGGCCGGCACAAGACCTGGGGCCAGGACTCGTTCGAGTTCTTCCCGAACTTCACCCTGCTGTTCTGGGTGCCGGGGTGGTACCTGACGTACAACTACTGGCCGACCGGTGTGGACAGCCACATCTTCGAAGCGGACCTGTACTTCGTGCCGCCGAAGAACCTGCGCGAGCGTCTCTCCCAGGAACTCGCCGCGGTGACGTTCAAGGAGTACGCGTTCCAGGACGCCAACACGTTGGAAGCCACGCAGACCCAGATCGGTACCCGCGCGGTGCTCGACTTCCCGCTGTGTGATCAGGAGGTGCTGCTGCGCCACCTGCACCACACCGCACACAAGTACGTCGACCGGTACAAGGCCGAACAAGCGGCCACGTCCAACGGCGCGAGCAACGGCGCCGCGAAGGCGTCGGAAAAGGAGCAGGTAAATGTCTAAGCTGCCTGAGGAATTCGCCGATCTGGAGCGGTTCAGCGACTGGTGCCTGCCGACCGAGGAGGAGCGCTACCAGAAGCGCCTCGCCTCGACCATGGACGAGATGCAGGACCTCTACGACGCCGGCATGGCGCGCCTCGAGGACATCATGGTCTACGTCGACGCACGCTTCCCGCTGTCGAGCATGCCGGCGGACGCCAAAGCGCTGGTGCACCTGGGCCAGTCGATCGTCCAGGTCAGCTTCCCGGTCGAGGTGTGGAAGCAGCCGCGCGTACTGGACAGCGGCGCGGCGTACATCAACCTGATCAAGGAGCCGGTGGTTTGACGTGTTGACCCTCAGAGCTGCGGGTCTTCTCGACGTCGATGCCGGGGCGATCGTTCGCCCCGGCATCGTTCGTGTCGACGGGGACCGGATCATCGCCGTGGCAGACGGCGCACCGGATTCGGCGATCGGCGTCGACGACGAGGTGATCGATCTCGGCGACGCCATCCTGCTGCCCGGGTTGATGGACATGGAGGTCAACCTGCTCATGGGCGGCCGCGGCGAGAACCCCGGCCTGTCCCAGGTCCAGGACGACCCACCCACCCGCGTCCTGCGCGCCGTCGGCAACGCCCGACGCACCCTGCGCGCCGGCTTCACCACCGTGCGCAACCTCGGCCTGTTCGTCAAGACCGGCGGCTACCTGTTGGACGTGGCGCTGGGCAAAGCCATCGACGCCGGTTGGGTGGACGGGCCCCGCATCGTGCCCGCCGGGCACGCCATCACCCCGACCGGCGGCCACCTCGACCCCACCATGTTCGCCGCCTTCATGCCCGGTGCACTGGAACTCACCGTCGAAGAGGGCATCGCCAACGGGGTCGACGAGATCCGCAAGGCGGTGCGCTACCAGATCAAACACGGCGCGCAATTGATCAAGGTCTGCGTGTCCGGCGGCGTCATGTCGCTGACGGGTGAGGCCGGCGCCCAGCACTATTCGGACGAGGAACTGCGCGCCATCGTCGACGAGGCCCATCGCCGCGGACTGCGGGTGGCCGCCCACACGCACGGCGCCGAGGCCGTCAAACACGCCGTGGCGTGCGGCATCGACTGCATCGAGCACGGCTTCCTCATGGACGACGAAGCCATCCAGATGCTCGTCGACAACGACCGATTCCTGGTCACCACCCGCCGGCTGGCCCAGGCCATGGACGTCTCACACGCACCGAAAGCACTGCAGCAGAAGGCCGCCGAGATGTTCCCGAAGGCCGAAACCTCGATCAAGGCCGCCTACGAGGCCGGGGTGAAGATCGCGGTCGGCACCGATGCCCCGGCCATCCCCCACGGCCGCAACGCCGACGAACTGGTCACCCTGGTGGAGTGGGGCATGCCCCCGGCCGCCGTGCTGCGCTCGGCCACCACCATCGCCGCCGACCTCATCAACGCCGACGACCGCGGCCGACTCGCCCCCGGACTGCTCGCCGACATCATCGCCGTCCCCGGCAACCCCCTGGACGACATTACCGTTACACAGTCGGTTACATTTGTAATGAAGGGCGGTAAGGTCTACAAGAATGAGTACGCCGATGGCTCCTAACCGAACAGACGACCTGGTCGAGATCCAGCAGCTGCTGGCCAAGTACGCGGTCACCATCACCCAGGGTGACATCGACGGCCTGGTCAGCGTCTTCACCCCGGACGGCACGTACAGCGCCTTCGGGGAAACCTATGCGCTGGAACGTTTTCCGGTTCTGGTGGACGCCGCACCCAAGGGCTTGTTCATGACCGGCACCGCGCTGGTCGATCTCACGGAGGGCGCCGACACCGCCAGCGGCACCCAGCCGCTGTGCTTCATCGAGCATTCCGCACATGACATGCGCATCGGCTACTACCGGGACACCTACGTCCGCACCGAAGCCGGGTGGCGGCTGAAAACCAGGGCCATGACCTTCATCCGCCGCAGCGGTGCCCACGACCACGGCCGGCCGCACGCGATCGGCCGACCCACAGCGGATGTCGCCGGCCGAGCGGCTCCTACGGCCGATGTCGCCGGCCGAGCGGCTCCTACGGCCGACGTCGCCGGCCGAGCGGCTCCAGAAGCATGACCGATCTCCACAACCCCCAGAATTTCCGCGCCGCGCTGCGCACCTGGCTCGCCGAGTCCGACCTCACCCCACCGGACGACCACTCGCTCGAAGGGCACATGCGGCAGTTCGCTCGAGTGCAGAAGGCGCTGTACGAGGCCGGCTGGAGCCGGTACGGCTGGCCCGAACACGCCGGCGGGCTCGGCGGACCGGCGATGCTGCGCGCCATCGTGGGCGAGGAGGTGGTGGGCCGACGGCTGGCCGAGCCGGGACCGTACTCGATGCTCGAAGTTCTGGCGCCGACCATGATCGATTACGCCACACCGGAATTGGCCGCCGAGATGGTGCCCAAGCTACTCAGCGGCGAAGAGCAGTGGTGCCAGGGCTTCTCCGAGCCCGGCGCGGGTAGCGACCTGGCGTCGCTGACCACCAGGGCCGAGGAGCGCGACGGCAAGTGGATCATCAACGGGCAGAAGGTGTGGACCAGTTTCGCCCAGTTCTCGCACCGGTGCATCCTGCTGGCGCGCACCGGCGCGCCCGACGCCCCGCCACATGCTGATTTCCCGTCACTTCGCTCGCCCCACGCCAATATCACCGCGTTCTTCATCGACACCGACACCCCGGGCATCACCATCCGCCCGCTGCACACCATGCACGACGTCGACGAGTTCTGCGAGGTGTACTTCGACAACGTCGAGGTCGACGCTAGCCGGATGCTCGGCAAGCCGGGCGACGGGTGGCAACTGGCGATGGACCTGCTGCCCTACGAACGCTCGACCTGCTTCTGGCAACGCATCACGTATCTGTACGAACGATTCGACGCCCTGATCGCGGAGGTCAAAGGGCAAGGGCAGGTGGTGGATTCGGACATGGGTGAGGCCTACCTGGCGCTGCACACCCTGCGCTGCCGGTCCCGTGCCACGCAGCACCGGCTGGCCGACGGGCACAGGCTCGGCCCGGACACCTCGGTCGATAAGGTGTTGCTGGCCGGGGCCGAACAGCGCCTCTACGACACTGCCCGCGATCTGCTCCCGGGTGTCGTCGAGCTCGAGGACACCGACTGGCGCACCGAGTACCTGTACTCGCGGGCGGCCACCATCTACGGCGGCACCGCCGAGGTGCAGCGCAATATCATCGCCCGCCGCCTGCTGGACCTCGGGAAGGACTGACGATGACCACGGCACTCGATCCCGAGTCGTTGACACTGCTGGAAGACACCCTTCGCAAGACCATGCTCGCCACCTCCGGTCCGGCGCTCGACGCGGCGCTCACCGAACTGGGCTGGGCCGAGATGCTGACCGACGTCCCCGAGCTGGCGGTGCCGCTGGTCTTCCGACTGCTCGGCGAAACCGGTTCGCACGCTTCGGTGCTCGTCGACGTCGTGTTGCACGCGACCGGCAACACCATCGGCGACACGGTCGAGCTGCCGCTGCCCTACACCGGCAACGGCTGGGTGGTGTGGGACCGGGTCGCCACCGAAGGCGGCTCGGCACTCGGCGGGCTCCCGCTGCGTCGCGAGGACGAGGGCTACCCGATCCGGGTGGCCGAAGCCCGGGTCGCGGTGGGCTGGTGGCTGGTCGGCTCCGCTCGCGCCATGCTGTCGCTGGCACGCCGGCATGCGCTGGACCGGGTGCAATTCGGCAAGCCCATCGCCTCGTTCCAGGCCGTTCGGCACCGGCTGGCCGAGACGCTGGTGGCCATCGAAGGCGCCGAGGCGACACTGACCCTGCCCGGCGCGGACAACCCGGACCTGACCGCGCTGCTCGCCAAGGCCGCGGCGGGCAAGGCGGCGCTGACCGCCGCCAAGCATTGCCAGCAGGTGCTCGGCGGCATCGGCTTCACCGAGGAACACGATCTGCATCGGCACGTGAAGCGCGCCCTCGTGCTCGACGGCCTGCTCGGCAGTTCGCGGGAGCTGACCAAGAAGGCCGGCGCCGGCCTGCGAGCCAGGGGCTCGGCGCCCCGGCTGGCGCAGTTGTAGCTTCTCCATCGCCGAGCGGTCCGGAAAGCGGCTTTCCCGGTAGCCCTTATGCAAAGGCGAAAATGAGAATACTATTCTCATCATGAGAAAGCTAGAATCTCCGACACGAGCGTACGGAGGGGGGCGAGCACCGCGATGCCCAGGCGTTCTCCGGTACAGTCCACTCATGTTCTCCCGAATCGGCAGGCAGCTGAGCAGCCGGTGACCAGCGCAAACGAAGAGCCCGCTTGGAAGCAGCGTGCGGTCGAGCGGTCCATCAAGACCGCCAAACTCCGCGCCGCTCAGCGCGTGCAGCGTTTCCTCGACGCCGCCCAGTCGATCATCATCGAAAAGGGCAGCACGGACTTCACCGTGCAGGAGGTCGTCGACCGCTCCCGCCAGTCGCTGCGCAGCTTCTACCTGCAGTTCGACGGAAAACATGAGTTGCTGCTCGCCTTGTTCGAGGATGCGCTGAGCCGCTCGGCCGATCAGATCCGGGCCGCCACCGCCAGCCAGTCCGATCCGCTCGACCGGCTCAAGGTCGCCATCGAGTTGCTGTTCGAGTCCTCACGTCCGGACCCCACCGCCAAGCGACCGCTGTTCACCGACTTCGCACCCCGCCTGCTGGTGTCGCACCCCTCCGAGGTGAAGGTGGCGCACGCTCCCCTACTGGCGCTGCTCACCGAGTTGATGGAGGAGGCCGCCGAAGCCGGGAAGCTGCGCCCGGGCGTCAACCCCCGCCGGATGGCCGCGATGACCATGCAGACCGTGATGTTCGTCGCCCAATCCAGTGGCAGCGACGACGCCACCAACAAGCCGATCTCCGCGCAAGAAGTCTGGGACTTCATCGCGCACGGTTTCGCCGGCCCCAGCTAGTCGCCGCCGGTCCCCGCATGCCTTCCGGCGCAGGGTTACCGCCATACCGCATGAGAACGACATTCTTCTAAGCAAAGAGTTTAGTTGTCCCGATTTGAATCTGTCATTGACATGGGGCAACCAGCGGTGACAGAGTGCTGAGCAAGTGCCAAAGAGGCCGCACACAGACTCGAGGGAGAAGCGAGGACACATGGCTGGGCGGGTAGAGGGCAAGGTTGCGTTCGTCACCGGTGCCGCGCGTGGACAGGGTCGCAGCCATGCCGTGCGGCTGGCCGAAGAAGGCGCCGACATCATCGCCATCGATATCTGCGGACCCATCCGCCCGGGCGTGGAGACCGCCATCCCGGCATCCACGCCGGACGATCTC
The DNA here is from genome assembly GCF_000613185.1 of Mycolicibacterium cosmeticum. Lineage (NCBI taxonomy): Bacteria > Bacillati > Actinomycetota > Actinomycetes > Mycobacteriales > Mycobacteriaceae > Mycobacterium > Mycolicibacterium cosmeticum. Next base: position 986,738 of record NZ_CCBB010000001.1, read on the forward strand.
GCGGAGACCGCGAATCTGGTCAAAGGCCTGAACCGCCGCATCGTCACCGCTGAGGTCGACGTCCGGGACGCGGCCGCCGTCAAGGCCGCCGTCGACAGCGGCGTCGAGCAGCTGGGCCGCCTGGACATCATCGTCGCCAACGCCGGGATCGGCAACGGCGGCGACGTCTTGCACGAGACCACCGAGCTGGACTGGGACGAGATGATCGACATCAACTTGTCGGGCGTCTGGAAGTCCGTCAAAGCCGCTGTCCCGCACATCATCTCGGGTGGACGCGGAGGATCGATCATCCTGACCAGTTCCGTCGGCGGCCTCAAGGCCTATCCGCACTGCGGCAACTATGTGGCGGCCAAGCACGGTGTCGTCGGCCTGATGAGGAGCTTCGCCGTCGAGCTCGGGCAGCACAATATCCGCGCCAACTCGGTACACCCCACCCATGTGAGCACCCAGATGCTGCACAACGAGGGCACGTTCAAGATGTTCCGTCCGGACTTGGACAACCCCGGACCGGACGACATGGCACCCATCTGTCAGCTGTTCCACACGCTGCCCATCCCGTGGGTGGACGCGGTGGACATCAGTAATGCGGTGTTGTTCCTCGCCTCCGATGAGGCGCGTTACATCACCGGCGTCACGCTGCCGGTGGACGCCGGCAGCTGCCTGAAGTAATCGATGTCCGACACCGTCCTGGTCACCGGGGCCTTCGGTCTCGTCGGCTCGGCCACGGTCAGAGCACTCGCGGCCGAAGGCCGCCGGGTGGTGGCCACCGACCTCGGCACCGACGCGAATCGTGCCAAGGCACAGGCGCTTCCGGCAGAGGCCGAAGCCCGCTGGGCCGACCTGACCGTCCCCGCCGAGGTTCAGCGGCTCATCGCCGACGTCGCGCCGGAAGCGATCATCCACCTGGCCGCGGTGATCCCGCCGCCGATCTACCGCAACCCTGGCCTGGCCCGCAAGGTCAACGTGGACGCCACCAAGACGTTGGTGGACGCCGCGGTCGCTGCCCCCGCTCCCCCGCGCTTCGTGCAGGCATCGAGCAACGCGGTGTACGGCTCCCGTAATCCGCATCGTCACCCGGATCCGGTCACCGCCGAGACCCCGCCCCGCCCGACCGAGCTGTACGGCGGACACAAGTTGGAATCCGAGGCGTATGTCCGGGCGTCAGGACTGGATTGGGTGGTGCTGCGACTCGGCGGCGTGATGAGCACCGATCTGAGCGCCATGACGTTCAGTCTGGACGCACTCTTCTTCGAGAGCGCATTGCCCGTGGACAACCGCATCCACATGGTCGACGTGCGGGACGTGGCAAGCGCTTTCGCCGCAGCCACCGTCGCCGACGCGGTCGGCGAGATCCTGCTGATCGCCGGTGACGAGACGCATCGGATGCGCCAAGGTGATGTCGGTTCGGCGCTGGCCGCCGCTCGGGGACTGCCCGGTGTGCTGCCGCCCGGACGCCCCGGTGATCCCGACAGCGACGACGATTGGTTCATCACCGATTGGATGGACACCACCCGGGCTCAGGAGGTGCTGAAGTTCCAGCATCACTCCTGGCCGGCCATGCTGGACGAGATCCGGGCCCAGACCGGCTGGAAGCGCCACCCGACCCGAATGATGGCGCCATTGGCCCGGGCGTTCGTGAAACGTCAAGGTGCTTACCGCAATTCGCCCGGCATCTATGCCGATCCGTGGCGGGTGCTCAGCGCGCGGCTCGGCCCGACCGGACTGGACTCCGCGCAGCGGCCTTGAGCCGCGCCGATTCAGCGCACGGCCTTGTGCCGGCCGGCCCTGCCCGGTTCGGTGCCGATCACGCCGTCGTCGGCCAAGGCTTCGATCTGGTCGTCGGTCAGGCCGAGCGCGGTGAGCACCTCGTGGTTGTGCTCACCGAGCAAAGGGGCCGGTTCACGGTGAAAGGTCGTCGGCCCGTCGACCAACTTCACCGGCAGGGTGCTGTGCGGGGCAGCGACGTTCACCGGGTGCCCGACATGCTCGAAGAAGCGGCGATGCCGTAGCTGGGGCAGCTCGGTCTGCCGGTGTGGCTGCATCACCTTCGCCACCGGCACGCCGGCCGGCCAGAGGAGGTCGACGATCTGATCACCCGTGCGGGCGCGGCACCACGCAGCCAGCCGCTCGTCGAGCGCGTCGTGGGCGGCACGGCGCCCCTCCGCGTGCTCCAGCGCCGGATCGCATGCCCAGTCCGGTGCGCCGAGGGCCGAACGCAGCGCCTGCCACTGCTCGTCGCTCTGGACGGCGATGGCCACCCAGCTGTCGTCTCGGCCGAACTCGTCGATCTCAGCACTCTGGTAGAGGTTCTGGGGTGCGGCGACCGGACCCCGGTTGCCGTCGCGGTGTAACAACGCGCCGGTGGCCGAATACTCGATCACCTGCTCGGCGGCGATGTTGAGTGCGGCGTCGACCATGGCCGCCTCGACCAGTACGGCCTGCCCGGTCGTGCGGCGGTGTTCCAGCGCCAACAGCAACGCGTTGAGGGCGTGCACACCGGCGTTCGGGTCACCGACCGAATACGGCTCGACCGGGGTGCGGTCCGGATAGCCGGTCAGCCAGCTCAACCCGGACACGTCCTCGATGATGTAGGCGAAAGCCGGGTTGTCCCGCCACGGCCCGTCGAGCCCGAAGCCCGGCATGCGCACCATGATGATGTCATCGCGCAGCGCCTTCACCGCGTCGAAGTCGAGGCCCAGCTGGTCGATGACGCGCGGGGTGAAATTCTCCACCACCACGTCGGATTCGGCGATCAAGCGCAGCAGCAGTTCACGGCCCGCCTCGGTCTGGAAGTCGATCGTCACGCTTTTCTTGTTCGTGTTGAGCGCGCTGAAGATCGGCGAACGCTCCCACCACTGCTCCACCGTGCTGGGGATCCCGGCGATCAGCCGGGTGCCGTCGGGGCGCGAGGTCGATTCCAGATGGATGACATCGGCCCCGAGCATGCCGAGTGCGTGCGTGCACGACGGTCCCGCCCAGAACGTCGTCATGTCCAGGACGCGTAAGCCGGTGAACGGCAACCGGTCCCGGTCGTGAGGCGTGGTGGGCGCCGGGCGTGGCGGCAGGGCGGCCGCGCGCACCTCGTCGGTGTGCTCGCCGAGGGCGGGTGGGGGTGCGGGCGCGCGCAGCGCGGCGCCGGTGAAACGGTACGGCGGTCCTGGCTGGACGAATCCACCGGCCGGGTTGGGCACGAAGGTCTCGCGTAGCACGAAATGGTCCATCGCGGTGACGTTCTCGCCGTTGCCGACCGGTGCGTTCGGGATCCGGAAGGCCGCCGCGATATCACGCAACTCATCGGCCGGCTGCCGGCGGATCCACTCGTACAGCTCGTCGGCGTGCCGATTGGCCTGCTCGGTGATGGTCAGCTCGGCGGTCTCGTCGATCCATTCCTCATGCCCCGACATGGCGCACAGATCCCACCACTGCTGGGCGGTGCCGCAACCGAGTGCCACCAACCCGTCGGCGGCCTGCGCCACCCCAGGCACCGTCGGCCGGCGTTCGGTCCGCCACGGCCGCCCGAGCGTTTCGAAGTAGGTGACCGGGTAATAGGTCAGGCACAGGATCTGCGCCTCCAGCTTGGACAGGTCGATGAGTTCACCATGCCCGTCGCGCAGTGCTCGCGCCCGGAACGCAAGCGTCATCGCGGCGGCGTAGGCCCCGCTGAGCCACTCGCCCACCTGGCCGCCGATGGTGACCGGCGCCCGGTCCTGGGTGCCGCGGCCGATGCCGATCGCGCCGCCGGACCATGCCTGCAGCGTGAACTCGGTGGCGGGGCGGGCACTCCACGGGCCGTCCAGACCGAACGGGGTGATGGCCGTGACGATCAGGTGCGGATGCCGGCGATGCAAGTCGACGGGTGAAACCGATTGCGCCGCAGTGGACTCCGGTGACCACACCACCGCATCCGCGCCCGCGAGCAGCCGGTCCAGCAGTTGTCGGTCGGCGATCACGCTGCGCTTACCGCCGGCCAGGAAGGCGAACAGGGCGCCGGGTGCGGTGCCCGAGGCCGACCAGCCGCGCAGTGGATCACCCTCCGGGGCTTCCACTTTGATGACGTCTGCGCCACCGTCGGCGAGGATCTTGGTGGCGTATCCGCCGGCGATCCCGCTGGACAGGTCGACGACGGTGTAGCCGGTCAGTGGTGGGTTCATGGCCTATTCGGGTTTCGCCCGGTTCTTCTTCGAGAGCCGGAACTCGGGTGGGAATTTGCTGTCGTTGTCGTTGACCGCCGCCGCCAGCCCGGTATCGATGGACTCGAACATGTCCAGGTCATCGTCACTGTCATTGGCCACCCCGTTGCCCATCGACTCGAAGAAGGCCGACAGCAGGCTGCCCATGTACTCACCCTGCTGTTGCTTGAAGATCTCGAAGAACATCTTCTGCTGAAAGATGGTGTCCACCGGCCGGTTCCGCGCACACGCCAGCGCATATTTCTCGGTCTCGGCCTCGAGTCGGTCGCGGGCCACCACCTTGTTGAGGAAGTTGCAGTCATACATCTCGGCGGCGGTGAAGGGCCGGCCGGTGAAGACCATCTCCTGGAACTTGCGCAGCCCCATCATCTGGACCCACGTCCACATCCGCGGACCCCAGCCGTGGTACCGGAACGACGGATGCCCGAACAGGGCGTCGTCACTGGAGATGACCAGATCCGCGTCGGCGCACTGATAGAAATGCCAGCCGTAACAGTAGCCCTTGGCCTCGACGATGCTGATCTTCTTGAAATCCTGCAGTGCCCGATTCCCGGCCTGGGAGTTGGCGTACCAGGCGCTGATGGTGGCGCCATTGCGGAACGTCCCCTTCGGGGGGTACGCCACGTCGCCGATGCCTGCGACATCGTCGTCATCCAGCCGCAACTCCGCCAGCCGCGCCGCCGGGTTGTCGTTGCCCTCCATGAACTCCGGAAGGTCGGCACCGCTGCCCAGGTTGTCCCCGACACCGCGGATGATCACCACCTTGACCTCGTTGTCGGTGTTGGCCGCCCGCAGGATGTCGGCGTACCGCAGCCGGGCCATCGACGTCGGCGCGTTGAGGAATTCCGGCCTGTCGAAGGTGATGGTGGCGATCTTGGTCGCGGGGTCCTTGCGGTAGAGGATGATCTCCTCCGGGGAGGGCCGATCAGGCATGGGCCGCTTCTCCGTACAACGGGGCATTGGTGAGCACCTCGGCACCGTCGGCCGTGATCAACACCGCATCCCGGGTGAACACCGCGCCCACGCCCTGCTCCCAGACGTAACCGGTGACGGCGAGCACCATGCCCGGCTCCAGGATCTCCGAATCCGCGGTGGCCCGTAAGTCCGGCGAGACCACCGGCGGGTCGAAACCCAGACCGAGGCCGTGTGCCACCGGCATGGCAGGCAACCGCTCGCCGGCGTGGGCGTAGGCATCCAGCAGCGCACTGGCCGGTGCGCCGGGACGGCAAGCGTCGATCAGTCTGCCCCACAGGTCATCCCGGCGCCGGAACAGCGACCGGACGGCCTCGGTCGGCTCGCCGACGTGCACCGTCCTGGCCACCTCGCCGACATATCCGTCGGCGAGCACACCCGCGGACAGCGCCACCAGGTCACCCTCCCGCACCCGGCCGTCCCCGGCCGCGCGCCGCCAGGGGTGTTCGGTGGAGGTCACCCAGGCCGCGTCCTGGGTGGCGGGGGTGCTGACCCCGCCGGCGGCCTCGGCCTCGAGCACGGCGCCCGCCAGGACCTGCTCGGTGATTCCCGGTTCCAACTGCGTCACGCCACGGGCCAGCCCCTCCTCGGCGACCAGCAGTGCTCGCCGCAAGGCCGCGATCTCCTCGGGCGTCTTGACCCGCCGGGCGGCACGCATCGCCTCCTCACCGTCGACCAGCTCGGCTTGGGGGAAGGCCATCGGCAACAACGTCGCGAAGGTGGGTGTCAGCGCATCGGTTCCGACCCGGTGTGCGGTGGCGGTGCCGGTGATGTTCTGCAGCACGCCGATCAGCGTCATCGGGTTCCACGCCAGGCCGTACAGGTGCTCGTGCGGGATCTCCTCCGGGATGCCCTCGTCCCACGTGCTGTTCAGGTGGATCTCACCGGTGGCGCGGACGAAGGTGCAGATCGGCCCGAACGGCCGGGTGCCCACCACCCACAGTTGTGGCGCACCGGAGATGTAGCGGACGTTGGCCTGCCTGCCGAGTACCAGCACGTCGAGGTCGTGGGCCTGCATCTGCGCCAGGGCGCGCTCCCGACGGCTGAAGCGCAATGCGCGGTCGTCGGCCTCGATGTCAACTCCCACTGGGCACCTCATACGGGTCGTACGGATATGCGGTCAGCGGCATCCAGCCGCTTTCGGTGACGACCACGATCTCCTCGCCGCGGTAGCCACCCGTGCCGTCCTCCCAGACCACCGGCTCGAAGACCAACAACATGCCGGCGGGGAAGACGAAGGTGTCGTCCCATTCCTGGCCGAGATCCGTCCCGATCATCGGCATTTCGGCCGCGCTGGTGCCGATGCCGTGGCCCAGATAGAAATGCGGCAACCAGGGCTTGCGGCCCCCGGCGGCGGCGGTGGCCGCCCGGCCCAGGTCCCCGCAGGTCGCACCGGCCTTGGTCACCGCGAGTACGGCGTCGACGATGGCACGCCACTTGTCGAACTGCTGTTGCTGGGCCGGTGTCGGATCCTGACCGACGATCCAGGTGCGACCGTGGTCGGAGCAGTAGCCGTGATAGGCGATCGACACGTCGGTCCACAACACGTCGCCCTGGGCAACCTCTCGTTCGGTGGTCAGCAGGGGCAGTGCGAGGTCGCCCGTGGTGGTCCAGGTGCCTTCGGCCCGGGACGCCGGCATGACCTGCCAGATGGAGTCGAACATGTTGGTCGTGGCGCCGAGTTCGAAAGTGCGGCGGACGAATTGCGCGGACAGGTCGATCTGGCGCGCCCCGGGAGTCAAGGACTGCTGGATTTCCCCGACGGCCTGTTCGGTGATCTGGCAGGCGCGCCGGATACACGCGATCTGGTCGATGGTCTTGACCAGTTTCGCCGCACCGACCACGGCGGCCGCATCCACCGGTGCGCTGGGGAACAGCGCGCTGCCGGCCCGGCGCATCGCACCGGTCAACTCGTCGACGCCGATGGTGGCTCCGGCGGGTACCAGCCCGGCCAGAATCTTGGCGAATTCGCCTACGCCCTCCTCGAATTCGAGGTAGACGGCGCCGTGCAGGTGGTCGTCGGGCAGACCGGACTCCATCGCCGCACCCTCCCGAAACGGCAGGAACAGGTGCGGATGAGCGTCGTCGGCGAGCACGACGGCCACCGGCCGCTCGACGTGCGACAGGCCGGCATCGGCCAGTGGCCAGCTGATGCCGGTGGCGTACATGACGTTGCTGTTACCCAGCAGGACCAGCGCGTCCACGCCCTGCTCGGCCATTGCGGCGTGCAGGCGGGCACCGACCTCCCTGCGCAACCGCACCAGGTCCGGCTCGGCGGGAATGTCCAGCCGGCTGTATCCGGTGCGGGCGATCTGGGTGACGCCGGGCTGCGTCGACGTGGTCATGCGGTGGTCAGCCCCAGGAACTTCTGGATGTTGGTGCTGACGATCTTGACCGCGTTCTCCGGGCCCACCGCGTCCACCACCGTGGCGAGGGACCTCTCCGAATAGCCGAAGGTGGACTCGTTGTGCGGGTAGTCGCTGGACCACATCACGTTGTCGACGCCGATCTCGTCCAGCAACCGCAGACCGAGCGGATCGACCATGAACGATGCGCTCATGTGATGGTCCCAGTAGTACCGAATGTCTTGCTGCAGTTCGTGGTTGAACATGTGGCGGTACGAGGCCAGCATGTGTTCGGCGTCCTGCAGGGCGGTGGGCACCCAGGCGATACCGCCCTCGAACCAGCCGATCCGCAGCGACGGATGGCGATCCAGGATGCCGGAGAAGACGTACTTGGCGAACTGTTCACGGAACGAGTCGACGTTGACCATCATCCCGACGACGACGCTGTTGTGCTGGCACGGTGTCTTGGGAGGCGTCTCCCCGATGTGGTGGCTGACCGGCAGGCCGGCGGCCTCGATCTCGTCCCACACGGCATCCATCTCGGTGCTGCCGTAGTCGTAGATGTTGCCCTCGTCGTCCTTACCGGGGTTCAGCGGCAGCAGGAAGGTCTTGAGGCCCAGCGACTTCAACTGCTCGAGGGTGGACCGGGTTCCGGCGGGATCCCACCAGTTGATCAGGCCGACGCCGTAGAAGTGGCCGTTGCTGCGCTCCTGCAACTCGGCCATCACCTCGTTGTAGATCCGGAACACCCGTTCCCGGATGCCCTTGTCGGGGTAGTGGAACAACGCCAGCACCGCATTGGGGAAGGCGAGTTCCTTGTCGATGCCGTCCTCGCGCAGCTCCCGGATCCTGGCCTCGATGTTGTTGGTGGCCGCACCGGCCAGATCGTCGTACTGCATGAGGACCCGGCCGAAATCGCCACCGGTCCAGGCCTTGCCCTTCATCCCGACCATGTAGGCGCCGTCCTCATACCAGATACGCGGCGCGGCACCCTTGAGGTCGTCGGGGAACCGTTCGTAGAAGATGTCGTCGGCCACCGAGATGTGATTGTCGGCCGAGAAGATCTCCGTTCCGGCCGGCAGTCCCAGCTCACGCGTGGCGTGGCCTTTGCGGTGTTTGGGCGCGCCGAAGCCCTCGGGCGGGTAGAGCGTGGTCAGAGCAGACATCGGTGGTTACTCCAATCGGGCCGTCGGTTACCAGGTAACGGGCAGTTCGTAGACGCCGTAGGCGAGGCGGTCGTGTTTGAACGGCACCTCGTCGAGCGGGATGGCCAGGCGCATGGTGGGAATGCGGCGCAGCAAGGTGTGGAAGACGATCTGCAGTTCGGCGCGGGCCAGCTGCTGGCCCACGCACTGGTGCCGGCCGTAGCCGAAGCCCAGCTGTTGGCCGGCATCCCGGCTCAGGTCCAGCTTGTCGGGTTCCGGGTATGCCTTGGCATCCCAGTTGGCCGGTGCCAGGTCGATGATGATGCCTTCGCCGGCCCGGATGGTTTCACCGCTGATCTCGATGTCCTCGATGGCGACCCGGCGTTGGCCGGTCTGGATGATGGACAGGTAGCGCATCAATTCCTCGACCGCGTTGGCGATCACCTTGGGATCCTGCGCGTTACGCAGGAAGTCGGCCTGGTCGGGATTCTCCAGCAGGGCCAGGATCCCGATGCCGATCATGTTGGCGGTGGTCTCGTGCCCGGCGATGAGCAGGCCGGTGCCCAGCTGGGCCGCCTCCTTCACGCTGATCTCACCCGCGGTGACCCGCTCGGCCAGGTCGGACACCGCGTCCTCGCCGGGGTGCGCCTGCTTCTCCTCGACCAGGTCGATCAGATACTGGTGCAGACTCATCGCGCCCTTCTGCATGGCGTCCGCGGCGGCGTAGCGCGCCAGGCCGGCGTTGGCGTGTTCCTGGAAGAATTCGTGGTCTTCGTATGGGACACCCAGCATCTCGCTGATCACGACGGTCGGCACCGGCAGCGCCAGCTGGGACACCAGCTCGGCGGGTTGGGGGCCGGCCAGAATCGCGTCGATGCACTCGTCGGTGATCTTCTGGATCGCCGGGCGCAGCCCCTCCACGCGCCGGAAGGTGAACGGCTTGGACAGCATCCGGCGGAATCGGGTGTGCTCCTCGGCATCCGAGGTGAACACCGACCGCGGTCGCTTGTCGACGGTGGCGAGCATGTGCTCGTTCCAGTGCGGGAATCCGGACCTACGGTCGTCGACACTGACCCGCGAATCGGCGAACAGCGTGCGCGCCTCCTCGTGCCCGGTGATCAACCACGGGGTATCGCCGTTCCAGATCTTCACCCGGAACAGCCCTTTGGGATTCCCGAGCATGGGTGGTGGCGGCGCGAACGGGCACCGGACATCGCGTTCCATCGGGTAATCGGGGATGTCTACTTCGGTCAACGTCTCGGACACGTGATTCCTCGGTTCAGTCGTGGATGTCGATGGCCAGGGCCGGGCAGGCCGCCGCGGCTCGGCGGGCGTCGTCGAATCGGTCGGGGCGGGGCTCGGGTTCGAGCAACTCGACGACTCCGTCATCGTCGCGTTGGTCGAAGAGGTCCATCGCATTCAGGACGCACTGCCCGGAGGAAACGCATTTGTCCTGGTGCACAACTATTTTCATGACGCGCCTCGGGCGCCCGTGACCGGCGCTCGCCACAGTCCGACGATCGCGTCGATCAGGCCGGCGCCGGCTGCGCTCCAGGTTCGGCCGGCGACGGCCGCGCCACCGGCGGCCAGCGCGCGCTCACGGTCGGCGCAGCTGTGCATCAACAGGTTGCGCGCCATGATGTTGCGCTCGAATTGGACCTCGGCGGGCAGGTCGGGCAGGCAGGCGTTGATGCGGCCGATGACGTGCACCAGCGACGGCGAGCTCAGCGCGTCCTTGACCACGATGGTGTGGTATTCGGGGTCCGTCATGGCCTGCGCGGCGAAACGGGCGTACCAGGTGGGGTTTCCCAGTTCGGCAAGGTGGTCGGTGAGCGGGCAGACCAGACAAGCCACCCAGTCGCGCAACTCCTCCGAACCCGCGACGGCCGCGATCATCCGTTCGCGCAGCAGCTCGATCGGTTGGCGATGCTTGTGCTCGATCGCGCGTACCAGGTCGGTCTTGGTGCCGAAGTGGTAACCCACCGCGGCGTTGTTGCCCTGTCCGGCAGCCTCACTCACCTGACGGTTGGAGACGGCGAAGACACCGTGTTCGGCATAGAGCCGTTCCGCGGCCACCAGGATCGACTCGCGGGTACCGCTGGCCCGCTCCGAACGCAGGGATCTCGCAGCTGTCACCGTTACAGTCAACGCTCCTCCTGTAATTAAGTCAAGCACTTGATTTAATCCGCCGATATGCTCGTTTGGGCGAAAGAGTTCGAGAAGAACCCGACCGAACGTCGATCTCGGCGCCGCGTCTAGCTGTTCTCCTTGCGCGCCAGCACCTTGCCCGCCACCGTGCCCCCGTCGATCGGCAACACCGTGCCGGTGACGTAACGCGACCGGTCCGTGGCGAAGTACAACGCCGCCTCGGCGACGTCGTCGACGGTGCCCTCGCGTTTGAGCGGCCGGTCGGCGCGCATCTGGGCGCGGATCTTCTCCTCGAACTCGTCCAGCCGCTGGCGGTCCTCGGCCGAGGCCGACTTGGCCACGATCGCCGTCCTGATATTGCCGGGCGCGATGGCGTTCACCCGGATTTCATGGTGTGCCAATTCGATTGCCACCGACTTGGTGAACTGGATGACCGCCGCCTTGGAGGCGCGGTAGGTCTGCACTCCCCCACCTGCCTGGATCCCGCCGATGGAGGTGAGGTTGATGATGGACCCACCGCCGTGCTCGGCCATGTGGCGCGCGGCGTCGCGGGTACCCGCCATCACGGCCCGCACGTTGATCCGCATGACCGCATCGAAATCGGCGAGGTCGTCGTCCAGGAACCGCCGGTGCATGGTGCCCGAGACCCCGGCGTTGTTGACCATGACGTGTAAGCCGCCGAACGTGTGCACAGCGGTGTCCACCAGGGCGCTGATCTGCTCGACATCGGTGACATCGGAGCGCAGGAACACCGCCTTGCCGCCGAGTTCGGCCGCCAGCTCGGCGCCGCGCTCGGCCTCGACATCACCGATCACCACCCGCGCGCCCTCGGCCACGAAACGGCGCACCAGGCCCGCGCCGAGACCGGACGCGCCACCGGTGACGATGGCGACCTTGCCGTCCAGTTCCTCAGACATGAGCCATCCCGCTGCGCTTCTCGCTTGTCATGGCACACCTTTCAGGAAGTCCGACACCAGCGCGTTCAGCGCGGCGGGCTGCTCGATCTGGGGACAATGGCCCGCCCCTTCGACGACCGCCGACCGCCCGTCCGGGATCTGGGCGGCGATTTCGGCGGCCCACCCGGGCGGCAGCAGCTTGTCACCGGCGCCCTCGACGACCAGCACCGGCACCGGGATGCGGTGGTAGGCCCGCTCCGACGACGGGGTGGTCGGCGGCTCCAGTCCCGGGCGCCGGAAACGCGCCGCCGCCAACGACTCCCAGGCACCCGGGGCGATGCTCGACTCGTACCGCCGCCGCACGTACTGCTCGTCGGCCGGGTAGGCGGGGTCGCAGAACAGGGCGGTCACGATGCGACGCATCGCCTCGGGCGTGGCGTCGTAGTCGTACAGCGCCGCGGTGTGCTCGTTGCGCTGGATGTCCCCGCCACCGCAGATCGCCACCAGGCTGCGCACCGGCAGCACCGGCCTCTCGGACGTGGTGTCCACCAGCAGGTTGATCGCGCCCATCGAGTTGCCGACGAAGTGCGCCCGGTCGATGCCCAGGATGTCGCAGAACCGGGCGATGTGCCGGATCCGCATGCCGCGACCGTCGTTGAAGTCGACGACCTTCGCCGATGCACCGAAGCCGAGCATGTCCGGGGCCAGCACCCGGTGGTGCCGGGCGAGCGCGCCGATGGTGTGCTCCCAGCCGAGCTCGGCACTGGCGCCGAATTCACCGCCGTGCAGCAACACGACGGGATCGCCCGTGCCCGCCTCGAGGTAGCCGGTCACCAAGCCGTCGACGCTGATCGTCTTGCGGGTGAATGTCATTTGATCGCAATCGGACTGACCGGTGCCCCCACCGCCCCCACCACCTTCAGCGGCGGTGCGATCAACTGAAATTCGTACACGCCGTCGGCCCGGCAGTCGGCGGCCAGACCGGTCAGGTCCCAGTACTCGCCCAGCATCAGCCCCATATCGCGCAGGCACAGCATGTGCATCGGCAGGAAGGTGCCTTCCACACCGTTGGCCGGGTCGGGATCCTCGACCATCAGGTTGTCCGAGGCGACGGCCGCGACCTGGTGGTCGTGCAACCACGACGCGCAGGTCCAGTGCAGCCCGGACCCGGCCTCGTGCCCGTCGCCGGTGGACAGGAACCGGGTCCACCATCCGGTGTGCACCACCACGATGTCGCCGGCACCGATCCGCACTCCCTGCGCGGCGGCGATGTCGTCGAGTTCTCCCGGCGTGATGGGCCGTCCCGGTGCGCAGAACACCTCCTCGCCGCGGTGCGCAACCACGTCGAGCAGCACGCCGCGCGACACGATGCCCTTACCGTCGACCTTTTCGATACCGCAGCGATAGGCCCCGAGACTGGTCACCGAGTCCGCCGGGAACCCGTTGTACAGCTTGTCCTCGTAATAGACGTGGGACAGCGCGTCCCACTGCGTGGCGGCCTGCAGCGACATGGTGATCATGTCGTCGTTGAACCGGAAGATGTTGTCGACGAAGAACGAACTGAGCTCTTGGGCAACGGATTTGCGGGCCCACTCCGGAGCGTACCGGACCAGGGTTTCGGCGTCGCCGCCGTCCACGGTCATCACGTGGATCGGGTTGAACCGGAACTTGAACGCTCCCTGCGGGCCGTTGGACCCGAAGTCACCGCCCAGTGAGATCACCTTGCCGCGCTTGACCAGGGCGGCAGCCTCGGCCACCTTGTCGGCGGTGATGAGGTTCAGGGTGCCGAGTTCGTCGTCGGCGCCCCACCGGCCCCAGTTACGCACGTCGTCGGCGACCCGGCGGAAGTCCTGCATGGTGGACATCTAGTCGCTTCCCTCCAGTGCCTCTTGCGCCGGCTTCGACGGCAGCGCCGCGGCGATCCGGCCGCCGACGGTGCCGCCGTCCACCCAGATCACCTGTCCCGAAATGTAACTTGCCGCCGCGCTGTTGAGGAAGGCCAGCACGGACGCCTGTTCGTCGGGACCGCACACGTGGCCCAGCAGCGTCGGGAACGCGTCCAGGTAATCCTGGCCGTACGCAGTGCGCAATTGATCCAGGATCGGTGTTTCGGTGACACCGGGCCCGGTGCAGTTGATGCGGATGCCGCGCTGCCCCAGGGACAGGGCGTGGGCCATCCCGTAGAGGATGATGGCTTCCTTGGAGAGCCGATACCCGCCGTCGGCCAGCGCATCCGGGTTGGCCTGGCACCACGAGATGCCGTCGGCCATCGACGTGGTGCGCAGCAGTCCCGCGGTCACCGCCGCGTTGGCCAGGTAGTCGGCGGCGGCCAACGACGAGACGTTCGCAATGGCCGAACCGGCCGGCATCCGCGGGAGCAGCGCCTCGGTGAAATGCCGCGTGCCGAGGAAGTTGATGCTCACCACCAGCAGCGGATCACCGATCCCCGACGACACACCGGCCACGTTGAACAGGGCATCGACGGGCCCGCCGACGGCGGTGACCGCCGCGTCGATGGAATCCTCGTCGGCCAAGTCCATTTCGACGAACTCGGCCGGCGGTCGTTCCGGGCGGCGCAGGTCCAGCCCGGTGACGTGGGCACCCAGGTCGGCGAGTTGGGTGGCCAGGTGCGCGCCGATACCCGACGCGCACCCCGTCACCACCACCCGTCGGCCGTCGTACCGCCAACGGTCGGGCACGCTCAGCTTCTCGCCTCGCGCTTTTCCTTCTCCAACTGCGCGGCCTTCACCCGGCCCTCGTTGATCTCGGCCATCGCCTCCGGAATCTCACCGGCGGTGAACTTGCCGCCCCGGCCGGTGGGCAGGCCCCCGAAGGAGTAGGTCTCGTCGAACAGCGGAGCATCCGACGGCCGGCGACGCGCCTCGACCTTCTCGATGACGGGTTCCAGGCGCTTGGCCTTGGCCGCCACGGCCTCGGCGTCGCGTTCGATGAACTCGGGCAGGATCTCCTTGCCCATGATCTCGATGGACTCCATGGTGCCCTCGTGACTGCGCGGGTTGAGCAGCAGGATGATCTCGTCGACGCCGCTGGCCTCGTAGCCGCGCAGGAACTCGCGCACCGTGTCCGGTGATCCGATGGCGCCGCGCCCCGGGCCGTAGGCCAGCGTGGGATCGTCCTTGACGGCCTTCTCGTAGAGCTCCCACACCCCGGTGCGGCCGGGCGTGTGCATGCCGGTCAGGTAGTAGTGCATGATGCCGAACGAGAAGAATCCGCCGCCGATGCCCAACCGCGTGAGCGCCTCTTCGTCGGACTTGGCCACCATCATCGACAGGTCACCGCCGATGGCGAGCAGGTTCGGGTTGATCGCGGGGGTGACGGGCGTGCCCTGCTCTTCGAATTCCCGGTAGTAGCCGTCCACCCGCTCCTTGAGTG
This sequence comes from Mycolicibacterium cosmeticum, assembly GCF_000613185.1. NCBI lineage: Bacteria > Bacillati > Actinomycetota > Actinomycetes > Mycobacteriales > Mycobacteriaceae > Mycobacterium > Mycolicibacterium cosmeticum. The sequence continues at coordinate 1,001,827 of NZ_CCBB010000001.1, forward strand.
CCTCGGGACCGGTATACGCGAAACTCAATGCCCCGATCGCCTTCTGGGCGGCCATCTGCACCGATGACGGCCGGGTGCACGCCACCCACACGGGTGGGTGTGGGCCCTGCAGCGGCTTCGGCACCACATTGCGGGCCGGCATCTCGACATGCTCACCCTTGAATCCGGTGAACGGCGCTTCGGTCATACAGCGGACGGACACCTCCAGCGCCTCCTCCCACATGGTGCGTTTGTCGGCCGGGTCGATGTCGAACCCGCCGAGTTCGGCGACCGAAGAGCCCTCGCCGGTACCGAATTCGACGCGGCCGTTGGACAGGTGATCCAGGGTGGCGACGCGCTCGGCGATGCGGGCCGGGTGGTTGATCGGCGGCGGCAGGTGCATCACGCCGAAGCCCAGCCGGATGTTCTCGGTGCGCTGGCTGGCCGCCGCCAGGAACAGCTCCGGTGCCGTCGAGTGGCAGTACTCCTCAAGGAAGTGATGCTCGGTAAGCCACACGGTGGAGAAGCCGGCCTTGTCGGCCAACTCCACTTCGTCGAGCCCGTGCTGGAACAACTGGTGCTCGTCGTCCTCGGCCCAGGGCCGTGGCAGCGGAAACTCGTAGAACAGCGAGATTTTCATGCGGGTACCTCTCGGTCGGATTGGGGGGAGTTGTCGAAGATGTGACCGGCGGCGACGTAACCGAACGTCATCGCGGGTCCGATGGTGGCGCCGGCCCCGGCGTAGCTGCGACCCATCACCGCCGCCGACGCGTTGCCGGTGGCATACAGCCCGCCGATCACACTGCCGTCGTCGCGCAGCACCCGGGCGTGCTCGTCGGTGCGCAGTCCGCCCGAGGTGCCCAGGTCGCCGAGGATGATCTGGAAGGCCAGGTACGGTGGCTTGCCCAGCGGAGCGAGATTCGGGTTGGGCAGGGTCGGGTCGCCGTAATAGTTGTCATACGCGCTGTCACCGCGGTCGAAGTCGTCGTCGTGCCCCTTGGCGGCCAGCTCGTTGAAGCGGAAGGCGGTGCGCTGCAGTTCATCGGGCGGTACGCCGATCTTCGCCGCCAGGTCCTTGAAACTGTCGGCGGCCACCACGATGCCCGAATCCAACCAGGACTGCGGAATTCTGCGGCCCGTTGGCACCGGGGCGAACGGGATCTTGGGGATGGGCAGATGGCCGCCGACCACGTATCGGTGGAAGGACCTGATATCGGTGATCAGCCAGCACGGGATGTGTGTGATGCCGTTCTGCTGGCCCTGGATCATGGCGTGCGCGAAATCCATGTACGGAGCGGCCTCGTTGACGAACCGCTTGCCTGCACCGTTGATCACGAACTGCGCAGGCATCATCCGCTCGTTGAGCATGAACTGCAGCCGCCCGTCGGGCCAACACATGGCCGGGAACCACCATGCCTCGTCCAGGAGGTCGGTGGCGGCACCGACCTTCTCCCCCGCCCGGATGCCGTCCCCGGTGGCCGCGGGATTGCCGAAGCTCCAGTCCTTTTCGAGTAGCGGGAGGTACTGTCTGCGCCAATCCATGTGATGGTCGAAGCCGCCGGACGCGATGATCACGCCGCGCCGGACCGCCACCCGCAGCACGCTGCCGTCGCGTTGCACCACCGCGCCGACCACGTTCCCGTCGATATCGGTGATGAGTTCGGTCATCGGCGCCGACAACCACAACGGGATGTTCTTCTCCTTCAGCGCCAGCCGCATCCGCGCCATCAGGGATTGCCCGATGGCGGCCATCCGATCACCGAACACCCGGGCCCGGATCATCCGCCAGATCAACTTGACCAGCACCGCCTTGCCCCGCCAGTTCTGCCGGACCTGGTAGAACAGCCGTAGATCCTTGGGGGCGAACCAGATTCCCTTCGGCGCCAGCGCCAGTGGAGCGAGCAGATTCTGTTCCTCGTCGCCGAGCGTGCGCAGGTCGATCTCGGGCACGTTGATCGTGCTGCCGCGCGCCGAACCACCGGGCAGCTCCGGGTAGTAGTCGGCGTACCCGGGCTTCCAGACGAATTCGAACCAGCTGCTGGTCTTCTCCAGGAACTCCATCATCGCCGGGGCCGTGTCGACGTAAGCGCGCAGCCGCTCGTCGCTGACCAACCCGCCGGTGATGGTCTTCAGGTACCGGAAGACCCCGTCCGGGTCGGGCGAATACCCGGCCTTGCGCTGCGACGGCGCACCCGGCACCCAGATGCCACCGCCGGACAGGGCCGACGAGCCACCGAATTTCGGTGACTTCTCCACGACGAGGGTGTCCAGGCCCGCCGCGTTCGCCCGCAGCGCAGCCGTCATGCCACCCGCCCCGGATCCGATGACCAGGACATCGACGGTGTGGTCGAAATGGTCGCTGGCGTCGCTCATACCACGACCGCCGTCCGGATCGCGAAGCCCGCGATCAGCTCGGGAGCGGCGCGGTAGTAGCGCTGCTCGGTCTGGTAGTCCCCCGTCGCGGCCAGCGCCGCGAAGGCCGCCACCCAGGTCCTGATCTCGTGTGCGGAGTTGCCGGCTTCGTGGGCGATCCACTCGTTGCTCCAACCGTCCAGCTCGGCCAGCCGATTGCTGTCGATCAGGTCGAGCAGGGCGCGGTCCCATTCCGGGTTCAACGGCTGCAGGGAGCTGCGGCCGTGCGCGAAGTCGCGGGCCGCCGCGATGACGGCCTCTTGACGCGCCGCCCTGCCCTCCGGCGTCATCGGCGCCCCGCCGACGATGCGGGCCAGCGCCGCCGGTGGGGCGGTCGCCAGCGTCGGCACCGGTGGATCATGCGACAGCCCACCGGATCCCACGATCAGCACACGCTTACCGAGGCCGCCGAGAAAGTCGCCGATGGCGGCGCCCAAGGCGCGGACCCGCTTGAGTGGGCCGAGCGGGGTGGCCACCGAGTTGATGAACACCGGGATCACCGGTCGCGAACCGGCGTCACCGAACAGCACCTCCAGCGGTTGCACCGTCCCGTGGTCGACCTCCATGGCTGCCGAGAGTGAGACGTCGACGCCGGCGTCCCAGACGGCCGTCACCATCTGGTCGGCCAGTGCGGCGGGGACGTCCAGCGGGCCGGAGTAGGTGCCGTAATCGCCCACTGCGGTCGCGGCACCACCGATGCAGAAGGGCGGCATCAGCCGGTAGAAGAATCCGTTGTAGTGGTCCGGGGAGAAGACGACGACGAGCTCCGGATCGAAGTCCGCGGCGAAGGCGCGGGCCTGGGCGAGGTGGTTGTTGATGTCATCCAGCAGTTCCACCGACGGTCCCGGCAGATTCAGCAGCGGGCTGTGCGACATGCAGCACAGGGCGATTCGTGACATGGGGTTCACCTCCCTCGGTCAGACACAGGACGTCGAACACCTCGTTGCTCACGTCGCTCGCAAATTGGGCGATACACGCCGCCGCGATGCACCGGTCCGGGCGCAGGAACAACACGGACTCGGTATGGGCATCGAAGAACCTCTTCAGCGCCCCGGTCCGGTCACCGACGACGGTGATATCGGGGTCGTCGTGGCCAGGCCAGTGCAGCTGGGTTGCGGGCCGGGCCTCGATGAACCTGGTGCCCAGCGCTTTCCAGCGGCCGAAGACGTCGGCGTCGAGCAGACGACGGAGGTTGTTGTTCCAGGCCAGCACGGCGAAACCGGTGCCGAGCACGTCGTCGAGGAGCACGTTCTGCGCGGTGCGGGTGTCCACGTGCGGCTGGATGAACAGGGTGCCCGCCGGCGAGGTCGACCCCGGGTCCGCGTCGTGCACCACGGCACCGGCGTCGTAGCGCGGCATCGGCTTGAACCGCATCTCCAGCACGTATCGCTTCAGCGTGGGCACCACCGAGGCAGCGCGGATCACCGTGTCCCGCACCGCGGCCACCTGCCGATTGGTCGGCGAGATGACCCGTCCGACGAGCGTGGACAGGTCGATCATGGCGCGGGCGTGCTTACGGCGTTCGGTGTCGTAGCTGTCCAGCAGGGTGTCCCGCGCCCGCCCGTTGACGACGGCGGCCAGCTTCCAGCCGAGGTTGGCGGCGTCGCGGATACCGCTGTTGTAACCCTGGCCCTGCCACACCGGCATCAGGTGTGCGGCGTCACCGCCGAGCAGCAGGCGTCCGGCGCGGAATGATCCCGCGATGCGGGAGTGATGGGTATAGACCCGGTGCCGGATGATGTCGACCCGGTCGGGGTGCGGGACGAAGGGGGCCAGCATGCGGGCGATGAACTCCGGCCGCTCCACCTGTTCGTCGGTCTCGCCGGCGTGGATCATGAACTCGAAGCGGCGGATACCGTGCGCGATCGAGATGGACGCATACGGCCGGGCCGGGTCGGCGCCCACCTCGCTGTTCGGATGACCGAGCGGATCGTTGGCCAGATCGACCACCAGCCACCGCGTCTCGGAGGTGGTGCCCTCGAACGTCACACCCATCATGCGCCGGGTGGCACTGCGCCCGCCGTCGCAGCCGACGACATAGCGAGCCCGCACCGTCGATGGGGTGCCGTCCTGGTGCAGCTGCACAGTCACGCCGTCGGGGTCCTGCACGCAGTTCTCCATCCGGGTGCTCCAGGACACCTGTACATCGGGGAAGCGCTCCAGCCCCCTGAGCAGTTCGGCATCGACCAATGGCTGGACGAAACCGTTGCGTTTGGGCCAGCCGAACCGGGCGTCGGGCGGTGCCACCTCGGCGAGCAACCGGCGGTTGCCGTCGTAGAACCGCAGGATCTGGTTCGGCACGGTGTGCGGCAGGATCTGTTCGACCAGGCCGATCGACTGGAACGTGCGCAGCGATTCGTCGTCGAGGCCGACGCCGCGCGGATAGTCGATGAGCGTGTTCCGGTCCTCCACCACGAGGGTCCGGACGCTCTGGGCGCCAAGGGTATTGGCCAGGGTCAGGCCGACGGGCCCGGCCCCGACGACGAGGACGTCGATATCGGTCATGCGCGACCCAACAGGAAGTCCAGGTGCAGGCGGTTGAACGTCTTCGGATCCTCGTACTGCGGCCAGTGCCCGCAACCGGCCATCACCTCGAACCTGGCGCCGGGAATCATCTCCGAGATGCGCCTGCCCTCACTGACATCGGCCGTCGGATCGTCACTGGTCCACAGCACCAGGGTGGGGGCCGTGATCGCGCCGTACTCGGCGGGACCGAGCAGGTTCCGTGCGCGGATCTCGGGATCCTGCAGCGCCATGATGTCGCTCATCGCGGCGACGAAACCGGGTTGCTGGTACACCTTCTGGCGGCTGGCGACGATATCGTCGTAACCCTTGGACTTGTCGGCCATCAGCCATGTGATGCGGGCCTGCACCGTCGCCCAGTCCGGGTTCTCGGCGGCGGCCATCGACAGCGTCCTGATGCGTTTCATCACCTCCGGGTCGGCCTGGGATCCGCCCGCGGTGTTGAGGACCAGCCGTTCGATGCGATCCGGGTGGTCCGACGCGGCACGGGCGGCGACCCAACCGCCGAGCGACTCACCCGAGAGATACACCCGCTGTGCGCCGATCGCGTCGAAGACGGCGAGCAGATGATCGACATAGTGGGCGACTTCGAGCGGGTGGCCCGGCTTGTCGGTGTAGCCGTGGCCGAGCATGTCGATGGACCAGGTGGAGAAGTGCTCGGCGTGCGATTCCAGGTTGCGCACGTACGCCTCGGCGTGGCCACCGGACCCGTGCAGCAGAACCAGCACCGGCCGGCCCTCCTGCCCCGCGTGCAGGTAGCGGGTGCGCACCCCGCCGGCGTCGAGGTAGCCCTGCTCGAACGCCACGCCCTGAAGGTCACTCCAGACGCTTTCGTGCACCGGAGTCGCTGCCATGCCGCCCCTTCCTGCGGAAACATCATTCTCGTCTTCGACTAATCAAGTGTGCTAATATCGGACATCAATGTGCACTATGTATAGAGCATCACTCTCGTGATGATGTCTGTCAAGGGACCGAACGGCGGTGGACCGGAACGCGCCGCCGCCGGATCACAGACCCTGGCCAGAGGCCTTTCCGCGCTGCAAGCCGTCGCCAGCGCCCCGTCGGGCATCACGGCGGCCGAGGTCGCCGATTTCGTGGGCGTGCATCGGACCATCGCCTACCGGTTGCTGAGCACGCTCGCGCAATCGCGTTTCATCACCAAGGGCGAGGACGGCAAGTATCGGCCGGCCGCCACGCTGGCGGTGCTCGGTGCATCCTTCGACAACAATGTGCGCCAGCTCAGCGTGCCGACGCTGCGCCTGCTCGCCGACGATCTCGGCACGACGGTGTCGCTCCTGGTGGCCGAGGGTGACCAGCAGGTCGCCATCGCCGTCATCGTTCCGACGCTGGTCTTCTACCAACTGTCCTTCCACGAGGGCAGCCGTTACCCGCTGGAGCGCGGCTCGGCCGGCATCGCGCTGCTGTCGAGCATGCCGCCGCGGCCGGGTGAACGCGACCTGGTGCGGCAGGCCCGCGATCAGGGCTGGGTGATCACCCACGGCGAGATCGAGCCGGACACCTACGGGTTGGCGGTGCCCGTGCGCCGGCGGCCGCCGTCGCCCCCGACCTGCATCAACCTCATCTCCCACCGGGAGGACGTCGTGCTGCGCGGCCGGGATGCCGTGATGCGCGCGGCCAGCCAACTTTCCGAGATTCTCGGCTGAAAGGAATTGCAACCGTGTCGGTTTGGGACCAGGAAGTCGACGTCGTCGTTCTCGGATCCGGCGGCGCCGGGCTGGCGGCCGCGCTCACCGCCGCGGTGCACGGCGCGTCGGTCGCGGTCTACGAGAAGGCGCCCACGGTGGGCGGCACCACCGCGGTGTCGGGCGGTATCGTCTGGATCCCCGCCCACGACCGGCTCGCCGGCGCCGATCTGAGCGTGGCGGATGGACTGAGGTACCTTGCGGCCCAGTCGCTGGGCGTCATGGACCGCGGCCTGGTCGAGACGTTCGTGCGCACCGGGCCCGTCATGCTGGACTTCCTGGAGGCACACAGCGAGCTGCGCTTCGACATCGCCGAGGGTTTCCCGGATTACAAACCGGAACTGCCGGGCGGGCGCCCGGGCGGCGGACGATCGCTGAATGCCAAGCCCTTCGATCTGTCCCGGATCGGGGAATGGCACGACCGGATCACCGCCTTCCCGGTGGACTTCAGCAACGTCGGCATCGACGCCGAAACGCGCGCCCGCATCCACGCCGCCGTCGACGACATGGACGGCGATTACTGTGTGGCCGGCACCGCGCTGATCGCCGGGCTGCTCAAGGGACTGCTGGACCGCGGCGTGACGCCGGTGACGCAAGCCCGCGCGCAGGAGTTGATCGAAGAGTCCGGCCGGATCACCGGCGTGCGAATCACCGTCGACGGCACCGATATCCGGGTCGGTGCCCGTCGCGGTGTCATCCTGGCCACCGGCGGCTTCGAATGGGACCCGCAACTGGTGGAGGCCTACCTGCGCGGGCCGATGCGCGGCGCGGTGTCCCCGCCGAACAACACCGGTGACGGCTTGCGGATGGCCATGGCACACGGTGCCGACCTGGCCAACATGGGTGAGGCGTGGTGGGTGCCGATCGTGCAGATTCCCGGCGATACGCTCGGCGGCGTGCCGCGCAGCCGAAGCGTCCGGCTGGAGCGCACCCGGCCGCGCAGCATCATCGTCAACCGGGCCGGCAAGCGGTTCCTCAACGAAGCGGGCGAATACAACTCGATGGCCGGGCCGTTCCACCATCTGGACCCGCGCGCCGGTTACCTCAACGATCCGGCCTGGATCGTCTTCGACGACCAGCACCTCAAGCGCTACGGCTTCCTGGGCGTCGAGCCCGGCGGCACGGCGCCCGACTGGTTCCACCGCTCGGCCACGCTGGAAGACCTCGCCGACGCGACCGGCATCGACGCCGGTGGCCTACGCCGGACCGTCGATGCCTGGAACGCCGGCGTCGAACACGAACAGGATCCCGACTTCGGTCGTGGCGCAAGCGCTTACGACGGCTACTGGGGTGACAACGCGGCACCGACACCGGCCTTGCAGACCCTCGGGCCACTGGACACCGCACCGTTCTACGCGGTCCCGGTGGCCATCGGCGCCATGGGCACCAAGGGCGGGCCGCGCACCGATGGTGATGGCCGGGTGCTGCACGTCAACGGCACGGTGATCGAGGGGCTGTTCGCCGCGGGCAACGCGATGGCCGGGGTGACCGGCAAGGCCTACGGCGGCGCCGGCGGCACACTGGGTCCGGCGTTGGTGTTCGGCTATCGCAGCGGCCACACCGCCGCCACCGGCGAATCCGCCCCCACCCCATAGCGATTTGTGGAGCCGCACCCGTAATGATTACGGGTGCGGCTCCACAAATCGCTGGTCAGGGCTGGTCTTTGACGGCGGCCTTCGGCGGGCCCGCGGTGCGCCAATCGTCCAGGCCGTCCTCGGCCAGTCCCACCGGGAACTTGTTGTCGTGCACCTGCGACCAGTGGCTGTGGTTGAGCTGGTGCATGGTGAAGCAGGCGTTCAGCGAGTTGTAGAAACCCTGGTTGTCCTGCGTCTGGTTGACCGATTCCTTGATCAGCAGCGCGGCCATGGTCGGCACCTTGGCGATCCGCCGCGCGAATTCCACTGTCTTGTCCGCCAGTTCGTCGAGCGGGAAGATCTTGGACACCATGCCCAGCGCGTGGCCCTCCTCGACCGAGAGGGTGTCGCCGGTGAGCATCAGCTCCTTGGTCTTGCGGGCGCCGAACTCCCACGGGTGGGCGAAGTACTCGACACCGCACATGCCCAGCCGGGTGCCGACGACGTCGGTGAATCGGGTGTTGTCCGCCGCGACGATCAGGTCACAGGACCACATCAGCATCAGCGCCGCGGCGTAGACGTCGCCGTGCACCGAGGCGATGGTGATCTTGCGTAGATTGCGCCACCGCCGGGTGTTCTCGAAATAGTGATGCCACTCCTGCAACATCAGCTTCTCCGCACCCTCCCGGGTGCCTCCGTCGACGGTGAAGCTCGGGTGCTGGTTCGGGCCGGGCGAGTACTCACCGATCTGGACCTTGGATCCGACGTCGTGGCCGGCCGAGAACATCGGCCCGTGCCCGCCCAGGATCACCACCCGCACGGTGTCGTCGGCCTCGGCCCGCAGGAAGGCGTCGTGCAGTTCGACGAGCATGCCGCGGTTCTGCGCATTGCGGGCCTCGGGGCGGTTGAGCATGATCCGGGCGATCGTGCCTTCGTCGAGGGTTTCGTAGGTGACGAAGCGATAGTCGGGGGTCTCCGAGTCGGTCACAGCCATGAATCGCACTCTATTCCTACGAGAACGCCATTACCGCACACGGGGCGTCTCAGAGCGACAGGATGGTCGCCGACGCGGTGCCGGGCGCCCCGTACACCTGGGCCAACCCCACCCGAGGCTTGCCCGGGACCTGCCGCTCCCCCGCCTGGCCGCGCAACTGACGCACCAGTTCGTGCATCTGCCGCAGGCCCGAGGCCCCGATCGGCTCGCCGTTGGCGATCAGCCCGCCGTCGGTGTTGACCGGGATGGACCCGTGGATCTCGGTGGCACCGTCGGCGAGCAGCTTCTCCTGCTCACCGTCGGCGCACAGTCCGGTCTCGGCCATATGGATGATCTCGGCGCCGGCGTCGGTGTCCTGCAACTGGGCGATATCGACGTCTTCTGGGCCGATACCCGCCGCCTCGTAGGCCGCCTTGGCGGCGAACACCGTCGGTGACGGGTCCTCGTCCAGCGGCGCCGACGTGGCATGCACCTCGTAGGCGCCGTAGGTGCGGGTGCGGATCTCGCTGGCACGCACGTACACCGGTGTGTCGGTGTAGCGGTGCGCGATATCGGCGCGGCACATGATCACCGCGGCGGCGCCCTCGTCGGGCGCACAGAACATGTACTGCCGCAGCGGGTAGTTCAGCACCGGCGAGGCCATGATCTCGTCCACCGAGATCTCCTTGCGGCGGAACGCGTTCGGGTTGAGCACGCCGTTGCGGAAGTTCTTGTTGGCCACCCGTGCCAGCGTCTCCTCGGAGATGTTGTGCTTGTGGATGTAGTGGTTGGCCTTCATACCGAAGAACTTGGTGGTGACGAACTGGCCGTTGTTCGCATACCACTGCGGCAAGGCCAACTTGGCGGGGTCGTCGGTGAACGCACCGCGCGGGTGCTTGTCCAAACCGATGGCGATACCGATGTCGTACTTGCCCAGCCGGATGGTGTCGGCGGTCTGCTGAATGGCGCTGGCCGACGTCGCGCACGCGTTGAAGACGTTGGTGAAGGTGATGCCGGTGAGCCCGACCAGCCGGGTGACCGCGTCCGGGTTCGACACCTCGTAACTGCCACCGAAGCCGAACTGGATGTCCTTCCACTCCAGCTTGGCGTCGGCCAGCGCACTCGTGATGGCCTCGGCACCCATCTCCATGGCGGTCTTGTCGAACCGGCCGAACGGGTGGATGCCGACGCCGATGATGGCCACGTCACTACTCATATCGAAAACCCCTGTGTTGGTTGGCTCTTCGTGCCGGTGCTCATCTGCAGAACTTTCAGACCGGCTGGAATGCGAAGGTGATGATCTCGTCGCCGTCGGCGTCGGTGGTGAACGGCACCATGGTCAGCTCGACCTCCATGCCGAATTTCAGCTTGGCGGGATCGCTTTCGGTGAGCCGGCCCTCGACGCGGATCCGGTCACCGAGCTGTACCAGCCCGACGCCGAACGGGACGAAGTCTTTGCCGGTGGGCCCGGCGTACGGCGCACCGGGCGGGAAACCCTGCGTGGTCCAGGCGATCACCGTGCCGCGGCGCGGCAACAGCACATCGGACATCTCGGCCTTGCTGCACTTCGGGCAACGCTGCTGGCGGGGGAACGTCGTGGCCGAGCAGGCAGCGCACTGACTACCGATCAGTTGCGGATCCTCGTCCGGCCAGGTGGAGATCTCGGGGGCAAGCGCCTTCGGCATCGGACTCCTCGGAACAGAATACGTTAACGGTTTCGTACAGTAGCACTTCCGAAAGTTGGAAACCAGATTCTCATTCGGCCTTGACCTGGGCTCCGTCCAACAACCGGGCCGTCGCGGCGTACACGTCGATATCGCCGGCCGCGACCTCGGCGGCCAATTCGGCCAGTCCCGGATGCGCCCGCAGCGCACTCTGCGCCAGCGACAAGATCTGCAACCGCGCCCGTGCCGCGCGCCGACCCGCGTCATCGGCGCGGTGGTGGGCGTCGACGGCGTCGACGAGTTCCCCGATACCGTCGTTCTGTGCGGCGATGATCTTCAGTACCGGCATTCCGGTCTCGATGTGCAGGTCGCGCACCGTCTGATCGGCACCTTCGCGGTCGGCCTTGTTCACGACGATGATGTCGGCCACCTCCAGCAGGCCGGCCTTGGCCGCCTGAACCGCGTCACCGGCACCGGGATTCAAGATGGCCACGGTGGGATCGGCGACCGCCGCGATCTCCACCTCGGACTGACCGACCCCGACCGTCTCCAATACGACGAGGTCGTAGCGCAGATCGGCGAGCAGGCTGATCGACGCCGGCACCGCCGCCGACAGGCCGCCGAGATGGCCGCGGGTGGCCACCGATCGGATCAGGACATCGGAATCGTCGAGATGGGCCGCCATCCGGATGCGGTCCCCCAACAGCGCGCCACCGCTGTACGGCGAGGACGGATCGACGGCCAGGACGGCGACCCGCAGCCCGCGGGCCCGGTACGCGGCGACGAGCACCGCGACGGTGGTCGACTTGCCCGCGCCGGGCGGCCCGGTGATACCGATGGTGCGGATCGGCCGCGGCGACAGCGCGGCGAGCACCTCCGCCCGTCGGTCGCCTTCCACCAGGCTCAGCAGCCGGCCGGTGGCCCGCTGGGATCCATCCCGCGCGGCCGTCAGGAGCTCGTGAATGTCCATCGGAAGTGACCTTAGGCGCTCGTCATGAGAATGTTATTCTCACGTGTCGAGAGTGACAGTTGCAAGAAGGGAACCACATGGACATCGCCGGTAGCTCAGCGCTCGTCGTCGGCGGAGCCGGAGGCTTGGGGGAAGCCACCGTCCGGCGACTGCATGCCGCGGGCGCCAAGGTCGTGGTCGCCGACCTTGCCGACGAGAAAGGCCCGAAGCTCGCCGACGAGCTCGGTGTGCGCTACGTGCGCACCGATGCCACGTCGGAGGAGTCCGTCAACGCCGCGATCGCTGAAGCAGAATCCCTTGCGCCGCTGCGTATCTCGGTGGACACCCACGGCGGACCGGCGACCGGCGGCCGGCTGATCGGCAAGGACGGTTCCCCGCTGGACCTCGCGGGTTTCGAGAAGACGATCAAGTTCTACCTGACCGCGGTGTTCAACGTGCTGCGCCTGTCCGCCGCCGCGATCGCCCGCACCGAGCCGCTGGCCGAGGGCGCCCGCGGCGTCATCGTCAACACCGCCTCCATCGCCGGTTACGAAGGGCAGATCGGCCAGCTGCCGTACGCCGCCGCCAAGGGCGGGGTGCTGGGCATGACCTTGGTGGCCGCGCGCGATCTGTCACCGCTGGGCATCCGGGTGGTCACCATCGCCCCGGGCACCATCAACACTCCCGCCTACGGCAAGGCCGCCGATCAGCTCGAGCAGTACTGGGCCCCGCAGGTTCCCTTCCCCAAGCGCATGGGGCGTTCGACGGAGTACGCCCAACTGGCGCAGAGCATCATCGAGAACGACTATCTCAACGGCGAGGTGATCCGGCTCGACGGGGCGCTGCGGTTCCCGCCCAAGTGAGGCCGGCGGGCAACACCGGGCAACGCCGCGAGGAGTCGGTCAGCGGGTGACGGCCGGGCCCGCACAGCGGTCCCGAAGCACCCGCCGCAACACCTTTCCCGAAGGCAGACGCGGAATCTCGTCGACGACCACCACCCGGCGCGGTTTCTTGTAGGAGGCCAATCGCTGTGCGACCCAGTCGGCGATCTCGGCCTCCGACAGCTGCGCGCCCACCACTGCCGCGACAACCGCCTCACCGTCGGCGGGATCGGGTATCCCGAACACCGCGCAGTCCGCGACGGCGGGGTGGGCGTGCAATACCGCCTCCACCTCGGCCGGGGCGACCTGGAATCCGCGTACCTTGATCATCTCCTTGAGCCGGTCGGTGATGTGCAGCCAACCGTCCTCGTCCAGATGTCCGATGTCACCCGTGCGGTACCAGCCGTCCTCGCAGACCGCGGCGGTGTCGCTGTCGGGCAGGTAGCCGGCCATGACCGACTCCGAGCGGACCTCGATCTCCCCGGTCGGCGCGATGCGCACCCTCACCCCGGGCACCGGTTTGCCGACCGTGTCCAGCCGGGCCGCCCCGATGGGGCAGCACGAGATGACCGGCAGCTCGCTCGCGCCGTACGCCGAGACCCATTGCACCCCAGCCCGTTCGGTGACGGTGTCGGCGACACTCTTGGTCACCGGGGTGGCACACCACATGATGTACCGCAAGGACGACAGGTCATAGCACTCCAGATCCGGGTGGGCGCTCATGGCCAGGGCGATGGGCGCGACGGCCATCTCGACGGTGATCCGGTCGGCCTGGATGTGGCGCAGCATGGCGTCGATGTCGAAGCGACGGTGCAGCCGCATCCACGCGCCGGCGTCGAGCACGGTGGCGATGTTGAGCAGGCCCAGGATGTGCGATGGCGGTGTCATGATCTGCATCCGGTCGTGCGCGGTGAGGCCGAGGGCGTGCCGCCAGTGCCGGATCGCCGTGGCGAAACCGGCGTGGGTGTGGCGGACCGCCTTGGGCATGCCGGTGGTCCCCGAACTGAAGACGAACAGCGCATCGGCGTCCGCCCGCACCGCCGCCCAACTGCCGCCGCCCGGGATGATCGGCTCGTCGAGATGCAGCGTGGGCACCAACTCGGCCAGCAGCGGTTGGTCCCCGACACCGAGCGCGGGCCGGGTCAACGCCAGCGCATGCGCCACTTCGGCGCGCTTCCAGGACGGGCTGATCAGGACGACCGCGGCACCGAGCCGCCAGATGGCGCGCAGCGCGATGACGAACTCGGGCCGGTTGGAGGACATCAGCGCCACCCGATCTCCGCGCCGGACACCACGACCGGCCAGGGTGCCCGCCAGCCCGTCGGCAAGCGCGTCGAGTTCGGCCAGTGTGTACTGCTGGTCGTCGAAAGCGAGCACGGCGCCGGTCATCAGACCCCTATCTTATCCAGATTGGAGAATGATATTCTCCAATTGTCAGAACGACGAGTCCAGGAGAGGTCCATGACGGCAGAACCCGTGCCCGCCGACGAGGTGACGATCCTGTTGGATCGCGCACGTACGACGGTGACCGCCAAGCCGGGCGAGACGCTCTTGGAGACCGCCCGCCGCAACGGGCTGACACCGCCCTTCTCCTGCGAGGCGGGCAACTGCGGCACGTGCATCGCCAAGCTCACCGAGGGCAGCGCGACCATGCGCGTCAACGACGCCCTCACCCAGGACGAGGTGGACGAGGGCTACGTCCTGACCTGCCAGGCCGTGCCCGACCCGGGACCGGTCGTCGTCGACTACGAAGACTGAGTCTCGAACACCGGCGCGGGCCGGTACTCGGGTTGATAGCCCGTCACCTTCACCGGGCTGCCCACCAGCCGGAATTCACCGGCCTGCACCACCATTTCGGGCGTCTGGGCGAGCGCCTGCGGCAAGGTGCGCACCGCCGCCGCCGGAATGCCGAGTGGTTTCAGGCGGGCTTCCCAGTTCGCCGCGGTGTCCCGCGCCAGCGCCGCCGAGACCACGGCCAGCACCTCGTCGCGCGCCGCGGCGCGCTCGGCCATGGTGGCGAACCCCTCGATAGCCGCTTCGCCCGCGAACGCCCTCCAGAACCCGTCGTGGGTGATGAACAGCGCCAGGTAGCCCTCAGCGGTGGGAAAGAGCTGGGCGGGAACGTAATACGAGTGCGCTCCGAACGGATAGCGGCGCGGGTGGGCACCGTCGTTCAGGTACGCGGCCGCCCGATAGTTCAGCTGGGACAGCATCACGTCGCGCAGCGACACCTCCACCTGGCCGCCGCGACCCGACACGATCTGGGCCAGCAGGCCCAGCGCCGCGGTCAAGCCGGTGGAGTTGTCGGCGGCGGAGTAACCGGGCAGCGTGGGCGGGCCGTCCGGGTCACCCGTCATCGCCGCCACCCCGGTGGCCGCCTGGATGACGTAGTCGAAGGCCGGATCGTCACCGCCGTGCAACCCGAAGCCGGTGAGCGCGACACACACCAGCTTCTCGTTGTGCCTACGCAGCGACTCGTAGGTCAGGCCCAGCCGCTTGATGGCCGACGGTTTCATGTTCACCAGCAGCGCGTGTGAATCCGCCACCAGCGCAGCGAGTTTCGCCTGACCGTCGGCCGACTGCAGATCCAGGCAGACGCTGCGCTTGTTGCGGTTGAGGCTGGCGAAATAGCTGTCACCGACCTGCCGGGAGATCTCGCCACCGGGCGGCTCGACCTTGATCACCTCGGCACCCAGGTCGGCCAGCATCATGGTGGCGTACGGCCCGGCCAGCATCACCCCGACCTCGATGATGCGGATACCCGCCAGCGGTCCGGTCATGACGCCGAGACTACGGTTGTTGCGGGAATCAGGCCGAAATCACGCAATAAACCGTCGTTTCGGCGCGTCGTTGCCCCCTTCACCGCACCTGCTCGGCGAGCTCGGCGATCACCTCGCGGGTCCGGTATTTCGATGCGATCAACTCGTCGCGGTTGTCCCCGATCGGCAACAACCGCACCGACAGATCGGTCACGCCGGCATCGGCGAACCTCTGGAATCGACCCAGAATCGCTTCCATATCACCCGCTGCGAGCAGATCACCGACGTTGCGGGCCTCGCCGCGGTCCAGCAAGCGCTGGTAGTTCGGCGACGTCTCGGCCTCGGCGAGCACCCGGTTGGCCCGCTCCTTGGCTTCCTCGATCTCCGAATTGGCGCACAGGGTGACCGGGATACCGGCCACGATACGCGGGGCCGGCTTGCCGGCCTGGGCGGCGGCCTTGGTGATCTTCGGCGCGATGTGCTCACCGATCGCCTTCTCGTCGGCCATCCACAGCGAGGTGCCGTCCGCTTGTTCCCCGGCGATCTGCAACATCACCGGACCCAACGCCGACACCAGCACCGGCATCGGAGTATCGGCGCTCAGCACGGTCGGATTGTGCACGGTGAACGAATCGTTCTCCACGTCAACAGCTCCGGGCCCGGAGATGGCCGCGTTGAGCACCTCCAAGTAATCCCGGGTATAGGCCGCCGGCTTCTCGTAGGGCAGACCCAGCATGTCCCGGACGATCCAGTGGTGCGACGGCCCCACCCCGAGGGCCAGCCGGCCGCCGGACATGGCGTGTACCGAAAGCGACTGACGGGCAAGGGCGATCGGATGCTGCGCCTGCAGCGGCACGACCGCGGTG
Source organism: Mycolicibacterium cosmeticum (assembly GCF_000613185.1). Lineage (NCBI taxonomy): Bacteria > Bacillati > Actinomycetota > Actinomycetes > Mycobacteriales > Mycobacteriaceae > Mycobacterium > Mycolicibacterium cosmeticum. Next base: position 1,018,110 of record NZ_CCBB010000001.1, read on the forward strand.
CCGAGTTCGATCCGCGAGGTGTTCGCCGCCATCAGCGCCACCATGGTGAGGCAGTCGAAATCGTTGGGTACCTGCGGCATCCATGCGCTGTCCAGTCCGGCCGACTCGGCCCACTGGATATCGGACACCAGCTTGGCAACCTTGCGCGCCATATCGCCGCGCTCGGCCCCGATCATCACGCCCAGTTTCACTGCCCACCCCTGCTTCGCCCGCCCGACCGCATCAGCCCGACACCCTCTCCGTCAGCGCCCGCACCTCGGACACCAAAGTGTCCAGGCCGGTTCCGGTGGGGAACACCGCTGCCGCGCCGGCGTCCAACAGTTTCTGCACATCGCCCTGCGGGATGGTGCCCCCGACGACGACGGCGATATCCCCCGCGTCGGCCGCCCGCAGCGCCTCCACGGTGCGCGCCGTCAGCGCGACGTGGGCTCCCGACAGGATCGAAAGGCCCACCAGCGCAACATCTTCCTGCAGGGCGATGGACACGATGTCCTCGATGCGCTGCCGGATGCCGGTATAGATGACCTCGAATCCAGCATCGCGCAGGGTACGAGCAACGATCTTGGCGCCGCGATCGTGCCCGTCCAGACCGGGCTTGGCCACCAGAACGCGGGTGACCATCAGAACACCACCGGCTGCTGGAACTCGCCCCACACGGCCTTGAGCGCGGCCACCATCTCGCCCACGGTGCAGTACGCGTTGGCGCAGTCGATGAGCTTGTGCATCAGGTTGTCGTCCCCTTCCGCGGATCGCGACAGCGCCGCCAGCGCCTCTTTGACGGCGATCGGATCCCGCTCGGCCTTCACCCGGGCCAGCCGTTTGAGCTGCAGATCACGGCCGGCGGCGTCCAATTCGTAGGTCGCCAGATCGGGGGCGGGCTCGTCCACGACGAATCGGTTCACCCCAACCACCGGCCGCTCCCCCGACTCGACCTGCCGATGAATCTTGAACGCCTCGTCGGCGATCAGCCCCTGCAGATAACCGTCCTCGATGCAGCGCACCATGCCGCCGTGCGCCTCCAGATCGGACATGATCTCGATGATCTTGGCCTCGGTGGCATCGGTCAGCGCCTCGACGAAGTACGAACCGCCCAGCGGGTCGGCCACTTTGGTGACACCGGTCTCGTAGGCCAGGATCTGCTGGGTGCGCAGGGCCAATGTCGCGGACTCCTCGCTGGGCAGCGCGAACGGCTCGTCCCAGGCGGCGGTGAACATCGACTGCACGCCACCGAGCACCGAGGCCAGCGCCTCGTACGCCACCCGCACCAGGTTGTTCTGGGCTTGCGGGGCGTACAGCGAGGCACCACCGGAGACGCAGCCGAACCGGAACATCGCGGCCTTGTCGGTGGTGGCGCCGTAGCGTTCCCGCACGATGGTGGCCCACCGCCGCCGTCCCGCGCGGTACTTGGCGATCTCTTCGAAGAAGTCGCCGTGGGTGTAGAAGAAGAACGAGATCTGCGGGGCGAATTTGTCGATGCTCATCCGGCCGCGCTCGACGACGGTGTCGCAATAGGTGACACCGTCGGCCAGGGTGAACGCCATCTCCTGGACGGCATTGGCGCCGGCATCGCGGAAGTGCGCGCCGGCCACCGAGATGGCGTTGAATCGCGGCACCTCGGCGGCGCAGAACTCGATGGTGTCGGCGATCAGCCGCAGCGACGGAGCGGGCGGCCAGATCCACGTGCCGCGCGACGCGTACTCCTTGAGGATGTCGTTCTGGATGGTGCCGGTCAGCTTCTCCCGCGGCACCCCCTTCTTCTCGGCGGCGGCCACGTAGAACGCCAGCAGGATGGCGGCGGTGCCGTTGATGGTGAAGCTCGTGCTGATCGCGTCCAGCGGGATACCGTCGAACAGGACCTCGGCGTCGGCAAGGGTGTCCACCGCGACGCCGACGCGACCCACCTCTTCCCCGTACTCGGGATCGTCTGAGTCATAACCGCACTGGGTCGGCAGGTCCAGTGCCACCGACAGCCCCGTCCCGCCTTGATCGAGGAGATACCGGTACCGCTTGTTGGATTCCTCGGCGGTACCGAACCCCGAGTACTGACGGAACGTCCACGTCTTACCGCGATAGCCGGACGCGAAGTTGCCGCGCGTGAAGGGGTACTCGCCGGGCGCGGGCGGTTCACCGGCACGGTCGCCCGGTCCGTAGACGGGCGCCAGCGGAATGCCTGAAGGGGTCTCCACCCGAGGGACAACATGCTCGCTCATCAGTGGATAACGTACTTGCAAAAAATGAGAATGCCAATACCGCGCCTGGGAAACGTGCACGATGCGGGCCTATCGTGCTCTCCCGGCGCCGCCTCCGCGGCCTTCCACCACCCCCCGGCGGCCGACGTACCTGCCAATGGGTGATTATGGGACTTGCTGAGAATGAGAATGCCAATACCATCGAGGGGTACGAGTCCAGGGAGGCCCATGTCCAGCGCGCACCGTCCATTAGCCGACCGCACCGTGGTGGTGTCCGGCGGCAGCCGCGGCATCGGGCTGGCCATCGCACTCGGCGCGGCCGCCCAAGGTGCCAATATCGTGCTCCTCGCCAAGACGGCCGAACCCCACCCCAAGCTGCCCGGCACCGTGTACACCGCGGTGGCCGACGTGGAGGCGGTGGGCGCCAAGGCCGCCGCCGTGGTGGGTGACGTCCGCAAGGAGGACGATGTGCAGCGGGCGATCGACACCGCGGTGCACACCTTCGGCGGCGTCGACATCGTGATCAACAACGCCAGCGCCATCGCGACGGAAGCCACCGAATCCCTCGCGGCCAAGAAGTTCGACCTCATGATGGACATCAACGTGCGGGGTACGTTCCTGCTCACCAAGGCGGCGCTGCCGCACCTGCGGCAATCCCCCAATGCCCACGTGGTCACGCTCGCCCCTCCCCTCAACCTGAACCCGCACTGGCTGGGCGCTCACCCGGCCTACACGGTGAGCAAGTACGGCATGACCTTGTTGTCGCTGGGCTGGGCGGCCGAATACGCGGACGCCGGGATCGGCTTCAGCTGTCTGTGGCCGCAGACCTACATCGCCACCTCGGCGGTGACCAACCTGGCCGACGGCCAGAACATGGTGGCGGCCGCACGGAGCCCGCAGATCATGGCCGACGCCGCGGTGCAGATCCTCACCGGACCCGCGAAGGAAGCCAACGGCCAGACCTATATCGACGCCGACGTGCTGGCCGCCGCCGGGATCACCGACCTGTCCGGATACGGCGGTGGGGACGATCCGATCTGGGATATCTTCGTGGACAAGTCATGAGTATCTCACTGCTGCTGGAGATGTCGTCGTCCGCGAACCCGGACCGGACGGCGGTGGTGTCGGGTGAGTTGCGCCTGACCGTCGAGGAACTCAGCGTCCACGCCGACGGCGGGGCCGGGGTGATCGCGGCCTCGGGTGCCGGGCATGTCGCCTACGTCGGCAGCGGCGGCGCACTGCTTCCGCTGCTGTTGTTCTCGGCCGCACGCGCCGGCGTCGCGTTCACCCCACTGAACTACCGGCTGTCCGCCGACGGGTTGCGCACACTGATCGACCGGCTGCCGGACCCGCTGGTGATCGTCGACGACGACTATCGCGACGCGGTCGGTCTCGGCTACCGGGTGATCGGTTCCGACGAGTTCGTCGCGCAGGCCCGCACCGCCGAGCCGACTGCCGAGTTCGCCGACCCCGAATCCGTCGCCGTCGTGCTGTTCACCTCAGGCACCACGTCGCAGCCCAAAGCCGTTGAGCTGACCCACAACAATCTCACCAGTTACATCACCGGGACCGTCGATTTCGACTCGGCCGAGCCCGGCGATGCCGCCCTGATCTGCGTGCCCCCGTATCACATCGCCGGCGTGAGCGCCGCGCTGTCGAACCTGTATGCCGGGCGCAAGATGGTGTACCTGCCGCATTTCGATGCCCGGGAATGGGTGCGTTTGGCGGCGGCCGAGGACGTCACGTCGGCCACGGTGGTGCCGACCATGCTGGATCGCATCGTCGGCGTGCTCGAGGTCGAGGGCGCCGCGCTGCCGTCCCTGCGCACGTTGGCTTACGGCGGTTCCAAGGTGGCATTGCCCTTGGTACGCAAGGCGCTCGAGTTGCTACCGCACGTCGGGTTCGTCAACGCCTACGGGTTGACCGAGACCAGCTCCACCATCGCGGTGCTCACCCCCGACGACCACCGGATCGCACTCGGCTCGGCCGGCGGAGCGCCGGCCAAACGGCTGGCTTCGGTGGGCCGGCCGGTGCCGAGTATCGAGGTGCAGATCCGCGGAGAGGACGGCTCCGTGCTCGGCCCGAACCAAACGGGAGAACTGTTCGTCCGAGGCGAGCAGGTTTCGGGCCGCTACACCGGGATCGGGTCGGTACTCGATGCGGAAGGCTGGTTTCCCACCAAAGACGTTGCGACCCTTGATGAGGACGGCTACCTCTACATCGGCGGCCGCTCCGACGACACCATCATCCGCGGCGGGGAGAACATCGCGCCGGCCGAGATCGAGGACGTGCTGGTCGAGCATCCCGAGGTGCGGGACTGCGCCGTCGTCGGCGCCGAGGACGCGGAGTGGGGGCAGATCATCGTCGCCGTCGTGGTGCCCGCGGTGGGCGCCGACCCCGACCCCGAGGATCTTCGGGCGTTCGTGCGTGCGCAGTTGCGCGGCTCCCGCACCCCGGACCGCGTCGTCTTCCGTGCCGAACTCCCCACCAATGCGACCGGCAAGGTGCTGCGCCGCGAACTCGTCAGCGAGCTGAACACTTCCAAGGAGCCAGCATGATCAAGAACGGCACCCGCCTGCAGAGCCAGGTCTGTGACACCCAGGTGATCGTGGTGCGCAGCAGTGACAGTCTCGATGACCTGCGTGCTGGCGGCGCCCCGATGGTGCCCGTGGGTGCAGCGGTCGCGGACGGCTTGGCGTTGGACCCGACGCTGTCCGACGGGAATCTCATGGGCAAACGTTACGTCGACGGCAGCGGTGCCGAGGTGCTGGTGACCAAGGCCGGGGCGGGCACGCTGAGCGTCGGCGCCACCCCGCTGAGCGTCAAGGAGGCCAAGCCGCTGCCCGCCAGCGACTGAGCCGCCGAACGGGAATTATTCCCGTTCGGGGAATCTGTGACTTTCTCCTCGCCGGTCGGCATCTCAAGCAGCTTGAGGTACCGTCTTCAGGTCATCGGCGAGTCGGTGCCTGCGCGGCCGCTTGCCAATCTGACGGCGGGGCAAAGGAACAGCGTATGGATTCCAGGACGTTCGGTGATCTGGCGGTGATCGCCTTCGTGGGGCTTCTGGTGTTCGCGACGGGCATGTTCGTCCATACCCGCCGATTACGACTTCGGCCGATATCGGCTTTCGGTGAAGAAGTCGGCGGCACCAAGGCGATGCTCAACAAGGTACGCAAGCTGGAGCCGATGACCCCCGATGAGCTCGACTTCGCCAAACAAGCTATCGCCGATCGCAGTTCATTGCTTGCCTTCTCGATTCCCGCCGCCATCTTCAGCCTCGGCTGCTTCTACGTGCTGGGCAGCCTGGAGCACCTGCACGGGGCCACCCCGTCGGAGCGGACCTTCCTGGGGGTGATCCCGATGTTCTCGTCGCTGAACATCACCATGCAGATCCTGCGGAACAAGGCCCTCAAACGCCGCATCCCCCGGGTCCCGGTGGTGACCCCCGAACCGGCCTGACAGCCGATTCACAGGTTTCGAACCTTCGATAGATCGTGAAAGCACTGGTAATGTTCATCGGTCCATATATCAACATGGTTGATATAGCTCCGCGTCGTCCGTTATGCCGGGGACGCCGAAAGGTGTTGTGGTGAGGCCTCAGCCATCTGGTCGGACCATGCTGGTGCGCGGGTGGATGCCGTTGGTGACCGTGATCGCCCTCGGCATCGGCGCGCTGTGCATGTGGAAGGTCCATGAGATGTCCGCGCCCGGACCCGTCGTCGCGGTGAACCTGCCGCAGGCGCCGCCGGAATTCACCCCGAAGAAGCTGACCTACGAGTTGTACGGGTCGGCCGGCAGCGGCGGGATCGTCTCCTATGTCGATATCGAGGGGCATCCGCACCAGGAAGACCTGACCGATCTGCCGTGGTCGCACGACGAGACGACGACCCTGACCGTGGTGTCCGGCAGCCTGTCCGCACAGGTGCGAGGCGGCCAGGTCGGGTGCCGCATCCTGGTCAACGACGTTGTGCGCGACGAGCATTCCGACGACCGCCAGGACGCCAACGTCACCTGCCGGGTGAAGTCGGCATGAGCGCCGCATGAGCGCCCACCGGGCCGGCCGGCCGTTCTTCGCCAGGATGGTGCGCGTCCTGGCGGTTCCCATCATCGTGTTCTGGGCGATCCTGGCCGTGTGCACCAACACCTTCGTCCCGCAGGTGGAACGGGTGGCCGAGGAGCTCGCCGGTCCGCTGGTGCCGCACTACGCCCCGTCCCAGGTCGCCATGCTGCAGATCGGGCAAAAGTTCCAGGAGTCCACCTCCACCAGCATGACCATGCTGGTGCTGGAGGCCGATCACCCCCTGGCCGACGCCGACCACCAGTACTACGACGACCTGGTGCGCCGGCTGCGCGCCGACACCGCGCACGTGCAGTACGTGATGGACACCTGGGGCCGGCCGATCACAGCGGCCGGCGCCCAGAGCCTGGACGGCAAGTCCGCCTATGTGCTGCTGCGACTGGCCGGTGACATTGGGCAGATCCAGGCCAACGACTCCGTCAACGCGGTGCGGGATATCGTCGCGAAAGACAGTCCGCCACAGGGACTGAAGGTCTATGTCAGCGGTGCGGCTCCGCTGGCGGCGGACACCGTGAACATCGCGAATTCCAGCCTGAACAACATCACCATCGTCACGATCTTCCTGATCATCTTCATGCTGCTGCTGGTCTACCGTTCCATCACGACGCTGCTGGTGCCGTTGTTCGGGGTGCTGGTGCTCATGCTGGCCGCCAAGGGCGTGATCGCGACGCTGGGGCATTTCGGGTACATCGAGCTGTCCTCCTTCGCCGTCAACATGGTCGTCTCGCTGACGTTGGGCGCGGGCACCGATTACGGCATCTTCCTGCTGGGCCGCTATCACGAGGCCCGCCTGAACGGTGAGACCCGCGAGGACGCCTACTACTCCGCCTACCGCGGTGTATCGCACGTCATCATCGGATCCGGGCTGACGATCGCCGGGGCCTGCTTCTGCCTGAGTTTCGCGCGGCTGAACTACTTCCACACCATGGGTCCCGCGGTGGCGATCAGCATGGTGCTCACCATCACCGGTGCGCTCACCCTGGTGCCCGCCCTGCTGAGCCTCGGCAGCCTGTTCGGCCTGTTCGATCCCAAACGCAAGGTCAAGGCCCGGCTCTACCGGCGCATCGGCACCAGCGTGGTCCGGTGGCCCAAGCCCATCCTGGTCGCCGCCGTCACCATCGTCTCGCTCGGCGCGGTGTTCGTCCCCACCTACCGGGTCAGTTACGACGACCGCGCCTACCAACCGACCGACGCCCCGGCCAATCAGGGGTTCCAGGCCGCCGACCGGCACTTCCCGCAGAGCAAGCTGTTCAGCGAGATGCTGATGATCGAGTCCGACCACGACATGCGCAACTCGGCGGACTTCATCTCGCTCGACCGTGCCGCCAAGGCGCTGATGCGCCTGCCCGGCGTGGCGATGGTACAGAGCATCACCCGACCGATGGGCCGGGCCCTCGAACACGCCAGCCTGCCTTACCTTTTCACCACCCAGGGCAGCGGCAACGGGATGCAGCTACCGTTCGTTCGCCAGTCCAACAGCAATACCGACCAGCAGGCGCAGATCATGGCGCACACCATCACGGTGCTGCAGAAGATGATCGCGCTGACGCAGAACCTGGCCGACGAGATGCACAACACCGTGGTCACCATGGAGGACATGCAGCAGGTCACCGACCAGATGAATTCCGAGGTCGCCAACCTGGATGACTTCATGCGCCCGCTGCGCAACTACTTCTATTGGGAACCGCACTGTTTCGACATCCCCGCATGTTGGGCCTTCCGTTCCCTGTTCGACATGCTCGACAGCGTGGACAGTCTGGCCAGTGACATCAAGGACGCGGTCGCGTCGTTGGAGGTTGTCGACAAGCTGCTGCCCCAGCTGGTTTCGCAACTGAAGATCATGGCCGACGACATGCAGGGCCTGCAGGCGCTGATCGTCAACACCTACGGGCCGTCGAACATCCAGGCCGACAACACCGATCAGACCTTCGACGACATGATCAACGTCGGCAACGACTTCGACACCGCACGCAGCGACGACTTCTTCTACATTCCGCGGGAGGCTTTCGACAACGAGGACATCAAGACCGGCATGCAGTTGATGATGTCGCCGGACGGAAAGGCCGCTCGCCTCATCGTCACCCATGAAGGCAATGCCATGGGGCAGGAAGGGATCGATCACGTCCAGCAGTTCCCCGACGCCATCAAGGTGGCACTCAAGGAGACCTCGCTGGCAGGTGCGAAGATCTACATCGGCGGGTCGGGGTCGAACAACCGGGACATCCAGGAGTACGCCAAGTCCGATCTGCTCATCGCGGCGATCGCGGCGTTCGTGCTGATCTTCCTCATCATGATGTTCATCACGCGAAGCCTGGTGGCCGCCTTGGTGATTCCCGGCACGGTGGCGTTCTCGTTCGCCGGCGCATTCGGGTTGTCCGTGCTGATCTGGCAGCACCTGATCGGCTTGCCACTGCACTGGCTGATCCTGCCGCTGACGTTCATCATCCTGGTGGCGGTCGGTTCCGACTACAACCTGTTGCTGATCGCCAGGTTGAAGGAGGAGGTGCACGCCGGGATCAACACCGGTCTGGTCCGCGCGCTCGGCAGCACCGGTGGCGTGGTGACCTCGGCCGGGTTGGTGTTCGCGTTCACCATGCTGGCCATGCTCTCCAGCGATCTGCGCACCATCGGCCAGGTCGGGTCGACGGTGTGCATCGGGTTGCTGCTCGACACCTTGATCGTGCGGTCCTTCATCGTGCCGTGCCTGGTGCGACTGCTCGGCCCGTGGTTCTGGTGGCCGACGTTCATCCGGCAACGTCCGCTGCCTCCGCGCCTGCGCGCACGGTCGACACCCGTGGACCCGGCGACCACGCCCGTGTGACCGCGCAAAGCCGCAACGTCACTGCTAAGTATAGTGCTCTATACTTAGCGGTGACGTTGACGAAAGGTGCGCCATGACCACCGAAATCCGCCCGGATGTCCGGACCGAACGACTGGCCTGGCTGTACGCCACCGACACCGACCTGCAGGCGGCGCGCCCCTCCGCGGCCGTTGTGGAGGCCGCCCGCCGCCCCGGGACGCGGCTGGCCGAGATCCTGCGGATCTACGCCGAGAGTTATGCCGACCGGCCTGCCCTGGGCACCCGCGCGGGCTCGGTGGTCCGCAACCCGGGCACCGGCCGCACCGAGCAGCGGCTGCTGCAGCACTTCGACACCATCACCTACCAGCGGTTGTGGTCGAACGTGACGGCCATCGCGGCGGCCTGGAGCGCCGACGAGGAGCCGGTGTGTCCCGGTGACTTCGTGGCCACCATCGGTTTCGCCAGCGCCGATTACCTGACCGTCGATCTGGTGACCAACTATCTGGGGTTGGTAGCCGTTCCGCTGCAGCACAATTCACCGGCCTCGCGGCTCCAGCCGATCTTGGCCGAGACGGAGCCGCGAGTACTGGCCGTCAGCGCCGCCTACCTGGACCTCGCCATCGAGTGCGCGGTGCAGAGCCCATCGGTGCGCCGGCTCACCGTCTTCGACTACCAGCCGGCGATCGACGACCAGCGGGAGGCGCTGCACCGCGCCCGCACCCGACTGGCGGGCCGAGGCGTCACCGTCGAAATCCTGGCCGATGTCATCGCCCGCGGCGAGGGACTCCCGGTGCCGCCCGGTTACGACGGTGCCGACGATCAGCGACTGGCGATGATTCTCTACACCTCGGGCAGCACCGGACTGCCCAAGGGCGCGATGTGGACCGAGCGCATGCTCGCGCTGATGTGGACCAGCGGATTCGTCGCCGACGGCGAGGTGCCGGTGCGCAACGTGAACTTCATGCCCCTCAACCACCTCGGCGGCCGCATCGCCCTGGTGGCGTCGTTCCAGGCCGGCGGCACGAGCTACTTCGTTCCCGAGCCGGATCTGTCCACCCTGTTCGAGGACTGGCAACTGGTCCGCCCCACCCAACTCGCGGTGGTGCCCCGCGTCGTCGACATGCTCTACCAGCGTTACCAGACCCGGGTCGATCGGCTCCGCGGCGACGGTGAGACCGCCACCGAGGCGGCCGCCCACGCCAAGACCGAACTGCGCGAGCACCTGCTGGGCGGCCGGGTGCTCAACGGTTTCGTCGGCACCGCTCCCCTGGCACCGGAGATGCGGGCATTCCTCGAAAGCACGCTGGAGGCGCCGTTGTTCGACGTGTACGGCCTGACCGAGGTGGGTGGGGTGACCCGCGACGGTGTCGTCAGCCGGCCGCCGGTGCTCGACTACAAATTGGTCGACGTGCCCGAACTCGGCTACTTCGGCACCGACCGCCCGTATCCGCGCGGGGAGCTGCTGGTGCGGACCGCCACCGCGACACCGGGGTACTACAAGCGGCCCGACGTGACGGCCGAGGTCTTCGATGCCGACGGGTACTACCGCACCGGTGACGTGATGGCCGAGATCGCGCCCGACCGCCTGGCCTACGTCGACCGCCGCAACAACGTCCTCAAACTCGCGCAAGGTGAATTCGTCGCGGTCTCCCACCTGGAGGCCGTTTACGCCGGAGCACCGCCGGTGCGGCAGATCTTCGTCTACGGCAACAGTGAACGGTCATCGCTGTTGGCCGTCGTCGTGCCCACCGACGAGGCGCTCACCCGCCACCACGACCACGCTGAGCTGAAGGCGGCGTTGCACGACGCGCTGCGGGCCACCGCGCGCGCCGCCGAACTGCAGTCCTACGAGGTGCCCGCGGACTTCCTGATCGAGACGGAACCGTTCACCACCGTGAACGGTCTGCTCTCCGGTGTCGGCAAACTCCTGCGGCCCAAGCTCAAAGAGCATTACGGCGAGCGATTGGAGCAGCTGTACACCGCGTTGGCGGCGGCCCGCGACGACGAACTGCGGGCACTGCGTGAGGTTGCCGCGACGCAACCGGTGCTGACCACCGTGGCCGGCGCGGCCCAGGCGCTGCTCGGGTTGCCAGGGGCTGCGCCGAAGGCCGACGAGCACTTCACCGATCTGGGCGGGGACTCGTTGTCCGCGTTGAACTTCTCGAACCTCCTCGGCGAGATATTCGGTGTGGAGGTTCCCGTCGGCGTGATCATCGGGCCCTCGGCCGATCTCGCGACGGTGGCGGCCTACGTCGAATCCGAGCGGGCGTCGGGCGGTACCCGTCCCACCGCAACGGGTGTGCACGGGGGTGGCGTCAGCTCCATCTCGGCCGCGGACCTCACGTTGGACAAGTTCATCGACGACGCCACGTTGGCTGCGGCGCCGTCCGCGCTGCCGGTCACCGACCACGTCCGGACCGTGTTGCTGACCGGCGCCAACGGGTATCTCGGCCGGTTCCTGACGCTGGAATGGTTGCAGCGGTTGGCGGCCACCGGCGGCCGGATGATCGCCCTGGTGCGTGGTCACGATGCCGAGTCGGCGTGGCGCCGGCTGACCCAGGTGTTCGAGTCGGATCCGGCCATGGCACAAGAATTCCGGGTACTGGCCGCCGACCATCTGGAGGTGGTTCCCGGCGATATCGGCGAACCCAACCTCGGGCTCGACCATGCGACATGGCAACGACTGGCACACGAGGTCGACCTCGTGGTCCACCCGGCGGCACTGGTCAACCATGTGCTGCCGTACGGACAGCTGTTCGGCCCCAACGTCGTCGGTACCGCCGAGGTGATCCGGCTGGCGATCAGCCACCGGATCAAGCCGGTGACGTACCTGTCGACCGTCGCGGTCGCCATGACGGTGCCCGACTTCGTCGAGGATGGTGACATCCGGGTGGTGAGCGCCGAGCGGTCGCTGGATGACGGGTACGCCAACGGTTACGCGAACAGCAAATGGGCCGGCGAGGTGCTGTTGCGGGAGGCCCACGACCTGTGCGGTCTGCCGGTCAGCGTCTTCCGTTCGGATCTGATCCTGGCGCACAGCCGGTTCCGCGGCCAGGTCAACATTCCCGACGCGTTCACCAGGCTGCTGATCAGTGTGGTGGCCACGGGGCTGGCACCGCGCACCTTCTACGCCGAGGACGGGTCCGGGGAGCGCCCGCGCGCGCACTTCGACGGGTTGCCGGCCGATTTCGTCGCCGACGCCATCACCACACTCGGTGGCCACAGTCTGGACGGCTTCCGCTCTTACGATGTGATGAACCCGCACGATGACGGCATCTCGCTCGATGTCATCGTGGACTGGTTGATCGGCGCCGGCGTTGCGATCACCCGGGTGGACGATCACAGCGAATGGGTCCGCCGTTTCGAGGGAGCCCTGCGGGCCCTGCCGGAGCAGCAGCGGCAACGCTCCGCCCTGGCGTTGCTGGATGCGTATCGGCAGCCGGAGCGGCCACTGCGCGGTGCGGTGGCACCCACCGCGGTGTTCCACGAAGCCGTGCGTGCCGCGAAAATCGGCCCGTCACACGATATCCCGCACATCACCGAGGACCTGATCCGCAAGTACCTCACGGATCTGACCCGGCTGGACGTGCTCTGACTACGCGGTCTTGACCCCCAGCGTGCGGTGGATGTCCGGTTTCATCTGCTGTAGTTGCTGGCCCCAGTACTCCCACGCGTGCAGACCGTTGGGCGGCAGGTTGAAGGTGGCGTTCTTGCCACCCGCCGCGAGGTAGGCCTGCTGGAAGTTCTGGTTGCTCTGCAGGGTCAGACCCTCCAGGATGCCGGCCCCGGGATTGGCCTGGGTTGCCGCCGGCGCCAGATCACCCGGGGTGCCGTTACCGCAGTAGATCCAGATCCGGGTGCCGTTGGCGACCAGTTCGGGGATGTGCAGGGTCGGGTCGTTCCGGGTCCACGCCGGGTCGATCGGTGGTCCCCACATGTCATTGGCGCGGAAGCCGCCGGCATCGTTCATCGCCAGCCCCACCAGCGTCGGCCACCAACCTTGGGACAGATTGAGGAAACCGGACAGCGAGCCGGCGAACACGAACCGGTCCGGGTGGTAGATCGCGTAGGTGAGCGCCGGGGCACCACCCATCGAAAGTCCCACCACCGCATTACCGCTCGGGTCGACACCCTTGTGGGTCGACAGCCAGGCAGGCAGTTCCTGGGTGAGGAACGTCTCCCACTTGTAGGTCTGGGTGCCTCCGTTGCCGACAGCCGGCTGGTACCAGTCGGTGTAGAAACTGGACTGCCCGCCGACGGGCATCACCACCGACAGGCCGGACTGGTAGTACCACTCGAACGCGGGGGTGTTGATATCCCAGCCGTTGTAGTCGTCCTGCGCGCGCAGTCCGTCGAGCAGATACAGAGCATGCGGGCCGCCCGGCTGGAACTGCACCCGGATGTCGCGCCCCATCACCGCCGACGGCACCAGCAGGTACTCCACTGGGAGTCCGGGCCGGGAGTGGGCGACCGCGGGTCCGGCTCCGGCAAATGTCGCACCGAGTGCGGGCAGCAGGGCCGCCGCCAAAACACTTGCCGTCCAGCGCAACAGTCGCTTTCTCAATGGCCTCACCCCGCGTCGGTCCATCCTCGTCGGTTAGCCCTTCTACCCTATGGGGCGTTCCCACCAAACCCGCCGGGCACCACCCGTGCCGCTTCTCACATCGGTCGGGGCGTGAGGCGAGGACCACTCGAGGCCGACTGGCGTCATATGCGCCAGATCCCACGCCTATCGGCTGATTCGCTCTGTCTCAGATCTCGTGAGCACCGCGTCGCGCACTGCCGACACGGTGTGGCGTTGCCATACCGCCTGCACGGGCACCAGCAGCGTGGGTTCCAGGTCGACCACCCGGACGCGGCCGCCCATGGTGATGCCGGGTTCGGCGGTCACCATGGCGATGGCGCCGGTGGTCACCGGTGCGGCCACCATGGCCGCGCCCTGGACCCTGCTGACCACATAATCCGGCTCGAAACCCGCACGGCGGCAAGCACTCATGAGGAAGTCGCTGAAGTAGGAGGATCCGGGCGGCGCCCACAATGCCAGCCGCTCGCCGGCCAGCTCGGCGATGTCGACGCAGTCGGCGCCGGCGAGACGGTGGGCACTGTCCATCGCGACGCGCACCCGGTGGTAGCCGATGACCGCGCCGGACAAGTCGCCGGTCGGTGCGATCCCCCGCCGCAGGCCCAGCTGCACCGATCCGTCCCGCACACCTGCCGACAGCACGTCGGGGTAGAGCTGACGAAACGTGAAGGACAGATCGGGGAAGGCGTCGATGGCAGGCTCCATCAGTTCGTAGACCTCGGCTCCGCTCAGTGCCGGGCTGTGCCCGACCACCCAGGCGTGCTCACCGGAGGCGGCGGTGCGCACGTGGGCATGTACGGTTCGGGCGGCGGCCAGCAGGGGACGCGACTCGGCGAGCAATGCGGCCCCAGCGGGTGTGAGGGCGATACGGCGCCCGGCCCTGGTGAACAGCGCAACGCCGAGGTCAATTTCGAGCTGGCGTACCGAGCTGCTCAGCGCTTGCTGGCTGAGGTGTAACCGCCCGGCGGCGCTGGTGAAGCTGCCGGTCTCGGCGACAGTCACGAACTGTTCCACCCGCCGCAGGTCACGAAGCATCCACAAATTCTACTTGTAGGTTCATCGATATTTACTGTTTTTCAATTGTGCATAGTCTGGCTAGGGTTGTGGCATGAGCACACTCGAAGGGAAATCGGCAGTCGTCGCCGCGGGAGCCAAGAACCTCGGCGGCCTCATCAGCACGACACTGGCGCAGCACGGCGTCAACGTCGCGGTCCACTACAACAGCGCGGCCAGCGAGGCGGATGCGGATCGCACGGTGGCCGAGGTGACCGCCGCCGGCGCGCAAGCCATCAAGGTCCAGGGTGATCTCACCGTGCCGGCCAACATCACCGCCCTGTTCGACGCCGCGGTCGACGCGTTCGGCGGTGTGGACATCGCGGTGAACACCGTGGGCAAGGTGCTGCGGAAGCCGATCCTGGAAACGACTGAGGCCGAATATGATTCGATGTTCGACATCAACGCCAAGGCCGCGTACTTCTTCATTCAGGAAGCCGGTCGGCGACTCAACGACCAGGGCAGTCTGACCACCATCGTGACCTCGCTGCTGGCCGCCTACACCGACGGTTACTCCACCTACGCGGGCGCCAAGTCACCGGTGGAGCACTTCGTCCGGGCCGCCTCCAAGGAGTTCGCACCCCGTCTGATCAACGTCAACAACATCGCACCCGGTCCGATGGACACGCCCTTCTTCTACCCGCAGGAGACTCCGGAGCGCGCCGAGTTTCACGCCAGCCAGGCGATGGGCAACCGGCTGACCAACATCACCGACATCGCCCCGCTGGCGGTCTTCCTTGCCGGCGACGGGCATTGGATCACCGGGCAGACCATCTTCGCCAACGGCGGGTACACCACGCGTTGAGGGCGGGCCGCCTCCCCCGCTCAACCGTATCGACCGCCCCGGCGTTTCACTGCGCCGCACACCGGATTTCGCGCAGTTCCGCGGCGGCGCCGGCGTCCACGCTGACCCGAACGTCCGAATGCCGCCGAAGGATGCTCGCCGGGCATTGTTCGGTGATCGGACCGTACAACGCCGCGGCAATCGCGCCGGCCTTGTGCTCTCCGAAGGCGACCAGCTCGATGCGCTCGGCGCGCATGATGGTCGCCAGACCTTGGGTCAGGCATTCGTCGGGAACCGCGTCCACCGAGTCGAAGAACCGGGCGTTGGCCATCCGGGTGGATCGCGTGAGTCCGGCCCGATGAGTGGTGGCGGTGAACGGTGTGCCCGGCTCGTTGAAACCGATATGCCCGTTCCCGCCGATGCCCAGGATCTGCAGATCCACCGTGGTTCCCGCGAGTGCCGTCTCATATGCCTCGGCGGCCGCGTCCGGATCCGCGGCGGCACCGTCGGGGACGTGCAGCGATGCCGCATCCAGGCCCAGCGGTGCGATGAGCACACGCTCGAGCACCGCCCGATAGGACTGTGGATGGCCAAGGGGCAGACCGATGTACTCGTCCAAGGCGAACCAGCTGACCCCGGATGCATCGAGACCGTCGTCGACATGGCGAGCCAGGGCGCGATAGACCGGCTCGGGTGACGACCCCGTCGCCACACCGATGACCGCGTCGGGCTTGGCGCGGATCAGCGCCGCTATCCGCTCCGCCACTCTGAGCCCGGTGGCCGCGGCGTCGGCGCTGATCTCGACGACCGGCGTCACGCTACCTTCGAACGCTTGGCCAGTACCCGGGCGATGTCGGGATTGGCATCGACGTAGCGCGCGAGCAGTTCGCGTGCCACGCTCACCGAGTCGACCAGTGGGTGCAGAGCGAACGCCTTGAGCGCTTCGGCAGTCGACCCGGTGGTCGCCGCGGCGATGGTGTGCCGCTCAACGGCTTTCACCTGTTGCATCAACCCGAGTTGATGCAGGTCCGGCTGAGTTTCCAGGGTCAGCGGATGGACACCGTTGGCATCCACCATCGTCGAAACCTCGACCACCGCATCGGCGGGCAGCCCGTGGATGGTGCCCCGGTTACGTACGTTGAGGATCATGGTCCGCTTCTCGTTACGGCTGATCGCCGTCATCACCCCCAGAGCCACACCGGCGTAGCCCAGATGCGCCGGGTCGGTCTCACGCTCCCGCTCGATGACCGGGGCGCCCTGAACACCGCCCTTGGCCTCGGCCATATAGCTGGCACCGCGCTCGTCGACCGCGGCGGTCCACAGCTTGGCCGCGATCTCCGGTTGGGCGGCGGCGTCGGCGAAGAACCGCCCCTGGGTCTCCAGCAGGAAATCGCCACGGGTCTGCGGGGATTCGAGGATGCGCCGCACGGCGTCACGGTGAAAGTAGTAGTAGTACAGGTACTCGTTGGGGATGACGTCGAGCGTGCGGATCCAGTCGACCCCGAAGACCTGCGCCTCCTCCAACCGCTTCAGCCGCGGTTCGTCGGCCAGCAGATCCGGCAGCACGTCGCGGCCGTCGACCAGCACCCTGCGCATCCAGCCGAGGTGGTTCAGACCGACATAGTCCATGTCGATGCGGGTGTGGTCATGACCGAGCACCCCGGCCACCCGTCGGCCCAAACCCGATGGCGTGTCACAGATCCCGAGCGCCTTGTCGCCCAGCACGCTCTGCAGCGCCTCGGTGATGATCCCGGCCGGATTGGTGAAATTCAGGAAATAGGCATCGGGGGCGACTCTGCGGATCGTCTCGGCGATGTCGAGCATCACCGGTACGGTGCGCAGCGCGTAGGCGATACCCCCGGGCCCGGTGGTCTCCTGCCCGATCACGTCGAGGTCCAGCGCTACGTGTTCGTCGCAGCAGCGCTGCTCGACGCCGCCGACGCGGACGGCCGCGAAGATGAAATCCGCGCCCTCCAGAGCCGGTTCCAGTTGCGTGTAGGTGTGCAGGGTCGGCGGGTCGCCGAATCCGGCGGCGAGCTGCTCCAGGATCGTGGTGATGGTGGCCAGCCTGCCCTCGTCGACGTCGTAGAGCGCGACCTCGGTCACCCGGGGCGAGCCCTGATCGCGGATCAGCGCCTGCCAGACGTAGGGAGTGCGGAATCCGCCCCCGCCGAGGATCGTGAGTTTCATGCGACGATGACCTTTCTGCCGGTCTCCCGGCGATGCGCGAGTTCGTCGTGGGGCGTGCCCGCCGTGGTGATGAGCACATCGACTTCGTCGAGAGAACACAGGCGCAACGCGCCCGAGCCTGGAAATTTCAGTTCACTGGCCAACAGCACGATGCGCTGCGAGGCGGCGATGAGGGCTTGTTTGATCGGCGCTTCGACGGCCATGTTGTCCAGCACGTGGCCATTCCGAACGCCGGTGCAGCTCAAGAACATCATGTCGGCACTGAGCTGACCGATGACCTGCTCGGCCAGCGGGCCGACCAGAGACTGCTGATTGCGCCGCAGCACCCCGCCCAGCAGCACCACTTCGACGACGTCGTCGTCGCGCACCTCGTCGAGGACCGCCAGGTTCGAGGTGATGATGGTGACCGGACGGCCCCGCAATTCACGCGCCACCAATTGGGTCGTCGAGCCGATGTCGAGCACCACGACGTCGCCGTCGGACACCAGTTGCGCCGCCTCGGCCGCCATCTTGCGGCGCAGCTCGAGATCACCGCGGGTGTCGGAGGTGAACGGGTCTTCCACGCTGCCCGAGTCGGTGATGTTGGCCCGGCTGCCCTGCGTCAGCATGGCTCCGCCGTACAGACGCTCGAGCCGGCCGCCCTTGGCGAGGATGTCCAGATCGCGGCGGATCGTCGACTCGCTCACCCCCAACGCCTCGGCGAGTTGCACCACGGACTGGCCGCCACCGGCGAGCGCGGCCAGGATGCGTTCGTGACGCTGGGCTAGGAACATGTCCGGATCGTACCCAGAGGTTGACTGACTTTGCACAACTTTGGATGACTTCTGGAAAACTTTTCGCAAAATAACCCGCGGGAGACGACGGAGAAACATAATCGTCATGCAAGCCGGTCACGCTGACCGCGCAAAGACCGCCAAACTCTGTCAAACAGGTGGAGGTACCCACGAGTGACCGATCGTGAAATCGACGTCCTGGTCTCGGGCCGGGTGTTCAGCGATCTGGTGTTCACCGGTGTCGAGGCGCCGGCACCGGGAGCCGAGGTGTACGCCAGGGACTTCGCCATATCGCCCGGCGGTGCCGCCAACCGGGCAGTCGCTGCGGCCCGCTTGGGGGCATACACCGCGTTGGTGACCGAACTCGGCGACGACCCGATCGGCTGCATCATCGAGCGCGCCCTGCGCGGCGAACCCAATCTCGATCTGCGCTTCGCCGTCCAGCATGCCGAGTACCAGAACCCGATCACGGTGGCGATCACCGATGGGCACGACCGATCCTTCGTGACCTTCGAGCAGCAGCCGCCGCATCTGCCGTCCTGGCCCGACTCGACTCCGGTCCGGGTCGCCCATGTCGGTATGGGACGCGGACCCATCGACACCGAGGCGGCGCAACTCCGCTCGCGGGGAACGACTTTGGTGGGTGGCGTGGGGTGGGATCCGTCGGGCGAGTGGTCGGAGGCTCTGCTCGACCAACTCGACGCCATCGACATCCTCATCGTCAACGAGGTCGAGGCGCTCGCCTACACGCGGGCGCGGACCGCCGACGCCGCACTCGACATCCTCGCCGACCGGGTCGGCCTCGCCGTCATCACGTTGGGGCCGAACGGCGCGCTGGCCGCCCAGGGGGCGGACCGGCTGACGGTCCCGGCGCTCACCGTTCATGCGGTGGACCCGACCGGCGCCGGTGACGCCTTCACCGCCGCGTTCATGGCGGCCACGGCCTGGGACTGGCCGCTGGATCAACGCCTGCGACTGGCCAGCATCAGCGCCACCTGCTCGGTGCGCGGCGCCGGGGGTGCCCGCAGCGCACCCCGGCCCGCCGATATCGCCGACCTGCTCGCCGACCACCACCACGACCCGCTCTGGGCTCCGGTCCACGACTGGGCCGAACAGCACCGCAACTCCCCCGTCACCGCAACTCCAGGAGCGCTCTCGCTATGACCAGAATCCGCCTGTACCGACTCGGGGCCGCTGTCGCCGCGGCCGCCACGCTGCTGACCGCCACCGCATGCGCACCCGGACCGTCCGGTGGTGGCACTCCCGCCGCTCCCACCAACCAGGTCTCCAAGGACATCGCCGCGGCGGGCCCGGTCACACTGGCGGTGTGGGACCAGAACACCGACGGCGGCATGGTGAAGGCCCAGCAACAGCTCAATGCCGAGTTCGAGAAGATGTATCCCAACGTCACGATCAAGCGGACCGTCGAGTCGTTCAGTGACCTGAAGTCCACGCTGAAACTGGCGCTCTCCAGCAATACTCCCCCCGACGTCGTCCAGGCCAACCAGGGTTACCCGGACATGGGTGCCTTCGTCGCGGCCGGGATGCTGCGCCCGATGAACGACTACGCCAAGCTATACGGCTGGAACACCTACTATCCCGAAAGCCTGCTCAAGCAGAACAGTTTCAGCAGTGACGGCAAGACATGGCAGGGCGACACGCTGTTCGGTGTCTCCCAAACAGGTGAGGTCGTGGGTATCTACTACAACCGTCAGAAACTGGCGTCGCTCGGGTTGCCCGCTCCGACCACACTCGGCGAGTTGGACGCCGCGATGGCCGCCGCCAAGGCAAAAGGCATGCTGCCGATGGCTTTCGGCAATCTCGACAAGTCACCCGGTATCCACCTGTTCGGTGTGGTCCAGGCGGCGTTGGCCGGTGCGCCGGCGGTGAACAATCTGGTCAGCGGCCGCGACGGCGCCTGGACCGATCCCGCGTCGCTGAAAGCCGCCGAACAGGTCGCCAAATGGTCCGCCGAGGGCTATCTGACACCGGGAACCAACGGCGTCTCCCGTGACGACGCCGTCGGCACCTTCGGCAAGGGCGGTGCGCTGTTCACCCTCACCGGCACCTGGCTGCAGCAGCCCTTACAGGATGCCTTGGGGGACAACGTCGGCTTCACCACGCTGACTTCCGATGACGGCAAGCCCGCCACCACCGGCGGGCAGGGCCTGGCGTGGGCCATCACGTCGAAGTCGGCCCACCCCGATGTCGCCGCCGCCTACATCGACTTCGTCACCAACGCCAAAGCCGCTCAGGTGCTGCTGGATGCGGGCAATCTGCCGACGGTGCTGCCGGCGGGTTATGAACCGAAGGCCGGCACGTTGGCCGCCGATATCGCGACGCGGTATCGCGAGACGCAGAAGGCCGACGGTGTGGTGCCCTACCTCGACTACAGCACGCCGACCTTCTACGACACCATCACCACGGGCATGCAGGAACTGCTCGGCGGCCAGGCCGATCCGCAACAGTTCGTCGATTCACTGCAGAAGGATTACGCCGCCTTCCTGAAGAACCAGAAATGACCGTGACGCTGCGCCCACCACGACGACGGGCCGCGCCCGACACGACGGACACCGACGTGGTGGGTGACCGCCGCGGCCCGGCAGCACCGGCGCGCAGGGTGCGGCCGCGCGCGGCGATCCGCGGTTATCTCTATGTGGTACCGGCATTCCTGGTGTTCGTGGTGTTCCTCGGCGCCCCGCTGGTGCAGACCGTCCAGTACTCGTTCTACAACTGGAACGGTATCGGGACCGCCACCGTTGCCGGAATCTCCAACTACCTCAACGTCTTCGACGACGATCAGTTGCGGGCATCCTTTCTGCACGCCGGCGTCCTGATCCTGTTCTACGCGGCGGTGCCCGTCGTCATCGCGCTGGTGCTCAGTGCCGTGATCTCACGGGCGCATGCGATGCGGTCGATGTCGTTCTTCCGCACAGTTCTCTTCCTGCCGCAGGTGATCGCCACCGTCGTCATCGGCACGATCTGGATTTCCATCTACTCCCAGAACGGCCTGCTGAACCAGACACTGCGGGCGGTCGGACTGGACACCCTGACCCGGGTCTGGTTGGGCGACCACACCTTCGCGCTGATCGCCATCGGCCTGATCGGGACCTGGCTCAACATCGGGTTGTGCATGGTGCTCTTCCTGTCCGGCATCGGCAACATCGCACCGGAACTGTTCGAAGCCGCTCGGCTCGACGGCGCCGGACGGGTCCGTGAGTTCGTGGCCATCACGCTGCCGTCCCTGCGCGGCCAGATCGCGGTGGCCTTGACCCTCACCGTGGTGTCGGCCTTGAAGACCTTCGACCTGGTCTACATCACCACCCGCGGCGGGCCCGGAACCGCCACCACCGTGCCCGCCTTCGAGGCGTACAACCGAGCCTTCAACACCGGGCAGGTGGGCCTGGCTTCAGCCATCGCCGTGGTGCTGACCATCGCGATCGTCACCCTGACCTTCTTGATCAGCCGGATCAGTCCGCGGGAGGCCGAATGAACCCCAGCCGTACCGAAAAGACCGTCAACCAAGTCATTCTCGCTCTGTTCGCGGTCTTCGCCCTGGTGCCGTTGTTCGGTGTGCTGATGTCCTCCGTCACCCCGAGCAAGGAAAACTCGGGTGGTTTCGCCATACCGACGAGCATCGATCTGCACAACTACGGCGCGGCATGGGATCGCGGCAATTTCAGCAGCTATCTGTTGTCCAGCGTCGTGGTGACCGGTGCCGTCGTGACGCTGACGGTGGTCCTGGCGACCTTCGCCGGCTACGCGTTCGCCCGGATGCGTTTTCCCGGCTCGTCGGTGTTGTTCTACATCCTGCTGCTGGGCCTGACCCTGCCTGCCGAAGCCTTCATCATTCCGCTGTATTTCAACCTGCGCACCGTCGGGCTCACCGACACCTACTGGGCACTGATCCTGCCGCAGACCGCCCAATCGCTCGGATTCGCGGTGTTCTGGATGCGCAATCAGTTCCGCGGTTTCCCCGGCGAGATCATCGAAGCCGCACGGCTGGACGGTGCCAGTGACCTGCGGCTGCTGTGGCGCATCGTCGTGCCGCCGAGCCTGGCACCGATGATGACGATGGCCGTGATCGTGACGATGTGGACCTGGAACGAATTCCTGCTGCCGCTGGTGCTGGTGGTCTCCGACAACCGGCGGACCGCCCCGCTGGGCCTGGCCCTGTTCCAAGGGCAGCACCTCACGGACTACTCACTGCTGGCGGCCGCCGGTGTGATGGTCGCGCTACCGATCGCCGTGCTGTTCTTCGCCTTACAGAAGCGATTCATCACCGGCATGGTCGGCGGAATCTCCTCCCGCTGATACCGGCCCACCCGAGCCCCACGACCCAAGGAGAAAACCCATGGCAACCATCCAATTCGAGAAGGCCCAGCGGTGGTTCCCGAAAGCACCGACGCCCGCGGTGGCCGGTATCGACCTGGACATCGCCGACGGTGAATTCATGGTCCTCGTCGGCCCTTCCGGTTGTGGGAAATCCACCACGCTGCGCATGCTGGCGGGCTTGGAGGAGGTGACCGCCGGCTCCATTCGCCTGGGCGGGCGGGATATCACCACGACCGCGCCGAAGGACCGCGATATCGCCATGGTGTTCCAGAACTACGCCCTCTACCCGCACATGACGGTCGCCGGGAACATGGAATTCTGCCTCAAGAACGCCGGCCTACCCAAACATGAGCGCGAGCGTCGGGTTGCCGCGGCCGCTGCGACGCTCGGTCTCACCGACTACCTCGACCGTAAACCCAAGGCCCTGTCGGGTGGACAGCGCCAGCGGGTCGCCATGGGCCGGGCCATTGTTCGCAATCCGCAGGTGTTCTGCATGGACGAACCGCTGTCCAACCTGGATGCCAAGATGCGGGTGCAGACGCGCACCGACATCGCCAAACTGCAGCGTGAACTCGGCGTCACCACGGTCTATGTCACCCATGACCAGACCGAAGCCATGACAATGGGTGATCGCGTGGCCGTCATGAAAGACGGTGAGCTGCAACAGGTCGGTGTACCCATGGAGCTCTACGACCGGCCGGCCAACGTGTTCGTCGCCGGGTTCATCGGATCCCCTGCGATGAAGTTCTTCGAAGGCGAGCTCGGCGAGTCCGGGGTCACCGCCGCCGGACACACCATGGCGGTGGCGCGCTCGACGGCCGCGACCGGGCCCGTCATCGTCGGCGTGCGGCCCGAAGGATGGCGACTGACCCAGCCGGGGGCCGGCATCCCGGTCACCGTCGCCGTGGTCGAGACGCTGGGGGCCGACGCCTACCTGTACGGCACCGTCGGCGGTGTCGGCTCGGATGTCATCGTCCGGACCAGCGGCCGCGACCGGATCGGCATGGGCGATATCGTGCACGTGACCGCGGACTCGCACGCGATTCATCTCTTCGACAAGGACACCGGCGTCCGGATTCCGTGACCCTTGCGCAGGCACCGCAGTTAGGATCGGGCGAGTGTTGTCAGCATGTGACCCGATCACCTGGCAGCCGCGGCGTATCGCGATCGCCGGGGTGTCCGGATCAGGAAAAACAACGTTGGCCGAACATGTTTCGGATCGGCTGCATCTGCCGCACGTCGAGATCGACGGCCTGTTCCACGGGCCGAACTGGCGGCCGCGAGACAGTTTCGTCGACGACGTTCACACCATCATCTCGGGCACGTCATGGGTCATCGAGTGGCAGTATGCGGCGGTACGCGACCAGATCGCCGAACGCGCCGACACCATTCTGTGGCTCGACCTGCCCACACCGCTGACGCTGTACCAACTGACCCGCCGCACGTTGCACCGGCGGTTGCGCCGCGTGGAGCTGTGGAACGGCAATTACGAAGGGCCGCTGCGCAACTTCTTCACCGACCCGGAGCACATCGTGCGGTGGGGCATCCGCACCCGCAACAAGTATCGGGGCCTGCTGCCGGCCATCGAGGGTCGTCACCCTCATCTGCACGTCGTTCGGCTGACGTCCCGGCGGGACGGTGCGCACTGGGTCAGCCGGGCGGCGACCCGCAGTTAGCGCCCGCGCGGCGAGTCAGTGGGTCAGCGCAGATCCTTGAGCATCGCCACACCGAGCGGACCTCGGCCCTGACCAACCACCGCAAAACCCTTGCGCTGGTATAGGCGTTGAGCCGGGTTGCGAATGTGCACATTGGTGCACATGACACTCATGGTCGTGGCGCAGCGGGCGAATAGCGCCTCCAACAGCACGCCCCCGATGCCCGTACCGCGCCGGCCCGGCGCGACGGCGATACACAATTCGGGAATCGATTCACCGCCGGCATCAAGCCACAGCGGCGGATCGTTGTGCCTCGTCCAGGTCGCTCCGACCGGCTCGCCCGGCCGATCTTCGGCGATGATGGGTATCTCGCCTTCCGCCGGAAGCATGCGCAGCACCTCGTCGTCCTCCGGGTCGGGAAGCGGCCAGTCCTCGATGATGCAGGCGTGCCGGGCCATCTCGACGACGAAGGCGTGGTCGGCGATCGTTGCCGCGCGCAAGCGCACCGCCGGTAGCTGAGGCATGGCGTGTCCTCGCAGTCAGGAGCCGATCTGAGCCAGCAAGGACGTCATGTCCGACAAATCCCACACATCGGCGAACAGTCCGTCGTCGACACGGTAGATGGTGAATTCGGGGATGCTCACCCGCCGATTGGTGCCCGGTACACCCGCGAAGGTACCGAGATGGGTGCCGCCCACCTCGAACCGCAGCGAAATCAGATCACCATCGATGGCCAGACCCTTCACTTCCCAGCGCCAGTCTGGGAAAGCCGCGAAGATGGGGGCGAACTGTTCGGCGACCGCACCGGGCGGCATCGGTTTGTCGTTGACCCTGATGGCGCCACTGTAGAAGGTCGACATGCGATCGATGTCGTGGTCGTTACACGCGTTCAGGTAGCGGCGATACAGGTCTTCGAGCTCGGCGCGGTTGCTGGCCAATCTGCGTTGCCCTCCTCGTTCGTGAGTATTCGATTACAGCATGTTCAAGAGGATGCCAGGGTGCCCGACAGCCGCCGTCGTGCTCGGCTGTGCTTCCCAACTGATCACCGTTCACATGTGATCGAGGCTCGAAACACCCGCTGTTCGTCCTCCCAAACCATTTGGTCGCGGGTGGTGGCTGCCACCGCATAGCCTTTTGGCCCATGACGTTCATCGAGGTCGTGGAGACCGTCGGCACGGTTATCGACGGAACCGGAGTGGCGATCATCGCGATCGGCGCGGTGATCGCGGCGGGCGTCGCGATCGGCCGGCTACGGCGAAAGGAAAACGACACCTACGAGAAGTTGCGCCAACAACTCGGCCGGTCGATTCTGCTCGGCCTCGAGCTGCTGGTGGCGGCCGACATCATCCGCACGGTCGCAGTGACACCGACCGCGCAGAGCGTGGCCGTACTCGCCGGGATCGTGCTGATCCGAACCTTCTTGAGCTGGTCACTGGAGTTGGAGATCAGCGGTCGCTGGCCATGGCAGAAGAAGCGACCGGCGGCCGCCCCGTCACCCGGCGCGCGCCGCGATGATGACCGGTCCTCGGCGGCGACCCTTCCCGACTAGGCACGCCACGGTGTCGCGGTGGCCCGGTGCAACGAGGAGCCGAATGCACTAACCATGCCGCCACGTCGCGAACGGCGACAATGGAAGGCATTGGACCCCAGACCACCCCACCCCGACTGTCGATCAACGACGGCGACTTTGGCGGGCATAGATCACACGGTTTGCGACGTTCGGTTTAGCAGGCGATTCCCGACAAACCAGGCAAGAAGAAGTCGAGCACCACGGGGGGAGTGACGATGAGTTATCTGGGGGGACAGCTGGCCGCCTTGGCGGTCATGGCGGCACTGGTCGGCGGCGTGGCCTGGGCGGTAGTGGTGATGAGCAAACCGCGGCCGCCACTGGAGGACGACGACGAACCGGAATCGGAGATGTAGGAGTCCGGGTGACTCTCGTACACACGCTCACCCAAGGCGATGTCGCGCCGTGGATCGCCCCCGCAGCCCGGGCGGTCGTGTTCATCACCATTGGCGTGGCACTGATGGCTCTCGTTGCGACACTCCATGTTTCGGGAGTGATCTGACCAATCGCTCTGGCACGCAGCACGGTTCGCCGCGGCCGCGCAATAGCCGAGGTTTCAGCCGTCGCACGGTGACGCAGCAGCCGGCAGCCGCCCGATCGCGCCGAAGCTTTGTGTTGATCGAGGGCCATACCGCATAGCGGGCGGCCGTCGCCAGAGATTGACACTTTGTCTGCTAACAGACATTATTGTCTGGTGGCAGACAAAATCTGGGCGGCTCAGCATGACACCGTCGGTGCGTGGACCAAGCGCTGCTATCTCGCCGCGCGTGCAGCCATGGAGGACTCGCTGAGGCCCTACGACCTCGGTGCGACCCAGTGGTATGTGCTGTACCAACTCGTGCATGCCGGACCCACCCGACAACGGGAATTGCAGCGCATCCTGCAGGTCGAGCGTGCGACGCTCAGCGCCGTCGTCGTCACTCTGGTACGCAAGCAACTCGTCGAGCAGATTCCCGACAGCGTCGATCAGCGGCAGAAACTGCTGCGTCTCACCGCAGCCGGCCAAGCGTTGTGGCGCGAACTGCCCGACTTGACCCGAATACACGCCGTGGCCTTCGACGGGATGGACCCTGCCGACATCGACGTCGCGATCCGGGTGCTGCGAGCCGCCACCGAGCGCCTCGAACAATTCTCACAGAAGGAAGACTCATGAAGGTTTTGGTAACCGGCGCCACCGGCTTGGTGGGCGCCCGCCTGCTGCCGCGTCTCGTCGAGGATGGCCACGACTGCCGCGTCGTGGTCCGTCGGTCGGGGTCGGTGCCGCACGACGTGACAGAGGTGATCGCCGACCTGTCCGATGGTGAGTCACTCGCGGCCGCGGTAAGCGGCGTCGAGGCGATCGTCCATCTGGCCGCCGTGTTTCGCACGACGGACACCGATCTGATCTGGAAGACGAACCTCGACGGAACCGTCGACCTCATCGCTGCGGTCCAACAGCACGCGCCTATGGCGCGGGTGATCATGGCGAGCACCGCGCACATTTACGATGCCGACGGCACGCGTCCGGGCCGCGAGGACGACTCCGCAGACCCGAAGCAGGCCTACCCGGCAAGCAAGCTGGCCGCCGAAAATGCCCTGCGCACCAGTGGTTTGACGTGGGCAATTCAACGTTATGGCTTCGTCTACGGCGACGGCGACGGCCACTTGGAGTCACTGCCCGCTCACGCCGCGAACGCCCGTATGCACCCGGCACAACGAATGAGCCTCATCCATCACCGCGACATCGCGACCGCCACCCGCATCGCGCTTACCGGCGCCTGGGACGGCCGCATCGTCAACATCACCGATGAAGCACCGACCACCCTCTACGAGCTCGTCGAGATTGGCGGCGGCGCGATGAACCCGTCGTCGCAAGCACTGGAACACCCTTGGCGCCTGCACATGGATGGCGGGCTCGCGCGCCGACTGGGCTTCAAGCCCAGCGTGCGCACCATTCACCACGCGATCGAGCAGGACATACTCTGAAATCTCCGCGGTAGCGGGTCACACCCGCCGGCATCGGCGACGCCCACTTCGCTCCCGCAAACTCGAACATCCCTGTGCCGGACGGTGATACGACCCACGACGGTCGCTCGCCATGTGACTCAAACGCAAGCACTCAGTCGGGGCCGGCAAACTGCAGCGTGATCATGCCGCTCATGGCAACGCGCTCCCCCGGGCCCGGATCCTGCGTGACAATCACGTTAGGTGCATACGCCGAGCCGCGGACATCAGGACCCTTGAGAAGACTCCCCGACCAACCCACGGCCTGCAATTGCCGCGCAACATCAACCCAGAACATGCCCCGCACATCCGGCATGACGAACGATGCGGGCTGATTCTTGCCGGGCACCGGTGGTACTGAGTGCAGCGATGACGCCGAGCGCGGCGGCGCCTCACTCGGTGAACACCCACCTACGGCGAGCACACCGATCGCGGCCCATCCCACGATCCCCGCCGACAACGCCACGCCCCGAGCCACCACCGCCGTCCCCACACCGCGATGCTAGGCGCCCGATCACCTTCCGGACATCGACGCAGACGATCGCGCTGTCAATATGAACTTGACATCCGACCATACGTCAATTGATTCTTGACACATGACGGGCTCATTCACCGCACTGGGTCGACAACTCCACCACGAACTCGGCCAGATCCTCGCCGCCCCGGTTCTCCGCAGCGAGAATGATCCGCTCGACCGGGTGCGCGCCGCTCGCGCTATCCAGCATCGGGCCGACGCCCTGATGGCCGCGGCCGTCGAGCAAGCCCGCGACGATGGCCGAACATGGCAGGAGATTGGCGACATCCTCGGAGTGTCGCGACAGGCCGCTTTCCAGCGTTACGGCAAGCCAATTGATCCGAGAACCGGAGAAGCCATGAACACCAATCCCCTGCCAGGGGCCGGCGAATTGGCCGGAACAGTCATCGCCGATCTTGCGCACGGTCGATGGGCTGAGGTCAGCGCACGCTTCGACGACACGATGCGCGACCGGCTCACCGACGAAGGTCTTGCTCAAGCCTGGGCTCACATAGTGGGCTTGGCCGGAGCCTACGAAAGCCACGGCGACACCGAGGCCGTGCGCGCCGGTGATTTCACCACCACGAACACGCCGTTGAGTTTCGAGGCTGGTGACTTCGTCGCTCGTATCACCTTCCGCGACGATCGGACGGTCGCGGGCCTGTACATCCTTGATCCGCTGGTCGCCGGCAGCTCGAGCACATCGACCACCCTGTGAACCACCAAGCCATCCAACAGATCTGAACGAGTCCCAGTGGGACGAGCATCGTCAACGAAGTTCGGAAAAACTCCGGGAAGGCCGATGATCACCGCTTTGATCGATCATCGTCGGAAACCACGGCGCTCCCCGCAGCGGCCGGTAGTCAGCGGCCGCCAAGGCGGCTGCGGCCGCCGATAACAAAGCCAGAACCAGGGCCGGCTGGCGGATGGCGTGAGCCGGAAGGTTGTGGAACAACAGCCAGCCCAGCGTCACCGTGATGATCACTCCGAGACCATCGGTCGCGCCGATGATAGAAACATCGGGCCTGTTCAGGCCGATCTGCCCACCGGTGATCGCGGTGACCAACGCACAGATGGCTACGGCAGCGCAGAGCGGGAAGGTGAGCTTCCACAGGCCCCATGCCACGCGGTCGGCCTCCTGAAACTCCTTCCACGGCAGGAATAGTGCGACAACCATCAAGACGCCCGCCGCGCCGCAGATCAAGCGTCGAATCAATGTGATCATCTCGTCCTCCTCGGTCCTACCGAGGATGGTTGCGTTCGGAGGTCGTGCTGTCGATTACGTCGAGGTAATGGAACAGCCAACTTGGTACGGCTACAGTCGGTGCGAATGGCGACCATTGGCTCCGCTGCTCAGGTCGGCCCGTTGCTGCGCGAGTGGCGGCAACGGCGCCGGCTGACCCAACTGGAACTTGCACTGGATGCGGGCGTCTCGGCGCGACACCTGAGCTTCATCGAGACCGGCCGCTCCAAACCCGGAAGAGAGATGCTGCTTCGCCTCGGAGAGCGGCTCGACATGCCGTTCCGCGAACGCAACCGGTTACTGCTCGCCGCTGGGCACGCCCCGGCCTTCCCTGAGCACCCGTTCGGGGCACCCGAACTCGCTCCGATCCGGGAAGCGCTGGAGCGGATCCTGAAAAGTCATGAGCCCTATCCGGCGGTCGTCTTCGACCGGCAGTGGAACCTGGTCGCCGCGAACGCGGCCATCCAACCGCTCATCGCAACCATCGACCGTGCCCTCCTGGTTCCGCCGGTCAACGTCCTGCGGGTCGCCCTGGCGTTGACTCCGCAGATCATCAACGCCAGCGACGTCATGGGCTACTTTCGTGATCGCATCCAGCGGCAGCTCACCGACACCTCCGACAAGCAGCTCGAGCAACTACTGCACGAGTTCGAGGAATATCTGCCACGTGAAGACCGCCACGCGGCAAGGGAATCCGACTTCGCACAAAACCTCGGCCCCGTCAGAGTACGGGCGCCTGACGGTGGAGAGTGGTCGTTCTTCGGCATGTTCGGCACGTTCGATATGCCGTTCGAGGTCACGATTTCCGAGTTGGCCATCGAGATGCTCTTTCCCGCCGATCGCACAACTGCCGAGGCATTCGAATCGCTTGCGCGACAAGGGGGAGATGGTTAGACGGACCAGGTTGGCTGTACCGCAATCGGCGCCCGATCTCTTATGACGAATCAGTCGGAGCGTTGCGCCAATGGCGGATGGCAGATGCAAACTGGTCGGGAGCGTCAGAGGGGACGAAGTGGCCGGCACCTTTGACGACCACGGTCTGATGGTCGGCGAAAATCCCCTGCCACTTTTGCAGTTCCTTATCCCCGAACGCGAAGTCGCTGTCGCCCCAGACGATCAGTGTCGGCAGTGCCGCAATATCGGGCAGCCCGGCCTCGATCTCAGCCAGAAATGCTCGGCTGGAGGTGATCTCACGCGGGAACACGGCTGAACCCTCGCGACGACTGGGACTGTCGAGGGCGTTTTGATAGTGGACCATCTGCGCACGCGTGGGCTTGGTCAGTCGGTGCCCCACGGGGATCATCACGTTGACGAACAGATTGAGCTGGCGGATCAGCAAGCGCCCGAGCTGGCTACCCATCGCATAGGACATGACCTGTACGAGCGGGTCGCCGACCGGCCACGCCCACGTGTTGGTCAACACCAACCCTGCAAAGGCCTGAGGCCGGCGCCGCACCGCGGCAAGCCCGATGGGGCCGCCCCAGTCGTGGCCGACAAGAGTGGCATTGCTCAACGCGAGAAGATCCACGAATCGGTCGACGACCTCAGCGTGCTGTGCTGGCAGAAACTGGTAGCCCTTTGCCGCGACCGACAGGCCAAAACCGGGGTAGTCGATTGCGATACAGCGGAATTCCGTTCGCAAGGATTCGATGACCTTGCTGTAGTCGAATGACCAGGTGGGGTTGCCGTGCAGGAACAGCAACGTGGGTCCCGAACCTTCATCGACGTAATGCACCCGATGCCCATCGATGTCGATGAATCGGCTCTCGAACGGGAACAGTTGGTTGTCGACCCACGCGGGCCTTTCACTGACAGTCATGTCCCACCCCCCTCTACTTACCTGATATGATCAAGTTCACTTTAAAATAGCAAGTAGGTGGCGATGAGTCGAGACTACGGTCAATATTGCGGATTAGCACGCGCACTGGATGTTGTGGGTGACCGTTGGAACCTGTTGATCGTCCGAGAACTGCTCATCGGACCCGCACGGTATGGCGAGCTACGGGAGGGACTCTTCGGCATTGCGACCAATCTGCTGACCGACCGGCTGCGCGACCTGGAAACCGCCGGTGTCGTGGAGCGGCGCCTGTCTGACGACAGTAATGCGATCACCTATGCATTAACGCCTTGGGGCGCTCAGCTCCGCGAGCCGATCAACGGCCTGATTCGCTGGTCGACCCCGCTCATGATCCATGGACGTGAGGGCGATGATTTCCGCGCCGAAGGATTGTTGGTGGCGCTGCCCGCACTGTTCGAAAGGCGGCTACCCGCACGTCACGACGCATCCGTCGCAGTCGCAGTGGACGGTGTGGTGATCCAACTACGAGCCAGTAAGAGCGGGATCGAAGTGAGCAGACCAGAGGGCGGCGAATATGACGCAGTGCTCACCGGTGACGGGGCGATTGTGCTGGGACTCTCGGCCGGCGCATTGGCGCTCGATGACGTTCGCACGCTGGTCGACATCGACGGTGACGAGTCAGCCCTGCGCGTCTTTTTCGACGCGCCTACGTCGTCGGTTCACGTCACTTCCTGACCGCCATGCGCGTGATTCTGCGGGCATCAGCACCGCCTCAATGCGAGCGGCCAACTCCGCAATGTCTATGGGGACAAGGGTGTCGATGCGCAGCACCGGCGTGATCGCCAGCGGCTCGGCAGTGGCCGCCCAAACTTCCCAATCGGTGGCCAAGCGATGCTGATCGTCGTGCAGCACCGAACGCGTCCGACGTCGATACCGTTCCCGGATGACATCGACAGGCGCACTGCACCACACCTCGACGGCGCGCAGTGCACCGCTGCGCCGCAATCCTTCTGCGGCATAGCGCAGATCTCGCGGCCGATACCACCACGAATCGAGGATCACACGCCCCTGATACTGCGCCGCCAGGGACCACACCAACTCTGATGCAACCGCCCCCACCGCTTCTGGCGAGGGCGCATCGGCATTCGTTGCCAACCGCTCCTTCAAGACGTCCTTCGCGATTAGCTCGACATCCAGCCGCGATGCCAGCGTAGTCGCCAATGTCGACTTCCCAACCCCGGGCAAGCCATTGACGAGCACCACTTCTTCAGCCATGACACATCCGCGGTCGCAATCGGGCCAGCCGCCTCTGCCCAATAGTCGGACGGGACATGGCCGTCGCCCCGTCGTTCGGCAATCTGCTCATCACCGCAACCGGCGCACATCGAGCACCGTCTCCATCGCTCCGGTTCCCGCTCGCTCGACGAAATACGCGCCCGCAGTGTCATTCTCGGCGACGGCCTCCACGAATTCAGTGCCCCGATAGAGCAGCCCGGCGCCGTCATCGGTGGCGTACGCCGATGGCAACACGCCGGAACCGACCAACTCATGTAGGAATGGGCGACGCTGCTCTTCGGAGTCGTAGTGCACCCCATTGGCGTATGGTAGGAACCCGAGGCCGTTGGTGACGGGGCGCAACTCCGGCCCGAACGAGTCGGTGGTGCCGCCGGCATGCCAACAGATCGATCCGGCCGAGACCCCGGTCAACACGACCCCAGCCCGCCACGCCACACGCAGTGCTTCATCCACGCCATGCAACCGCCACATTGCCAGCAAGCCGGCCACGCTGCCGCCGAACACCCAGACCACATCGTGCTCCAACAGATGAGCGGTGATGTCGTCAACCGTAGGCATCGGGAACAGGGCGACGTGCGACGCCACGAAACCACGGAGCTGAGCAGCCTCGGTCAGGTAGTGCAGAACCGCCTTGTCGTCGCCCATCGCCGTCGCCAGCAGACAGATCCGCGGAGCCCGCCCGGAGACGCCGGAAAGCTCGACCGCGAAATCGGTCATCGCGGTGAACGCGAACCGGGTGCGGCGGCCGGCACCGATTCCACCGCTGGTGGCCAGAATGGTGGGGACGTCAGCGGGCATAGCCGTGACGGTAGGCGAATCCGCGACCGCCAGACAATCAGACAACGGCCATGAATCCGGAGTTTCTTACCGGCCCAGTCCACTCACCGCTCCCACCCTAGCCACCCGGCTATCCTGACACCGTGACCCCCGAGGCCCGGTTGACGCGCACCGAATACAGCGCCGCCCAGACCCGCGTGCTCAATGCCGCGTATGACTTGTTCGGCAGCCACGGTGTCAGCGGCACCTCACTACAGATGATCGCCGACGCCATCGGCGTCACCAAAGCCGCTGTCTACCATCAGTTCAAGACCAAGGAAGAGATCGTCATCGCGGTCGCCGAGACCGAACTGATCGGGCTGCAGGACGCGCTCGATGCCGCGGAGGCCCAAACCGACCGCACCACAGCCCGCGAGGTGCTGCTCACCCAGGTGGTCGACATGGCCGTCAGCCGCCGCCGGCTCACCGGGGTACTGCAATTCGACCCCGTGGTCGTCCGCCTGCTGGCCGAGCACCCGCCGTTTGCGCAGTTCATCGAACGGCTCTACCGGGTGCTGCTCGGCGAGGGTGACGGCGTCGAAGCCCGGGTGAACGCCGCGGTGATGTCGGGTGCGCTCAGCGCCGCCGTCATGCATCCCCTGGTCATCGATGTCGACGACGAACCGTTGCGCAGACAGATCCTCAAGGTCACCCACCGGATCCTCGACCTACCTCAGGGATGACGGCTGGTCACTCCCCCGTCGACCACCAGATAGGTGCCGGTGATGAACGACGCCTTGGGCGACATCAAGAACGCCACTGCCGCGGCCACCTCCTCGGGCCGGCCGAGCCGGCCCAACGGGGCGGCCTGCTCGAAGCCGACGCGTAGCTCCTCGACATCGAGTGCCATCTGCAGCATCGGGGTGCGGATGAAGCCCGTGCACACGGCATTCACCCGGATACCCACCGGCCCGAACTGCGCCGCCATCGAGCGGGTGAGCCCGAGCAGACCCGCCTTGGACGCGCAGTACGCCGGGATGAACGGATTGGCACTCAGCCCTTCGATGCTCGAAATACCCACCACCGCAGGCGATTCCCCCGACCGGGCGGCGGCCTCCAATTGCGGCAACATGGCCTGCACCAGCAGCGCCTGCGCGCGCAGGTTCACATCCAGCACCGCATCCCACGACTCGGCGGTATAAGCGCCGACCGGCTCGGGTATGACCCGGCCCGCCGCGTGCACCAGCCCGCTGAGATCACCGACGGCCTCAAGAGCCTCGGTCACCGCCGCCATATCGGTGACGTCGATGACGGCGCCGCGCATACCGAACTGGCCGGCCACCTCCGGTACGTCGGCGGCCAGGTCCCACAGCACCACCTCGCGCCCGTCGGCAATCAACGCCTCCACGCTGGCCCGCCCGATTCCGGACGCCGCACCCGTCACCACAACTGCACCCATGCGCGCCAACCTAAGTCAGCAGCACCGTGCCGTGTGTGGCTTTGCACCACGAACCGCACGCACCGGGCTCGCGGAACGTTGTCCCACCTGCCGTGGGCTACGTGCGCACCGGGCGGGTCGTTGCCGCACCGCAAACCCCTTGCCGTTCGCTACGAATAGCGCCGACGGGCCGTCATCTGTGCCATTCTTGTGCATCGACTTGGAGGAGGCTCGATGAACCCGATGACGCGGTGGATGGCGGCGCCGGTGATGCTGGCGGCGGCGACGCTGGCGGCCTGTTCGTTCTCGGCCTCGGTGGGCGACAATACGGTGAGCAAAGACCAGGTCCAGAACCAGATCAGCGAGAAGGTCACCGAGCAGGGCGGCACCAAGCCCGCGTCGGTGACGTGCCCGGCCGACCTCAAGGCCGAGGTCGGCGCCACGCTGGACTGCAAGATGTCCGACGGCTCGAAGGACTACGGCGTCAACGTGACCGTCACCAGCGTCGACGGCAAGACGGTGAACTTCGACATCGTGCAGACCGTCGACAAGAACGCGGTGGCCGAGCAGATTTCCCAGCAACTCAGCCAGCAGGTGGGACGCGCCCCCGAGTCGGTGACGTGCCCGTCGGACCTCAAGGGCGACAAGGGTCAGACGCTGCGCTGTCAGCTCACCGACTCGGGTGAGACCTACGGCGTCACCGTCACCGTCACCAGCGTCAAGGGTGGCGATGTGAAGTTCGACTTCAAGGTCGACGACCAGCCGCAGTGACGCCCGGCGTGACCATCCACGTTGCCAGCGCCTCAGTCACCTCGTCGGCATCGGGTGCGTCATCGCACGCCCAGGCCACCACCCCGTCAGGTCGGACCAGGACGGCGCGTACACCGAGACTTTCCTCGACTTCGGCTCTCACATAACGCAACTCGCCACCCATCAGAGCAGCGATGGTGCGCAACTCGTCGTACCCGTGGAAATCGAGCAGCACTGCCGCCCCGCCGGTGAGAAGCTCGCCGAGTCTGCTGCCGCTCACGAATCGGAAGTCCGGGGCACTGCGACCGACGAGCGGGTGCCGACCGGCCAGTGCATAGCGCACCGACAGTCCCGACGAGCGTTCGGCGAAGTAGGTCGCGCCGTCCCGGGTCTCGATGAGGTCGCGAACGATGCCGGCGATGGCCCGCGCATTTGCGTTCGGCTCCAGAAGGGCCACCTGCGCGCGCGACCAGTCCAGCACTGCGGCCCCGACCGCATGCCGTTCGCGCGTGTATCCGTCGAGCAGGTTCTCCGGTGCGGTACCCCTGATGACCGCGCCGAGTTTCCAGCCGAGATTCATGGCGTCGCCGAGCCCCAAATT
The DNA here is from genome assembly GCF_000613185.1 of Mycolicibacterium cosmeticum. Lineage (NCBI taxonomy): Bacteria > Bacillati > Actinomycetota > Actinomycetes > Mycobacteriales > Mycobacteriaceae > Mycobacterium > Mycolicibacterium cosmeticum. Next base: position 1,054,495 of record NZ_CCBB010000001.1, read on the forward strand.
GAGGCCCTGGCCGCCCAACGGCGAGTGAACATGTGCGGCATCACCGGCCAACAGGACGCGGCCTTGCCGGTACGTGGTGACCTGCTGCGCGCGGTCGGTCCAGGTGGTGGCCAGGTGCACCGCCGTCACGGTGACCTCGATCCCGGTGATATGGCGTAGCACCGCCTGCACACGCTCGGCGGTGACGGGCACACTGCGATGGGCCGCACCGCCGTCGAAATGTGCCAACGCGAAGACGCCGGGCTGTGATTGCACGTACATGCCGGTGGGCGTGTAGTTCCGGCCCAGCGGAAGCGTCGATCCGTCGGCCAGGTCGACATGAACGGAGTAGCCCGTGAACCGGGGCTCGGTACCGGGAAACGCGAAGGCTGCCGCCTTGCGCACGACGCTGCGGCCGCCGTCGCACCCGACGAGCCAGCGGGCGTGATACGACCGGCCATCCGCTGCGGCGACCGAGACGGCGTCGTTGGTCTGCTGCACGTCGTCCACGCGAACACCCCGACGGATCACTGCGCCCATGGCGGTCGCCCGCGCCGACAGAATGGTCTCGAGGTGCTCCATTGTGGTTGCCACCGTGTGGTTTACCGCGTCCGGAAGTCGGTACGGTGCTGGGTCGATTCGGGCCTCGTCCCACGTGAGGCCGGCAAAGTGCCCGCCGCGCTGCGCATGCGCCCCGCCGACTGCGACATCGCCCAACATCCCGCGCCGGTCGAGGGCTTCGACGGTCGACGCAGACAGACCACGCAGCCCGAACGGAGCACCTTTGAGGGGCGCGTCAGGACGGTCGTCACGCTCGAGGACGACAACGGACGCCCCGGCCAGGCGCAGTTCGGTCGCAAGGAACAAGCCGACCGGTCCGGCCCCGATGATCGCCACGTCGTACCTCACGACGCGAAAGTATCGGCCCGCCAGTAATCGATCAAATGGTATGTATTCACCATGTCGATGCATGAAATCGATCTCACTCGAATGGACCTCAATCTGCTCGTGGTCTTCGAGGCTCTGCTGCGCGAACGCCACGTCGGACGCGCGGCCGCCACGCTGTCCCTGTCCCAATCGGCGACCAGCCACGCACTCGGCCGACTGCGCACGATGTTCGACGATCCGCTGTTCGTCCGTCACCCGCGCGGCGTCGAACCCACCACACGGGCAAGGGAACTGGCAGAACCCATCGCCGACGCTTTGTCGCGCGTGCGGCGGATCATGGCTCCGCAGCCGACTTTCGAGCCGGCGACCCTCCGGCGCACTTTCACGGTTGCCACCCACGATTACGCGCTCGCGGTGCTCGCACCGGCCCTGATGGCGGAGTTGCGCGCGCAAGCTCCCGGCGTGGATCTCCGATGCGTCAGCGCCGACCCGGTCACCGTCGTCGACGGGCTGGACCGCGGCGAATTCGACTTTGCCCTCGGCGGTTTCGTCGATCTGACCGTCGATCGGATGGCGCGGACAGTGCTGTTCTCCGATCGGTTCGTCGGCGTGGCCCGCATCGGCCATCCGGACATCCGGGACGGACGAATGCAACTGGACACCTTTGCGGCACTACCCCATGTGCTGATGTCGGCCACCAACCCACCGCGTGGTGATGTGGACCAGGCCCTGTCGGCGCTCGGCCTGAAGCGGCGGATCGCCGTTACGGTGCCCACCTTCCACACGTTGCCGTACGTCGTGGAGATATCTGATGTCGTCGGCGTCCTTCCGGAACGACTCGCGCGACGCGTCGCCCGCAACCTGGAGATCTTCGAGCTGCCCGTTGAGGTGGGTGCGGTGACATGCAGCATGCTGGTGCCGGCACCGCTGGTGCAACGACCCGAGATCGTCTGGTTCACCGCGCTGCTCCGCAGAGCCGCCGCGCCCGGCCGGTGATGTGCCCGCACTGTGCGACCTGTCCGAAGTCGCTGGGAGTTGACTGTGGCCGCCAGCGGTTGCCGGTCCCGGTCGACACACTGAATGCTGCGGCCATCTCGCCGTCACCCGAAGGAGGAGTTCACCATGCACGTCCGACCGACCCGTCTTGCCATCGGCGCAGGCACCTTGGCCGCATCCGCCTTGTTCGGGTTGTTCGGCGCGATCCCCACCGCGTTCGCCAACCAGGACCCAGCGGCCGACCCGCCGAACTGCACCACCGCGGATCTGGAGGGGGTGCGCGCCGGCGTCTCGGCGGCCACGTCGGCCTACTTGTTTACCCATCCGGACGTCAACAACTTCTTCACCAGCCTGGAAGGTCTCACCAGGGAGCAGACGGTGGCCAAGGTGAAGGCCTACATGGCCCAGAACCCGCAGACCCACGACGAGCTCGTCGGGATCCGGCAACCGCTGCAGGACCTGAAGAACCGCTGCGGGCAGGTACCCGGCGCCTGACGCCGCACTGACGCCGGGGCGCGACCGCCGCACCCCGGCGCGACCTCCTTGTTAGCCTTTGCCTCATGCAGCGGTGGGCGCGACGCACGGGCTCGGTGACCGCGGTCGTGCTGGCCGCGCTGCTCGTGTTGACCGGTTGCAGCACAACGGTGCTCGACGGGCACGCGGTGTCGATGTTGTACGACCCGACCCGGGCCGGTGGCCTGCCGGCCAAGGACGGCTACAGCGGACCGCGGGCGGGGGCGCCGGAACCCACCAGCAGCGCCGTCAACAGCGACGGCGGCCCGGCCGATCACCTCGCGCTGCTGGCCGTCGACGACCTGCAAGATTTCTGGTCGCACAACTGGGACGGGGCGCTGACCGGAACGTTCTCGCCGGTGTCGGGCTTGGTGTCCTATGACTCCAACAGTTCCAGTAATCCGGATGTGTGCGGCGGTGGCCTGACCGACATGGCCAACGCCTTCTACTGCTTCGACAACGACACCATGGCGTGGGATCGGGGCAGTTTCATCCCCGGCGCGGCGAAGTACTTCGGCGATATGGGCGTGGTCGGCATCATGGCGCACGAATTCGGTCATGCCGTCCAGGCCAAGGCCCACCTGGTGGAGAAGAGCACGCCGGTACTGGTGAAGGAGCAGCAGGCCGATTGCTTCGCCGGCGTCTATCTGCACTGGGTCGCGTCCGGAAAATCGCCGCGGTTCTCGCTGAGCACCGGCGACGGCCTCAATCACGTTCTGGCAGGCGCGATCTATATCCGCGATCCACTGATGACGCAGGAGGAGGCGCTGGCCACGGGAGACGCCCACGGCTCCGCCCTGGACCGCATCAGCGCCTTCCAGATCGGGTTCAGTGGCAACGCCGATCAGTGCGCGGCCATCGACATGGCCGAGATCAAGAAACGTCAGGGCGACCTTCCGCAGTTCCTGTCCTATGACGCCTACGGCTACCCGGCGACCGGTGACAGCCCCATCGATGCCGACCTGCTGAACAAGTTGATGGCGTCGCTGAACCAGATCTTCGCGCCCACCAGCCCGCCCCAGCTGAGTCTGGAGCCCGGAACCTGCCCGGATGCGAAACCGACGTCGCCTGCGTCGTATTGCCCCGCCACCAACACCATCGGCATCGATATGCCGGCGCTCGAAGAGGCCGGCACCCCCCGCAGCGAGAGCCAGGGCGTGCTGCTGCAGGGTGACAACACGGCGTTGTCCATGGTCACATCGCGCTATGTGCTTGCGTTGCAACATCAACGGGGCGCCCCACTGCAGTCGACGACCACCGCCCTGCGTACGGCCTGCCTCACCGGCATCGCGCAGAGCAAGATGAGCGAACCGGGCAGCCCGCTGATGCTGTCGGCCGGTGACACCGACGAGGCGATCTCCGGCCTGCTCACCAGTGGCCTGGTGGCCAGCGACGTCGACGGCGCCACGGCGCTGGCAGGTTTCACCCGGATTTTGGCATACCGGGCCGGCCTGCAGGGCGACGCCGAACAGTGTTATCAGAGGTTCTCCTGATGACCATCCGAGTCGGCGAGAGATTCGGGCCGTACGAGCTGCGCACGCTGCTGGGTGTCGGCGGCATGGGTGAGGTGTATCAGGCCTTCGACACGGTCAAGGGCCGATCGGTCGCGCTCAAGCTGCTGCGGCCCGAACTGGCCGCCGACCCGTCCTTCCAGGAGCGGTTCCGGCGTGAGTCAAGGATCGCCGCGCAACTACACGAGCCGCATATCATCCCCGTGCACGATTTCGGTGATATCGACGGTGTGCTGTTCATCGACATGCGCCTGGTGTCCGGCCACGATCTGAAATCGGTTCTGGTGCAACAAGGACCGATGCATCCCGGCCGCGCGGTGGCCGTGCTGAACCAGATCGCGGCTGCCCTCGATGCCGCGCACGCCGCCGGCCTGACCCACCGTGATGTCAAGCCCGAGAACGTCTTGTTGACCGCCGACGACTTCGCCTACCTGGTGGACTTCGGTATCGCGCGGTCGGGCACCGACAGCGGACTGACCACCGCCGGTTCGGCGATCGGATCATGCGCCTACATGGCCCCCGAACGATTCACCGACGGTTACGTCGGGCCACCCACCGACGTCTACTCGCTGGCCTGCCTCCTTCACGAACTCCTCACCGGGGCACCGCCATTCCCGGCCGGTGACATCGCCATGCTGATGAACGCACACCTGTTCGCGCCGCCACCCCGGCCCAGCATGATCAGGCCGGGTATCAGCCCAGCCTTCGACGACGTGGTCGCCTGGGGTATGGCCAAGGACCCGGCGCACCGCTGCCCGAGCGCAGGCGGGCTGGCACGTGCCGCCGCCGCGGCCGCTGCCGCGGCGGCCGTCCCGACGACGCCGTCGGCTCCTACCGTCCTCGACAGTACGACGTCCGGAAGCGGCTCCCGCACAGCGCGTTCCTCGCGCCCACTGCTACTCGGCGTCCTGGGACTGGTCGTGTTGCTGGCGGTAGCCGGCACCGCGGCATGGCTGGTTCTCGGCGGGGACGACACCACCACCGCCGGACCGACGACGGTGACCCGCACCGCCGCGCCCCCTCCCACCATCCCGACATCGGACAGCGCAGTGCTGACGACCACGTCGGCGGTCACACCGCGAGCGTCCCTGCCGGGCACCGACGCCCTCGGCTTCCTGGCCTACCCCGGTGCACGGTGTGATTCGGCCCAGGTTCCCGTGGCCCTGGGACTGACCGCCCAGTCCGCCGTGGTCATCTGCCGAAGCCCGTCCGGCGCTCTCGTTTACCGCGGTGTCCGGCTGAGCGACAACGCCGGCATCGAACTCGGTGACGCCCTGCACGTGCCCGGCGGAGGATTCGACATCACCAATCCCACCGACGGAACGCGCTATCGGGTCCGCGCTACGGCGCTGACCATCATCGGCTCCGACGGCACCGTACACACCGAACCGATGGAGCAGTATGCGTCGACGTTCTGAGGCCGCATGACCACACCGACAGATCCGTTGCAACCGTGGTGGACCCGCCCCGGCGGTGCGCCCCCGCCCGGCGCCGCACCGCCACCAGGACCGCCGCCGGCGGCAGCGCCGGCCCCACGGGCGCCGTACCCGCCGTCACCTCCGCAGCGACCCCCCTTGCCACCGTCACCAGACGCCAACCGCTATCGGCTGCCGCCCCCGCCACCCCACGCGCACCGGGCGCCTAACCAGTCCCCGCGGCGAAACATGTTGCTCCTCAGCGGGATAGCCGCGGCCATCGTGCTCGTCGCCGCCTCGGCGGTCGGCATCTGGGCGTGGAAGTTCCGCAGCAACACCGTCATCGACGTGGCACAGGCCGAAGCAGGTGTGCGCCAGATCCTTTCCGATCCGATCAACGGCTACGGGTCCAATACGATCAGCGCCCTGCGCTGCAACGGCGGGAAGAACCCATCCGCGGCCAAAGGCGACAGCTTCACCTGCGAGGTGGAGATCAACGGCACGGTGCGGCATGTCACCGCGGTGTTCTCCGACGACAAGGGCACCTTCGCCGTCGACGGGCCGCGCTGAGCGGTTACAGTCCGCCGGGGCGCTTGTGCTGGTGCCCGTGCACACCCTCGGCGTACGCGGTCTCGGCATGCTGGGTGAAATCGATACCCGCCAACTCGTCTTCGCGAGTGACCCGGAAGCCGAGGGTGATGTCGACGAGCTTGGCGATGCCGTACGACACCGCGAAGGCGAACACCGCGACCACCACGATGGCCAGCGACTGCTTGCCCAGCTGCGTGAGCCCGCCGCCGTAGAACAGCCCCGACGGGCCGCCGGAGACCATCTCCGCGGCCAGCAGGCCGATCAGGAATGTGCCCACCACACCGCCGACGAAATGCACCCCGACCACGTCGAGCGAGTCGTCATAGCCGGCCCGGAATTTCCAGCCGATGGCGTACGAACAGACCACGCCAGCGACGGTGCCGACCACGGCCGCACCGATCGGCGTCACGAATCCGCACGACGGGGTGATGGCGACCAGACCGGCGACCACACCCGATGCCGCGCCGAACGTGGTGGGACGGCCGTCGCGCACCCGCTCGACCGCGAGCCAGCCCAGCATGCCGAGGCAGCCGGCGACCAGGGTGTTGAGGAAGATGACCGCGGCCTTGCCGTCGACGGCGAACGCCGACCCGGCGTTGAAACCGAACCAGCCGAACCACAGCAGCCCCACGCCGAGCAGCACGAAGGGCAGGTTGTGCGGGCGCATGGCCTCCGACTTGAACCCGATGCGCGGCCCCAGTACCAGCGCCAGCGCCAGCGCCGAGGCGCCCGACACGATTTCCACCACCAGACCGCCGGCGTAGTCCAGCGCGCCGAACGTGGTCAACCAGCCGCCCGGGCCCCACACCCAGTGCGCCACCGGCGCGTAGACCAGCAAGGTCCACACCGGCAGGAAGACGATCCAAGCCGAGAACCGTGCCCGGTCGGCGATCGCGCCGCTCACCAGAGCCGCCGTCAAGATCGCAAAGGCCAGCTGAAAGGTGACAAACAGCAGTTCGGGCACGTTGGACCGGACGGCCGCCAGATCGATGTTGGCCAGGCCGAGATGGTCTAGGTTGCCGATCAGGCCGGATCCCGCATCGGCGCCGAAGGCCAGGCTGTATCCGGCCAGCAGCCAGGTCACGGTGACCACCGGGATGGCGATGAAGCTCATCATGATCATGTTGAGCACGCCGGTGGAGCGCACCATCCCGCCGTAGAAAATCGCCAGACCGGGGGTCATCAACAACACCAACGCGGTGCTGGCAAGCAGCCAGGCGGTCGCGGCCGGATCGATCTGCACACGGACTCCTTCGTCTCAGGGCAAACGCTCGGACGAGAGTACGACACTGCGTTCTCGGTCCGTGCCAGGCACCGCCACCGTGATGGAGTTTGTGACGCCGGCCAGGTCTCCTTTACGACGTGGGGGCCCACGGGTGGTCTGTGTCGCTAGCCCGGTAACCCTTGGGATTCGGCCCAGCTGGTCAAGAACTGTTTGATCTTGGCGATCGCCTTCGGGATTTCGGCGTTCGGATCGAAATCCTCGCGGGTATAGCCGCGTTCGGCGTCGGCCAGCATCAGGGCGTTGACGATCTCAAATTCGACCAGACTTCGTAAAACCCGTCGGCCCGCGACGGTCGATCACCGGGTAGCAGACCCCACCTCACGGTGATCAGCGTGCTCTACGCACGTCGAAGCGAGAGGGTCGGCACCAGACCGACGGCGCACACAGCGGCGCCGACTAAGGCGGGGACTGTGGGGCCAGCTGTGTCGATGGCGACTGCGCCGGCCGACGCGCCTAACGCGATTGAGCAGTTGAATACCAAGACATAGAGTGAGGTGGCTGCTTCTCCTGTTCTGCCGCCGCCGATCCGCAGCACGAGGGTTTGCAAAGCGACCGGCATGGCCGAGTACGAGGCACCCCATACTGCAATGAGCACGGCCAGGATGATCGGCAAGCGGGCGACCTGCAAAGACATCAACGCTCCTGTCAAGACCACCGCGAGGGCCACCAGCACCGCACGGACTGTTCGCGCACGGGACAGAAGTGCCCCTGCGGCGAAGTTGCCTGCGACTCCCGCGATTCCGTAAATCAGGAGAAACGGGCCGGTCGATTGCGGTGCGAGTCCGCGTGCGTCCTGCAGGAAGGGGGCTATGTAGGTGTAAGCGCTGTAGTTGGCGATCACCATCAGGGCGGTGACGGCCAGGACACGGCGCAGCCTGGGCTGCCGCAGCAGCGACGCGAGGTCGGGAAATGCGAAGGTGCCGGAGCTAGAAAGCGGCGGGAGCAGCGCCCTGACGAGGACCAGCGATACGCCGCTGAGCACGGCCAGCGCCGCGAAAGCCGATCGCCAACCGTAGAGGTCACCGACGAAAGCAGCGGCCGGCACGCCCAGGACGAGGGCAAGTGAGATACCGGAAAAAACTGCGGCCGTGGCGCGGACGGCATCGGTTTCAGCTACTAAGCGAATGGCGATACTTGCAACGATCGCCCACATGAGGCCGTGGATGACCCCCGATAGGAATCGTGAGGCCATGAACATCGGATAGCTGTAGGCGGTAGCCGAGAGGGCGTTGCCGACGGTGAATACGGTGAGGATGACGAGGAGCACAGTTCTGCGGTCGATTCGGCTCGTGAGGATGGTGGCGATAGGCGCTAAGAGGCCTGCCAGGATGCCGTACAGCGTGACGCTGAGCCCGGCAACCCCTTCGGAGACGTTGAGGTCGCGCGCGATTGATGGCAGTAACCCCATCGGCGACATCTCCGTGGTGGTGACGGTGAAGACAGCGACGCCGACAACGCCGACGGCGAGCCAGCCACGCCGTGTGGTGACCGTCGCAGGTGTAGGCGCCGATGCGGTCATAGGGCACTCGTAGCTACCACGACTGGGGACATATCGGTTGGTTTGGCGGAAGAACTCATGACGTGATCTTCCTGTCGGTGATGAACATGTAGCCGCTGGAATGGGTGATGACACGGTCGAGTCGCGCCGATTGAACGACGTGAGTAGCGGTTACGCCGCAGGCCCAAAAAACCGGTGTGTCACCGTATTCGAGGGCGACGGAGGTGCCCCAGTCTGGTCGGGCCAGATCTTTGATGCCGAGTTGCTCGGCGTACCCGATAGCGATGGGGGCGCCGTGCGCTTCGGGATGGCTGTCGGTGAGCTGGACCGCCAGCGTGATTTGGTCGGCTGGCAGGGGGCGCATGGTGACGACGAGTTCACCGCCGAACCGTCCCGCGGGGGTGCAGTGGCGGCTGGTGATGTACATCGGTGCGCCGTCGATGCGTTGTTCGTGATGTCGGATCGGTAAGCCGGCATCGCTGAGCAGATGTTCAAAGGAGTAGCTGCATCCCAGCAAGAAGCAGACGTCGCGGTCGGTAACGACGTCGCGAACGTCGGTGCGGCGCTCGACAAGTTCGCCGTGGCGGTACACCTCGTATCGGGCTAGGTCGGTTCGCAGGTCGGCGCCGGGTGCTGTCAGGACCGGTTCGAACTGCCCGGGTGCAGTGACTTCGAGGATCGGGCAGGGTCTGGGGTTCTGGATGCAGAATCGCAGGAAGTCGAAGGCATCTTCCCGGTCAAGAATGACGAGGTTTGCCTGCATGTAGCCGCGGCACATCCCCGACGTGTTGCGGTCCAGGCTGTTGGCGCGATTGCGCTCGCGCACGGTACGAGGGTCAGCGCCGGCCAACGTGTCCACGACGATCATGTCCGGATCGTCTCGGGGATGCGGTGGTAGCGGCGGTATCCGTAGACCAGTGGGGCGCGATTATCGATTTCGACGCCGAGGACCTCTCCGAAGACCACGGTGTGGGTGCCCACGGTGTGGGTCGTGGTGACGTTGCATTCGGCCATGGCGAGCGAATCGTCCTGCAGCCACGGCTGTCCGAGCAGTGGTGAGCGCTGTTGCCGACTGGGTGAGTTATGCCGTGGTTGTGTAGTGCCGAAGAACTCGGCGGTGTGCGTTGCGTTGTGGTGCAGGATGTTCACCGCGAAACGGTTGGTTTCCATCAGGGCGTTCAACGTGCCGCTCGCGGAGTTCAAGCACACCAGCAGCGTGGGCGGCTCGACGGTGACGCTCGTCAGTGCGGTGCAGGTCATTCCGTGACAGACACCTTGGGCGTCGAAGGTGGTCACGACGGTGACTCCGGTGAAAAACGTACTCATCAGTTCGCGGTATGAGGCGAGTGTCGCGGTATCGCCTGCGTTGTCCTGGCCCTCTGGTGCGGGAGCCGCTGTGCCCGGCCGACTCCCGGTCATCGTCGTCCCCGCGATGGCCGAATACGTCCGCCCCAGGGCGAGGCGGCATGTGGTGGCCATCCGTACGGGGTGTCGCCCAGCAGTGCGGCACCAGCCTGTCGGGTTGCCGCCCGCCCCAACAGGAGCCATGCCACGGCGCCGACCACCGGGACAGCCATAACCAGCGCTACCCACGCTGCCTTCTCTCCGTGCTGTACATGGCCGTCGTCAGCGGCGATGACGTCGGCGATCGACCACGCCCACAGCAATGCTGCGGTTGCGATCATGGTTGCCATCATGTCCGTGACGCTCCTGCAGAATGGCCGGTCTCGGGAGGTGGTGCCGGTGGGGCAAGCCGGGGTGTTGACGTGGAGACCCGGTTCATCACACCTCCACGGTGGGGTTGTACAGATCGATCCATGCCGCCAGGTCCAGTGCACGCTCGATGTTGCGGCGCGAGGCTTGACTGGTGAGCGGTGTGTCTGCCGTCACCGCGAGCCGCAAAGCCTCGTTGTCGATCAGCTCGAAAACGGGGTGGCTGGGATTGGCGAGGAGGTCGGCGCACTGGGTACGCAGAGCGGCTGCGTAACCGGGATCTTGTGGTGTGGGGTACGGGGCTTTCGTCCTGTCAAGCACCGACTGAGGTAAGACGTCGGATGCGGCCGCTCGCAGGAGCGATTTCTCGCGGCCGTCGAACGATTTGAGCGCCCATGGCGCGTTGTAGACGTAGTCCACGAGTCGGTGGTCGCAGAAGGGGACGCGGACTTCCAGACCGAAGGCCATCGAGATCCGGTCTTTGCGGTCCAGCCAGATACGCACAAATCGGGTCAGGTGCAGATAGCTGATTTTGCGCATCTGCCATTCGGTATCGCTTTCACCGCTGAGCCTTTGGATGTTCTGGGTGGCATCGTGGTAACTGTCCTGGATGTAGTCGCCAAGGTTGAGTTGGTCTTCGAAGCCGCTGTTAAGCAGGCTGTGTTCGACGTGTTGGTCGTTTGCGCGGCCGAAGAATTGGTGTCCGTTGGCCAGCCACGGAAAGGTTTGACCTTTGCGGGCCTGCGGGTCGAAGAACTGTCTGTAGCCGCCGAACAGTTCATCGGCGGACTCGCCGGTCAGTGCGACAGTGGCGTGGCGCTTGATTTCCCGCAGCAGCAGATACAACGACTGGTCGAGATCGCCAAGGCCAGAAGGAAAGTCGCGAGCTGCGATGGCTGCTCGGCGGATGGCGGGATTGGCGATGTCGTCATTGCTGAGCACGATGTCGTGGTGGATGGTGCCGGCTTTGGCGGCGACGTCGTGGACGAAGGGCGTGTCTGGGGTGCTGCGCAGGGCATCAGGGACGAAGTTATCAGTGAGGCCGGCGAAGTCGACGGAGAAACTGCGCACCTTATCGCCACGCTCACCGGCTTGGGCTGCGGCGATCGCGGTCATTGCCGAGGAGTCCAGTCCTCCTGAGAGCAGGGTGCAGGTGGGAACGTCGGCGACGAGTTGGCGGCGGACGATGTCATCGAGAAGCTCGCGGACGTGGGCGACGGTGTGGTCGCGATCGTCGGTGTGCTCATGGGTCTGCAGGGACCAGTAGGTGCGAGTGCGGATGCCGTTAGTGCCTACGGTGACGACGGTGCCGGGCTGTACTTCTGCCATCCCGTCCCAGATGGCGTGCCCGGGTGTCTTGATGAACGCGAACAGTTCGCGGAACCCCTCGAGTGTTACTTTCCGCGACGCGCTCGGATTGGCCAGGATGGTCTTGGGTTCAGATCCGAAGAGCACACCATCAGCTGTTGGATAGTAGTAGAGCGGTTTGACTCCCATCCGGTCGCGGATCATGACCAAGGTGTGGGTGCGACCGTCCCAGATGGCAAACGCGTACATGCCGTTGAGGCGGTCGGCGACGGCCGTGCCCCATTCAAGGTAGCCGCGCAGCACTACTTCGGTGTCGCAGTGCGAGTGGAATCGGTGTCCGCGGGCAGCCAGCTCTGCGCGCAGGTCTTCGAAGTTGTAGACCTCGCCCGAATACACGAGTGCGACCTCCCCGTCGCGGGTGCGTTCGGCCATGGGCTGACTGCCGCCAGGCAAGTCGATAATGGCGAGGCGGCGATGGCCCAGCGCGACGTGGGCGTCGAGGTAGATGCCGTCCCCGTCGGGGCCGCGGCTGGCCATCGCGTCAGTCATGGCAGCGATAATGGGACGTTGGTGGCGCAAATCTTGGTTGAAGGCGACCCATCCAGTTATTCCACACATGCGGTGTCAGGCTCCATTTCTGTGACAACGGATCGGATGTCGATGTGGTTGCCGATCTGCGCAGTTCGCGCGCCCAGTGCACGAGCGACCGACTCTTTGACGGTGGTGGTGTCGTAGTCTTTGTACTGAGTGGCGGCCAGTCGCACCGGATCACCGGCCAGGTTGCGTTCGTAGAGTGCCTGGCGTTGGCCGTGTGAATCGCCGGTGGCGTCCCAAGCGAGTTTGAGCAGTGCGATGCGGTCCTGGCCGCACCCGTCGGTGCCGAAAAATCGTGTTGGGTTCAGATGCGTGAGTGCAGCGAGGTCCGCGTGTGACGGCGTCCCCAGTAAGCTTCCACCGCCGAGGATTTGGATCACTTCGATCATCCGGGCGCAGGCTTTGGGGAAGTGGTAGCGGATGGCGCGGACCGCTTCTAACGACGGGGTGACGGTACCCCAGCGCGAGAGCGTGGCTTGCTCCTCGACTCGCCGCACGGCCCCGCGGTAGATCTCCAACGATGACAGGATCTCACCAAGCATTTCTTGGACATGGAGATATGCTGCCGTGCCCGATGATTCGGCGAGTTCGACGGCGATACCGCAGAGGAGTTCGGCCTTGGCCAGTCCTCGGATCACGCCTTGGTGGCCGGTGTGGTGCTGGCCTGTTGTCGTGCTATAGAGGGCGTTGGCTTTGTCGATACTGTTGTAGAGGAAGACGCGTTCCCAGGGCACGGTGACGTTGTCGAAGATGATCAGGGCGTCGATCTCGTCGTAGGCGGCCAGTGGATGGTCGAACGGGTCGCGGCCGTGCGGATCGCCGAACGGTTCGCGGCAGACGATGGTCACACCGGGGGTGTTGACGGGAATTGCGAACGTCGCGGTGTAGGCCTCGTCGCCGGGCCGGTATCCGGGCATCGGGAAGACCAGTATTTCATCGGCGATCGGCACTAAGGTTCCGATCATCTTTGCGCCACGGACCACGATGCCGGCGGCGCTTTCATCGACAACTTTGAGATGAGCAGTCGCGTCACTTTGTTCTGCACTGCTTTTAGATCGATCGGTTTGTGGGTTGATGGAGGCATGGGTGACGAATTTGTCATTCGCGCGGCACCATTGGTGGTAAGCGTGGATGTTGTCACCGAACTGCGGGTTGGCATCACCGAAAAACTCTGCGGCCGAGTCGAATGCGGTAAGAAGCACGTTCACGAAGTCCGGAGCTCGGCCCATCAAGCCGAACGTGTGCGACGCTGATAGCGAGAATGCGGCGCCGCGCTGGGTGAGTTCGGCGTGGCTGCGTGGCGAGCACAATGACAGCGGCACGATGTCGCCGGCGACCTGCCGTGTCAGGGCGTCAGTCACGGTCGGGTCGTTCTGCAGGTCGTAGAGGCCGGCGATGCTGGCGACCGGCCCTGAGAGCACCGGGTGTGTGGCGACATTGGGTAGGCGTTGCCCGCGCATCCAGACGGCGCGACCGTCGTTGAGCCCGCTGCGGTAGTTCAGTCCGTTACGCAGGGCCAACAGTCTTTCCTCTCATCAAAATCGTTGTCCTTTCAGGGTTTAGACAAGTGAGACCGCGTTGTCGAACGCGATCGGCTGGCATGATGGCGTGGCTGCGGTGTTCAACAGTCCTGCCGGATCGCGCAGTCCAGGATCGTCGAGCACGCGTGCCAGGCCGTGGATGCGCAGCCAGTCATCGTCGAACGACTCCGCCAGGTAGTTGACGCCGTCATCAGCTGCGATTGCCAGGATGCGCTGGCCGGGGTGGTGGTGGGCGTAGTTGAGCGCGGCGAAAACCGCGGCCCCCGACGATTCGCCGACGAATATTCCCTCATGTCGGGCCAGCAGCCTGCTGGTGGCGATCCCCTCGTGGTCGGCGACAGCGTGGAAGTGGTCGATGACCGAGTGGTCGAGATTACCGGGCTTCCAGGCTAGTCCGAGTCCGCGCATCTTGTATGCGGCGAAGGGGTGGCCGAACGTCGAGGAACCCACGGCGTCGACGGCCACAGTGTTCAGATGCGGGAGATGAGCTTTCAATGTGCGCGACAGTCCGGTGATGTGGCCGCCGGTGCTCACGGTCGCAACCAGTGCGTCGAGGTGGTCGAGGTCGGCGAGAATCTCCAGCGCGGTGAGCTCGGCGTGCGCGCGGGGGTTATCGGTGTTGTTGTATTGATCTGGCCAGAACAAGGTGGGGTCCTGGGCGCACAGTTCCTTGACCCGTTCGATGCGTGGGCCCTGGAAGCCGCCGTTGGCATCCGGTACGTCCACGAAATCCAGGACGGCGCCCAGGCTCCGAGCGAACTGGATCACTGACTGTGGGACCTTGGGGTCAACGACGAGGATGACGCGGTAGCCTCGCACGGCTCCGATCAAGGCCAATGCCTTGCCCAGGTTGCCTGAGGTGGATTCGATGATGGTGCCGCCTGGGATAAGGCGGCCGTCACGGGCAGCCTGCTGCACCATGAACAGCGCAGAGCGGTCCTTGATACTCCGTCCGGGATTGTGCGCCTCCAGCTTGACCAGCACTTCGCACCCATTGGGTGCGCGAAGGTGGCGCAGGCGCACGACTGGTGTCTTTCCGACCAGGCTGAGAACGTCGTCGTGGATCATCGCTGCACGATCCCCAGTTCACGGGGCATGCTGGTTAGCAGGCGGTTTCCGCCGGGATTGACCACGAATGGATCTTCGACATGCACTGCACCGAAACCGAATTCGTAGTAGGGCGTTTCGATGTTGACCACGGTGCCCTCCTCAAGGACATCATCATTTGTTGGTGTGATCAGAACGTCGTCATAGACTTCGACGCCGATGCCATGCCCGACGTGGTGGCGCTGGTAGTGCCCGACACCGCTATCGCGCACCGCCTCGACGGTGAGGGCGAAAAGGTCACGGCCCCGCATGCCTGACGTGGCGGCGTCGATCGCAGCCTGCTCACCGACCAGCATCGCCTGGTAATAGGTCACCAGCTTGGCCGATGGCTCCCCCACGCTGAACACCCGGGCGATGTCATACCAATAGCCGTTGACGATGCCACCGACGTCGAACCAGATCGCGTCGCCTGACTCCAGCGCAACGGTGCTCGGACGCGTCTGACCGGCAACCGCGGCACGTCCAATTTTGATCAAGGTGAACTTCGGACGGGCCCCTAAGCCAGCCACGGTGCGGTGAAATTCCCGAACCAGATCCGCCTCGGTGACACCCACGGTGGCGATACCCACCGCTGCAGCAATGCCCTGTTGGGCGACCGCAGCCGCCGCGGCGATCGCGGCCTGCTCTGCAAGGGTTTTCACCTTGCGCGCTGCCCGGAAGATCCTGCTCGCGTCAAGGACCGAGCCACGGGCCCGATCCTCGGCGAGCGCCTCCATGAAATGGTGCGGGACCCCAGTCTCGTCGATGCCGACGCGACTGTCATCGACGTGCAGCATCTTGAGAGCCGACGTCAGCGCCTCCAGCGGGGTCACCGCGCTCATATCGTCAACGGTGACGGCTTTGAGCGCCGCCTCCTCGGGGGTCAAAGAGACATCATCGGGTACCACCCGGGTAAACGGACCGTACGCCCCCGCACCCCTTAACGGCCACGCAGCGTCGAGGAACTGGTCGGCCTCGCACCGAGAACTGATAAAGAACGGTGACTCGGGCGCCGACCGTGCCACCACGGCAAAGCAGTGTCCGGTGTGCGGGAACATCTCCAGCGCGACCGAGTCAATGCCGGTTAGATACCTGACATTCTCCGCGCTTGTCGCGACCACCGCATCGATGTCATGAGCACACATGTGTGCTGCCAAACGGTCTGCGTTATAAGAGATTTCGCGTGCGTCATCGCCCACGTTCGGTTGCCCCCTCCTCGAACGCCACTAGCTTGACCGCCACCAACCATTCACACAAGCAACACTTTGTTGATTAATTGTTTAGAGTTCGCTTCATGGATGTGGAACGGCTCCGCCTGCTCCGCGACTTCGCCGAACGCGGCACGGTCCAGGCCACCGCCCAAGCGCTGTCACTTACCCCCTCGGCGGTCTCTCAGCAGCTCAAACGGCTCCAACGCGAAGCCGGAGTCGATCTGCTCGAACCGAATGGCCGCCGGGTCCGCCTGACTGAAGCCGGCAAGGTTCTCGTCGGCCGCGCCGACGAGATTCTGGCCGCGATCGAGCGAGCCCACGCCGACATGGACGCCTTCCGCACCAAACCGCGAGGGGCGGTGCGCGTGGCGATGGTGCCCTCTGCCGCAGCCATGCTGCTGCCCGGCCTCATCGCCGATGCGTCAGCCGTCGGGGTGGACATCATCGCCCGTGACATCGACCATCCCGTGACCCGAAGCCCCGAACTGCTCGTCGACCACGATGTCGTCGTCATCGACCGCGACGAACGAGACACCACCGCCTGGGGCGCCAGCTACAAGGCCACCTTCCTCCTCCGGGAGCCCCTGGACCTGCTCCTGCGCCCCGATCATCACCTCGCCGGCAATGAATCCATCGCGCTGCACGAGCTGGCGCACTGCCCCTGGATCAGCGTGGAGATCGGACGGATGGTCGATGACGTCCTTCGTTCACTGGCCGTGATATCCGGGGTGCAACCACGGATCATCCAACGCATCAACGACTTCCGCGTCGTCGAGGAACTCGTATTATCTGGCGTCGGAATCGCCCTACTGCCCCGCTACGCCCCCACCGTGCGCGAGCTCATCCGCAAACCAGTCGAGGGCGTCAACGTCGCCCGCCACGTAGAAGCAATCACCCGAGCCAGTACCGCCAAAAGACCAGCAATCGCCGCTGTCATCGACATACTCACCTGCGTCGCCAAACAAGCCGCCATGGCACAACCCGGATAGAAGAAGCCGATAAGCCCCGTTGGCAGAGCGTGCGCATAGCTTCAAGAGTGCGGGCGGTGGGACTCGAACCCACACGTTCTTTCGAACACCGGCACCTAAAGCCGGCGCGTCAGCCAGTTGCGCCACGCCCGCAAGCGCGTTCAGACTACCCCGTTGCCCTCACCACGATGTTGTCGGTGCCCTCACCTAACGTCGGTGCAAAGCCGCTGGGGGTCCGATGCGATCGATCGAAGAGTTTGATCTCGTGCAGCAACTCGTCGCGTCAGGCATGACCGACTGCGCCATCGCACGCGTCACAGGCGTTCCTCGCACAACGGTGACACAGTGGCGCAACCGTCCGCCGCAGCGCATCGTCAGGTCGGAGTCGTGCGACTCGCACGATTACTCGACACTCCCCTCATTCGCATACGCGTATCTACTCGGTCTCTACTTGGGGGACGGTTGCCTTTCTCGTGCGGGCAGAGTCTGGCGGTTACGGATTGCCCTCGACAAGCGCCACCCCGGCATCGCGGAAACGTGTCGATGGGCGATCAACTCGGTCATGCCCAACAAGCGAGCCCATATCGAACCGCAGAAAGCGGGTTATGTCATCGTCTCGCACTACTCCAAGCACTGGGCCTGCCTCTTCCCCCAACACGGCCCCGGCCAGAAACACACCCGCCCGATCGTCCTGCAGCCCTGGCAGCAAGCTCATGTCGACGCGGCCACCGAAGCCTTCATCCGCGGCCTCATCCACAGCGATGGATGTCGCGTGGTGGCCAACGACCGTGGCGTGGCCAGCGTCCGCTACCACTTCACCAATCACTCCGCCGACATCCGCAATCTGTATTGCGCGGCACTCGACAGGCTCGGCATTCCGTGGACGCAGAACAGCCGCTACGTCATCGCGGTCTACCGGAAAGCCGCGACCGCACGCCTCGACGAGTTCGTCGGCCCCAAAGCCTGAAACGCCGCACGGTACCGTTGACGCATGTCCACTACACGGCGTAGGAGGCCGGCGCTCATCGCGCTGGTGATCCTCGGCGCCGTCGGCTGCCTGCTGCTGGCGTGGTGGCAGTGGACCCGGTTCGAATCGGCGTCGGGCACCTTCCAGAATCTCGGCTACGCGCTGCAGTGGCCGATGTTCGCGGGCTTCTGCGTCTACGCCTACTACAAGTTCGTGCGACTGGAAGAAGCGCCGCCCGTCGAGACCAAGTCCGACACCGAGATCCCGGCCGGCCTGCTCCCCGAGCGGCCCACGGCCGCCACCCAGGATGACGACCCAACCCTGCGTGAATACAACGCTTACCTCGCCGAGCTTGCACAAAAGGATAAGGAAGACACCGAATGACCTCCCCCGAAACGCCCGCTTCCGCCGCGTCCGTCGAGTCCATCCGCAAGGCACTGCTCAGTTACCGCGTGATGGCGTGGGCAACGGGCTTGTGGCTGATCGCGCTGTGCTACGAGATGGTGATGAAGTACGTCTTCAAGGATGCCTCGCTGAGCTGGATCGGCATCGTGCACGGCTGGGTGTACTTCGTGTACCTGCTGTGCACTGCGAATCTGGCCGTGAAGGCGCGGTGGCCCATCGGCCGCGCCATCGGCACGCTGATCTCCGGCACCGTCCCGCTGCTGGGCATCATCGTCGAGCACTTCCAGACGCAAGACGTGAAGAAGCGCTTCGGTCTGTGACCTGCTCGGTCGTAGCGACCGGGATCAGCAGCGCCAGCACCGCGGACAATCCCGCGACACCCGCCGCGATCAGCAGCGCCACCCGGAACGCCTCGAGCGTCGGCACGTCCTGGCCGCCCATCGACATCGTCAGGCCGGCCAATACCGCGCCGATCACGGCACTGGAGATGGACGTGCCCAGCGAGCGCGCCAACGCGTTGATGCCGTTGGCCGCGGCGGTCTCCGAGATCGGTACCGCCGCGTTGATCAACGCGGGCATCGACGCGTAGGCAAAGCCCACGCCGATGCTCACCAGCACGTTGAGCACCAGCACCTGCGGGCCGCCGCCGAGCAGCCACAGCCCGCCCAGATACGAGCCGGCGATGATCGTGCATCCGGTGCACAAAGTGAAGCGCGGCCCCCGGGCGGCCGCCACGCGCGCGGCGACGGGCGCGGTCACCATCATCGCCAGCCCACCCGGCGCCATCCAGAGCCCCGCTTCGAGCATCGACATGCCGAGCCCGTAACCGGTGACCTTCGGCAGCTCGAGCACCTGCGGGGCGATCAACGACAGCGCGAACATGGCGAAGCCGACGCCGATCGAGGCGATGTTGGTGGTCAGCACCGGACGGCGCACCGTGGTGCGTAGGTCGACGATCGGTGCGTCGAACCGTAACTGCCAGGCGGCGAACACGGCGAGCACCACCAGCGACCCGGTGAACATGCCGAGCGTCGTCACGGACGTCCATCCCCACGTCCGCCCCTTGGTGATCCCGAGCAGCAACGCCACCAAGCCCGCGGCGAGCAGCAGCGCGCCCAGTGGGTCGAGCCGGTCCGATGAGGTCGCCGGTACCGCGGGCACCAGGAAGACGAACAACGCCAGCGCGCCGACACCCAACCCGGCGGCAACCCAGAACAGCGCGTGCCAGTTGACGTGCTGGGCGATGGCCGCCGACAGCGGCAAACCGAGCGCCCCGCCGACACCGAGCGACGAACTCATCAATCCCATTGCTGCGCCGACCTTTTCGGCCGGAACCGAGGCACGCAGCACGCTGATGCCCAGCGGGATGATCGGGATCGCCAAACCCTGCAGCCCGCGACCGGCGATGAACGGGATCAGCGCCGAGGTCAGCGCGCACAGGAGTGACCCCGCGGTCAGCAGCACCGCACAGGCGATCAGCATCCGCTTGGGCCCGAAGATGTCGCCGAGGCGACCGAACACCGGGGTGGCCACCGCGGCGGTGAGCAGCGTCGCGGTGATCGCCCACGACGCGTTGGCCGGGCTGGTGACCAACAGCTTCGGCAGTTCCGGGACCAACGGGATGATCAGCGTCTGCATCAACGACACGCTGATCCCCGCCGCCGACAGCACGGCGATGAGCACGCGTGGATGTGTCGAACCCCAGCCGCGTGAACTCACGGCCGCGAGCATTACACGTTAGTTCGCCTATGTAAAATTCGGTGAATCACACCAGCGCACGCAGCGCGGGCACCAGCAGGGCCAATGCCCGACCCCGATGCGAGGCCGCGTCCTTCTCCGCCGGGCTCAGCTCGGCCGCCGACCGGTCCGAGCCCGCCGGCACGAAGATCGGGTCATAGCCGAACCCGCCGTCCCCGCGCGGCGCGCGGGCGATGGTGCCGGACCACTCGCCGCGCACCACTACTTCTTTGTCGTCACCGGCGCCGTAAACCAGCGCACACGCCGACACGAACGCACCGCCGCGCCGATCCTCGGGCACATCACGCAGCTGACCCAACAGCAGCTCCAGATTGGCGACGTCGTCACCGTGCCGGCCGGCCCACCGGGCCGACAGCACCCCCGGCATCCCGTTCAGCGCATCGACGGCCAACCCGGAATCGTCGGCCACCGCCGGAATCCCGGTCGCGGTGAACGCGTCGCGCGCCTTGGCCAGCGCATTCTCCTCGAACGTCGCACCGGTCTCGGGTGCCTCGTCGAAGGCGGGCACATCGTCCAGCGACAGCAGATCCAGCCCGGACACCCCGGCGGCGTCGAGCACACGCCGCAACTCGGCCAGCTTCTTGGCGTTGCGGCTGGCAACCAGCAGTTGCACTAGCTTCCGAACGCTTTCTTCGCCGGTCCCGACGGCTCGGGCAGCACGCCCGGATACGGCAACTCCAGCGCCGCCCGCTGGATGGCGAACAGTTCATCGCAGGCACCCAGCGCCGCGTCGAGCAGCTTGTCCAGGGTGGACCGCGGGAAGGTGGCGCCCTCACCGGTGCCCTGCACCTCGACGAGCGTGCCGGTATCGGTGGCGACGATGTTCATGTCGACCTCGGCGCGCGAATCCTCCGTGTACGGCAGGTCCACCCGGACCCGGCCGTCGACCACGCCAACCGATACGGCCGCGATGGCGCACGAGAGCGGGCGCGGGTCGGACAGCTTCTCCGCCGCCGCCAGGTAGGTGACCGCATCGGCGAGCGCCACGTATGCCCCGGTGATGGCGGCGGTGCGGGTGCCGCCGTCGGCCTGCAGCACGTCGCAGTCGATGGCGATGGTGTTCTCGCCCAGTGCCCGCAGGTCGATGCACGCGCGCAGGGAGCGGCCGATCAGCCGGCTGATCTCCTGGGTGCGGCCACCCACCCGGCCCTTGACCGATTCACGGTCCGAGCGCGAGTGGGTTGCGGCGGGCAGCATCGCGTATTCGGCGGTGAGCCAACCCAATCCGGAACCCTTGCGCCAGCGCGGCACGCCCTCGGTGACCGAGGCCGTGCACATGACCCGGGTCTGGCCGAATTCGACCAGTACCGATCCGGCCGGGTGGGAAGTGAATCCGCGGGTGAGAACCACCGGTCGCAGTTCGTCGTCAAGCCTGCCGTCTTCTCGTCTGGACACCCGGCAACCCTATCGCCTGCGTTCAGCGGCGCGTGATGTCGATCGTCTCGTTGCAGACCACGGCGTGCACGGGACCGTCGAACTCGGCCTTGGCCTCGCTGATCACATCCTCACGCGACGTCCACGGCGGGATGTGGGTGAGCAGCAGTTCACCGACGCCGGCCCGCGCGGCGATCTGCCCGGCCTCGGTACCGGACAGATGCAGTTTCGGCGGCCGGTCCGGCGAGTGCGTCCAGGACGCCTCGCACAGGAACACGTCGACGCCGCGCGCCAACTCGACGACGGCATCGCAGATGCCGGTGTCCCCGCTGTAGGCGAACGTGACACCGTCCCGGTCGGTGAAGCGCATCCCGTAGGACTCGGTCGGATGGCACACCAGACGCGGCTGCACGGTGAGCGCACCCAATTGGACGGTCTGTCCGTCCACCCACTGCTGGACGTCGAAGATGTCGGAAATGTCGTCGATCTCCCCGCCCTCGGGCGACGACGCGGCCCCCATCCGCTCCGAGGTGTCGGTCGGTCCGTACAACAGGGCCCGTCCCACCGGCGGGCTGGGGTGATAGCGGCGCCAGACGAACAGCCCCGGCAGGTCGAGGCAGTGGTCGGCGTGCAGATGCGAAAGCAGCACATTCACCGCGCCGGGGTCGGCGTGCCGCTGCAACGCGCCCAGCACACCGCCGCCGAAGTCGATGACGATCGGCGTGGTGTCGGGTTCGGTCAGCAGATAACCGGACGCCGGCGAATCGGGCCCGACAACACTGCCGGAACAACCCAGTACGGTGATTCGCACAAGCTCTAGCTTGCCACGTCTGCTATCCGTGGGACGAAAGCATCACCGCTTTGCGCGACAAGATTCATTTTCGCTCCACACAGTGACCCGGACCGCATCGCCGGATGACAGCAAAGGCGGATCAACCCGGCAGCGGAGTCGTGCCGGGGCGGCGCTCCCTGGCCTTGCGCTCCCGACCGGACAGCACGTAGGCGGCGAAGACACCGGCCAGCGCGCCGCAGAGATGCGCCTGCCACGAGACTCCCGGGCTGCCGGGGAGCACGCCCAGCAGCACGCCGCCGTAGATGAACGCGACCACCACACCGACCAGGATCTGCCACATCGTGCGGGTGAAGAAGCCGCGGACGATGACGAAGGTCAGCCAGCCCATGATGAGCCCGGACGCACCGATATGAGTGGTGGTGCATTGGATACCGATGTACGGGCAGTGCGCGCCGATGTTGCCGATCA
Source organism: Mycolicibacterium cosmeticum (assembly GCF_000613185.1). Taxonomy (NCBI): domain Bacteria; kingdom Bacillati; phylum Actinomycetota; class Actinomycetes; order Mycobacteriales; family Mycobacteriaceae; genus Mycobacterium; species Mycolicibacterium cosmeticum. The sequence continues at coordinate 1,077,357 of NZ_CCBB010000001.1, forward strand.
GCCAGGTGCCGAACCCGCCCAGGATCCAGATGATGGCGGTCGCGGCGAGGAAGCGTCCGTAACCCGACAGGCTGGCCAGGAAACCGAAGATCAGGGCGGGCACCGTGTTGGCGACGAGGTGCGGCCACCCGCCGTGCAACAGCGGGGCCCACAGGATGCCCCAGAGCCCGTCGGTGCGCAGCGGCTGGATGCCGTCTTGGTCGAGCCGGCCGCGGAACACCGTGGCGTCGACGGCTTCGATGACGTACAGCGCGGCGACGAACAGCACCACCGTCGCACCGCCGAGTTTCCAGGTGGCCGGCTTCTTGTCGGCGGGGGTGACCGGGACGGTCACCGGAACCGTCGTTCGACTACGCCCATAGCTGCCCTTCCAACGCGTCCTCGGCGTCATCCAGGCTACCGGCGTAGGCACCGGTCGACAGGTACTTCCACCCGGCGTCACAGACCGTGAACGCGATATCGGCGCGCTCGCCGGCCTTGATCGCCTTGGCCGCCATGCCCAGCGCGGCATGCAGGATGGCACCGGTGGAGATGCCGGCGAAGATGCCCTCCACCTCGACGAGCTCCCGGGTCCGCTTGACCGCGTCGAAGGCGCCGACCGAGTACCGGGTGGTCAGGATGTCCGGGTCGTACAGTTCGGGCACGAAACCCTCGTCGATGTTGCGCAGGGCGTACACGCCCTCGCCGTAGCGCGGTTCGGCGGCCACGATCTGGATTCCCGGCACATGCTCGCGCAGGAACCGGCCGGTCCCCATGAGCGTGCCGGTGGTGCCGAGCCCGCCCACGAAATGGGTGATCTCGGGCAGGTCGGCCAGCAGTTCGGGTCCGGTGCCCTCGTAGTGCGCGGCAGCATTGGCCGGGTTGCCGTACTGGTACAGCATCACCCACGAAGGGTTCTGGGCGGCAAGCTCTTTCGCATAGGCCACGGCGGTGTTCGACCCACCCTCGGCGGCGCTGAAGATGATCTTGGCGCCGTAGAGTTCGAGCAGCTGGCGACGCTCGATCGAGGTGTTCTCCGGCATCACGCAGATCATCCGGTAGCCCTTGAGCAGCGCGGCCATGGCCAGCGAGATCCCGGTGTTGCCGCTGGTCGGCTCGAGCAGCGTGTCACCGGGCTTGATCAGCCCGTCGCGCTCGGCCTGCTCGATCATCCGCAGCGCCGGCCGATCCTTGATGGATCCGGTGGGATTGCGGTCCTCCAGCTTGGCCCACAGCCGCACGTGCGGTCCGTTGTCGTCGTCCTCCCAGCGCGGTGAGAGCCGCTGCAGTCCGACGAGCGGTGTGTTCCCGAGCGCCTCCAGCAGCGAGTCGTACCGCACGACTCAGCCGCCCGCGACGGCAGGCAGGATCGTCACCGAGTCGCCGTCACTGATGGCGGTGTCCAGACCGCCGGAGAAGCGGACGTCTTCGTCGTTGACGTAGATGTTGACGAAGCGGTGCAGCTTGCCTGGGTTGGCGGAGTCCACCAGACGCGCGGAGATGCCGGAGTAGTTCGACTCCAGGTCGGTGATGACGGCGGCGAGGGTGTCGCCGTTGGCGCTGACCCGCTTCTCGCCGCCGGTGTGCGGACGCAGGATCGTCGGGATCGAGACGGTTACTGCCACGGTCGTTCCTTACTGATAGTTCTCAACGATGGACACGGGTTCTTCGGTGACGACCCCGTCCACGATGCGGTAGCTACGCAACTCGTGCTGTTCGGGGTCGCGGGTCGAGACCAGAACGTAGTGCGCCTCCGGCTCGGACGCGAACGAGATGTCGGTGCGGCTGGGGTAGGCCTCGGTGGCGGTGTGGGAGTGGTAGATGACGACGGGGACCTCGTCGTTGGTGTCCATCTCACGCCAGACCTTGAGTTGCTCGGCCGAGTCGAACCGGTAGAACGTCGGCGACCGCTCGGCGTTGATCATCTGGATGAAACGCTCGGCGCGATCCGAACCCTCCGGTCCGGCGATCACACCGCAGGCCTCATCCGGGTGGTCGGCGCGCGCGTGGGCGACCATGGCGTCCACCAGGTCGGCGCGGATCACCAGCACGTCAGGTCTCCGTTCGTCGGGGGAATGCTCCCGGCAACATGTCGCGGTAGGTCGGTATTCCTGCCAACGACTCGGCTGCCAGCACTCCTACCAGGACCGCGCGCGCCAAGCAATCCGCGGCGGCGGCACCCACCGCGGTGAGCACCCCGGTCTCCGGCGACATGGCCACCGGCGTCTTGGGGTGCGGCGGCACCCGCACCGCGCCGGTCGCCAACGCGAAGACCGTATCCCCGTCCAGCGGGGTGTGCGCGGGCCGGATGGCGTGCGCGAGCCCGTCCTGGGCGGCGACGGCGACCCGCCGGCAGCCGGCCGGGCTCAGCGCGGCGTCGGTGGCCACCACCGCGATGGTGGTGTTCAACGGTCCACTCTTCTTGTCCAGCGCGGCATACGCGGCGACCTGGTCGGCGGGCGGCGGTGTGAGCCCGAACTCCGCGGACAGCGATGCCATCCAGGGCAGCCCGGTCGCCGGGTCGACGACGTTGCCGCCCGGGTTGACCGCGACCACCGCCCCGACGGTGACGCCGATATCGGGCAGCGTGACCGACGCGGTGCCCAGCCCGCCCTTGAGCACACCGGCCCGGGCGCCCGCCCCCGCCCCCACATTGCCGGTCGGCACGTGGGTGGTGGCCGCCTGCGCCGCGGCGTAGCCGAACTCCGCGGTGGGCCGGCATCCCCAGCCGCCGACCGGCAGGTCGAAGATCACCGCCGCGGGCACGATCGGCACCACGCCGCCGTCCATCGCCACCCCGCGGCCGCGCTCCTCCAGCCAGGTCATCACGCCGTCGGCGGCGGCCAGCCCGTAGGCGCTGCCGCCGGTGAGGACCACGGCGTCCACGTGCCGCACGCTGTTGGCCGGGTCGAGCAGGTCGGTCTCGCGGCTGCCCGGCGCGCCGCCGCGGCAGTCCACCGCCCCGACGGTGCCCGGCGGGGCCACCACGACGGTGGTGCCGCACGCCCAGCCGTTGCCCAGCGTCGCGTCGGCGTCGATGCGGTGGTGGTGGCCGACGAGGATGCCCGCCACGTCGGTGATGGAACCGCTCACCGGATCATCTGCCCATCATTCCGAGCACCAGGTACTCCTGCAGCACCGTCAGCCATTGGTAGACGTCCAGATGCCCGGCCATCGGGTGCTCGGGCGGTAGTTGTTCCAGCCCGTCGGGCCCGATGTCGAGCATGGTGCCCAGCGCCAGCCGCACATCGTTGACCGCCGCCGCCCAGGCCTGCGCATCGTCCTCGGTCAGTTCGAACTTGCCCCCGCTCTCCGGCAGGGTCTGCAGAAGACGTTGCGCCGCTTCCCGTTTCGCGTCGATGATGGTGGGCTCGTGCAGGCTGCGCAGCGCCCGGTTGAGGCTCTCCGCAGCCGTCGCACCCGCCGGGTGCTCATTGCGGGACCGGAAGAAGTCCGGCAGCAGCCGCCGCATCGTGTCATCCTCGGGCGGCTGGGAATGGCCGGTGCGGATGCCGGTGAGATCGGCGAGCTCATCCGACGGGGCCGTGGACTCGCGGTCGTCGAGCATCTCGACCATCGACGTCACCAGATTGCGCAGCAGTGCGGCCTCGTGCGCGGCCAGGGCCGACCGGAACCGCGGGCCGGCGGGACCGTCCACCCGCTTCCACTTACGCACGTGCTCAGCGGTCCTGCTGCATCGTCGCCCACAGGCCGGCCGCGTGCAGTTTCGTCACGTCGACCTCCATGGATTCGCGGCTGCCCGCCGACACCACGGCCTTTCCGTCGTTGTGCACCTGCAGCATCAGCTTGGTCGCGTGCGGTTCGCTGTAACCGAACAGCTTCTGGAAGACGTACGTCACGTAGGACATCAGGTTGACCGGGTCGTCCCAGACGATCGTCACCCAGGGACTGTCGGCCGCGGCGTCTTCGTCGCGACCGGTGTCGGACTTGTGCTCCTCACGGGTACCCGGACGAGTCCGCGCTGGGGTAACCATGCGGCTCACGATACCGGGACGTGGTCACACCCTGAGAATCGGAACGGTGGAGATACGGTTGCCTACGTGTCTACCGCGCTGTTGACGGACAAGTACGAGCTGACCATGCTCGCGGCCGCCCTGCGGGACGGCTCCGCCCACCGTCGCTGCACCTTCGAGGTGTTCGCCCGCCGGCTGCCCGAGGGCCGCCGTTACGGTGTGGTGGCGGGCACCGGTCGGTTCCTGGAAGCGCTGGCGGACTTCAGCTTCGACGACGCCGAGTTGGCGTCGGTGGCCGGGTTTCTGGACCGGGCCACGCTGGACTATCTGGCCGGCTACCGGTTCTCCGGGGACATCGACGGCTACCCCGAGGGTGAGCTGTACTTCCCCGGCTCCCCCGTGCTGTCGGTACACGGCAGCTTCGCCGAATGCGTCGTGCTGGAAACCCTTGTGCTGTCGATCCTCAACCACGACAGCGCCATCGCCTCGGCCGCCGCGCGGATGGTCAGCGCCGCCGAAGGCAGGCAACTGATCGAGATGGGATCGCGGCGCACCCACGAGCGGGCCGCCACCGCCGCCGCCCGGGCCGCCTGGATCGCCGGTTTCGCGGGCACCTCCAATCTGGCCGCCCAACACGATTACGGCGTGCCCGCGCTGGGCACCAGCGCACACGCCTTCACCTTGCTGCACACCACCGACGCCGGCCCCGACGAACGCGCGGCCTTCCGGGCGCAGGTCGACGCCCTCGGCGTCGACACGACCCTGCTGGTGGACACCTACGACATCACCATCGGCGTGGCGAACGCCATCGCCGTGGCCGGACCCGAGCTGGGCGCGGTGCGCATCGACTCCGGCGACCTCGGTGTGCTGGTGCGGCAGGTGCGTGAGCAACTCGACGGGCTGGGTGCCACCGGCACCAAGATCGTGGTCTCCAGCGATCTCGACGAGTTCGCCATCGCCGCGCTGCGCGCCGAGCCCGTCGACAGTTACGGCGTGGGCACCTCGCTGGTCACCGGCTCCGGTGCCCCCACCGCGGGCATGGTCTACAAGCTGGTCGAGGTCGACGGCCTGGCCGTCCAGAAACGCAGTGCGCACAAGGAATCTCACGGCGGCCGCAAGGCGGCACTGCGACTGGCCAAACCGTCGGGCACGGTGGTCGAAGAGGTCGTGCACCCGGCCGGGCGCCCGCCGCAGACCGACTCGAGCCTGACCGCGCGGCCGCTGACCGTCGATCTGGTGCGCGCCGGCGTGCGGGTGGGCGACGGCGCGGACCTGGCGGCCGCCCGGGAGCGGGTCGCCGCCGGGCTGCACAGTCTGCCGTGGGACGGCCTGGGACTGTCGCGGGGCGAGCCGGCCATTCCGACCCGGCTTGTCACACCCGCGTGACCGGGACACCGGTCAGCGACCTGCTCGCCACCGCCGTCACCGCGCTCGGCGGCAGCCAGCGGCAGGGCCAGATCCAGATGGCCGAGGCGGTGGCCCGGTCCTTCGACACCGGCGAACACCTCGCCGTGCAGGCCGGCACCGGCACCGGCAAGTCGCTCGCCTACCTGGTGCCGGCCATGGCGCGGGCCGCGTCCGGGCATGCCCCGGTGGTCGTCTCCACCGCCACCATCGCGTTGCAACGCCAGCTGGTCGACCGCGATCTGCCCCGGCTCGCCGATGCCCTGGCCACCGCCTTGCCGAGCAAACCCACCTTCGCGCTGCTCAAGGGTCGCGGAAACTATCTGTGCCTGAACAAGATCCACAACGGCGCCAATTCCGACCCGGCCGACGACCGGCCGCAGGAGGAGCTGTTCGACGCGGTTGCCGCGACGGCACTGGGCCGGGACGTGCAGCGGCTGACGAAGTGGTCGTCGGACACCGAGACCGGGGACCGCGACGAACTGGTGCCCGGTGTGCCGGACCGGTCCTGGAGCCAGGTCAGCGTGTCGGCGCGCGAGTGCATCGGCGTGGCCCGCTGCCCGTTCGGCACCGACTGTTTCTCCGAACGGGCCAGGGCCAAGGCGGGCACCGCCGACATCGTCGTCACCAACCACGCGCTGCTGGCCATCGACGCCATCGCCGACGCCTCGGTGCTACCCGAACACGACCTGCTGGTCGTCGACGAGGCCCACGAGCTCGTCGACCGGGTCACCGCGGTGGCCACCGGCGAACTGTCGGCCGCGGTGCTCGGAGCGGCGCAGCGCCGGGTCGGCCGCCTGGTCGCCCCCGAACTCGTCGACCGGCTGGACGCCGCAGGCGCCACCCTGGCCGCGGCCATCCACGACGGCGAACCGGGCCGCATCGACTATCTCGACGACGAGCTGGCGACCTACCTGACCGCGCTGCGCGATGCCGCCCACACCGTGCGCTCCGCCATCGACACCGCACCCACCGATCCGCAGGCCGCCGCGGTGCGGACCGAGGCGATGACGGCGGTGACCGAGATCGGCGATATCGCCGCCCGCATGCTGGATTCCTTCGTGCCGGCCATCCCCGATCGGCTCGACGTGGTGTGGCTGGACCACGAGGAGACCAAGAGTTCCGGTAAGCGCGCGACGCTGCGCGTGGCCCCGCTGACGGTGTCGGGTCTGTTGCGCACCAGGATCTTTGCGCGGTCCACCGTGGTGCTGACATCGGCCACCCTGACCCTGGGCGGCAACTTCGACGCGATGGCCGCCGGCTGGGGTCTCGGCGGTGAGGACACCGGAACCGCTTGGCGCGGAATCGATGTCGGGTCACCGTTCGAACATGCCAAGTCCGGGATCCTGTACGTCGCCAAACACCTGCCCGCGCCGGGCCGCGACGGTGTCGGCTCGCAGCAGCAACTCGACGAGATCGCCGCCCTCATCACCGCCGCGGGCGGGCGCACCCTCGGATTGTTCTCCTCGATGCGCGCGGCCAAGGCCACCGCCGAGGTGATGTCGACCCGGCTGGACACCCCGGTGCTGTGCCAGGGCGAGGATTCCACGGCCACCCTGGTGCAGCGGTTCGCCGACGACGCCGAGACCTCGCTGTTCGGCACGCTGTCGCTGTGGCAGGGCGTCGACGTGCCGGGTCCGTCGCTGTCCCTGGTGATCATCGACCGGATCCCGTTCCCCCGGCCCGACGACCCGCTGCTCACCGCGCGGCAACGTGCCATCGCCGCGCGCGGCGGCAACGGGTTCATGGCGGTGGCCGCCAGCCATGCCGCCCTGCTGCTGGCCCAGGGCGCCGGCCGGCTGTTGCGCCGGGTCGACGACCGCGGCGTGGTCGCCATCCTGGATTCGCGGATGGCGACGGCCCGCTACGGCGGATACCTGCGCTCCTCGCTGCCGCCGTTCTGGGCGACCACCGACACCGAACGGGTGCTCGCGGCGCTGCGGCGGTTACGCGGCGATTGATCAACCGGCCCCGCACAGCGCCAGGTCACCTATCCTTTCGGTCATGAATCGGCGGAGGCTGGCGGGCATCCGAATGGGCGGGGTGTTCGCCGCGTGCGCACTGCTGCTGCTCACGTCCTGCGCAAACACCCTGCAGGGCCACGCGGTATCGGTGTTCGCCGACCCGTTCCGGGTGGCCGGGATGCCCGCCACCGACGGCCCGACGGGGCTGCGCGACGACGCCGCGGACCCGACCCGCGAGGTGCGCGACACCGACGGCGGCGAGATCGACCATCTGGCCGCGAGTTCGGTCAGCGATATCGAGGAGTTCTGGCAGCAGGCGTACCCGGAGGCGTTCGACGGTGACTTTGCCCCCGTCGACGAGTTGATCTCGTGGGACGCCGACGGATTCGACGGTGTGTTCTGCGACTCGGACACCTACAACCTGGTCAACGCCGCGTTCTGCCACGACGACAACACCATCGGCTGGGATCGCGGGGTGCTGCTGCCCTCGCTGCGCAAGGCCAACGGTGACATGGCCGTCACCATGGTGCTGGCCCACGAGTACGGGCACGCGGTGCAGAAGCAGGCCGGACTGGCCGGCCGATCCACCCCCACCCTGGTGTCCGAGCAACAGGCCGACTGCCTGGCCGGGGTGTACCTGCGCTGGGTCGCCGAAGGGCACTCCAAACGCTTCACCCTGTCCACCGGCGACGGCCTGAACAACATTCTGGCGGCGATGATCTCGTTCCGCGATCCGCTGCTCAACGAGGGCGATGCGGCGGTCGGCGAGGACGAACACGGTTCGGCGTTCGAGCGGGTGTCGGCCTTCCAGTTCGGTTTCACCGAGGGTGCGGCGTCGTGTGCGTCGATCGACCCGGCCGAGATCAAGCAGCGCCGCGGCGACCTGCCGGTCTTGCTGCCCGAGGATCAGTCCGGCGAACTGCAGATCACCGAATCGTCGGTGCGTTCGATCGTCGACGCGATGGGCATCCTGTTCGCCCCGCCCAACCCGCCGCAGCTGCGCTTCGACCGCACGGACTGCCCCGATGCGCACTCCGACGCCGCGGTGACCTTCTGCCCGGCCGACAACACCATCGCGGTGGACCTGCCGGCGCTGGAAGCGATGGGCGCGCAGTCCGACGACGACGGGACCGGCCTGACGACCGGGGACAACACCGCGTACTCGGTGCTGGTGTCCCGCTACATGCAGTCGATCCAGCACCAGCGCGGCGGGGTGGCGCTCGACAGCGCCGCGGCCGCGCTGCGCACCGCCTGCCTGACCGGCGTCGCGACGGTGAAGATGACCGACGAGGTGAACACACCGGACGGCAACACGATTCAGCTCACCGCCGGCGATGTCGACGAAGCCGTCTCCGGCATCCTCATCAACGGGCTGGCCGCCAGCGACGTCAACGGCGAATCGGTGCCCTCGGGGTTCTCGCGGATCGACGCGTTCCGGGTCGGCGTGCTCGGCGACCAGGACCGCTGCTTCAAACGGTTCCCGTGAGCGGCCCGGCTCACCCGACCGGAAGCCGCAGCACGTAGCCCGCCTCCAGGGCGACCCACAGCGCACCGTCGGGGGCCACCGCCAGCCCGTGCGGCTCGCTACCCGCCGGCAGGTCGATGGTGGCCACCTCGCCGTCGGCGCCGACCCGCGCCAGCTGGTCGGCGCCCCACAGGCTGACCCACACGCCGTCGGCCGCGTCGGCCACCACCGCGTGCGGCTTGCCGGGCAGGTCGAGTTCCTGGATGGCCTCGTTCATCGGGATGCGGCCGAGTTTGTCGGCGCCGATGGCGGTGAACCACACCGCGTCGTCATGGGTCGCGGTGATGCCCACCGGCCCGGCCGACGGCGTCGGGGTCTGCCGGATGCTGACTGTGCCCTTCATGTCCACCCGGCCGATCGCACTGGCGGTGTTGAGGGTGAACCACACCGCGCCGTCGGGTCCGGCGGTGATCATCGACGGGGTGCCGCCGGGCACCGCCACCACGTCGACGTCGCCATCGGGGTCGACCCGCCCCACCGCACCCGAGCCCATCGCGGTGAACCACAGCGCATCGTCCGGGCCCACGCAGAGCCCGAAAGGCACACTGCCATGCGGTAATTCGATACTGGTGTGGGTGCCGTCGCGCTCGATGCGGCCGATCCGGTCATCCCCACTGCGGGTGAACCAGAGCGCCCCGTCGGGGCCGACGGTGATGATGGACGGCTTGCTCTGCGGATGCACCGGATAGACGTCGAGCCGGCCGTCGGCGGCGATGCGCGCGATCTCGCCGCTGTGCACGAGCGTCGCCCACACGGCCCCGTCGGGTCCGGCGGCCAGGGCGTACGGCCCGCCGGGCACGGCGACGTCGAGGGCCCGGCTCACGACGCGAGCGTGACGAGACCGAGCTCGTTGGCGCCGGCCAGCAGCCGGTGATGCGGCAGTACCCGCACCGTGTAGCCGACCGAGCCGGCGACGGGCAGCGGCGTGCTGGTGGAGAAGATGTGCTTGCCGCCGTCGGCGGTGCTGATGTGCGCCATCGGCACGGTCACCGGGTTCTGCAGCACATCGGCGGCATCGACACCGCCGACCACGGCCTGCACCACCACCTCGTCGGGCGCCAGTCCGGCCAGGTCCACCGTGGCGGTCAGGGTCAGCTCGCTGCCCAGCAGCGGAGTGTCGGGCAACCCGTAGCTGTCCACGTCCGTGATCTGGATCTTCGGCCAGGCCTCGGTGACCCGCCGCCGGTAGTCCGCCAGCTGCCGGGCGGCACCGAAGGGATCACTGGACGAATCGCCGTCGGGTCCTTCACCGGATTCCAGGGTGGCCCGCAGCGATTGCGCCGCGGGTGCGTAGTACTTCTCGGTGTAGTCCCGCACCATCCGCGACGCCAGCACCTTGGGGCCGAGCACCTGCAGGGTGTGGCGCACCATCTCGACCCACCGGGTCGGCACGCCGTGTTCGTTGCGTTCGTAGAACTTGGGCGTGACCGAGGATTCCAGCAGGTCGTACAGCGCACCGGCCTCGATGTCGTCGCGACGGCCCTCGTCGGCCAGGCCGTCGGCGGTCGGGATCTCCCACCCGTTCTCGCCGTCGTACCACTCGTCCCACCAGCCGTCGCGGATGGACAGGTTCAGGCCGCCGTTGAGCGCGCTCTTCATGCCCGAGGTCCCGCAGGCCTCCAGTGGGCGCAGCGGGTTGTTCAGCCAGACGTCGCAGCCCCAGTACAGCAGCCGGGCCATCGACATGTCGTAGTCCGGCAGGAACGCGATGCGGTGCCGCACCTCGGGGCGGTCGGCGAAGCGCACGATCTGCTGGATCAGTGCCTTGCCACCGTCGTCGGCGGGGTGCGATTTACCGGCCACGATCAACTGCACCGGCCGCTTCTCGTCGAGCAGCAGCTTCTCCAGCCGGTCCGGATCACGCAGCATCAGGGTCAACCGCTTGTAGGTCGGCACCCGCCGCGCGAACCCGACGGTCAGCACCTCCGGGTCGAACGCGGTGGCGATCCAGCCCAGCTCGGCTTCCGAGGCGCCGCGCTCCAGCCAGGACCGGCGCAGCCGGGCCCGGACGTCGTCGACCAGCAGGGCGCGCAGCTGGGACCGGATCCACCACAGGTGGCCGGGGTCGACCTGCTGCAGTCGCTGCCAGGTCTGCGCCTCGTTGAGTGAACCCAGGTCGTCGCCGACCAGTTCGCGCGCGAGTTCGATCCACTGCGGGGCGGCCCACGTCGGCGCGTGCACCCCGTTGGTGATCGAACCGATCGGCACCTCGGTGGCGTCGAACCCGGGCCACAGCTCGCTGAACATCTCCCGGCTGACCCGGCCGTGCAGCAGCGACACCCCGTTGGCGCGCTGGGCCAGCCGCAGCCCCATATGCGCCATATTGAACTTGGATGGATCGTCCTCGGCGCCGAAGGCGATGATCCGGTCCAACGGAACACCGGGCAGCAGAGCCGAATTCGCGTCGGCCCCGGCACCGAAGTAGCGTTTGACCAACTCGACGGGGAACCGGTCGATACCGGCGGGCACCGGGGTGTGGGTGGTGAACACCGTCGACGAGCGCACCACGGTGAGCGCGGTGTCGAAATCCAGACCGGCATCGATGAGCTCACGGATCCGCTCGGCACCGAGGAAGCCGGCGTGCCCCTCGTTCATGTGGAACACCTCGGGCGCGGGGCGGCCTTCGATCTCGGTGTACGCGCGGATGGCACGCACCCCGCCGACGCCGGCCAGGATCTCCTGTTTGATGCGGTGTTCCTGATCCCCGCCGTAGAGCCGGTCGGTGACGGTGCGCAGGTCGTGCTCGTTCTCACCGATGTCGGAATCGAGCAGCAGCAATGGGATTCGACCCACCTGGGCCACCCAGACATGGGCGAACAGTGTCGCATCGTCGGGCAGCGCAAGCTCGATGAGCACCGGCTCCCCGTCGGCCCGGGTCAGCAGGCGCAGCGGCAGGCCCTGCGGATCGAGCGACGGATAGTTCTCGTGCTGCCAACCGTCGGCGGTCAGCGACTGGCGGAAATAACCGGACCGGTAGTACAGGCCGACACCGATCAGCGGCAGGCCGAGGTCCGACGCCGATTTCAGGTGGTCACCGGCGAGGATGCCCAAGCCACCCGAGTAGTTGGGCAACACCTCGGCGACGCCGAACTCCATGGAGAAATAAGCGATCCCGCTGGGCAGGGCGTCCCCGGCGGCCTGCTTCTCCTGATACCAGAGCGGACGGGCCAGGTAGTCGTCCAGGTCCGCGGCCAACCGGTCGACGCGGTCCAGGAAACCGCCGTCGACCGCGAGCTCGTCCAGACGCTGGGGGCTGACGCCGCCCAGCAGCGCCACGGGATCCTGGCCGACCTGCTGCCACAGGTCGGGGTCGATGGCCGCGAACAGGTCCTGGGTCGGTTTGTGCCATGACCACCGCAGGTTGACGGACAGGCGCTCCAGCGCGCCGAGGCGGTCGGGCAGGTGTGCTCGGACAGTGAACCGACGAAGAGCTTTCACGTGACTTCACCTTACTGACTCCGTCGCGGCGTAGCAGGGCGTCTCATAACGTGAGCCGACGGGTGGATTACAGAGTGACCTCATCGGGCACTCTGGGGCCGAGGGAGCACTACGGTGGTTGGCAACGCGCGGTGAAAGAGCCGCGCCCGCAAAAGGGAGTGGGATGGGTGCCCGGTCGTATCGAGATCGATGACGTCGCGCCCGTACTGTCCGGCGGCCGTTTCCCGGCCAAGGCCGTGGTCGGCGAAGTGGTACCCGTGAGCGCGGCGGTGTGGCGGGAAGGCCACGACGCGGTGGCCGCGACGCTGGTGGTGCGTTACCACGGCTCGGCATATCCGCAGTTGGTCGAGGATCCGCCGGGCCTGTCGTCCGAACCGCGGCGCCCGGTCACGCCACCGCGCATCAAACCGCAGGCCCTGCCGATGGAACTGGGACGCACCCCCGATGTGTTCCACGGCCAGTTCACCCCGGACAGGGTTGGATTGTGGACGTACCGGGTAGACGGCTGGGGTGACCCGATCAGCACCTGGCGTAAGGCGGTCACCGCCAAACTCGACGCGGGTCAGGGCGAGACCGAACTGTCCAATGATCTGCTGGTCGGTGCCCAGCTGCTGGAGCGCGCGTCGACCGGCGTTCCGCGCGAACACCGGGAGCCGCTGCTGGCCGCGGCCGCGGCCCTGCGCACACCGGGGGATCCACTGACCCGCGCCGCGGCCGCCCTGTCCCCCGCGGTCGGCGAGCTGCTGCACAAGTATCCGCTGCGCGAATTGCTCACCCGCGGTGATCAATACGGCGTCTGGGTGGACCGCCCGCTGGCCCGGTTCTCGGCGTGGTACGAGCTGTTTCCGCGGTCGACCGGAGGCTGGGACGCCGACGGGAAACCGGTGCACGGCACCTTCGCCACCGCGGCCAAGGATCTGCCGCGCATCGCCCGGATGGGCTTCGACGTGGTCTACCTGCCCCCGATCCATCCGATCGGCAAGGTGCACCGCAAGGGCCGCAACAACTCGGTGACCGCCGAACCCGACGATGTCGGCTCGCCGTGGGCGATCGGCAGTGACGAGGGCGGCCATGATGCCGTGCATCCCGACCTGGGCGGTATCGAGGCGTTCGACGATTTCGTCGCTGCCGCAACCGATCAGGGACTGGAGGTGGCGCTGGACCTGGCCCTGCAGTGCGCCCCGGACCATCCGTGGGCCAAGGCGCACCCGGAATGGTTCACCGTATTGCCCGACGGGACCATCGCCTACGCGGAGAATCCGCCGAAGAAGTACCAGGACATCTATCCGCTGAACTTCGACAACGACCCGGCCGGCCTGTACGAGGAAGTGCTGCGGGTGGTGCGGCACTGGATATCGCATGGCGTCAAGGTCTTCCGCGTCGACAACCCGCACACCAAGCCGCCCAACTTCTGGGCCTGGCTGATCGGCAAGGTCAAGGACGAGCACCCGGACGTGCTGTTCCTGTCCGAGGCGTTCACCCGCCCGGCCCGGTTGTACGGTTTGGCCAAACTCGGCTTCACGCAGTCGTATTCGTACTTCACCTGGCGCACCGCCAAATGGGAGATCACCGAATTCGGCGAGGAGATCGCGAAGTACGCCGACTGCGCCCGCCCCAACCTGTTCGTCAACACGCCCGACATCCTGCACGAGTCGCTGCAGCACGGCGGGCCGGGCATGTTCGCCATCAGGGCGGCGCTGGCCGCCACCCTGAGTTCGGCGTGGGGTGTGTACTCCGGTTACGAGCTCTTCGAGCACGAAGCGGTGAAGCCCGGGAGCGAGGAGTACCTCAACTCCGAGAAGTACGAACTGCGGCCCCGTGATTTCGAGGCAGCGCTGGCCGCCGGCCGGTCCCTTGAACCGTTCCTGGCCAGGCTCAACGAGATTCGGCGACTGCACCCCGCATTGGCGCAGCTGCGCACCATCACGTTCCACCACATCGACAACGACGCGCTGCTGGCCTACAGCAAGTTCGACCCGGTCAGCGGCGATTGCGTCCTGGTGGTGGTGACGCTCAACGCGTTCGGCCCGGAGGAAGGCACGCTCTGGCTGGACATGGGCGCTCTCGGCATGGAGCCCTACGAGCGGTTCTGGGTGCGCGATGAGATCACCGGCGAGGAATACCAGTGGGGCCAGTCCAATTACGTGCGCCTGGACCCCGTCAAGACAATCGCCCATGTGATCAACATGCCGTTGATCCCGCACGACGCCCGACTGAACCTTCTGCGAAGGGAGTGAACCGATGACCCGGATCAACCCCATCACCAGCACGCACCTGCGTCCCCCCGACACGGAGCTGCACCGGCTGCTGTCCGGGCAGCATCACGACCCGCACTCGGTCCTGGGCGCCCACGAATACGGCGACCACACCGTCATCCGTACGCTGCGTCCGCACGCCGAGACGGTGGCCGCGGTGATCGGCGGCGTGCGCTACGAGGCCAGCCACATCGACGGCGGCCTGTTCGCGGTGGCGGTCCCGATCACCGGGTTGATCGACTACCGGCTGGAGATCGGTTATCCGGGTGCCCCGGTGCTCACCGTGGCCGACCCGTACCGCTTCCTGCCCACCCTCGGCGAGATGGATCTGCACCTGTTCGCCGAGGGCCGCCACGAACGGCTGTGGGAGGCGCTGGGCGCACATCCACGCACCTTCACCACCCCCGACGGCCAGGTGGAGGGTGTCTCCTTTGCGGTTTGGGCGCCGAATGCCAAGGGCGTCAGCCTGATCGGCGAGTTCAACCATTGGGTCGGCAACGAGGCACCGATGCGCAGCCTCGGCTCCTCGGGCGTGTGGGAGGTGTTCTGGCCCGACTTCCCCGTCGGCGGGCTGTACAAGTTCCGCGTGCACGGCGCCGACGGGGTGGTCACCGAGCGGGCCGACCCGATGGCGTTCGCGACCGAGGTCCCGCCGCACACCGCCTCCCGGGTCACGCGCAGCGATTACGAGTGGAACGACGGCGACTGGATGGCCGGGCGGGTGCTGCGCAATCCGGTGTTCGAGCCGATGAGCACCTACGAGGTGCACCTGATGTCGTGGCGGCCGGGGTTGAGTTATCGCCAGCTGGCCACCGAGCTCACCGAATACGTGGTGTCCCAAGGTTTCACGCACGTCGAGCTGCTCCCGGTGGCCGAGCACCCGTTCGGCGGGTCGTGGGGTTACCAGGTGACGTCCTACTACGCGCCGACCTCGCGATTGGGCACCCCCGACGACTTCCGCTACCTGGTGGACACGCTGCACCAGGCCGGCATCGGGGTGATCGTCGACTGGGTGCCCGCGCACTTCCCCAAGGACGCGTGGGCGCTGGGCCGGTTCGACGGCACCGCACTCTACGAGCACGCCGACCCCCGCCGCGGTGAGCAACTCGACTGGGGCACCTATGTTTTCGACTTCGGCCGGGCCGAGGTGCGCAATTTCCTGGTGGCCAACGCGCTGTACTGGCTGCAGGAGTTCCACATCGACGGCCTGCGGGTGGACGCGGTGGCCTCGATGCTCTACCTGGATTATTCACGACCGGCGGGCGGCTGGACGCCCAACAAGTACGGCGGCCGGGAGAATCTGGAGGCTGTGCAGTTCCTCCAGGAGATGAACGCCACGGTGCACAAGGTGCACCCCGGCATCGTCACCATCGCCGAGGAGTCCACCTCGTGGCCGGGTGTCACCCGCCCGACCAACCTTGGCGGCCTTGGCTTCTCGATGAAGTGGAACATGGGCTGGATGAACGACACGCTGGCCTACATCGCCAGGGACCCGATCCATCGCAGCTTTCACCACCACGAGATGACCTTCTCGATGCTGTACGCGTTCAGCGAGAATTACGTGCTCCCGATCAGCCATGACGAGGTGGTGCACGGCAAGGGCACCCTGTGGGGCCGGATGCCGGGCAACGACCACACCAAGGCCGCCGGGGTGCGCGGACTGCTCGCCTATCAGTGGGCCCATCCGGGCAAGCAGCTGCTGTTCATGGGCCAGGAGTTCGGTCAGCGCGCCGAGTGGTCCGAGGAACGCGGACTGGACTGGTACCAACTGGGCGAGCAGAGCTTCTCCACCGGGATCCAGCGCCTGGTCGCCGACATCAACGAGCTGTACCGCAGCCGTCGCGCGCTGTGGTCCCGCGACACCGTGCCCGACGGCTACTCCTGGATCGACGCCAACGACTCGGCCAACAACGTGCTCAGCTTCCTGCGGTTCGGGGACGACGGGTCCGTGCTGGCCTGCGTGTTCAACTTCTCCGGTTCCGAGCATGCGCAGTACCGGCTGGGACTGCCGCACGCCGGGCGCTGGCGTGAGGTGCTCAACACCGACGCCACCATCTACAACGGTGCAGGCCTGGGCAATTTCGGCGCGGTCGAGGCCACCTCCGAGCCGTGGCACGGCAGGCCCGCCTCGGCGGTCATGTCGCTGCCGCCGCTGGCCGCGCTCTGGTTCGAACCCGATCCGGCGGTCTAGTAGAGCGCGTTGGCCAGATTGCGCCGCCCGGCGATGACATCCGGGTCGGCGGCGTCGAACAGCTCGAACAGCTCGATCAGCCGGGTACGCACCTTCGTCCGGTCGTCACCGGCGGTCCGCTTCACCAGGGCGATGAGCCGGTTGAACGCGGCGGCGACGTTCTGCTGCAGGATTTCGACGTCGGCGGCGGCGAACGCGGCCTCGAGATCATCGGGTGCCGCATCGGCCACCGCGACGGCGTCCTGAGGACGGGTGGTGGCCCGCTGCAGGAAGGTGATCTGCCGGACGGCTCCGGTGGCCTCCGGGTCGTTGGGCTTGCTCGCCAGGATGCCTTGGTAGGCGGCCAGGGCCGCGTCGAAATCGCCGTTGTCGAGGTGCGCGCGGGCGGCCTCCAGCTCCGGGTCGGCCTGCTCGGGTTCGTCGCCCCGGCCGCTGAGCTTGCCTGCGGTGGCCTGCAGCAGCGAGTCGATCCACCGCCGCAGCTGCTCGGGCGGCTGCGGTCCCTGGAAACTGGCGATCGGCTGCCCGCCGGCCAGTGCCACCACGGTGGGCACGGCCTGCACGCCGAACATCTGCGCCACGCGTGGCGTGGTGTCGACGTTGACCAGCGCCAGCGACCACTTGCCGGCGTCGGCCGAGGCCAACTCGGCCAGGATGTCACCGAGGGCGGCGCTGGCCTCGCTGCGCGGCGTCCACAACAGCACCACGACGGGCACCTCGCCGGAGCGGACCAGCACCTCGGCTTCGAGGTTGGCCTCGGTGACCTCGACGGCGCCGGCCGGCGGCGCCGAGGCCGCCCGGGCCGAGGCCGGAGGTTGTTTCAGGGCGGAGAGATCGACCGCGCCAGCCAGCGCGGGGCCGAGAGAAGAGCGGGGTCGTGTCACATCGACAAGTCTGTCACGTCCCCGACGCGGCGGCCTCGGCCGGGCGGGCACTCCTGCCGAGGCGACCGGTGCGCTCGGCCCAGATGAGGAAGATCACACTGGCCAACGGCACGATGCTGGCCAGCAACGCCGATATCCAGGTGGTCAGCGACCATTTGAACGCCACTCCGACCAGCACCGCCAGCACCACGAAGGCGATGAAGATGCCACCGTGGATGGGCCCGAAGACCTTGACGCCGATCTCGGTGCGGGGTGTGCCCAGGTACTTGAAGTACATCCCCACCAGCAGACCGACCCAGCTGAGCGCTTCGGCCGCGGCGACCAGCCGGAACCAGCCTGCGGCGCGGTGACCATTGACGAGCAGTGCCATGGGCGCCATTGTGCCCGAAGGCCCGGCTGGCTACTACGCGCTGTCGTTGAACGTTGAGAGGGCGCTCAGGGACGGCGCAGGATCAGCGCATCACCCTGGCCGCCGGCACCACACAGCGCAGCGACCGCGTAGCCCGAGCCCTTGCGCGCCAACTCCAGCGCGGCGTGCAGGGTGATCCGGGCGCCGGACGCCCCGATCGGGTGCCCGATCGCGATGGCCCCACCACTGACGTTGACCTTGGCCGGGTCGACGCCCAGCTCCTTGGTCGAGGCCAGCGACACCGCGGCGAACGCTTCGTTGATCTCGATGACGTCCAACTGGTCCACCGTGATGCCCTCGCGAGCGATGGCCTTCTTGATGGCGTTGGCGGGCTGGCTCTGCAGCGTGGAGTCCGGGCCGGCCACCACACCGTGCGCGCCGATCTCCACCAACCACTCCAGGCCCAGCTCCTGCGCCTTGGCCTTGCTCATCACCACGACGGCCGCGGCACCATCGGAGATCTGCGAAGCCGACCCGGCCGTGATGGTGCCGTCCTTGCGGAACGCCGGCTTCAGGCCGCCGAGGGACTCGGCGGTGGTGTTGGCCCGGATGCCCTCGTCCTCGGCGAACTCGATCGGGTCGCCCTTGCGCTGCGGAATCGACACGGGCACAACCTCGTCGGTGAAGACGCCGTCCTTCCACGCTGCCGCGGCCTTCTGGTGCGACTGGGCGGCCAGCTCGTCCTGCTCGGCGCGGGTGAACCGGTCGACGTCGTTGCGCTGCTCGGTGAGCGCGCCCATCGGCTGGTCGGTGAACACGTCGTGCAGACCGTCATAGGCCATGTGATCCAGCACGGTCACATCGCCGTACTTGTAGCCCTCCCGGCTCTTGGGCAACAGGTGCGGCGCCTGGCTCATCGACTCCTGGCCGCCGGCCACGACGACCTCGAACTCCCCGGCGCGGATCAACTGATCGGCCAGGGCGATGGCGTCGATGCCGGACAGGCACATCTTGTTGATGGTCAGGGCGGGCACGTCCCAGCCGATCCCGGCGGCGACGGCGGCCTGGCGCGCCGGCATCTGGCCGGCGCCGGCGGTCAGCACCTGGCCCATGATCACGTAGTCGACGAGCGACGCCGCCACGCCCGCCTTCTCCAGCGCACCCTTGATGGCGATGGCCCCCAGATCGCTGCCCGAGAAGTCCTTGAGCGAGCCCATCAGCTTGCCCACCGGGGTCCGGGCACCCGCCACGATCACCGAGGTCGTCATTTCCATCCTCCAAAGGTTCTGTAAAGCCGGCGGCACAGCTCCGCACGGCCGTAGTGTGGCCTATCACACAGGCATAAAAGTCAGCATGTCAGGTTACTTTGAGTCTATGACCACCGAGCACGTCGACGCCCGTCCGGCCCTTGCCAGCGCATTGGTGACCGCGATCGACCACGTCGGCATCGCCGTGCCGGACCTCGACGCAGCCATCAAGTGGTACCACGACCATCTCGGCATGATCGTGCTGCACGAAGAGGTCAACGAGGACCAGGGTGTCCGCGAGGCGATGCTCTCGGTGCGCGGCGCGGCCAAGGGCAGCGCGCAGATCCAACTGCTGTCTCCCCTGGACGAGAAGTCGACCATCGCCAAGTTCATCGGCACCCGCGGCCCCGGCCTGCAGCAGCTGGCCTACCGCACCAGCGATATCGATGCCCTGTCCGAGCGGCTGCGCGCCGACGGCGTCCGGCTGCTCTACGACGCACCCCGCCGGGGCACCGCGGACTCCCGGATCAATTTCATCCATCCCAAGGATGCCGGCGGCGTGCTGATCGAACTCGTCGAGCCCGCCGCGACCGAAGACCACTAGCTCCATCGCCGGGTCGGTGCCCGGTTCCCCCGATTGGCCCAGCACGGCGTGTGCCAGTGCCGCCGGTCCTCCATGTCGGGGCCGTGCGCCGGCCAGACCAGCACATGCGCCGTTCCCGGCTTGATCTCGTGATCGCAGCCCGGGCAGCGGTAGGTCTTCGCGGCGCGCGCCGCCCCCACCGGCCGGACCTGGTAGTCGTATCCGTCCGGCCCCACTTCCACCCGCGGCGGTGACGGCAACGGCCGCATCGGTTCGGCCCGCCTGCGGACGGGGCGGCGGTGTCTCATACGGCATCCATCAGAACAAGCGGAACTCGTCGTTGTCCATGCCGCGCATCTTGTCGTAATCGAGGACCACGCAACGGATCCCGCGGTCCTCGGCCAGCGTGCGGGCCTGCGGTTTGATCTGCTGGGCGGCAAAGATGCCACTCACCGGGGCCAGCACGGTGTCGCGATTGAGCAGTTCCAGGTAGCGGGTCAGCTGCTCGACGCCGTCGATCTCGCCGCGGCGTTTGATCTCGACGGCGACCGAGCGCCCCGTCTCGTCGCGGCACATCAGATCCACCGGACCGATCGCCGTCATGTATTCGCGGCGCACCAGGGTGAACCCCGCACCGAGCAGTTCCACGTGTTCGGCGAGCAGCGCCTGCAGGTGTGCCTCGACGCCGTCCTTCACCAGCCCGGGATCCACCCCCAGTTCATGGCTGGAGTCGTGCTCGATGTTCTCGACGGTGATGCACAACTGCTCGCCGGTCTTGTTCTCCACGACCCACAGCAACTCCGCGCCGTCGGCCGGCACCTCCGGCACGGATTCGGTCACCCAGCACGGCGGGCTCATCCAGTTCAGCGGCTTGTACGCACGGTCGTCGGCGTGCACGCTCACCGAGCCGTCGGCCTTGAACAACAGCAGGCGCCGGGCCGACGGTAGGTGGGCGGTGAGGCGTCCGACGTAATCGACGGTGCATTGGGCGATGACGAGGCGCACCGAACCACCATAGATTGCCTCCGCGCAGTCACTAGGCTGGCGCCACGATGACTCCGGAAAAGACCGTGGCGCAGCGGCTGGGCCGCGTCCTGGAGAAGGTGACCCGTCAGAGCGGCCGCATGCCCGCCACCCCGGAATACGGGTCGTGGATCCTGGGCCGGGTCTCCGAGACCCAGCGGCGCCGCCGCGTCCGCATCCAGTTGATCCTCACCGCCTTCGTCGTGGGCGCCAACCTCATCGGAGTGGGCGTGGCGCTGCTGGTCATCACCGTCACGTTCCCGGTGCCGAATGTGTTCGCACCGAACGTCCTGTGGATCACCGCGGCCGTCGCGCCCGCCTATATCGCGCTGGCCTTCCTCGTCGGCGTGGTGTGGGCCACCAACCGGGTCATCAACAACGTGCGCTGGGCGATCGAGGAGCGCGAGCCCACGCCACAGGATCAACGCAACACGTTCTTCGCACCGTGGCGGCTCACGCGGGTGTTGCTCGTGTTGTGGGGTGCCGGCACGGCGCTGCTGACGATCCTCTACGGGCTGCAGGACACCAACTTCATCCCCAAGGTGCTGCTCGGCATCAGTTTTCCCGGCATCGTGGTCTCGGCCAGTTGCTACCTGTTCACCGAGTTCGCGCTGCGCCCGGTGGCCGCGCAGGCCCTCGAGGTGGGTCCCCCGCCGCGCCGGTTCGCCCCCGGCATCATGGGCCGCACGCTCACCGTATGGGCGCTGGGCTCCGGCGTCCCGGTGCTGGGCATCCTGCTCGCCGCGATCATCACGCTGATGCTGGGCAACGTCACCCCCACCCAGTTCACCGTCGCGGTGATGATCCTGGCCGCCTTCGCCCTGGTGTTCGGCTTCGTGCTGATGTGGATCCTGTCCTGGCTGACCGCCACCCCGATCCGGGTGGTGCGCGCCGCTCTCAACCGTGTCGAGAAGGGCAACCTGAACACCAACCTGGTGGTGTTCGACGGCACCGAATTGGGGCAGTTGCAGCGGGGTTTCAACGCGATGGTCGACGGTCTGCGCGAACGCGAACGGGTGCGCGACCTGTTCGGCCGCCATGTCGGCCGCGAAGTCGCGGCATTGGCCGAGCAACAGAAGCCCGAGCTGGGTGGCGAAGAGCGCCACGCCGCAGTCATTTTCGTCGATGTCATCGGCTCGACCGCCCTGGTCACCAGCCGACCGGCGGTGGAGGTGGTGGCACTGCTGAACCGGTTCTTCGCCGTCATTGTCGACGAGGTGGACCGGCATGCCGGCCTGGTCAACAAGTTCGAGGGCGACGCCGTGCTGGCGGTGTTCGGTGCGCCCGTCGCACTGCCCAACGCCGAGGACGAGGCGCTGGCCGCGGCCCGCACGATCGCCACCCGGTTACGCGTGGAGGTGCCGGAATTGAACGCGGGCATCGGTGTGGCCGCGGGTCAGGTGGTGGCCGGCAACGTCGGCGCCAAGGCGCGTTTCGAGTACACCGTGATCGGTGAACCGGTGAACGAGGCGGCCCGACTGTGCGAGTTCGCGAAATCGGTACCGGGCCATCTGGTGGCCTCCTCCGACACCGTCGCCGGGGCAACCGAAACCGAAAGGGCGCATTGGCGGCTGGGTGAGACCGTCGCGTTGCGCGGCCTCGAGGAGCCGACCAGGTTGGCCGTGCCCGTTTAGTCGCTACGCGTAGGGCGCAAACCTGCTGTCGAATCCGGCTTTTCGTGCGGCGATCTGGGCGGCCCGGCCGTCGGCCGTGACGTATCGGGTGCCCGCCGGCAGCGTGCCGGCGAGATCCGCGAGCGAGACCAGCTGGGTGCGCACCGTCGGCGACGCACCGTCGGCGAGCACCTGGAAGCGGATCGAGATGGTGCCCTGGTGCAGGCCGCCGGTGGACACCCAGTTCGCCACGCCGGGGTCGGTCGGTGACACCACGATCGTGTACGTCCCGTCGTCGTTGGCCACGGCCTGCGCGTTGTTGAGGCTGGTCTGCTCGTTCCGGTAGTCCTTCGTGACGGTCCAGTCGTCGGTCACCGGGACGACGAAGTAACCGGCACCGTCGGGATCGACCGTCAACACCAGCGCTTGGTCGTCGTCCAGCTGGAAGTAGCCGGCGCTCTGTAGTTGGGTGGCAAGGAATTCCGCGTTTCGGGCCGGATCGCGCAGCAGGTTGGGGTGCTGGCGCTGCCCGGTGGCCGGATCCGTGGTGGCCACCGACATGTACGTGGCTTCCCGCTGGATGCCCAGCGCCATGATGATCGCCGTCACGGTACCGCGCACCAGCGGCGGCACCGAAGGTAACGGCGGCACCAGGGAAACCAGCATCGTCAGCAGCGGGCTGCGCACCACCGTCGGCCCGAGACCGGGGATGGCGAAGCCGCCGAGCTGACTGAACAGGCTGTCGGGTGGGCCTGCGACGCGGGTGATCTGCAGGCTCATGGGGGCCTCGATCCCCCAGTCCGACAACGTATTCCGGGTGGCGATCAGGGTGGCGTCGGCCGGCAGCTGCAGGTGATTGTCGCGCCCGTCGGCCGGTGTCGCGTCGGCGGTGATGGTGAACGACCCATCGGAGTTCAGTACCAGCTTGTCCCGGGTGAGCACCGCGGTGGTGTTCCCGGTGAGACCGGTCAGCACGCTGAACGTGGTGTCGGCGGGCATGTGCTCCGGATCGTCGAAGCGACCGGTGATCACGTACTTCGACGCCCCGTTGACTCCCATGAAGCGGTAGACGGTGTCCGGGTTGTCGTACAGGATGCGGGAGGCGGGCACGGTCCCGTCGTCCTGCCCGGCCCAGGTGTGCGGCGGTGCCACCTGCATGACGACGGTGGGCTTGTTGGAGTCGAGCAGCTGCTGCTGGAACGCCGAAGCCATGGCGTACGCGTCGACCGCGGCATCGAGCCGGTCGACGTTTCCCCGGTCGGGCCCACCGACCCGATCGAACTGTTGCTTGGCCGCCGACAGGAACCCGGTGCGCAGAACGACTTTCATCAGCCGGACCGGCAGCGTGTCGACGGTGCGCTCGGCGAGCTTTTCGGCTGCCAGCTGGTCGGCGGTGCCGAGCGGGCTGGTTGTCGCCGTCACGCGCTGGGTGCTGCTCGTCGTCGCGGATACCGCCGCGGCGGCGATGCCGGTGGCCGGGGTGTCGCGGTCGTGGCCGATCTCGCGTCGTGCGGCACCCGCCAGTGCGGCGGCGGCCGGGTTGTCGGCCGGCGTCTTCGGATGATCGGACACATCGTGATCGGGCTCGTCATCGGCCTCGGCGGCCTTGCGCGCGCTCACCTGGGACACCGTGCGCTGGGCTTGCACCACGGGACGGCGCGGCGGTTTACCCGTCGTCTTATGGCCGACCGGAGTGGCCGCCGGGCTCGGCGCGGCCCCGGCCGGGCCGCTGTCCGACGCGGATTCGGTACTCGACGAGGGCGCGTCCGCCGCGTCCGTCGCGTCGGCGGCGGCGACGCCGGGACTGTTGGCAATCGCGGCACCCACTCCCAGCGCTACGGCCAATCCGCCGATCCGGCCGATGAATGCTGCACTGCCGGACATCTGCACCCCTCTATGACACGGATCACATTCTGTATAGCAGCGCGTGGCCCGCGCGATATCCGAACGGCGGATGCCGACACGGAGCGGATCCGGCCGCGCTCCCGCACCTCACCGGACAGCAAACTTGCAAATATGTGACTGGTATGTCAATCTAGCTATCCTGACGTGGTCACCGACGGCGGTGCGATCGTTGCCGTGGCAACCACATCAGTGTTCGAGGGGGCGCGACGGTGGTCGGGCGCGATGCGACCGGCCACCCTCGTGAAGTCCGATCTGCATCGCGGCGCGGCCGTGGCTGCAGCACTAGTTCAAGGCAGGATCGCTGTACACTCGCCGGGTGCAAGGGTCGGATGCCGCCGTTGACGGCGCCAAACCGCGACGCGGCCGCCCCAAGACCGCAGGACTACAAGAAGCCCGCCGCAACGCCATCGTCGCGGCGGCTTTCGAGGTGTTCACCCAGAAGGGTTACGACGACACCTCCATCGGTGATATCGCCAAGCACGCCGGCATCGGACACGGAACCGTATATCGGTACTTCAGCAGCAAACGTGAACTGCTCGATCACGTCTTCGACTTCGCGGTGGAGAAGACGATGCGCGCACTGGCCGTCGACGCGCTCACCGAAGCCCCGACCGACCGCGAACAAGCCCTGACGCTGATCCAGACCATCGGCACCCGCCTCTTCGATCTGGTGGACCAGGAACCCGGCCTGCTCAAGCTGCTCACGGTGCAGTGCAGTGCGATCGACGCGGAGTTGCGGGACCGCGTCACCGGCCTCTACGCCATCCTGAACAACGAACTGTCGCGTGGCCTGCAACATCTGGCCCCCGAGACCGACGACGGCGAATGGACCAGGATGGCCCGTCTCGCGATGGGCATGATCGGTCCGGGCCTGGTGATGACGCTGCTCGGCGATTCCGACGACACCAAGCGGTCCGGCTTCCTGCAGACGGCGCAGGCGATGGTGGATCGCGGAGTCCTGGCTCCCCCGCCCGAACAGGACCCGGACGAATGACGGCACCGGCGTCCCCCGGCTCCGACCGCGCGACCCAGTTGTACACCGCAGCGGTCGACCTGTTCATGGCCAACGGCTATCGGGACGTCGACGTCGCCGAGATCGCGGCGGCCGCAGGTGCCAGCCACGGCACGTTCTACAACTACTTCCGCAACAAGCGCGACGTGCTCACCGCGATCCAGGCCACCACCGAAGCGCAGATCATCGCCGCGGTCAGTGCGCCCGATGGCGTGCCACCGCCGTCGACCCGTGACGAGTTCGTCGACCAGGTACGGGACCGGATCGCTTGCGCCATTGCCTATTTCGTCGAGAACGCGGAGTTCATGGCGTTCGTCACGCTGACCGCCGCCGGTGTCGACGACGACGCGCTCGCGGCCACCCTGACCACCCACCAGCGCGCCGCCGAGCGGTTCACCCGGCTGTTCGAGCACGGCCGCGAGCACGGCTGGGTGCATCCCGATCTGGATCTCGATGTGGCCGGACAGGCCACCGTGTCGGCGATCATCACCTCGGTGCTGCCGGCCCTGGTCGACGGCGCCGACAATGTGGACGTCGAGGAAGCCACGGCGTTGTGCGCGAAGTACCTGCTCAACGGGATGCGCGGCCTAGCCGATCCTCGCTGACTCCCACTGCGCGATGCGCCGCCCCATGGCGGTGGCCGGTTCGGCGCCCAGGATCCACTCTTCCGAAATGGCCCGCCACGGGCCACTGGCCCCCAGATCCCCGAGCAGCGCACACACGCTCATCTCGGTTCGGCGCGAGAACAGGTGCTCACGCGGAACCCGTTGGCGGTACATGCCTTTGCGGAAGGTCGATCGGGGCAACATCGCTTGCGACAGCGACCGGTGCGCGACCTCCGGGGTGACCGTCACCACGCCCGGCGTCAGATGCCAAGCGGCCACGGTCGTGAGGTAGTCCATCACCATCGCTTCCGGCATCGCCGTTTCGTCGACGATGAATCCGCCCGCGCGGGCCAACTCGTATGTCGTCCGGGCGTCGCCGGCGAGCACCGCGCCGAGAACGGCGCGCTCCAATTCGCGTTGCGCGGAATCCATGTCCACATACAGACCGAAATCGACGAATCCGACGGAACCGTCGGCAAGGGCGATGATGTTGCCCGGGTGCGGATCGGCACAGAACCGACCGAGCGTGTGCACACCGCCACAATAGAACCGGTAAACGGCCTCACCCAGGTGATCGGCCACCTCGGCCGGCGCCGCACCCAGCTGGTCGAGCGTGGTACCGGCGAGGAACTCGGTGGTCAGCACCCTTGGGGTGCAGAGGCTTTCGATCGGGCTCGGGATCCGGAACACCGGGTGACCGAGATAATCCTGGTAGACCCGGCGATGGTTCTGGAACTCGCGTTCGTAGTCCAATTCCAGCCGGATCTGATGGCTGATTTCGCCGACCAACTCGTCCAGGCCCAGGTTCGGGAAGTCGCGGGATCGCAAACGCACCAGCAGCGCCAGGTTCTTCAGGTCGGCACGCACCGAGGACTGAGCCGACGGGTATTGCACCTTGACGGCCACCGCCCTGCCGTCGGCGAGTTCACCGCGATACACCTGGCCCAAGGATGCCGACGCCAGCGGCTCCGGTTCGATGGACGCCAACTCGCCGCGCCGGCTCCCGAGCTCACGGTCGAGCACGTCGAGCATCACCGCATTGGGGACCGCGGGGGCTCGGCGGTACAGCGGGGCGAGCCGCCGGGTGAACTCGTCACGCGCGGCGGCCGAACTGAGCCCGAAATTGAGCAGCGAGAGCGCCTGGCCGAGTTTCATGGCGGCACCCTTCATGGTGCCCAGCGCCGACACCAGGTCGTCGGCCAACCGGAGCACTTCGGCGTCGCGCGCGGCGGCCTTCTCCTCGTCGGACATCAACGGTTCGCGCACCCGGCGCAGCGCCGCTCGCGATGCGTGGTTGACCGCCACCCTGCTCAGCCGCGCGCCACGGGTGACGCGGTCGCGGGCCTGGCGATCGTCGGGCGTGCTCATGCCCGCACGTCGGCACAGCAATCATGTTGCGGTTGCCGCACGGAGCCGACCACCGCAACAGCGCGACAACTAGCAGCTGGGACCACTTCGTCCACCCTCCACCGGCCGTAACTTGGCGAATTCGCACACTCAAGACGCTGCGACGGTGACACAGAATTTTCCGGCCCGCAAGTTTGTCCGGCCGACCCGTCGAACCCGACCGGAGACTCGTTCTGGCATTTAGTCGACTGACATGTCAGTATGGCTTTCATCGCAGTCGCCGGTTTGGGAGGACCGGCGGCAGCGCCACCACAGGGGGGACGATGAGTTCGACGGGTAGTTCGCGCACGGCAAGACTGCTGGGCCTGATCGTTGCCGGTATCGGGTTGGCGCACTTCATCGACCCGCGCAGCTTCATGGTCATGACCAGGGTCGCCTTCCCGCGTAACACCCAGACCTACGTGTACGTCAACGGTGGCCTGGAGACGGCGATCGGGCTGTTGCTCAGCCGAGCGCACACCCGCGGGGCCGGCGTGGTGGCCCTGATCGCGTACGGCGTGTACCTGGTCGGCAACGCCGCCCGAGCCCTGGGCCGCCGGGCCCGGTTGGTTGCTCGGCGCCCAGCATGAATCCTTAAGTCACACACCAGTATTGGACGCCTGCCTGCCATCGGCCGGATCAGCACAAGCGCGTCCAGACATGCACAAAGGACTCGACCATTGCAGTACCTCGACAAGGGCCTGGGCCGTTCGGCCCGCTCTCCGCTGTTGTTCGTCCACGGCGCCGGGCACTCCGCTGATTGCTGGGACGAGCACTTCCTGGACTACTTCGCCGACCGCGGCTACCGCGCGATCGCGGTGGATCTGCACGGGGCAGGGCCCGCAGCGTCGATCGCCGATCACGTCGAGCGCGTCCACACCGTCGCCACCGAGCTGCCGTCCGCGCCCATCCTCGTCGGGCACGCCACCGGCGGGTTCATCGTCCAGCACTATCTGCGCACACACCGCGTTCCGGCAGCCGCGCTGGTCGCGTCGTCGCCGTCCCCCGACCATCTGCGGTCGATGATGCGCCGCTCGCCGCTGCGCGATCTGATCTTCGGCGCGGGCACGCCCGAATCCCTCGTCGAAACGTGCTACACCCTCAAGGACGACGCCGCCCTGCGGTCATTGTGCACGGACCCGGAGACGGCGCAGGCACCGAAACTGCGATTGATCAGGCCGGGCGACACGCTGCCACGGCTGCTGGTCATGGACGGCACCGACGATTCCTGGGATCCGTCGGTGGCACACGCGCTGGCCGGCGAGTACCACACGCGGGCCGAGCTGTTACCCGGCATGCGGCACGACATGATGCTGGGACCCGGTTGGATGGCGGCCGCCGAACGCATTCGACGCTGGGTCGACGCGCTTCATCTGCGGGTCCGGGTCGTCCAGCCCGGCCGCGCGAGGCGGATGCGGGTCGTCGGCAGCCCGGTGAGCGACAACCGATGACCTCGCGCGTGGTGGTAGCGGCGTCGCCGGTTGTCGCCGGCCGAGGGGTGGTCCGGGTGTTGGCCGTCAGCCGGCCGCGTTACGGCATCTGTACCTGCGGCTGGGTCGGACGCGAACGCCGCCTGCACGGTCTCGCCGTCTTGGACGCCCTGGAACACGCCACCTCGAGCGGGTGCCTGCCGGCCTCCCCACTCGTCTTTCGTTGAGCGCGCACCGCCCACCTCGATGTCGTTTTTCCGCCAGTTCTGTCGGTGGGTACATGTAAAGGTGAACGGGTGCACGACGATTTCGACCGCTGTTACCGGGCCGTCCAGTCCAAGGACGCCCGCTTCGACGGCTGGTTCGTCACCGCGGTGCTCACCACCGGCATCTATTGCCGCCCCAGCTGTCCCGTTCGCCCACCGCTGGCGCGCAACGTCCGCTTCTATCCGACCGCCGCGGCCGCGCAGCGGATGGGCTTCCGGGCGTGCAAGCGCTGCAGGCCGGATGCCTCCCCCGGGTCACCGGAATGGAATGTCCGGGGCGATGTGGTGGCCCGGGCCATGCGGCTCATCGCCGACGGCCTGGTGGATCGCTCCGGTGTCACCGGATTGGCAGCCCACCTGGGTTACACCACCCGCCAGCTGGAGCGGCTACTGCAGGCGGAAGTGGGCGCGAACCCGCTGGCGCTGGCCCGGGCCCAGCGGACCCAGACCGCCAGGGTGCTCATCGAAACCACCGATGTCCCGTTCGGCGACGTCGCGTTCGCGGCCGGCTTCGCGAGTATTCGCCAGTTCAACGACACGATCCGCGAGGTCTGCGCACTGACGCCCACCGAATTGCGCAAACGGGCACGCGCCAGGTTCGGTCGCGACGACCATGTCGGAGCGGACACACTGTCCCTGCGCCTTCCGGTGCGCATGCCCTTCGCCTACGAAGGACTGTTCGGCCATCTGGCCGCCAGTGCGGTCCCCGGCGTGGAGGAAGTCCGTGACGGCGCATACCGCCGGACGTTGCGGCTGGCCAGCGGTTCCGGGGTGGTCGGTCTGACGCCGCATCCCGACCACGTCCGCTGCCGCTTGCGCGTCGACGACTTCCGTGACCTGTCCGCCGCGATCGCCCGGTGCCGGCGCCTGCTCGACCTGGACGCCGATCCGGCCGCCGTGGTCGACGCGCTGTGCGCCGATCCGCAGCTGGCTCCGCTGGTGGGCAAGGCCCCGGGGCAGCGCATCCCCCGCACCGTGGACGAGAGCGAACTGTCCATCCGGGTGGTGCTCGGACAACAGGTGTCGATCAAGGCGGCCCGCACGCATGCCGGCCGGCTGGCGGCGGAGTACGGCACGCCGATCGCCGATCCGGACGGCACGTTGACGCATACCTTTCCCTCGGTGGAACAACTCGCCGAGCTGGATCCCGACCGGCTGTCCATGCCGGCCAGCCGGCGGCGAACCGTCGTCGCCCTGGTGGCGGCATTGGCCGGAGGTCAGGTCGAACTGGACGCCGGCGCCGACTGGGATCGGGCCAGAGCCCAGCTGCTCGCCCTGCCCGGTATCGGTCCGTGGACCGCGGAGGTCATCGCGATGCGCGGCCTCGGCGATCCCGATGCGTTTCCCGTCGCGGATCTCGGGGTGCAAGCGGCGGCCGCCGCGATCGGATTGCCGACCGACAGAGCCGCGCTGGAAACCCACAGCAGACGCTGGCGGCCATGGCGTGCCTACGCCACCCAACATCTGTGGACGGCATTGGACCACGCCGTGAACGACTGGCCGCCCAAGACAGCGCAGCAGGAGAAGTGATGGCAGACGTGAAGTATCGGACGATCGACAGCCCGGTCGGGCTCCTGACGCTGGCCGGGGTCGACGGGCGCTTGATGCACCTGCGGATGGTGGATCAGATGTACGAACCCAACCGCAGTGATTGGCAACCCGACGACGATGCGTTCCCCGAGGCCGTCGCGCAGCTGCGGGCGTATTTCGCCGGTGAATGCACCGACTTCGACCTGGAGCTGGAGTTGGTGGGGACCGCCTTCCAGCGCAGGGTGTGGGAGGCGTTGTTGACCATTCCCTACGGCGAGACACGCTCGTACGGAGAGATTGCCGAACAAGTCGGGTCGCCGACCGCATATCGGGCCGTGGGCCTGGCCAACGGCCACAATCCGATCGGCATCATCGTGCCGTGCCACCGCGTGATCGGGGCGAATGGCAGCCTCACCGGTTACGGCGGTGGCTTGGACAAGAAGAAAATTCTCCTGGAAATGGAGAAGAGCCGAAATGCGCCGGCATTGTTTTGAATCCGGGAACGGCGACATTTTGGTCCTGAAACACAAAATGCCTCGGCCCTCCAATCGAAATTGGAGGGCCGAGGACTTAAATTGTGTTCGGCGGTGTCCTACTTTTCCACCC
Source organism: Mycolicibacterium cosmeticum (assembly GCF_000613185.1). Lineage (NCBI taxonomy): Bacteria > Bacillati > Actinomycetota > Actinomycetes > Mycobacteriales > Mycobacteriaceae > Mycobacterium > Mycolicibacterium cosmeticum. The sequence goes on from NZ_CCBB010000001.1 coordinate 1,108,526, forward strand.
GTGTGGGTAGTATCATCGGCGCTGGTAGGCTTAGCTTCCGGGTTCGGGATGGGACCGGGCGTTTCCCTGCCGCTATGGCCGCCGTAACTCTATTCACTTTTTCAGTGACCCCCATGTTGTTGTGAGGGGGAAATCTTTGTGTTTTGGTGGTGGGGTGGGAAACCATTGCTGGTTTCACGTGTCCAAACATGTGGATGTGGTTGCGAGCGCGGTGTGCGTCATTTCTTTGTTTTCTTACACATTTTTTGTTACCCGCCCGTGGGTGGGTGTGTGTAAGTTTTCGGCCGGTTAGTGCCAGTTCCCTGAACCTATTACTAGGTGTGTAGGTCTGGTCTATCAATCCCGTGGTCTGCGGGGGGCCTTATCCCTCCTAGAGGGTGAGAAGCCTGGTCTTGGAAGAGGTTTCCCGCTTAGATGCTTTCAGCGGTTATCCTGTCCGAACGTGGCTATCCAGCCGTGCCCCTGGTGGGACAACTGGTAAACCAGAGGTTCGTCCGTCCCGGTCCTCTCGTACTAGGGACAGGTTTCCTCAAGCTTCTGACGCGCGCGGCGGATAGAGACCGAACTGTCTCACGACGTTCTAAACCCAGCTCGCGTGCCGCTTTAATGGGCGAACAGCCCAACCCTTGGGACCTGCTCCAGCCCCAGGATGCGACGAGCCGACATCGAGGTGCCAAACCATCCCGTCGATATGGACTCTTGGGGAAGATCAGCCTGTTATCCCCGGGGTACCTTTTATCCGTTGAGCGACACCCCTTCCACTCAGAGGTGCCGGATCACTAGTCCCGACTTTCGTCCCTGCTCGACATGTCCGTCTCGCAGTCAAGCTCCCTTGTGCACTTACACTCAACACCTGATTGCCATCCAGGTTGAGGGAACCTTTGGGCGCCTCCGTTACATTTTAGGAGGCAACCGCCCCAGTTAAACTACCCACCAGGCACTGTTCCTGAACCGGATAGACGGTTCGAGGTTAGAGGCCCAATACGGTCAGAGTGGTATTTCAACAACGACTCCACAACCACTGGCGTGGCCGCTTCACAGTCTCCCACCTATCCTACACAAACCGAACCGAGCACCAATACCAAGTTGTAGTGAAGGTCCCGGGGTCTTTTCGTCCTGCCGCGCGTAACGAGCATCTTTACTCGTAGTGCAATTTCGCCGAGTCTATGGTTGAGACAGTTGAGAAGTCGTTACGCCATTCGTGCAGGTCGGAACTTACCCGACAAGGAATTTCGCTACCTTAGGATGGTTATAGTTACCACCGCCGTTTACTGGGGCTTAAATTCTCCGCTTCACCCCGAAGGGTTAACGGGTCCTCTTAACCTTCCAGCACCGGGCAGGCGTCAGTCCGTATACATCGTCTTGCGACTTCGCACGGACCTGTGTTTTTAGTAAACAGTCGCTTCTCACTGGTTTGTGCCACCCCCCACCGCTACCCACCGCAAGGGTGTTGACAGTAGGAGGTCCCCCTTCTCCCGAAGTTACGGGGGCATTTTGCCGAGTTCCTTAACCATAGTTCACTCGTACGCCTTAGTATTCTCTACCTGACCACCTGTGTTGGTTTGGGGTACGGGCCGTGTGTGAGCTCGCTAGAGGCTTTTCTCGGCAGCATAGGATCACCAAATTCGCCTCACTCGGCTATGCATCACCTCTCAGGATACGTGTTGGACGGATTTACCTATCCAACTCCCTACAGGCTTGCCCCAGTATTACCACTGACTGGTATGGCTACCTTCCTGCGTCACCCCATCGCTTGACTACTACCAGAGAAGGTCCCACGCAGCCGGCGACTTTCCGCTCCCGAAGGATTGGATAGGCCACCATTTGGGTGGTTAGTACCTCTGATTCATCATGGGCGCGCACACACGGGTACGGGAATATCAACCCGTTGTCCATCGACTACGCCTGTCGGCCTCGCCTTAGGTCCCGACTCACCCTGGGCGGACTGGCCTGCCCCAGGAACCCTTGGTCTTTCGGCGGGCAAGGTTCTCACTTGCCTTATCGCTACTCATGCCTGCATTCTCACTCCCACACCCTCCACAGCTCCATTACCAGGCTGCTTCACTGGGTGCAGGACGCTCCCCTACCCAATACTTACGTATTGCCGCGGCTTCGGCGGTGTGCTTGAGCCCCGCTACATTATCGGCGCACAATCACTTGACCAGTGAGCTATTACGCACTCTTTCAAGGGTGGCTGCTTCTAAGCCAACCTCCTGGTTGTCTTCGCGACTGCACATCCTTTTCCACTTAGCACACGCTTAGGGGCCTTAGCCGGCGATCTGGGCTGTTTCCCTCTCGACGCACGGAGCTTATCCCCCGCCGTCTCACTGCCACGCTTACCCTTACCGGCATTCGGAGTTTGGCTGACGTCAGTAACCTAGTAGGGCCCATCGGCCATCCAGTAGCTCTACCTCCGGCAAGAAACACGCAACGCTGCACCTAAATGCATTTCGGGGAGAACCAGCTATCACGGAGTTTGATTGGCCTTTCACCCCTACCCACAACTCATCCCCTCAGTCTTCAACCTAAGTGGGTTCGGGCCTCCACGCGGTCTTACCCGCGCTTCACCCTGGCCATGGGTAGATCACTCCGCTTCGGGTCCAGAACACACCACTACACCAGCCACTGTTGACTGGATACGCCCTATTCAGACTCGCTTTCGCTACGGCTACCCCACCCGGGTTAACCTCGCGACATGTCCCTGACTCGCAGGCTCATTCTTCAAAAGGCACGCCATCACCCCACCACAAAGGAGGGCTCTGACGGATTGTAGGCACACGGTTTCAGGTACTATTTCACTCCCCTCCCGGGGTACTTTTCACCATTCCCTCACGGTACTAATCCGCTATCGGTCATCAGGAAGTATTCAGGCTTACCGGGTGGTCCCGGCAGATTCACAGCAGATTTCACGGGCCCGCTGCTACTCGGGGACAGTTCCACAACAGAGTGCATGTTTTCACCTACGGGGCTCTCACCCTCTACGGCAGGCCATCCCAAGACCACTTCGACTAACACACACCTTTATCACTGCTGCCCAGCACGGCGGTGCTGAGAAGAAACGCCCCACAACCCCGCACACACAACCCCCGCCGGGTATCACATGCATACGGTTTAGCCATCCTCCGCTTTCGCTCGCCACTACTCACGGAATCACAATTGTTTTCTCTTCCTACGGGTACTGAGATGTTTCACTTCCCCGCGTTCCCCCCCAACGCCTATATATTCAGCGTTGGGTAACACGACATCACTCGTGCTGGGTTTCCCCATTCGGACATCCTCGGATCCACGCTCGGTTGGCAGCTCCCCGAGGCATATCGCAGCCTCCAACGTCCTTCATCGGCTCCTAATGCCAAGGCATCCACCATGCGCCCTTAAACACTTACAACACAAAAAACCAGAAAAAGAAAAAAAGAAATTGCACATCAAACACACACAACAACACCCCAACCTCTCACGAGACCGGAGTCTTCCTGTATGCGAGATGCTCGCAACCACTATCCACAAATCAAACACCACACCCCACCACCAAAGCAGGGCGACAACAGCAACCGCCTGGCCCCCAACGGGACACGCACGGCCGGCAACCCCAATCTCCGTAGAGCGAGGGTCCCGCTGGGCCTGTTGTCTCAAAGCCCAATAGTGTGCCTGGCGGTTTCATCAAAGTTTGTTGCTGCACCAGACCCGCCTCCACTACAGAGGTCGAGCCATCCAACGAATCGCCTGACGCTCAGCTGATCCCGCAATTTACGGGGCCGACGCAGGTCTCGTGGTGCTCCTTAGAAAGGAGGTGATCCAGCCGCACCTTCCGGTACGGCTACCTTGTTACGACTTCGTCCCAATCGCCGATCCCACCTTCGACGGCTCCCTCCCACAAGGGGTTAGGCCACCGGCTTCGGGTGTTACCGACTTTCATGACGTGACGGGCGGTGTGTACAAGGCCCGGGAACGTATTCACCGCAGCGTTGCTGATCTGCGATTACTAGCGACTCCGACTTCACGGGGTCGAGTTGCAGACCCCGATCCGAACTGAGACCGGCTTTACAAGGATTCGCTCCACCTCACGGCATCGCAGCCCTTTGTACCGGCCATTGTAGCATGTGTGAAGCCCTGGACATAAGGGGCATGATGACTTGACGTCATCCCCACCTTCCTCCGAGTTGACCCCGGCAGTCTCCTACGAGTCCCCGGCATAACCCGCTGGCAACATAGGACAAGGGTTGCGCTCGTTGCGGGACTTAACCCAACATCTCACGACACGAGCTGACGACAGCCATGCACCACCTGCACACAGGCCACAAGGGAACTGATATCTCTACCAGCGTCCTGTGCATGTCAAACCCAGGTAAGGTTCTTCGCGTTGCATCGAATTAATCCACATGCTCCGCCGCTTGTGCGGGCCCCCGTCAATTCCTTTGAGTTTTAGCCTTGCGGCCGTACTCCCCAGGCGGGGTACTTAATGCGTTAGCTACGGCACGGATCCCAAGGAAGGAAACCCACACCTAGTACCCACCGTTTACGGCGTGGACTACCAGGGTATCTAATCCTGTTCGCTCCCCACGCTTTCGCTCCTCAGCGTCAGTTACTGCCCAGAGACCCGCCTTCGCCACCGGTGTTCCTCCTGATATCTGCGCATTCCACCGCTACACCAGGAATTCCAGTCTCCCCTGCAGTACTCCAGTCTGCCCGTATCGCCCGCACGCCCACAGTTAAGCTGTGAGTTTTCACGAACAACGCGACAAACCACCTACGAGCTCTTTACGCCCAGTAATTCCGGACAACGCTCGGACCCTACGTATTACCGCGGCTGCTGGCACGTAGTTGGCCGGTCCTTCTTCTGCACATACCGTCACTTGCGCTTCGTCTGTGCTGAAAGAGGTTTACAACCCGAAGGCCGTCATCCCTCACGCGGCGTCGCTGCATCAGGCTTGCGCCCATTGTGCAATATTCCCCACTGCTGCCTCCCGTAGGAGTCTGGGCCGTATCTCAGTCCCAGTGTGGCCGGTCACCCTCTCAGGCCGGCTACCCGTCGTCGCCTTGGTAGGCCATTACCCCACCAACAAGCTGATAGGCCGCGGGCCCATCCCACACCGCAAAAGCTTTCCACCCCAACCCATGAAGGCTGGAGTCCTATTCGGTATTAGACCCAGTTTCCCAGGCTTATCCCAAAGTGCAGGGCAGATCACCCACGTGTTACTCACCCGTTCGCCACTCGAGCACCCCGAAGGGCCTTTCCGTTCGACTTGCATGTGTTAAGCACGCCGCCAGCGTTCGTCCTGAGCCAGGATCAAACTCTCCAAACAAAAACCCCCCAACCCACAGGCCAGGGCAGAATTCGAATCAGAAAAATCCGATCACAAACAAAAGACACCAAAAACTGGCATCAAAAAACAAACCATCTCATGTGGCAGGAAGACGGGGAGTCCCCCACCAAGATGGCAAAAAACAACAAACAAAAACCACCAAACACACTATTGAGTTCTCAAACAACACGCCCGAGCTGACCGCGCAACAATCCCGCGGCTAAAAGCCGCGATCCGTAGTGCGGGCAGTGAGGAACTCCTCTCTTTAAGGGAGTCTCTCTCGGATTTGGTCTTCGCTCTCCGGCCGGGGCCGTGTCGCTCTGACCTGGAATAAGTTACGTCAGGGCTAACAGCGAGTCAAATCCCCAGGTCAGCGCCCTATTTTTGCTGGTCAGAGGCGGTCACTCGGCGGACGCCCGCGATGTGGCGCTTGCCACGGCGCAACACCAGCCAACGGTCATGCAGAAAGTCCGTCGGCTGTGGTAGCCATTCGGCGCTTTCCACCCGCGCGTTGTTCACGTAGACGCCGCCCTCGGCAACGGCACGCTTGGCCTCACCGCGACTCTTCGACAGTCCCGTCGTGACCAGCAGGTCGGTGATGCCGTCCGGGCCGCCCGGAGTCAGTTCGGCAACGTCCCCATTACCGGCCTCGCTGAGCGCCGCCGCCAGGGTCGGTTCATCGAGGTCGGCGAGCTCAGCACGCCCGAAGAGAGCCTGACTGGCCAGTTCCACCGCGTCGGTGGCGGCCTGCCCGTGCACCAGCGTGGTGAGCTCCCTGGCCAGCCGGCGCTGCGCCGCCCGCTCATGAGGGCGCTCCTCGGTCGCCGTCTGCAAGGCCCCCAGTTCCTCGGCGTCCAGGAAGGTGAACCACCGCAGATAACCGATGACGTCCGCGTCGCCGGTGTTGACGAAGTACTGGTACCAGGCATACGGCGAGGTCAGCTCCGGGTCCAGCCACAGATTGCCGCCACCGGTGGACTTGCCGAACTTCTTGCCCTCGGAGTCGGTGACCAGCGGGGTCGTCAGCGCGTGCACGCTCGCCCCGGACTTCTGCCGCACGAGACGGGCACCGGCGACGATGTTGCCCCACTGGTCGGAGCCGCCGATCTGCAGCGCGCAGCCATGCCGGCGATGCAACTCCACGAAGTCATTGGCCTGCAGCAACATGTAGCTGAACTCGGTATACGAGATGCCCTCGCCCTCAAGCCGGCGCCGAACCGTGTCGCGGTCGAGCATCACGTTGACCGAGAAGTACTTGCCGATATCCCGCAGGAACTCGATGGCCGACAGCGGGCCTGTCCAGGACAGGTTGTTCTCGACGATGGCACCGGTCGGCGACGCATCGAACTCGACGAACCGCTCCAACTGGCCACGTATCCGATCAGCCCAGTCGGCGACGGTATCGGCGGTGTTCAGGGTCCGTTCCCCGGTGTCGCGCGGGTCACCGATCATCCCGGTCGCTCCCCCGGCGAGCACGATGGGGCGATGTCCGGCCTGCTGGAAGCGGCGCAGCGTGAGAAGCGGGACGAGATGACCGGCATGCAGGCTCGGCGCGGTGGGGTCGAAACCCGAATAGACCGTCATGGGGCCGGTGGCCAGGTCGGACGCCAGTGCGTCGCGGTCGGTCGACTGCGCGATCAAGCCGCGCCATTCCAGCTCTTCGAGGATGCCCGTGCTCACGGTGCCATCTTCCTGCATCAGTCGCTGCTGCCCGGCATCGGCGCCCGCGGACTGCGCCGATAGGCCGACACCTCCGGATAGCCCACCAGCCAGAACCGCCACGGCCGGTCCGCGGCCGTACTCACGCCGACCCGCGGGCCGGGCACGGCACCGGTGACCGGATTCAGCCTGAGTTGCACCGGACCGGAGTCGTCATCGAGGTCAATGCCGTTGTCCTCCATGAGAATTCCCAATGCCGAGCACAGGTTCCCCGGCCCGCGCGCGAGCGCAGGGGTGGGGACGGCCACTCCCCTACGGGTGCGGGCCACGTCCTCACCGTCGGTCACCACCGCCGCCCGCAAGAGCACGGCGGCCGCGAAACCCTCAGGCCCGCACACGACATTGGCGCACACATGGATCCCGTGGCTGCGGTAGGTGTACATCCGGCCGGCGGGCCCGAACATCACGAGGTTGCGTGGCCGTGGGCCGCGATAGGAGTGCGCCGCAGGGTCCGGCCAGGGCTCGTCCACCGGCCCGCCGTAGGCCTCGACCTCGACGATCGTGGCGACCACGCCGCGACTGCTCAGTTGCGCGCCCAGCAACAACCGTGCCGCGGTCACCGGGTCCACCGCCAGCGCATCGGCCAACGCCCTGTCGACCGAGTCCCCTCGCTCCGCTCGCCCTGCGCCCATCCCCCGTCGCTCCGCTCGCCCTGCGCCCATCCCCCCTCGCTCCGCTCGCCCCACGACTCCGCATTGTGCCCGGCCCCTTGACACCGACGCACAGCGGGCGCAGTATTCATCACATGATGACTTCATCGAATGATGAATTTTCCGGACGGGACGCCGAGCCGGCGGTCCGCATCGAGAAACTCCAGGTGACCCGCGGTAAGCGCCACGCCGTGCGGGACCTGTCCGTGCAGATTTCGCGCGGCACCATCACCGGGCTGCTGGGGCCCTCGGGCTGCGGGAAGACCACCCTGATGCGGGCCATCGTCGGCACCCAGATCGTCGCGTCGGGATCGGTGACGGTGCTGGGCCATCCCGCCGGCTCCCCCGAATTACGCCACCGGGTCGGCTATGTCACCCAGGACGCCACCATCTACCGCGACCTGCGGGTCATCGACAACGCCCGCTACTTCGCCGCCCTGTACGGCACCGACGCACAGGCCGCCGAGGACGCGATCGCCGCGGTAGGCCTGACCGATCATCGAAATGCCCTGTGCGACAACCTCTCCGGCGGTCAGCGCACCCGGGTGTCACTGGCCTGCGCATTGGTGTCGCATCCGGACCTGCTGGTGCTCGACGAGCCGACCGTCGGACTGGACCCGGTGCTGCGCGTCGATCTCTGGGTGCAGTTCCATCAGCTGGCCCGAGCCGGAACCACCCTGCTGGTCTCCAGCCATGTCATGGACGAGGCCGACCACTGCGGCGACCTGCTGCTCATGCGAGAAGGCCGGCTGCTCGCCCACACCACCCCCACCCGATTGCGAGAGGACACAGGATGTTCGTCACTGGAGGAAGCGTTCCTGTCCGTCATCCGGCACAGCACCGCAGCCTGAAAAGGCCGAGCAGGCTGAGCCCGCGGGCGTACCTGGCCACCACCGGCCGGATCCTGCACCAACTGGCCGGCGACCACCGCAGCGTGGCGATGATCGTCGTGGTGCCCACGCTGATCATCACGCTGATGTACTTCATGTTCGACAGAGTTTCCCGCGGTCCGCACCTTCCTGGCACGCCGTCGCCGTTCAACAACGCCTGCCTGATCATGCTCGGCGTCTTCCCGCTGATCGTGATGTTCCTGATCACCTCGATCACCATGCAGCGCGAACGGGTGTCGGGCACGCTCGAACGGATCCTGACCACGCCGCTGCGCCGGTTCGACCTGCTCGCCGCCTACGGCACGGCGTTCTCCATCGCCGCGGCCGTCCAGGCCACGCTGGCCTGTGTGGTGGCGTTCTGGCTGCTGGGTTTCGACACCGCGGGCAGCCCGGCGCTGGTGTTCCTCATCGCCATCGTCAACGCGGTCCTCGGGGTGGGCCTGGGCCTGTTGTGCAGCGCGTTCGCCCGCACCGAGTTCCAGGCCGTGCAGTTCATGCCCGTGGTCATCGCCCCGCAGCTGCTGCTGTGCGGCATCATCGTGCCACGCGAGGTGCTGCCCGAATGGCTGCAGTGGATCAGCAATGTGCTGCCGGCCAGCTACGCTCTGGAAGCACTGCAACAGGTCGGCGCGTACAGCGAACCCACGGCAATCGCGGTCCGCGATATCGCTGTGGTCATCGGGTTCGCGATCATGGCCCTGGCGCTGGCAGCGGCGACACTTCGGCGCCGTACCCCATGAGGAGAACGTGACCGCCCACAAGACCGAACCCAAACGCCCCGGGCGCCCGCCCGGGGCGTCCGACACCCGCGAGCGCATCCTGGCAAGTGCCCGGGAGTTGTTCGCCCGCAACGGTTTCGACAAGACCTCGATCCGTGCGATCGCGACGGCCGCCGGCGTGGACGGCGCCCTGGTGCACCACTACTACGGCACCAAACAGCAACTGTTCGCCGCCGCCATCCAGATCCCGATCGACCCGATGCAGGTGATCGGACCGCTGCGTGAGACCCCGGTGGACGAGATCGGCCTGATGCTGCCGTCGCTGCTGCTGCCGCTGTGGGATTCGGAGATCGGCAAGGGTCTCATCGCGACACTGCGCTCGATTCTCGGCGGCGCCGACGTGAGCCTGGTGCGCTCGTTCCTGCAGGAGGTGATCGCCGTCGAGGTCGGCTCCCGGGTGGACAACCCGCCGGGCTCGGGGCCGATCCGGGTGCAATTCGTGGCATCCCAGTTGGTCGGCGTGGTGGTGGCCCGCTACATCCTGGAGCTGGAGCCGTTCGCGTCGCTGCCGCCCGAGGCGATCGCCAAGACGATCGCGCCCAACCTGCAGCGTTATCTCACCGGGGAACTGCCGAGCCTGAGCTGACCAGGCGGTCGTGCTCGGCCTCGTCGGTCACCGCGACGGCTTCGTCGATCAGCAGCACCGGGATGTCGTCGACGATCGGATATGAGCGCCGCAACCTCGGGTTGTACAGGCACTCGCCGGCGACGTACAGCAGCGGTCCGTGATCCTGCGGGCAGACCAGGATGCTCAGCAGTTTGGAATCGACCACGACCGCAGGTTATCCGCCACCCAGCGGTGGGCCGCTGACGGTGAAGTTGCCGAAAACGCTGTCGTTGTCCGGGTTGTAGGTGTTGATCCCGATCGTGGTCGGGTTGGACGGCTGGACCGTGCGCGCCTGCGTCTTGCGCTGGAAATCCACCGTCGCCTTGAGCGCGTTGATCAACGGAACCTGGTTCGGCCGCTTGTCCAAGCCGTCCTTGAGGTCGGCGTAGTTGCCCTTGGACGGCATGAAGCCGAGCGCCCGCAGCTTGAGCGCATCGTGGATCAGATTGGAGATCTGACCGCCACCGGCGCCGGTGTCGTACTCGGCGGCAATATCGTCGAGCACGTCGGCGCTGGCGATCCCGGATCCGAAAGCGGCCATCAAGCCGGTCGCCACCGCGACACCTGCGATCGCGCGCCGCCAGCCGGTCGCCCGCGTTGACTCCGGTGCCATAGATCCTCCATTGCGTTGCGTCGTCACGGGGAGCCTAACAGCGTCGTGGGGGCCGGGCACCGTCAAAGATCCCCGAGCTCGGCACGGACCGCCGCCGTCAGGCGCTTGTACTGACTCGTATCGGCGTCGAAATACCAGGCGTTACGCGACGCCTTGGGGACGCCAGCCGCCCGCAGCGGGCCGACCATCGGCCGGTAGGACGCACTGAGCGTCATGCGCGGTGTCACGTACACGATGTCCGGGCCGGCGCCGACGGGCAGCGCCGCCAGCGCGTCGTTGAGCTCGGCGCTGGGCACACTGCCACCCGGCCGCAGCGCCACCGCCGTCACCGCCAGGCAGCGCTGCGGCAGGTCGAGGCTGTAGGTGACGGCCAGGTCGACCGACTCCACCTGGCTGACGGCGTCGTTGACCGCGGCGGTGAAGACCGGACCGCGCGGGGTGCGGATCACGGCGCTGCGGTTGTCGACGAACCAATAGTCACCGTCCTCGTCGCGGCGGAACAGCGACTCGGTGGACACCCAGGTATCCGCGGCGGCGAAAACGCCCCGCTTGACCGAGGCCGTCGGATCGACCGGGCCGCGCGGCTGCGCGAGCAGCACGCCCACCTCGTTGGCCTGCGCCAGCCGCACGAAACCGTGGTCGTCCTCCAGGATCAGATCGTCATCGGCGTCGTAGGCCGCCAGCTGCACCCGGCCACCGCCGGGCAGCGGCCGGCCCTTGCTGCCGAACTTCGCGCCGGACACGTTGGCCAGCACCGCCTGCCCGTCGGTGGTGGCGAAGAACTCCACCACGTGCGCCGGATCGAACACCTCGACCACCCGGCGCCACAGCCCCGTCGGCATACCGGACCCGATGAACAACCGCACCGGGTGGCTCCCGGACAGCCGGAACGCCGGATCGTCGATCACCTCACCGAGCATCGCCCAGGTGTAGGACACCACCGTCACCCCGTACTGCCGGATCTCGTGCAGGAAACGGTCCGGGGACAGCCCCCGGGACAGCGCGATGCGGGCCCCGCCGACGACGGCGCCGCCGAGACTGACCAACAGACCCGACTGATGGTGCAGCGGGGTCAGGCAGTAGACCGTGTCACGGTTGCTCAGGTTGGCGGCCGAGGCCGTGCCGAACGCCGAGAGCGCCCACCGGAAGTTGGTGATCTGGCGGGCCACCAACTGGCCGCCCGCACTCGCGAACGCGACGTAGGCCAGATCGCGGGCGAATCCCGGGTTCGGCTTGTACCAGCCGGGCAGGATGACCTTGTCCGGGTCGATCTGCTCCATGTCCACCACGTCGTCCGCGTCACTCGGCAGATGCAGGTCACGCGATTCACCGCCACCGAGCACCAACACCCGGATGCCCAGGCCGCGGGCCACCTCCAGGTTGCCGGGATCGGCGAGCACGTCGGCGATCCCGGCGATCCGGACCACCTCGGTCAGGTCGGCGTCCGGCGGGATCAGCACCGCCACCGCACCGAGCCGGGACAGCGCGGCGATGGCCACCAGCGCACTGGGGCGGGTTTCCATCAGCACACCGACGCGGACGCCTTGCCGGATGCCCACCCCGATCAGGCCGCGCACCACGTTGTTGACCCGGCGGTCCACCGCCTCGTAGGTGTGCACCCGTCCGTCGAAGAGCAGGAACTCGCCGTCCGGGTTGTTCTCGGCCTGTTCGGACATGATGCGGCCCAGCGAGATCCGGGTGTGATCGTTGATCTGCCCGAGGCGCGCCAGCCTGGGCAGCGTGCGGGCGGTCTCCACCGCCAGCGTCCGCGCCGACTTCTGCGCTGCCACAACGGCATCCGCCGCTGTGCGGGCCAGACCGAACGCCACCTCGGTGGCCGCCGCGGTGCCCGCCGCCACCCGGGAGGCCAGTGGGACACCGCTTTCGGTGGCCGCGGTCGCCGGGCGGTGCGCCATCGGGACGACATCCTCGGGCAACGGCCCTTCGCCGTTGCGCCACTTGACCCACGCGGCGACCGTCGGCCAGGTCTGGGTTGCGGCCTTCGAACCGACAACCAGGCCGAAATGCCCTGCCCTGATCAGATATTCGTACACATCGGCCTTGGGCGCCGCGCCTTTGATGCCGCGCACCGCGGCCGGCTGGCCGATGTCGTCGACCTCGCCCACCACCGCCAGGATCGGGCAGTCGATATCGGCGAGGGTCACCAGATCACCGCGGATGGAGAATCCGCCGGACATCATCCGGTTGTGGGCGATGAACTGCTTGAGCAGTTCCGAGATCGCGGGCCCGGACCACGCGATCCAGCCCTCCGAGTCCAGGAAGCGACGCTGCTGTTCGCGCGGCAGCAACGCCTCACGATCGTGCAACTGCCGCAGGAAGTCCAGCCGGGCCTGCGCGGTCTTGAGCGGGTCGAGCATCTGAAAACCGGTGCGCGCCAACCAACCCGGGATGTCGATACGCGAAAATACGTGGTCGGCCATGAAGTTCGCCGCCACCGCACCCATATTGGGCGGGATACCCATCGGCAGCGCGGCCAACGTGTCGACCGGGGAACCGAAGGTGATGATGCTCGCCAGGTCCTGCGCCCGCCGGTAGGCCGCCGTCTGATAGCAGAACATGCCCCCCTGCGAATAGCCGGCCAGATGGACGTCGCGTTCGGTGACCTTCTTGACGGTGTCGATGGCCTCGCTGAGGGCCACCACGTGATCGGCGAGATTGCGCTGCATCCCGCCCTCGATCTGATCGGGTGACCCGAAATCGATGACCCATGGGTCCAGACCGGCGTTGTGCAGGATGCCCGCCGCGCCGTCGGCCCGGGTCACGTCCCACATGTCGGCCGACATCATCATCGGGTGCACCATGAGCACCGGCGGGCCGGGTGTCGCCGCGCCGGGCCGACTGTCCGGCGGAAAGTAGCGGCGCAGCTTGTACATCGGGACGCTCTCGATGATCTGGAACGGTGAGGGCACCGCGCCGGTCTCCAGCCCGCCGTAGCGGAGCACCTCGATCCCGTTCTGCGCGGTGGCCAGAAGACGGCCGACCGGTCCGGTGATCAGTGAGAAATCGACCAACGCCCGCTCCCCTAACGCCTCATAGTCCATTCCCCCGATGCCCCGGCCATCATGGCATAGCGGCACCGGGCGGCCACCGCGAATATGGTGGGTGAATGTCCGGCCCGGCGCCCGCCTAGCCTGGTGGGGACATGGCGCATCTTCTCGGGGCCGAGGCCCTTCATCTGGAATACCCCACCAAGGTCGTCTTCGACTCCGTCTCCCTGGGCGTGAACGAAGGTGACCGCATCGGCATCGTCGGTCGCAACGGCGACGGCAAATCCAGCCTGCTCGGCATGCTGGCCGGACGGGTGCGCCCCGACGGCGGCCGGGTCACCGTGCGGGGCGGGGTGCGCATCGGCGTCCTCGACCAGGCCGACACGCTGGACCCGACCGACACCGTCGGGCACGCGGTGGTCGGCGATGTTCCCGAGCACGAGTGGGCGGGCGACCCGCGCGGGCGCGACGTCATCGCCGGGCTGCTCGGCGACCTGGACTGGCAGGCGGTGCTGGGCACCCTGTCGGGTGGGCAGCGCCGGCGCGTCGCGCTGGCGCGGTTGCTGGCCGGCGATCATGACGTGCTGGCGCTCGACGAACCCACCAACCATCTCGACGTGGAGGCCATCACCTGGCTGGCCGACCATCTGAAGCGAAGGTGGAGCGCCAACGCCGGCGGGCTGCTGGTGGTGACGCACGACCGCTGGTTCCTCGACGAGATCTGCACGACCACCTGGGAGGTGCACGACCGCATCGTCGAACCGTTCGAGGGCGGCTACGCCGCATACATCCTGCAGCGCGTGGAGCGGGACCGGCAGGCCGCCGCGGTGGAGGCGCGCCGGCAGAACCTGGCCCGCAAGGAACTGGCCTGGCTGCGCCGCGGCGCCCCGGCGCGGACCTCCAAGCCGAAGTTCCGCATCGACGCGGCCAACGCCCTGATCGCCGACGTTCCGGAGATCCGGGACAAGGTGGCACTGCAATCGCTGGCGGTCACCCGACTGGGCAAGCAGGTCGTCGATCTGCTCGACGCGTCGGTGAGCTACGACGGCCGCGAGGTGCTGCACGAGGTCGAATGGCGCATCGCCCCCGGCGAGCGCACCGGCATCCTGGGCGTCAACGGTGCGGGTAAATCCACGCTGCTGGGCCTGATCGACGGCACGGTGCAGCCGACCGCGGGCCGGGTGAAACGCGGCAAGACGGTGAAGGTGGCGGCGCTGACCCAGAGTGTGGACAAGCTCGCCGAGCATCTGGACGAGCCGGTGCGGGTGGTGCTGGCCCGGCTGGCCACCACCTACACGTTCGGGGCGGGTTCCAAGGCCCAGGAGCTGACCCCCAGCCAGCTGCTGGAGCGGCTCGGATTCGCCAGTGCGCAGCTGTCCACCCCGGTCAAGGACCTCTCCGGTGGTCAGCAGCGCCGGCTGCAGCTGCTGCTCATCCTGCTCGAGCAGCCCAACGTGCTGATCCTCGACGAGCCGACCAACGACCTGGACACCGACATGCTGGCGGCGATGGAAGACCTGCTGGATTCCTGGCCGGGAACCTTGATCGTGGTGAGCCATGATCGGTATTTCCTGGAGCGGGTCACCGATCAGCAGTACGGCATCCTCGGCGGCCGGCTGCGCCACCTGCCCGGCGGCGTGGACGAGTATCTGCGGCTGCGGGCCGCGCACGCCGCCCAGACCGGTGCCGCGCCGGCGAAAACCGAGGCTCGGGAAGGGTTGTCGGGCGCCGATCTGCGGGCCGCGCAGAAGGAGATCGCCTCGATCGAGCGCCGGTTGGAGAAGCTGACCGGTCTGATCGACACCGCCCACCACCGGCTTGCCGAGCACGATCAGGGCGATTACGAAGGGCTGCAACGGCTTACCGGTGAGCTGCGTGAGCTGGAAGCCGAGGTCGAACAGCTCGAGGAGAAGTGGCTGGAGCTCACCGAACAGCTGGGCTGACCTCGCTACCATGAGGCGGTGCGCTATCTGCTGATGCCGGTGACGCTGTGCGTGCGTTATTTCCCGCAGTTGGTGGCGTGCTACCTGCTCGGCTACCTCGGCCGGATCGGCGCCATCGAGTGGGCGGCGTGGGCCGGGTACGACAACTACCTGTGGGCGTCGCTGATCATGCCGCTGGCCGGCATGGCCCGGCTCGGGTCCTACGTCGCGATGTTCCTGGTGATCCGGCCGGGCATCCCGGTGCTGGCCGGTCTGCCGCGGCGCTCGGCACGCCAGATCGACATCTTCGCCACCATCATCGTGCCGTTCTTCGCGATCTACCTGGCCTGGCAGATGTTCCGGGAGGACTGGCTGACCTTCGTCTACCGCGCCGGTGACTATCAACTCGACGAGGTGTTCACGTCCGACGCACCCACCGAGCTGGAACCGGACATGCTGCCGGTCAGCACGGTCACCGTCGTCGTCATCGTCGTCGCCTTGGTGGCCCGGCTGGTCCTCGGCCGGCTCAAGGACCGTGCGCCGGCCTGGCTGCTGCCCATCCGGGTGTACCTGGACGCGCTGTGGGTGTTCCTGGTGCTGACGGTGTCGGCCAGTCACGGTCTGACGCTGCTGATCAATCCGTCTGCGTGGCTGTCCGAACGCCGGATCGTCGTGTGGTTCAACCACACTCGGGAAAGCGTCTTCTCGCATTTCGCGCCGCTGGAATCACTGTGGGACGGCGCGGTGTGGGCGGTCAAGACCGCGTTCGGCGGGGCCGCGGTCCCGCTGATCTGGCTTGCGGTGGCGTGCATCGTGTACGGCGCGACGGCGAAAACCGATTGGCAGGCCGCGGCGCGCCGGGTCGGCGGCGATCGGTTGGGCCGCTGGATCGACCGATCCCAGACCACCCGCACGCGGCTGAGCACCGGCTGGAAACGCATTCCGGGCAAGGTCCGCACCGAGGTGTACGACCAGCTGACCGGTCAGATCGGCAAGTTCAAGCCGATCACCGACTCGGCGCACGTCATCGCGGCCGCGGGCGTACTCGCGCTGGCGCTGTACGTGCTGGGTTATCTGGGGTTGGCCTGGCTGGACATGTCGGGCAGCTTCTACCGCGCACAGCTGGGTTCGGGCTATCTGCTGCGCGGGATGGCCTGGTTGCTGGGGCCACACGACGTCACGTTCTGGTACGGCACCTGGGATGCGCTGGCGCTGGTGTCGCATTCGATCATCGAACCGTTGCGGATCTGCCTCATCGCGACCGCGCTGGCGTGGTGCCTGCAGCGCACCCCGGCGTCGGCACCGGCTACAACCGCAGTCGAATCAGAATCGAGCCATCCGATTTCGTGACGTCTACCGCGTCGGGTTCCGCGCTCGCCGGGATGAGGAAGCTCCACGGCATCGTCACCGCCGCACCGCAGGGCGGGCCGGCCGACGCCCGCCAGGACCGGTCGCCCTGGATCAGGTAGCCGGTGCAGCCGAAGCCGTCCGCCGGCGCTCCCGACCGTTCGACGACGACGTTCATCAGGACGGTGCCCTCGGGCAACGCCGCGCCGGACCCGGCCGCCCGCGTCGAGCGGCTGACGGTGCGGATCGACCAGGTCTGCCCGTCGACGTCGATCGACCGGTGGGGCGCGGCGATATGGGCGGGTTGCACGGTGCGCTCGTAGTTCCGCCACGCCGGTGCCACGGTGGTCACCACGATCACCGCGAGCGCCGCCGCGGCGACCGCGGTGCCGATGAGGTTGCGCTGCCAGAGCCGGACGGTCATGTGCCGACCTGCGTGGCGGGTCCGAAGTCGATGACGTCGGTGCGCCCTACCCGCGGATCGTCGAGCGGGATCGCGATGACCAGTCGGGAGTCCTGACGCCAGTCGTCCACCCAGACCCGCAGGGTGATGGTCTGCGCGCCGGGCGCGACGAGTTCCGGCGGCACATCGAAGATCCACGAACTCCGCACGGCGATACCGGGACTCAGATTGCCGGTGAGGGCGGTGAAGCCGAGCCGGTTGGTCGGTACGTACGTGTTCGGGCCGACCAGCAGGTCGACGGTGGGCACATCGTCGGCCCGGGTGGTCATGGCCTCCCCGTCGATGGCGACCCAGGTGCCGAGGGCGTCGACGAGGGCGGGCCGGTACTGCTTCTTGAGGATCCGTGGGCCGATGCGTACACCGGTGACTTGGGCCGTGATCGCGTCGCCGGTGGCCCGCTGGCCCATGCCGGCATGTACGTCGAAGGAGCCGTACACCTGGTCGGGTGTGGGCAGGTTGTGCCACATCCACGCCGCCGCCGCGATCACCACGGTGCTGGCCAGCGCATACAGCGCCCGCCTCACGGTCGGCCCCGCACGGGAACGGTCAACCGGGCATAGTCGTCACCGCGCACCCACGCCTGACCGGCGGTGATATTCGCCTTGCGGACCTCCTTGTAGACCCGGACCGGCAACTGCGCCCCGACGGCGAGCGCGTCCTCGGGCAGCCGCCACAGCAGCACGATGTCGTCGGTGAGGCCGGGACCCAGCCGTCCGGCGATCGTTCCGTCGGCCAGCCGCATGGCGGCCAGCACCTGGGCGGCCAGCTGGTCGACCAGCCGGATCGGCTTGTCCACCACACCGGGCAACGTGCCGATATTGCGGGCGGTGACCACCAGGCCGAGGTAGCGGCTGCCCGGCTCCTGCCGGTAGAGCACGCGCGGACCGGCGCGCACCTCGCTGACCAGGGTGGCCCGGTGCACGGTCAGCTCGAACTCACCGGTGTCGAACGCCTCGCCGGGCGCGATATCGGTGATGTGGTCGTTGACGGTGTCCAGGCCCCCGAAGGCCGCGGTGCCGGCAAGCACGGCCACCAACGCCACCCGGCGCCACTCCTTGAGACCCCATCCCGAGACCCAGCGCCAAAGACGCTGCCGGACACCCACGGTCGGTGTGGCGGCGCTCCCCCCGGGCTCCATGGCTGCCGATAGTACCTAGCGCAGTCCGATCCGCAGGCGATCCAACGTGTCCCGCACGATGCCGAGTTGGCGGGCCACCTGGACCGGCGCGGTGCCGCCCCTGGCGTCCCGGGAATCGACCGAGCCCGCGATGGTGAGCACCTCGCGCACCTGCGCGGTCAGGCCGGGATGGATGCCGGCGAGTTCGTCGTCGGCGAGTTCCTCCAGCCCGACACCGCGCGATTCGGCGGCCTTGACCGCCGCTCCGGCGGCTTCGTGCGCGACGCGGAACGGAATACCTTGGCGCACCATCCATTCGGCGATGTCGGTGGCCAGCGTGTAGCCCAGCGGCGCCAACTGCGCCATCCGGTCGGTGTCGAAGGTGAGGGTGCCGACCAGCCCGGCCATCGCGGGCAACAACAGGTTCAGCTGCGCCACCGAGTCGAAGACCGGCTCCTTGTCCTCCTGCAGGTCCCGGTTGTAGGCCAGCGGTTGCGCCTTCAGCGTGGCCAGCAGCCCGGCGAGATTTCCGATCAGCCGGCCGGACTTGCCGCGGGCAAGTTCGGCGATGTCCGGGTTCTTCTTCTGCGGCATGATCGAGCTGCCGGTCGACCAGGCGTCGTGCAGTTTCACGTAGCCGAATTCGGTGGTGCTCCAAAGGATGACGTCCTCGGCCAGCCGGGACAGATCCACCGCGATCATCGCGAACACGAACGCCGCCTCGGCGGCGAAATCCCGTGCCGCGGTGGCGTCGATGGAATTGTCCGCGGCCGTGGCGAATCCGAGTTCGTCGGCGATGGCGTCGGGGTCCAGGCCCAGCGAGGACCCGGCCAGCGCGCCGGATCCGTACGGGGACACCGCCGCCCGCTTGTCCAGGTCGATCAGCCGGTCGGCGTCGCGCAGCAGCGGGTGGGCGTGGGCCAGCAGATGATGCGCCAGCAGCACCGGCTGCGCCGACTGCAGGTGTGTCTTGCCCGGCATGATCGCCGTCGGGTGGGCGGCGGCCTGGGTGGCCAGCGCGGCGGCCACGTCGAGCACGCCGGCGCCGACGGTCTTGATCGCGTCGCGCAGCCACATCCGGAACAGGGTGGCGACCTGGTCATTGCGTGACCGGCCGGCCCGCAGCCGGCCGCCCAGCTCGGGGCCGACCCGGTCGATGAGACCGCGTTCCAGCGCCCCGTGCACGTCCTCGTCGGTGGGCAGCGGACCGAAACTGCCGTCGGCGACGTCGGAGCCCAGGCTGTCCAGACCGGCGAGCAACCCGTCGCGCTGCTCGTCGGTGAGCAACCCGGCGCGGTGCAGCACCCGGGCGTGCGCCTTGGAGGCGGTGACGTCGTACGGGGCCAGCACCCAGTCGAA
Organism: Mycolicibacterium cosmeticum; assembly: GCF_000613185.1. Taxonomy (NCBI): domain Bacteria; kingdom Bacillati; phylum Actinomycetota; class Actinomycetes; order Mycobacteriales; family Mycobacteriaceae; genus Mycobacterium; species Mycolicibacterium cosmeticum. The sequence continues at coordinate 1,128,300 of NZ_CCBB010000001.1, forward strand.
ATGCGTCGATTTACTCAGTGCGGCAAGGGCAACGGATGGCCCGTCGGCGAACCGGCCGCCCCACAGGGAACCTTCGTTGGTGCTCATTTCTGTCCTATCCCGTCCGCGAGCGGCCCCATTTGTACACCCAATGCGGCGTGTCGCTGTGCAAACACGGCCGCTCGCGGAATGAAGGTCACAAGCCCAGGTCGCGCTTGGCCGAGATCTTGGACGACAGACCGTGCACGTGCACGAAGCCCTTGGCCGACGACTGGTCGAAGCTGTCGCCCTCGTCGTAGGTGGCCAGGTTGAAGTCGTACAGCGAGGTCGGGCTGCGCCGGCCGTTGACGGCGATGTGCCCGCCGTGCAGCACCAGCCGGATCTCGCCGGTGACGTGCTCCTGGGTGTGCGCGACGAACGCCTCCAGGGCGCGCTTGAGCGGTGAGTACCAGAGGCCGTCGTAGACCAGCTCGCCCCACTTCTGGTCGGTGCCGCGCTTGTAGCGACCTAGTTCGCGCTCCAGGGTGACGTGCTCCAGCTCGGTGTGCGCGGTGATCAGCACCATGGCGCCGGGCGCCTCGTAGATCTCGCGGCTCTTGATGCCGACCAGGCGGTCCTCCACCACGTCGAGCCGGCCCACGCCCTGGGCTCCGGCCCGCCGGTTGAGCTCCTCGATGGCCTGCAGGACCGTGACCGGGCGGCCGTCGATGGAGACCGGCACACCGCGCTCGAAGCCGACGATCACCTCGTCGGGGGTGCTCCAGTTGAGCGTCGGGTCCTCGGTGTAGTCGTAGACGTCCTTGGTCGGGGCGTTCCAGAGGTGTTCCAGGAAGCCGGTTTCCACCGCACGGCCCCACACGTTCTGGTCGATCGAGAACGGCGAGCGCTTGGTGACGTTGATCGGGATGTCGTTCTCCTCGGCGAAGGCGATGGCCTTCTCCCGGGTCCAGGCGTAATCCCGGACGGGAGCCAGCACCTGCAGATCCGGTGCCAGCGAAGCGAATCCGACCTCGAAGCGCACCTGGTCGTTGCCCTTACCGGTGCAACCGTGGGCGACGGTGCCGCCGCCGTGCTCGCGGGCGGCCTTGACCAGGTGCTTGACGATCAGCGGCCGGCTGATGGCCGACACCAGCGGGTACCGGTCCATGTACAGCGCGTTGGACTGGATGGTCGGCAGGCAGTACTCGTCGGCGAACTCGTCCCGGGCGTCGACGACGACGGCCTCGACGGCGCCGCAGTCCAGCGCACGCTGCCGCACGACCTCCATATCCTCGCCGCCCTGGCCCAGGTCGATGGCCACGGCCACCACCTCGCGCCCGGTCTCCTTGCCGATCCAGCTGATCGCGACCGAGGTGTCCAGACCGCCGGAATACGCCAGGATGACGCGTTCGGACATTCGTTGATCTCCCTTATTTCTCTGTACTGCTATTTCAAGTTCTCGAACATGGTCGCGAGCTCGGCGCCGGTCATCGGCTCGCGCGCTATCACGAAGATGGTGTCATCACCGGCGACCGTTCCCACCACCTGGGGCAACGATGCCCGGTCGATGGCGCTGGCCAGGTAGTGCGCCGCCCCCGGCGGGGTACGCAGCACGGCCAGGTTGGCGCTGGCGTCGGTGGACACCAGCAGCTCACCCAGCAGCTTGGTCACCCGTTCGGTGCCGCCGGACACCCCGCGCACCGGGCTGCCGTCCTCGGGCACCACGTACACGCCCACCCCGCCGTCGGCGCCGCGGAGTTTCACCGCACCGAGCTCCTCCAGGTCACGCGACAGCGTCGCCTGGGTGACCTCGATTCCCTCCTCGGCGAGCATCGCGGCCAGCTCGCTCTGACTGCTCACCGCGTTCGCGGACAACAGCGCGACGATGCGGGCCTGGCGTCCGACCCGGGTCGGGGTGCTCATGGGTTATCGCTCCAGCAACCAGACCAGCAACGCCTTCTGCGCGTGCAACCGGTTCTCGGCCTCGTCGAACACCGCGCTCTGCGGACCGTCCATCACCTCGTCGGTGATCTCGTGTCCGCGGTGCGCGGGAAGGCAGTGCAGCACAACGGCTTCCGGGTCGGCGAGGGTGAGCAGCTCGCTGTTGACCTGGAACGGCCGGAACGGCCGCACCCGGTCCAGCCCGTCGTTCTCCTGGCCCATCGACGTCCAGGTGTCGGTGACCAGGACGTCGACGCCTTCCGCGGCGACCTTCGGATCGCTGCTGACGGTCACGGTGGCGCCGGTTTCGGCGGCACGGCGCCTGGCGGCGTCGACGAACTGCGGATGCGGTTCGAAGCCGGCGGGCGCGGCGATGGTGACGTGGATGCCCGCGGTCACACCGCCCAGCATCAGCGAGTGCGCCATGTTGTTGGCGCCGTCGCCGAAGTAGGTCATCTTCAGCCCCGTCAGCTCACCCTTGCGCTCGGCCAGGGTCTGCAGATCGGCCAGCACCTGGCACGGGTGGAATTCGTCGGACAGCGCGTTGACGATCGGCACGGTCGAACCGGAGGCCATGGCGGTCAGGCGTTCCTGGGCGAAGGTGCGCCACACGATGGCGTCCACGTACCGCGACAGCACCACCCCGGTGTCCTCGAGCGTTTCCTCGCGTCCCAGCTGGGTGCTGCGTCCGTCGACGACGATGGCGTGCCCGCCCAGCTGCGCGATACCCATCTCGAACGAGAACCGGGTGCGGGTGGAGTTCTTCTCGAAGATCACCGCCACCCCGCGCGGGCCCTCCAGCGGCCGGCGGCTGAACGGCTCCTTTTTCAATTCGGCGGCCAGGGCCAGCACCTCGGCCTGCTCGGCCGGGCTCAGGTCGTCGTCGCGGAGGAAGTGTCGCAGCGTCATGAGGCATCCAGTATCTCGGGAAGGGCGGTGAGGAACTGATCGATCTGCGCTTCGGTGATGATCAGGGGCGGGGCCAGCCGCACCACGTCGGGCGCGGCGGCGTTCACCAGGAACCCGGCGTCGCGGGCATTGGTTTCGACCGCCTTGGCGTTGGGCTGGGTCAGCACGATGCCCTGCAGCAGGCCCTTGCCGCGGACGTGGGCGACCAGCGGGTGGCCGAGTTCCTCGATGCCGTGGCTCAGGGTCTTGCCCAGCACACCGGCCTTGGCGATCAGGTCGTGCTCGGCGAGCGCCTTGAGCACGCCCAGGGCGGCCGCGGTGCACACCGGGTTGCCGCCGAAGGTGCTGCCGTGCAGGCCGGGGGTGAGCAGATCACCGGTTGCCCCGATGGCCAGGCAGGCACCGATCGGCAGGCCACCGCCCAGCCCCTTGGCCAGCGTGACGATATCGGGGGTGATGCCGTCGTGCTGGTGCGCGTAGAAGGCACCGGTGCGCCCGACGCCGGTCTGCACCTCGTCGAGCACCAGCAGCGCACCGTGTTTCGCGGTGATCTCGCGCGCCTTGACCAGGTAGCCGGGGGGCGGGACGACCACGCCGCCCTCCCCCATGATCGGTTCGAGGAACACCGCCGCGGTGGTGTCGTCGACGACGCGTTCGAGTGCGTCGACGTCGCCGTAGGGCACGAAGGTGACCTCACCGGGCAGCGGTTCGAACGGCGCGCGCTTGGCCGGCTGGCCGGTCAGCGCCAGCGATCCCATCGTCCGGCCGTGGAATCCACCCTCTGCCGCAACGACTTTGGTGCGGCCGGTGAGCCGGGTGATCTTGAACGCGACCTCGTTGGCCTCGGTACCGGAGTTGCAGAAGAAGGCCCTCGCGGGCTGGCCGAGGTGCCCGACCAGCTTTTCGGCCAGCGCGATACCGGGTTCGGTGGCATAGAGATTCGAGGTGTGGCCCAGGGTGTCGAGCTGGGTGGTGACGGCCTCGATGACCGCGGGGTGGCGGTGGCCCAGCACGTTGACCGCGATCCCGCCGAGCAGGTCCAGGTAGGACTTGCCGTCGGTGTCGGTGACCACCGCGCCGTCCCCGCCGGCCAGGGCCAGCGGCGGCGTGCCGTAGTTGTTCATCATCACCGCTTCCCAGCGCTGCTGAAGTGTCACGAGGGTTTCACCACCTTGGTTCCGGTGCCTTCGTCGGTGAGAAGTTCGACGAGGACACAATGTTCGACGCGGCCGTCGATGACGTGTGCGCTGGGGACCCCGTTGTTCACCGCCCGCAAGCACGCCTCGATCTTGGGCACCATGCCCGATTCGAGTTTCGGCAGCAGCTGGGTCAGTGCGGCGGTGTCGATTTCGCTGACCAGCGACGCGCGGTCCGGCCAGTCGGTGTAGAGGCCTTCGACATCGGTGAGCATCAGCAGCTTCTCGGCGCCGAGCGCCTCGGCCACGGCTGCCGCCGCGGTGTCGGCGTTGATGTTGTGCACCACGCCGTCCTTGTCGGGGGCGATGGTGGAGATCACCGGAATCCGGCCGGCGGCAATGAGATCCAGCACCGCCGCGGTGTTGACATGCTCGACGTCACCGACCAGACCGATATCGGTGGGCACGCCGTCCACCAGGACGCTGCGCCGCACCGCGGTGAACAGGCGGGCGTCCTCACCGGTGATGCCCACCGCGTACGGACCGTGGGCGTTGATCAGGCCGACCAGTTCGCGACCCACCTGGCCGAACAGCACCATCCGCGCCACGTCGAGCACTTCTGGGGTGGTGACCCGGAATCCGCCCTTGAACTCACCGTCGATGCCGAGTTTCTTGAGCATGGCGCTGATCTGCGGGCCGCCGCCGTGCACCACGACCGGGTGCACACCACAGTTGCGCAGGAACACCATGTCGGCGGCGAACGCGGCCTTGAGGGTGTCGTCGGTCATGGCGTTGCCGCCGTACTTGACGACGACGATCTTGCCGTTGAGCTGTTTGAGCCACGGCAGCGCCGCCGCGAAAACCCCTGCGGCGGTCACCGGCGCCTCGCGCGTCACGATGAGTAAGCCGAGTTCTCTTCGACGTACCCGTGCGACAGATCGGTGGTCCTGATGGAGGCCGCGTCGTTGCCGACCGCGAGGTCGATGACCACCTCGATATCGGCGCCGGACAGGTCCACCTCGCGCGCCCCCGGCGCGCCGGCGCCGTCGATGCAGACCGGAGAACCGTTGAACGACACACTGATCCGCTGCGGATCCAGTTTCACCGGGGCGATGCCGACGGCGGCCAACACCCGACCCCAGTTCGGGTCGGAGCCGAACAGCGCGGTCTTGACCAGGCTGTCGCGGGCCACGGCGCGGGCGGCGACCAGGGCGTCGTCCTCACCGGCGGCGCCCTGCACGGTGATGGTGACCCGCTTGGTGACGCCTTCGGCGTCGGCCTGCAGCTGGGCGCACAGGTCGTCGCACACCGCGAACACGGCGTCGTCGAGTTCGGCTTGGCTGGGCGCGATCTCGCTGGCACCGGAGGCCAGCAACAGCACGGTGTCGTTGGTGGAGCAGCTGCCGTCCACATCGAGGCGGTCGAACGTGCGGGCCGCGGCGCGCTTGAGTGCGGTGTTCAGCGCCTCGGCGTCCGCGACGGCGTCGGTGGTGAGCACCACCAACATGGTGGCCAGCGACGGGGCCAGCATGCCCGCACCCTTCGCCATGCCGCCGACGGTCCAATCGCCGGGGTGGTGCAGCGCCACCTGTTTGGGCACGGTGTCGGTGGTCATGATGGCCCGCGCGGCCTCTTCACCACCGGTGAGCCCGCCGGCCATCTCGTGCACGATCTCGGTGACACCGGCCAGCACCTTGTCCATCGGCAGCCGATCGCCGATCAGCCCGGTGGAGCAGACCGCGACCTCGATGGCGCCGGTCTCGGTGCCCCAGTCGCTCAGTGCGGCGGCGACGGCCTCGGCGGTGGCGTGGGTGTCCTGGAAGCCCAGTGCGCCGGTGCAGGCATTGGCCCCACCGGAGTTGAGGATGACCGCGCGCAGCCGGCCGGTGGTGAGCACCTGCTGCGACCACTGCACCGGTGCGGCCTTGATCTGGTTACGGGTGAACACCCCGGCGGCGCCGTAGTCCGGCCCCTCGTTGAACACCAGCGCCAGGTCGAGTGCGCCGGATGCCTTGATACCGGCCGAGATTCCGGTGGCCCGGAACCCGGCGGGGGCGGTGACGCCCTGGGTCCGGACGATGTTGCCGGTCGCCGTCTGTGATGTCACGGTGCCACTCCCACGATGGACAGTCCTTCTGTTTCGGGCCAGCCGAGGGCCAGGTTCATCGATTGCACGGCGGCACCTCCGGTGCCCTTGGTCAGGTTGTCGATCGCACTGATGGCGACCAGTGTCTTGGCGTCGGCATCGACGGCGACGGCCAGCTGCGCGGCGTTGCTGCCGATCACCGACCCGGTCTTGGGCAACTGCCCCTCCGGCAGCAGGTGGACGAACGGTTCGTCACCGTAAGCCTTTTCGTAGGCGGCGCGGATCTCCTGCTCGGATGCCTCGGTGCGGGCGGTGCAGGTGGCCAGGATGCCGCGGGCGGTGGGAATGAGCACCGGCGTAAAAGATACGGTCACCGTTTTCTCGGTGACACTGCGCAACCCCTGGGCGATCTCCGGGGTGTGTCGGTGCTTGCCGCCGACGTTGTAGGCCCGCGCCGATCCGATGACCTCGGAGCCCAGGAGGTCGACCTTGGCGGACCTGCCGGCCCCCGAGGCGCCGCTGACGGCGACGACCGTCACGTTCGGTTCGACCAGATCGGCGGCGACGGCGGGCAGCAGCGCCAGCAGCGCGGCCGTCGGATAGCAGCCGGGCACCGCGATCCGGGTGGCGCCCCGGAGTTTGTCCCGCGCGCCGGGCAGTTCGGGCAGGCCGTAGGGCCAGGTGCCGGCGTGCGCGGATCCGTAGAACCGCTCCCAGTCGGCGGCGTCGGTGAGCCGGAAGTCGGCGCCGCAGTCGATGATGACGGTGTCGCCGAGTTGTTCGGCCAGGGCCGCGGAATGCCCGTGCGGCAGGCCGAGGAACACCACGTCGTGCTGGGCCAGCAGATCGGCGTCGGTGGCTTCCAGCACCCGGCCGGCCAGCGGCAGCAGGTGCGGGTGGTGCTCGGCCAGGGTGGTGCCGGCGCTGGCGGCCGCGGTCAGGGCTCCGATGGTGAGGCGCCCGTCGGCGTAGGCGGGGTGACCGAGCAACAGGCGCAGGATCTCACCGCCGGCATATCCACTGGCGCCGGCGACGGCTACCGAAGTCATGCACCGATCTTTGCATCGTTATGCATCGATATGCAAACTCATTAAATCGGCTCGCGCCGACATCGACGTTTGGCCCGGTTCCACTCGCACTTTTCCGCCCATTTGCGCAATTGGGCGGGGAGGAGTCAGGCGCGTTGGGTGGCGCCGAGTTGGGCCGCCGCGGCGGCCACGGCGGCGTCGCGGGCGGCGCTGGCCTCGTCCTCGGTCAGCGTGCGGTCGGCGGCGCGGAACCGCAGCGCCAACGTCAGGGACTTGCGCCCCTCCCCGATCTGCGGACCGGTGTAGACGTCGAACAGCCGGACATCCTCCAGCAGCTCACCGGCCCCGGCCCGGACCACGTCGATGACCGATTGGGCCGCGACATCGTCGGCGACGATGAGGCTGACGTCCTGGAACACCGCCGGGAACGGCGACACCGACGGGGCGGGCAGCCGTTCCACGATCGGAATGGCGTCCAGGTCCAACTCCACCGCGCAGGTGCCCTTGGGCAGGCCGGCGCGCTCGACGACGGCCGGGTGCAGCTGCCCGGCGAAACCGACGGACACCTCTCCGGCGAACACTTCGGCGCAGCGGCCCGGATGCCACGGCAATTCCTGGGCGGCGCGCAGGGTGAGGTCCACCCCGACGGCCCGGCCGATCACCCGCACCGCCTCGAAGGCGTCGGCCGCCTCGACCTTGCGGCCCGGCCCCCACGGGCCGGCCGGCTCGCGCAGCCCGGTGAGCACCACGCCGACATGTTCGGGCTGACGCGGCAACGAGGCGTCCAGCGCGGCGATCTCGTCGTCGGTAGGCCGCCGGTCGGTCGGGATGCGGTCCACCGCACGGGTCTGCGGCGTCGGCAGCACCACCTCGGCGATGGCGAACAGCGCGGCGTCCACCGCACCGCGGGAGACGTTGCGCACCAACGCTTCCAGCAGACCCGGAAGAAGCGTCGTCGCCAGCTCGGGCCGGTCGGCCTCCAGCGGGTTGAGCACCTTGGTGGTGTTCCGGCGCGGATCATCGGGGTCCAGACCCCAGCTGTCGAACACCCCGGCGGGCAGGAACGGCGTCGGCAGCACCTCCACGAAACCGGTCAGGGCGAGTGACTTGCCCACCGCGCGCCGGCGTTTCTGGATCGGGGTCAGCCCGCGCCCGGCCGGGGCGTGCGGCAGCACCGACGGGATGAGGTCCAGCCCTTCCAGGCGCAGCACCTCCTCCACCAGGTCAGCGGGTTCCCGCAGATCGGGGCGCCAGCTCGGCGGCACCGCGGTCACCACACCGTCGGCCACCGACACCTGCGCGCCGATCTGGCGCAGCCGCTTCGGCGTCACACCCTCGGCGTAGGTCACGCCTGCGGTGCGGTCGGGCAGATCCACCGGCATGCTCACCGGCGGGTGCGACCAGTCCGCGCGCGGCGGGTCACCGCGCCAATCGGTCAGCGTGGGTTCGACTGTGCCACCGGCGATCTCGGCCAGCAGGCTGGCGCAGCGGTCCAGGGCCGCGACCGAGATGGCCGGGTCCACGGTGCGCTCGTAACGACGGCCGGCCTCGCTGGTCAGGTGCAGGCGGCGCTGGGTGCGCGACACCGCGGCCGGATCCCACACCGCGGCCTCCAGCAGCACATCGGTGGTGGTGTCGCGCACCTCGGTGGTGCCGGCGCCCATCACACCGCCGATGGCCGCGGTGGCCACGTCGTCGACGATCAGCACGTCACCGGCGTTGAGGGTGCGGGTGACGTCGTCGAGCGTCACCACCTTCTCGCCCTGCTCGGCGAAACGCACGGTGAACCCGCCGGTGATCAGCGACCGGTCGTGGGCGTGCATCGGATGCCCGATCTCGAGCATCACGTAGTTGGTGACGTCCACCGCGGGCGAGATGGCCCGGATCCCGGACAGCAGCAGCCGGCGTTGCAACCACCACGGCGACACCGCGGCCGGGTCGATGCCGGTGACGGGCCGCAGCCCGAACCGCTGCACCCCGGTGCCGGGCTGGATGGTCAGCGGCCAGGCCTCACCCTGCGCCGGCAACGCAGGGACGTCGGCGGGGTCGACGAAGTCGAGGTCCAGCGCGCAGGCGATATCGCGGGCCATGCCGCGAATGGACAAGCAGTAACCGCGGTCCGGGGTGATCGCGAGGTTGAACACCACGTCGTCGAGCCCCAGCACCTCGATGCCCGAGTCCCCCGGTTCGGCGGTGCCCGGCGGCAGCACGATGATGCCGGACTGGTCGGCGCCCAAGTTCAGCTCGGCGGCCGAGCAGATCATGCCGTCGGAGGTGCGGCCATAGGTCTTACGCTTGGCGATGGTGAAGTCACCCGGAAGCGTTGTACCCGGCAACGCCACCGCCACCAGGTCACCGACGACGAAATTGCGTGCCCCGCAAACGATGTCGCGGGGTTCGCTTTCACCCACGTCGACCTTGCAGGCCCGGATCGGCTTCTTGAACTCGGTGAGCTCTTCGATGTCGACGACCCGGCCCACGGTGAGCGGACCGGTGACCGGACCGACCGGCAGGATCTCCTCGACCTCGTGGCCGATGCGGATCAGCGTCTGCTCCAGCTCGTCGACACCCAGATCCCAGCCCGGCGCGCCGGCCCGGATCACGTCGCGGAGCCAGCTGTACGGAATACGCATCAGGCGCCCACTCCGAACGGCAGCGAGAAGCGCACGTCACCCTCCACCATGTCGCGCATGTCCGGAATCCCGTTGCGGAACTGCAGGGTTCGCTCCAATCCCATTCCGAAGGCAAAGCCCGAGTACTCGGCCGGGTCGATACCGCAGGCGCGCAGCACATTCGGGTTCACCATGCCGCAGCCGCCCCATTCCACCCAGCCGGGGCCACCCTTCTTGTTCTCGAACCAGACGTCGACCTCGGCCGAGGGTTCGGTGAACGGGAAGAAGTGCGGCCGGAACCGGGTGCGGCCCGCCGGGCCGAACTCGGCGCGGGCCAGCGCGTCCAGCGTGCCGCGCAGGTGCGCCATGGTCAGGCCCTTGTCAACCGCCAACCCCTCCACCTGATGGAACACCGGGGTGTGAGTGGCGTCCAGCTCATCGGTACGGAAGGTGCGGCCCAACGAGATGATGTACACCGGCAGGTCGCGCTCCAGCAGGGCGCGGATCTGCACCGGGGAGGTGTGGGTGCGCAGCACCTGCCGGGAGCCTTCCTGGGCAAGCGGAGCGCCGGGATCAGACACCGCAGCGATCTGGAAGGTGTCCTGCTCGCTACGGGCCGGGTGATCCGGCGGGAAGTTCAACGCGTCGAAGTTGAACTGCTCGGTCTCGACCTCGGGGCCCTCGGCCAGTTCCCAACCCATGGCGACAAAGGTGTCGGCGATGCGCTCGGTGAGCAGGGTGATCGGGTGCCGGGCGCCGACCGGCTGCCGGGTGGACGGCAGGGTCACGTCGATGCGTTCGGCGACGAGTACGGCGGCGTCGCGTTCGGCGCGCAGCTGGGCCAGCCGGTCGTCGAAGGCCTGCTGCGCTTGCGTCCTGGCGACGTTCACCCGCTTGCCCGCATCGGCGCGATCGGTCTTGGGCAGGGTGCCGAGGGCCTGCCGGGCCAACGCGATCGGCGAACGGTCGCCGAGGTGTTCGGTCTTGGCCCGGGCCAGTGCGTCCAGATCGGCGGCAGCGTCGAACGCCGCGCGGGCCGCGTCGACAGCCTCGGTCAGGGCTTCTTCCGAGAGGTCAGCGGGCTCGCCTTGTCGTTCAGTCTGGACAGCCACCCGGCGATCATAGCGACGGCCGGCCGCGCTCCCGCCGCCAGCGCTGCCGCGGCGGCAATGACGGTCACCACGGCAGGCGCGTAGGCGACGACCACCAGATAGCCGAAGACCGACCCGACGGCCAGCAGTCCCAGGCGGGGCCGGGTCCAGCGGGCGGGCCCACCCAGCCGGGTCGAGACCAGCATGCCGAGCAGCAACGCGACCAGATGACCGGCGTCGGTGAAGTCTCGGCTGGCCGCCACCACGGCCACCCCGAGGGTGATCCACCAGCACAGCCAGGCCGGGCGCCAGCGTGGCGGGATGGCGGCCGTCAGCATGCCGAGCACGCCCATCGCGCCGTAACTCATCCCGACGTCGGTGGCCCGGGTGATCGAGCGTGGCATCCAGCCCTGATGCACGGCGACGGCCAGCGCGGCCGCGATCACCAGCGTGGCGCCGATATGGGCGATCAGGAAGGTGGTCAGCAGTTTGCGGCTGCGCCACAGCAATTCGGCCAGGGCCAGCAGGCACACCAGTCCGGGCAGCCACAGCGCCATCGCGCCGACGTCGACGACGAAGGCGCTGCCGAGCAGGGTGCCGATCCGGCCGTGCGCCAGGTTGTGCAGATTGGTACTCGCGTGCCGGATCACTCGGTCGTGCACCGTGGGCCCCAGCGCGGCGAGGGTCCCGGCGACGATCACCAGGGCGGCGGCGTAGCCGATGGTCACCCGCAAGCCCCAGACCCATCTCACCGGCATGGGTCAGCCGCCGGCGGTGGTGTCGTCCTCGGCGTCGCCCCCGGCCGCCTCGGCGCGGGCGCGCAGCCAGTACATCTGCAGGTCGTCGGGGACACCGCTGGGTTTCGCACCGAACAGCTGTTTGCGCACCCGCTTGGCCTGCAGGCGCATGGCCGCGAAATCCTCGTCCGAGATGCCGTCCAGCGTCGGCTGCGACACCACCAGGCCGCCCTTGGTGGCCCGTTCCATGACCCGGGAGGCGATGTTGACGTCGACACCCAGCCAATCCGACCCGATGCGCTGAGGCCTGCCGGTGTGGATCCCGGCCCGCATCCTCGGCGTGTAGCCGTCCACCTCGACGCCACCCACCGCCTCCAGCGCGGTCAGTACCGCACGCACCGCGGGCACCGGGTCCCGGAAGACCACCATGGCACCGTCACCCATCCGCTTCACGATGCGACCGCCGGCCGCCAGCAGGGGCGGCTCGACGACGGAGGTGACCCGGCGCAGCAGCCGCAGGGTGGCGTCGTCACCGGCGCGGAGCGACCAGTCCGAGAAGCCGACCAGATCGGTGAAGACAAGGGTGACCTCGCGGTTGGCCGGCCGGCCCGAGACCCGTTCGGTGAGCGCCTGCCACACCTGCAGCGCGCCCAGGCTGGCCTCCCGCGACGCGGCGTCGCGTTCGAGTAGCCGATCGGCGGCGCGGGCGGCGGCGCGCGGACCGCCGTCCCCTGCGGCCGACAGCGGATCGCCGAAGTCCGGGTCGCCGGGTAGCGCCCGGCGCACGCGGCGGATCAGCGCGATCACCCCGGGATTGTGGTTCGTGTCCTTGAGCCATTCCAGCGGTCCGCCCAGCGGCCCGACGGGGCGGGGCAGCTCAACCGCTTGTTCTATGCCGCCGGCCGGTTCGTCCAACCGTTCAGCGTCCACGACGCCACGATAGGTGGCACCACCGGTAGCGGCAATCAGGTCGCGACACGACCTTGCTCACACAGCGAAATCGGCAGGTCACGGCCATGCGGCGGCCGGATCGCCGGTCTGTCACGGCGCCGCCGCGGTTATGGACAACGTACGTTGTCAAGAATAGGCTGGCCGGACAACCGTGGTTTCGTCAGCGAGGACGCCATGACAACAGCACACTCCCGCGCCGGTACCGATGCGCAGCCAGGCATCCCGCTCGGCCCCGACTCGCTCACCTGGAAGTACTTCGGCGATCTGCGGACGGGTTTGCTCGGGGTGTGGATCGGCTCGATCCAGAACATGTACCCGCAACTCGGTGCCGCCGTGGAGGAGCACTCGATCCTGCTGCGCGAGCCTCTGCAGCGGGTGGCCCGATCGGTGTACCCGATCATGGGCGTGGTGTACGACGGTGACCGCGCCGCCGAGACCGGTGAGCAGATCAAGGGTTTCCACCACGACATCAAGGGCGTCGACGGTGCCGGCCGCCGCTACCACGCGCTCAACCCGGAGACCTTCTACTGGGCGCACGCCACCTTCTTCATGCTCATCATCAAGACCGCGGAGTACTTCTGCGGCGGGCTGACCGAGGCCGAGAAACGGCAACTGTTCGACGAGCACGTGCAGTGGTACCGGATGTACGGGATGAGCATGCGGCCGGTCCCGGCCTCCTGGGAGGACTTCTGCGAGTACTGGGATCACAAGTGCCGGGAGGAACTCGAGATCAACCGGGCCACCATGGACATCTTCACCATCCGGATTCCCAAACCGTGGTTCGTGCTGATGCCGACCCCGATCTGGGATCAGTTGTTCAAGCCGATGGTCGGGGCGCAGCGCTGGGTGGCCGCCGGGCTGTTCGATCCCGCGCTGCGGGAGAAGGCCGGGATGCGCTGGACCCCGGGCGACGAGGTGGTGCTGCGGCTGCTGGGCAAGATGGTCGAGTTGGCCTTCCTCGCGGTGCCCGAGGAGATCCGGCTGCATCCCCGCGCGGTGGCCGCCTATCGGCGCGCCGCGGGCAAGCTGCCCGAGGATGCCCCGCTGGTGGAGGCGCCGGCCTTCATGGCACCGCCCAAGGACCGCCGCGGGCTGCCCATGCACTACCAGCCGCCGCACAAGACGCTGCTGGATCGCGCAGGGTCACTGGTGCACACCACCTTCTCGCTGGCCGGACTGGGCCGGCGCCCGTCGCCCAGAAGGCCGGCGACCAAACGAAAGGCAGCCTGACACGATGCTGGACTGGTCCGACGTCGACATCGCCGTGCGCGATGCGGTGCGCGAGTTCATCGACAAGGAGATCCGGCCGAATATCGACGCCCTCGAAGACGGCGATATGGAGCCCTACCCGATCGTCCGGAAGCTGTTCGCCACCTTCGGTATCGACACGATGGCCCGGGAAGCGTTGGAGCGCAGGCTGTCCCGGCTGCGCACCGGGGAAACCGCCAAGGCCGGGAAGTCGTCGGGCAGCATGTTCGGCGGCGGACCCGACCAGGCCGGCATGGGTTTCGTCTTGATCAGCGAATTGTGCCGGGTATCCATGGGTTTGGTGACGGGCATGGGTGTCAGCCTCGGTTTGACCGTGCCCACCATCCAGAGCCGCGGCACCCTGGCACAGCAGGAGCGCTGGCTGCCCGGGTTGGTGACCTACGAGAAGATCGGCGCCTGGGCCATCACCGAACCCGATTCCGGGTCGGACGCGTTCGGTGGGATGAAGTCCTACGTCGTGCGCGACGGTGACGACTACATCCTCAACGGGCAGAAGACGTTCATCACCAACGGGCCCGATGCCGACGTCGTGGTGGTCTACGCCAAGCTGGACGAGGGCGATCAGACCGACAAGCGTGACCGCAAGGTACTGACCTTCGTGCTGGATCGCGGGATGGAGGGCTTCGTACAGTCGAAACCCTTCCGCAAGATGGGGATCCACTCGTCGCGCACGGGCGAGCTGTTCTTCAACAACGTGCGGTTAGGCCGCGACCGCCTGTTGGGCGAGACCGAGTACAACAGCTCCGGGGACGGCCGGGACAGCGCACGCTCCAGCTTCTCCGCCGAGCGCATCGGCGTCGCCGCGATGGCCCTGGGCATCATCGAGGAGTGCCTGCGGCTGTCGGTGGACTACGCCAAGAACCGGGTGCTGTGGGGTAAGGAGATCGCCCAGTTCCAGTTGATCCAGCTCAAGCTGGCAAGCATGGAGGTGGCGCGGATGAACGTGCGCAACATGCTGTTCCGGGTGATCGAGTCGGCCAAGGAGGGGGTGCCGATCTCGCTGGCGGAGGCCTCGGCGATCAAGTGGTACTGCTCGCAGGCGGCCACCGATGTGGCGATGGAAGCGGTGCAGCTCTTCGGCGGCAACGGCTACATGACCGAGTACCGGGTCGAACAGCTGGCGCGCGACGCGAAGTCACTGATGATCTACGCCGGCAGCAACGAGGTGCAGATCACGCACGTGGCCAAGGGGTTGTTGCGGGACGCGTGAAATTCACGCGACCGGGGTCGGTAAGGCGTGTGAAAATCCGCTATGCCCAGCACCATCATCGAAGTCCGACGGCGATACACGCCGGCCGAAGAAGGCGCCATCATCGACGCGTCAACGTGTGAGAGCCGTCGAGTGTCCGATTGCGTCACACATGACGCGAAAAAGCGTGCCTGAACCCGACATTCGGCATCACAGAGCCTGCGCGCTGGCGTACAGACAGATCGCCGCCGCGGCGGCGACGTTGAGGCTTTCGGCGCTGCCGTGCATCGGAATGGTCACCCGGGCATCGGCGGCAGCGGCGACGGCGGGTGCGAGCCCATGGGCCTCGGAACCGAACAGCCACGCCGTCGGCACGGACAGATCGGCTGCAGGCAAAGGAGTCTCACCGTCCAGCGTGGTGGCCAGCACCTGCAACCCGGCGCCGCGCATCGCGGCGACGAGCGCCTGCGTGTCCTCGGCCTGCACCACCGGCACCCCGAAGATGCTGCCCGCCGACGACCGCAGGCATTTGCCGTTGTACGGGTCGACCGAGTTACCGGCCAGGACCACCGCGTCGGCGCCCATGGCGTCGGCCAGCCTGATGAGGGTACCGGCATTACCCGGTTCGGAGGTCTCCACCGCCACCGCGACCAGCCGCGCGCCGGCCAACACCTCGGCGAGGGACACCTCGGGCAGCCGGCACACCGCCACCAGCCCCACCGGGGTCACGGTGTCCGACAAGGCCTTCGCCGCGCGTTCGGTCACCTCGTACACGGGGGCGTCCCCGAGCAGGTCGCCGAAGCGGTCCAGCGCCGCCGCGGTGGCGAACACCTCGGAAACGACACCGCGCCGCAGCGCTGCCTCGACAAGGTTGGGACCTTCGGCGAGAAAGCGTGCGGCGCGGCGACGTGCGACAGCGCGGTGCAGCTTGACTGCTGCGGCGACGCGGTCAGCCCGCTCGGTCAGCGGGGTGGTGCTCAGGCGGCCTCGTCGGAAGGAGCGTTGACATCGGCGGGCAGCGCGGCCTTGGCGACCTCCACCAGCGCGGTGAACGCGGCCGGGTCGCTCACGGCGATCTCGGCGAGGTTCTTGCGGTCCACCTCGACACCGGCGGCCTTGAGGCCCTGGATGAGGCGGTTGTAGGTGATGTCGTTGGCGCGGGCCGCGGCGTTGATACGCGAGATCCACAACTTGCGGAACTCACCCTTGCGGGCGCGACGGTCGCGGTAGGCATAGGTCAAGGAGTGCAGCTGCTGTTCCTTGGCCTTGCGGTAGAGCCGCGAGCGCTGGCCGCGGTAACCCTTCGACGCCTTGAGGACTGTGCGCCGCTTCTTCTGGGCATTGAGTGCGCGCTTCACGCGTGCCATGGGAGTGTTCCTATTCTTGCGAGGGGAGGTTCAAAGGTGAAGCGGCTGTTAGCCGTTCAGCAGCTTGTTGATACGGCCGGCGTCGCTGGCGGCGACCACGGTGCGACCGTCGAGGCGACGCGTGCGCTTGGTGGCCTTGTGCTCCAGCAGGTGGCGGCGGTTCGCCTTCTGGCGCACGATCTTGCCGGTGCCGGTCTTACGGAAGCGCTTCGAAGCTCCGCTATGGGTCTTTGCCTTGGGCATGTGTCCTCAGTTCTAACTCGATGGTTCTTGGTTCTCGCCGGACTCGGCGGTGCCGCGCTGGGCTGGTGGCGCATCGGCGTCATGGGCCGCCTTGGCGCGAGTCTTCGCGCCGCGGTGCGGCGCCAGCACCATCGTCATGTTGCGGCCGTCCTGTTTGGCTGACGTCTCGACGAAGCCGTAATCGGCGACGTCGGCGCCCAGGCGCTGCAGCAGTCGGTAACCCAGTTCGGGGCGGGACTGCTCACGACCGCGGAACATGATCGTGACCTTGACCTTGGACCCGGCCTCCAGGAAGCGGACCACATGGCCCTTCTTCGTCTGGTAGTCGTGATCGTCGATCTTCGGCCGCAGCTTCTGTTCCTTGACGACGGTCTGCTGCTGGTTCTTGCGAGACTCGCGCTCCTTGAGTGCCGTCTCGTACTTGAACTTGCCGTAGTCCATGATCTTGCAAACCGGCGGTTTGGCGTCCGGAGCTACTTCGACAAGGTCGAGATCGGCGTCGACGGCGACGCGGAGCGCATCTTCGATGCGCACGATGCCTACCTGTTCACCACCCGGTCCGATCAGGCGGACTTCAGGTACGCGAATGCGCTCGTTGATGCGGGTCTCAGTGCTGATGGGGCCTCCTACGTTGTCTTCTCGTCCACGACCGTGGGGAGACGACGGGGCCAGCGGGGAGTCCGACACCATCAGCACTCTGTTCTCCCGAACAGAAAGGCCCTGCACGTAGCAGGGCCCGATGCCGACCGATCACGGCTTTCGCCGTCTGCGCGGTGCGCAGAACAGGACATCCGCAGATGCCTGCGACCGGACCGCTGGACCGGTATGGTCAGCGGTGGGAGCGGGACTCCACTTGCTGTCCCTGGCGTTCGCCGGGACGGTCGATCATGCCAGTCTATCAGGCATGACCGATGATCAGAAAACTCCAGCCGCTGCAGACCCGCAGGTGAGGGAACTCGCCGAGATCCCCGCGGTCGAAGTGATCACCCGTTCGGCCGTGATGCTGATGAGTGCGGCCGCCGAGAAGCTCGGTCTGGCGTCCGAGGATCCCGACGAGAGTCCGCACCGCGACCTCGACGAAGCCCGCCGGCTGATCACCGCGTTGGCCGGCCTGGTCACCGCGTCGGCGGAATTCCTCGGCCTGCACGCCGGCCCGCTGCGGGACGGTTTGAAGAGCCTGCAGTTGGCCTTCCGGGAAGCCAGCGCCGCCCCCGAAGAACCCGGTAAAGGGCCTGGCGAGAAATACACCGGCCCCGTCTGGTAGCCACTCACACGAAATTCGATGGCCGAAGGCATATCCTCGCGGCCTATGACCTCGACAATCGCCCCGCAGCCGTCGAGAACCGGCCATCAGTCCCGATTCACCTGGGTACCCGCGGTCGCCGGGTGGATCGTCGGCGTCATCGCCACGCTGTCGTTGTTGGCCAGCGTCTCGCCGCTGGTGCGCACCCTGATCCGGGTACCGCGGGAGTTCGTCAACGACTACATCTTCAACTTCCCCGACACCAGCTTCGCCTGGGCGGTGGTGCTGGCCCTGCTGGCCGCCGCGCTGGCCGCCCGCAAGCGCATCGCGTGGTGGATCCTGGTGCTCTACATGGTGGCCGCGGTCGGCTGGAATCTCGGCGACCTGGCCACCGGCGACGAAACGGTGGCCGAAGAGGTCGGCGAGGTCATCGGCCTGGTGTTCCATGTCGCGTCCATCGGCGCGCTGGTGCTGGCCCGGCCCCAGTTCTGGGCCAAGGTGCGCCGCGGGGCGCTGTTCAAGGCCGCCGCCACCCTGGTCGCCGGCATGGCCGTCGGCACCCTCGTGGGCTGGGGACTGCTGGAACTGTTCCCCGGTTCGCTGGCTCAGGCCGACCGGCCCTGGTACGCGCTGAACCGGGTCAGCGCGTTCGCCGGTGCCGACGCCGACGCGTTCAGCGGACATCCGCACGGTCTGGTCAACGCGCTGCTCGGGCTGTTCGGCGCGCTCGCGCTGATCGTCGCCGCGGTGGTGCTGTTCCAGTCGCAGCGCGCCGCCAACGCGCTGACCGGCGAGGACGAATCCGCCATCCGCGGTCTGCTGGAACTGTTCGGCAAGAACGATTCGCTGGGCTACTTCGCCACCCGTCGGGACAAGTCGGTGGTGTTCGCGCCCAACGGCCGCGCCGCCATCACCTACCGCGTCGAGGTCGGCGTCTGTCTGGCCAGCGGTGACCCGGTCGGCGACCCGCGGGCCTGGCCGGCCGCCATCGAGGCCTGGCTGCACCTGTGCGAGACCTACGGGTGGGCGCCCGGGGTGATGGGGGCCAGCGCCGCGGGAGCACAGGCCTTCCGCGAAGCCGGCCTGAACGCGCTGGAGCTCGGTGACGAGGCGATCCTGCATCCCGACAACTTCCGGTTGTCCGGTCCCGACATGAAGCCGGTCCGGCAGGCGGTCACCCGGGCCCGCCGGGCCGGGCTGACGGTGCGCATCCGCAGGCACCGCGAGCTGACCGCCGACGAGATGGCCCAGGTGATCGCCCGTGCCGACCAGTGGCGCGACACCGAGACCGAGCGCGGGTTCTCGATGGCGCTGGGCCGGCTCGGCGACCCGGCCGACAGCGACTGCCTGTTGGTCGAGGCGATCAAGGCCGGCGGCGACGGTGCAGCCGACGACGTGGTGGCGCTGCTGTCGCTGGTGCCGTGGGGCAGCAACGGGGTGTCGCTGGACGTGATGCGCCGCTCGCCCCAATCCCCCAACGGCACCATCGAATTGATGGTCAGCGAGCTCTGCCTGCAGGCCGAGGACCTCGGAATCGCCCGTATCTCACTGAATTTCGCAATGTTCCGGTCGGCGTTCGAGCAGGGTGCCCAGCTGGGTGCCGGCCCGATCGCGCGGCTCTGGCGCGCCCTGCTGGTGTTCTTCTCCCGGTGGTGGCAGCTGGAGACGCTGTACCGGTCGAACATGAAGTACCAGCCGGAATGGGTGCCGCGGTTCGCCTGCTACGAGGATGCCCGGCTCATCCCGCGGGTCGGCGTCGCCTCGGTGATCGCCGAAGGCTTTCTGGTGCTGCCGTTCTCGCGGCGCAAGGATCACACCGGCGAACACATCGCCGCCCCACAGCGGTTGGTGGACAGCGGTCTGCTGCACCAGGACGGCAGCGCCCCGGACATCAGCGGCCTGCGCGCCGATCTGCCGGACGACGACACGCACCGATTGCCGGATCAGGTCCGCGTCCGGATGGCCAAGCTGAAGGGTCTGCAGGACCAGGGCGTGGACGCCTATCCGGTGGGTGAGGCGCCCAGCCACACCGTCGCCGCCGCGTTGGGCGTCGCCGATCCGGCGACCGTCGTCACCGTGGCCGGCCGGATCCTGCGGATCCGTGACTACGGCGGCGTGCTGTTCGCCGTGCTGCGGGACTGGTCCGGTGAGGTCCAACTGCTGCTCGACGGCCCCGCGGCCGCCCAGGACTATCCGGATTTCGGTGCGTCGGTCGATCTCGGCGACCTGGTCGAGGTGACCGGCACCATGGGCCGCAGCCGCAACGGCACCCCGTCGTTGCTGGTGACCGACTGGCGGATGATCGGGAAATGCCTGCGCCCGTTGCCCGACAAGTGGAAGGGGCTCACCGATCCCGAGGCGCGGGTCCGCACCCGTTACGTCGACCTGGCGATCAACACCGATGCGCGTGACCTGATCACCGCGCGCAGCGCGATCCTGCACGCCATCCGGGAGACGCTGGTGGGCAAGGGCTTCCTGGAGGTCGAGACACCGATCCTGCAGCAGATCCACGGCGGCGCGAACGCGCGCCCGTTCCAGACCCACATCAACGCCTACGACCTGGATCTGTATCTGCGCATCGCCCCGGAGCTGTACCTCAAGCGGCTGTGCGTGGGCGGCGTCGAGCGGGTCTTCGAACTCGGCCGCGCATTCCGCAACGAGGGCGTGGACTTCAGCCACAATCCCGAGTTCACCCTGCTGGAGGCCTATCAGGCGCATGCCGACTACAACGTCTGGATCGACGGCTGCCGCGAGCTGATCCAGAATGCCGCCCAGGCGGCCAACGGTGCGCAGGTTGTCATGCGGCCGGGTGCCGACGGAGCGCTGGAACCGGTGGACATCTCCGGGGTGTGGCCGGTGAAGACGGTGCACGGCGCGGTCTCGGAGGCCCTGGGCGAGGAAATCGGCCCGGACACCGGGCTGGCCCGGTTGCGCGAGCTGTGCGACGGCGCGGGCGTGCCCTACCTGAAGCACTGGGATGCCGGGGCGGTGGTGCTCGAACTCTATGAACGGCTGGTCGAAGGGCAGACCGAGCACCCGACGTTCTACAAGGACTTCCCGACCTCGGTGTCGCCGCTGACCCGCCCGCACCGCAGCATCGCCGGCGTCGCCGAACGCTGGGATCTGGTGGCGTGGGGAGTCGAGCTCGGTACCGCCTACAGCGAACTCACCGACCCCGTCGAGCAGCGTAGGCGGCTGCAGGAACAGTCCACGCTGGCCGCCGGCGGCGACCCGGAGGCGATGGAGCTCGACGAGGACTTCCTGCAGGCGATGGAGTACGCGATGCCGCCGACCGGTGGCCTGGGCGTCGGGGTGGATCGCGTGGTCATGCTGATCACCGGGCGCAGCATTCGCGAGACGCTGCCGTTCCCGCTGGCAAAACCGCGCTGACGAAACGTCGGAAGCCGACTCACAGCCACCCCCAAGGAACTGCGGCCACGATGGTGGCGTGACACCTTCGACGACGACGGTCGCCGCACCCTTGATGACCGATGCCAATAATGACTTCTTGCAGCACATTTCGCTGATGCACGGCTGGCTCCCGGTGATCGTGCAGTTGGTCGCCGCGGCCGTTGTGATCGCCGCCGTCGGTTGGCGCAGCAGGCGCTGGCACCAACTCGGGCTGCCGATTTCCCTGGTTGCCGGGGTGGCCGTGGCTACCGCCGTGCACTGGTACATCAACAGCCAGGGGCTCGCCGGTGACCCCGCCCCGCATGCGTTGTGGATCTGGGTGGGCCTGATCGGCTTCATGGCCGCGGTGCTGGTGACCGGTTGGCGGCGCACCGGCTGGTGGCGCCGTGGCGCCACCGCACTGGCGGTACCGCTGTGCGTCCTGTGCGCCGCGCTGGCGCTCAACCTGTGGGTCGGGTACTTCCCGACGGCGCAGACCGCCTGGAACCAACTGACCGAAGGACCGCTGCCGGACCAGACCGACATGGCCACCGTCACTGCCATGCAGCAGCAACGGATGATCCCCGCCAACGGCACCGTGGTCCCGGTCGACACCGGTGACGCCGGGTCCGGCTTCAAGCACCGCGGCGAACTCGTGTACCTCCCGCCGGCCTGGTACGCCACCGATCCCCCGCCGAAGCTGCCGACCCTGATGATGATCGGCGGCGAATTCAACACCCCGGCCGACTGGTTGCGCGCCGGTGACGCGATCCGGGTGGTGGATCGGTTCGCCGCCGCGCACAACGGCAACGCGCCGGTGTTGGTGTTCGTCGACTCCGGAGGGGCGTTCAACAACGACACCGAATGTGTGAACGGGTTGCGCGGCAAGGCCGCCGACCATCTCACCAAGGATGTGGTGCCCACCATGATCTCGAAATTCGGGGTGAGCGCCGCGCCCGCCAACTGGGGCTCGGTCGGCTGGTCCATGGGCGGCACGTGTGCGGTCGACCTGACGGTGATGCATCCGGACATGTTCTCGGTGTTCGAGGACATCGCCGGTGACATCAGCCCCAACTCGGGGAACAAGGCGCAAACCATCGACCGGCTGTTCGGCGGCAACGTCGCGCAGTACGCCTCCTTCGACCCGACCACCGTGATCAACCGGCACGGCCGCTATTCGGGCATCGCCGGCTGGTTCGCCGTCAACGACCCCGGCACACCGCCGGGTACCCATCCGCGGGCCAGTGATCAGGCCGTCGCCGCCCAGTCGCTGTGCGGGCTGGGGAGCACCGCCGGCATCGAGTGCGCGGTGATCGTCCAGCCCGGTAAACACGACTGGCCGTTCGCCTCACGGGCGTTCGAGTCGGCCCTGCCGTGGCTGGCCGGGCAGATCGGCACGCCGGGCGTGCCGCGGCTCCCCCTCCCCCGCTCGGGCCCGCCGACCTTGCAGGCCGCCGGAGCAGGGGTGGCCCGCTGAGCCGTCAGTAATCCGATTCGGCGGCCAGGATCTCGGCCAGGAAAGCGTCGGGGGCCGGACCGGCGAGGCGTGCCCGCGCGAACGCGCGCAGGCGGTTGCGGACCTCGCGGTTGTCACCGGGACCGGCCGAATCGCCGACGGCGATCACGGCCGACGACCAATCCCGGTCCCAGGCAGCAGATTCCGTGATCGGGAGGGCGATGGTCGCCCGCCCCTGCGCGTCCAGCACACCGTCGGCACCGTCGAACCGCACCGGTATCCCGCTCGCCGGCCCGATCAGCTCGGCGCGCATCTCGACACGCACCGCTCCCGCCGTGGCGGTCACCGCCCAGGACACGGTGTCCTCGGCCGCGTCGAACACGCCGGGCGGTACCGCGCTCCACGGGATGGACGCGGTGCCCGACGCGACCGTGCCCGGCCGCTGGGCCCCGGCCGCGCCGGCGGCCAGCGCATAATCCTGCTGCCTGCGCTGCGCCGGAATCTCGTCCAGGTCAACCCAATCGGCCACCGATGCGATGAGCGCCGCCACCCGCGGGTCGCCGTCGGCCAGCAGGGCCGCCAGCGCCGGGCGATGCGGCTCGAGCAGGCCGGCCACGTCGGAATCGAAGGTGTCGCCGGCGAAGAACTCCTCGGCCGCCGCGGTGAGCGCGGCGATCTCGACATCCAGCAGCGCCGCGTCGAGTCCGGCGATACCGTCGCGCACACTGGCCGGCCACCAGCGGCGCAGCCAGTGCCCCAGCGCCAGTCGCCGCAGCGGAGCCAGCGCGGCGGCGGCCCACTCCACATCGACGAGGTCCAGCGCGGCCGCCGTGTGGGCCGGCCGTCCGGTGAGTGCTTCGACGACGCTGACATGGCCGGTCTCGCCCAGCACTCGCCACAACCAGTCGGCGGCGGCCACGTCGGTGAACGTGACGGCAACCGGCGTCTGCGGGTCGTCGACGGTCCAGGCCAGCACCGCGCCCGCGACCTCGAGGACGGCGACCGCGGGTGGTGCGGCGGCCGGCCGGCCGGTGGTCCACAAACCCTGTTCGGCAACGAGTCTCATTGCGCCGCCGCCAATTCCAGCATGGCCTTGATGCGCTGCCGGTGATCCAGGCTGACCGAGCGGGCCACGCCTTCCAACAGGGCACGGACGTCGTCGACATCGGCGCAGGATTCCTGCCACACATCGCGGCCGTGCAGGCGGGCCCACAGTCGGCTCAGGTAGGGCCTGGCGAAGGCGGCCAGCTCGTCGGTGACCTGTTGCTGACGCGGATGCAGCGCGGCATCGGCGGTCAGGTAGCGGCGCGCGTGCAGCACATAGGCCTCTTTGCGCAATCGGGCCTGGATCTGTGCCGCCAGCCGGTAGCGCGGCGCGGCCTCCTCGCTCAGCGGCGCCAGTTCGACGGCCACCTCCACCCCGGCCACCAGGGTGGCCTGCATGTCCTCGGCCAGCAGACCCCACGGCGCACACGCCCGGTCCACCTCCTCCGCACACAGCGTGGGCACGTCGGGCAACTCGTCGCGGTCGAGCGCACGCCGCAGCGTGGCCCGGACCCGGTCCACCACACTGCGGTCGAGCGGACGGTCGCCCTCGGACCCCCCGTTCACCGGTGGCGGCGGTTGCGGCACAGTCGAACTCAGGCCGATGTCGACGATCGACCAGGGCAGCTGCGGATCCGGGCCGTGTGCACGCGCGCCGAGATTGTACGGCGTGGCGTCGGCCACCAGCGCCGTCCACACCCGCTGCCGGGCCGCCTGCGCCGAATGGCCTTCGGCGTCACCGAGAACGGTGGCCAGACCGGCCAGAAACGGCGCGGTGATGGCTTCCGACGGACGCACATCGCGCCAGCTGCGCTGCAACTGCATCGACAACGCCGCCATCGCGCCGGCGTCCGTCACGTAGCGGTTGAGAACCTCGATGGCGGTGCGGTCCCGATCGCCGTGCACACCGCGCAACACCCGCTCGGCGGTCTCCGACAGGTCATCATCCCCTTGCCCCGGTTCACCATTGGTGACGGCCAGCTCGAAACACACGGGGAAGTACAGCTCCTGGGCGTTACCGGTGGTCAACCGCAGCCGCCGGCGGTGCGCCTTGAGTACCGCGAACCACCCGGCGGTTGCGCGCAGCCGGCCGGCGTGGGCCAGGATCAGCTGGTGCATCTCGTCGGCCACCTCGGCGGTGACCACCGGTGTCGAGTACTGCGGATTGGACCGCAGCCGCAAGACCAGCGGATCCAGGATGCGCTTGACGGTCCGGCTGAGGGGTCCGCCGTCCTCGGCGCTCAGCACCTCGACACCCGGGCCCAGCGCCCGCCAGGCCCGGTCGATCACGGCGCGGCGCGGCGCGGACGCCACGGCAGCGGCGGCATACTCCGTCGCTTCGCTCGCCCCGGTGCCAACTCCCGTCGCTTCGCTCGCCCCGGTGCCAACCCCCGTCGCTTCGCTCGCCCCGGTCACCATCGCCCCAGGATAGGGTGCGCCGGCAAAACTTGGGTTCGGTAGCAGGCGGGCAGCCCGATGCTGGTCAGCATGTTCGAAGTCATGATGCTGGTGCTGCTGATCGTCGCCGGCGCCGCCGCGGCCGGACTGCTGGCCCTGGCATTCCTGCGTCGCGCCACCGAACCGGCAGCGGAAACCGATCCCGCGGCCGCCGAACGACTCATTCGGCCCGACGAGATCACCGCGGCGCGAGCGACGTTCGACCGAATGCTGCTCGACAAGGGATTGGTCACCGACACCCAGCTGGAACTCATCCGGCACGGCACCAGGAGTCACGGCGTGGTGACCGCGTCGCAGCCGACCGGCACCACCCGCGAAGACCACCGCGAGGTGGTGCTCGATCTGATGGTGCGCAAACCCGAGGGCGGCCAATTCCCGGCTCATGAGACGGCCTTGATTCCGGTGACCGCGCTGGACCGCATCTGCCCTGGCAGCATCGTCGACGCCTACTACCGCCGCGGCGACGAGTCGGCGGTCGCGGTGTGCGTGCCACCGGCCTGAGACAGGGCGAAGGTCGCCAGCGCGGCCCAGTACACCGGACTGGCCGAGATGTCCCCGCCGCGCCAGCGGCGCATCTGTGCGCGTTGCCAGCGGTTCACCGCGCGGGCGGCCGCCGCGACGGACTCCTCCTGGTGGGCGGTGTCGACCGCGGCGATCACCTCACCCATCGGATCGGCGTCATCGGCGGGAGTGGCCGGGTGCGCGAACCGCCGGTAACCGGCGGTGGTGGGCAGCGACCACAACGTGGCCGTGACGATCTGGGCGCCACCCAGCACCATCGCGGCCACCAAACCGGTGGCCTCGTCGAACCGGTAGTCGCCGCCGGAGGCACAGGCCAGCAGGGCGACCCGGCACGGGATCACCAGGTCGGCGGCCATCAGGTCCGCCGCGGTGAGGGGTCGGTGGTCCCCGATCGGCTCGGCCAGACCCGGCATGCTCGCGCGGCACGCCAGGTGCAGGGCCGCCCGGTCGGCATGCCCGAGATCGCCGTCGGCGACGCTGGCATGCCCGACGAACACCAACCGTCCCGGACGCTGCGCGAGCATGCCTGCCAGCCAGCCGCGGTCGACGTCGGTGCGCCGGAACAGTTCCACCGCGGTGTCGACGCGCGGCAGCACCGGTTGCCGCTCCAGAACACCCGCATAGTGGCGGGCCAGCAGGGTGTCCGGGGCCGGACGGCCCAGCACCGACCCCAGGGTCGAGTCCGGGCGCTGGCCGGGCACCCGCGGATCGAGGATCAACAGCGGATCACCGCCCGCGGTCGGCGCGGTGGCGCGGCGCGATGCGGCGATATTCGTGGGTACCGCCATCAGCACGTCGACCAGTTCCATCAGCCGGTAACCCTCGGTGAGTTCGGCGGTGACGGCCTCGGTGCGGCCCGCCAGTACGTCGTCCGCCGTCGGGAACGACGCCGGCTTGGCCAGCAGGCTCCACGGCACGCGGCCCAGGCGGGCACTCGGTGCGACGAAGAGCTCGGCCCGCGGCGAGGTCACGCATTCGGTCAGCAACTGCCAGGCGTTTTCGGCGATGAGCAGCACGCCGAGGCGGTAGGCCAGCGACAGCTCTGTCGACGGTGCGGTGAAGGCGCCGTCCGAAAGCGCGCGCGCCAACCCCTCGAGCGGCGTTTCGTCGTGGCGGGGGTCCGGGAGTGCCGCGGCGAGTTCATCCAGTGCGGCAACGAGAATGTGCTCGGCCACCACCCAGGTGACGGTCCGCTCGGGCTGTCCGACGATGCGCAGGCTGGCATAAGTGGCGACACCGACGTCGGCGTAGCGCAACACCAGGGTGAGCGGTTCGGTCACGGCCAGGTGGCCCATTCGGCTTCGAGCGACGTGACGGTGATCCCGTAACGCTGGTGCGCGAGTTCACGGTAGTGCGCCAGCACCGGCGCGGTGGTCGGATCCATGCGCAGCGGCGGCAGCGCGCCCAGCCGCGTCAGCGACCCGCCGGCCACGGATACGGGTCCGGACGCGACCAACGCGTAGTCGTCCGCCTCGTCGACGGGCACCGCCGCGGTCGCGGTGTCCGCCCAGTCCACCGCGTGTATTGCCGCCGGCACGCTGAGTGTTCCTCGGGCGCAATGGTATTCGATGAGTTCGCTGACCAGCGTGGTGTTACCCCATTCCCAGGCCACGGCGAACGCCCCGGCCAGCAGCCGCGCCGAGACGTGGGTCGCCCATCGCATCCGTGCGTCGGCGTCGGCGATGGCGTACCGCACCGTGTCGACCGCCAACGCGGCGGGCAGTTTGAGTTCGGCGGCCTGAGCGAACTTCCGATCGGCGTGCGCCGGGTCGGCCAGTGCCTCGGCACGCAGGATCGAACCCAGGTGATCGTCGAGCCGTGCGTACTGCAACCAGGTGTGCCGGGGCCAGCCGTCGAGCAGCGCACGCGCGGCGTCGGCTCGGTCGGTGGCCGCCGCGAAGTCACCACGAAGGATATCCACCCAGCTGCGCTGCAACAGGATTCGGTGAATGTGCAGCGGCTTCTCCACCTCGCGCCAGTGCCGCTCGGCATGGCCGAACCGTTCGTCGGCGTCGTCGAGGGCTCCGACCGAGAGGCTGATCAGCCCGAGGTACAGCCAACTGCGCGAAACGTCGTGGGCGCGGGCGTGCTCGGCGATCACCGGATAGGCGCCGTGCACCAGATCCTGCGCGCGAGCCCGATCCCCGGCCGCCCACGCCGCGGTGGCGCGCTCCAATTCCGTTCTGGCCGTGGCCAGGTGCCATGCGCGCGCCTGCGCTCGGGCACCGGCCCGGCGCAGCCAGGGCTCGGCTTCGGTCAGCCGGCCCGTCTCGACACAGAACCGGCCGTAGCCCGTCGCGGCCAGGACTCGCAGGCTGTCGTCGAACTCGGTGCCGTCACCTGGCCCGTCGAGGGCATCGAACACCTTCTCCCACAGCGGAAGTGACTGCACGTGCAGATCGTCGTCACACAGGGCGACCGCGCACAGGATGCGGGCATGGGTCACCAGATAGGCGTGCTCGGCGGCCAGATCGTCGAATGGCGCCGGATCTTCGACCAGTGACTGCAGGGCCACGGCCGCCGCCTCGTGCTCACCGTGGGCGGCGGCCAATCCGGTCTGCAGAAACCGGGTACGCCGGGTGTAACGGCAGACCATGTGGTCGATCTCGGTGTCGGTCATGGTGGTCTGCGCCGAGAGATCGGGTCGCGTGCCGGCCCGGATGTCCCGATAGATCCGCAGGCAGTCATCGATGCGCTTGACCGCCTCGACCACCCCGTCGTAGGCCGTCCGCACCAGGTAGAGCTCGCCGAGCTGGGCGAGAACTTCGAGCATCAGGTCATCCCTGTCCGCCGCCTCGATGGGTGCCATCAACGACAGCAGCAGCTCTTTGGCACCGACTTCATCGGAGGCGAAGGCCAACGAACGAGCCCGCTCCAAATCGTCGGGTATCGACATCGCGCCATCATAAAGCGGCAGCCGAAGGCGGCGGGCGCAGTGCGCCCGCCGCCTTCGGGGTTGATCCCGTCGGTACCCGGTCAGTTGCAGGAGACCTTGATCTCGAACTTCTTGCTGATCATCCCGGCCATGGGGTTCTTCAGGTCGGCGCCGGTGGCCTCACCGGTGATGGTGTAGGTGTTGCCATCCACCTTGACGTCGGCCGAACCGGAGCTGGCACCACCCATCGCGGCCACGGCCAGCGCATTACCGTCCACCACCAGGCCCAGCGATTCGACCTTCGGGGTGGCCTCATCGGTCATCACGACCCCCAGACCCTGCTGGCCGCCGATCGCACCGCTGGCGATGTTGATCTTGCCGCCCTGCTTCACGCACGTCACGGTCTTGACGTCCAGGCCGGCCAGGTCCTGGCCCTCGACCTTCACCTCGGTGCTGCCACCGGTGCTGACCTGGGTGTTGCCGTTGCCCGCGTTGGCCGCGGGAGTGCTGCCCTTGTCGTCCGAGCAACCGACCAAGACCGCGGCCGCCGCGATCATCCCGATGCCGGCGACCAATACGCGATTCTTCGTCATTTCCCTTGAGTCCCTTCGTCTCGCCCTGCGCCCCGGTGGCGCGGCGTAAGGCAAGTAGATGCGGCCGCGATTGCTACCGATCCCAAACTTTGCGGTGGGTATCGTGACGATATGGCCGATGACCAGCAGCCTTCCCCGCCCGATCCGGAGTACGACGCCGGCGGAGTGCCGACCTTCGACGCCGTTCGGGAGAAGATCGAGACCCGGTTCGGCACCGCGATCGGCGCCGCCGAGCTGGCCGAGGAAACTCCCGAGGGCCGGTCGGTGGCCGAGCAGTACGAACGGCGTCAGGAGGCGGCCGCCGAGCGGCTCCGCCAGATCAGGGAGTCGATGGGACAGCCGGACGCCCGTCCGGAAGAGCCCAGTGACGGCTGAGCGGACGTTCGGCGTCGAGGAGCGGCGCGCCCGGCTGGCCCGCCGACACTTCCTGGCCCCGCAGGGCGGCACCGCCGAGACCGTCACGGCGGCCCTGGTCGGCTTGCACGCCACCGATCCGGCCACCCCGTATCTGTCGTTGTGGGCGCGGGTGCCCGAATTCACCCGCACCGAACTGGATGACGCCCTCTACGAACGTCGTTCGCTGGTCAAGCACCTCGCGATGCGCCGGACGCTGTGGGTGGTGCGTGCCGCGGACCTGCACACCGTGCAGGCGGCATCCAGCGACCGGGTGGCCGCCAACGAGCGGCGCAAGCTGATCGCCGATGTGGAGAAGGGCGGCATCGCCGCCGACGGGGCGGCTTGGCTGGACACCGCGTGCGCCGCGGTGCTCGAGTATCTGGACGAACACGGGGCCACCAGTGCGGCCGAATTACGCGCGGCGCTGCCCGAGTTGGCGGGCAACTACGATCCGGCGCCCGGAAAGTCTTGGGGCGGAGCGACTCCGGTGTCCCCTCGGGTGTTGACGGTGCTGGCGGTGCGCGGCGATATCGTGCGCGGTCCGAACACCGGCGCATGGACGGTGTCCCGGCCGCGCTGGGCGTCGCGCACATCGTGGCTGGGTGCCGGCGCGACCGCCGACGCCGATGCGGCCAGCGCCGCGTTGGTGCAGACGTGGCTGCGGGCGTTCGGCCCGGCCACGGTCGCCGACGTCGCCTGGTGGTTCGGCCACACCCTCACCTGGACACGGAAGGCGCTGACCGCCGTCGGCGCCGTCGAGGTCGACCTGCACGGGACCCCGGGGGTGGCGCTGCCCGACGACCTGGAACCCGAACCACCCGCCGAGCCGTGGTGCGCGCTGCTGCCGGGCCTGGACGTCACCGTGATGGGCTGGTTCGACCGGGAGTGGTACCTGGACGGCCACCGCGAGCAGGTGTTCGACCGCAACGGCAATGCCGGTCCCACCGCGTGGGCCGACGGCCGGGTGGTCGGCGGCTGGGTGCATGGCGCCGACGGCCGGGTGCAGCTGCGGCTCACCGCCGACGTCACCAAGGACACCCTGAAGGGGTTGCAGCACAAGGCCGACGAGTTGACCGAATGGCTGGACGGGGTGCAGGTCAAGCCCCGGTTCCCGTCCCCGCTGACCAAGGGCAGTTGACATGGCGCTCACGGCGGCAGCTACTCGCACATTCCCGCCATGAGCGCCATGTCAACGCGTGCTACGCGCTGACCTTGCGCCGCTTACGCGCCGGGGCGGGTGCCGGTGCCACTGCCGGCGGGTCCAGCATTTCGGCGAGGAACTGCCCGGTGTAGCTGCCCGGCGTCGCCGCCACGTCTTCCGGGGTGCCCTGCGCAACGACGGTGCCGCCGCCCGCACCGCCCTCGGGACCCATGTCGACGATCCAGTCCGAGGTCTTGATGACGTCCAGGTTGTGCTCGATGACGATGACCGTATTGCCCTTGTCCACCAGGCCGTTGATCACCCTGAGCAGTTTCCGGATGTCCTCGAAATGCAGACCGGTGGTGGGCTCGTCGAGAATGTAGACCGTGCGCCCGGTGGAGCGCTTCTGCAGTTCGGCGGCCAGCTTCACGCGTTGCGCCTCACCGCCGGACAGCGTCGGCGCGGGCTGCCCCAGCCGGACGTAGCCCAGCCCGACGTCCACCAGCGTCTTGAGATACCGGTGGATCGAGGAGATCGGCTCGAAGAACTCGGTGGCCTCCTCGATGGGCATGTCGAGCACCTCGGAGATGGTCTTGCCCTTGTAGTGCACCTCCAGGGTCTCCCGGTTGTACCGGGCGCCGTGGCACACCTCGCACGGCACGTAGACATCTGGCAGGAAGTTCATCTCGATCTTCAACGTGCCGTCACCCGAACACGCTTCGCAGCGGCCACCTTTGACGTTGAACGAGAACCGGCCCGGCTGGTACCCGCGCACCTTGGCCTCGGTGGTGGCGGCGAACAGCGTGCGGATCTTGTCGAACACGCCGGTGTAGGTGGCCGGGTTGGACCGCGGCGTGCGGCCGATCGGCGATTGGTCGACCCGGACCAGTTTGTCCAGCTGGTCGATGCCGTTGATCCGGGTGTGCCGGCCCGGCACCTGCCGGGCCCCGTTGAGCTTGTTGGCCAGCACCGTGGCCAGGATGTCGTTGACCAGGGTGGATTTACCGGACCCGGAGACACCCGTCACCGAGGTGAGCACCCCGAGTGGGAAGGCCACGTCGACCTCTTTGAGGTTGTGCTCGCGGGCGCCGACCACGGTGAGTTGGCGCTTGCGGTCCACCGGCCGGCGGATCGCTGGCACCTCGATGCTCTCTTTGCCGGAAAGGTAAGCGCCGGTGAGTGATTCGGTGTTCTTCAGCAGATCCTGATAAGTGCCGCTGTGTACGATCCGGCCGCCGTGCTCGCCGGCGGCCGGACCGATGTCGACCACCCAGTCGGCGTGGGCGATGGTGTCCAGGTCGTGCTCCACCACGATGAGGGTGTTGCCCAGGTTGCGCAGCCGGACCAGGGTGTCGATGAGCTTGCGGTTGTCGCGCTGGTGCAGCCCGATGGAGGGCTCGTCGAGCACATACAGCACGCCGACCAGGCCGGAGCCAATCTGGGTGGCCAGCCGGATGCGCTGCGCCTCGCCACCGGACAGGGTGGCCGCCGCGCGGGACAGCGACAGGTATTCCAGTCCGACGTCGAGCAGGAAGCCCAGCCGGGACTGGATCTCCTTGAGCACCTGACCGGCGATGGCCTGCTCGCGCGCGCCCAGGGTCAACGCGTTGAGGAAGTTCGCGCAGTCGGCGATGGACAGTTCGGCGACCTCGGCGATCGACTTGGCCCCGTAGGTACCGGCGGCGAGGGTGACCGCGAGGATCTCCGGCTTGAGCCGGGTGCCCGCACATTCCGGGCACGGAATGTCGCGCATGAAGCCCTCGTAGCGTTCCTTCATCTGCTCGGACTCGGTCTGCTCCATCCGCCGCTGCAGGAAGGCCAGCACGCCTTCGAAGTCGGCGTAGTAGGACCGAGTGCGCCCGTACCGGTTCTTGTACCGGACGTGCACCTGGTGGTCGGAGCCCTCCAGGATCGCCTTACGCGCCTTGGCCGGGAGCTTCTTCCACGGGGTGTTGACGTCGAACCCCAGCTCCTCACCGAGGCCGGCCATCATCCGGGTGAAGTACTCCGAGGTGTGCCCCATGGACCAGGGCGCCACCGCACCCTCGGCGAGCGTCAGCTCCGGATCCGGGACGACGAGTTCCGGGTCGACCTCCTTCTTGATGCCCAGGCCGGTGCATTCGGGGCAGGCGCCGTAGGGCGAGTTGAAGGAGAAGGACCGCGGTTCCAGGTCGTCGACGGCCAGCGGGTGCCCGTTGGGGCAGGCCAGCTTCTCCGAGAATCGCTGTTCCCGGTGCGGGTGGTCGTCGTCGCGGTCGACGAATTCGAGCACGACGATGCCGTCGGCCAGGCCGAGTGCGGTCTCCACCGAGTCGGTGAGCCGTTGCTTGCTGCTGGCTTTCACGGTGAGGCGGTCGACCACCACCTCGATATCGTGCTTCTCCTGCTTCTTCAGCTTGGGCGGGTCGGTCAGCGGGTGCACCACACCGTCGACCCGGACCCGGCTGTAGCCCTGTGAGTTGAGCTTGTCGAACAGGTCGACGAACTCACCCTTGCGGGTGCGCACCACCGGGGCCAGCACCTGGAAGCGCAGGCCCTCGTCCATCGCGAGCACCTGGTCGACGATCTGCTGCGGGGTCTGCCGGGCGATGCGCTCACCGCAGACCGGGCAATGCGGGGTCCCGGCCCTGGCGTAGAGCAGGCGCAGGTAGTCGTACACCTCGGTGATGGTGCCGACGGTCGAGCGCGGGTTGCGGTTGGTGGACTTCTGGTCGATCGACACCGCCGGGGACAGACCCTCGATGAAGTCGACATCGGGCTTGTCCATCTGGCCGAGGAACTGCCGGGCGTAGGCCGACAGCGACTCGACGTAGCGACGCTGCCCCTCGGCGAAGATGGTGTCGAACGCCAGCGACGACTTCCCCGATCCCGACAAACCGGTGAACACGATCATCGCGTCGCGGGGCAGGTCAAGGTCGACGCCGCGCAGGTTGTGTTCGCGCGCGCCCTTGACGACTAGACGGTCAGACACCGATTTTCCTCCTGAGGACAGAATTCACAGCCATGCTAGGTGTACCCACCGACAAGACGTAGCCAAGCTGGAGCCACCCGGGGTCGGGCCGGATAGCGTGGGCAGGGTGAACAGTCCACACAGCCTCGTCAGTGACGACTACACCGGCCACCTCGACCCCGGGACGGCTGCCCGGCGCACCCTGCCCGCAGCCACGATCATCAAGGCCTCGGTCGGCCCGATGGACAACAACGCCTACCTGATCACTTGTTCCGAAACCGGGAAAACCCTGCTCATCGACGCGGCGAATGACGCCGACCGGCTCGTCGAGCTGATCAGGACACACGCTCCCGACATCTCTCTCATTGTGACCAGTCACCAGCATCCCGACCACTGGCAGGCACTGGAAGCCGTGGCGAAGGCCACAGGGGCACCGACCGCCGCGCACGCGCTGGACGCCGAACCGCTACCGGTGCGGCCGTACCGGATCCTGTCCGACGGCGACACCGTCCCCATCGGGAACCTCACCTTCGACGTCATCCACCTGCAAGGCCACACCGAGGGGTCGGTCGCACTGGCGCTGCGCGGTGCCGACTCCGACGTGACCCACCTCTTCACCGGGGACTGCCTGTTCCCCGGCGGGGTGGGCAAGACCTGGAAGGACGGCGACTTCGAACGGCTGCTCGGTGACGTCAGCACCAAGCTGTTCGACCGCTATCCCGACTCGACGGTGGTCTATCCCGGCCACGGCGACGACACCACGCTGGGCGCCGAACGCCCGCACCTTGAGGAGTGGAAGCAGCGCGGCTGGTAGACGCGCTGCGTTCGGGTCATGTCCAGGCGACCGGCAACCGTTTGATGCCGTGGATGAACGCCGACCGCAGGATGGCCGGTTCGGCGATCGCGACGATCTCGGGCACCCGTAACCGCAGTTCGTCGAAGAGCACCCGGATCTCGCGGCGGGCCAGATTGGCACCCAGACAGAAGTGCGCGCCGCCCGCACCGTAGCCGATCTGCGGGTTCGGATTCCTGGTGACGTCGAACCGGTAGGGGTCGGCAAACTTCGTCTCGTCGCGATTGGCCGACGCGTACCACATGGACACCTTGTCGCCGGCCTTCATCGAGATGCCGCGCATCTCGATGTCCTCGGTCAGGTTGCGGCGCATGAAGATCAGTGGCGATGCCCACCGGACGATCTCTTCGACCGCGGTCGGGGCGACGGTGTCGAAGTCGTCCCACCAGATCTGGCGCTGTTCTGGATAGCGGGTCAGCGCGACCATGCCGTGGCTGATCGCATTGCGGGTGGTCTCGTTGCCGGCCGCCGACAGCAGGATGAAGAACGAGGCGATCTCGGCGGAGCTGAGCCGTTCCCCGTCGACTTCGGCCTGCACCAGGTTGGTGGTCAGATCCTCTGCCGGTCGAGCCCGCCGAAGCTCGGCCAATTCCATTCCATATGTCGCCAAACTCGTTGACACCTTGAGGATTTCGTCGTAGTCGCCGGACACTTCGTCGTCCCCGGCGCCGAGCAGCACCGTGGTCCAGTGGAAGACGTCGGCCTCGTCCTCTTCGGGAATGCCCATCAGGTCACAGATGATCTGCAGGGGAAGCTGCCCGGCCACCTCGGCCACGAAGTCCGCTTCGCCATCTGGGTGCCGGTCGATCATCTGCGCAACCAGCCGCCGCGCCCGCTCGCGCACGCTGTCCTCGATGCGGGCCACCACCTTGGGTGTGAACGCGCGATTGACGATCCCCCGCAATCGCAGGTGTCGCGGGTCGTCGAGCGTGATCATCGACCCGAAGAATTCGGCGATCTCGGCCGGCACATCGGACAACGAGGTGCTCGTCGGGCTGGAACTGAAGATTTCCGGATGGCGGCTGGCGTGGCGCACATCCTCATAGGTGGTGAACGCCCAGTGTCCGGCGCCGGACGGGAACCCGGCGAATTCCGGCACCGAGAAGAAGGTGATCGGCGACTCACGACGCAGGGTGGCGAAGGCGCCGTCGCGGTGGTCGTCGTCCCACTCCCAGAACTCCAGCGAGCCGAGGTCGATATCGGCCAACGGCACCTCGGGCGGCGGTGCGCCGTTCCGGCGGGGCGCGATACCGGTATGGCTGAGTGTTGCGGTCATGGCTCGACCTCCCTCATGGCCGAGTGTGACACCGTGCGCATCGGGATGTCGCCGATTCGCCGACTCGGAGCTCGGCGACCGCCTGTTCACCGAACGGGCTCGATGGCGTCGATGGCGTGGCGCCAGTGCCCTCCTCATCGAAACCGACTCCCGGCGTGCCGAATTCGGGATCGTGAGTTTGTAAAGGTGGCGTAGAGCTGCGAAAGGCCCGGCGCGCGAGCGCCGGGCCTTTCGCGGGCGGTATCAGGACGTGTGCACGATGAGGACGTCGACCTTGGAACGGCGCGCCACGTTGGCCGGCACCGAGCCCAGCAGCCGGCCGGCGATGGTGGACAGGCCGACGTTGCCGACCACCAGCAGGTCGGCCCCGGAATCGTTGGCCAGGTCGACCAGCGCGTCGACGGGCGCTCCGACGATGGCCTTTTCCTCGATGTCGGTGGCTCCGGCCACCTTGGCCCGGTCGCTGGCCTCCTTGAGGATGGCGTAGATGGGGGCGTTGCCGGTCATCTTGTAGCCCTCGTCCTTCAGGACGTCGGCGGCGTGGTGGTCTTCACTCTGCGGGAAGTATGCCGTCGCGACGATCAGCTTGGCCCCGGCATTGGCCGCGATCTCTCCTGCGCGCTCCACGGCTCGCAGTGACGAATCCGATCCGTCCGTGCCGACGACCACGGTCCGATAGGCGCTCATTCATGCCCTCCCAGTCTCAGAACCTTCTCCATAGCTACGCCACCCGAGACAGTAACCCTTTGCTCGACGACCGGGGGCGCGATTCGCGACACCCGGCGCGCCGGTCACCGGCCCGGCGGCGCCTTTCGAGTACCGATGGTATCGGCTCGCCGCCCGGATCAGGCATTTTGGTGACGCAGGACATGCCCGTACCGGGCCGCGGACGTGACCGAGGTCAAACCGTCGGCACCCGTTGTGCGGACATCACAGCGGCCCTCAATGTCGTTCGCCGCGCCGGTGTTTGGGCACCGCACCGGTGCGGGCGGTGACGCCGGCCGCACCGGTACCGGAAGGTCCTGTGCCCCAGCGGTAATGACCCGACACAGCATCGACTGGACCGGCACGGGTGGGGGTATTACGGTTGCGCCCTACAACCTGAACGGGGGTCGACCAGGTGGAACTGTCCCTGCTCACGCGGCGGGAACCGGCTACGCTGCTGCGTTCCGGCCGCCTGGACGGGGTGCTGGTGGCGGTCTTCGCGATAGCCGTGAGCGCGGCCGGAGCCGCGCGGCCCTCGTTGTGGTTCGACGAGGCGGCCACCATCTCGGCGAGCACGCGCACCATCCCGGAGCTGGTGCGCCTGCTCGGCAATATCGACGCCGTGCACGGCGCGTACTACCTGCTGATGCACGGCTGGTTCGCGGTGTTCCCGGCCACCGAGTTCTGGTCCCGATTCTCCAGTTGCCTGGCCGTCGGGCTCGCCGCCGCCGGTGTGGTGGCGCTGGGCAGGCGGTTCGTCGGTCGCTCGGCCGCGGTCACCGCGGGTGTGGTGTTCGCGATCCTGCCGAGGGTGACGTGGGCCGGTATCGAGGCACGGTCGTATGCCCTGACGGCCGCCGCCGCGGTGTGGCTGACGGTGCTCCTGGTCGCAGCGTGCCGCCGGCCCCGCCTGTGGGTGGCCTATGGCGCCGGTTTGGTGCTGGCCGCCGTGCTCAACGTCTTCATGGTGCTGCTCGTGCTGCCGCACGCGGTGTTCGCCGCGACGCTGCGCGACCGCCGGTCCACCGCGGCGTGGGCCGGTGCCGCCGCCGCCGCGGTGCTCACCGTCGCGCCGTTGTTGTTGTTCTGCCGCACCCAGATAGCGCAGGTGCGGTGGATCTCCCCGCTGTCGGCACGCACGGTCGGCGAGATCCTCAAGGAGCAGTACTTCGACGACAGCCTGGCGTTCGCGGTGTGCGCTGGATTTATCCTGCTGCTGCCGTTGGCATTCCGGCGGCTGCGGCCGGCCGAACCGGGGGCACGTCGGCTGCTTCGGCTCTGCGCGGCCTGGGCGGTGCTGCCCACCGCGATGTTGCTGCTGTATTCGATTGTGGCCGAGCCGATTTATTATCCGCGCTATCTCACCTACACCTCCCCCGCGATGGCGTTGCTGCTCGGGGTGAGCATCGTCGGCATCGTGCGGGCCCGGGAGCGCGCCACCGCGGTGCTGGCCGTCCTCGCCGTCGCCGCGACACCGAATTTCCTGATGGTCCAGCGCGGCCCGTATGCCAAGGAGGGTATGGACTTCAGCCAGGTCGCCGACGTCATCACCGCGCACGCCGCCACCGGCGACTGTCTGATCATGGACAACACCACCAACTGGATGCCGGGCCCGATCCGGCCGCTGACCGCGGCACGACCCGCGGCCTACGCCAAGCTGATCGATCCCGGCCGCGGGATGCGCGCCGCCGATCGGAACCGGTTGTGGGACGCGCATCTGGGCATCTGGGGGGTCGCCGACCGGGTTCGCGCGTGCACCGTTCTGTGGACGGTGTCCCAACGCGATCGGGCCGTCCCGGACCGGCAGAGCGGCGCCGCACTGGATCCGGGACCGCGGTTGCGCCGCGCCCCGGCCTACCAGGTGCCCGAGCGGATGGGCTTCCACATCGTGGAGCGCTGGCAGTTCAATTTCGCCCAGGTGGTGAAGTCCATGCGCTGATAGCTCAATACAACTCGGGACGCCGATCGCCGAACAGGTCCACATGCTCGGTGAGCGCCTTGTCGTGGGTGACGCTGAGGTCGACGTCGGCGATCGCCATGCCAGGGCCGGAGCCGACGGCAGAGAGCACCCAACCGTCGGGGGACACCACCGCGCTGCCCTCCGTCCACGCCTGTCCGCGTTCCACCCCGGTGCGATCGCAGCAGGCGACGGCCACCTTGCTGGCCCGGGCGGTGGCCATCGCGTTGATCACCTCGCCGGGGTGTTCACCATCCGGACGGGGAAACAGTGGCCAATTGACCGGTGCGGCAATGAGTTCCGCCCCGGCCAGCGCAACCGGCCTGGTCAGTTCCGGGAACTCCAGGTCGTAGCACACCATCACCGCGATGGCGCCGTGCCGGGTGGCGACCACTTCCGGCACCGCCGCGCCGGGCGTGAAGACCAACTTCTCCCGGTCCCACAGATGCGATTTGCGATAGAAGCCCAGCACCCCGGATCCGTCGAGCATCACCGCACTGTTGTAGAGCAGTCCGTCGGTACCGCTCTCGGCGAATCCGCCGATCACGACGGCGTCACCGGCCGCGGCGATCCACTCGGCGAACGTGTCGGCGGTGGCCGGCCGCGCGAGCGACCGGGCCTCGTCGGCGTCGGCGAACATGTACCCGGAGGTCACCAGTTCGGGTAGGACGACGACATCGGCACCGGCGGCGACCGCGGCGCGGATCTGCTCGACGATCAGGGCGGTGTTGGCCGTCAGGTCGCCGAACACGGGCGCGATCTGGCAACAGGCGATCCGGGTCATCAGCGCAGTGTAGTCACGGCAGGGCGGTACGGGCCTTCAGCGCCAGCCACAGCTCCATGCGGTCGTCGCCGTCGTCCAGGCGCCGCCCGGTCAGCTGGGCGATCCGTTCGATACGGTTGCGAACGGTGTTGCGGTGCACCGACAACCGGGCCGCGGCGGGATCCCACGCCCCGTTGACCCGCAGCCACTGGTCGAGGGTGCGCAGCAACTCCACCCGCTCTCCCGGTTCGAGTTGGTCCAGCGGTGCGAGCACCGCGTCGCCGAATCCGCGCACCGTCTCGGGCTCCCCCAGCGACAACAGCAGCGACACGGTCTCGCCCTCACCCGCGGTGACGACGCGGCCCAGCCGCCGGCTGACCGGAACCAGGGACCGGGCTTGGGCGGCGGACACCCCGAGCGTCTCCGGACTGGTCGCGGCGCCGACGCCGGTGGGCAGGCCCGCGGCGTGGGTGGCCATAGTCTCGGTCAGCGCGGCCAGATCCCAGTGGGCGATCTCGACCGTCGGCCCGTTAACCCGGACCAGCGCACCGTCGAGAGTGGACCGCAGCCGGAAGGCCAACTCCTCGCCGGCGCCCTCGACCACCGCAACATGGCAGTGTTCGCCGGACAGGCCCACGCTGGCCGCCAGTTGTTGGGCGCGTTCGCGTTTGACGCCGGCCCGCAGCAGCTGCCCGAACACCTGCTCGCGCCGCCGGCGCTCGGGCTCGTCGGAGAGCTCACGCCGCTCGCGGTCCACGGCGATCAGCGAGACCAGCACCGTCGACGACGCCCGGGTGGCGGCGTCCATATCGGCGCCCAGCGCGACATAGGCCAGCGGCACCCGGGCGCCGATGGCGTGCACCTCGAAGCCGTCCACCACCGCCCAGCTGCGGCCGTCCATCTGCCCGCAGCTCGTGCGCGCCCGCTCCACGGTGTCCGGGGCAGCACCGGGGCTCGCGGCCACCAGGCCACCCGCGCCGTCACACACCACGCACGGTGTGGTGCTCGTGGTCGCCCAGGCCGACAGCAGC
Source organism: Mycolicibacterium cosmeticum (assembly GCF_000613185.1). Lineage (NCBI taxonomy): Bacteria > Bacillati > Actinomycetota > Actinomycetes > Mycobacteriales > Mycobacteriaceae > Mycobacterium > Mycolicibacterium cosmeticum. The sequence goes on from NZ_CCBB010000001.1 coordinate 1,168,470, forward strand.
GCGGGCAGCGGCGCGGAGCTGGTCGCCACCGCAGTTAGCCGGCGATTGTTCTCCATGGCCTGTTGCAGGTCGCGCCGCTCCTGCCGGGCGATCGTCTCGAACACCCACTTGGTGACGGCGATGAACGGGGTTTGGTCCGGCACCACCAGCATGGTGATGCCGGCCTGCTCGGCCGCCGCGCGTAACGGCTCCGGACACTCCCGGTACGGCAGGCCGTGCCCGACGCCCAGGGCCAGGGCCGCCACCCCGGCCGCCGCGCACGCGGACACGTAGGCTCGGCAGTCCTCGTCGGTCATCGGCAGCAGCAGGCCGACCGTCATCAACAGCTCACCGCCCTGCAACCAGTCACCCGGGGAGACCAGCTCCGAGACGTGCGCCGAGGTGACCTCGCGGTCCAGCCCGGCCGCGCCGGCCACCACCGCGAGCTGCAGTGACGCCGCCGTGGCGACATCGCGGACGGTGATCACCGCGGGACCGGCCGGTTGTACATATCGTCCAATGCTAATGGGCGGACTGAACAAAATCGCTATGGCATCGGGCTGCCGTTCCGGCGACAGTATGACCAACGCCACACAGGGAGACACGCATGACCATCCCCAGCACCGACCGGTCCGGGACCTTGATCGAGACCCGCTCGATCGACTACGTGCCCGACGACGAACGGCACGGCAAAGTCGGCCACCAGGGGCCGTTCTGGTTCGTCGGCAACTTCCAGCCGTTCACCCTGGCGCTGGGGTTCGTGGGCCCCAGCCTCGGCCTGTCCCTGTGGTGGACCGTCGTCGCCGGGATCGCCGGCATCGCCTTCGGCACGTTGTTCATGGCGTTCCACGCCACCCAGGGCCCGGTGCTCGGGCTGCCGCAGATGATCCAGTCGCGGGCCCAGTTCGGTTACCGCGGTGTGCTTCTGCCGTTGATCGGCACGCTGTTCACCTTCGTCGGATTCAACGTCGTCGACGTGGTGATCATCAAATCCGGCCTGCAGGAGATCTTCGGCTGGAACTCGGTGGCGGTGGCCGTGGTGATCACCGTCGTCGCCGCCGGCCTGGCCATCTTCGGGCATGACTTGCTGCACAAGGCCTTCCGGGTGCTGTTCTGGATCTCGCTGCCGCTGTGGCTGGTCCTGACCTACGGCGTGCTGTCCGGTGACGTCCACGCGACGACGCCGGCCGCCGGTGATTTCACCTGGGTGGCCTTCCTGGCGCAGTTCGGGGTGGCGGCGTCGTACAACATCACCTACGCCCCGTACGTCTCCGACTACAGCCGGTACCTGCCGCGGGACACCAAGCCCTCGGCCATCATCAGCTCGGTGTTCGTCGGCGCCACGGCATCGCCGATGTGGCTCATCCCGCTGGGCGGCTGGATGGCCACCTATCTCGGCGCCTCCGACGCACTGGCGGGCATCAACACCACCGGCAACGCCACCGTGCCCATGCTGGGCAGCGTCCTGGCGGTGGTCTCGACCCTGGTGCTGGTGGCGACCATGGGCCTGAACGCTTACAGCGGAATGCTCACCGTCGTCACCGGTTTGGACTCGGTCCGTTCGGTGCGGCCCACCCGTCGGCTGCGGGTGGTCACCATCCTGGCGTTGGCGGCGGCCTGGCTGGTGATGAGCCTGCTGCTGTCGAACGCGACCGCGGCGCTGAACACCACGCTGCTGATCATGCTGTACCTGTTGGTGCCGTGGACCGCGGTGAACCTCACCGACTTCTTCTTCGTGCGCCGCGGGCATTATGTGATCGCGGACCTGTTCACCCCGGCGGGCGTGTACGGCGCCTGGTCGTGGCGCGGGCTGGTCGCGTTCGCCGCCGGCATCGCCGCCGAGATCCCGTTCGTGGTGCTGCCGTTCTACACCGGGCCGGTCGCCACCGCGATGGGCGACGTCGACATCGCGTTCGTGGTGGGCCTGCTGGTGTCCGGCGTGGTCTACATCGCCGTCACCCGGTCCCTCGATGTGTCCGACGAATTGGCCCGCATCGCCGCCGACCCTTCCCTGAGTGATCCCGCCGACGCCGCCGCGATCGCCGACACCGTTGAAGCGGAGGAAAAATGAGTAACCCCGGCGGCCCCATCGGTCCGATCGACGCCACCCGTCATCCGCGCTACACCGAGCCCGGCACGTTCGCCCGGTTGCCGCGCCTCGACCAGGTCGGCCGTGCCGATGTGAGCATCGTCGGCATCCCGTTCGACAGCGGGGTGTCCTACCGCCCGGGCGCCCGTTTCGGCCCGGGCCACGTGCGCGCCTCGTCGAAGTTGTTGCGGCCGTACAACCCCGCCGTCGACGTCGAGCCGTTCGCCGCTCAGCAGGTGGCCGACTGCGGCGATATCGCGGTGAACCCGTTCGATATCGCCGACGCGATCGAGACCATCGACGCCGCGGTCACCGACCTGCGCAAGGACGGTGCGAAGGTGCTCACCATCGGCGGCGATCACACCATCGCCCTGCCCATCCTGCGCGCACTGGCGCGCGACCACGGCCCCATCGGTGTACTGCACTTCGACGCCCACCTGGACACCTGGGACACCTACTTCGGGGCACCGTTCACCCACGGCACCCCGTTCCGGCGGGCCAGCGAGGAGGGCCTGATCGACATGGAACGGTCCCAGCACATCGGCATCCGCGGCCCGCTGTACAGCAAACACGATCTCGAGGATGACGCCGTGCTCGGATTCCAGGTGATCCGCTCCGACGACTACGAGGTCGACGGGGTGGCCTCGATCGTGGAGCGGATGCGCAAGCGGCTGTCCGGCGGCCCGGTCTACGTGTCGGTCGACATCGACGTGCTCGATCCCGCCCACGCACCGGGCACGGGCACCCCGGAAGCCGGTGGCATGACCTCGCGCGAACTACTCAACACGCTGCGCGGACTGATCGGGCTGGACGTGGTGGGCGCCGACATCGTCGAGGTGGCACCGGCCTACGACCATGCCGAGATCACCGGCATCGCCGCCGCACACGTCGGCTACGAACTGCTCTCCGTGCTGGCCGCCAATCGCGCCTGACCGCGGGCGTGCCGACCGAAAGACCGTGTGGGCGGGGCGGTTTCCGGGTAGCGGCGATGCAACCCGTCGATCAGCCGATGCGCCTCGTACAGTTCCCGGCGCAGATCACCGGCCCGCGGATCCACCCGAGCGGTGCCCCGGGCCCGGGCTCGCCGGTTACGCGCGTCGACGACCTCGAGCTTGTGCGAGATGTCGGCGACCTGATCGTAGAGTGCGGCCAAGAACTGCCGCGCCTGGCTCACGGCCGGGTCCTCCGGGACTTCACGCACATGCGGATCCTCTCATCGATCCGGTCGGTACGCGCGCCGGGGGGTGGCCGATCACCGCTACCGCCGCCCGGATTCCGGACCAGGCACACACCGTGACTTTGCTCGCCGGTGCGCCGACCTGGCAAACCCCGAGAGCGCCGGCGTTGCGGGGTTCAGGCCGGCCGCACCATCGAGAACATCGCGGCGGGGCCGATCTCGGCATAGTCGGCCGGGCCGCCCGCCCGCAGGATCGGGTGGGCCGCCGCGGTCTGATAGACCCCGTCGACCAGATGGTCACGGTCGATGTGCACCGCGACCACCTCGCCCAGCACCAACCAGGTGTCCAGGGCGGTCCCGCCGACGTCCTGCAGACGCGTCAGTTGGGTCAGCCGGCATTCGAAGTTGACCGGGCTCTCCAGCACGCGGGGTGCCGAGACCACCGCCGACGGGACCGGCGTGAGCCCGCCTCGCTCGAACTCGTCCTGGTCGGCGGGCAGGGTGGCGGCGGTCTCGTTCATCTGGGCCGCAAGGTCACGAGTGGCCAGGTTCCACACGAATTCACCCGTGGCGTCGACATTGGCGACGGTGTCCTTCCAGCCGATCGACGAGAATCCGATGATCGGCGGACGGTAGTTGAAGCCGTTGAAGAAGCTGTACGGAGCCAGATTTCGCACGCCGTCGCGGTCCTGGGTGGCCACCCAGCCGATGGGGCGCGGACCGATGATCGCGTTGAACGGGTCGTGTGGCAGTCCGGTTCCCTCGGCGGGACGATAGAAGTGGGCGTTCTGGCCTGCCATGTCTGATGTCTCATTTCCCAGTCGTTCCCAGCTTGCGGGCGGGCGCGGCCGTCAGCGCCGCGCCGCAATATCATGCACCATGAGCGCCGCCGAGAACTGGGTGGTGACCCCGGGGTCGGCGAGGTCGACAGCGCACAGGTGCTCGATGCGGCGCAGCCGCTGCGCGACGGTGTTGGGATGGACCACCAGCGCCGCGGCCGTCGCGCTGCGATCCTGCTTGCAGGCGAAATACGTTCGCAGCGTTGACATCAGCTCGGTGCGGTGGTCGGCGTCGTAGTCGAGTAACGGGCCCAGCGTGCGCCCGGCGAAGGCCGTGAGCTTGACCGGATCGTCCAGCTGCAGCAACAGGCCGACGATCCCGAGATCGTCGAGCGTCACCACCGTGCCGGTACGGCCGGCCTGCAACGCGATATCCAACGCCCCCTTGGCGATTCGGTAGGATTCACCGCCGCCGGCGGGCTGCGAATCGGAGACGGCGACGGTGGCGGTGATCTCCGGCGCCACCCGGGCCATCACCCGATGCACCAGCACGCCGGGCGGCTCATCGGCCGCCGCGGTGTCGGGCCACAGCACCACCAGGGCACCGCCGTGCGTGGCCACCAGCGGCCGGGGCGCAAACGCCGATGCCAGCTGGGTGACCACGGCCAGCGCACGCTGCCACGCCCGCCGCAGCGCCGCCTCACCGGGCCCGGTGACGGTGGCGACGATCGCAACGTGGGCGACCGTGAGGTCATGCCCCAAACGCTGGGCCCGCTCCAGTAGTTGTGGCGATAACGACGCACCACCGGTCAGCACATCGGCCAGCAGTTCGCCGCGCAGCCGCCGCTCCACCTCGGCCGCGGTCTGTTCGCGCAGCAACTCGACCGACACCACGATGGATGCGTGCTCCACCGCCCGAACCTGCAGCGCGTCGAGGGCACCCACCGCACCCGGGAACCAGATCCGGGCAGCCACCTCGTGGCCCAGCCGCACATTGGCCACCAACCAGCCCGTCGCGGCGCCCTCGGCGTCGCGCACCGGCACCACGGTCGCCGTGGAGTCGTCATCCGGGATACCGGAACGGATTGCGGCCGAGGGAAATTCGATGTCGTCGCCGGCACGGGCCAATTCGACCTGGCGCGCGTCGTCGATCAGGACGGCCCGGCCGATCAGATCGCTGAGCGCGGCGGCGATACCGCCGATCCCACCCGAGCGCAGGGTGACCGCCAGCAAGCGCTCGTGGATCTGTTCGGAGCGCGCCAGTGCGTCGCGCTGTTCGCGCAGTGAACCGGTCATGGTGCGCAGCTCGTCCAGGCGGCGCGCCGAGGTGACCGCGATCGCTGCGTGGTTGGCCAGCAGGATCAACCGCTCGATCTCGTACCGGGTGAACGTGTGCACCGAGGCGTAGTAGCCGTTGAGGGTGCCCAGCACCTCGGTGCCGGCCACCAGCGGCACGGCGACGATGGCCCGATACCCCTGGTCGCGGGCGACGCCGGCCCACAGGGCGAACTCGGGTTCGACCCGCACATCCCGGATGGCCACCGGCTCACCGCGGTGGAAGGCCTGGCTGGACGGGGAACCGCTGTCGAGCCGGATGGCCCGGTCCGAATTGACCCGCCGGACGTACTCCTCCGACAGCCCGCTCCAGCCCTGCACCAGCAGCCGGTCCCGGTCCGTGTTCGGGATGAGCACGCCACAGAAATCGAAGCCCAGCAGCGTCCTGGCGGTGTCGGCGACCAGACAGAGCACCTCGGGCAGGTCGGTCTCGGCACTGGCCTCGGCACTGAGGGTGCGCAGGGCGGCCAGCCACGTCACCAGCTCGGCACCCGGCCGGTCCTGGCCCGTCGATGTGGTCACCGACTCAGTGTGCCCCAGGCAGCTGTGTTCCCGTGCACATATATCTGCATCAACTATGTCTGCGAGGACATTGAAGGTTGCTCACGCTGTGACGACACTCATAGCCATGACCTCCGCTACCGTCTCCGACGCCCAACACACGGGACCGCTGCCCCGCGAGTTCCGCGACATCGTCAACCCAGCGACCGGCGAGGTGATCGCGGCCGTTCCCGAACACGGTGCGAGCGACGTCGACGCCGCGGTGGCGCGGGCGCGCGCCGCGTTCGAGGACGGACCATGGCCGGCCATGGTGCGCAGCGACCGGGCCCGGCTGTTGCTGCGGATCGCCGACGCGATCGAGGACGCCAGCGAGCGGCTCTACACACTGGAGGCCCGCAACAACGGGCGGCCGATCACCGAAACCCGGGCACAGCTGTCCCGGGTCCCGGAGTGGTTCCGGTACAACGCCGGTCTGCTGGCCGCGCAGCGCCAGGCCGTGCTGCCCGGTGACGGCCCGTACCTGACCTATCAGCAGCGGTTGCCGCTCGGCGTGTGCGGCATCATCACGCCGTTCAACCACCCGATGCTGATCCTGGCCCGCAGCCTGTCCGCCGCTCTGGCCAACGGCAACACCGTGGTGGTCAAACCGTCCGAGCTGACACCGCTGACCACCCTCGCGCTCGCCGAGATCCTGGCCCACGCCGGATTGCCCGACGGCGTGCTGAACGTGGTCACCGGGGCGCGTGAGGCGGGCCAACGGCTCACCGGCCACCCCGACGTCGCCAAGATCACGCTCACCGGAGGCACCGAAGCGGGCCGCTCCGCCGCCGTCGCGACGGCGTCCCGGTTCGCGCGGATCACCGCCGAATTGGGCGGCAAGACACCGGTGCTGCTGTTCGACGACGTCGACCCGCGCATCGCCGCCGAGGGTGCGGCATTCGCGGCCTTCGTCGCCGCGGGCCAGTCCTGCGTGGCGGGCTCGCGGTTCCTGGTGCAGAGCGGGATCTACGACCAGTTCGTCGACGCGCTCGGTGCCCGCGCCCGCGCCATCCGGCTCGGCGACCCGGCCCTGCCCGACACCCAGATGGGACCGCTGATCAGCGCCCGCCAGCGCGACAAGGTGGCCGCCCTGATCCAGACCGGGCTCGACGAGGGCGCCAGCCTGCGCGCCGGCGGCGGAAAGCCCACCCTGCCAAGCCCGTTCGACAACGGCTTCTTCCTGTCCCCCACCGTGCTCGCCGACGCGACCATGGACATGACGGTGGCCCGCGAAGAGATCTTCGGCCCGGTGGCGGTGGTCATCCCGTTCGACGACGAGCGCGACGCCATCCGGATGGCCAACGACAATCCCTACGGTCTGGGCGCCGGCGTGTGGACCACCGATGTGAGCCGCGCCCACCGCGTGGCCGCACAGATCGACGCGGGCATGGTGTGGGTCAACGACCACCACCGGCTGGAACCGTCGCTGCCGTGGGGCGGCATCAAGGAGTCCGGCTCCGGAAAGGACGCCGGCACAGAGTCATTCGACGACTTCTCCTGGGTCAAGACGATCGTCGTGCGCACCGCGGCCGAACCCGTCGACTGGTACGGCGACCAGCCGCAACGGCGCCTGAACTGATCCGCAGACCCGACACCGAAAGGCTCTCGCATGTCCCCCGGACGTTGGTATCACGACATCACCCGAACACAATGGCTCGTCCTGGCCGGAACCACCCTGGGCTGGGGACTCGACGGCTTCGCCGGCAGTCTCTACGTCCTGGTGCTGGGCCCCGCCATGACCGAACTGTTGCCGCACAGCGGGATCGCCACCGACGGCGCCGCGATCGGCTTCTACGGCGGCATGACCGTGGCCCTGTTCCTCATCGGCTGGGCCACCGGCGGAATCCTGTTCGGCATGCTGGCCGACTATTTCGGTCGGACCCGCGTGCTGTCGATCGGCATCCTCACCTATGCCGTCTTCAGCGCGCTGGCCGTCTTCGCCGAAACCTGGTGGCAACTGGGAGCGCTACGCTTCATCGCCGGCCTCGGCTCCGGCGTCGAGGCGCCCGTGGGGGCGGCGCTGATCGCCGAGACCTGGCGTAACCGCTTCCGTGCCCGCGCCGGCGGGGTGATGATGGCCGGCTACGCCGCCGGTTTCTTCATGGCCGCCGCGGCCTACGCGCTGCTCGGCGACCACGGTTGGCGCGCCATGATGCTGCTCGCCGGGATCCCGGCGCTGGTGGTCTGGTTCATCCGCCGCTACGTCCCCGAACCGCCCGAGATCGGCGCCCACCTGGAGGCCCGCAAGGAACGTAAAGCGCTCGGACGCAAGCCCGATCACGACCGGTTCGTGCTGCGCCGGCTGGTCAGCCCGCCGCTGCTGCACCCCATGCTGGTGTGCACCGCACTGGCCACCGGAGCGCTCATCGCGTTCTGGAGCGTGTCGACCTGGTACCCGCAGATCATCCGGCAGATGACAACGGCCGAACAGCTGCCCAAGGACGTCGCCGACCACCGGGTGGCCGTCGCCGCGATGCTGTTCAACGCCGGCGGCATCATCGGCTATGCCACCTGGGGATTCATCGCCGACGCCATCGGCCGCAAGAAGGCCTTCCTGATCAGCTTCGCGGTGTCCGCCGCCACCGTCGTGTGGACGTTCCCGCCGGACCGCAGTTTCGACGAGGTGCTCATCGCGATGCCACTGCTGGGCTTCGGCCTGTTCGGCGCGCTGTCGGGCACCTTCATCTACGGCCCGGAACTGTTCCCGCCCAGCGTCCGGGCCACCGCCCTGGCGGTGTGCAACAGCGTCGGCCGCTACGTCACCGCGCTGGGCCCCCTCACCGCGGGCGTCATCGCCTCCTCGTGGTTCGACGGTGATCTGGGTATCGCCACGGCGTCGGTGTCGGCCGTCGGCTTGATCGCCGTCATCGGGTTGGCGTTCGCCAGGGAGACCAAGGGTGAGCCCATGCCCCTGGACCAGACGCCGGATCACACCTCGGACCGCACGGTCCCACTCAGCGAAAAGAGCCCGTCATGACCGGACAGTCCACCTACCCCAGCGCGTCGGCGATCGTCGTCGGCGGATCCATCGGCGGCCTCACCACCGCACTGCTGTTGCGCGACCTCGGCTTTCACGTCGACGTCTTCGAACGCACCGCGTCACCGCTGGACGGCCGCGGCAGCGGCATCGTGCTGCAGCCCGACACCGTGCGGTGGTTCACCGAGCGCAGTTCCCAGGACCTGGCCGACCTGCACACCGCCACCGCCTACGTGCAGTATCTGGATCCCAGCGGCGCCGTCGTCCACCGTGAACCGGCGCTGTGGACCTACACCTCGTGGGGCACGTTCTACCGGGCCCTGCTCGCCGACTTCGGCACCGAGCACTACCACTACGGCGAATTCGCCAGCGGCTTCGACCAGGACGCCGATTCCGTCACGGTCCGGTTCGTCAGCGGCCGGACCGCCTCGGCCGACCTGGTGGTCTTCGCCGACGGCATCACCTCCCCCGCCCGGGAGTACTTCGACCCGGAGGCGAAGCTCGCCTACTCCGGCTACGTCGGCTGGCGCGGCACCGTCGCGCTGGGCAGCCTGGATCCGGCGACACAAGAGGTGTTGCGGGACTCCATCACCTACACGGTGATCCCGCATTCGCACATCACCATGTACCCCATCCCCGGCGAGCAGAGCCTGGACGAAGCGGACCGGCTGATGAACTACGTGTGGTACCGCAATGTGCCCGCCGGTCCGCAGCTCAGCGAGTTGCTCACCGACAAAAGGGGATTCACCGGGTCGGTTTCCGTGCACCCGGGACAGGTGCAGGACCGCTTCGTCGACGAACTGCGTGCGGCGGCCAGGGCGCAACTGGCACCCGCGGTGGCCGATGTCGTGGTCGCCACCGAACAGCCGTACCTCCAGGTGCTTTCCGATGTGCGGTCCTCGCGGATGGCGCTCGGGCGGGCCGCGCTGATCGGTGACGCCGCGTGCGCGTCGCGGCCGCACGCCGCCGCCGGGACGGCCAAGGCCGCCGCCGACGCCTGGGCGCTGGCCGAGGCCCTGTCGACCGCGTCCGGGGATATCGTCTCGGCCCTGGCCAAGTGGGAGCCCGCACAACTCCAGCTCAGCGACTCGTTGCTGCGCCGGGTCGTCGACATGGGCGAACGCTCCCAGTTCCGCAACACCTGGACACCCGGTGATCCCGACCTGCGGTTCGGCCTCTACGGCCCAGGACTCTGAAAAACCCTGCCTACGAAAGGATTCGACATGACCGACAACAACTACCTGACCGATCTGCCGCTGGCCGGTGAATTGGTGGCCACCGATTTCGAGAGCTGGCCCGAATGGCTCAAGACCGAGTTCGCCGAGCACGCGTTCGACGGCAACGTCGGCTCCCGCTTGCTGAGCGAGGATGCCCGGGTGCGGGTCTGGGAGATCCGGCTGGCGCCCGGTGAGCGCTGGCACGCGCACCGGCACGTGCTGGACTACTTCTGGACCGCCGTCAACGCCGGCCGCAGCCGCCAGCACACCCACGACGGCACCGTCCGCGAGGTCTCCTACCAGGCCGGTGAGACCCGGCACTTCCACTTCGGGCCAGGGGAATTCCTGCTGCACGATATCGAGAACATCGGTGACACCGACTTGGTCTTCACCACCGTGGAACACCTCGACAGCGACAACACCGCCCTGGACATCGCCCGATGACCGCCGCGACCCCTGCCGACGGCGTCATCGACGTGCACGCGCACTGGCTGCCCCGCACGTTGTTCGGGTTGCCGCCCGGCGCACCCTACGGCCCGATGAACGACCGGGACGGCCAGCTGTATCTCGGTGACCTGCCGTTGTCGATCGCCACCGACGCGATGAGCGACGAGGCCGCGATCATCGAGGACATGGCCCGCGCCGGGGTGGGCATCCGGGTTCTCTCGGCACCGCCGTTCGCGTTTCCGCTCGGGGCCGACACGGCCGGGGTCGACTACGCGCTGGCATTCAATACCGCACTCGCCGAGGTGGTGACCCGGGCCGACGGAAAGCTGTTGGGGCTGGGCATCGTCAGCCTGAGCACCCCGGAGTCGGTGACCGATCAGCTCACCGCGATCGCCGGCACCGACGGCCTGGTCGGGGTCGCGATTCCGCCGGTGGTCGACGGTGGCTCGCTGCACCGGGGCGTGTTGCGGCACATCGTCACCGAAGCCGCGCGCCTGGGCCTGGCGGTCCTGGTGCATCCCATGCAGATCGGTCGCCCCGAATGGGCCGACTACTACCTGGCCAACCTCATCGGGAACCCGGTCGAGACCGCCACCGCGGTGGCCAATCTGGTGCTCAGCGGTCTCAAGGACGAGCTTCCCGCGCTGCGCATCTGCTTCCTGCACGGCGGTGGCTGCGCGCCCGGGTTGTTGGGCCGCTGGGATCACGGTTGGCGGGCCCGCGCCGACGCGCGGGGCGGCTGCGCCCGGCTGCCCTCGGAGGTGGTCGCCGACCTGTACTTCGACACGGTCACCCACGACGCACCGCAGTTGGAACTGCTGGGCAAGATCGCCGGCAAGGACAAGATCGTGTGCGGCAGCGACTACCCGTTCGATATGGCCGAGGCGGATCCGGTGCGGTTCGCGGTCAAGCACGGGCCCGACGAAGAGGCCTTGACCCGGGCCGCGCGAGCATTTCTGGGGATGGACCGATGACTGATCTGTTCACCCCGTTGACGTTGCGGGACGTGACGTTTGCCCACCGGGCCTGGATGTCGCCGATGATGCAGTTCTCCGCGGTCGTCGACGGCCCCGAGGCGGGCACGCCCAGCGATTGGCATCTGCAGCATTTCGGGGCACGCGTGGTCGGCGGCGTGGCCCTGGCCATGGTGGAGGCCACCGCCGTGCACCCGGTGGGCCGCAGCAGCGTCTACGACCTGGGATTGTGGGACGACGCCCAAGTGCCCGGTTTCGCGCGGTTGGCGGGTTTCATCGCCGATCACGGCGCCGTTCCGGGCATCCAGATCGTGCACGCCGGCCGCAAGGGATCCACCGGCCGGCCCTGGCCGGATCCCGACCGGGCACCCGAATCCTGGACGACCGTGGCGCCCAGCCCGATCCCGTTCGGCCGCAACGACGTTCCGGCCGAACTGGGCCGTGCGGACATCGCCGGCGTCGTGGCGGGGTTCGCCGATGCGGCCCGGCGGGCCGCCGCCGCCGGCTTCCGGGTGCTGGAGATCCACGGCGCCCATGGATATCTCATCCACCAGTTCCTGTCGCCGGCATCCAATGCGCGCACCGACGAATACGGTGGATCGCGAGCCAACCGGATGCGGTTCGCATTAGAGGTCGTCGCCGCGGTTCGGGAGGCGTGGCCTGCCCACCTGCCGCTGTTCTTCCGGGTGTCGGCCACGGACTGGCTCGCCGGCGACACCGACGACCCACGTCCCGGCTGGACCGTCGCGGACACCGTGGCGCTGGCCACCGAGCTGAGGACGGCCGGGGTGGACCTGATCGACGTGTCCACCGGCGGTGCGGTGCCCGATGCCAGGATCCCGGTCGCACCGGGTTACCAGGTCCCGTTCGCCAAGCGGGTGCGCGCCGAGGCGGATATCCCGACCACGTCCGTGGGTCTGATCACCGACGCCGAGCAGGCCGAAGCGATCATCTCCGGCGGTGATGCCGATGCGGTGTTCCTGGGCCGCAGCCTGCTGCGCAACCCCAACTGGGTGCGCGATGCCGCCCAACGCGCCGGAGTCGCCCTGCCGTTCCCGCCGCAGTACACCCGCGCGTTCACGTGACCCCGCTGATGAGCGGTCCGGACGGGCTGGCGGCGCTACCGGCCAACCTGGCCCAGGCGCTGTGCTGGGGTGTGCCGGCCGCGGCGCTCGACGGCATGTCGGTTCCGGCGCCGCGCTCGCGGCGCCGGGCCGGCCGGCCTAGTTTGCCCCGTTGGCGGACTTCCGCTCGGCGAGCTTGTACTTGACCAGTGCGACCAAGGCCTTCGGGTTACGGGCCAATGCCACCGCGGCCTGGCCGCCCAGCTTGACTTTCTGTCCGAACGTCAGCTGCTGCTCTGGTTCCGGCACTGGCTCTCCCCTGTCGTCGGTTGCGTTCGAACAATAGCGTGCGTTGCGATAGCGGCAACCGCCAGCGCAGTTGCTCGGCTAGACTCACTAGGGATCATTCGCTACGCCACATTGAGGACGACGACCGTGCAGATGTCGAGAAGCCGCTACGCCGCGGCCGCGCTGGCCGCGTTCACCCCGTTGGCCGCCGTCTCCGTGATCACCGCCGCGCCCAGCTCCGCGTCCTGCGCCGAAGGCCAAACCGAGTTCAACGGCAACTGCGCGCCCGTGACGTGCAAGAAGGGCCAGGTCCGCGACGCCGATACCGGCGCGTGCCGCAGCGGTCTGGTGGAGGCGCTGCGCAAGGCCGAGGCCCCCGCAATTGCCCACGTCACCCCCGAGGAATGGTCCAACTCGGCGCGGACGCTGGACCAGGTCCGCCGGATTCCGGGCACGCTGAACGACGTCAACAGCATCGTCAACGCAGCCATCGACATCCCCACCAGCATTTCCGGCGGTGTGGCCGACACCGCCAACGCGCTGTACTTCGCGGGCCTGTTGTTGAACGGCACCGGCGGTGCCGCGCCCCCAGGGATCAGCGGCTTGTCGGCAGTGGCGAATGCGGCCCAGGCGCTGCCGTCGCCCGGTCTGCCCCAGGTCGGCATGCCCAAGGTGGGCCTGCCCAAGATCGGCATGCCCAAGCTGTTCCAGAACTGCCTGCCGGTCAAGTTCGCGTTCTTCCGCCCCTGCATCTGACGCCCGCCGCCGCGCTCGCGCGGCTCATCCGTTGCGTCCACCCCTGACAGCCCACAAGGTAGTGGGGTGAGTCACCTCGACGTCGTGGTCACCGGACTGCTGGCGGCCGTCGCCATCCTCGGCGCGCTGGCCTGCAGACTGTCGGTGCCGTACCCGATCATGCTGGTGCTCGGCGGCGCCGCGTTCGGCTTCATCCCCGGCCTGCCCGACATCCGGCTCGACCCGGAACTGGTGCTGGCCCTGTTCCTGCCACCGCTGCTCTACAAGTCGTCGATCTACGCCAATTTCGGTGACTTTCGCAGCAATGCCCGTGGCCTGACCCTGAACTCGGTGGTGCTGGTCCTGGTCACCATGTCCGCCGTGGCCTGCGCGGCGCATCTGGTCATCCCCGGGATGAGCTGGCCGGTCGCGTTCGTGCTGGGCGCCATCGTGTCGCCGACCGACCCGGTGGCAGCCACGGCGATCATGCATCGGCTCGACGTGCCCCGCCGGCTGGTCAGCGATATCGAAGGGGAAGGGCTGTTCAACGACGCCACCGCGCTGGTCGCCTACCGCGTGGCGGTGGCTGCGACGGTCGCGGGGAGCTTCGCGTTCGCCGAGGCGGGGCTGAACTTCATCCTCGGTGTCATCGGTGGGGTCGCGGTCGGGATGGCGGTGGGCTGCATGTCGGCGTGGATCCGGGAACGGATCACCGATGTCCAGATCAGCGTGACCATCTCACTGCTCACCGGCTACGCCGCGTTCCTGCCGGCCCAGGCGCTGGGCGCGTCCGGGGTGCTGGCCACCGTCACCGCGGGCATCTTCATGGCCATCCGCAGCCCGGAAGTGCTCGACGCGCGTCCGCGCCTGCAGGGCTATTTCGTCTGGGACATCGTCGATTTCTTGATCAACGCAACGCTTTTCGCGCTCACCGGGCTTCAGCTGCACGCCATCATCGCCGCGCTGCACGACTATCCGCTGCCGGCGCTGGCGCTGTACGCACTTGCCGCAGCCGGGACCGTCGTCGTGGTGCGGCTGCTGTGGTTCTGCGTCGTCCCGTCCCTCACCGGCCTGCTGGCCCGACGCCCCCCGCCGCGGGTGGGACCGCGTTCTGCGCCATGGCAATTGATCACCGCGTGGAGCGGTATGCGCGGCGCTGTCTCCCTCGCCGTCGCGCTGGCCATCCCCCTGTCCACCGACTCCGGGCCCTTCCCACTGCGCGACTTGATCCTGTTCCTCACCTTCGCCGTCATCTTCTTCACGCTGGTGGCGCAGGGGCTCACGCTGCCGGCCCTCATCCGCCGTCTGCATCCGGTCGACGAAGAAGCCGACACCGACGAGGAGGTGCGCGCCCGCCTGGTGGCCTCCAAAGCGGCGATCGCGCAGATCGATCTGCTGGCCGACGAGGATTGGGCGGGCGACGACACCGTGCAACGGATGCGCGGGCTGTACGAGTACCGGATGCGGCGCTTCGCCGCGCGGTTGGGCAAGATCGAGGACGACGGTTACGAGGACCGCTCGGGCGCCTACCAGCAGATGGTCCGCTTGGTACTGCAGGCTCAGCGGCAGGCGCTGCTCACCATGCGCCGGGAAGGCCGGCTGTCCAACGAGGTGCTCAACCGGGTCCTGCGCGACCTGGACCTCGAGGAGTCCCGGCTGGAGGGTTGATCCCGTGTGGTGCGCCGCACCTACTGGATCGCGCGCCGCACCCCGTCGATGGCGAAGAACGCACCGAGCCCGCCCATGGCCGCGCCCGCCAGCCGGTCGATCGACTTGGCGCCGCGCAGGTAGGCTCGCCGCGGCCCGGGGCGTGACATCACGGTCGCGACGATCAGATACCAGCACACCTCGACGGCCGTCACGGTGATGGGCAGAGCGATCAACAACCACGATGCCGGGTGTAGCGGGAGCGCGGTGGCGAAGACACTGCCGTAGACGACGATCGCCTTCGGATTGCTCAACTGTGTCAACAGCGCGGTGACGAACGTACGTCTGGTCGCATCGCCCTGCATCTGAAGGGTGGTCGACTCACGGTTGGCGCTGCGCCACAGGCGGATACCGAGATAGATCAGGTAGATGCCGCCCGCGATCTTCAGCGCCAGGAACAGCGGCCCGGCGTAGATCAGCGCAGCACCGAGACCTGTCGTCGCGGCGGTGGCGAAAATCAGTCCACCGCAACCCATTCCGGCGGCGGCGACGCGGCCGTTGCGCGGTGTGGTCGACAGCGCGGTCTGTGCCACCATCACGAAGCTCGGTCCAGGACTCATCGCGCCGATCGCGATCGCCCCGGCGATGGTCAACAAGGACAGCACGTCAGCATTCATCTGCAGCAGATCCTCTCCGGTTCACCGCGTTCGCGGTGTGGGACCGATCCTCTTGACGCTAGCCGAGTTCGAGGCCGCCCACTAACCATTGATGCGACGACGGCGGGCCTGGGTGACCGTGAGCCAGATCGCCGAAAGCAGGAAGTAGAACGCACCGAAGGCGGCATAGGGTGCGATGGCGTCCACCTGAGGCGCCATGGGGGCGCTCGCTTTGATGACGAAGCTGATCCCCGCTGCCGTCGACTGGATGCCGCTGATGATCATGGGCCACTGCGCCCCGTGGGTCTTCCACCGGCGCACGGCGGTGGCCAGTTGGAGCAGACCCGACAGCGAAGCCCACAGACCGAATACGCGCAGTACGTCGTTCATGCTCGAGGTCAACGCGACGGCGACGGCGATGGTGGTGACCGAGCTCACCACGGTGTTGAAAGTCTGGGTCGGATTGCTCCTCAGGCCCCCATTGCGCCGGGCGTCCACCACGTTGGCAACCGCATCCCACGCCGGGTAGATCAGCAGGAGCGCGGCAACCACGGCCATCGCACTGTCGGCCAGGCTGACGGCGGCGCCGACCCACACGATCGAAAACGCGGCTCGGACAAAGTAATACCGCTTCAGCCAGCCATCGTCTCCGGTGGTCTGCCGCGCTTCACCCAGGGTTTCCGTCATCATCTCTCCTCTATCTCAGGACGCACGAACTTCGACAGCGAGGAACAGACTCGCTGCGTTCGTGCCGAACCCGCCCACGGCGGGTCACCCGAAGCCGCTGACGGGCTCCGGTAGGTCTTCTACCTATCAGTAGGTTGGTCTAGGTCGACCGGTTTGTTTTCGGTGGGCGTGCGCACAGGCGCTCGAGGGCCGGCTGGGTGACCGCGGCGAACGCGTGTGGGTCGCCGTAGGCACGCGCCGACAGCATGGCGCCGTGAACGGCGGCCATCAACGTTTCGGCTTCGGTGTGGGCGTCATACGTCAAGGCGAAGGTGCCCTGCCGAGCGCCGCGTTCCAGCACGGAGGTCAGCCAGGCCGACAGGTGTCGGAAGTAGGACCGCACCTCGTGCACGATCTCGTCGGGCAGCACGGGGATTTGTGTTGCCAGCAATGCGCAAAGGCAGTAGCTACTTTCGGGTTCGCCGATGCACGACTCCCAGAAGCCGAGATAGCCGCGGAGTTGATCGAGCGGATCCGGATGGTTGCGCTCGATATGAGCGATTCCCGCCTCGGCCTCCGCCCGATACTGCTTCACCAGGGTTCGGACGAGGTCGACCTTTGTGGGGAAGTGATGATGGATGCTCGCCTTACGGATGCCGACAACCGCCGCGATATCGGCGTAACTGAAGCCGTTGTAGCCACCGGCGATGATGGAGGAACGCGCGCACCGGAGAATCGCGTCGGCGGTGGACACGGCGTTCGTCGTGCGCTCAACCTACCTTCTGATAGGTAGATGGGCAAGTGGGTTGTGCGGACCGCGGGTGGCACGCCCCGTCCCCCGCCGAGAGCAGGGCCACACCCCGTTGGCGTAACGAATACTGAGTCCTTCCTTGGCCATTCCTGTGAGCGGTTTCGATCGATTCGGTCGCCGGGTATGAAGAATCGCCGCCGCAGGGGCGGCATTGTTCTGCTGTCGCAGGCAGCCTTTCTGCTGCCGGACGGCTCGTACCGAAAGGGCGCCGCCCGTGGGACACCCAGCACGGCGATCGGACGCAGGTGACTCCGCGCGGCCGGCCAAGAAGGCGGCCAAGAAGGCGGCGAAGAGGGCTCCGGCGAAAAAGGCGGTCAAGAAAGCTCCTGGCAAGAAGGTCCCCGGCAAGAAAGCCCCCGGAAAGAAGGCAGGCGGCGCGAAAGCTGCTGGCAAAAAGGCGAATTCGGGCAACCCACCACCACCGGGCGGCTCGAAAAGACCTTCCCCCGGAGATCCCGCCATGGGGTTACCGCAGTTGCCGGAGCCGCCCAGCGATCCACGGAAGATACTCGGACTGGGCGAGGTGTTCACCGCCGCAGACGTGCGGCGAGCGTGGCGTCGGTACGCCGCCCGGCATCATCCAGACCAAGGCGGTGACGCCGCGACATTCACCAGAGGGCGCCTCGCCTACGAGACCCTCACCCGGCGCACCTCGTGACGCCCGGCACGCCGAGCGACTTGCGCCGCTCGCTGCGGGCCCTGAACGCGGTGAACTTCTTCATCGCCGACGTGCAGTCCGGACTCGGCCCCTTCCTCGGGGTGTACCTGATCAACATGCACGGCTGGAACCCGGCGAGCATCGGCGTGATGCTGACCCTCGGTGGCGCGATCGGGTTGTTCCTCAACGCGCCGGCGGGTGCGTTGATCGACAAGTCGACGCACAAACGCACCTTGCTCGCCGTCGCCGCCGCCTTGACCTCGGTGGGAACCCTCATCGTCACGCTGGAGCCGACGCTGGCGGTGGTGACCGCGGCGCAACTTCTGACGGGGATCGGTGGTGTGGTCGTCGGCCCGGTGCTCGCGGCGATGGCGCTGGGCTTGGTGGGTCCGAAACGCTATGCGGCGCAGACGGGACAGATGACGGCGTTCAACCACGCCGGGAATGTGGTGGGTTCCACCGTCGCGGGCCTGGCCGGCTACCTGGTGAGCCTGCGGTTGGGCTTCTGGATCGCCAGCCTGTTCGGCATTCTCGTGGTGCTGACCACGATGATGGTCAAGGGATCGCTGATCGATGACCGGCGGGCCCGCGGCCTGCGCAGCGACGACGGAACCGGCGACCGACCGTCCGGATTCGGTGTGCTGCTGCGCAATCGGCCGCTGCTGATGCTCGCCGCCGTCGTCGGGTTGTGGCAACTCGCCAACGGGGCCATGCTGCCCATCGCCGGACAACAACTGGCGCTGGGCCACAGCCACACCGGGGCGCTCTACCAGGCCGCGCTGATCATCGTCGCCCAAGTGGTGATGATCCCGATGGCCCTGCTGACCGGGTCGACAGAACGCTGGGGTCGTAAACCCCTCTTCCTGCTGGCGTTCGCCGTACTCCCCTTGCGTGGATTGCTCTTCGCCTGCGCCGGCAATCCGGCGCTGGTGATCGCGATCCAACTGCTCGACGGCGTGGGCGCCGGTCTGCAAGGACCGTTGTTCGCGGTCATGGTCGCCGACCTGACCAGGGGAACCGGTCGCTACAACGTGGCGATGGGCGCGGCCACCATGGTGCAAGGTATCGGCGGCGCACTGAGCCCGACGTTGGCCGGTGCGGTGTACGCCGGATTCGGCTATGCCGCAGCCATGCTCACGTTGACGGCCATCGCGGTGCTGGCGTTGGTGGTGCTGGTGGTCGGCGTCCCGGAAACCCTGAACCGGGACGCCGACGCCCCGGCCCGCGATGACCAGCCCGAAGGCGAGGCCACCGTGGCCGGTTGACGCCGGTCGGTGCTGGAGCGAGTGACGGGACTCGAACCCGTGTAAACGGCTTTGCAGGCCGGTGCCTAGCCACTCAGCCACACCCGCAGCACCACGAACACTGCCACCACCGCCGACCAGTGCCAACGGTTGCGCTCGCCGTGATCGCTATTCGTGCGGCAAGCCCGCGGCGACCCCCCGCTGCGGCCAGCCGGGTGGGGAGTCCTCCCATGGTTCCTGCCTGCCGAACGGCGTGAGGTCCAGGAACGGATAGCCGACGGCGGCGTGGTCCAGCCCGCGGGCATACGCCGAGTAGGTGTGGAACACCTCGTCGCCGCGGCGCAGGAAGACGCTGGCACCCGGCCAGTCCCCGCGCAGGTCACGATCCGACCAGCCGTCGGCGTGCAACTCGTCGAGGGACTTGTAGTTGTATTGCACCTCAGCCCGTTCCGGGTCGAGCGTGACGCCGAAGTCATAGGTGAAGTCTCCGTCCCGCGACGAGTACCACGGGAACGTCCAGCCGTGCGCGTCGCGATACCGGGCGATGCTGGCGTAGGGCGCGCGAGACACGCAGGCGAAGGTGACCCCTTTGGCCGTCAGCAAGGCCCGGTCCGATTCGGTGAACGTGAGGTCGGCGGCGGCCGTGCAACTGGGGCACCCCTGGTCGATATCGTCGAGCCACATGAAGTGGTGGATGTAGAGCTGCTGGCGTCCCTCGAAGAGGTCGACCAGGCCGACTTCGCCGGCAGGCCCGTCGAACCGGTAGTCCTTGTCCACCTTCACCATCGGCAACCGCCGGCGTTCGGCGTTGACGGCGTCGCGCAGATGGGTGACTTCACGTTCCCGCGCCAACAGCCGCTTCCGGGCCACCAGCCACTGTTCACGGGACACCACATCGGGATAAGCGGTGCTCAACGACATCGGTCGACCTCCTTCGAGTCCGGTCGTGATGCAGACCTGGCGCGCCGCGGAAATTCATCGCGGCGGACCTCGCGCGGTCTAGGTTGTTCGCATGATTGAGTGGCTGGCCGATCCCCCACTGTTCGGCGGTCCCGGCCAGGGCACCCGTCAGGTCGTCGAGTTGTTCGCCGCCTTCGGCTTGACCGCGCTGATCGGACTGGAACGCGAGATCCAGGGCAAGGCCGCGGGGCTGCGCACCCAGACCATCGTCGGCACCGCCGCGGCGTTGATCATGCTGATCAGCAAGTACGGATTCTCCGACGTGCTGGTCGCCGGGACGGTCATGGTCGACCCGTCCCGGGTGGCGGCCCAGATCGTCTCGGGTATCGGCTTTCTCGGCGCGGGCATCATCATCACCCGCCGCGGCGCGGTGCACGGTCTGACCACCGCGGCGGCGGTGTGGGAATCGGCGGCCATCGGCATGGCCGCCGGCGCGGGACTGCTGCTGCTGGCCGTCACGGTGACGGCAATCCACTTCCTGATCATCGTCGGGTTCATGCCGGTGGCACGCCGGCTGGCGGCCCGGTTGTCCGGATCGGTCCGCATGCACGTCACCTACGAGGAGGGCCGCGGCGTCATGACGCAGCTCCTGGCGGCCTGCGATCGGCGCCGCTGGCAGCTCACCGAATTGGCCGCCGACCCCGGCGGGAAACCACTCGACGCCCCGGCCCATCTGTCCGGGGCGATCCTCACCCTGGCCGGCAACGGCGTCACCCAGGCCCCGTTGGTGCTCGCCGGCATCGACGGGGTGACCTCGATCCGTCAGCTCGACGAGGATCCGGACTGAGGTGCCGGCCGGGTGGCCCGGTAGGCGGCCACCGCGGTAACCGCCGCCAGCGCGCTGAACACCGCGAACATCCACCGCGCCGCCGACACGTCATCGTGCTGCGCGTTGACGATCACACCGGCCAGGCCCGCGCCGAACGCCCCGCAGATCAGCTGCACGGTGTTGATCGCCGCGGCCGCGGTGGCGCCTTCGGTCGACGGGTCCTGCACGGTTCCCATCGCCCACGCCGACAGGTGCGGCCACGCCATCCCGATCCCGGTTCCGGTCACCAGCAAGGCCAGTGCCCAGCCGATGGTCACCCCGACGGAGGCGTCCGGGCGCACGCTCAGGGCCGCCGACCCCAACCCGATCGCCATCACCAGCGGCGCGACGGCCACGATCCGGACCACCGCCCGACGCCGGTCCACCGACGCGCTGACCAGTTCGCCGCTGGTCCATCCGACCGCGAGGGCGACACCGAGGAACCCGGCCACCACCGGCTCGAGGTGGGCCAGCCGCTGCCCGAACAACGGCACGTACATGTCCACCATCGTCGCGGCCATCAACAGGCCCAGGGTCAGGTACATCCACTTCAGCGGTCCGGGCCGGAAAGCGCTGGGCGGCAACACCGATAACGCCTGAGCCGCCCGCACCCGGTCCACCGCCAGGAAGGCCGCGATCAAACCCAGCCCACCGGCCAGCAGCACCGCCGTCAAGACCGGGTTGCGCGGGATGCCGGCCACACTGATGACCAGCGCCGCCGCACCCAACAACAACAGGGACCAGACCGGGATCCGCAGCGCAGCCGCCTCGGTGCCGGTGGCCGCCCGACCGGGCAGCGCGACGGGCACCAGCACGGCCATGGCCGCGGTGAGGATCACCAGGACCCCGAAAGCCCAACGCCACGAGCCGAATTGCGCAAAAAGTCCGCCACCGGCGGGCCCGAGCAGGGTGCCCACCCCCCACATCGCCGACACCAGCGCCGAGGCCCGCACCCACAACGATTGCGGCAGCGCCGCATTGATGACCGCATAACCCAGCCCGGCCAGCAGCCCACCGGCCGCGCCCTGCACCGTCCGGCCGAGGAGCAGGAATTCCATCGTGGGCGCGATGGCGCACAACAGGCTGCCCGCACCGAACACCGTGAGCCCGGCCAGATACGCCCGGCGCGGCCCCAGCCGGCTCAGCACCGCGCCGACGGTGGTGGCCGCCACCACCGAGGCGACCAGGTACACCGTGGTGACCCAGGCGTAGAACCGGTGCCCGCCGATCTCGGCGACCGCGCTGGGCAGCAGGCTGATGGTGAGGAACTCGTTGGTCGCATACAACGCGACGCCACCGGCCAGAACCGTCGATGCCCCAAGATGTTTCGGTCCCAGCAGCTCCCGCCAACTGCCTGCGGTCGCGGTGTCGGCGCGCGTCTCGGTCACGACGGCGACGCTAGAGGCTCAACCGCGGTTGAGGTCAAGGTGCGTCATTTCAGGCCGGCCGCGTCCATCCCGCGCAGCTCCTTCTTCAGGTCCTGGATCTCGTCGCGGATCCGAGCCGCCAGCTCGAACTGCAGATCGCGCGCCGCGGTCATCATCTGCTCGGTCAGGTCCTTGATCAGGTCCGCCAGCTCGGCGCGCGGCATGTTGGTGGTGTCGCGGCCCTCGATGATGCCGGCGCTGACCGCGCGGCCCGGCTCGCCCTGCGCGCGGCGCCCGCGGGAGGCGTTGCGGCCGGAGCCGCCGACCTGGACGTTCTCGGTATCGTCGGCTTCCCGGTACACCTGGTCGAGGATGTCGGCGATCTTCTTGCGCAGCGGCTGCGGGTCGATGCCGTTGGCCTCGTTGTAGGCGATCTGCTTGGCGCGGCGGCGCTCGGTCTCGTCGATCGCCTCCTTCATCGAGTCGGTGATCTTGTCGGCATACATGTGCACCTCACCGGACACGTTGCGCGCGGCACGGCCGATGGTCTGGATCAGGCTGCGCGGTGACCGCAGGAAGCCCTCCTTGTCGGCGTCGAGGATGGCCACCAGCGACACCTCGGGCAGGTCCAGGCCCTCGCGGAGCAGGTTGATGCCGACCAGCACGTCGTACTCGCCGAGGCGCAACTGGCGCAGCAACTCGACCCGGCGCAGGGTGTCCACCTCGGAGTGCAGGTAGCGCACCCGGATGCCCATCTCGAGCAGGTAGTCGGTGAGATCCTCGGCCATCTTCTTGGTCAGCGTGGTCACCAGCACCCGCTCGTCGCGTTCGGTGCGCAGCCGGATCTCGCCGATCAGATCGTCGATCTGTCCCTTGGTCGGCTTGACCCGCACCAGCGGGTCGACCAGCCCGGTCGGGCGGATCACCTGCTCGACGAACTCGCCTCCGGCCTGGGCCATCTCGTAGTTGCCCGGCGTCGCCGACAGGTAGACCGTCTGCCCGATCCGTTCGGCGAACTCCTCCCACGTCAGCGGCCGGTTGTCGACGGCCGACGGCAGGCGGAACCCGAAATCGACCAGGTTGCGCTTGCGGGACATGTCGCCCTCGTACATGCCGCCGATCTGCGGCACCGTGACGTGCGACTCGTCGATGACGAGCAGGAAGTCCTCGGGAAAATAATCCAGCAGGGTGGCCGGCGCCGACCCGGCCGGGCGGCCGTCGATATGCCGCGAGTAGTTCTCGATACCCGAGCAGAAGCCGACCTGCTTCATCATCTCGACGTCGTAGTTGGTGCGCATCCGCAGCCGCTGCGCTTCCAGCAGCTTGCCCTGGCCCTCCAGCTCGGCGAGCCGTTCCTCGAGCTCGGCCTCGATGGTGGAGATGGCGTGCGCCATCCGGTCCGGACCCGCGACGTAGTGGGTGGCCGGGAAGATCCGCACCGAATCGACCTGGCGCACCACGTCGCCGGTGAGCGGGTGCAGGTAGTACAGCGCCTCCACCTCGTCGCCGAAGAACTCGATCCGGATGGCGAGTTCCTCGTAGGACGGGATGATCTCGACAGTGTCGCCGCGCACCCGGAACGATCCCCTGGTGAACGCCACGTCGTTGCGGTCGTACTGCACGTCGACCAGCAGCCGCAGCAGCCCGTCGCGGGGCACCTCGTCACCGACCTTGAGCTCCACCGACCGGTCCAGGTAGGACTGCGGCGTGCCGAGGCCGTAGATGCAGGACACCGAGGCGACCACCACGACATCGCGCCGGGACAGCAGGCTCGACGTGGCCGAGTGCCGCAGCCGCTCGACATCGTCGTTGATGGAGCTGTCCTTCTCGATGTAGGTGTCGGTCTGCGCGATGTACGCTTCCGGCTGGTAGTAGTCGTAGTACGAGACGAAGTACTCGACGGCGTTGTGCGGCAACATCTCCCGCAGCTCATTGGCCAGCTGCGCGGCCAGCGTCTTGTTCGGCGCCATCACCAGGGTGGGCCGCTGCAGCCGCTCGATGAGCCACGCCGTGGTCGCGGATTTACCGGTGCCGGTGGCGCCGAGCAGCACCACATCGCGCTCCCCCGCCCTGATGCGGCGTTCCAGTTCGTCGATGGCGGCGGGCTGGTCACCGGCGGGCTGGTACTCGCTGACCACGGTGAACTGGCCGCCGGCACGCACGATGCCGTCGACGGCGTCGGCGGCAGGTCGGTACTCCGAGTGCGCCAGCACGGGATGTTCGGTAGCGAAAGCCATGGTCACCAGGTTAAGCGCGGACACCGACATCTTCATTCCCCCTGGGTTACGGTGACGCCGTGCCCGAACCCGCCCGCATCGCGTTGCGTCTGCTGGGCCTGCTGTTGTTGCTCGGCGGCCTGGCCTGCGCGGTATTGCTGATCTGGCCCGGACCAGCGCAGATCGCCGCGTTCCTGGGCTCCAGCTGCGCCTCTGACGACAGCGGCGTCAGTCACCAGTGCAGTTGGCTGGAGGCCGCCGATCTGGTGTGGACCGGATGCTGGGTGGCGATCGTCATCGGCTTCGTGCTGCGGCTGTTGACCCGGCCGGCGGGCAAAGGCCCGCTGGTGCTGGATCTGCGTAGGTGGCGGTGAGCGTCCATCCGCCCAAACGCGAGGTCTTCGATCTGCGCGCGGCAACCAACACCGATCCCAAGGGCATCGTGCGCGCCGTCGACGTCTACACGGTGCGGCCCTGGGGGTTGTACATGGCCCGCCCGACCCCGGGCCGGGCACAGTTCCACTACCTGGAGTCCTGGCTGCTGCCCGATCTGGATCTGCGCGCGTCGGTGTTCCACTTCAACCCCGGGTACGAGCGGGACCAGGACTTCTACCTGGACGTGGGCCGGTACACCGCCGGCGCCGACAGGTGGCAGGCCGAAGACCATTACCTGGACCTGGTGGTGCGCACCGGCCGCGACGTCGGCCTGACCGACGTCGACGAGCTGCTCGCCGCCGCCGGGGCGGGCCTGCTGAGCGCGGACACCGCCCAACGGGCCATCCACACCGCGGTTGCCACGGTGGACGCGCTGGCCCGCCACGACTACGACCTCGGGCGCTGGCTGCGAGGTCGGGATATGCCGCTGACCTGGCGGGCGTAATGTCTGGCGGTATGAGTGTTACCAGGCGCGCAGGAGTGGCTGGGGTCGGTTCTGCCCTGTCGGTCTTGGTGCTGTGCGCGGGGCAGTTGTTCCCGGCGGTCGCGACGGCCGACCCGGAACCGGCACCACCGCCCCCACCGGCCACGGATCCGGCTGCCCCGTTGTTACACAACGTCACCTACAAGGCCAGGGCTGACGGCACCTCACGCGGCGCGGTGGTGGCCTACAAGGCCGACGACCACAACGTCAACAGCGAGCAACCCACGCTGCTGCCCGGGCAGACGTTCGAGATCAACACGGTGATGGCGGATCCGAAGCTGGCCGGAATGGAGCTGTCCATCCAGTGGCCCTACGGCTCCAACCTGCACTGCGAGATCCTGGTGGACGACCAGACCGTGGCGCAGGCCGATCAGTTCATCGCCCCGCGGGTGTTCCGCGTGAAGGATGACCCGCTGTACGGCACGCTGCAATGCGGTGCGCCGCTGAACATCCCGGTGCCCGGCCAGGAGCCCGTCCCGCCGCCGGCGCAGTAGCGGCTCACGGCTGCCAGCCGGTGCCCTCGGCCCACAGCTGCGCGCGCCGATAGTTGTCCAGGAACCACGGCTCCTTGGCGACGGCGTAGTCCGGGGCGGCCAGCGCCGCGTGCTTGGCCGCCAGATAGTCGGCGCGCACACCGGGATTGGCGCGCAGCCACGCGACGAACAACAGCGCGAACCGCTGATTGGGCCAGCCGTCCACCCGGAGATGCACGTTGGTGGGCCGGCCCGGATCCGCCGAGGCGTGGAACCGCTTGTGCCACACGGCCGGATCGTCGCCGTGCACGGAGTCCATCGTGAACGCCGGGACCCGCGGATAGCCGGCGGCCAGCAGCGCGTCGGCGAGTTCGTCGGCCACGTCGAGGCCGGGCACGGTGATCTGGATGTCGATGACGTCCTTGCCGTCCATGCCCGGCACCGCGGTGGAGCCGATGTGGTCGATCCGCACCGCACGGTGCCCACAGGCGGTGTTGAGCCGGGCGATGATCCGCTGCGCCTGTTCGGCCCAGTCCGGGTCGTAGGTCACCACGGAGGGTTCCCGGCGGGCCGGAACGCCGGCCTTGAGGTTGTGCGCGAACGGCAGGATGCGCTCGTGCCACAACCAGCGCGCCTTCTCCACCAGTTCGCCCGGCGAGCCCGAATTGTCCAGCCACACATCGGCGACCGCCCGGCGTTGTTCCTCGGTGGCCTGGGCGGCGATGCGGGCCCGGGCGTCGGCCTCGGTGAAGCCGCGGTACTCGATGAGCCGCTTGACGCGCAGCTCGGGGTCCGCGTGCACCACGACCACCAACGGGAACATCGGCGCCATGTGGGATTCCACCAGCAGCGGGATGTCCTCCACGATCACGGCGTCGGTGCCTGCGGCTTCGATCAGTTCGGAGCGCCGGTGCGCGACCAGCGGGTGCACGATCCCGTTGAGGGTCTGGCGCTTCTCCTCGTCGCTGAACGCGACGGCCGCCAGCGCGGGCCGGTTCAGTGCGCCGTCGGGCTGCAGAATGCCGTCCCCGAAAGCCTCGACCAGCCGGGCCAGGCCTTCGGTTCCCGGTTCGACGACCTCCCGGGAGATGACGTCACCGTCGACGACGATCCCGCCCAGTTCACTGAATGTCGAGGACACCGTCGACTTGCCCGCACCGATCCCACCGGTCAACCCAATCCGCAGCACCGCACCAGTCTGTCAGGCCCGATCCCGGCTCAGCCGGCGACGCCGGTCAGTTCGACGGTCGGGTGTGCCAGCTGCGTCTGGGCGACGGTCTTGCCGTCGGCCAGATTCACCGCGACCAGCCGCTGGGCGGCCGGGTCGCTGACATAGGCGATGCCGTCCTGGATGTGCAGGTTGGGCATGGGCGACTGCCACACGTCGGGCTCCATCCAGGCGCCGATGACCGGGATGTGCGCGGTGCGCTGGGCCGTCACCGGATCGAAGACGTGCAGGTGGCCGTCGGTGCCCAGGATGACCGCCTCACCCTTGGGGCCGCGGTCCAGGGACCGGAAGCTGTAGCTGGCGTCGATGGGCACCACCCGCAGGGCCCCGGTCGCGGTGTCGGTGAGGGTGAACCGGCGGGGCCGCTCCAGTTCGGCGTCCGGGTCGGTCTTGTAGTCGCCGAGCACCACCGGGGAGGCGTCGCTGCCGGCCTGGTTGCCGATCCGGCCGTACGGGTCGGGGCTGGCCACTTTGCGGATGTCGTTGCCGCGCACGACGAGGATGCCGTCCTGGCAGCCGAAGGTCAGGACTCCTCCTGCGGCGGCAGCCTCACCGTGCAGCCCCGGGCAGCTCTCGTTGGTGGCCACGGGGACGCCGGTCCCGTCGAGAATGACCGCGCCGGAACGGGTCTCCTCGTCGCCGACGCTGACGACGGTGGTGCCGTCGGCGCGGGCCACGGCGACACCGTGATGCGGCGTGGTCACGGTGGTGCTGCGGACGGCGGTGTCCCCCTTGAGGAGTTTGGCCGGGTCCACCACGTCGACGGCGCCGGTGCCGTCGCTGAAGAGGGTGAGCATGTCGTCGTGTGCCACCACATGGCCGGGTTCGGCGCCGCCGAAGCGGATATCGGTCAGCTTCGGGGGTGCCGTGTAGTGGTGGCCGTGGTCACCGTGCCGGTCGGTCCAGGTGCCCAGGTCCAGGACCGCGAAACCGTCGGACTGCGACACCAGGACGTGCCGGCCGTTGGCGGCGGAGTTGAGCCGCACGAACCCGTCCAGCGGGATATCGGCCACCTGGCGCAGGGTTTCGGCGTCGAGGACGAGCACTCCACCGTCGTAGCTCAACGCCAAACGTGGTGTGGGCGAAGCTTGTTCGGTGGGCTTGACCGACGTGGACGGCGCGGCCGGCTGCGGCGAGGTGGCTGCGGTGTCACCGTCGGGTTTACCGCAGCCCGCGGCGATCAGCGAAACGGACAGCGCGGCAAGGACTCGCATCGGCGTCGACATGACGGCGAGTCAAACAGTTGTTGAAAATGATTGTCAAAAAGCGATATGTGCATGTGCCGCAACGAAAAACTCCCCGGCTGAAACCAGCCGGGGAGTCCTTCGTACAGAACTGTTACGCGTTGCCCGCGAGCTTCTCGCGCAGCGCGGCGAGCTGGGCGTCGCTGGCCAGCGAACCACCAGCGGACTCTTCCGAGCGACCGTTCGACGACGAAGACGTCGGGCGGGCGGCCTCTTCGGCCTCCGCAGCGGCGAACTTCTCCATCTGGGCGGTGTGCATCTTGTGGCGACGCTCGGCCTCGGCGTACCGGGCTTCCCACTCGGTGCGCTGCTTGTCGAAGCCTTCGAGCCACTCGTTGGTGTCGGCGTCGAAGCCCTCGGGGAAGATGTAGTTGCCCTGCTCGTCGTAGCTGTCGGCCATGCCGTACTTCGACGGGTCGAACTCCTCGGTGTAGTCCTCGTTGGCCTGCTTGAGGCTCAGCGAGATCCGGCGACGCTCCAGGTCGATGTCGATGACCTTGACCATCGCGTCGTCGCCGACCTGGACCACCTGGTCCGGGACCTCGACGTGGCGCTCGGACAGCTCCGAGATGTGCACCAGGCCCTCGATGCCCTCTTCGACGCGGACGAACGCACCGAACGGCACCAGCTTGGTGACCTTGCCCGGCACGATCTGGCCGATGGCGTGGGTGCGGGCGAAGTGGCGCCACGGGTCTTCCTGAGTCGCCTTGAGCGACAGCGAAACCC
The DNA here is from genome assembly GCF_000613185.1 of Mycolicibacterium cosmeticum. Lineage (NCBI taxonomy): Bacteria > Bacillati > Actinomycetota > Actinomycetes > Mycobacteriales > Mycobacteriaceae > Mycobacterium > Mycolicibacterium cosmeticum. Next base: position 1,197,694 of record NZ_CCBB010000001.1, read on the forward strand.
GCTCGCGGTCCATGTCGACGTCGAGCACCTCGACGGTGACCTCGTCGCCCACCTGAACCACCTCGGACGGGTGATCGATGTGCTTCCAGGACAGCTCGGAGACGTGCACCAGGCCGTCGACGCCGCCGAGATCGACGAACGCGCCGAAGTTGACGATCGAGGACACCACACCCTTGCGGATGGCGCCCTTGGTGAGCTGGTTGAGGAACTCGCTGCGCACCTCGGACTGGGTCTGCTCCAGCCAGGCGCGGCGGCTCAGCACCACGTTGTTGCGGTTCTTGTCCAGCTCGATGATCTTGGCCTCGATCTCCTTGCCGATGTACGGCTGCAGATCGCGGACACGACGCATCTCGACCAGGGAGGCGGGCAGGAAGCCGCGCAGGCCGATGTCGAGGATCAGGCCGCCCTTGACGACCTCGATGACGGTGCCCTTGACGGCCTCGTCCTTCTCCTTGAGCTCCTCGATGGTGCCCCAGGCGCGCTCGTACTGCGCACGCTTCTTGGAGAGGATCAGACGGCCTTCCTTGTCCTCCTTGGTGAGGACCAGGGCTTCGACCTCATCGCCCACGGAAACGACCTCATTGGGGTCGACGTCGTGCTTGATGGAAAGTTCGCGGGAAGGAATGACACCTTCGGTCTTGTAGCCGATGTCGAGCAAGACCTCGTCGCGGTCCACCTTGACGATGGTCCCTTCGACGATGTCGCCATCGTTGAAGTATTTGATGGTCTTGTCGATGGCGGCGAGGAAGTCTTCCGCGGAGCCGATGTCGTTGACGGCTACCTGCGGGGACGTGACGGAGGGACTTGGCATGTGGTGGGTTGCTCCGGACAGGTTCAATCGTAGGGACAGATGATGATTTTTGTGTTCCTGCGGCGTCCACCGAACCGACGGACACACAGGTACTTCCAAAGCGTACTCGACCGGGTGCACGCTGGCCAAACCCGGTTAACCTGCTGACGTGCACCCACCCCATCTGCCGCACCCGCCGATACCGCCGTGGCCTGGCCGGGCGCGCGCCGTCGGCGCCCCGTTGGCGGTGCTGATCGGGCTCGGGACGATCACCGGGCTGCTGATCATCCTGTTGACGCTGGCCAATCCCGTCGGCACCGCGATCGGCTTCGTGCTGTCCACGGTGGCGATCACCGTCGTGGTGCTCAGCTATCTGTGGCTGGACCGTTGGGAACCGGAGCCGACGCGGCTGCTGCAGCTGGCGTTCATCTGGGGCGCCTCGCTGGCGATCGTGGTCTCGCTGATCTTCGAACTGTGGGCCGATGCGGCGGTCACCCCGGTGGCCGGCCTGCCGGAGGGGTTCGAATCCACGGCGATCCGCGCCCCGCTCATCGAGGAAGCCGCCAAGGGCCTGTTCCTACTGGTCATGATGACCGGGCGGCGCCGCAACGAGCTCAACTCACTGACCGACTGCCTGGTGTACGCGGGCCTGGTCGGTGCCGGTTTCGCCTGGTTGGAGGACATCCTCTACATCGCGAACGGTGAATCGGTGGCCACCTCGCTGCTGACCGCCGCGCTGCGCCTGGTGATGGCCCCGTTCGCGCACTCGCTGTTCACCACCTTCACCGGGATCGGCGTCTACTTCGCGCTCCGACAACGCGGAACCAGCGGCAAGGTGGCCTGCATCGGCCTGGGCTACGGCGCCGCGGTGGTGATGCACATGCTGTGGAACGGGTCGTCGCTGCTGGGCATCGAGACCTACTTCGCAGTGTACGTGCTGTGGATGGTTCCGATCTTCGCGCTGGCGATCGCGCTCGGCGTGTACAGCCGGCGGCGGGAACAGCGGGTGGTGGCCGAGAAGCTGCCGGGGATGGTGGCGGCCGGCCTGATCACCGCCAACGAGGCCACCTGGCTCGGGTCGCTGCGCGGCCGCAAGCACGCGATCGCCGAGGTCACCCGCCACCACGGCAAGGCCGCCGGCCGCACGGTGCGCGATTTCGCCGCCCAGGTGGTGGAACTGGCGTTCGTCCGGGACCGGATCGACCGCGGATTCGGGGACGCCAGGGTGCAGGCACTGCTCAACGAGGAGGCCTACTGGGTGCACGGCGCCCGGGCGTCGGCACCGGCGCTGGGCTGGCTGACCAACTACCGCGCGCCGCTGTCCTGACGCGCCATCGCGCCGATCAGGCGCGCCAGGCGGCGCAGGTGTTCGTCGCTCACCGGACGCCCCAGTGCGATGAGCCGCCAGAACACCAGCGCTCCCATCGCATCCAGCATCAGGTCCTGGTCCGCGCCCGCCGCGATGTCGCCCCGTCCGGCGGCACGATCCAGCACGGCTTGGGCCCGCGCCCGTCGCG